>NZ_KB893386.1 GCF_000374045.1 Segetibacter koreensis DSM 18137 | reverse complement strand
CCCCCGTTAGCATAAGCAGGAGTAACGGTAATGGTAGCCGTAACCGGTGCAGTACCGGTATTGACAGCAGTAAAAGAAGCAATATTGCCTGAGCCACTGGCAGCAAGGCCGATGGAAGGAGCATTGTTCATCCAGTTATAAGTGATAGCTCCCCCTGTTGTCGGACTGGCAAAGTTTACCGCTGTTGTCAAAGCATTATTACAAACCACCTGGTTAGGAACAGCCGTCACGGTAGCGGTCGGGTTCACGGTTACCACATAATTAAAAGCAGTACCCGTACAACCATTGGCTGACGGAGTAATGATATAGGTTACATTCACAGGTGAAGTAGTAGTATTGATCAAAGTTTCTGTGATGCTGTTAGCTGTCTGTCCTGTTACCGCAGCATTACTGACTCCGGTTACTGCAGCTCTGCTCCAGGTATAGGTTGTTCCGGTCACCCCGCTCGTGATATTATAGTTTTGTGCAACACCGCTACATTGAATGTTAGTTGCTGCACTGGTAACAGTTGGGGTAGCTGACGCAACTACTGTTACCGTTTTTGTAACAGGAGAGCAATTTGTATTATCGGAAACAGAGACTGTATACAAGCCTGCTGTAGCTACAGTAGGTGATTGTAAGGATGACGTGAAACCATTTGGACCAGTCCAACTATATGTATAAGAAGGATTGCCACCTGTTGGCGTTGCTGTTAAGGTAACACTAGTTGGGCCACCCGAACAAATAGTAGGATTGGAAGGTGTTATAGCAAGGTTTAAAGATGGATAAGAGTAAACTCTTATTGTATCAGATACAGATCCTGAAGAGCAGCCATTAACTGAGCCAGTAACCTTATAATCGATATAAGAGGGAGCTCCGGGAGCCGTAGTAACAGAAACGGTATCGCAACCTGTAGTGCAACTTAGATAGGAGTTATAAGCACCCGTTGTTCCGGGATAAATGGATGTCCAGGTAACTGAACTTTTCTGCATGCCTTGCACACCCATCTTCCCGGCACAGTTTCCATCTGCTCTTATTGCAATATCAGCAGATCCCGAATATCCCCGGCTGGCTGACAAAGTATAAATCGGTTGATCATTGCCGGTTTTGCAAAAGGTGATGGAAAAAGTCGGCACCCCGGAAACACAAAGTTTAGTGCCTAGGGATGTAGCAGGACCACAATTAACCTGGTAAAAAGCTGAATTGCCTGTTGGAGCAGGATTTGCAACATCAAATCCAAGTTGGGTAGAAAGGGGATTAACAGTAACATCAAACTTAATACAATTTGATGAATTACAGAAAGCTCCATTTCTCGAAATATTGGTAATATTCCAATTGGTATCGGGTTTAGCAGAAAGGTCAACAGCAAAAACGGAAGTTTGAGCTTTCGATCCATTGGTAAAGAAGGCAAGTAAAAGAATGCAGAAAAGCAATAGATAATTAACTTGCCTCATGAGTGGTATTGCCAGAATTTTTTCAATACAGACAAAGGCTTTCAAGCTTTGCTAATAATAAGAACAAAGTTTAGCTTGTCTTTATGTAAGGGTTTTTATAAATCATTTTTAATTAATGTGTGGCGCAAGCACACAGTACTTTTATTGTGATATAACGAAATTTCAATGAAAAAAGTATAATCGAATCAAAGTATATTTAAAACATTTTAAAAAGAAAGAAAGCTTTTATTTGAATCGTTTGCAAGAGTTGCTAGTGATTTATGAGGAATATTTTGAAAGGAAATTATTGCAATTTGCAGTTTTGATTAAAGCTAAAGCAGGGAAATGATGATGTAGATTTATGAAGAAATAGAAGTCGGGCACTAGTGATAATAGGTTAGCAATTATACTGAAACTATACGTACTTATTATTTACTGTGTACACTTGCCATAGCATAGCTTTAATTCTTTTTTTTAATAAAACTTTTTAATTTTTCACTTTAATCGATTGTAGTTAATTAAGTTTTTAGAAATACTATAACTTGAGAAGAAAGCAGATATCTGACAAGGCTTAAAATCGTTTTAATAACAAAGAGAGTATTTTCAAAAGCTTTTATTTTTCAAACGCAAAATGCAAGGTTAGTCAATAGACAAAAGAATGATTTCAGCAATTTTTTCAATTTCTTCCACCGTGATAATAAGGGGGGGAGCAATACGCATACAATTTGGTGCAAACAAAAACCAGTCGCTCACCACTCCTCTTTCAATGCAACGGTTAATGGTTCTATGACAGATTTCAAGATTATCAAATTCAAGTGCAAGCCATAGACCTGCAGAACGAACAGTATTTATTTTTTTATGTTTAAGCAATCTAAGAAATAACTGTTCTTTGTTCTTAACTTCTTCGATCCAGTTATTTTGCAGTAGGACTTTCATAGCCGCCATACCTGCAGCACAACTTACGGGGTGACCGCCAAAAGTTGTAATATGACCAAGAACCGGATTGGTGGTTAAAGAATTCATTAATTGAATATCAGCAATAAAAGCACCAAGCGGCATTCCTCCGCCCAAGGCCTTACCAAGTAGCAAAATATCCGGCACTACATCGTATTGTTCAAAAGCCCACAGACTTCCTGTTCTTCCAAAACCTGCCTGTATTTCATCAAAAATTAGTAAAGCACCGTGTTCTGCACATTTTTTTTGCACGCATTTTATCCATTCAGGTATCGGCTTGTTTACCCCGCTTTCTGCCTGTACAGTTTCTACTATTACACATGCGGTATTATCATCAACAGCATTTATTAATGTATCGCTATTATAATCATAATGAAAAATATCTGGTAATAAAGGCCTGAAAGCATTTCTCCAATACTCATCTCCCATTACGCTTAGTGCACCTTGGGTGCTGCCGTGATACGCTTTGTTGCATGCAATAATTTTTGACCGGCCCGTTACTCTTTTAGCCAGCTTCATTGCACCTTCTGTTGCTTCAGCACCGCTATTGGTAAAGTAAACACTGTTTAAAGAAGCAGGGAGATGGTCAGTAAGCATTTTTGCATATGCAACCTGTGGCGTTTCAATAAATTCTCCATAAACTATTAAATGCATGTACTGATCTACCTGGTCTTTTACAGCCTTAATAACCTTGGGATTGCTATGACCAATATTGCAAACGCTAAAACCAGAGATGAGGTCTATATATTCTTTACCATTTACATCCCACATTTTTATGCCCGCAGCCTTTACAATTTCCAAACCTATTGGAGCAGGAGATGTTTGTGCTACATGACTTAAAAATAACTGCCTGTTGTTCATAAAAAGTTGAAGATGTACAATGATGTTTCCATCACAATATAGGCAAATGTATGTAGAGGAATTGTTTTGTTGACAAATCGAAGTATGGACGTTGATGGAAGGTTAACAGAGTTCGGTACAATTTATTATCTTCGATTAGATATGTTGATATTCAGTATTATCGTATCAATTCAATAATTACCAGGACGGTCTAACAAGAGTCAACCTTCAACTTCTGTTTATGGCTTTAATTCTTTCTGTAAATGATAAAATGCCTGAACTTGGTTCCGGATGTTTTGTAGCGCCTAATGCCACTATAATAGGAGACGTAATCATGGGCGATGGATGCAGCGTATGGTTTAATGCAGTTATACGTGGCGACGTAAACAGCATAAGAATGGGTGATAAAGTAAATGTTCAGGATGGTGCGGTCATACATTGTACATATCAAAAGAACCCTACAAATATCGGTAACAACGTCTCTATCGGACACAATGCTATTGTGCATGGGTGCACTGTAAGTGATAATGTGCTGATAGGAATGGGAGCTATAGTAATGGATCGTTGCGTTATAAACAGTAATACGATTATAGCTGCAGGAGCAGTGCTTCTCGAAGGTACAATTGCAGAGCCGGGAAGTATTTATGCCGGTGTGCCGGCTAAAAAAGTTAAAGACATTTCCGAGGAAAAAATCAGTGGCGAGATTGACCGTATTGCCAACAATTACATTAGATACGCTTCCTGGTTTGAAAGATACAATGCCTGCAACGAACATAATAATTCCGATACTTTTTTATAAAATCGATTTTTAAATTTTTCCTGAATTTGTCTTTTTATCACTATGGTAGAATTATCGCAAATACAAGCAAATCCCTGGAAAAAGCTAGTAGTAAAGATTTATGAAAAGATAAGTCCGCTGTTTTCAATCGTGTCGTGTTGCAGGATATTGGATGCAGGGTAGGAAAGGATTTTGAGCGAGATCGACAGGATTTTAAAGTCATCAAAAAAAGAAGAAAAATTTCAAAATTGACCTAAAACTTGTATCGATATTCGAAAGTGATTTTCAATAACTTTTGTCTTCCATTGTATCTAGGATCGTGAGGTAACTTACGTATCTATCTACGTGAATTTGTCCTTTATCTAAAGCATCTTTTATCGCGCAGCCCGGTTCATTTATATGCATACAATTATTAAATTGGCAATTATTTAATCGTTTTCTCATCTCTGGAAAATAATGCGAAAGCTCCTGCTTCTTTATATCAACAAGTCCAAACTCCCTCAGTCCCGGTGTATCTATCACCTTACCTCCAAACGGCAGATCAAACATTTCGGCAAAAGTAGTAGTGTGCATTCCTTTGCCACTCCAGTCACTAACTTCTTTTGTTCGTAAACTCAACTCTGGGAAAATTGCGTTTATTAGCGAAGATTTTCCTACCCCGCTATGGCCGCTTAGTAATGTTATTTTATCAAATAAAAGATTTTTTACCTCATCTATGCCCTGGTGGTTTACTATGCTGGTAAGAAGAACTTTATAACCAATATTTTCATAAATGCTTTTTAATTCCTCAAACTTTTCAAATTCCTTTTTACGATAAACATCTGCTTTATTAAAAACAATAACTGCAGGCAGATGATAAGATTCACAAGAAACAAGGAATCTGTCAATAAATCCCTGAGATGTTTTAGGGTCTCTTAAGGTTGCAAACAAAAGGCTCTGGTCAAGATTTGAAGCAACAATGTGGTGTTGGTTTTTGTTGTGCGGGGAAACCCGGGCGATATAATTTTTACGGTCATAAATTTTGGTAATGGTTGCAGTACTCTCCAGCTCATTTTCCAGTTCCATTTCTACAATGTCACCTACAGCAATAGGGTTTGTAGACGTTAATCCGCTGATTTTTAAAACACCTTTTATCCTTGCATTAAATAGCCGTCCGTCCTCATTTTTTGCTATATACCAGCTTCCGGTTGATTTATAAATAAGCGCCTTCATGTAATCGAAGTTAAGGCAAGAGGAAATGGTTTTTCACCAAAAAGGCGACTTTTTGGTTTTTAGCAATTAATACTATTTCCGAAAACTTTATTCTTTTGTGAAGGAAACCAAGAGAAGCAGACTAGCAAAATGGATAAAATATTAAGTTCTTTCCGATGATATTACCCCTCTTTCGAGCCCACATATCGACGTTGAAAAGATAAACTAAAATGCCCAACTAAAAAGCCGGGCATTAAAAATATTTCTTTTGATGGTATTAGAAATCGAGGCCTAAAGCAAAGTACCACATAGGTTTTCCATTAAATATTCCATCCATTGGCCAGGCTGCATCTACCTTTAAAAAATATCCTAATATGGTGCTCCTTGCTCCAAAACCATATCCGCCTGCAAATGGCCCAATGCCACCAGCCTTTGTCTTTAGGGTTATAGGATTATTGGCATCTCCGGTTGTGTATGTAACACCTGGTCTTGCCCACTTATCATATTTGCCATTCCATGCAGTACCTAAATCAAGGAACTGGATCAGTTGAAAATTTCTAAGGAAAGCATTATTTATAGGTTTATTAATCAGTGTTGAAAAGACAGGGAGGCGAAGTTCACTGTTCATCACGAAAGCATTGTTACCGTTGGCAACGTTTTGCTTAAAGCCCCTAAGATTAACAGCCAGGGTTTGGAATGCATAATTTTGATCAGGAGCTGGCCGGTTTGCATTATTAAATTTCGGGCTTAGCCATCCATCTACGCCGCCTAAATAATAGATAAGTTTGCGATCTCCCCAACTAAAATCTGCAGCAGCACGAACTGCCCAGATAAAGTTTCGGTAAATGGGTAAATAATGCCTGGCATCGAAACCAAAGTTGTATGTATAGCCGGCGTGAACACTGTCATTAACAGGCATATTGATATCCATATACACTTTGTAGCGCAACCCATGCCATATATTCTGTGTAGGATTAATGGTGTTATCATGAACATACTCAATTCTTCCTAACGCATACTGTGTAAGGATATCAGGATAGGCAAGACCATATTGGTCAGGTACTCCTTCCCCTCCTCCAAAATAATGAAAAGGCTTTACTATCGTTCTGTCACGGCGGTAAGCGATTGTTGCACGTAAACTTTTTACTTCATTCAACGGGTAGCTACCATTAAACTGGTAAATATTTGTATTGAACTGTGCATTGTAACCTTCGCTCGGATTTGAGCTTAAACCCACTCCTCCGTGATTGATTGTTCTGTAGTAGGTTAAGCCCCAGTCGAAGCGTTTTCGATAATTCTGAAATCCAAAAAGGTATTCATTATCCCTCAAATTGGTACCCAGCCTAAAACCGCCTATAAATTTAATGTCTTCCATCAGGTCACTTACACTTGCTCTGAATGTGAAGTTTAAATTTGAACCATTGCCTAATTGTATTGGGCCACTACCTCCTGCATAAGGCTGATAGCGGTTTATGAGAATGTTATTGGAAACTCCGCTAACTATGTAGTCATTACTAAATTTAAGCCTGTAATCAAATAGCCTGGAGCGTTGCAAAACAGTTTGCTTTGGTACTTCGTACACTTTATATGCGGAAGCAGCAGAATCTTTCTTTTCATTTTCAAATTCACTTTGAAAAACAGGGCTGGTGTTTGCAGCAGTTGTATCTGTACTGTTATAGATAGTGGCCTTTCCTTCTTCTGCTCTCCTCTCAGCTATTATTTTTTTGAGGTATTCGGTAGGCCGTGCATTTACATTTCTTTTTCGTAATGCAATAGAATCTACTTTCAGCTTATATAAAAATTTAGTATCTCCCTGCCGCGTTACTTCGCTTACCTGCCCTCTGTCTCCTGCAATTCTTGTCTCAAGAAGGCTGCTCTGGTAGTTTGTAATTGGAAAGGTATACGTAGAGTCTTTAGTAACCTGGAACATGCTAATGCTATCGGGCTCATTTTTCTGCCACGCAACCAGTGTCGAATCAAGATCTTTATCAGAAGGATTGTGTAGAACTTCATCACCTATATAGAACAATGTATCAAGACCTTCTCTCTGAGTCGAGAAAAAGCCCGCCCACCGGTTGCCCACGCCATTTTCATCTGAAACAAACGTAAAATGGTTCACATTGTATTGCATGGGGTATCGGGCATTGCCATACTTTAAATTCGTTAACTGGGTTATCTGTTTCTTAGTCAGATAGTCAAGAAGAAATATATTATAACGGTTGTTGCTGGGCAATACTGTGTCGCTGCTGGGTGCATCAGGCCCAGGACGATTACTGGCGAAGATGATTCCTGTTTTGTTTGGAAATGATACGAACGATGCATCAAGATCGTCATAAACGTCATTAGTAAGCTGTTCTAGTTTGTTTGCTTCTATTTTATACGTGAATATATCGGTATGACCATTTTTAACAGCCGTTAATAGAAGAGTATTTTTGTCAAGCATAAACTGAACATCGAGAATCTGATCAAGGCCCTCTATCTCCTGTTTGTAGTTCTTGTAATTGGCAATAACATCATAGACAAACATTTTTATTTTTCCATTTTCCCAATATATTACTGCTACTCTTGTTCCCTTGCCGTCCCACGCCATTAAAGGGTAATTGGGGTTTATTTCTGTTTTTTGTGTTCTTACACCGTATTTAAGTAGCGTCTTAGCCAACTCGTAATTTTCATAATAACCCACAGAGTAGATGCCCTTGTTGTACTGTGCCACTACATAATTAAAACTGCGGGGATTTGGATTTGCCTGGAAGCGAAAAAAATCTTTTCGGTTGTTTACATCTTCGGTTACTGCAATCGTTCCTTTAGGCACATTTCTCCGTTGACGGATATCTTTAAAATATTTGTCCTGCTCGTAGCTCATAAAGTCAGAGAGAAGTTCTTTAAACTTCTTTTTCGCTATTCGTTGTGATGCACTGTTGAGACTTTTATAAATGCGTGTGAGGTATAAAAAGTAACCGACATTCTCCTTTTTGTATTTTTCATCCACATAGTACCAAAATGCAGCTCCTGCCAGTAAAGGCTTATCAAAAGCGAACTGGTAAAAGTTTTTGTAACTGTCTCCAAGCATTGCGCTTTTCAAATCATTATCTTTTCGAGTGCTCCATCTCTCGGCAATGTAACTTACATAACCGTCCGTTAGCCATTGCGGCAGGTCAAGCAAGGCGTGATTACTTGCAAATTCTCCTATATCTTCTCCAAATAGTTGGTTCTCAAGTAAAGTACGGGCAATTCCTTCTCTTATCTGCCGTTTAAGATCAGCATGATTACCATTAAAATAAATGACCATTTTATTATTAACCAGCTTAGTCATGCCGCCTCCCTCTACATTCATGAGGTCAGTACCAAGACCAATATTAGTGCTCCGATAATCATTGTAATTGTTGTAAACTACAATATTTATGCTTCGCTGAAGAGAGTATTCGACCTGAGTCTCAATTCCCGGCAGTTCCTGCTCCGCTACCTGCAAAACGTATTTGCCCAGTTCAAGGCCTCCCTGATTAAAATAAGTGTTGAAATTAGGCGATTGATAAAATTTCCAAATAAATTTTTTGTGCTGTATCCTGTTCTTGCCAAATTCGACTGCATTTACCTGTGACATTGCGGTAAAAGAAAAAAGACAAAAACCAATTAAAGCGATTATTCTACTGCTCATACTATTAACTTGCATCTCCAATTTTTAAAGTTTTAAAATTAGATAAAAACATTGTAATCTTCCTTAAATTACATTTATGTTAACCGTTAAGATTTTTACTTTTAATCCGACTGCAGAAAACACATATATAATTTTTAATGAAGTAAAGGAAGCAATAATTATTGATCCCGGATGCTATTTTGATGAGGAAAAGCAAAAGGTAAAAAATTTTATCCAAAGAAGTGGTTTGCAACCTGTTCAGCTCTTAAACACCCATTGCCATTTAGATCACGTTTTTGGCAATAAGTGGATTTTTGAAACCTATGGTCTTGAATTATTCATACATCCAAACGAAGAGCTTGTTCTGAATTTTGCTCCGCAGTCAGGACAGATGTGGGGATTGCCGTTCGAAAATTACGATGGCCCTCTTCATTTTCTTGAAGATGGTGATATTATAACACTCGGTGATCATGAACTGCAGGTTTTGCTTGCTCCGGGGCATTCACCCGGAAGTATTTGTTTTTACGACGAAGAAGACAAATTTGTAATAGGAGGCGATGTATTGTTTAAAGAAAGTATTGGTCGTACAGACCTTCCCGGCGGCAATCATGCAGCCCTGCTCGAAAGCATACGAAATCAATTATTTGTTTTACCGGATAACGTAAAAGTATATCCAGGCCATGGGGAAGCTACAACCATAGGATACGAAAAAACGCATAACCCTTTTTTACATAGCTAGAGAAATATTACCATGCTTTTTCCAAGATTGTAAAACCAGCAATAGAATATGTGATAGAAAAATGAGATTACAGAAAAAGCCTGGTAAAGGTTTTTGGGGGCAGTAAGTGACAACAGCTTTCAACAGATGCCTAAGCCCAGACCCTTAAAAAGCAATAGTGAACAATTTTTACATAAAATTCGGTTATTCTATTTTCTCAATTCATTGGCAATTAAAAGATTTTTATTTGCCCTACATTCGCTTGTAAGTTTTTTGTAGTAAATTCTATATGCATGAAGAAATTTCTTCTCTTTACGGGTGTATGTATTTTTTCTTTCTTTTCTGTTAAAGCCCAGGTATTAGATTCTATGATAAAGGTGTACGCTGACCAGGTTCCTGAACAAAAAGCGTATGTGCATTTTGATAAAGACCTATACATGGCCGGCGAAACCATTTGGTTTAAGGCGTACTTGTTTTCTGGTTTTAGCCTAGCGGTAAACAGTAAAAATTTTTATGCTGAACTTGTAAATGATAAGGGAATAGTTTTGCAGCGAAAAGTGTACCCGATAACCGAGTCGGCAACTGCAGGAAATTTTGATCTTCCTGATTCCTTGCCGGCAGGAAACCTTATCTATCGCGGCTATACCACCTGGATGCTCAATTTTGATACAGCATTTATTTTTCAAAAAACTATTCCCATAGTTGATAGGAAAGGATTAGCTGATAATCACAAATCTATCACTCCTGCTGCAAAGACAACATTATTGCAGTTTTTTCCCGAAGGCGGTAATTTGGTCAATACACTAGAATCGGTGGTCGCTTTTAAGGCTAATGATGAATATGGTATGCCAATTTTTGTAAGAGGAAATATAGTAAATAGTAAAGGCACTGTAATCACTTCGTTTTCTGCAGAGCATGATGGTATGGGGAGTTTTGCTTTTACGCCTCAGGCTAATGAGAATTATAAGGCTACATGGACTGATGCTGCCGGAACCCAGCAAACAACACCTTTGCCTCAGGCAAAACCACAGGGATGTGTATTAAAAATGTCGGGGCTGGGAAAGAAGAAAGTTTTTACTATAAACCGCACACAGGATGTGCCGGCAGAATGGAAAAATGTAAATATAGTAGCATTGCTAGGACAGCAAAGGGTGTACAAAGCTAAAGCGAACCTCGAAACCACCTTGGCTACAAGCGGTGCTATTCCTGTCGGAGACTTTCCATCAGGAATATTACAGGTTACTGTTTTTTCAGAAAGCTGGGAGCCAATAGCTGAGCGGATAATTATGATTAATAACGACAACTATAAATTTGATGCAAAGCTCAACACCCCCGAGTTAAATACAAATTTCAGGGCAAAAAATACTTTTGAAATTGCAGTAGACGATACACTTCTTTCAAATCTTTCTCTCGCAGTGACAGATGCCGCGATAGGTAGGCAAACGTATGCCGATAACATTTATTCGCGAATATTACTTACGGGCGATATTAAAGGATATGTAAATAATCCCGCTTATTATTTTTCTGATACTTCTGATAGTGTAAGCGCTCACCTTGATCTCGTAATGCTTACACACGGCTGGCGAAGGTATAACTGGAGCAACCTTGCCGGAGGCCGGAAACCTGCTTTAAAATATCCAAACGAATCATTTTTATCTTTGGAAGCCAGAGTGTTTGGGGTAACAACTGCCTCTCCTCTCAGGAGTGATGAGGAGATACTTATTTTTCTGCAGCAAAAAGATTCTTCCACCCAGTTGTTGCAGTTGCCAAAAGTAGGTGTTGATAAATTTTCAATTCCTGACATTATTTTTTATGATACTGCTACCGTCCACTACCAGTTTATGAAAGATAAAAAAGCGGAACAGGAAATGAGTGTTGCTTTTGCAAATAACCTGTATAAGGGGGCGAAAAAAATAAATGTTGCCAACAGGCCTGTAAGTATTCAATTAGATACTTCGATTCTGTCAAGAACAAAATTTCTTGCAGACAAGCTTGCAAAATATGGTAGTAAGTTTAACGCAGGCGGAACTGTATTGCAAACGGTAACTGTAAAAACAAAAGTGAAAACGAGACTGCAGGAGCTGGAAGATAAATACACAAGTGGTTTGTTTGAAGGCGGTGATGGCTATTCCTTTGACCTTGCAAACGAACCCGTAAGCGGGATGTATGATATATTTACTTATTTGCAGGGAAAAGTTGCAGGTCTTCAGATAACCGGAACAGGTGCTAATGCTACTGTTAGCTGGCGCGGTAGTGCAACTTCGCTTTTTTTAAATGAAATGCCGGGTGATCCAAGTATGCTTTCTTCGGTTAATATTAATGACATAGCATACATAAAAGTTTTGCGCCCTCCTTTTATGGGAAGTTTTGGTGGTGGTGGTGCCGGTGGCGCTATCGCTGTGTATACCAAAAAGGGTAGTGATGTAAAACCAACCCCCGGAAAAGGCTTAGCAAAAACTATTGTAACTGGTTACTCTTCTGCAAAAGAATTTTATTCGCCTGATTATAAAGACTTGTCTGCCTCAGCCGATGTTGCGGCGGATTATCGTTCTACCCTTTATTGGAATCCTGCAATTTTAACTGATAGTACCAGGAAAAAAGTAAGAGTTGAATTTTACAATAATGATATAACAAAAGCATACAGGGTTGTACTGGAGGGTGTAAATGAAGTTGGCAAAATGGTTAGGATAGAAAAGGTTATACAACAGGGAAAATAACACCAAATAAACGCTGCAATGTCTACAATACTTATAACGGGTGGTACAGGATTAATTGGTTCTGCTCTTACTGACATGCTTACAGCAAAAGGGCATAAGGTTATTATCTTAACAAGAACTGAAAAAACTTCTAAAAGCAACAATATAACTTTTGCAACATGGGATGTAAAATCGCAAAAAATAGATGAGAGCGCTATTTCATCCGCTGATTATATCGTACATCTTGCGGGTGCAGGTGTAGCAGATAAAAGATGGACTAGCGACAGAAAAAAAGAAATAGTAGAAAGTCGCACGCAAAGCGGAGCTTTATTGGTAAAAGCGTTGCAACAGGTACCTAATAAAGTAAAAGCAGTTATCTGTGCATCGGCAATAGGTTGGTATGGGAAAGATGAAAACCGCTCACCTAAGAAAAAGGCTTTCACCGAAGACATGCGTGCGGATAAAGAATTTTTAGGTGAGACATGTCGGCTGTGGGAAGAAAGTGTCGAGCCTATAAAAGAAGTTGGTAAGCGTCTTGTAAAATTGCGTATAGGGATTGTGCTAAGTAATGAAGGAGGTGCGCTTCCCGAATTTAAAAAACCCGTGAAGTTTGGAATAGCAGGTGTACTTGGCAGCGGAAAGCAGGTTGTAAGCTGGATACATATAGAAGACTTGTGTCGAACGTTTATATATGCAATTGAAAATGAAAACTTAGAAGGCGTTTACAATGCAGTAGCACCTACACCGGTAACCAACAAAGAACTAACCTTGCTGCTGGCGCAAAAAATGAAAGGAAGATTTTTTGTGCACCTCCATGTGCCGGTATTTGTTTTAAAAGTATTGCTTGGAGAATTGAGTGTTGAAGTGCTAAAAAGCGCAACGGTAAGTTCAGAAAAAATAAGATCGGCTGGTTTTACTTTTCTTTATCCTTCAATCGAAAGTGCTTTGGATAATCTTATTCGATAAATTCTATTTTCAAATATTAAATTAATTCTTTTTCAACTTCAATGTGAAAGACCCACCTCCGAACCATGAAAAACGCACCTCCAAACCGCGAAAGACTCATAAAGAAATTTTTCGGTCTTTTTTCCGAAATGTGACGTTATCCTTCTTCTGATTTACACTTACTAGATATTAAAAAGGTTATCTCACTATTGAAATAACCTTTTTAATATCGCTGTTTCAAAACCGTTTGGTCTTATTCTACTTTTGCGTAAATCTTTCCTTCGTTGATCGTCACTTTTTGACCTGCACCATTTACTGCTGTTCCACTAAATGTACCGGTTATAATTTTAGTTACCGGATCATACGTTTTGATGTTTATCTGAATATTTACTGCCGGTGTTACTGTGTAATCCGCTTTAAAGTAAGGTGCTTTAGTTGTGTCAGTACTGTACAAGTAGAAATCAGCATTCGCGGAATCCGTATTATAAGTTCCCGTTTGAATGGTACCGCCCGGAAGTAAAATATCCATTTGGAATAATGAATCAGGGCCCGGATAAGAGAATCCATAAAAACTTAGTGCAGTTGCATTATTAAGTTGGGGAACTGTGTGTGTAAAGGCTGAGTCGATAAAACCGTGATAAAAGTTTAGTCCATCGCTAAACTGCCATGCAGAGTCTTCGCCAGGAGGCGTGGCAGATTTTACAGGAACAGTAAAGTTGCACGAGTTGCCTCCTCCATTTAAAGGAACATCGGTATTGCCTGCATTAATTGGAGTTCCTGAACCTTGCAGGACAACTGTTTGCACTCCCGTTGAAGTAAATACTCCTTGTCCGCTAAAGTTCATTCCATTACTGGTCACGGTAGATATAGAATAAGTTCCCACACTGTCTACATTTACCTGTATCGATACCAGGTTTGTTGAATTTAGAACTACCCCTTCTTCATAATCTCCTTGTACATCTGCATTTGAACAAGTATTTGGAGCGCCGGCCAGTGTATAAATTGCCGTTTCTCCACTGTTAGTGCCAGTTGTAACTGGAATCTGAAAAGTACAAACGCTCGAGTCAAAAGAAACTGAAAAATTTGTTAGCTGAGAAGCAATCGGTTTTCCTATGCCTGTTAGTTTAATAGTCTGAATGCCCACATCTTTTACAGATCCTGTAGCAGAAAAAGAAAAGCCATTTGAGGTATCTGTAGATATTGTATAAGTGCCGGGTGCGGAAAATCGAACCTGTACCATCACAAAATTGCTGTCTGCGAGCGTACTGTCAACGTAATAGCTACCATTAACGGTAACAGGCAGGCAATTGCCTGTTGTATCCTTTAAAGAGCCGGCAGCAGGACTTCCAGTTTCAAAGCTGAATTCTTTCTGACATGCTGCGAAAAGAAGGATACCACCCATCAATATTATTAAATACCTTACTACTTTCATAAAACAAATAAAAAGTTTTTTACTTAAAGTTTCTTCGTGATCAATTATTTACAATAGTAAGAATAAATGTAGCAGTTCACTAACCTTACCTCTTTCTAAATATTGCTCCCCAAATATATTTATAAGTATTCCAATTAATGGAATCGAGCTGACAATTCCTTAAAACAATTTATTTTTTATGATCCGACACAAAAACCTGATGCAAGGCCGGCAATAACTCAGGTAAGGCCGATTGTAACTTAAAAAAATTTCTTGTTTCTTAAACTAGAATATCTCCCACCTTTTGGCGTAAATAATATCATTGTTTCCCAGATCTATTTTTATTAAACCAATATTCTTTGCATAGAAATAATTAATAGCTCCCTGGCTTTGATAAATACCGGTTTGGTCAGAAGCAAACATATACTCCCGTTGCACCTGTATTACGCTGTCAACTGTTACAGAACCCATTGTTAGTGTGCTGTTAACAGCTTCTATGGTGAACTTTATTTTTGATTTTCCGGTAATTGTTCCTGAGGTTACAATTTTTTCAGGAGATTCCCAGGTGCCGTTTACCGGTAAGCTGTCATTTAGGAAAGCATAATCAACTTTTTTATCCCCTGCCTGAGGGCCGTTTATTTGAAAAAGAAGGTCGGGATATCCGTATTCGAAGTATTCCACACCCTTTTTTCTATAATACGAAGTATCGCTGTCAAGTGAGCCGTAGTTGTTAATAAACATGCGATAATTATTAGCCAGCCAATGTCTGTCCTTTTCATTGGATCTTACATTAATTGTGTCAGAAGTTTTACTATTGGCATACGTCCAGTTACTATAATCAGTAGTAGGAAAATAATCTCTTGTTTCTACCGGGGCAGCTGTTGTTGAATCAGTAACGTTTATCGAAAACATACAAACAGAAGTATCAAAAGTAACTGCAAAATTGGTTTGTTGCATAAGAGCAGGGTTTCCTGTTCCTTTTAACGTAATGCTTTGCAATCCTGAGTCTTGCATGACACCTGAACCTTCAAAAGAAAAACCATTTGAGGTATCGGTAGATATTTTATAGGAGCCAGGCGAAGAAAAATTAACCTGAACTACCACAAAATCACTATCGGTTAAAACGCTGCCTTTTACATAGTTACCCATAATGGTCGCAGGAAGACAATTACTCGAATTGTCTTTTAAAGAACCACTGGCTACACCTTGAAAGCCTATATTTTCTATACTCAGTTCTTTTTGGCACCCTGCAAAAAGATACACACTTCCCACTATTACTGCTAATCGTTTTACTGCTTTCATAAAATATTGTATTTGTACTTATGCATTTGATGTTATCAAATGCTATTGGATTAATTGATGTGAGAAAAGGTATACTAAATTCTAAAAAAGGCGAATATTAAATAAAATAAGTTGCCATATGCTCTTTATATAAAAAAGAGTTTGCGGCCGTGTTTGTCACAAACTCTTTTTTATATTAGTTATAGTTACTATTAATAATAAATCTCCCACCTGGAAATGTAAAGTGTAACAGGAGACGGGTCTGATGTTTCAGCTTTAATGAAACCAATATTTTTTGCATAGTAAAAATTGGCGGTAGCTGCTGTTTGATATACTCCTGTTGCTGACGGAGCAAACATATATTCCTGCTTAACTTGTATAACGCTATCAATAGTGGTGTTGCCAATGGTAGTTTGTATGTCTTTCCCTTCAATAGTAAACGTGATTTTTGCATTTCCCGGTGTAGAAGCGAGGGTGGCATTTATTTCAGGAGACTCCCATGTAGTGCTGACAGGAACATTATCTTTTAAGAAAATATAATCTGCTTTACTATCTACAGTATCGTAAATCTTAAACTGATTAAAATTGCCATAGGTATAATACAAACCATCCCCTTTTCTATAATAACTTGTATCAATAACTCCAGCCTGCTGAGAAATGAAAGTTCGATAAGTATTGCCTGCAATAGTCGCATCAGTTCCGAAAACAGCTGTGTGAATACTATCGGATGAGGTACTGCCGTTTTGAAACTGGTAGGTCCAATTGCTGCTATCTGAAGTAGGAAAATAATCTGCGGACGTTACAGGAGTAACTATGGGGGGAGGGAGAGTATCGGTAACATTTATTGAGAACATACAAACACTGGTGTCAAAAGCAACTGAAAAATTGGTCTGTTGAACAAAGATAGGTTTACCCGTACCTTTTAGCCTGACACTTTGCAAACCGGTAGTGAATGCATAACCTGAATCTAGAAAAGAAAATCCGTTTGAGGTATCTGTAGAAATTTTGTATTTACCTGTTGCAGAAAAATTAACCTGTACCTCAACATAATTACTGTCGGTCAATATACTGTCTTTAACGTAACTCCCTTTAATAGTAACCGGCTGGCAATTGCCAGACTCGCTTTTTAAAGTACCAGTGGCAGATCCCAGAGGTAATCCATTTTCAAAGCTTAATTCTTTTTTACATGCTACAAAAAGAAAAATACCTCCTAATACTATTGCTAAATATTTTACTGCTTTCATAAAACGAAGAAAAAAGTTTTTTTTCAAAAGATTTTTCTAAGCTATAATATTTATAACATTGATAACAAAACCAGGCTGTTAATATAAATGCATAATTTAGATTACTAAGCCGCTATTGTTTTTTTGATCATCGCCTTTTGCAATAGAACTAATATTTGATAGAGTAGTTACAGCAATTTTAGTAAGGGCCTCGCGGGTAAAAAAGCCCTGGTGAGCGGTAATCAAAACATTTGGAAAACTTATTAAAAGGGATATAACATCATCATCAATGATTCCGGCTGATAAATCTCTGAAGAACAATTTTTCTTCCTGCTCATACACGTCTATTCCTAGATAACCCAGCTTACCAGATTTTAGCCCTGCTATTGCAGCCTTTGTATCAACAAGGCCCCCGCGGCTTGTATTAATAAGCATAACACCAGGTTTCATCAAATCAATCGTTTCGTTATTGATTAGATTATATGTCTGTTCATTAAGAGGAGAGTGGAGAGAAATAATGTCACTTTCTGCAAGTAAATCCGTCAGAGGCAGATATTGAACTCCTGCTTCTTCGAGTTCTTTATTAGCAATAAGATCAAAAGCAAGAACGCGGCAACCAAAGCCCATCATAATTTTACAGAACGCCTTCCCGATATTTCCGGTACCTATTACTCCTATGGTTTTGCCATGGATGTCAAAGCCTAATAAACCATTTAGCGAAAAGTTTTGTTCACGTACGCGATTGTAAGCTTTATGGGTTTTTCGATTTAATGTAAGAATCATGGCAACAGCATGTTCTGCAACTGCCTCCGGTGAATAGGCTGGTACGCGGCAAACTTTTATATTGTTTTCTTTAGCGGCATTTAGATCCACATTATTAAAACCTGCGCACCGCAATGCTATTATATGAACCCCTTTTGAGGCAAGAGATTCAATTACATTTTTTGTCACCTTGTCGTTTACAAATACACAAACGGCTTCACTTTTCTTTACAATATCAACTGTAGATTCGTCTAAACCAGCTTCAATGAATTCAAGTTCAAAACCAAAATCCTTATTGTATTTAATAAAAAAATCTTTATCGTAGGGCTGGGTTGAAAAGAATGTTATTTTCATGCTAACGATATAAAAAGATGAGTACTCTGACACTCGTTCTTTAGTAAATCAAAATATTACTAATGGTGAATCAAGTACAAAAGATTGCTTAACAATTATCACTGGGTACGCACAGAAACGATAACTGTTAAGAAATTATTTGAAGAAAAAGGTTTTATAACAGCAACAATAGCAAAAAAAGATTAACGATTTACAAGAGAATCTGCTTGTGGTGCAACTTGTTTTTCCTTTGCTTCCTGCTCTTCTTTTTTTGCCTTCTTTTTAAAAAAGCCTTTTAATAAAAAATTATGCTGCAAAGCTTCCAGGTTATCATCCAGCTTTTGACTGCCTGTTTGTAGGTTTCTCAGTGTGACTCTTATGTCTGCTGCTGCATCTTCATCATGGAGTAACATGCCTACCGGCGTATTCCTGTTGTTTAAGCTATTGTTAAGACCGTTAGTTGCGTTGTTTAAATTATTTACCACGCTATTGGCAGTTGCCGATACTTCCTGCATTTGATCGGCTGTTGTTTTTAGCCTGTTAAAAACTGTGGTATCTGTTACTAAATCGTTTGCAAGTGTACCTTTTTTGTGAAGGCTGGCAGCATAATCAGCAACGGACGAACTAATTCTTTGAGCATTAGACGAAGCTTTTTTTAATAGCACCATTGACGCCTGAAGGTCATCAATTAACTTGTCATCTGTTAGCAATCTTCCTGCTGTTCCCTTTCCTTCTGCAATTCCTCTGCTGACAACTTTAAAGTCATTTGTAATCTCGAGCAAGTTTTTGTTATTCGACTGCAGTGTACTCATCATTTCATCCGGATTAGGTGCTTTTTCTACTCCCAGCATATCGCCATTTTCGACAGGCGGCGATTTCGAGACCCCGGGATAGATTACTATTATTTTATTTCCAATCAATCCATCTGAGCTAATTCTTGCCTTCGCATTTTTACGAATATATTCCTGAGCTGTTTCTTCTATATTCATATCTACCTCTACCTGGGCATTTCCGTAAAAAGATATTTTCTTTACCGTTCCTATTTTTACGCCTGAAAACCAGATATTGTTTCCTTTTTGCAAACCATTTATATCATCAAAAATGGCCCTTACAGTTATTGATTTGTCAAATGTTTTGTGTTGGCCGCCAAGTGTAAGAATAGTTATCACAAATATTACAACTCCCAGCAGTACAAAAATACCAACTATAACTGCTCTCGTATTTTTTGTTGATTTCATTTTTTATTCAATAAAATTATAATTATAAAAACTTTTTATTCTTTCCTCATTACTGTTAAACACTTCATCAAAAGTTCCCTGTTTTATAAATTTTCCATCAAGCAACATAGCTACTCGGTCGCCGGTAGCTTTGGCACAGGTCAGGTCATGTGTAATGATAATAGAACTTGTTTTAAATTCTTCCTGTACTTTATTAATCAGGTTGTTGATCTCTATACACGTTATCGGATCTAAACCCGCGGTCGGTTCATCATATAACATAATTTCCGGACGTAAAATAAGCGTACGTGCGATTCCGATGCGTTTTCTTTGCCCCCCCGAAAGTTCAGAAGGCATTTGATGTTTTGTCTGAATAAGGCCTACTGCATCCAACACCCTGTCTATCGCATCCTCCACTTCTTTTCTTGATAGATGTTTTTGGTTTCGCACAAGTGGAAATTCAAGATTTTCTCTAACCGTCATGCTATCATACAAAGCGCTGCTTTGAAAAGAAAATCCCAGTTTCAGCCGCAATTCCTGCAATTGACGATCGTTCAACCTGTCTACTTCCTGTCCCAACACTTTTACTGTGCCACTGTCCTGTTTCAACAAACCAGAAATAATTTTAATTAAAACGGATTTTCCTGTGCCTGAGCGGCCAAGTACCACCACGTTTTCTCCTCTATAAAGATCAAGGTCTATGCCGCGTAATACATGGTTGTTTCCAAATGATTTGTAAACGTTTCTTATTACAATTACTGCTTCTTTTTCGTTAATCCTGTCTGTAGCTGGCTTCTCCATTTACTTTACTGTCATTTTATAGAGTTAGCTATTTGCACAATAAGTATCTCTTCCACAAAAATTAAAAACATAGAAATAACTACAGATGAGTTGGCCGCCCTTCCCACCCCTTCAGTTCCTGATGTTGCGTGGTAACCTTTATAGCAACCGACAATGCCAATGGTAAAACCATACACAATAGATTTTGTCAAAGAAGCAAAAATATCGAGAAAGGAAATTTTTTGAAATGCCTGTTCAAAAAATGAAACAAAGCTTGTCATTTCGTTTACATGAACATTAAGGTACGAACCAAACATTGCCACACCTCCCGTATAACACATAAGCACAGGGATCATAAATGTAGTGGCAAGCACCCGGCTGACCACCAAAAATTTAAATGGATTGACAGCTGAAACTTCCATTGCATCTATCTGCTCTGTTACTTTCATCGAACCTATTTCAGCTCCAATATTTGATCCCACTTTTCCTGCAGCGATCAATGCAGTTACAAGTGGAGCAAGCGCCTTTATAATGGCTATTGCCACAAGGGATGGTAACCATGAAGTAGCGCCAAACTCAGCAAGAGACGGCCGTGATTGTTTGGTAAAAACCAGGCCGGTAATAAAACCGGTTAATGAAATCAGCGGAAGAGAATTGTACCCTATCTCATAGCATTGCCGGATGATTTCTCTTCCCTCGTAAGGAGGCTGTAAAACTTCTTTAAAAAATCTCAGGACAAATTTTGAGGCGTCATAAAGATTGATAAAAAAGGTATCCATCCGTCGCGTAATCACATATTCTCTTGGTGGCTTTACATTCATATCCTTTATATGTTATACTTTATCAGATTGCGAAAGTAACGTATCGGTTTTATCTTTTGTACTATCATTGATTACGGTAACTGCAAATTCCACTTAAGTAAGGCGATTTTTAAATATTGATACAACTTTTTGTACTTTGGTTAAACATGATTGCGTCGCATTTCTTTCACCTGCAAACACTACCACCAGGCTTTTTTCAGCCATATTTGCTGTTACGTGGATTCTGTAGTAAAAAAAGAGAGCCGTAAATGAATAAAAGTATTTAAAATTAAAAATTGAGCTATTTTATGTTATAATCTCTTTTCTGTAAATATTTCAAACAATTGTAAAGCAAGATTGTAGTAAAACTTCCACATTACATAGAGCAATTTTCTTTTGCACCTTGATCTTTTTCTTTCATTTAGACATCTGATATAATTTTTTTATAATGTTGTCTAAAGTGTAATGAGGTGGCCAAAAGATAACCATAGCAGAAAGTTTTGTAGTATTCGCCACAGAAATATTAAAAATTCATATCTTCTCAGCAAAAAAAATAATTATCTTGTTCTGGAAGGAACTAAAGGTTGAAGATCCAAAGTTATAACGGCGAAAAAAAACTTATAAATTTTGTTGGCTAAAGCAATAATATGAATAAAGAAGAAATTGTTCAATACGTAAAAGATCACCCGTCAGGAAAAGTAAAAATCGCCGTTACAGACATTGATGGTATCCTGCGGGGAAAATATATTTCCGTAGAAAAGTTTCTCTCAGTAATCGATTCAAATACCGGCTTTTGCGATGTTGTTTTTGGGTGGGATGCCGCAGATGTTGCTTATGACAATGTAGAATTTACTGGCTGGCATTCTGGTTATCCTGATGCTCTTGCAAAATTAGATTTGTCTACTTTTAGAAAAATTCCCTGGGAAAATGATATTCCGTTTTTTTTAGCGGAAATAATTGATAAAAGTGATCAGCCCTCTTACGTTTGCCCAAGACAATTATTAAAAAGAGTGTTGAGTGATGCGAAAAACGCCGGCTACACACCTTTTTTTTCCCAGGAATTTGAATGGTTCAATTTTGCGGAAACACCACGAAGTGCTAACGAAAAACAATTCAGAAATCTCACTCCGCTTACTCCTGGCATGTTTGGATATTCCATTTTGCGCAGCACCTTGCAAAATCCTTTTTTTACCGACATTTTTCAATTACTAAAGAAGTTTGATGTGCCGTTAGAGGGGTTGCATACAGAGACAGGCCCCGGCACTATTGAGGCGGCTATTGTCTATTCTGAAATTACAGAGGCAGCAGACAGGGCGGTATTATTTAAAACTGCTGTAAAAGAAATTGCTTATAAGCATGCTATAATGGCAACATTCATGGCAAAGATTAACGAAAATCTTCCGGGTTGCGGAGGGCACGTACATCAAAGCCTTTGGGATGATACAGGTAAGACAAATCTTTTTTATGATGAGAAGGATAATATGAAAATGAGCGAAATAATGAAATATTATATCGCCGGGCAACTGCATTGTCTTCCTTATATTCTTCCTATGTTCGCTCCCGTCATAAATAGTTTTAAAAGGCTGGTAGAAGGAGCCTGGGCGCCGACTACTCTTACCTGGGGTGTGGATAACCGAACGGTTGCTTTGCGGGCATTGCCAGGCAGTAGCAAATCATGCAGGTTGGAAACTCGAGTGATTGGCTCAGACGTAAATCCGTACCTGGCAATGGCCGCAGCGCTGGCATCGGGCTTATACGGAATTAGAAATAAACTTGATCTTAAACAGGCTGCTACTACGGGAAATGGCTATAAAGATTTTTCTAATGGAACTCTTCCCAAGACGCTTGATGAGGCTACACAAATGATGAAACATTCAAAACTTGCAAAAGAAATATTGGGAGAAAGTTTTGTTCGCCATTTTGTTCAAACGCGCGAATGGGAATGGAAACAGCATCTGAAAGCAGTTACAGATTGGGAGTATAAAAGATATTTCGAGATTATTTAAAATAAGTAGAAGGTTTAGGTATACGAGAAAAAAACTTTTTATCAAACACCTCAACCTCACAACTCACCCCACAGTCAAACTACTGTATCATGATCTTCGATAAAATTTATCAGTACAATTTCCCGACAACAATTCTGTTTGGTGCCGGAGCGAGCAAAGAATTGGGAGATTATTTATTGAAAAATAATTTATTAAAACCCCTTATCATAACAGATAAGACCATAGCACAATTTGATTTTTTTAAAGAAATTATCTATGGGCTGAAAAGGAAGAATATATCTGTAGAAGTATTTGATGACATTCATAAAAATCCGGTAAAGTCTGACGTATATAAAGGAACAGATGTATATGATATTTCTCGGCGAGACTGCATTATAGGAATTGGTGGAGGTGCTGCGCTGGATGTTGCAAGAGCAGTTGTACTGCGGGTAAACCACCGTGAAGATCTCTTTAAATATGATGATCTCATTGGCGGAGATGTATATGTAACGAATGATGTTCCACATTTTATCACTATTCCAACTACAGCCGGCACTGGCAGCGAAGTCGGCAGAAGCGCCATCATTGCGGATGATGAAACGCACCAAAAGAAAATCCTTTTTTCACCAAAATTATTAGCCAAAATCGTATTTGCCGATCCTTTATTAACATTAGACTTGCCACCATTTATTACTGCTGCTACAGGTATGGATGCCTTGACCCATAATATGGAAGCATACCTTGCCAAAATGCCTCATCCTTTGTGCGAAGGAATTGCATTGGAAGGCATTTCGTTAATCAGCCAATCTTTAGAAAATGCGGTAAACAGGCCTGACTTAGAATCGAGAAGCAAAATGCTCATTGCGTCTATTATGGGTGCGGTTGCTTTTCAAAAAGGACTTGGAGTTGTTCATTCGCTTGCTCATCCACTTTCATCTCTTCTTGATACTCATCACGGCCTTGCCAATGCTGTAAACCTTCCATACGGAATGGAATTTAACATAGAGGGCTCTGAGTACAAGTTTAGGAAAATAGCAAGGACGTTGGAATTAAAAGATGAAACGGGAAAAGCTGTAGTAGAATATTTGTTTGATCTTAATGCAACAATAGGCATACCTCATAAGCTAACAGATATTGGTGTAAAGCAAGAACATATAGAAATGCTGGCTGACCTTGCCGTGGCCGATTTTGCTCACCCCAACAATCCCAAACCGGTAACAAGGGAAGATTTCAGGCAACTGTATAGTCGGGCTTTATAAGGAATGATTATATGCTATCTTATAGCGAATTAGTTTTCCTGAAGGCGTTGTTGAGAAAATTGGTTAAACATGCGGTTACCTTTCTAATCCATACTTACTAATGAAAAAGAAAATCGGCATCAGTTTCACTGAAATGAATTTTAAACGTTATTGGAATTGGTTTGATCAAGAAGATTTACAAAATGATGTAGAACTGGTTGAGTTGTCATTTGAAAAAAATAATACAGAAGATATTTATACCTGCGATGGATTTATATTGACAGGAGGTGTTGATGTGCATCCAGAGTTTTATTCTGGTTCGATGGAATATGATAACAAGCCAGATGAATTTTTACAAAGAAGGGACAAGTTTGAAGAAAAGATCTACAAATATTCTCAGGCGGGTATTAAGCCATTATTAGGAATATGCAGAGGTTTGCAATTGGTAAATGTTTTACAGGGAGGAAAGCTGATTCAAGACCTGGAACTAAGAGGAAATGAAAAACATCGCCGTGAAGCAGATACAGATAAACAACACGCTATAAGAATTGAAAGCGGTTCCCTGCTTTATGGCATCACTCACGCTCGCGTTTGTAATGTAAACAGTGCACATCACCAGGTTGCAGATCCTGGGGCTTTAGGCGATAACCTCATGGCAAACGCATATGATTTTGATGAAAAAATAATAGAAGGATTGGAATTTAAAGATAAAAAAAATAAGGCTTATATGTTGTGTGTACAATGGCACCCCGAGCGAATGGATGACCAGGAAAGTGTTATGTCTAAAAACATAAAAGAAAGTTTTTTAGAAGCAGTAAAAAACAGTATTTAAACAACTATTATGCAAATCATTAACCCGGCGACAGAAGAAATTATAAAAGAAGTAAAAGAAGATACAAAGGAAAGTTTATTCGAAAAGCTTGAATTATTAAGAGGTAATCAACCGGAATGGCAAAAAGTACCAATTGCCGAAAGGGTTAAAGTCCTCAAAAAGTTTTCTGACCTAATAGAAAAAAATATTGAAGATCTTGCTTTGACTTTAACAACTGAAGTCGGAAAACCATTGCAGCAATCACGCAATGAAATAAATGGCGCCAGGAAGCGTATAAAGTGGCTTGCAGAAAATGCAGAAAAATATTTATCTGCCGAAACAATGACTTTCGAAGAAGGAATGGAGGAAAAAATCGTTTATGAACCACTAGGTGTCGTCTGCAATATTTCTGCATGGAACTACCCTTATCTTGTTGGTATAAATGTATTTGTTCCGGCACTGCTTGCCGGGAATGCGGTCATGTACAAACCTTCGGAGTACGCAACGTTAACCGGACTAAAAATTGAAAAACTTTTAAAAGAAGCCGGCGTTCCGGAAAAAAGCTTCCAGGTAGCGGTCGGCGGGAGAGAGGTGGGCGAACAATTGTTGGATCTGCCCTTTGACGGATATTTTTTTACCGGCTCTTATAAAACGGGCAAATATATTTATGAAAGAGTCGCCCCTAAAATGGTTGTATGCCAGTGCGAATTAGGTGGCAAAGATCCGCTGTACGTAGCAGACGATATAACGGATATAAAAGCCGTTGCAGCAGGCACTGCTGACGGCGCTTTTTATAATAACGGCCAAAGTTGCTGCGCGGTTGAACGTATTTATATCCATGAAAAAGTGTATGATAAATATGTTGAGGAATTTACAAAAGAAGTGAATTCATGGAAAGTAGGATTGCCAACTGAAGAAGGAATTTATATTGGTCCACTTACCCGGAAGGGTCAAATTGATTTACTTACACAACAGATCGAAGATGCATTGAGACAAGGGGCAACTCTTGAAACAGGGGGGAAACGTATTGATAGAGGTGGATATTATTTTGAGCCGACCGTTCTTACAAATGTTAATCACGACATGGCTGTTATGAAAGATGAATCATTTGGACCGGTTATTGGCATTATGAAAGTGCAAAATGATGAAGAGGCAATTCGCTTTATGCAGGATACAGAATATGGATTAACTGCTGCTGTATATAGTTCAGATAAGGCAAGAGCAGAAAAAATATTGGAACAAATAAATGCGGGAACGGGCTATTGGAATTGTTGCGATAGAGTCAGTCCCGCTCTTCCCTGGAGTGGCAGAAAGCACTCGGGGTTTGGAGCTACTCTATCCCATACAGGCTTGCGCACATTTACAAAGCCTAAAGCCTTTCACTTAAGAAGTTAAAGTGAGAGCACAATCCTAGTTTTATCCCCAACGCAGCAACTACTGTTTGATAATAAAGTATGCATTTGCAATTAATTTAACTTACTAAACGCGCTGCAAATGCATACTCGGTTAAAATTTATTGTAAGGTAATCTTAAGGAACTTTTTCGAAACTAGTGCCGTAATCATCCGCTTTATCAAATTTAATCTGCATGTAAGTAGTATTTCCGGAGGTGACCATCGAGTAATAATATTTTTGCGTTAATCCTGGGCTTGCCACTTCCTGGTCTGTTGCATCCCTGTCCACTTTCAGTGTTCCATTTTGCCAGCCTTTGTAATGAGCTTTACAAGCGTGAAAAATAAATGATTCATCATCCAGAAATTCTACGGTACCTATTGCTTTGGTGGCTGTTTTTGCATTTACCCCTGCGTTGGCCAGGTAGTAAAACTCAGCGTTTTTGCCATCATTTTCAAAATGAAATAACTTGCCGCTCTGAAATGCATTGCCAACATATTCACCCGTGTAGGCATCTACTATTTGTGTAGATGAGTTGTATCCATTTGCCCAGTTTCCTACTAGTTCAGCCGGTACTGAAGAACTGGGCAGATTACAGGACACAGTATTGCCCGGACTTTCATCATTTTTTTTGCAACTGGAAAAAAATACTAACACAAGAATACCAATCAATAAAAAATTCGATTTCATGATTTTATAATTTTTTTATTTTTTAATAAATACACCTTCTATTTTTATTTTTTAATTAAAAGGTGAGTGCAAAAAAATAGATAAAAGCAAGGTGTTGAAATAGCATCTTTATGTGGTTGGTACAAGCGGTAAAGTCAGTGAGAAAATAGAGGTAGATTTTAAAGGAAGAGTGGACTAATTACTCTTAAAAGGAATACTAAATTTGAGATAAAAATAATTATGACGAGATAAGGCAATAGCTAAGCCTTTAATTGAACTCACGGAAATGCTGTTGTAAATGGTTAGAGTTGCTGCACTAAAATCTCAGGTGTCTTACCGTCAAGCCATTATTTTGCAACTGCTTTAATGAGTCTATACCAATGTTCAAATGTTTATCTACAAAGGTTTGAGTTACTTCCACATCGCTTTTTTCGGTCTTTACACCTTCAGGTATCATGGGTTGGTCGCTTACCAGTAATAGTGCACCAGTAGGTATTTTATTGTAAAACCCAACGGTAAAAATAGTGGCCGTTTCCATATCTATAGCATAGGCGCGAATGCGCTTAAGATATTCTTTAAATTCGACGTCATGCTCCCATACCCGTCGGTTCATTGTATACACTGTGCCTGTCCAATAATCCACCTCGTATTCGCGTATAGTAGTTGAAATTGCTTTTTGCAAAGCGAATGCAGGTAAAGCAGGCACCTCCGGGGGAAAATAATCATCTGATGTACCTTCTCCTCTTATCGCAGCTATTGGCAATATCAGGTCGCCTATTTTATTCCTTTTTTTCAGTCCGCCGCATTTGCCTAAAAACAATACCGCTTCAGGTGCAATTGCCGCAAGCAAGTCCATTACAGTTGCTGCACCCGGGCTGCCCATACCAAAATTTATAATGGTAATACCATTAGCTGTTGCGCATTGCATTGGCCTGTCTTCACCTACTACGTGTACATCGTGCAAAAAGGCAAACATTTTTACATAGTTAGAGAAGTTAGTAAGCAGAATATACTTTCCAAAATTTTCAAGCTTTTCACCTGTATATCGGGGTAACCAGTTTTTTACAATTTCTTCTTTTGTATTCATATTTGTTCTTTTCGTTTCTTAATTCCACACCGCAACAGGATTTAGTAAATTTAGCAAATACTTTTGTTAGATGATTAACATACAGTTTCCCCCACATGCTTTTAAAATAAAAAAAGAAAAAGGGAAGGAAATAATTTTTGATGAATGTAGAAAACAGTGGGTTTTACTTACTCCGGAAGAATGGGTACGCCAAAATTTTTTGCAGTATTTGATGCAGGAAAAATCATATCCTGCTTCGATGATTGCTGTTGAGCGAGAAATTATGCTGGGTGATGTGAAGAAGCGTTTCGATATTGTTGTCTTTAAAAATACTAAACCCTGGCTGATTGTTGAATGCAAGGAAATGCAGGTAAAATTAAATGAAGATGTTATAAGACAAATACTTAATTATAATATTACTTTACAGGTAGAATATCTTGTTATCACCAATGGGACCTCAACTTTTGCCTTACATGTGCAACAGGGAACATTTGAATGGTTGCACAAACTTCCGGATTTTTAAAAAATGAAAATATGGCTGACATAGAACGCCAAATAGAAGAACTGACAAAGCAGTTGGCTGAGCTTCGAAACCGGCAATTGCAGCTGAATGATGAATTCGTTTTGTTAGAGAAACAATTAGAAAGCCTCAAAAATCTTGTACAGCCCCATCCTCAGCCTCAAAGTGTAATTGAAAAACCTGCTGATGAAATATTCGCTTCTTCAGAATCTCAAAAACCATATATTGATAAATTTCGGCGAGACGTTCAGAATAAGCCGTCTCATCAACAAAACCAGGTATTTCACATAAATACCCAAATGGAGGATTTTATAGGAACAAATGTGATAAGTAAAATTGGTATACTGGTTACAATAATCGGCGTTTTTATAGGGGCTAAATATGCAATTGATAATGAACTAGTCAGTCCGTTTATAAGGATTATGGCGGGTTATTGTATGGCTGCTGCATTAGTAATTGTTGCAGTTCGCCTCAAAAAAAAATACGAATATTTTAGTTCGGTATTGACTGCAGGCGGATTAGCGGTTGCCTATTTTATTACCTACATAGCTTTTAGTTTTTACGGTTTATTGCCTATGTGGCTGGCATTTGTTGCAATGATTATAATAACAGGGGCATCAGTAGGTATTGCGCTATGGTATAACCAAAAAGTGATCGCTTTAATAGGTCAGGTTGCTGCCTACGCCATTCCGTTCTTGTTGGGAAATAAAAGCGGTAATGTGTTTGGTTTATTTGCTTATATATCTTTGATTAATATCGGTCTTTTGGTTTTATCTTTTAAAAAAGAGTGGAAGCTTTTATATCATATTGCCTTTTTTCTTACCTGGTCAATTTACCTTTTTTGGTTATTTACCGGAACACAGGTGAGTAAAAAATTTTCAGCAGGACTGTTTTTCTTAACCGCCACTTTTTTTACTTTTTACATAACTTTCCTTTCATATAAAATTTTTAAGAAAGAACAATACAGGTTAGGCGAAATAGGCATTTTGCTATTAAATGCGTTATTTTATTTCTTTCTCGGTGTCTTTTTAATTGAAGAAAATTTTCAGAATATTCATTTTCTCACTTGGTTTACCATTGCAAATGCATTTCTTCATTTTGCAGCAGGCTATTGCATATACCGTTTGAAGCTTGCCGATACTTCTGTATTTCAATTTGTAACAGGCCTCGGTCTTTTATTTTTTACCATCGCAATCCCAATTGAGTTAGATGGAAGTTGGGTCACGCTACTTTGGACAGTCGAAGCAACTACTTTGTTTTATATAGCCACCGCTAACCACCGCCATGTATATTTAGAAATTGCTTTTCCGCTTGTTATTATTGCTGTATTGAGCCTCATCCAGGATTGGTCAGATAATTATTCCTATCTCTCAATACCTAATGTTGTTTCCGGCTTTTCTTCGACACCTTTTGCAAACGTAGGCTTCTGGCTTTCTATGTTTGTTTGTGGTTGCATTGGTTACATGGCTTTCAGTGCCCAAAAAACTTTTTCAGGCATAAAACCCTTTATAGCCATCTTTTTTAATAAGGTCGTTCCTTTGACCTTTTTGTTCCTTGTTTATTTTGCTTTTTATAATGAAATAGATTTTGCCTGGCACAATTCAATAACCCGTCACGAGCTTAAGCACGTTACTTACCGTACAAAACAGATGGAAGTTTACCGCTCTCTTACATTAATCATATTTTCATGTTTGTATTTTGCAACATGGTTATTTATAAATGAACGATGGGTTAAAAAGGAAAGTCTTCATCATTTGCTGTTACTTATGGCAGCGATTGTAAATGTGATATTTCTTGCAAGAGGTTTATATTTAGCCGGAGAGTTACGTGAAAATTATTTAAAGGCTGCTTCTGGCAACTTCGGTACCATTCTTTTTGTTCGATATCTGTCCTTTGCCGGTTTAGCTTTTCTTTGGTTAAGCATATATTCATCCATGACAGCTTTCAGAGCTGCTTACTCGTTACAGGTTGCCTTTTCTTCTTTCTTCAACCTTACTTTCCTTACTGTTATTTCAAATGAATTTATACAGTGGATGGATTTTGCCGGCTACCAAAATCAATATAAGTTAGGGTTAAGTCTTATTTGTGGAGCTTATGCATTAACACTCATTTTTTTCGGTATTATTAAAAAGAAAAAGCATTTACGTATATCCGCTATGGTTCTTTTTGGCATCACTTTACTTAAATTGTTTTTTTATGACCTTGCATCTTTATCCACTATTTCTAAAACAATCGTGTTGGTGTTGTTAGGAATACTTCTTTTATTTGCTTCGTTTTTGTATAACAAGTACAAAGATTTTCTTTCAGGAAAGGAGGAAGTTTAGAAAAAGTGATAATACGTTTACAGCAAAAGATGTAGTGCTTTAGCAGTTAGTTTTTATAGCTTTATCGTGGTTACCTTGCTTAGTATAGGTTTCAAAACTTTCTGGTTAACTTTAGTTTTTCGAGTTTTTTATGTGAAAAATCTCGAAAATGTTAGCTTAGATACTTTTTTCTTCTAAATTTCGTTTATAGAAGCAGCTTTATGATTTTATATGTACTCTATTATTAGCCGGAATTTTTTGTGGATTCCAGTAATCGTAGCCAGGTTATTTATACTGTTATATAAGTCATAAAAATTATTTGATAATCAACATAAAGTCGTTAGTATGTAATAAAATGTTACTCAAAACATTTTAGAATTGTAAAAGAAGCAAAAGAATATCAAGACATTAATATCTGCCAAAAGCATTTTTAGTCTGACTTTAAAATATTCTGCTATTTTTACAGCTTAACTTTAAAACGTACTAACGTAAATAAACAAACACCTTGTGTCGATGAAACAACTAACAGTAAAATTTTCTGCTGCTTTATTATTTGCTCTGTCGTTAACCACTCAAGTAAAGTCACAGGATAACAATACCATAAATGTAGTTACTTCTGCTGTTCCGTTTTTGAGGATATCGCCCGATGCCAGGGCTGGTGGAATGGGTGACGTTGGTATTGCAACCGCACCCGACGCCAACGCTTCGTTTTGGAACCTCGGCAAGGTGCCTTTTGCTAAAAGCCGTACCAGCGTTGCTATGACATATACTCCATGGTTAAAAGACCTGGGATTAACCGATGTATACCTTGCATCGCTAGCCGGTTATCACCAAATTGATGAGGAGCAGGGGATATCCGGCTCCATTCGTTACTTTAGTCTTGGTAATATACAGTTTACCGATTTTGCCGGAAATGACCTGCAATCATTTAGGCCACGCGAGTATTCTATTGATCTCGGATACAGCCGTAAACTAAGTGAGTATTTAGGTGCTGGTATTTCTCTAAAGTATATTAACAGTAATCTCGCCGGCGGACAAGCAGTGAACGGTGTGCAATATAAGTCAGGTAAAGCAGTGGCTGCAGATCTGTCAATATTTCATTCAGGAGTAAATGCTGACGGTCAGGGTTTAAACTGGGGAATTGCACTGAGTAATCTCGGTTCAAAAATTTCTTATACAAGCGACGCGCAACAAAAAGATTATATTCCTGCCAATTTAGGATTAGGGGTTGCCTATACCTGGGTGTTTGATGAAACCAGTAAATTTACAGGAGGGCTTGATATCAATAAATTAATGGTTCCCACTCCTCCGGCTTTGACAGACGATTCAACTTTGTCAGATTATAGGAATAAAAGTGTAATAAGCAGCTGGTTCAGCAGCTTTGGAGATGCGGGTAGTTTCAGTAATGAACTGAAAGAATACCAGGTTTCCGTTGGAGGTGAGTATGTATATAATGACCAGTTTGCTTTACGGGCAGGTTACTTCTACGAAGATAAACTGAAGGGTAACCGTAAGTATTTCACACTAGGCGCAGGTTTAAAATACAATGTTTTCGGTCTAAATTTCTCTTACCTGGTTCCTTCGGGTAATGGTGTTACTCGTAATCCATTATCAAATACATTGCGCTTTAGCCTTGTATTCGATCTTGATAATAATAATTCAAACGGCTTAGGTTCAACCGCTCCATAAACGGTTTATATAATTTGATTACGCAAAAAAAGCGAAGGAACACTACCTTCGCTTTTTTTGTATAAATGTTACAGCAAAATTTAATATATGTTTAGAATAGGTTCAGGAGTTGATTTTCATCAATTGGTCGAAGGTAGAGAGCTGTGGATAGGAGGAGTGTTGATACCCCATACTAAAGGAGCTTTGGGTCACAGTGATGCAGATGTGTTATTACACGCCATTTGTGATGCACTTCTCGGCGCTTTATCACTCGGAGATATTGGTGCACATTTTCCTGATACTTCATCAGAGTTTAAAAATATCGACAGTAAGATTTTGCTGCAACGTACATATGCATTGGTACAAAACGAAGGTTATAAATTGATTAATGCAGACACTACACTTTGCCTGGAGGCGCCGAAAATAAAACCATTTGCAGTTAAAATGCAACAGGTAATTGCTTCTATTTTGCACGTTTCTGAAAAAGACATTTCTATAAAAGCTACCACTACTGAAGCTATGGGGTTTGTGGGCAGGCAGGAAGGTCTGGTGGCTTATGCTACCGTATTGCTTCAAAAGGTTGTTTTTTAACAATCCCCTGTATAACTTATAAATTTTCTCTTCATCTCAATAATTACATTTGCTGGAATGGATAAACTCGTTGTTAATATCATAAACCGTTCGGTAAACCCGCTTCCATCTTATGCAACCGAAGGCTCATCGGGTATGGATCTAAGGGCGGATATTGAAGCGAGTCTGACACTGCAGCCACTTGAAAGAAGGCTGGTCCCTACAGGATTGTTTATTGAGCTGCCAACAAATTACGAAGCACAGATACGTCCTCGCAGCGGGTTGGCTATAAAACATGGTATTACCTGCCTAAACAGTCCCGGTACCGTTGATGCTGACTATCGTGGCGAATTAAAAGTAGTATTGATAAATCTATCAAATGAGCCGAACATTATTCATCCCGGCGATCGCATTGCTCAAATGGTTATTCAGAAAGTTGAAAAGGTAGTGTTAACGCAGGTAAATGAATTGAATTCTACTATAAGAGGCGAAGGAGGTTTTGGCCATACAGGTAAACAGTAATAAGATGATGAAGATTGCATCCGTATTTATTTTTTTATTAGTAACAATTTCAATGTTTTCATGCAAAACTGCAGGAAAATTGCAAAAAACAACCGGGGTTATTTCAAAGGTTGATACAACTCCTGTTGCTGTCACTGATACGCTGAAAACAGTGGACTCTGCGGAACTTATAAAAGAAGTTTATAACAAGGCTATAAAGAATAAAATTGATTTTAATACGTTTAATGCGAAAGCAAGAGTAGTTTATAACGATAAAGATGGAGGAGATGAAGCAACGGCCTTTATAAGAGTGAAAAAAGATTCTGCTATATGGCTTTCTTTAAGAGGACCTTTAGGGATAGAGGGATTCAGGGTTTTAATAACAACTGACAGCATAAAAGTTATGAACCTTCTAAAGAAGTATGTTCAGTACCGCAGTATCGATTTTTTGCAGCAGCTAACAGGCCTTCCATTAGATTTTACTGCTTTGCAGGATATTGTCGTTGGAAACCCTGTTTTTATTGATAGTAATATAAGCTCCTACATGTCAGACAGTAATCATTTACAAATATTAATGACAGGAAAACTTTTCAAACATCTTGCTACTTTAGATAACAACGATTACAAAATTGTGGAAAGCAAATTAGATGATCTTAACGATGAGAATCGAACATGCGATATTGCCTATAGTGGATATGATAATACCTCAGGTGTTCCATTTTCAACTGAAAGAAAAATATCGCTGGCGGATCAGTCGAAACTTAACATCGATCTTAATTTTAAACAATACGTCTTTAATCAGCCTCTGACATTTCCATTTAACATTTCTGAAAATTATAAAAGGCTGTAATGAAACAAGTTGTTATATTAAATAATTTAATAAATAGCCAGGAATGATTAAAAGAATTATTTTTCTGTTCCTTTTTACCTCATTTGCTTCCTGCCTGTTTGCGCAGGAGACCAAAGAGGAATTGCAGCGTAAACAGCAGGATTTACTGAAGGAAATCAGAGATTTAAATCAAACCCTGAAAAATATTCGCAGCAGCAAAAATAAATCTTTAGCAAACTATAACCTGGTTAAAAGAAAGATTGCCGCACGTGAAGAGTTGATTCAAAATATCAATAAAGATATGCGTTTACTGGACAAGAACATATCTCTTAATACCCAGGAAATTGACAGGCTAAAAAAACAATTAGATACTTTAAAGCAGGAATACAGTAAGAGCCTTGTTTTTGCTTACAAAAACAGAAGCAGTTATGACTATCTCAATTTTATTTTTTCAGCTGCAACCTTTAATGATGCCGTAAAACGAGTAACTTACCTCAGAAGCTACCGGCTTTATCGCGAACAACAGGTGGACAATATCCTGAAAACGCAGGAATTGATAAGCCACAAAATCGCGACTTTAAACAATAGTAAAAATGAAAAAAACCTGGCGTTACAGGATCAGAACAAACAATTAACGGACCTTGAGGAAGATAAAAAAGAACAAAACAATGAGGTAAATAAGTTAAAAAGCCAGGAAAAAGATTTAGCCGCTCAGATAAAAAAGAGAGAGAATGACCGCAGGCAAATGCAAAGCGCTATAAGTGCCATTATTCGACGTGAGTTGGCAGAGGCGAGGAAAAAAGCAGAAGCAGTTGCCCGGGCAAAAAGAGCTGCGGAGGAGGAGAGAAAAAGAAAACTGGCAGAGCAACGCCGTTTGGAAAAACTACAGCAGCAAAAAGAACAGCCAAGCGTAGCCAGCAATACCACCCCTGAAAAACCTTCGCCAGAAGCTACAGCACCGGCTGAAGAGGAAGCTGTAACAGGTGTAGCCACCGGCAAGCCTAAAACCGATAGGGTTTACAGCGATCTTGAGAGTACAGATGAAGGCAGAGCCCAGTCTATTAATTTTGAAAGTGGAAGAGGACGGCTGCCGTGGCCTGTAGATGCAGGTATTCCCACTATACATTTTGGTTCTTACACAATTCCGGGTACTGTGCTTAAAGGGAAAAGTGATGGTTTATATATTTCTGTTCCTGTAGGAGCTTCTGTAAAAGCAATTGCAGACGGTGAGGTTTCTTCCGTGTATGATTTAGGCGGCGAGCAGGCGGTAACTGTAAGACATGGTAAGTATTTTACAACTTACAGTCATTTGGCTTCTGTAAACGTAAATCAAAATCAACAGGTAAGACCAGGTACGGTTGTAGGTCACGCTGCCGCTAACGATGCAGGTGAGGGTGAAGTATTGTTTATGGTAATTAATGATAAAAGTGTTTTTTTGAACCCGGAACAATGGCTTAAGAAAAAGTAAGACTTTCAGTGACCACAATAAAAAAAGAGGTTGACCCTTAGTTTTGGGTCAACCTCTTTTTTTATTGCATCATATGACGAGTATGAGTAAACCTATTCTCACCCATTGATTAAGCATTAATATTGCCTCAGGCAGGCAATTTGCTACAAATCATACTGCAAAAACGGCTGTACAATTTCTCGTAAACAGGAACAATGTTATGTATGTCAAACTTGCACGCCTGCTCATAAGCGTTCTTTTTAAAATCGGAAAGCATTTCATCATTACTAAGAATTGCTATTGCATTTCTGCTCATGTCTTCCACATCACCTATGTTTGATAGGTAACCTGTCTTGCCATGAATGTTTATTTCAGGCAGGCCGCCCGCATTAGTACTTATAACAGGCATTCTTGCTGCCATTGCTTCAAGTGCGGCCAGGCCAAAACTTTCATACTCAGAAGGCAAAACAAATAAGTCACTGACTACCAAAATTTCTTCCATCTGCTCTTGTTTGCCCAAAAAACGTACGTCATCAGTAAGTCCATAATCTTTCACCAAATCTTCCATTGGCGGACGTTCCGGTCCATCACCCACCATCAGCAATTTTGCACCCATTTGTTTCCGCACTTCTGCAAAAATTTTTACTACGTCCTGCACCCTTTTTATTTTTCTGAAGTTAGACGCATGCACCAGAATTTTTTCTCCGTTTGGAGCAATTACCTGCCTGAATGCATCAATGGGTTTTTTGCTAAACCTGGCCACATCTACAAAATTGTGTATTACATCTATTTCTTTTTCTATGGCAAAAGACCTGTAAGTTTCCATTCTCAGGTTATCGCTTACCGCAGTAATCGCATCACTTTCGTTTATACTAAATGTTACTACAGGTGCATACGTTTTGTCTCTCCCAACAAGCGTTATATCCGTACCATGAAGCGTAGTAATAACAGGAATGTTCTTACCCACTTTTGCAACAATTTGCTTTGCCATATATGCGGCAGAGGCATGCGGAATAGCATAATGCACATGCAAAAGGTCGAGATTGTGATGTAATATTACATCCACCATTGTACTTGACAGTGCCACCTCATACGGGGGATAATCGAAGAGGGGATATGTAGGAACACGCACCTCGTGATAATAAATATTAGCACTAAAAACATTTAGCCTGACAGGCTGCTGATATGTAATAAAATGAACAGAATGTCCCTTATCTGCAAGTGCCTTTCCTAATTCTGTGGCGAGAACGCCACTTCCCCCAAAAGTGGGGTAACATACAATACCTATACGCATTTAGAGGTTGATTTTTTAAAGTTACCGGTAGAAGTCGGCTGTTTCCAGATGTTGTACTAATCCTGCCGGATTTTTTTATCCGGCAATAGAATTCCTACCCTGCATCCTTGCGTCGCACACTTGTACCGTAGAATCGATTGCATCAATTTTTATTATATGCAAAAGCCTTTCCACTACAATTATCTGCTAAGTAACAATAAAAATTCATAATAGTTTATATACTTGACCTTAAGCACCAGCAGTCGCAGTTACTAAACCTGCGAATTAAAGTTCTAAATGAAAAATAATTGGTCTCGGTTACCTTAATTTTTTTTATAGCTTAAACCGCAGATTATCATCATGAATGATTTTTTGTGCAATTTATTATTAAAGTGAAAATATTTTAAATATATTCTTGTCTGGCAATAAAATTACCTAAATTAAATGCGTCTATAAATTATATGACAACTGAAAAAATAATTAACAGTGGAGATCGCTATTTAAATAGGATGGCATTACTGTTGTAACACTACTATTATTTTTACGTTATGGGTTATGCATGACCTTGAGCCACGCTGTCATCCACCTCATCATCTACTTTGTTAGACTGGGCAGCTGGTTTTTCGGGAAGAATAACAACAGGCACATGTGTACGGAACATCATTTCCTTAATGTCGCTTTTTACAAAAAGCCTTTCAAAAATATTATGTTCATGCGCAACCATCGCAATCAAATCAACATTATGTTCTTTTACAAATTCATTCATAGCATGTGCAACGTCGTTGTTACTTACAAATTCGAAAGAAGGATGTAATTCCCGACAATGCCATTTTACCCGGGTTGGCCGCATTAACCTTTCGAGAAATTCATCCATTCCTTTTTTTATAACTCTTACTACGTACATGGTCGCGTTGCATTTTATGCCAAACTCTTCTAATGGGTCTATTATACGTACATCAGTCTCATCGCCTATATCGCTTGCAAGAGCAATGCTTTTAGGAGGGGCGAAACGTGCATGTTCGGGTACAATTATTAATGGCACGCAGGGTTTGCGACTTAGTGAAATAGCAGTACTGCCAAATATTTTTCGTGCAATGCCACCACCACCTCTCATGCCGGTCACGATCCACTTTGCCTTAACTCTCTTTGCAACCCATTTAATAGTTTCTGAGGGCAGTCCTTCTTCAACAAAATATTCTACATTAAGCGTTTCTGCACCCTGTAGGTCCTGTATTTCCTTATGCAAAAGCTGGTTACTTTGTTCCTTCAATTCTTCCCCCGTCATTACTACAACCGTATCTGTTGCTGATAATATAGGTTCGCAGACATGAAGAAGTGCCAGTTTTGCCTGAAGAAATTTAGCCAGTTCTACTCCATATACCATTGCATTGTGTGAAGCGGGGGAAAAATCTGTTGCAATTAATATAGTTTCCATTACAGAATGATTTTAATTTCAAAGCTATTATTACCCGACATTTTTTTAACTAACTCCCGTTAGTCCGAAAGCTGATTTAAATCATAAGAACTCATACCACGCATCATAAATACACTAAAAGAGACTTTTTAGCTTTGATTACAATTTAACTTCTCAATTTTTCTTGATATGAAAAAAATAGTATTTGTGTGCGACGTTAATAATTTTCCATCAGGTGCTTTTAAATTTGTAGAAAACTTAAATGAAACTGAGGCTCTTTTATTGACAGGCGCTTTTTTTCACTCCGCCAATTTTGATGTGGTAGCCCCTGCAACTGTTGAATTTGCCCCTGAACCTATACTTGCTTTTACAGATACAGACATTAAAGCTGTCAATAGCAGCATTGAAAAATTTGAACAAAAATGCAAGCAAAATGGAATCGAGTATCGTGTACATGAGGAGAGTGACGTATTTAAACTCGATGACTTTATAAAGGAGACACGATTTGCAGATGCTGTTGTAATGAGTGAACAACTTTTTTTTAGTCATATAGATGTTGATCAGCCAAATAGTTTTATGAAGGATGTTTTGCATTGTTCCGAATGTCCATTGCTGGTAATACCTGAAGATTATAGCCCCGTTACGCATATTACTATTGCTTATGATGGAAAAAAGGAAATTATGTTTGCTATAAAACAGTTTTGTTACCTGTTTCCTCAATATACCCAATTGCCAACTGATATAGTATATTGGGTTGACAAAACAGATGATGAAATACCAGACCTAGACTACCTGGAAGAATTTGCCGGTCGGCATTTCTCAAACCTTAATTTTAAAGAGCTCTTTTTTGACCCGAAACAATATATAGCGGACTGGTCACGCAAAAACAAAAACACCATCTTTATCTCAGGCTCCTACAAAAGGTCTGGTCTGTCGTCGATCTTAAAGAAAAATTTTGTTGAGGATATGATAAAACACCCGTCTGCAATACTATTTATTGCACATAATCGCTAAAACCGTTTATTGTATGATCAAAGTAATAGCCGCCTTAGATGCTCTAAAATTGTCAGAAAGTACAGTTGATTATTCTGTTTACTTCGCTAAAGAATTTAATGCACATATTGTTGCAGCTTTCCTGGAAGAGATGGTATATCATGCAAGACCAGAGGCGGATGAGGATTACGTATTTACTGATTGGTCGCAAATGGATACGCTTGTGAAGAAAGAAGAACAGTTACGGGCTGTGTCTAAAAAAAATGTTCAAACAAGGTTTGAGGCTGAAGGAGTAAATTATAATATTCATCGTGATAAAACATTCGCACTTAAATCTTTACTGCGTGAGAGTCATTATTCTGATATGATATTGATAGATGAAAATGAAAAATTTTCTAACTGGGATTCTTCAAAACCCAGTTTGTTTATGAAAAATCTATTATCAGATGCTGATTGTCCTGTGATTGTTGTTCCTGCAGAGTTTAAACCCATTGAAAAGTTTGTTTTTGCTTATGATGGCAGCCCTTCATCTGTTTACGCTATCAGGCAATTCAGTTATCTTTTTCCGGCTACACCGTTGAAGGAGGTAGAAATACTAATGATTACAGATGATAAGCATTCAAACCATTTTCCAAATCAACATTTGCTAAAAGAATTACTGAAGAGAAAGTATGCTACAGTTCTTCAGTCAATTATTAAAAGCGACCATACCGATGAAGCATTAGTAAAACATCTGCAGGCAGAAAATAAAAACTGCATGCTTATACTCGGCGCTTACCAGCGCAGTTCTTTCTCAAGATGGCTCTACCAGAGTATCGCTGATTTGCTGATAGCAGAAGTTGAAATTCCTTTGTTCATAGCACATAAATAAATTTATTATGAACCCTGCTCAAATACTAATAGCATATTTTATTTCAAACCTTGTTGCTATTACATTTTTTTTCATAAGCCTTAAGTGGAAAGAACTTGCACGGGTTTTATTTGCGGCGTTATTCATTTGGGCTGCCTGGACGAACTGGACCGGTGTTCGCAAAACTCCAGACTTTTATCTTGGCTTTAGCCAATATGCTATAGGATTTTACCGCGATATCATCAACGGCATTTTTTCGAATTACATTACCCCTATTGTATCCTTTATTGCTGTTTGCCAACTCTTTATTGGGCTGGGACTCCTTTCGCGCGGCGTTATCTTTAAAATTGCCTGCTTAGGGGGAGTGATTTTCCTTGTTGCTATTTCCCCACTTGGCATTGCATCCGCTTTTCCAAGTGGTATAATCTGGGCAGCGGGTTTGCTGGTTCTTTACAAATACCCCTTTAATAAAAATATTTTTCATAATAATTGGGTTGTGTAATTGGTGTATATAAAAATCGATTTTGGACGTGGCGATGCAATTATTATTTTGAGCTTTTCTTGCGTCTTACACTTGTACTTTCAAATCTTAGCGCCTCTTTTTTTCCTCACTTCCTTTCTCTTATAGAATCAACGAAAAGCTGACGAATGTCATAAAACATCTTTTTCCGTGTCATAATAAAAAATTGCATGAAACGATAGTTTTGAAGCAAACATTTAAACAATAAAATACAGGTTATGAAAAAGATCCTATTTGTCTGTGATGGTAAAAATTTTTCAAAGGCGGCTTTTCAATTTGTAAGTTCTCTTTCTGAAAATGAACCTTTTTTATTGACCGGAGCTTTTTTTCATTCTCTTAATTATGGTCTTGTCATTCCCAACACCTTTGCTCCTGATGCAGGTCCTTATTTGTCTTATACAGAGGAAGAAAACGATGCATTTCTACAAGGAATAAAAGAATTTAAAGAATACTGTGAAAAAAATCAGATCGAATACAGAATTCATGAGGAAAGTGATACGTGGGATATTTCTGATCTCGTAAAAGAATCGCGGTTTGCCGATTTTATGGTAATAGGTGGCGCAGCATTTTTCTCTAATTTGAGCGACAGTGAAGCAAAATCTGTTCTTCAGCAAACGCTTCATGCAGCAGAGTGTCCGATAATTGTAGTTCCTGATAAGGTGGAACCAATTAATGAAATTGTATTTGCATACGATGGAAAAAAAGACAGTGTTTATGCCCTTAAGCAGTTTATTTATCTTTTTCCACAGTACTGCGAATTAGAAACAACAATTGTATACTTTAATGATGAAGCCGATAAGGAAATACCTGACCTGGAGTACATTGAAGAATTTGCGGCAAGGCATTTTAAACTATTGAATTTTGAACATTTAAACTTTTCAAAGAAGACTTTTTCTTTTTGGATAAATACACATAAAAATGCCATGGTTATTACAGGCGCTTATGACCGGCCTGGTTTATCTATGGCCTTCAAAAAAAGTTTTGCAGACGATATCATTAATAGCCATACTATTCCCATTTTCATTAGTCATCTATAACAATAAAACAGCAAATCTTCCTTTGCTGTAGATGGCAGAATTGTACCAATAACTTACATATATAAACCGAGTTTTTATGATACCTGTAATAAAAACGTTTTCTGAGATTTCAATAAATGATATTGCCTTGGTTGGCGGTAAAAATGCTTCTTTGGGTGAAATGTATAGCAACCTGAGTAGTAAAGGCGTTCATATTCCTGATGGTTTTGCTATTACTGCTGAAGCGTACAGAATTTTTCTTAATGAGAATAATATTCAAAGCCCTCTATCAAAGATTTTCGAAAAACTTGACACCAGGAATTTTTCAAATTTAGCCGAAACAGGAAAGGCTGCGAGGCAATTGATACTTGAAAATCCTCTGCCACATAAACTGGTTGTAGCAATAAAAAATGCCCATTACCAGCTTTGCGGTGAGGATGAAAATATTTCCGTTGCGGTACGAAGCAGTGCGACAGCCGAGGATCTGCCTTCGGCCAGCTTTGCGGGCCAACTTGAAAGCTTTTTAAATATCAGGGGAGAAGATGCGCTGGTAAATGCGGTTCATAAGTGCTTTACTTCATTATTTACCGACAGAGCGATTTATTACAGGCACGAGAATGGCTTTGGAAATGTGGATATTGCAATATCTGTAGGTGTTCAAAAAATGGTGAGGTCAGATCTTTCTTCATCTGGCGTAGCATTTACTCTTGATCCTGATACCGGCTTTGACAATGTGGTAGTGATAAACAGTATTTACGGATTGGGCGAAAATATTGTACAGGGACAATCAACTCCCGATGAGTTTATCCTTTTTAAGCCACATATTGATACTGCTTTCAATCCCATTATCAACAAAAAAATTGGTGGAAAAGAATGGACCATGATTTATCCCTCAGATAGTTCAAATTACAATAAACCCGTTGTAAACATTGCTACTGCCGACGATAAAAGAAAATCGTTTTCGGTAAATGAGAACGATGTAAAAAAACTTGCTTCATGGTGCGTCACAATAGAAAAACACTATGACAAGCCAATGGATATTGAATGGGCAAAAGATGGAATTACCGGCGAGCTGTTTATTGTGCAGGCAAGACCGGAAACAGTACAGGCAAAAAATAAAAACCAGGTTTTTATAAATAATTATGTCATTTTAAAGAAGGGACGAAAGTTAACCGAAGGAATAGCATTAGGCGAAAAAATAAGTGCAGGAAAAGCAAGAATTATAAAATCTCCAAAAGATGCCGATTTATTACAGCAGGGTGAAGTATTGGTAACTGACATAACTACTCCCGACTGGGATCCTATAATGAAAAAGGCAGGCGCAATTATTACCAACAAAGGAGGCAGAACGAGTCATGCAGCTATAGTTGCACGTGAACTTGGCACTGTTGCAGTAGTAGGTTGTGGCAATGCAACTGAGGTAATAAAAGACGGCCAGGAGATAACAGTAAGTTGTGCCGAAGGCGTTACAGGTTTTATTTATGATGGTAAAGCAGAATGGACAGTTTCAAAAGAAAGTATTTCTTATGAAACTATGCCTGATGCCAGCCCTATGTTTATATTAGGAGACCCTTCGCAGGCATTTCATTTATCATTTTTACCTAATAAAGGTGTTGGTTTGTTACGAATGGAATTTCTGATAATGCACGATATTAAAATTCATCCATTGGCTTTAACGCGGTTTGAACAAATTAATGATGAAAAAGTAAAAGGAGAGATTAGTGAACTAACTTTTGGTTATAGCAACAAAAAGGAATATTTTATTGAAAAACTTGCACAGGGAGTTGCTACTATCGCTGCGGCTTTTTATCCGAAAGATGTGATTGTCAGAATGTCTGATTTTAAAACAAATGAATATAGCAACCTAATAGGGGGAAAGCAATTTGAACCTGCTGAGGAAAACCCGATGCTAGGTTTCAGGGGCGCTTCCCGGTATTACAACCCCATGTACAAAGATGGGTTTGAATTGGAATGTGCTGCCATGAAAAAGGTTAGGGAAGAAATGGGATTTACAAACGTAAAACTGATGATACCATTTTGCCGAACAGTAGATGAAGGTAAAAAGGTAATTGCCGTAATGGAAGGTTTTGGGCTTAAGCAAAGAGCAAATGATCTTGAAATATATATGATGGTCGAAATACCAAGTAACGTTTTATTAGCCGACCAGTTTGCAAAAGTTTTCGACGGTTTCTCAATTGGTTCAAATGATCTAACTCAGCTTACACTCGGGCTCGATCGAGACTCCAATTTGGTAAGAGATATATTTTCAGAGAAAGATCCTGCAGTCAAGCAACTTATTTCTAAGGCAATAAAATCAGCAAGAAATAATAAAATTAAAATAGGCCTTTGTGGACAAGCGCCTAGTGACATGCCTGATTTTGCTGAATTTTTAATTGAAGAAGGCATTAACAGTATTTCATTTAATCCCGATGCCCTGCTTACCGGTATTGACAATATGCTGAAGGCAGAAGATAAAATAAATAGAAAGCGAAAAGAAGAGCCTTTATTGCAACCTGTCGGTTTGCATGCTTAAACATTTATTTTCCAAATGCTTTCTTTTAAAAAAGACCTTGATAGTAATGGTACATATAGGGCGTACGTAAGACAAACTAAGCTGCAAAGATCATAAAACAAACGACTTTGTAATATTGATTTTTTAATAGCAGATTCACTCCAAACGCTTTAAACAGAATAATTAAATAATGCCGGCCGGAAGAAGTTTTTTCATGCTGCTTCTTTTAATGAACACAGTCATCATTAATCCATTTCAGATTATAGCTCAAAATACAGTTACAAACTATGCCGGCTATACTATTAGTCTAAGGGACCAACTAAACAAAATAGGTACCAATAACTTTTACCATGGCAAAATGGTATATGAGTTTTATGAGGAAAATGAATTGAAATGGTTTTCCTCCTATTCAAATTCTGCTAACAGAAATAATTTACTTAATCTTCTGGCAAACGCTGACTTATATGCTTTAAATCCCGGTTCTTATCACTATACCTTTTTAGAAGCGAAAAAAGTATTGACCAATATAGAAGATACGATTAATGCAGAATTATTTTATACAGATGCAGCACTTTCTTTTATGCATGACCTTGCGTATGGTGGTGACTATAATTTTGTGCAATACAACGCGGTTAAATATCATCCTGATAACCTTGACCTTATTTCTGCTTTGCGCCTTGCCTTAACCAGTAAAAATTTTGTCGGTAACTTAATAAGAGTTGAACCAACGGGGGATAAGTACAATTGCCTAAAACAGGAATACGTGCGTATGCTTGCCTTGTATAAGCGCCAGGATTTTAAGGATGTTGTGATAAGGAGTAAAGAAGTAAAGTTATCTAACGTAAATCTTGTAATTAAGCTGCGGCAACTTGGTTATCTTAATGAAGCAGACACTACGATTAAAGGTTTAGCGGCTGCTTTAGAAAAATTTCAACGACAATATTTACTTCCGGTACAATCTTCAATTAAAGATTATAGTCTTAAAATTTTAAATGAACCTATCGAGCACAAGCTCGAAGCCCTTAGGTGGAACATACGCTGGTACAGGTGGCTTAATTTGATGAAAGACAGGAAATTCATTTCTATAAACATACCTGCAAACCGTTTAACTTTTTTTGATAGTGGTATTACAAAGCTAGAAAGCAGGATGGTGGTGGGAAAAACGTCTACCCCAACCCCAACCTTAATAAGTGAAATTAAAAACGTTATTTATTACCCCTATTGGAATGTTCCATATAGTATAGCTACAAAGGAAATATTGCCCGTGTTAAAAAGGAATAGGGGCTACCTTCAGGTACTGGACCTTGAAGTATTGTATAAGGGTAATGTTATTGCCAGCAGTGGCATTAACTGGAGCGCATATAGTGTTTCAAATTTTCCTTTTCGATTAAGGCAAAGGCCTGGTTGTAATAATTCCCTGGGCCGTTTAAAATTTGATTTTGACAATCCATATCATGTCTATATTCATGATACGAATGTGAAGCTGGGTTTTCTTGCAAAAAGAAGGTTTTTTAGTCATGGCTGCATGAGAGTTGAAAAGCCATTTGAATTAGCGGTTGCATTAGGTGTGCCGCCTGAAAAAATAGATTTGTCAGAATGCTTGGAAGATAAAAAACCTGAAATAATACCGTTACCAAAGGCCGTTGCCGTGTTCGTGATATACGCCACGATAGACGTCGTTAATGGTGAGCTGCAATGGCATGATGATGAGTATCATAAAATTAGAAAGTTGAAGTGAGAGTACTTGCGGTGTGTTACTGCTCCTGACAACACGGCACCCATTTTTGAATTGATTGACAATTAAAATTGCTAGTAGGAAAATAATAGTTTTAAAAAAAACTTATCTCACCTCAATAAGAGCAAATTGCATAACAGTACCAGATTTGTTTGAAAGTGTAAATGGTTCATCTGGTTCTATCCAAAAAAATGAACCTGGGTCTAATGAAAAACTTTGTTCTGCACCTTTCTTTGTCATCGATATCATTCCTTTATTAATTGCAGTCAATACAAAAGCAGACGGATGTTCTTTGATGGCGACCTTCCCAGACTTTTGTAGTTCTATTTTATACGTTCTTGCCCATGGTTCATCTACTACTAACTTAGCGTAGGGTAGTACTAAAGGTTTTCGCCCAAATCCCGAATCTTCAGATAGGAGCTCAACATCCATAACGTGAAAGGTTGTACTATCATTATTCCAAACCCGGTGAATTTTAGTATGCGGTTCCTTCAGATTTTCAAACCATATACTACCTGCACTTGACGCACCTTCCACCGGCTCTCGATGAATGAGTTGTGATGTTGTATTGGTTTTTGTAAAACAGATAAAAACAGACGGTGTTGAATGTAAATGATATTGCGTGGTGTCCCCGGGCGGCAACAGCACGTTCAACAGTCTAACCTTATCGTTTTCAAACACGACATGGTGGCGCGGCTCTTTGCTTACCGGCACTTGCGCCTTTACATAAAAAGTTAGCAACGGCAAATAAAAGAACAGAATGCATTTTTTCATTCTTGAAGTTAACATTTAACAGAAAGAGTTTTTAGTATTTTATAAGCAAAGGCAGCCAATATTAAATATGTAGGCAAAATGTGTCAAAAAAAGATGAAGCTTACAAGAAACTGAAGAGTTATATTTTTTAAACAGACTGACTTTTTAGTTTAGTGAAAAATTTTTGGACTTATTGCGGGTCAAAGACATCCATCAATCCTGTTGATTGTCTTACTTGCACGAGGCATGAAACAACAAGTTAATATTGGGTTAGTTGGACTGATTAAAAAGAAGAAGGACGTGAAGTGGCAAAATGGTAAAAATGTTTTATTTTCCTTTATCTGTAAAATCCATCCAAAGTATTAATTGTAGTTAGAGTTATCCGGCAAAGCAATAAGCACAGCCTTGTTCTTGTGCCCGGCCTACAGCCCACACACCAGATGGAACTATTTGTATCCCCGGCAATATACCAGCGGTCCATTCTTTTTTAATTTCCGCAGCATTTTGATTCATTTTTTCAGCAAACACTGCGCTATGTACTGTTATCGCCATATCGCAAACGCAAAAAAGAACACCGCTAGCCTGTAATTCATTAATACCTATAGCAACATTGCCAATACCAGGCACTTTAAAATCACCGGGTTTCGGTTTCCAGAATGGATTGCGAACAGAAGATGCCTGAGAAACAGGATCAGTTACTTTAAAAGCATCGCCAAATTTATATTTTGCCCACAGATTATCTTCCATCGCAAAAGGAATAGCATCATGGCGCAAAACCACTACCACACTATTTTCCTTTTCAGGAGTGCCTGTCTTCTCGTTGGTAAGTAAAAAAACTTTCGGCCACGCAAATGGCAACATTTCATTTGGTCTTGTTGCATCAAATACGATCCTGTGTTTTCCTTTTATTTGTTTAAACCACTGATCAGGATCTTCTGCATCATAAAATTCATTAGAAAAAGTTTCTGCCCCGGCGTTGAGTGAAGTGAGAGAAGCCGCACTGATGGCAGCAGCGCCGGTTGCGAGAGTACCAAAAAAATGACGTCGCGATGTTTCCCGCATAACTGCGTCTCGCTTAACAAATTGTTTTTTCATCATAATTTGTTTTGGTTGAGAAAAGTATAAAAGAACTAACGTATAAAAATACAAAAAAATAGGAAATTTATTTCGACATTGCCTAAATAAGTAGCGGCCGGCGGATTATGATTGTTGGTATATTGAAAAAGAAAGTTCTATCGTTTATAAGAAATTAAAAAGTACAACATTGCTACTATCCCTCATAGTCCTTTTCTTGTTATGAAATTATTGTAAAACAGGGCAAAGGTGTGACTATATAAAAGTTAACGCGTTACTACGACTTCTTATGTTTGTCCAAAGGTTAAGACGTAAAATCAATCTTATCAATGTCCTCGTGACTCTCCGCTTCCATAACTTCTGTGTGATGTTCCTGCTCTTCCGCCAGGGGAATTTATAGTTCGTTCGGTTATATGAATTTGCGATGAACTTTCTGTTGGTTCGTTATTATCTGTGCCAGGACCGCTGCTTGTTTCATCAATCAGTTTTGCGTCTTCAGGTATTGCTTCTTTATTGAAGCCTGCAGTAGCTAGGGCTGTAAGCAAATCGTCTGCTTCATATTCTTCGTTAAGCGTCTCACGCAGCAGTTCTGCGGCCTTTGGCATATGTAACTGATGGGCGTAGGCTATGGCTGTACCATAACTACTTATTTCATAGTGCTCCATTTTTTGTATGAAAGCTATTATAGCCCGGTCTGTTACATCTTTTTCAACTCCTGCCTCAAAAGTATTATTAGCTTCCTCAATAAGGCCATTCATTCCTTTACAAACATGTTCCTTGTTTAATTGTACTTGTTGTTCACTATCATTTTTGTTAATGAGTGAGACCACTTTTTCAAGTCGCTCTTTTTGCTCTTTTGTGACCCTTAAATGATGATCAAGTGCATTTTTCAATGAACCATGTTGAGCTTTTTCTATCATAACCGGCAATTCTGTCAACATGTAATTTTCAGATGCATATAAATTTTGCAGCTGATAGATGAACAGATCTTTAAGATTTTGAATCATAACCTCTTTTACTACAAATTATGGAAAAAATTATGCCCGTTATCATAAAGTTCTGGTTTGGCTTGGCAATAATTGATGGGTTGATAAATACAAAAAAAGCTATAAGTTCAAAACTTATAGCTTAACATCATTTTTAAAATTCTCCTGCTTTTTAATTGAAGGAAGCTTAGGTGCAGATCACACATTTTCCTTAACCACTTTCATATTTTCAGGATCCCATGAAATAATTTTCTTTTGGAAATAGCTATCATTACAAGCCAGGGCGGGAGCCGCAGCCCGGAAGCCAAAAACAGCGTCTTCAACAACAGGTTTACCCGTTCTCATAGAGTCGAAAAAGTTGGTAACGTGTGCCAAATGCTCGTTGTAACCTTGAGGTTGTTTGTAATCAATATCGGGTTTGGTGGGTCTTTTCATATCTTCTGCAGACCATTTCTGTTTATAGCGAGCCTCGAGTGCATCCTGCATTGCTTTCGGATAAGTGCCTAGCGCGTCCCATCCGCCAATGCCAGGTGCCTTTGACATAATACTGTGATGAACCTTTAGTCCATCATTTGTCAATTCCATTGTTCCTTCTTCACCGACCAGTTTAATCATTTCCTGTCCGCCTGTTCCGCTTACAAAATTTACCTGCAAGGTTAGCTGAAAGGCTGGATGAGTTGTTGTTTCAGGATATTGGAGTATGCCAGTCATAACATCAGGCACATCGCGTCCGTCTTTCCAGTAAGAGAGCTGGCCCGATGAAAAGATTTTTGTTGGTCCCAGAGAATCTGTAATAACATGAGTGCCTGAGAGCAGGTGTACAAAAAGATCACCTGCAACACCGGTTCCAAAATCGCGATAGTTGCGCCACCAGAAGAACTTTTTAGGATCGTACGGAATTTTATGCATACCTGCTATATATCGATCCCAGTCTACAGTTTCAGGAGATTCATCCAATGGCATTGTGTACTCCCACGCACCGAGTGCGCTCTGCCGGTCATACACTGCATTCACCATATTCAGCTTTCCTATTTCACCTGCTTTATATAATTCATGCGCTTTTGCATATACAATGCTGCTTACCCTCTGGCTGCCAACCTGCATTGTTTTTTTGCTTGCACGTTGTGCTTCCACGACCTCTAAACCTTCGCTAATCTTGTGCACCATCGGCTTTTCACAATATACTGCCTTACCTTTTTGCAGCGCATCCTTTGTTATGCGTGCGTGCCAGTTATCTGATGTGGCAATAATGACTGCATCTATATCTTTTCTGCCGAGAAGATCGCGGTATTCTTTGGTGGTATAAATGTCTTTTCCATACAATTCTTTTGCATTTTCCAGCCTGCCACTGTAAAGGTCACAAACTCCCGCCAATTCAACTCCCGGAACCTGCAAAGCAGAGTTTACATCTGCATGTCCCTGGATGCCAAAGCCAATAACACCGACCCTTATCTTGTCATTAGGCGATATTGTTTTATCATATAAAAGAATTCTTTCTTCTGCCTTTTCTGCTGAGGCAAGGGCTGCCAGCGGTCCTGCTGTAAATAATAAACCTGTACTTCCGATTTGTTGTAAAAATTTTCTTCTCGAGGATAAACTTTTGTTAGCCATGCATGTTCGTTTGACAAGTGATGTTGATTATTATTATTAATTTTTTTCGTTAGAAATTTGAAAGTTAAGAATAACAGTGAGTGAAAAAGCGAAAACGGTAAAAATAATTAGTTTTAACAAAATTGTTTTTATTGCATAAACCTTTTAAGTGGTAAGAAAATTATGTGATCAAATGTTCATCAAATCCTGCTTCAACAAGTTGCTTGTACGCTTCCCATACGTCTGAAGGAATTTCTTGGTAAACCTGGAAGCCCTTATCCGCATACAACTTAATTCTCTGCAGGTCTCCTACCATTATATTAATAACCTGTTCTTGTGGTATTTCATTGGTTGCATAATCTTCAAAAGATATTTGCGGAGAAGTGACGATCAGCTTTTTATCAGGCCAGTGCTTTTTAAAAGTTGCAAAACTTCGTCGTTCCATATAAGGCTTCTGTACAACAATAAAAGAATCAGGATGAAGATTATTCTTTTGAAGAAGTTGTTGGGTAAATAAAATATTTTCTCCTGTATTGGTTGATTTATTTTCGATCAGGATATCTTTTTTCGGAACACCTTTTTTTATAGCAATTCCGGCAAACAAGTCTGCCTCAGTTTCGCTCCACAGCCCTTCTGTTAACCGACCCAGGCCTCCTGAAAAAATTATCCTGGGAGCCCACCCTTCAAGATATAATTCTGCTGCCCGTTCTGCCACTCTCGTATCATGGCTGCCTAGTACAAGTATGCAATCTGCTTTTTCTATTGTATTATTTACGTGATGATAATTCCATAATTTTTTGGCTAAAGCAAGTGTTTCTTTTGTTGTCATATGTACTTTCATGTGAAATAAAAAGTTATTGAGTAATAGATAATTTTAATTGTTTTATTGCGTTTAGTTTATAAAAAAATGATGAACAGTTTAAAGTGGTAAGGTATGATGTATGCATTATTTTAACAGTTTTAATATAACAAAAACCTAAAAGAGGGACTATTATAACAATTTGAATATAAAACATTGTAAATTAAAGCCGATTTTGCACTCAAAATTTTGAACCCCGTGATGTACAAACTTATTTCCTTTCTGCTTCTTGTATTTGTCTTACAAAATCTGTTAGCACAAACCAATAAAGATAAAGATATAGAACAGATAAAAGCAGCCAGAAAAGCATCTAATGAGGCAATTCAAAAGCATGACCTGGCCGGGATTGCCCATCCGATGATTGAAGACATGGTATGCATTTTCGGAAATGGTCATACGTATATTGGAAAAGACAGTACTATTTCTATTTTGAAACAACGTTTTGACACTATGCCGGATCTTGTTTTTGTACGCAATCCTTTTGTTATACGAATAAGCAATAATGATACGCTTGCCTGGGAAAAAGGAACCTGGAAGGGTTTCAGAACTGATCGTAAAATACGCAGTTCTTCCGGTGGAAATTATGCCGCCATGTGGTGTAAGCGGAACGGTGTCTGGAAAACAAGATCGGAACTATTTGTTGCACTTACTTCTAATTATCCTTTTTAATAATTGACGAAGAAATTCTTTCAGGAGATTATGCTTTTGATAAATACCTAAAAAAGGTTCTTTCAACAAGCTTTATTGTTTTACATTCATTTTATTATAAAAATACTTTTTTTCTTTTTGGAAAGGCAGTGCTTTGCCAGTTTAGAGTTTTGGAGGTGCCGGTTTAAACGGTTTATCAAAGGCATTTGCTCCATGCACTTTTAGTTTTCTGCGGTAAACCTTTTGGCCACATGATACATACATCGTATCAAAATCAGTTCCGCCAAAGCAAAGATTAGAAGCTTGACCTGAAGGCACAGGTAAAATAGCGTTCACCCTTCCCATCTGATCAAGTACTTGTATGCCTAACCGCGAGGCAACATATACTCGTCCTTCCCTGTCACACTTAACACCATCACCCCAGGCGTTTACTTCAATATCTGAAGGGTGAAGCCAGCCGTACCGTTGCTTATTTACCAGCATGCCATCAGGCTGTACCTGGTAAACCCACACCCAGTGAGTTGCAGACTCTGTAACATATAATTGTGTTTGATCAGGTGAAAGGGCAATGCCATTAGCAAATTTTAATCCTGCATCCACTTCTTTTTTGGGTTCATTTGGCTTTATTAAGTATAGCTTAGATGGCTTTTCAGATCCATCAGGTGCTGTAACATAAATGTTTCCATTATTGGCAACAACAAGATCATTCCCGCTTATGTCGTCTGTCACCACGTGTTCCTTTCCCGCTGCATCGTAGCTAAGGATTTGTTTCGTTTCACCTGCGACAACATACCGCCTTCCATCCCCGCCGAATGCTGTTCCACTTGCTTTTTTAGCATTAAGAGGTAATGCAGTCAATTTTCCATTCAAACCAATTTTGTAAGTTTTTGAATTGGGAATATCGTGGTAAAAGACTTCACCTGCTGCATTTGTTGCTGTGCCTTCCGTAAAAGTATATCCCTGGCCTACAAGTTCCCAATCATTGCCAGGAATTAAAATGTCGTTTAAAAATTGATTTTTAGAATTTCCCGCATTAACAGGTTTTGGCCAGTCTTTCCACAACCACCGCATGGCCGAAGGAAAAATTGCCGTGCCGTGCTTCCCGTTGTGTTGCCCTTCACCCCACACATGTTGTACCTCGTAACCTGAAAATGATAAAGCCCGCTCCATTGTCTCATTCGCTTTCCACCAATCTCCGCCATAAATATTCAGATCATTTTTGCCATCCTGCAAAAATACTCTTACTGGTTTTGGTGCATATTTTCGAATAAGCGTAGGGTAATCATTTGCTCCACGTAGTCCTACATACGTTCCTATTGCACTGAAAACTCTTGAGAACTCAGTTGGCCGTTCCCATGCTGCAGTAAAGGCACAAACGGCTCCACTGCTAGATCCACCGATTGCCCTGTCATTCCCACTTTTAGAAAGTTTTATTACCCGGCCATCGCTTGCTTTTTGTTTTTCGACTTCTGGTAAGATTTCCTCTAACACAAAACGGGCGTAAGAATCGCCCAATCCATCGTATTCAAAACTGCGGTTAAAACGATCCGGTGCAGTTGAAGAGTCTAAAGCTTTTACTATGCCGGGATTTATAAAGACACCGATAGTTACCGGCATCTCTTTATTATAAATGAGATTATCAAACACTACAGGAGCTTTCCACTGCACACCATCCTGGTTTATATAAACACAAGCAGGTTTTTCGGGCCGGTATTGTGCAGGAATATACACCCAATAGTCACGTGATGTACCCGGAAAAATTTTTGAATTGGAGAATGTAAACTGCAGCACTTCACCCTTTGGAACACCGGCATGTTCCACTGACGCAGAGTCTTCGGGATAGGTTTCCGAGGATGTTTGTGCAAAGGTTGTAATTTTAGCAAGGAGTAAAATTATCAGCAACGCATTTTTCATTGTAGTTGATTCTTTATGTTTTCGTCAGGGTTAGATAAAACGGATTAATAAATATAATGCTTGCACCTCTAATTAAAGTTTTTTTTAATCCCGATCTATTTTCTGATTTTTCTTTATAGAAATAATATTTTTCGGAATAGAATTTGTGTTCTTGCTGAATTAGAGAAAATCTCCAACTCCTGTGATGGCAATAGCTGTTTTTAAAAATAGCATTCAATATTTCTGATATTAGCCCGAACTTCTATATTAACCAAAAGTCTGATGATTTTTTGCCGGCCTGTCCCTCTATGGGAGAGTTAGCCCGAGCATTGATATTTTAAGAAAAACTTTATCAAAACGTTGATAAACAAAAATAACCGGAGAAATATTTTAGAATATATTTGAAGCCTTATGAAAAAACAACACCGCTATTCAATTATTTCAACAATTCCATTTTTAATTTCACTATTTGCTTCCTGCATCCAGGCACGTTCAGGCGAAGAGAAAAAAGCGCTTATTAGTAATGATAGTGCTATCGTAAAAAGTGAACCGGTAAAAAAAGTACTTGACACGGCTGCTTACGATAAAATTATCAATGCATTGGCCAACAGTGACACTACTGGTAAATGGCCAGTTAAAGCTCCTTACCCGTTGCCCGGCGCAATTTTGCCTTATAACCGGATTGTCGCTTTTTATGGCAATCTTTATTCGAAAAAAATGGGCATTTTGGGCGAGTTACCTAAAAAAGAAATGCTAAAAAAACTACAGGGAGAAGTTGCCAAATGGCAGGCGGCTGATACTTCACTTCCCGTTATTCCGGCGTTGCATTATATAGCCGTTACCGCACAGGGAAGTGGTGGCAAAGATGGCAAATATCGCTACCGTATGCCTTTTAATCAAATAGATACGATAGTAAATTGGGCAAAGGAAATAAATGCATTGGTATTTGTAGACATACAAGTTGCACATAGCACTATAAAGGAAGAGGTGCCACAATTAGAAAAATATTTACAGATGCCAAATGTAAATCTTGGAATCGACCCCGAATTTTCATTGAAGAACGGGGAAGTGCCAGGAACTAAGATCGGAACATTTAACGCTGATGATATAAATCACGCTGTTGATTACCTGGCTGATATAGTAAGGAAAAATAACCTTCCACCAAAAATTTTAATTGTCCATCGCTTTACCCAGGGAATGGTCAGAGGGTATGAAAATATAAAAAAATTACCAGAAGTGCAGGTAGTGATGGATATGGATGGTTGGGGCGATAAAATATTAAAAAGGTCAACCTATCTCCGTTATATCTATAAAGAACCAGTTCAGTTTACCGGGTTTAAATTGTTTTATCATAACGATACTAAAACAGGTGCTGATCAACTATATACACCGCAAGAACTATTGAAATTTACCCCAAAACCTATTTATATACAATATCAATAAATTTTGAAATCTTTCTTATAAAACGTAATAAGAATTTATCGACATTATTTGAGAAAGAGATGCTAACAAAAAGCATCTCTTTTTTTGTAGATGCCTCAATAATAATTTTCTTGCCCAATTCAATTGCTTTATATAACTCTTCAAAAAGAGATGATTAAAACTTTCTGTACTGTAAAAAAGTTATAGCTATTTTTCTTTTTTCTTATCATTTTATTATTCCAGGAACTTATTTAATTATACATTTTTTGGATTCAACCATTACACGCGCATTTAGCTTTTGTTGGGACGCTCCGTTTTGACGTAAGTAATTCTCCCGAGCATTGGAAAACCACTTTATAACTTTGCAATGTATCTTTAGATTACTCCTATTTAAATTTCGTCAATGAAAAACATATCAGTAGTCGGCGCTGGCACTATGGGTAATGGTATTGCTCATGTTTTTGCTCAAAATGGTTTTAAAGTAAATCTTGCAGATATTTCGCAGGCGCAATTAGATAAAGCTTTATCAACGATAAGCAAAAACCTTGACAGGCAGATAGCGAAAGGTGCACTTTCTGAAGAGGCAAAAAGTTTCACTCTTACTAATCTTACTACTACAACTTCCATAGTCGAAGGGGTAAAAGATGCAGAACTCGTAGTAGAAGCGGCAACAGAGAACCTTGGATTAAAACTCGATATTTTTCGGCAATTAGACCAAGCTGCACCTGCTGACTGCATTCTCGCGACAAACACTTCATCAATTTCCATCACCGCCATTGCCGCAGCAACGCGACGGCCAGAATTAGTGATCGGAATGCACTTTATGAATCCAGTTCCCGTAATGAAGCTGGTTGAAATCATAAGCGGATATACAACTAAACCAGAAGTGACAGCGAATATTGTTGAATTAAGTAAATCCCTCGGCAAGGTTGCGTGCGTGGTGAACGATTATCCCGGGTTTATTGCCAACCGAATATTAATGCCTATGGTAAACGAAGCAGTTTATAGTTTGTATGAAGGCGTTGCGGGAGTGGAAGAAATAGACACAGTAATGAAATTGGGAATGGCACATCCGATGGGCCCGTTGCAGCTAGCGGATTTTATTGGTCTTGATGTTTGTCTGAGTATTCTCAATGTTTTATACAAGGGGTTTGGAAATCAGAAATATGCTCCCTGCCCGCTGCTTGTAAATATGGTTGCTGCCGGCTACAAAGGCATGAAGTCAGGCGAAGGGTTTTATAAATACTCCCAGGGAAGCAAAGACCTGGTAGTGAGCAAACGATTTACATAAACATTGTTTTGACTTCTCTATATAGGTCATGACAGCGGCCATTAATAATAACGGGACAACCCAAAGGAATTCTGTTAGTTTTTACCTACATTCTATAATTTCTTCATTAAGTATCGCTTCGTAACCTCGGCGACCAATGCATATGTTAATGCTATGCCCGTAATAGTTATAAACACCCTTGCAGGTAAGGGCTGCAGGTCAAAAACAGATGCAAATGGCATGTAAGGCATTAACGCTGCTATAATTAACATAGTCGTTGTTGCTGCTAATAAATATTTTGAGGGTTTGCTTTTAAAGAATGGCCTTTGTGTACGAATGATTAAAAGAATAAGCGTTTCGGTAAAAAGGCTTTCCATAAACCAGCCGGAACGAAATTGCTCGGGACCGGAGTGAAAAACATGTAGCAATACTACAAATGTAATTACGTCAAACACCGAACTTTGTAAGCCGAAAATAATCATAAAACGCCTGATGTACTTGAGGTCCCATTTCTTAGGTGCAGTTGTTAACTCTGCATCTACGTGGTCTGTAGCTATTGTAAGCGCGGGTACATCAGATAAGAAATTATTAAGCAAAACCTGTGTAGCAAGCAATGGCAAAAAAGGTAACATTGTTGATGCGATAGCCATGCTGAACATGTTTCCAAAGTTAGCGCTCGTACTGACAAATATGTATTTCATTGTATTCATAAATGTATTTCGGCCTTCCTGCACTCCTTCACTAATAACGTTTAAGTTGTTTTCTAATAACACTATGTCGGCAGCTTCTTTGGCAACATCTACTGCGTTGTCAATAGAAATGCCGACATCTGCGGCATGCAGCGCATTGGCATCATTTATTCCATCGCCAAGGTATCCTACCGCATAACCTGCTTTTTGTAATGCTTTTATGATACGCTCTTTCTGGGAAGGTTCTACCTCTGCATACACATCTACTGAAGTTACTTTGCGTGAAAGCGCTTCATTTGACATTTTAAGCATTTGTGCTCCTGTAAGTATCTCTGTTACATTAAGGCCAATTTGAGTAGAGAGGTGTTTTACAATAAGGCTATTATCCCCGCTAATTATCTTTAATGTTATCCCAAGATTTCTTAATGCTGAAATAGAAGGGATAATGCCCTTTTTAGGTGGATCGGATAAAAGAATGAAACCTAAGAATGTCATACCTGTTTCATCGTCTTTTGTTATAACAGGGTCGCTGGTTACATCTTTATAAGCAACAGCAATGGTTCTGAACCCCTGGCTGCTATATTTTTCAAAATTGCTGTCAATGTTTTCTTTTACTGTAATAATATCAATAATGGTTTCACTGTTTTTTTCTGCATTTACACACACTTCCAATATATTTTTTACAGCTCCTTTTGTAATCATAATGTGCCTGCCATTTTTGTTTACAACAATACTTAGCCGCTTACGGATAAAGTCATAAGGAACCTCATCTACTTTAGCATAACCACTGATGTCTGCCGTTGTTACGTTTCTCAATGCGTCATCTATGATATTAAAAAAACCTGTTTCAAAAACAGCATTTAGTCGGGCAAATAATAACACTCTATCCGAAGGTGTTCCTTCAATACCCAAAGCGTTGTTTATTTTTACTACTCCCTCTGTTAAAGTACCTGTTTTGTCGGAGCAGAAGACGGTCATTTCTCCCAGGTTTTGAATAGCGCTTAGCTTTTTTACAATGACCTTTTTTGCAGCTAGCCGTTTTGCGCCTGCTGCCAAAGTAATGGTAACAATGGGTGGAAGTAATTCGGGTGTTAAGCCAACAGCCAAAGCAAGGGAAAATAAAAGAGAATCTATTAATGGTTTATGAAACAGGATGTTGAAAATAAGAATCAGGATAACGAAGACTATGCTCAGGCGCAGCAGTAAGTAACCGAACTTTTTAATACCTTTTTCAAAAGATGTTTCATTAACTGTATGAGCCAGAGAAGTGGCTATTTTGCCAAGTTCTGTATTGTCACCGGTATTTACAGCAAGCACGGTAGCCGAGCCGTTGATAACATTGGTACCTTTAAAAACCGAATTGTTTACTTCTGCTAACGTAACATCTGCTTTGCATCGGCCCGCAAATTTTTCCGCAGGAAATGATTCTCCTGTTAATGCAGATTCATTTACATGCAGGTCATTTTCATTGAGGATAAGCGAATCTGCCGGAATAATGTCACCGGCATTCAACACAATAATATCTCCGGGAACTACTTCTTCTATCTTTATTTCCTTTTCAATGTTGTCTCGTTTTACAATTGACTTGCTATGTACCAGTTCTTTTAATTTCTCTACCGCATGGCCTGCATTTCGTTCCTGAATAAAACCAAATATGCCTGTAAGAAAAAGTATTGAAAGTACAATGAAACTATCGGAGTATTCACCTAATATAAGAGAAAGAATAACCGCAAATATGAGCAGTAAAACAAGGGGATTTTTATACTGGGCTAATAATAGTAAAATATCCTTTTGCCATGGATAAATATTGAAAGTTTTTTGTTGTTGTTGCCGCAATCGAATTAATGCCTCTTTATTGGTTAGGCCATCTGGTGTCGTATTTAGTTGTGGCAGTAATTTGCCCTTTTCTATACTCCAGAATTTTTCTATTGGTTGTAGTAACACAATATTTGTTTAGCTGATATTTAAACTACTCCTGCATTACTTGCTCACAAATCCACCAGCACCGATACTGACTGACAGGTAAAAGCAATTATTTGAATAAAAAGGCTTGTTATATAATCTTACCCAATCATCATTTCTCCAGTTATTACTGCTGTAAGAAGTTCGATAGCCTGCTCTTATTCCAAGTATTAAACCTCCATATCTTTTTTCATTGGGGTTTACTTTTGTAACAATAATATCTTCGTTAATTCCTATATCCAGCGTTGGGCTAAGCAATATCTGATTTATAGTATTTAGAGATTTTCCATTAACTTTATTATAGGTCGCCAACACAATTCCTGTAGCTCCCATCCCAATAGAAGGATAAACCCAGTATTGTTTGTTTTCCTTCACTATCCGGCCCAATCTGATATGGGTCGACCCTATAAAAGGTTCTGCGTAAGAATTGGTTGCAAAAGAATAATCAGGCTGCTCGCCTGAATATCCGTCCCAGCCAAGAATAAGATTACCTGTGCGGTAATATGCTTCTACACCCATTATCAAGTAATTGTTGTTGAAATGAGGTGTGCCACCGAGGGCTATTTTTTTAAAAATGTTTGAAGACCGTGGGGCATATAGATAACCTGTTTTAAAAAAAGCTGCACCACCTTTAATTTGTGCATCTGTTATAGTAATTGACATTGCTATAATTAATAAAAAAGTAATAATCTTTTTCATAACAATAATTTTAGAGGAGACTTGATTCCTTTATGACTGCCGTGAAACGAATATTTTTGTATTTGGAAAAGCTTATTCATAATTCTTGATTATTCGTAATATTTTTATCTAAGGTTGTAATAAACAGGCAGTAAAAAAATGACTAACAGCACACAAGAAGATGATGTACATCATCGGGGATTCAATCGCCTAAACCTAGTTTAGCCTACAAATTTTTCTCCTGCACGCCGTTGCTTTAGAGGCTATATTAGCTAATACTTTCAGTATGCAAAATGTCTACGATTTCAAAGGATTGCGATCAGAAGAAGTGAGTGCTTCGAGAATAAAGAATGGAAAAAACGTTCTTGAGTTAAGTGAGGATAGGGTTTTTTTGCATGTAATAAAGGAAGTGGTGCTGGAACCAATGTTTATTTTGCTCGTTGTTTCATGTACTGTTTACTTCATGTTGCATGAGCAGCGTGAAGGGTTGATTATGCTTACTTCCATCTTCATTGTTGCCGGCATTTCTTTTTTCCAGGAGTATCGTAGTCGCAATGCTATACACGCATTAAGAAAGCTTTCTTCTCCAAAAGCAACTGTGATAAGAGACGGAGGACAGATGCAAATCGTGATTGAAGAAATTGTGGTGGATGATGTATTGCTGGCTGAAGAAGGCGAAGTGATACCTGCAGACGGGGTTATTTTATCTTCTAATGATTTTTCGGTAAATGAATCTATTATTACCGGGGAATCTCTTTCTGTTTATAAAAGTAATGATGGCAGCAACAATGTTTACAAAGGCACCCTGGTTACAAGTGGCTCCGCTTACATCAGAGTTTTGGCGGTTGGAATTGCCACCACGTTTGGAAAGATAGGCTTATCATTAGAGCAAATCGAAGTGGAAAAAACACCGCTACAGGTTCAGATAAAATCATTTGTTAAGTACATGGTTTGGATTGGAGCGGTAGCGTTCTTACTGGTCGTAACTTACAACACAATCGAATCAAAAAGTTTACTGCACGGGTTAGTACATGGTCTTACGTTGGCCATGTCTATATTGCCGGAAGAAATACCTGTTGCATTTAGTACATTCCAGGCGCTTGGGGCCTTCCGTCTATTAAAAAAAAATATTATTGTAAAGCAACCTCAATATGTTGAAACTCTAGGTTCAGCAACTGTTATTTGTGTTGATAAAACAGGTACGCTTACCGAAAACAGAATGGAGATTGCCTTTATTTATGATGCGGATACTAAGGCTTCTTATGACTTAAGTTCTGCCACTGTATTTCCTAATCGTGTACTTGAGTATGCCATGTGGGCAAGCGAAACGCAACCATTTGACCCGATGGAAAAAGAGATTCATAATTATTATGAAAAAATGTTTTCGATAGATAAACGACCTGAGTATCAGCAGGTGCACGAGTATTCGCTGGAAGGCACGCCTCCCATAATGACCCATATTTTTAAAAACAAGCACGAGGACGTTATAATTGCTTGTAAAGGTGCTCCTGAAGGCATTTTAAGACAGTCAACATTGTTGGAAGATGATAGGGAATTAATTGCAAACCAGGCTAAACTGTATGCAGAACAAGGTTTTCGTGTATTGGGAGTGGGGAAAGGCATTTTTAAGGATAACAATCTTCCTTTGACCCAGGAAGAGTTTAGGTATGAATTTTTGGGTCTGATTGCTTTTTATGATCCGCCTAAGGAAAATATAAAAGAGACACTCGATATATTCTATAAAGCAGGCATAAAAGTAAAAATGATAACAGGCGACTATGCGGCAACAGCACAGGCTATAGCTCGTCAGGTCCATTTTCAGGGATATGAAAATTGTTTAACAGGACAAGAAATTGTAAGCTTTTCTGCTGATGAACTTCGGGAAAAAGTAAAGACAGTTAATATCTTAGCGCGTATGTTTCCCGAAGCCAAGCTGAAAATAATTGAGGCATTAAAAAGCAATGGTGAAGTGGTGGCAATGACAGGTGATGGAGTAAACGATGCACCTGCTCTAAAGGCCTCTCAAATTGGAATTGCGATGGGAAAGCATGGCAGTGAAGTAGCACGCGGAGCTGCTTCGCTTATCATTACAGATGATGATCTTTTTCACATGACGGAAGCAGTTGCCTTAGGCAGAAAAATTTATGATAATCTTCATAAGGCTATACAATACATTGTTTCCATTCATATCCCTATCATACTTATTGTAACAGCACCATTGATTTTAATGTGGAAGTATCCTAATATTTTTACACCTGTACATGTTATATTTTTAGAAATTATTATGGGCCCTACCTGTTCCATTATTTATGAAAATGAAGAAATGGAGAAAGGTATTATGTTTCGTCCGCCAAGAAAGCTTACGTCAGTATTCTTATCTTTCAGGCAGCTTTCGATGAGTATTATACAGGGATTGGTAATAGCTGCAGGTTGCCTCTTTATCGGCTATTATTTTATGCGGCAAAGTGATGAAACGACAGTACGCACAGTGGTTTTTATTACCTTGTTGTTCAGCAATATTTTTCTTACACTTGTTAACCGGTCTTTTTATTTTTCTATAATAACTACTGTCAGGTATAAAAATAACCTCGTTCCGGTAATCATTATCTTAACTGTATTGCTGATTGCATCTTCGCTTTATCTTCCGTTTGGAAGAGAATTATTTAATTTACATCCATTATCAATAGAAAACCTGGCCGCATGTGTAATGGTTGCGTTATTTTCTACCTGCTGGGTCGAAATATTTAAATGGACAAGGAGAAGAAATAAACAGCCTCTTTAGCTTTTATAAAATAAATAATAGAAATGGTTTTTCAGAAATGAATCGCTTTGGCAGGTAGTCAGTTGTCTTCTATTCTCCTTTCGCTACCTGGTTGTTTATAAATTCCAGTACTTCCTGTCGTATATCTTTAAAATTGTCTTCAAATGATTGCAAATGTTGAAAGAAGTTTTCTCCATTTTTTATTCCATTTGTTTCATTTTTATTTTTTCGATCTTGTTTACCCGTTAAAACTATTTCATCCAAATCGAAATTTTTACGAAACTCAGCCAGGTTTTGCTCTTGATGGTTAAGCTGGTGTTTCAAATGCTCCACTTTCTTTTTTATCTCAGGAGAAGCAGACGTTATCGCCACTTCATCCAGGTTATGCTGCATTATCATTATTTCGTTATTATAAAAATCAAGATTTACAAGGTCTCTTCTCTCATTTTCATGTGACAGTGAACTTTTTCGTTCAAGGGAATGCTCTTTCATGATTTTGAAATTTTATCAAAAGTATATTTCATTCCAAATGTTCGCCTATGACATAGGTCATACAACAGGTTGATACTCCTCACAGGATTTTGCTTGAAAGAAAAAGGATTGAAAAAAATTAAGAAGAAGGATGAAAAATATGAATTTGTTGTTTTTCCTTTAAGATAAGACCAATTGCTGCAAGCGAAGACAGTGGCAAACTTATATCTTCTGTAAATCCAAAATGAATGCTGGCAGTAAATCCGATTATTGACCAAATGAAGGGTATAATTAACAGGTAAAGAGGAAAATGATTTTTAATCACAAGAAAACAACCGAAAGTAAAAATGGTAAGTGGGCAGGGTAAGCCAAAAGTGGGAGTTTGAGGATAAATATGACCTGAATAATAACTAAGTACAGGATAAATTATTAATGCAAATGCCATCATGCAAACTGCAATCACTCTAGCCATTGCCTCGTCTGTTTTAAATGACAAATTATTTTTTATAACTCCGGCTATTAGAAATAAGAATCCTTGTAATATAAATAAGCCCCCAAATAAATACGCGGCCTTATTAATTGCTGTAAAGAAAACGATATGATAAATGAGTCCTGATCAGATCCACAAAAAGGAAAGGATAACGGATACAATTTTACCCGGCATTTCTTCTTTTGCTCAATAATAAAAAGACTAATACAGTTGCTAAAAGGTATAAAACAATCTGCATTGGCCATACCTGTTTGTTGTATTTTTCAAACACTTCTAAAAACTCCTGCAATGAAAATGGGATTTTCATAAACTTTTTTTGTAAGCCGGTTTTGTAATTCAATTACTATAGCAAGGGGTAATGCTTAATCAATTTTTGCTTTTACCCAGTCAGCCACTACCCAGTTTTTCCCTTTTTGTATTATATCGTGTCCTTCTTGCTCTAGCAGCATTGCTTGCTTTTCTAGGCCTCCCGGGTATTTTTCATTTATTATACCACCTTCTTTTAACGTTCTCCAATAAGGAGTAACTTTTTGCCCCGCCTTCAAATCTTCCTGGGCAGCATTAGCTGCGATCCAGGAAAAAATGCCGGTCGTAATAGGACATCCTATTGTAGCATCATGAGCTTTGGCTATTCGGTCTCGTATTTGATTAATAGTGATGACTTTTCCTTTTGGAACTGTTTTCATTATTGAATCCACTTCCAATGGAGAAGGAATAGCGATGGTTCCTTTGCCCCATCGCTTTTCCTGTTTTTCCGTTATTGCTTTTACTTTCGGAAGGTCTTTGCTATCCAATAATTTTTCCTTCCATGTTCTTTTGGTTTTCATTTTATAAAAAGCTTTTTAAAATTTCTATAAAAGGATAAAGGTTTTATGAAAACAAAAAGTGTTTTAGCAGATTCAAGAATCGTTACAACAAAAAGTGCAAAAGGATATTTTTGGATTGAAAAAATATCCTTAATTCCTTTTTTTTGTACTACGCCTTTAATCCTTTGTATTGTTCTTTTCTTCTTTTTCTCCGGCCCATCCAGCGGCCTGTTACAAACGCAAGTGCGGCCATGGTAAGTAACTGTTTTGTTGCATTTGCAGGTATAAAACGTGTGCATTTATCTGTTACTTCATATACACCTTTTGCTGTAGCGTACATGCCGCCGCCAGCACCTGCACCTTCGCCTTGCTTATTATCGTCGGCCCCTGTGCTACTATTTACCATTTGCTTGACTTTGCCATTTTTATGGCCGTAGCCGCCGCCTAGTCCCATGGCAATTTGCGCCACCGGAATAATAGTTTTGCCTTGAGTGGTTATAGGTTCTCCATATACATTTTTAACTGAAGCATTTTGTCCAAAACGCGCAGCAAGCGTTTCTAAAAAAGCATTATTTTCCATTATTTAATAGTTTAAAGTTTAAAAAATAGTTTTTGGTATAAAGCTTAAATTGTTTTTTAATTTTAATGTTGATAAGGAAAGAGCTTAAAAATTTTGGCTACCGCTTTTTGAATAGTTTGTTCGGGTTTCCTCGATACCTGGTCTTCAATTGCTCCGGTTGCCCAGCCTCGCCACACCAACATTTTGGTCCTTGTATCCATGAGATCTATTATAAGAGTTCCTTGTTGATATGGATATGCCTGCGTTCTTTTTAACTGCCAAAACTCAGGGTATACATATCCTCCCGGTTCGGTTGCTATAAAAGTTTTGTCTTCAACAATAATGTGGTAATGCATTTCAAGGGGCTGTTTTTCATTTTGATAGGTAAAGCCTCTGCTTTTCATTTGCTCGTACACCGCGTTTTTTATCCGTTTATCATTCAGCTCATTATAGTAGAGCGGGTTGGTTCCTTTTTTTTCAATCTCTTCTTCTGTCGGCCAACTGTAAGTTTTATAATTAGAAATATTTGCGTCTTTATCATAGTCAGAAAAAACGCGCATGGTGGGGCTGCATGCAGGTAATAGCAGTAACATAAAGGCATACCACAGAATGTTGATTCTCATAATAGGTTTTATTGAGTAAAGTTTGCTTTTAGTAAATAGAAATTTCATGATCTGCACCAGCTGGCATACTGATACTAATCAGGATAAAAAGAGCTCAATGAACACAAATCAAACGTCAAACAAGTTGCACATTTATCGCTATAGGGCGTTTAAAAATATTTAAGAATAAAGGATAAAGCAAAAACCCGGAGCTATTGTTTTTGATGATGTTTATCATACACTCCGGTGAGGAACATCACGATTATCAGCATTAATGGGAGTATCTTTAATAACTATGATTTTAATAGTATTCGGTTTACCTGGTTCGGGTAAAAGCTATTTCGCTTTGAAGTTGGCAAGTATGGTAAACGCTGTTTATATTAATAGTGACAGGGTGAGAAAAGAAATGCTTAGTAAAAGAACTTATTCAGATAAAGAAAAGCTGTCAGTATATGAACAGATGCTTTCAGAGGCTATTAAAGTTATCAAACACAATAATGTTGTATTGGATGCCACTTTTTACAAAAGAGAAATCAGGGAAAATTTTATTAGCAATATTGATCAAAATGAGCTTCTTGCATTTATTGAAGTGGTAGCAGATGAGGCTTTAGTCAGGGAAAGAATGCAAAAAAAGAGAGAAGATAGTGAGGCTGACTTTGAAGTTTATAAAAAAATAAAAGAGGAGTGGGAGCCGATGGATGAACCTCACCTTGTACTTACATCAACTAATGATAACATTGATGAAATGTTGCATAAAACAAGAGAATATCTTCATTTGCAAAAATGACGAGAGAACAGATAAATAAATTGATTGTAAAGGGAAAATTTCCCCAAAACCGTCATCAGCCAGAATTGGTTGAAACACACATTTCATGGGTAATACTGTGTGATGAATTTGTATATAAAATAAAAAAGCCGATTATTTACTCATTTCTCGACTTTTCTACTTTGGAAAAAAGAAAATATTATTGTGAAAGAGAGGTTGAGTTAAATAAGAGGTTGACCGAAGACATATACCTGGATGTGCAAACAGTAAGGGAAACTTCAGGAAGCATTAGCATAGATGGCGAAGAAGGAGATATTGTAGATTATGCTGTTAAGATGCGAAAAATAGACAGGGCGAGGCAGATGGACGTGCTGATAGTAAGTAACCAGGTCACAACTTCTGATATTAAAAATTTAGCTGAAAAAGTAGCAGCTTTTCATAAAACAGCAACTATAATTTATAAAAAAGATTTTTTAGATGTTCAAAATAAATTTAATGACCTCGATGAGGAAAGGGAATATTTGAGGGAAAACGCAGGTAGCGATAGCAGCGGTATTATAATCCGGGCTATTCAGATATCTAATACATTTATTGAGAAAAACAGGGAACTTTTGGCAAATCGGCTAAAGAAAGGTTTTTTTAGAGATTGTCACGGGGACTTGCACTCAAGGAACATTTTTTTATTACCATCTCCTCAGCCTTTTGACTGTATAGAATTTAACGACGATTACCGACAAATCGATGTGCTTAACGAAATTGCCTTTTTATGTATGGATCTTGATGCTTTTGGCAGAAAAGATTTATCTGATTTGTTTCTAACCTTTTACAATAATGTCTTCCCCTCTATAACAACCGAAGACGAGCGATGGCTGTTCGTCTATTATAAAAGTTATCGCTCAAACATACGGGCAAAGGTTAATAGTCTGAGAGCAAGGTCTGCTGCTAATAATGATGAAAGAAAGGGTTTATTGGCTGAGGCTAAAAAGTACTTGTACTTAATGGATAGTTATATAAACATGCTTTATAAGCATCTAATGTAGGAAAAATTTGAAATGAAAAATTTGAAATGAAAAATGTGTTTTATCTGTCTTTTCAAACTCCTTTTAACAAGGTATTAAACAAACAGAAACAATAATATTAAAGATTTTTTACCAATTTAAATAGGTACCTTGTAAGTACAAGACACAAAAATCAAAAGTACAGAACAGATCATTAAAAATCGTTGTAATTGTAATGGCCTGGAATGACGAAAATCATAACGTTTTCTTACTCTGCTCATAAAAATTCGGTCACAAATAACGTCTTTTTGTATTTTTTTAATTAGACCCTTTTTTCAAATCGGCTGATTTTTTGAAAAAACAGTCTTCCCAATCTCATTTATTTCGAGTTATATAAATAAAATGAGAAAAGTATTTCGAATAGTGGCATTAATAAGATTTTGGTAATTATACTTTCATCATAAAATCTATCGTTATGGCGCCTTTAATCCTTCAGCAAAACCCGGCAGTTAAAAACACAATTGCGCTTCCATTTATTACAATCGCTCTTCAAATTGATACAACAAATATTTCAAAAGCTCAAATTGAACAAAAAATCAAATTATCAATTGATAAAGTAGAAAATGATCTTAATTTGATCAATGGTATTCCTGACTACATGGTGAATCCTGCTGTAAATCAGTTGAGAACGATCATGAACACTTTAAATTATAATGCAAATAAGAAAAGTGTTGTCATTTTTTTATCTCCTTTTGTAGAGAAAGTTTTTTATCTCAATTTTCTTATTGAAGAAAAAGTGGTTGTTGGAGAGCCTTTAAATATCCGCGAATTAACACTTACAAAAAGGGAGGAGATGAAATATTTGGTGTTGTCCCTTCATCGCGATCAGTCTTTCATTTACCTGGGTGTAGGAAAAAGACTAAGTCTTATTGTTTTTAATGCTGCAGAACATATAAAATCTCGTTTCAATACCGGTAAAGAAAAATTTTTATTGCATGTTGAGAACGTGCTTACCCATATTTTAAAGACTTATTCTTTACCACTTATTGCTGTTGGTGATGAAGCATTGCTATCACTGTTTAAATCAATCTCAAAAAACAGTAAGGAAATTATACAAACTGTTAATGCAGAAGCCGATGAGGAAAACATGAGTTACGTTCAACAATTGGTAAGGCCATTGATACAGGACTGGGAAAAGATAAAGGAAAAATACCTTCTAATGAAATTAGATAAAGCTTTAAATAATAAAAAAGCAAAAATAGGTATTGATAATGTTTGCAAAGCTGCTAAAGAAAAAAGGGGTAAGATATTAATTGTAGAGAAAGATTTCCAATACCCATTTCGTGTGGCCGACACTACCGAACTAATGTATGCGAACGCTGTTTCGGCAAACGGGTCTTTGTTAATAACCGATCCGGTAGAAGAGGCGATTGAAAGAGTGTTAGGTGAGGGCGGTAATATTGAATTTGTTAGCAGCAATGCTTTAGACAATTACATGCATATTGCCCTGATACTTTAGTTTGAATACACTGCCAAAAGTGATAAGGTGTTTCATAGAAAAAGCCCCGTCAATACTTTTTGACGGGGCTTTCATTTTCTTAAACCACAAGCGCAACAAGTTTTTACTGAATTGCAATATGTTTGGCTTCAGCACTCTTTTTTGCTTCTTCTTTTTTCGGAAGGGATAGTTTCAAAACGCCGTCTTCGTATTTCGCCTGAATTTGTTCCCTGTTAACATCTTCTGGTAAAGTGAAACTGCGGGAGAAAGAAGAATAATTATATTCTTTACGGTTGTATTTGCCTTCTTTCTCTTCTTTTTCTTCTTCTTTTTCCGAACTTATAGTTAGCATATTTCCTTCCAGGTCAATTTTAAAGTCTTCTTTTTTCATTCCTGGCGCCGCTACTGAAACGTTATAATTTTGTTCAGTTTCATTTACGTTTACTGCTGGTACAGTAAGAGTTCTGCCCAAGGGCCGACCACTGTCAAACCACTCATTCCATGGTTTGAAAAAATCATCAAATACTGATGGAAATAATCCTGGTTTCATCAACGCATTTGTAGCCATGTTAACCTCCTTGGTTTTTGTAATTAAATAATATGAATTTCCATCAAAGGTATTCTTGTTTCAGTCGTAATTCTATGATCTTTATCATAAGAATATATATGTATTAATCATCTTCATTATTGGTAGATGAAGCAGAGTATTTAACCTGTTACATGAAAGAAATCAGCTAAAATGTTAGTTTTTTTTATTTTTTATTCTTATTTTATCAATTATTATAATCATTAATGATTTAAAGCATCCTGAAATAAGTTGCGGCAGGATCAGGATGATTTTAAGAATTAGAATCCCTGAAGCGAGTACTTATGATATTGCCTGATATAATGAATGCGATGGTGCTGGAAAAACAAGGTGAAGCTTTATATTATAAGCAGGTGCCATTGCCTTATCCACAGTCTAAACAAGTGTTGGTAAAAGTTGTTGCATGTGGCGTTTGCCGCACCGATCTTCATATTTTAGATGGAGAATTATCAAACCCCAAACTGCCTCTTATACCAGGACATGAAATAATAGGTAGAGTAGTAAGTACAGGAGATGACGTAAGCCTTGTAAAAACAGGTGATTTTATAGGAATTCCATGGCTGGGATATACCTGCGGGAAATGTAAGTATTGTTTGCAAAACAAAGAAAACCTATGCGAGAATGCTCTCTTTACAGGTTATACTTTAAATGGAGGATACGCTGAATATACAGTAGCAGACGAAAGATATTGCTTCGGGCTTTCTTCTGTTTATGCAAACGCTGCAGGTGCGCCTCTTTTATGTGCAGGTCTTATTGGCTACCGCTGCTATAAAATGATGGGTGAAAACATTAGTAATATAGGTCTTTATGGCTTTGGCGCTGCTGCTCATATTGTTATACAAATGGCTGTTTTTCAAAACAAAAAAGTATTTGCATTTACAAGAGAGGGTGATGTGGAAACACAAAAATTTGCAACAAAGCTTGGAGCCGTATGGGCAGGTGCTTCCAATGAAGCACCGCCGTGTATGCTTGATGCAGCCATTATTTTTGCTCCAGCCGGAAATCTTGTACCGGCAGCGTTAAGGAATGTTGACAAGGGTGGAGTTGTGGTGTGTGGAGGCATTCATATGAGTGATATCCCTTCCTTCCCTTATAACTTGCTTTGGGGCGAAAGAATAATTCGTTCGGTGGCTAACCTTACGAGAAAGGATGGAGAAGAGTTTCTCAAACTTGCACCTGCAATACCAGTGAAGACAGAAACGCAGTTATTTAATTTACAGCAAGCAAATGAAGCATTGGAAGCTTTAAGAAAAGGACATATACAGGGTGCCGCAGTATTAATAATGCCCTAATTAAACTGCCGTAATTAAAGTTTCATTCTAAATTTTCTTAAATTTTTTATTGCGCCCATTGCTGCTCCCGCAGGCGCTATAAGTATTCATCTTTTAACTTTTATCCGTTTTTACTTATAGGCCTAGCCTTTTGCGAAACAGTATTTATTTTCTCTTTTATATCACTTTGCACAAATGAATTTTCAACTTCATTTTTACTTATTTCAATGTAAACCCGTTTTGACTATTTTATACATTAAAGGATGTTGATGCATAATTGGTCTCGAATTTACCTGTTTTTTCTCTTAATTTAATTCTATAAAAAACTCCTCCGATTTCATTCGCATGGTTGTAGGAAAATGGCCAGTCGCTTCCCAGATGAGTCATTTCACTGGAGATAATTGGTAGAGACCTGTTTAAAAGTATTTTCAAACCTTTTTCACGTTCTTCGCTTCCCTTTAGTTCTTCAAAAGTGCCCCACGCAATCACACTTTTCCAATTAGCCATATTATTGAGTACATCAACTTCAAAACAAACCTCTGGGTTCTTTCGCATAATATCCACCTTTCTTCCTTCAAGCGAGTGGATATACACATAAGATTCATTATAGGCATAACTTACAGGTACAATATAAGTAATGCCATCCGCATGGCACCCAATACGGCCAATCAGCTGGCTCTGCAATACTTCTTCTACTTCTGTATGATTTAATTCACCAATCATTGTAAATAATTTTATTGATTAAAAGTATCGCAGCGCTTATGCTCTATATGTGCGCAAAATCAGGCTGCATAGTGATTTTGCTCATAAAGCAATAAATGGTAGAGCTTTAATTTTTCACGTTTTATAAAAGATATAGGAAAAGGTAATTAAATCATTTTAAATTTTAAAGACTTATGTCGCTACCAATAGCTTTTATACAGGGTTTAGAAATGCGAAATGGCGGTTCCGTTCTGGCCGGCGATGTAGGTGGCACAAAGACGAACCTTGCCGTTTTCAAAAAGACGGGTAATGAACTGGCAGTTATAAAAGAGGCTTCATTCATGTCGAAAAATTTTACGGGTATAATAGAAATGATGCAAGCGTTTTTAAGTGGAGATACAGTTCCTGACATTATCAGCCTTGGAGTTGCCGGACCGGTGCAAGAGGGAAAAGTAAACATAACCAACCTGTCGCAGCAAATTGATGTACGACAAATCGCTCAACAGTTGAATGTTGAAAAAATTTACCTGATCAATGACCTGGAAGCGACCGCCTACGGGCTGGCAGCACTTAATGATAAAGACCTGTTTGTTTTGCTTGAGGGTGGAAAAAACAGCGTTGGAAATATCGCGATTATTGCGCCGGGCACGGGCTTAGGAGAAGCGGGTATGTTTTGGGACGGAAATCATTTTCATCCTTTTGCTACAGAAGGTGGGCATTGTGATTTTGCAGCGCGGACAGAACCAGACATTTCGCTTTACCGGTATCTTCAAAAGAAATTTGGCCATGTTAGCTGGGAAAGAGTGGTATCAGGTCCGGGCATTATTAATATGTATGAATTTCTTAGAGATGTAATGAAAATAGACGAACCTCAATGGCTTGTAAACAGAAAAAATGATGAAGATTTTGCAGTCACAATTAGTAAGAACGCCTTGAATAAAAAATCCGCGATCTGCACAGAAACAATGAATCTTTTTTTTCGGTACCTGGCTGAAGAAACAGCCAATCTTGTATTAAAATTAAAAGCGACCGGAGGCGTATTTATCGGTGGCGGTATACTGCCGGAAGTCTATGGACTATTACAAAAAGAGTATTTTCTAAAATCCTTTTGTAATAGTGGTCGGATGGACACGCTTTTAAAAGAGGTGCCGGTAAAAATTATTTTAAATGAAAAAACTGCTCTTTTAGGAGCCGCCTCTTATGTAGCTTATGGCAAGTAAAACATTATGGGAAAGCGTTGAAGGTTCTCCTTATCCTTTAGGAGCAACGTATATACAGGAAGAGGACGCCTTTAATTTTGCTATTTACTCAAGAAATGCTACCTCTATATTGTTGCTGATTTATAGCGACAAAAATTTTTCTGTACCAATATTTACATATGATTTTGACTATTTGATTAATAAATCAAACCGCATCTGGCATTGCCGTATAAAAGCAACTGATATTGGTGAAGGTAAATACTATGCATATAAAATAGATGGACCAGGGCCAGTGAGCCAGGTCGAGTGGCATGCATTTGATAAGCAAAAAGTGCTGTTTGATCCTTATGCGAAATCTATTTTCTTTTCGCCCGCATACGATAGAAAGGCAGCATGCCTGCCAGGACCAAATGATGGTAAAGCACCTCTGGGAATAATCATAAAAGAAAATAACCATTTTGATTGGCAAAATGATAAGTATGTGTGCCATGAAAGCGATTTGGTTATCTACGAGCTGCATGTAAAAGGTTTTACTTTTCATTCCAGTTCAGGAACTTCAGAGGGTACAAAGGGAACTTTTTACGGCATAGTTGAAAAAATTCCTTATTTAAAGGAATTAGGCATTACCGCTATAGAGCTAATGCCAGTTCACCAATTTGATATACAGGCCAATGAATATTGGGGATATAATACGCTAAATTTTTTTTCTCCTCATAGTGCTTACGCACGCCGCGTGGATGTTGACGGACAACTGACTGAATTTAAAACAATGGTGAGAGAGTTACATAAAGCCGGCATTGAAGTGATTTTAGATGTAGTATTTAATCATACTGCCGAAGGAAGTCACGAAGGGCCTACATTCAGTTATAAAGGAATCGACAATAGTACTTATTATCTTATTAATAAAGATATTACTGATCCTTATTTCAATTATTCCGGTACGGGAAATACTTTGCATACAAGAAACAGTTATGTACGGAGAATGATTCTTGATAGCCTTCATTACTGGAGGAGTGAAATGCATATCGACGGCTTTCGGTTTGACCTTGCTTCTATATTTTGCCGAAATGAGGATGGTACTATTTCTTATGAAGAGCCTGCCGTTTTGGGCATGATAAGTTCTGACCCTGATTTAGCCACTGCAAGATTTATTGCAGAGCCGTGGGATGCGGTAGGGGCATTTCAGTTAGGGAAAAAATTTCCAGGTGTAAAATGGATGCAGTGGAACAGCTCTTTTCGGGATGATGTAAGACGTTTTGTAAGAGGAGACGAAGGATGTGTTGACAGTCTTATCAGCCGTATTTATGGAAGTGAAGATCTGTTTTCTGATGATTTACAGAATGCTTGTCATGCAAGTGACAGCATAAATTATATTACCTGTCACGATGGATTTACTTTGTATGATCTTGTATCTTATAACCAGAAAAACAATTTCGCTAATGGTAATGATAACACTGATGGAGCAACTGAAAACTATAGCTGGAACTGTGGAAAGGAGGGTGATGAAAATGTGCCTGCCGATATTATGCAATTAAGAAGGCAACAGGCAAAAAACTTTTGCACTTTGCTCTTTATTTCTAACGGAACACCCATGTTTGTAGCAGGAGATGAATTTTTAAGAACACAAAAGGGCAACAACAACCCATATAACCAGGATAATGAAACCAGCTGGATAGATTGGGGGCTACTAAAGGAGAATAATCATTTTTTCCAGTTTTTTAAAAAGATGATTACTTTCCGTAAGGCCCATTCTTCACTATGTCGTAGCCGTTTTTGGAGACAGGATGTAAAATGGTTTGGAGTAAATGGGAACATCGATAATTCTTTCTATTCAAAAGCTGTCTCTTTTTATTTAAATGGGGCGAAAGAAAATGATGATGATATATATGTAATGGTTAATTCTTATTGGGAGAATCTAACCTTTACATTCCAAATACCTGGAAAATGGCATAGGATTATTAATACCGCTCTTTCTCACCCCAACGATTTTGTCGATTTCGGAAAAGATATTATTACAGCAAATGAATATAATGTGAGTTCACGATCTGTATGTGTGTTTCTAAGAGAGAAAGAGGTAGCTTTTTAAGGTTTCTACATTATTTTGTTTTTCTTCAGGTAATAAATCTCCCTATATTTTTTTTCTACGAACAACGTCATCATGTCTCCCCGTTTAGATATTTTTAATAGATTTTTTTGGTAAAGGTATCATTTGAAAAATGCGCTCTTCTGTAAGATTCGACAATAATTTTATAATCAACGTCAATGTTTCGCCTGTTTCAAATCATTTTTTTTCAGCAAGTGCGTTATCTACATTTACACTTGCCTCTTTTAAATTGAAAACGCAGTCTATTTGGGAATAAAGGTGCGAACTGATTTAGACACATAAAATCTCTTTCTATGAGAAATGATGCAGATATTCAAAAAGATGTAATGAACGAGTTGGAATGGGAGCCGTCTTTAAATGCTTCAGAAATCGGTGTAGCGGTAAAAGACGGAATAGTCACACTATCTGGAAGAGTTGACACTTATTCCAGAAAACTTGCAGCCGAAAGGGCAGCAAAAAAGATTGCAGGCGTAAAAGCTGTCGCTCAGGACATCCAGGTAGGCATTTCTTCTGACGATCGCAAAACTGATACAGAAATTGCGGAAGCAGTTGTACAAGCACTTAAATGGCGTGGCTTTACAAATGAAGACAAAATAAAAGTGGAAGTTGAAGATGGTGTTGTTACACTCGAAGGTGAAGTTGAATGGAAATTTCAACGTGAAACTGCAAGAAATGCAATAGAAGGTTTGATTGGAGTTCGGGAGATCTACAACTTTATTAAAATAAAACCTACGCTGGTACCAAAAGACATTAAGCAAAAAATATCAGCAGCTTTTCATCGCAGTGCTACAATTGATGCCCAGAAAGTGAATGTTGAAGTAGAAGGTACTACGGTGATATTAACAGGAACAGTAGACTCTCTGGCCGAAAAGGATGATGCAGAATATGCTGCATGGGCAGGTCCCGGAGTTACTTCGGTTGAAAACAAACTTAAGGTGGTGGGAAAAGAAGTTTACGAGTTTTAACGAATGTAGTTTAAGCCTAAAAAGGGATATAGACTTCTCTTTTTTAAATTCTGATATTGCTTACCTCCAAGTAATTTAAAAGATCATACTATGAAAACAATTGTTCTTGCCTGTGATGGTAAAAATTTTTCAAATGCTGCTTTTGCTTTTATAAAATCATTAAATGAAGCAGAACCAATATTGTTAACCGGAGCTTTTTTTCTTTCTATTGACTATCGAATTCTTATACCATCTTCACTTTATCCAGATCCGGGACCAATAGCAGAACTCGTTGCAAAAGAAAGGGTAAATGCAATGAACAGTGTTGAATTATTTAAACAAAAATGCATTAGCAATGGCATTGAGTACCGGTTACATGAGGAAGGGAAATCTTGGGAGATAAATGATCTTGTGAAGGAGTCGAGGTTTTCAGACTTGTTGGTTATGAGTGAAGAATTGTTTTTTAAAGACTGGGAAGCGCGACAACCTAATCATTTTATGCGCCAGGTAATTCATAATGCTGAATGTCCTGTTATGGTTATTCCCGAAAATTACAAAACTATTGAAAAAATACTGGTTGCTTATGACGGGAAACGTCAATCTTTATTTGCCTTAAAATTATTTTCCTTACTTTTTCCAAACTTTTCAAATCTCGAAATCAACATTGTATATATTGACAATGATGGAAAAGACAGTATACCCGATATTGAGTACCTGGAGGAATATGCCTGCCGACACTATACAAATGTAAACATTGAAAAACTTCACTTTGATACTTCAAACCATTTTGTTGATTGGGTTCATTACAGCAAGAATGCTTTATTAGTTACCGGGGCTTTTAGTCGTTCAGGGTTGTCTAATTTATTCAGGGAAAGTTTTGTTGAAAAACTTATTAAGGATCATTGTATTCCAGTATTTATTGCCCATAATTTATAATCTTTCAGTTTTTGTAAAAACGTTTTTTCAATTACGTGTAGCCAGTAGTTGGATAATGGTTAATTAAGATAGCAATCATACAAGACCTTGACCATCGTCATTGTAAAGTAGATATGAAATATCCAAATTTGTTCTCCTATCTCAGATAACAATTAAATCGCCTTATTATGAAAGGCCTTGAAGATCAAACTTTTTTAGTAGGTTATTTAATCTCAAATGCTTTTGCATTGATATTGCTATTTTTTTCAGTTTTCTTTCCGAAGGTGGCCCGTGTATTGTTTTTTATATTGTTTGCCTCAGCCAGTTATATTAATTGGAAACTTTCCCTTCAATCACCCGAGGATTATGTTCGCACTTCTGAAGCCGCTTTAGGTATATACAGACTGTTTATTACAGGTTGGTTTAGCAAACATGTAGTATTGGTTGTTGGCTCTATTGCAACTGCACAAAGTTTTATTGCTGTCTCGCTGCTACTAAAAGGGTGGTTTTATAAAGCAGGAGTTATTGGCGCCATTGTTTTTCTGGTTGCTATTATGCCATTAGGCATTGCCTCAGCATTTCCAAGCACACTTATTATGGCTTATGCAATGGTTTGGTTATTAAAGGAAAAACCTGATTACGTCTGGAAGAAGCAAACGAAGAGTAATAAGCGTTTCAACATAAGAAAATTTACGTCCCATTCTTTGTATCAAAGTTAAAATAGATCAGCAATGAAGAAGATTATAGGCGCCTTTGATGGTTATAAGTTTTCTGAGAGTACCAGGGATTATACCATTTATCTTGCAAAACATAGTAATGCTCATCTTGTAGGGGTTTTTTTAGACGATATTTTGTACCATAGTTATCGTCTTTCTCAGGTTCGTTTTGACGGCAATGGTAGCCAGGGCAATTTGAAACAACTTGATAAAGAGGACGAGGAAAAGAGGGAGAATGCAGTGCATTTATTTGAAAGTGAAGTACAAAATGCTAAACTAAATTATTCTATTCACCGCGATAAGGATGCAGCTTTTCCTGATTTATTGCACGAAACAATTTATAGTGACTTACTTGTTATTTACAAAAATGAGACTTTTACCCGGTTTGAAGAGCAGGCGCCGTCTCAGTTTATGCGCGAGCTGTTAGCTGAAACACAATGCCCTGTAATGGTAGTCCCGCATACTTTTAAGCCTATAAGTAAAATTATTTTACTGTACAATGGTAAGCCTGCCTCGGTTTATGCAATAAAAATGTTTAGCTATTTGCTTCCTGCCCTTAAATATATAGAAACTGAAGTTCTGTCAATAAACGATGAAAAAGAATCGTATCATTTACCTGACAATAAGTATATGAAGGAGTTTATGCACCGCCATTTTCCGCACGCAACATTTACTGTATTAAAAGGAGACGCTGAACAGGAAATTACTACTTACCTGAAATTACAAAAAGAGAACGCCCTCGTGGTATTGGGTGCTTATCAAAGAAATATGGTATCGCGGTTGTTTAAAAGAAGCCTGGCAGATTGTTTAATAGAAAAAGTGAATCTTCCGCTGTTTATTGCCCATAACCATTAAATAGTCTCTAAAGGAAATTATTTAAAGTCTCTTCGTATGAAATTATTTACTTATAAAATGTACTATTATGATTACCGGGAACTTTCATAAAATATTTTCTCATCGATTAATAGCCTGGGTTGTTGCGGTTTTATTTTATGTAGCAGCTTTTACATTCCTCAAAGATTTTATTGTTTTTATTTTTACAAAAATCTACGGAGTTTTTATACAGCACAATTAAGAAGAATATGATTTTAAGCATCGACGATAATAAAACTACCTCAGAGTTGCAGGATAAATTTAATGAGTGCTTCCCGTTCTTAAAAATAGAGTTTTATGATGTAAGGCATAAATGGCAGGAATCGTCTTTTAGAGAGCATCGAATAATTGCAGACAAAAAAATAGGAGAAATAAGAAAGAACCATAATAGTGGCGCATTAGAAATAAAATCGTGGTATAAAACAGGAAAAGTTGAGCAAGATTTCAGGCATTTTTTTGGGTTGTTTGTACAGATATTTTTCCTGGAAAATGGCGATTGGGTCGAGTCTGTATCTGCTGACGATCTTAGCCTGGCTCACCTGAATGAAATGGGACAAAAGGATATGGCAAAAAAGGCATGAAAAGATCAGAAATATATCTAGTTGCGAATTAGAGGGTTCAAGCTTAAATTTTGACCGTAATTATAGCAATAAGCAAAAGCTGCAATTTTAAACAACTTAAACTACTGGTAAAGGTACAAGTCTGAGACACAACAAGGTCGGTTGCTCAGCCTCAATGTACAATCAAAATGTTTTATAGTAATTATTTTTTATATTTGGTTAGGGCATAGCCTACTCTTACCATGACCCCAAAAAGACGAAAAACTTTATTTGCACCTTCCCGCATTGTATTTTATATTTTGTCTTTTATTGTTTTCTACCTCGCTGTTCATTACGTTGGCAAACTGGAAGATATAGAAGCTCTCTTGCTACAACTAAGTCCGGGATGGTTGTTGGTTGCCCTTGGTTCACAGATCGCCACTTATGTGCTTAACTCGCTTATACTTCACACATTGCTGCCACAGCAGCGTGGTACAATAAATTTTGGTTTACTCTTTAAAATTTCAGTTGTTATTATGTTTGTTAACCAGGCGCTGCCTACAGGTGGTGTTAGTGGCAATGGTTATGTATTTAATCAACTTGTAAAAAGGGGAGTTTCTGCGTCACGAGCATTTACAGCACTGGTATTAGAAAGTATTTGTTATTATATAGCATTTCTCATGCTGCTGTTAATTTTTTATTGCTGGTACCTTCATTATTCTCTGCATGCTAATCATGTTATTATTTACACCGCTATTGCTGGCTTTGTGTTTTACATTTTTCTCGGTATTGTTATGATTGTTATAAGCAGCACAGAGACAATATCTTTTGTACTTAATAAGTTGGGCCGCTTCGGCAGTATCAAGCGGTACATAGAGAAAGCAAACCTTCCTTCTCTTAAAAATGAGCATGAAGCAAGCATGAAAGAGTTTGTGCGAAATAAAAAAGCGACAGTGCTTGCAATACTCCTTCAGCTTTCTATTATCTTTTGTGATGTTATTACCGCCTATGCACTTTTGAAAGGCTTTCATGTAGGTTTGGCTTTTTCCCGCATTATACTTGGATTATTACTGTCGCTTGTAATAGGTGCCCTGCCCCTATCTCCCGGATCTCTTATAGCCTATGAAAGTGCAATGACCTATTTTTATACTACGTTAGGCGTACCATTACACGCTGCTTTAATTGTAACCTTGCTTTATCGCTTTTTTACGTTTTGGTTGCCTATACCTGTGGGATTGCTGCTTTATAGAAACTTACAGCGCAAATAGTGAGAAATAGTGAAATCAATCGTGTGAGCGGGTTAGCATAGGGGTCTGTTGTGTTAATATAATGAACTACTCTAAGTCTTAATTTAGTAATTCCTTATGTTGTACCTGATAGTAGCCAGACTTCCTTTAAAGTAGTCTAAGTCGCCCTTTTCTGTGTTCCATGTTGCTCTAAAATATGCAGGGCACCTTATTCCGTTTGTTTCGTGATATATATCTACTGTTGCTGTCCACTTTATTTTTTTGTAATCTTTTCCTGTTGTTGAATAATAACGGTCGGTTGTTTCAAATCGTTCGAATTCTCCTTTGTCATTAAAGAAGAATATCCCGCTTACTTCACATTCTTTCCACGTAAGTGTTGCCTTTGCAGATTTTATATCAATCGGTGTCCATTTAATATATTTCTGTAAAGCATATCCCGGAACCAACAACGCTTCTGCCAGGACAGTTACTAAAGCGGATGCATCCATTTCTTTTCCTTTTGCATCAGCGATGGTGAACATTCTCAGTAGTTTTATCAACATATTGCCGTGTCCGTGTTGACATTTGTCACGTCCCTCGAAAGGAATCATTCGCAAAATTTTTGCTTTCATAAAAACAATGCGGGTAGGCTCCGCTACAGAGTTGAACTGTGAGCAATACATACTCATCCACTTTTCATTAAAACCTCTTTTTAAATAAACATCTTTCCATTCAATTTTTGCATTCATCATCTTGTTTTTACCAATAAGACCACAGTAGCGAAAATATTTTTTTACAGGTTCGGGCAGATGTTCAATATCTTTTTCTGTAATTATACCTGGTGCTTCAACAGGAAATCTCGATAGTTCCTCATTAATCTCCGATACAAAAAGCTTTTGTAAATCTTTATACTTAATAAACATGACTTATAGATTTTATCCTGTTTTCTACAGAAATGCTTGTTTTGCCTTTTCGGCCTAAAAATGCTGCTATTACAATTATCCAGAGAACTATAACAAATGCTGCATACCATACAATTGATTCAGTTGGATTCAATGCTGAGGGACTAAACATTAACTGGCTGCCGGTGAAACTTGCATGTGTTAATTGGGCCAAAAGAAGACTGCCTGTATTGTTATAAATCCAACTGGCAACAAGACGGAAAGCTGTCAGGCAAAGTATCCAAAGAAAAAAATGTATCTCGTATAATTCTTTATAGAAAATTACCCCACCCCACAAATCGCCCAATAAATGCCAAAAAGCATGTACTACTCCCAGTATGATGCCTGCTTTTAAAGGGGTGTATATTAACTGTAGCTTTGGCAAAGCAAATCCTGTCCATCCAATCTCCTCAAAAAATCCCCCGATCAGACCGGCAGCTAAGCCTATCGTTATCATGGTTGAAGGATAAAATTTAGATGAAAAAACTGAAAATGAAGCTAAAATAAAAAGCAGCACAACCGGGAATATAAAAAGTGCAAATGCATACCATTTAATTTCAACTTTCCAAATTGATATAGATGCAAGCAAATGCCTTACGCCCTTTTTGCCATCTGTAATAGCAGTGAGCAAAATGCCTGCAATAGAAGGCCCTGCCAGCATTGCTATCCATACATACAAAAACTTTTGATCAATACTTCCTGATAATACACCCTCGCCCTGGTAAAGTTTAAATCCCTCGCTTCCAAAAGAATAAAGTATGCCTCCCCATGCGATCGCATAAGCTACAATGAAGTAAAAAATAACCGCAGAATATATATTCAACTTTCTCATAACCGTATTTTTTATTGAAGAATATTCCAAGGCCGCTTGTGCATTTAAAGGCGCACTTAAGTTATAAACAGGGCTTATAAAAAAAATTTACAAAATGTCTATGATACTTCTGCCCGCACAACAGTACGTTTATAAGATATTTAAAATGAAAAGGCATTTAGTTTTTCTCATAGCCTTTACTTTTAAGTAAAACTATGTTTTCATTAACGGCATTTTTATGACGGTAAGCAGGTAAGAGTATGATTTGGGAGAAGTGTAAAAAGGCGTGTAAAACTAGGTGCAATAAGAATGTATGTTACTGGCGACAGACAATCTTTTTCAGGAGTTACTACTTTTGTTAATGGCCGGCTGAGGAACCGCAAACAAGAAGTAAAGAATAACTACAACCGTTATAGCAGACGTTGTAATAAAAGTTGTGGAAGCTCCCCATGTATACCAGATAATTCCTGCTAATGAACTTGCAAACAGGGCACATATGCTTTGGAATCCGGCAAAGAGACCTATAGCGGTTGCAGTATCTTTCCGGTCTGTTATATTGCTTATCCATGCTTTTGAAATACCCTCGGTAGAAGCCGCATATAGTCCATATAGAAAAAACAGAAAGATATAAATATAAATACCGGCATTTAAAGACATACCAAAGTATACAGCGGCAAACAAACAAAGGCCGGTTATGAAAATTGTCTTTAAGCCTATTTTGTCTGCAACGATGCCAACCGGAAGTGAAAACAAGGCGTACACAAGATTGTAAAATATGTATACTCCGATAACCAATGTATCACTCAATCCGGATTGCTTTGCCCTTAGCAAAAGAAATACGTCAGAACTATTAAAAAGTGTAAAAACCAGCAGTCCCGTTACAACTTTTCTATAAAGAGAAGGACTTTCCTTCCAATAATTCATAAAAGCAAAAAGTGATGCAGAAGTTTTAGGAGGGGGTTCTTTTATTTTTTCTTTAAGAAACAGCGATGCGAATACGGCAGCAAGTCCTGGAAAAAATGCGATAAAAAATAATGTTTTATATTGAAGCGGATAAAAATAGAGATAGAGCAAAGCTAAAGACGGTCCTACTACTGCGCCTAATGTGTCCATTGCCCGGTGGAAGCCAAAAACCTTTCCTTTGGTTTCCGGTGTTGCTTCATCAGAAAGTATAGCATCTCTTGCACCTGTACGCAATCCTTTGCCACATCGGTCAAGTGTTCTTGCAAAAAATACCCACAAAGGAAAAGTGTAAACTGCCAACATAGGTTTCGATATGCAGCTTAACGCATACCCTGCCCGAACGAATGGAACTCTACGTCCCATATTGTCAGACATCTTACCAAAATATCCCTTGCTTAAACCTGCAGTCGCTTCTGCCAGCCCTTCCAGCAATCCTATAAGTGCAACCGAAAATCCGATGGTTTGTAAATATACAGGCATTACAGGGTAAAGCATTTCGCTGGCCACATCTGTAAACAAACTGACAACTGATAATACAAGAATTGTGCGGGTAATATATTTCAAAAATTGTATTAGTTATTAAAGTGAGAACACCGGAAAAAACGGTAACAAGATAATTCAATTTATTTATTCGATTCATTCGTCCGGTAACTGTTATTCGATTCACACAGCCAATAATTTGTTTTTTTGTCAAAAAGGCTGAAAAACTTTTGAAAGTGATAATTGTTTAAGAAAGTATTGGTTCATTATTTTTCAATATTATTTCTCATAAGCTTTAGTGACTCCTGTCATTCTTTTAAAGGGCTTAAAAATATATCTTTAAAAAAAGACCTTTTTAAAATTTTATGAACTTCCATCTGCTCGATATCAATAAAGTTTTTGAGCTTACAAATTCTTCTGTTTCGGGTTTATCTACTGAAACTGCTGAAGAAAGGCTTTTAGAATTTGGTGCAAATGAATTAGAGGAAAAAAAGAAAAAACCTGCATGGCTGCTATTTATTAACCAGTTTAAAGACTTCATGATATTGGTATTAATCGCAGCTGCTATCATTTCAGGTATTGCCGGCGATGTAACCGATACAATAATTATTCTGGTGATTGTATTGCTAAATGCAGTAGTCGGCTTTGTACAGGAATACAGGGCGGAAAAAGCAATGGAAGCTCTAAAGAAAATGGCAGCCATCCAGGCACATGTCTTACGCAATGGTCATCCTGCTACCATTCCATCAGCACAGCTTGTTCCCGGCGACATTGTTCTTTTAGAGGCTGGCAACGCCGTGCCGGCAGATCTGCGGTTGATAGAAACGCATAGTCTCCGAATTGATGAGTCTGCACTTACAGGAGAATCGGTTCCTGCAGATAAAGCGGAACAAATATTAGAAGGAAAAGACCTTCCTATTGGTGACAGGTTAAATATGGCTTACAAAAGTACGCTGGTAACTAATGGCAGGGCAAGAGGCATTGTAGTGGCGCCAGGCATGAATACGGAAATAGGTCTTATTGCCCGCATGTTACAGCAAGATGAGGCCGTTACTCCTTTGCAAAAAAGAATGGGAGATTTTGGGAAAAGACTTTCTTACCTCATCCTTTTTATATGTATTTTACTTTTTGCAGTAGGATTGTTGCGGGGCGAGGAGCCGATAAAAATGCTGTTACTTTCTATTTCATTAGCAGTCGCGGCGATACCTGAGGCTTTGCCTGCTCTTATAACTATTGCTCTTGCAAAAGGAGCGAGACGGCTGGTAAAGAAAAATGCGCTTATACGAAAATTGCCTGCTGTTGAAACGTTAGGTTCAGTTACTTTTATTTGTTCTGATAAAACCGGTACCCTTACCGAAAATAAAATGAAAGTAGTGCAAGCGGAAGCTTCCGGAGCTCCCGTGTTTTATAAAAATATTTCACCGCTCGACTGTGCAATTGCTCTTAACCACGACGTAAAGAAAACAGAAATAAACACCTTATTGGGTGACCCTACAGAAACGGCGGTTGTCGATTATTTCGGCTTACAGCACTCCTTTCATGAATTAAATGAGTTGGAACAACAATTTCCGCGGGTGGCAGAATTACCCTTCGACTCCGACCGTAAATGCATGTCCACTATTCATCGTTTTAATAATAAATTTCTTATTGTGTCAAAAGGGGCCGTCGAGTCTATTGTTACAACTCTGTCAGATACAGGCAATGTTAATTCAATTTTAGATAAAGCTCATGTTATTGCTGCAAACGGGATGAGGGTATTGGCTTATGCTTATAAAATATCAGACCGGTTGCCCGAATCATTCTCCTATAACAGTATTGAAAAAGACCTGACATTTGCCGGAATCGTTGGTATGATCGACCCACCAAGGGAAGAGGTAAGACTGGCAATTGAAGAGTGTAAAGCTGCAGGTATTCATGTAGTGATGATAACGGGTGACCACCCCGCAACGGCATCAGCAGTGGCGAGACAAATCGGAATACTCTCCGAACATGATTTGGTAATTACAGGAAGCGAATTACAGGCATTATCAAATGAAGAATTTGAAGAGAAAGTCGAAAGAATAAGAGTATATGCCCGTGTATCACCAGAGCAGAAATTAAATATTGTAAAAGCACTACAGCATAAAAATCATTTCGTGTCAATGACTGGCGATGGTGTAAATGATGCTCCTTCATTAAAGTCAGCCAACATAGGTGTCGCAATGGGTATCAATGGTACCGACGTGAGTAAAGAAGCAGCCCACATGATTTTGCTCGACGACAATTTTGCCACTATCGTAAAGGCAGTAAAAGAAGGCAGGCGTATTTATGATAACATCAGGAAATTTGTGAAATATATTATGACCTGCAACGGTGCAGAAATATGGACGATTTTCCTTGCACCAATTATTGGTTTGCCTATCCCGTTATTGCCCATACATATTCTTTGGATAAACCTGGTTACTGATGGACTTCCGGGTTTAGCCTTATCGAGTGAAAAAGCAGAAAAAGATGTAATGAACAGGCCGCCACGTGCTGCCAATGAAAGCCTTTTTGCAGGAGGCATAGGTTTACATATTGTGTGGGTGGGTTTATTAATGGCCGGTGTAACATTAGGAGTTCAGGCCTGGGCTTTACATAACAATGATGTTCATTGGCAAACAATGGTGTTCACTGTTTTATCACTTTCTCAACTGGGCCATGTGCTCGCAATAAGAAGTGAGAAGGAGTTTCTGCTTCGACAAGGATTGTTTTCAAATTTGCCACTGTTAGGTGCCGTATTGCTAACATTCATACTTCAGTTAACAGTTATTTATTTGCCTTATGCTAACCAGCTTTTTAAAACACAACCCTTAAGCCTGGTCGAATTATTTATCTGTGTTGTTGCTTCCGCTATAGTATTTCACGCAGTAGAAATAGAAAAGTGGATCAGGCGAAAGTTAGAAAAGTGATAATAAAGCGAAAGCTCAAATTTCTTTATGCCCACTGGCACTAATTATATTGTATCCTTTCATTCTGCTATATTCAATTCTAAAACTTCATCGTGATAATCTTGTTTTAAAATGCGATCAGGCATTGAAATAGATAAAAGATTTTAAATAAACCATGATCAAAATCATTAGTGCATGTAGCTGTAAACAAGCTGCTATTATTTTCCTGATGGTAATTTAGAAATCTAATTATACAATGAAATTTATTTTTTACCTGGTACTTTTCCTGTCATATTTTGCTGCGTGCAAAGAGAGGGTGGAAAAAGTACAGCCGCTTGTTGAAAGCATTACAGAGTCAGTATACGCGTCTGGTATAGTAAAAAGCAAAAACCAGTATGAGGTATTTTCAACCGTAAGTGGATTAATACAAAAAATAGTAGTGAAGGAAGGCGATGTGGTAAAAAAAGGCGAGCCATTAATTGTACTTGTAAATGAAGCATCTAAGCTAAATGTAGAAAATGCAAAGCTGGCCGCAGAATATTCTGATATAAACACTAACCGTGACAAGTTAAATGAACTTAAAATAAACATTGACCTGGCGAGGTCAAAATTGATGAATGATTCATTGCTGATGGTGAGGCAACGAAATCTTTGGTCTCAGCAAATAGGGACAAAAATAGATTTGGAACAAAGAGAACTTGCCTATATAAATTCAAAAACGGCTCTTGAGTCGTCGGTTCTGAGATATAATGATTTAAAAAAACAATTGAATTTTTCGTCATCACAATCAAAGAAAAATTTGGAGATAACTAGTACGCTGGCCAAAGATTATACAATCCGAAGCGAGGTAAACGGACGGGTTTACAGCATTTTGAAAGAACAGGGGGAGATTGTAACTCCTCAATCACCGGTAGCTGTTATTGGAGATGCCGCCAATTTTATTCTTGAATTGCAGATAGATGAATTTGATATAGCGAAAATAAGAATCGGGCAAAAAATCATGGTAAGCATGGACAGTTATAAAGGAAAAGTTTTTGAAGCCATGGTTCAGAAAATTGACCCGATCATGAATGACAGAACGAGGTCTTTTACCATAGAAGCGGGGTTCATATCAAAGCCTCCTGTACTCTATCCTAATTTGACTGCAGAGGCTAATATAGTTATTCAAACAAAAGAAAAAGCTTTAACCATTCCAAGAGATTATGTAACAGACGATGATTACGTAATTACAAATGATAAGCAAAGAAGAAAAGTTGTTACGGGGTTAAAAGATTATCAGAAAGTAGAAATACTAAGTGGACTCACTGCAGCCGATATTATACGTAAGCCATGAATTACAAACTAATAGCAGGAATAGCGAGAGCACTGTTACTCGCACGGTGGAGGCAGACACTGGTAGCTGCAATAGGGGTAACTTTTAGTATTACCATGTTTATCGCCATGCTTGGTTTTATGACAGGTTTAAATAAACTGCTCGACGGTTTGATTTTAAACAGATTGCCGCATGTAAGGTTGTTTAACGACGTAGAGCCAAATAAAAATCAGCCCATAAATACTGCTAAAGAATATAAACATTTTCACAATTTTATTCAGTCCGTAAAATCCGCGCAGAGCAGGTCTGAGATTCATAACAGCGCAACAATTATTCAAGCCATAAAAGCAGACAATCGTGTTCTTGGGTTTGTGCCTAAAATAAAAACACAGGTTTTTTACAATGATGGCTCAATTGATTTTTCCGGTCTTATAGACGGTATAGACGTAGCGGGAGAAAGCAAATGGTATCATTTTAATGATTATATCACTGCCGGCCGGGCCACAGATCTTAACAATGTAAGTAACAGTATTATTTTAGGAAAAGCAATAGCCCAAAAGTTACTTGCCGACATTGGAGATGTTGTACAGGTGACTTCATCAAAAGGCGACCGCATGTCACTAAAGGTTGTGGGATTTTTTCAATCGGGAATTTTGGATATAGACAAAGTTCAAAGCTACACGTCTATTGCCACTGCACAAAAGTTGCTCGGGAAAACCAATAGTTATATAACCGATATCCAGATTAATCTAAAGGATATAACCCAGGCTCCAGCGGTAGCTAAAGAGTATGTCGCATTGTTTGATACTGATGCCGAAGATATCCAGACGGCTAACTCACAGTTTGAAACAGGCAGCTCAGTAAGAACATTAATTTCTTATGTGGTCGGTATAACTCTTTTAATTGTAGCAGGCTTTGGTATTTATAATATTCTCAACATGATGATCTATGAAAAAATGGATACCATAGCTATTTTAAAAGCTACCGGTTTTTCAGGCAAAGATGTTAACCTGGTATTTATAACCATTGCGCTTAGTATTGGGCTTTTTGGAGGTTTGGCCGGTCTTTTTTTTGGATACCTGTTATCGGTTGGCGTTGACAATATTCCTTTTAATATGAGTGGCCTGCCGGCAGTGAAAACATACCCTGTAAATTACAATCCTGTTTATTATTTTATAGCCATTGCATTTTCATTGTTCACTACTTATTTAGCAGGATTATTTCCGGCACGCAGGGCAAGCAAGGTAGACCCGGTAATTATTATAAGAGGAAAGTAGTATGAACGACACAATTCTCGAAGCAAAGAACATTGGTAAAAGCTTTCGCGATCCTGTAACAGTACAGGTTCTGCAGAATATAACTTTTTCAATAAGAAAGGGAGAGTTTGTGTCGGTGGTGGGAAAGTCTGGCTGCGGCAAGTCTACGTTGCTATATATTTTATCAACAATGGATACTGATTACGAAGGTGAGCTACTGATAGACAATGAATCTATGGTTAGAAAAAATGGAGCACAACTTGCAAAAATCAGAAATGAAAAAATCGGGTTTGTTTTCCAGTTTCATTACCTAATCAATGAGTTTACGGTACTTAAAAATGTGATGTTACCCGGTCTTAAACTGCAGAAATATAGTGAGCAGGAGGTGGAAGAAAGGGCAATGCAGCGGTTGAAAAAGTTAGGAATAGATAGCCAGGCAAATAAAAAGGCAAACCTGCTTTCGGGTGGAGAGAAACAGCGGGTGGCCATTGCACGGGCGTTGATCAATGATCCACTTATAATTATGGGAGATGAGCCGACAGGCAACCTTGATAAAAAAAATAGCGAAATTGTATTTGAGATATTTAAAGAGATATCTGTTGAGTTTAATCAAAGCTTATTAATAGTTACCCACGACCAGGGTTTTGCTGCAAATACAAACAGAATAATTGAAATGGAGGACGGAAGGATTATTAAACAATAACAGCTCACTTTTCCTGAAATCATTAAAAAACCAATTCACGTTTATCTTATACCTGATGCTAAAATTTTATTTCTAGGCAATTGCCAAATCGATCTTTATCAATACTTGAAATAAGAAAACCCTGGTTGTTTTATTAAATTTTCCATTTAGATTTTTACAACTGCGCCTTTCTAAAAAATACCATTGTATAAAAAAGTGATTAAAATCATTAGTTAGCCTGTTATAAGACATACTAAACAAAATACCTGAAAGTTAGCTTTGAGAAAAAGGTCTTAATGAAAACTATTCTTATTGCTACGGACTTTTCTTCTGCAGCGCGAAATGCGACAATTTACGGATTTGAACTTGCACGATTAATTAGGGCAAAAGTTATTTTGTTTACCGCCTTCACAATGCCAGCAGCTTTACCTGAAAGTTCGCTTTATCTGACTTCTAAAGAACTGGAGAGAAACAGTTACAAGCAATTGCTGGATGAGGCTGAAACGATTGATCCGCGCAGAACAATTGCATTAGAGACCCAAAGCAGGCAGGGGCCTGTCAGTAGTTCTATTCTTTCCGCCGCTCTGGAATACAAAGCCTCTTACATCATTGTAGGAATGAAAGAACGGGGAAAGGAAATAAGAAAATATTTTGGAAGTGCTGTTACTGATTTGTGTAAACACTCCCAGGTTCCCTTAATTGTTGTTCCGGCAGATGCTGTATTTTCTATTCCAAAAACAATTGCTCTTGCCAGCGACATTACCGATGATACGGATATACAGATTTTAGAGCCTTTGAAGAAGATCGTAGAGAAATTTGAATCCAGGCTTTTTGTTGTAAGAGTGATTAAAAATTCTATGGATGAGGTGGCATCAAGGGTTATAAAGTCAAAAAAATTAATTTGGTTTCTAACAAGCTTGTATCCTTCTTATGTTTTTCCAAAAGCAAGAAATGTGGCTAAAGCTATGATTGCGTTTGTAAAACAATATGCCGTAGATTTGGTAGCTGTTATTCCCCACGAACACACATTGTTTGAACGGCTATTTACAAAAAGTGTAACAAAAAACATGATTTTTCGTACACCGGTACCTTTGCTAATACTTCCTGAAAAAAAGGATACGATTAAGGAAGAACCCGGGAAAGAAATTGACGGTTCGGAAGTTATATCGGCTGCCTGAGAAATGCTGCTATGGAAACCTTTATTTGAACCGAGCGTGGCAACAGAAGATGCAAATTTTTCCTCCTGTTGGCTGCCAAAAAACAATATTCTTTAAAAAATACTGAAGCTTGCTTATTAGCATGTAGAAAAATTGTACCAGACCAATTTAGGATACGATTTATAATATTTGACTAACCGTTATTGATAAAGACTTGCTTAATTTTATAAAATTTAATTTTTAGCAGAAAAAAGAAGGCCTAAGTAATAGTAATAGTTGTGAAACGTAAACGATAAATGATGTCTGTAAATATAGCAGGTAGGGAGCAAAAACAGGTAAGTAATATCGAGCAGTTTGAAGCTCTATTCAATTACGCTACTATAGGTATTATAGTAACAAACAGCGAAGGGAGAATTATAAATTTCAACAAATTTGCAGAAAAACAGTTTGGATTTTCTAAGGATGAAGTGCTTGAAAAGACCGTTGAAGTGCTCATCCCGCCTTCGGCTCGCGAAAAACATGTACAATACCGCCAGGATTACAACTCCAGCCCGGAAGTAAGGGCTATGGGCCATGGAAGAGATCTTTTTGGCCAGAAAAAAGATGGAAGCACTTTTCCGGTTGAGGTAAGCCTCAGCAATTATACTATTAATGGTCACAATTTTGTAATTGCGTTTGTAGTTGATATAACTGTAAGAAAAAAGCAGGAAGAAGTTGTTTTAGAACAAAAGCAGGAACTTGAAATTGTGACTGGTGAAATTAAAAGTATGAATAGTGAGTTGGAACAGAAGGTCAGTGATCGTACAAAAATGCTGCGCGAAGCATTAGCCGAATTGGAGAAGTCTAAAGAGGAACTGAGCGAAGCTTTTGAAAATGAAAAAGAGCTGAGCGAGTTGAAATCGAGGTTTGTTACAATGGCTTCACATGAATTCAGAACTCCTTTAAGCACTATTCTTTCGTCAGCCTACCTGATGGAAAAATACAACCAGGCTAACCCAAACGAGAAGTTTGAAAAACACATTCATCGCATAAAAGGAGCGGTAGGTGTAATGAAGGGAATACTTGAAGATTTTCTATCTCTTGGTAAACTGGAAGAGGGATTGGTGCAGACAAAAATGGAAACGATCAGCACCAGTGCATTCCTGGAAGACATACATGCCTTACTTCAGGAAATGGATGCATTATTAAGACCAGGTCAAAAAATACATTTTAATAATACTATAAATACACCGGTTTGGGTTGATAGAAATTTACTTAAAAACGTTTTAATAAATTTAATTTCAAATTCGATAAAATTTACAAACGAAAATTCGACGATTACCGTTTCTGCCTATCTTACAAATGACAATTTGGTTATTGCTGTTATAGATAATGGCATTGGCATATCGCAAGAGGACCAGCAACATTTGTTCGAGCGCTTCTTCCGTGCCAAAAATGCAAGTAATATACAGGGAACAGGTTTGGGTTTGCACATTGTAAGTAAATACCTGGAATTAATGAACGGAAGAATAGAACTGAGAAGTAAACTTAATGAAGGTACTACGGTGACAATTCACATTCCACAGAACAATCATCTTAAAGAAATTTATGAAAAAAATATTGATAATAGAAGATAATTTAGAAGTCAGAGAAAATACAGCCGAAATAATTGAACTTTCAAATTATAAAGTAATTACCGCAGAAAACGGCAAAGTCGGTGTAGAGCTTGCTATAAAAGAGCGACCTGATCTTATTGTTTGCGATATTATGATGCCTGTACTTGACGGTTATGGGGTATGCCACCTGTTAAGCAAGCATAAAGAAACTGCTTCGATTCCATTTATTTTTTTAACGGCAAAATCAGAAAAATCAGACTTTAGAAAAGGAATGGAAATGGGTGCAGATGATTATATAACAAAACCATTTGATGGTATTGAGCTGTTAAATGCTATTGAAGTTAGATTGAAAAAAACCGATTTGCTAAAACAGCAATATACAGGTCACGAAGCGATCAATGAATTTATCGCAAATGCTCAACAAACCGGTAAAGTTCAATTAACATCAGATGAAAGAGACATTTATACTTATAATAAAAAACATGTTTTATACAAAGAAGGCCAACGGCCAAGAGTCGTATATCATGTAATAAGTGGTAAAGTAAAAATATCGAAGACTAACCAGGATGGTAAAGAACTTATCACCAACATTTTCGGTCCCGGGGATTTTTTTGGTTATACTGCCATTTTAGAAGATGTAAATTATAAAGAAGAAGCCCAGGTATTAGAAGAAACCCAACTAATGCTGATACCCCGGGACGATTTTATGCAACTGCTATCAAACGATATGCAAATAGCACAAAGTTTCATTAAGATAATAACCCAAAATATTATTGAAAAAGAAGAAAGTCTTGTCAATCTTGCTTATAATTCTTTGCGTAGAAAAGTAGCTTACGGGCTTATTCAGTTGTATGATAAATACAAATTAAAAGAAGACGAAAAACCTATTTTGAATTTGTCAAGAGAGAATATGGCGCAATCAATCGGAATTGCAACGGAGTCGCTTATAAGAACCCTGGGAGATTTTAAAGATGAAAAGCTTATAGATATTCAAACGGGTAAGGTGATTATTTTAGATGAAAAGAAATTGAGAAATTTACCTTATTAATAGTTATTTTATTGCTTCTGGGCTACTTGTGCGTTGGACGTTAATTATCAGTTTTATATAATTTACAAAAAGTAAGTTTTTTTGGTTTAAATATTCTGTTGCAATTCATGTATAAGATGTATTGTAAATTGCTATAGAATATTAAATTTCTATTCCTTATAACTTGCCTGCTCTAAATTTGCCTTGTTCTGTATTTGAAAGTTTATAACCAGCATTAAATGAATGTACAGTTGGCTTTCTCGCAGCAATAAATAATAGTATTGCCCCTGCAACTAAAATAAAAGTATTTGCAAAAAGAAGGATGTTCAGTTTTGGTAAAAACAAATTGTGGATTGCCGCAAAGCCTTGTATCGCCAATAATAGTTCATTTAAAATAATTCCTGCTGCAAAAGTTATTAGCCCCATTGGAGTCACGTTATAATTAAGGGAAAGAATTTTCTTATCGGTCATCAGCCCCAGTAAAAACATGCTGATAAACGCCAGAAAAATCAAATGCAGGTAACCTATAATAATTGGACGGAAACCAAAGGATAGTTGTGTCACTGCCGGATGAACAGAGAAGAACTGCAGTAAAACTTTTAAAATAAATGCACTGATTGCCAACGAGTATAACCATCGGCAAATAGCAGGCAGGTTTGAATAAACATTTTTCATGTTTTTATAAAGCAACTTCCACAAAAAATATAAAGCAGCTGTTTGAAGAATGGCGGTAATTACAATGATTATTGTAATGCTAAAGGGTCTGTGCTGCCACAACGAAGTAAATAAGTATGAAGGGATACACGTTCCGGCGAGGAGGATATAAAAAATACGTGCATCCTTTACATTAAACAAGGCACTCGTTTCCAGTTTTTTAAACAGGAAAGCCAGCACAGCAAAGGTGAACCAGCCGTTGTACTGAAAGTGAAGAAAGAAAAACAATGCGTTATGAGACCAGTAAGGATGTGTTATTTTTGTTGCCATTATTATCCCCAGTGCATAAGGCCCAAGAGAAGATACCAACAGGAAAAATAAAGAAGCTTTTACAAAAAGAGTACTTATTTGCCTATTTTTAAAAGGGTGAAGAGCTTTATAGATTTTATAAGCAAAAACATAAGAAAGCCATAAAGCGATAGTAGACAAAATAATAGATATACCGGCATAGCCTACCCATGCAAAGCTGACTATCATTGCATAATTAACAATGGTAGATACCATAAAAAAGCCGTTCCAAAACTTTGCTGATTTTTTATAATCACCGGTAAATTCATCAAGAATAAGTAGCTGTAATAAAAAGCCTATCCACCCATTAAAGGCAAAGTGGGAGTGAGCGTGCAGTAAATTCTCCTGTTCAATAAAGGGTAAAGCAAAGTTTATTTTATACCTGAGTATTAAGCCTAACAGGGCTAAAATAGCAAGGTTGAATAACGCAATTACGTACCAGTTTTTTAATGAACGAGCTGAAAGTTTTGCATTCATAATATTTTAAAATTTGAAGCCTTCGCAGCTTTTTTTCTTGTAAGGACATTCATAATAGCAAAAGTTTAAAAAAGCTGAATGCGGAAACTAACAGTACAAGTGAGTGACGCAACGATGTTGAAGAAAGTTATTTTGTTGCCTCAAAAAGTTTATAAGAGAGTTGTCACTTCTTTTCTGATTACAATTAAAACTCTCAACATTTTAATACATTAACTGTAAATTTCTCTGTAACCTGTTTTTATAATTTCCTTCCAGTAACTTCTGAATTTATTGCAAAGTTTTTTGATACACTCGTTGGAATAAATGACTAAAACCTCTTTAAAGTATGATTTAAATCATGTATTACCTATTATTTTCAGTCTAATCTTGCATAACACCAAGTTGGTTGTTTACTAAAAAAATCTTCGCTACATGAAAAAATTATTTGTATTATTTGCACTTGCCGGTACTTTGTTCATTTATTCTTGTGGTGGTGGTGGCCAAAAGCCGGCTTCGACTACAGATGAAGCAACACCTTCACAAAGTTCAGACGCTTCCGCCCAAAATCCTTCTTATGATCCTGAGAGAGGTACCGGAAAATTTACCCATGTCGATATCCCTAATCAGCTTGATGCGACCAAGGCATCTGCAGGGGAAAAAATATATAACTTAAAATGTTCTTCCTGCCATAAGACAACCGGAGAGAAATTGGTTGGTCCGGGATGGAAAGGCGTAACACAACGCCACAAGCCTGAATGGATAATGAATTTTGTTACTAATACAGACGAAATGATTACAAAAGACCCCAAAGCACAGGCTCAATTAGAAATATGTATGGTGCGAATGCCTAATCAAAATCTTAGTGATGACGATGCCCGCAATGTCTACGAATTTATGCGTAAGAACGATGGGGTTAAATAAATAAAAATTTAAAAAAAGTATAGAATGAAAAATTTAAATGTTAATTTGTTGACAGTGGCAGCGCTTTGTCTCATACTGAGCATGGCCGCCTGCAAGCCCAAAAATGCGGGTAATGCTGTCAGCTCAGATGCCGCGCAGAAAGCTTACGTAGCTCCCGGCAAATACGATGAATTTTACAATTTCGTTTCAGGTGGTTTTAGCGGCCAAATGAGTGTGTATGGTTTACCCTCAGGCCGTTTGCTAAGAGTTATTCCTGTATTTTCCCAGGATCCACAGGATGGATACGGATATAGTGAAGAAACAAAAGGAATGCTGAATACTTCACATGGTTTTATACCCTGGGATGATTTGCACCATATCGAAGCATCGCAGACAAACGGAGAAATAGATGGACGGTGGACTTTTGCTAATGGCAATAACACACCTCGGCTTGCACGTATTGATTTAAAAACTTTTCGCACTGCCGAAATACTTGAAATACCAAACAGCGCCGGAAATCACTCTTCACCTTTTATAACCGAAAACACAGAATACGTTATTGCCGGTACACGCTTTAGTGTCCCTTTAGACAATAGCAATGGAGATGTTCCTATCAATACTTATAAAAAGAACTTTAAAGGAACCTTAAGCTTTGTAAAAGTTGACCCTAACAGCGGTAATATGAGCATTGCTTTCCAGATAAAAACGCCAGGTGTAGACTTTGACTTAAGCCATGCTGGTAAAGGTCCAAGCCATGGTTGGTTCTTCTTCAGTTGCTATAATTCTGAGCAGGCTAATACTCTGCTTGAGGTAAATGCATCACAACGTGATAAAGATTTTATCATGGCTGTTAACTGGAAAAAAGTAGAAGAATATATTAAACAAGGCAAGGGTAAAAAGGAAAGTGTAAAATATGCTCATAATACTTATAGCGATGTTACACACTCTTCCACTTCCACTATGGAAAATGAAGTTACTACCATTGATGTGAAAGATGTTCCTGATGCTGTTTATATGATACCTTGCCCTAAATCACCACATGGTTGTGATGTTGACCCAACAGGTGAATATATAGTAGGCAGCGGAAAACTGGCAGCGCTGATTCCTGTATTCTCTTATACTAAAATGCTTAAAGCCATACAGGATAAAACCTTTGATGGCGACTACGATGGTATTCCTGTCATAAAATATGAAGCAGCATTATACGGCGAAGTTAAAAAGCCAGGCCTTGGACCATTGCATACAGAGTTTGATGGTAAAGGAAATGCTTACACTTCTTTCTTCATTTCTTCTGAAGTTGTAAAATGGAATATTAAAGATTTAAAAGTATTGGATCGTGTTCCAACTTATTATTCAATCGGACACTTAAGCATTCCCGGCGGTGATAGCAGAAAGCCTTATGGTAAGTACATGGTGGCTTATAATAAGATAACCAAAGACCGCTACCTGCCTACGGGCCCCGAGCTTGCACAAAGCGCTCAGTTATTTGATATTAGTGGAGATAAAATGCAATTGATACTTGACTATCCAACCATTGGCGAGCCTCACTATGCTCAGTCTATCCCGGCAAGTTTAATATCAAAAAACTCTTTAAAAATCTTCAACATTGAACAAAACAAAAGTGCGCATGTAACCATGGGACAAGGCGCGGCAAAAGTAGTGCGAGAAGGCAATAAAGTGCATGTATATATGACTGCCATTCGCTCTCACTTAGCTCCTGATAATATTGAAGGAGTAAGAATGGGCGATGAAGTTTATTTTCATGTAACTAATCTTGAGCAGGATTGGGATATACCCCACGGATTTGCAATAAAAGGTGCAAATAATGCAGAGCTTATAGTCTTACCTGGAGAAACCCAAACTTTAAAGTGGATACCAAACCGCGTAGGAATAGTGCCAATTTATTGTACTGATTTTTGCAGTGCCCTGCACCAGGAAATGCAAGGGTATGTAAGGGTTTCCCCTTCTGGCTCAAACGTGCCCTTAACATTTTCTATAGGTACAAATAACGGAGCAACCAATAATCCTTCAGGGGCCGACTCCGGTGCTGCCGGCGGCGGACCTGGAAAGGCGAAAAGATAATGTAATTTAAAAAGTATGGTGAAAAGTGAAACGACGGTTTCCTATTGGTCTTTCACTTTTCACCATTCACGTTTGAAGTTTTTTTCGGCTTAGAATTCGGTGTTTATTAGACTTCCGTTGCTTCCAACTCTTGTACTGAAACAACTTCAAACTTCTTAAAAGTTTTTAATTATGAAATACGATTATAAATGGCCACGGCTTTTAGTAGTACTTGCAGCATTGCTGCTTGCAGGTGCAATATTTCTGCCGATATGGCAAATAGAGTTAAGTGCTCCTCAATATCCGGAAGGATTGATGCTGAAGATTTTTGCAAAAGGACTTGCAGGAGATGTTGATGTGGTAAATGGCTTGAACCATTACATTGGTATGCACACCTTGCATTCACAGGATTTTATGGAATTTACACTGTTGCCTTATATTATCAGCACCCTTGTCATTTTGGGATTAGTAACCGCAATTGTTAACAAGAAAAACATTTACTATACCTATACAGCATTGTTTATGTTCGTGGCTATCATCTCAATGGTAGACTTTTACCGTTGGGAATATAACTACGGGCACAACCTCGATCCTAATGCTGCTATACAAGTTCCTGGAATGTTTTACCAGCCGCCTTTATTAGGCTACAAACAATTATTGAATTTTGGCGCTTTTTCAATTCCTGACCTGGGTGGTTGGTTGTTTATTGTTGCAGGTACCTTATTGCTTTTTGCTTACCTTCTTCTCTTAAAGCCAAAATGGATTGTTTTAAAAAAGAACAAAATTGCAATTGCCGTTTTTATGTTACTAGCGTTGCAGTCATGCTCTGCAGGTCCCCAGCCTATTAGGTATGGAAGAGAGTCTTGTGACTTTTGCAAAATGACGATTATGCAAAAAAAGTTTGCAAATGAATGGGTAACCGATAAAGGAAAAGTATATCACTTTGATGATGTTCATTGCTTGTTAAACTTTAGAAAAACAGATAAGAGTAATGGAACTGCTTATATAAATGACTTTACAGAAAAGAAAGAACTTCTAACAGCAGGGGATTTGTTTTTTGTAAAAAGTCTGGAGTTAAATGCGCCCATGGGAGGTCACTTCGCTGCTTTTGAAAGTAAAGCCAGTGCAGACGATTTTTTAAAGAATAATAAAGGCGAAATTTTATCCTGGCAGGAAGTTGAAGGTAAAACTACAAACCTATAAAAGGACTTAATAAAAAAGTGCTGTTATAAAAATCAATTAAGCGAAAGTGAAAGTATTTCTCGCAATAACTCTATTATTAATGCAGCTATTTGCAACGGCATCTGTTATTGAAGTTGGTGCAGGCAAACAATATAAATCAATTAAAAGTGCAATAGCTGCAGCAAAAGATGGTGACATCATTCTTATAAATAAAGGAGTTTATGCAGAAGGTGAAATTGTAATTGACAAAGCTGTAAGCGTAAGGGGAGTTGGTTACCCGGTAATAGATGGAAAAAGTAAATCGCAAGTAATTAGGGTTGAAGCAAGTGGAGTAGTGTTGGAAGGATTGGAGGTATGTAATGCCGGTTATTCCAGTTCTTATGACTGGGCAGCTATAAAGATTTTGAACAGTAAGAATGTGATTGTTCGTAACAACAGGTTGCTGAATAATTCAGCAGGTGTATATCTTCAAAATACCAGTTATAGTGAAATAAGCAATAACACCATGCAGGGTAACAGTACAGACGAGGTTGAGTCAGGCAACGCTATTCACTGCTGGAAAAGCAACAACTTACGCATACTTAACAATAGTCTTACAAGGCATAGAGATGGCTTGTACTTCGAGTTTGTAACCGCTTCTTTGATTCAAAATAATACCAGCTTCAAAAATCTTCGTTATGGCATTCACTTTATGTTTTCAAATGATGACACTTATATCCATAACACATTTAGAACCAATGGCTCTGGTGTAGCAGTTATGTTTTCGAAAAACGTGGTGATGAGATATAACACTTTCGAAGAAAACTGGGGTAGTGCTGCTTATGGTATTTTATTAAAAGAAATTCAGGGCGGTGCAGTTGAAGGAAACACTTTTTTAAGAAATACCGTGGGCATTTATATGGAAGGAACGAGCAGGATATTGCTTTCTAATAACACGTTTAAATCGAACGGCTGGGCCATGCGGGTGCAGGCAAGTTGCGAGGCCAATACTATTACCAAAAACAATTATTTCGGCAATACATTTGATGTAGGTACAAATGGTACGATGCAGTTGAATATATTTAATGAGAACTATTGGGACAAGTACGAAGGCTACGATTTAAATAAAGATGGCATAGGCGATATACATTATCAGCCTGTGAGTTTATATAGTATGATAGTTGAAAAAATGCCTTCTGCCTCTATTTTGCTTAGAAGTTTTATGGTAAGTATAATGGATAAAGCGGAACGATTGATGCCAAGTATTACACCTGTAGAATTGAAAGATGATAAACCATTAATGAAACCGTTATCTCTATGATACTTGCGACGAACGTAACAAAAAAATTTGGAAAGCTAACAGCTTTAGATTCTATAAATCTATCGTGCAACAAAGGTGAAAGCATTGCCTTGATTGGACCTAATGGTTCAGGTAAAACCACTTTTATAAAATGCCTGCTTGGCATGGTAGTGCCAGACAGCGGCTTTATTACTTTTAATAAACAAAACATAAAGCATGACTGGGAGTACAGGAGCAAAATTGGTTACATGCCACAGATTGGGCGCTTTCCGGAGAATATGCGAATAGCACAGGTGATAGATATGATGAAAGACATTCGTAAGTCTTTCACGACTCATTTAGATGAAGAACTTATCTGGCAGTTTGGGCTCGATAAGATTATGGATAAACGAATGAGAACTTTATCAGGAGGCACAAGGCAAAAAGTAGGGGCAAGCCTGGCTTTTATGTTTCAACCTGATGTATTGATACTTGATGAGCCTACTGCCGGTCTTGACCCGGTGTCAACGGAGATATTAAAAGCAAAGATTAGCAAAGAAAAAGCGAATGGAAAACTTATCATGATAACCTCGCATGTATTGAGCGAGCTGGACGAAATAATTACACAAGTAATATATATGCAGGATGGAAAATTAAAGTTCCATAAGTCGTTTGAGCAGTTAAAACACGATACAGGAGAAGTGCAATTGAGTAAGGCGATGGCACAGATAATGAAAAACATTTAAGATGAAGAAGCTGATTAAATATGTAATGATAGATATTCTCCGAAACAAGGTTGTGCTGGGATATACCCTGTTTTTGCTTGCTGTATCGATGAGCGTTTTTAGCCTTGACGATAATAGCTCAAAAGGATTATTGAGCCTGTTGAACATTGTGCTGATTATTGTACCCTTACTAAGTGTTATTTTTTCAACAATTTATGTGTATAATTCGTCAGAGTTTATCGAGCTGCTGGTTTCGCAGCCTATAAAAAGAACAACTTTGTTAACCAGTATTTATGCAGGACTTGCGAGTTCTTTAATGCTTGCAGTAATAATTGGCATAGGATTGCCTGTATTATTATATGACCGTTCTGATGTTGGGCTAACCCTTGTACTTGCCGCTGTAATGCTTACTGCTGTATTTACCGGCTTAGCTATTCTTGCCAGTGTTATTACAAGAGACAAAGCCAAAGGAATTGGTGTGGCTATTTTACTTTGGTTCTACTTTGCGATCATCTTTGACGGATTGATTTTGTTTCTTCTTTTCCAATTTGCGGATTATCCTTTAGAAAAAATATCAATTGGGTTGACTGCGCTTAACCCTATTGATCTAAGTAGAATTCTTGTATTGCTTAAGATGGATATTTCTGCAATGATGGGCTATACAGGTGCTGTTTTCAAAGAGTTTTTCGAAGGCATGACCGGCTATTTTTTTATAATCCTGGTTATGCTCGCCTGGATATGTTCACCCATTATGCTGGCAATTAAAAGATTCAATAAAAAAGACCTGTAAATATTTTTAAAGGACAGTAGTATGAAAAGGAAAATAGGAACTAATATAGCAGGCAGCTTATCAAATAGTTCTAAATTGAATCGGAGGTCATAGAAGAAGAACGTGTGTGGTATCAAATAATTATAAATAAAGAAACAGAAATATGAAAAGATCTCTCTTAATTGCCGGTATTGTATTCACTCTTGAGGCTTGAAGCAATAATATGAAGGCGCTGCAAATAATGAGAATCCAAATAAGGTACATCCAGTTTCAGAAACAATTCCTGACAGGTGAAACTGGTAAAAGCCTCTACTCTCGTAATAGTTCTGTGGGAACAAATGATGCTTCATCGCGGAAGCAATCAAAAACCAAGTGATTTTATTCAACAGCCGCTATACTTCTATCCTTTGTATAAGGAACTGAGTATAAGCAGCAGGAAGTAAATATTTGAAGGCAGGACAACAATTTGATTGAAAGGTATTTTGGGGGCGTTATACTAATTAATATCCCTGCTTAAGCAATTTAAATCTTTTGGCAAACTGATTTACGAAGCAGCAGACATTTCTGTACTTATAAACTCTCCTGCCTTATTCTGGCTTTCCAGGGTCCATCCGTCAGTAAGCGAGATGACATTCCACACATTTCCTGATTTTCGAAATACTTGTATAGATAGTCCTAAGAGTTCTCGGCATTCTTTTTCAATCTCAGCTACAGTTCTGTCTTCATCAACATTTAATTTTAAAGTACTGGTAAGGTTAGTTATTTTACCAATACTGTTTTGAGGATTAATGGAATGTTTCTTTAAAGAAAGGACTCCCTTTGGGCTTGTGGAAAATTCAATTTTAAGATAGGGATAGAACAAGTTAAATGCTTTTTGTATATCAACAACAATACTGTCCCTGGTTATTATTATTTCCTTACTATTATTGTCCATAGTGATTGTTATAAATAATTATTTGTTACCCATTATTGTTAAAGCCGACATTGTTGTTATTAACATGAATCTGGAATATTTATTCAAAAGTATTATAGCCAGCAAGCCAAAAGCAATTATATGCGTCATTTAAAAAGATGATTGTTGTCAGGAAAAGTGAATTCCGTGTTCGCATTTTAATAGAAGGAGATGATAAACTATATCGCGTTACTAAACAATGGGTTCAGCAGGCTGGTTTTATTTCTTTGTATGTTTAAGTCAAAAGCACTGCAAATGTTGCGGATAAAAAAAAGGCCTTTTCCTGTCAATTTGCATCCCCGGGTATCATATTCTACCAAACCATCTGCTGCCAATAATTCCAATTCTGGAAATGAATATTTTTGAAGCAACGGCAATTGTTCTGCATGAAATGATGTAAACCCTTTACAACTTATATCAAGAATATTTTTTCGAAATTGTATCTCTTCTTTGTTTAGTATGTGTCCTTTTTTAACAGGTAGGCGCCCTTCATTTACTGCAGCATAATAATCATGAATTGTCTTTTCATTTTGAGCATAAGCACTTCCTGCGTCACTGATGGCTGATACTCCCAGCCCTATCAGCATTCCTGTATTCTGGGTTGTATATCCCATAAAGTTCCGATGCAGCTTTCCATTCCGCCGGGCTTTATACAACTCATCCTGGGGTAAAGCAAAGTGGTCCATGCCAATATCCGCATAGCCTTTATTTAAAAGTATTTCCTTGCCTTTTAAATATAAAGCTATTTTTTCTTCGGCCGCAGGCAGGTCACTTTCATCAAACAACCTTTGAGATTTACTGGTCCAGGGCACATGAGCGTAACTGTAAAAAGCTATTCTATCTGGCATTAGTTCTGTAACCTGGTGTATGGTTCTTTCAATACTCTCTAGAGTTTGTAATGGCAAGCCATAAATGAGGTCAAAATTAACAGAGGTGAAACCTGTCTGTCTTGCATTTGTGGTGGCTTTTTTTACATTTTCTAAAGGCTGTATCCTGTTAATTATTCTTTGCACCTTTGGGTCATTATCCTGCACGCCGTAACTAATACGGCGAAAGCCAAAAGTATATAATACCTGCAATTGCTCAAGAGTGGTATTATTAGGATGACCTTCGATACTGAATTGATGCAATGGATGAATAGTGCTATTGGTAAGAATGATATTAAGTAGCTTTTCAAGATTTTGGGGAGAAAAGAATGTGGGTGTGCCCCCACCTAAATGAATTTCCCTGATAACAGGAGGTTCAGACATTAGGTTTGTATACAGCTTCCACTCTTTTTCGATGGCTGAAATATATTCGTCTTCTACCTTATGGTTGGTTGTAATCTTTTTATTGCATCCGCAATAAGTGCATAAGCTTTCACAAAAAGGAAGATGAATATATAAACTGATCCCCCTGGTACTATTATTATTTGCAAATTCATTTTGAATTATTTCCTCCCAGCTTTCAACCGGTAATTCTTCTTTCCAATAAGGAACCGTTGGATAACTTGTATACCTGGGGACGGGTTGGTTATACTTATTAATGAGCACGCTGTCAACATTAAAACTGTGTATCATTGTGCAAAAGTAGAAGGCGGGTTTCTCTTAAAATATGACATTCGTTAGGTCTGCTTTGCATTTTCATTTTTTCCCTTTTGCCTGTTTTTATAGTTTCCTGATTGTTGTCATGTTTTTCTGTGAACTGTATCATTTGTTGTTTTTTTTCGCTCAAATACTTTTGACCCCTAAAATCAGGCGGACGACTAAGTCGCAAGTAATTAATTAAATAAAGCAGACAGAGCCTTACTAAAGCAATAAACTGACTCATGAAGAATCAATCTATACACGAACAGGTAATTTGTTTTCATTGTGGTGAAGATTGTGGTAAAAATCCTGTAATTGCCGGGGAAAAGCAATTTTGCTGCGAGGGCTGCAAAATGGTTTACGAAATTTTGAACCAGGGAGGGCTATGCGATTATTACGAAATTTCTAAAAATCCTGGTATTAGCCGGAAAATTGGAGTCAGGAAAGATAAATTCGCGTTTCTGGATGATGAGAAAATAAAGCAATCATTAATCGCTTATAAAGATGAAGCACAAACACATGTTTCTTTTTATTTGCCTCAAATGCATTGCAGTAGTTGTTTGTGGCTGCTCGAAAACCTGCATCGTCTAGATGAAAATATTATTAGCAGCAAAGTAAACTTTACAAGAAAAGAAGCAGATATTATATTTAACCATCAAAAAGTTTCTTTTCGCCAGGTAGCCGAATTGCTGACCAGTATTGGCTATGAACCTCATATCAGCTTCAATGATATGAAACAGGTTAAACCAAAGCTGAATAAATCAAAAATTTATAAGCTCGGCGTTGTCGGATTTTGCTTTGCCAACATAATGTTGCTGAGCTTTCCTGAGTACCTGGGAATTGATGTAAAGGAGCAAAACCTGGTTAATTTGTTTCGTTACCTAAACCTGTTTCTTAGCCTGCCTGTTTTCTTTTACAGCGCTTCCGAATTCTATGTTAGCGCATGGAAAAGTCTTCAACATAAATTTCTAAATATTGATGCGCCGATTGTGCTTGCTGTTTGGGTAACCTTTGGCAGAAGTCTGTATGAAGTACTGACTTCATCCGGTAGCGGTTATTTCGACAGCATGTCGGGTATTGTTTTTTTTATGCTTATTGGCAGAGTGCTTCAGGATAAAACCTATGAGCAGTTAAGTTTCGACAGAGATTATACTTCTTACTTTCCCATTGCTGTCGTGCGTTTAAATAAAGAAGTGGAAGAAACTGTTGCTTTGCCGGACATTAAGCTAAATGATACATTATTAATACATAATGAAGAACTGATACCTGCAGATGGTATATTGACAAGGGGAAGCGCCCTGATAGATTACAGTTTTGTAACAGGCGAAAGCCTGCCTGTACAAAAAGAAATGGGTGAAATTGTATATGCAGGAGGCAAGCAAACAGGTAGTAATATAGAGATACTGGTAATAAAAGAAGTGGCGCAAAGTTACCTTACCAAATTATGGAACCGCGATGAATTAAAACAAAACAAGAATTATAACCAACGCTCTTTTGTTCATTTAATCAGCCGGTATTTTACATGGGGCGTTTTTGCTATAGCTGCAATAACTGCCTTGTACTGGTATTTTAATGACGCTTCTAAAATCTGGAACAGTCTGACTGCTGTAATGATAATTGCTTGTCCTTGTGCGTTGCTGCTAAGCAATACATTTACTAACGGAAACATTTTAAGAATACTAAGTCGCAACAAGCTATATCTGCGAAATGCACAAACTATCGAAGATCTCGCTAATGCAAATCACATTGTTTTTGATAAGACAGGAACATTGACAACCGGAGCATATTATGATATAGAATATAATGGTGAACATTTAAACATTAAAAACAAAAAGAAGATTGCCCTGCTTGCCGCACAATCTACGCATCCTATGAGTAAGGCAATAACATCATTTCTGGCAATAAAATCTGATTCTAAAGTTATGGGTTTTGAAGAAAAACCGGGAAAGGGAATTGAAGGGATTGTAGATGGTGACCTTGTTGCCATAGGGTCAAAAAAGTTTGTGGTGGGAGGTGAGGACTTTGAAGAAGAAACCGCTGTTTATGTTTCAATAGAAGAAAGAGTGCTTGGAAAATTTGTTTTTAAAAATCACTACAGGAAAGATGTGGTCTTACTAGCGAATGAATTAAAGAAGCAATATCCTCTTTCGGTTTTAAGTGGAGATAATGGAGGGGAAAAGAATTTTTTGAAAAAGATATTCGGTAATAAGTCAGATGTCCGGTTTCATCAAAAACCTGATGATAAACTGGAGATGATCAAGCAATTGCAAAATAAAGGGAAAAAAGTAATAATGTTAGGTGACGGGTTAAATGATGCAGGTGCTTTAAAACAAGCTGATGTGGGAATTGCTGTCAGCGAGAATTGTAACAATTTTACTCCTGCAAGCGATGCAATTATTGAAGCAGATAAATTGCCTTTATTATATAAATTTATCAGGCTGTGTAAAATAAACAGGAGTATTATTGTTGCCAGCTTTATTATATCAATTATATACAATCTCGTAGGTATTTACTTTTCTGTCCAGGGAAATTTATCTCCAATGATTGCCGCAATCCTAATGCCTTCGAGCAGTTTAAGCATTTTATTGATAACTTTTGGTGCAAGTAATTTAGCAGCACGCCAGATGGGATTGAAGTAGATGGAGTAATAAACTTTACTTGATTTCATATATCTCCTGAAGGGTTTTTCTTCTTTACTCTTTCTGTGCCCGCCCTTAGTACTTTGTTCTGTAAAAAAGTTCACCCTCTTATTACCAGAGCTATCGTTGTTATCTTATGATTCCTGCCCGCATTGCGAGTGCCAGATAGTCAATGACTTTATGTAAGAGTTATTAAAGGAATATCTGCATGGTTCAATCAATTCTAAAAACTGATAACAATCATATTTACCCTTGAGTACAGTCAATATCTCCACATTACCCGCATTCTACTTTTGAACCCTCATAACAAAAATCATGAGTGTCATAATTCTCTTATTAATAGCAAGTATAACTGTAGCAGCGATATTTCTCATTGCCTTTTTATGGAGTGTAAAAAAAGGACAGTTCGACGATGAAATGAGTCCTCCGGTTAGAATATTATTTGATGATGCCCCCAATTCAAAAAAACAATAATAAACATTTGATTACATGTTAGACATTACGACAACAGAATTTGAAGAACTGCCGAAACCCCGGGAAAAAAAGACAGCCATTAAGGTTGACAGGTTTTATTACGACAACGACATTGTAAAGATGTTTGCTTATGCTACCATTATCTGGGGAGTTGTTGGTATGCTTGCAGGCTTACTTGCTTCCATCCAGCTTTTCTTTCCGTCAGCTAATTTTGACCATGCGCCTACTACCTTTGGAAGGGTAAGGCCCGTACACACCAATGCCGTTATTTTTGCGTTTGTTGGCAATGGCATTTTTATGGGCGTTTACTACTCCCTGCAGCGCTTGTGTAAAGCCCGCATGTTCAACGACAAGCTAAGTAAGTTTCACTTCTGGGGATGGCAGTTGATCATCGTTGCTGCGGCAATTACATTACTTGCGGGTTATACAACCGGCAAAGAATATGCAGAACTGGAGTGGCCTATTGACATTGCTATCACAGTTGTTTGGGTTGCTTTTGGTGTCAATATGTTCGGTACTATTATCAAACGCCGCGAAAGTCATTTATATGTTGCCATTTGGTTTTACATTGCTACCTGGGTTACCGTTGCCATGCTGCATATCGTAAACTCTTTCGAAATACCCTTTACTTTCTTAAAAAGCTATAGCTGGTACGCAGGTGTACAGGATGCTTTGGTGCAGTGGTGGTACGGGCATAATGCTGTTGCATTTTTCCTTACTACGCCTTACCTCGGTTTGATGTATTACTTTTTGCCTAAGGCGGCCAACAGGCCGGTATATAGTTATCGTTTATCTATCATTCACTTTTGGGCGTTGATATTTATTTATATCTGGGCAGGTCCTCACCACTTGTTGTATACTGCGTTACCCGATTGGGCTCAGAGCCTTGGTGTTGTGTTTAGCGTTATGCTCATTGCACCTAGCTGGGGTGGTATGCTAAATGGTTTGTTCACTTTAAGGGGTGCATGGGATAAGGTAAGAGAAGATCCTATCTTAAAATTTATGGTAGTGGCCGTAACATGTTATGGTATGGCAACTTTTGAAGGCCCGCTGCTAAGTCTTAAAAATGTAAATGCTGTTGCCCACTATACAGACTGGATTATTGCTCACGTACACATAGGTGCTTTAGGTTGGAATGGATTCTTAACATTCGGAGTTATTTACTGGATTATTCCAAAAATATTCAAAACCAATATTTACTCTAAAAAACTTGCAAATACACATTTCTGGGTCGGAACTATCGGTATTGTTTTATATGCTGTTCCATTGTACTGGGCCGGGTTTACACAAAGCATGATGTGGAAAACATTTACTGAAGAAGGACAACTAAAGTTCCAGTTTTTAGAAACAGTTACTAATATTCTGCCAATGTATATGACTCGTAGCGTTGGTGGTACACTTTACCTCGCCGGAGTTTTTATAATGGTATATAATGTTTACAAAACAGTAGCCGCTGGTAGCCTGGTAGCCAATGAAGTTGCTGAAGCTGCACCACTTCCTAAGGTTATTGAAACACATGGCAAGCAACACTGGCACAGGTGGATTGAAAGAAGGCCAGTGCAAATGCTGGTATTTAGCCTGGTAGCAGTTGGAATAGGTGGTATTCTTGAAATTGTTCCTACGTTTCTTATTAAAAGCAATATACCGACAATTACTTCTGTTAAGCCTTATACTCCACTTGAGTTGCAGGGCCGCGACATTTATGTTCGTGAAGGTTGTTATACGTGTCACTCACAAATGATACGCCCGTTTAGAGATGAGGTTGCACGCTATGGCGAGTACAGCAAAGCTGGCGAGTTTGTGTACGATCATCCATTCCAGTGGGGAAGTAAAAGAACTGGTCCGGACTTGGCCCGCATAGGAGGAAAATATCCCGATAGCTGGCATTACAACCACATGTTAGATCCTCGTATAATGTCGCCCGGTTCTATCATGCCTTCTTACCCATGGCTACTGGATGACAAGGTTGATACAAGCATAACAGGTGCTAAAATAAGAGCAATGCAAACTCTTGGTGTTCCTTATCCCGCAGGATATGATAAAGTAGCCAACGCTGATTTGATAGCACAGGGAAATAAAATAAAAGCAAGCCTGAAAAAAGATAAGCTGCAAGCTTCGAATACAAGTGAGATAGTTGCGCTAATTGCTTACCTGCAACGTGTAGGTACCGATATTAAAGCAGAATCAAAACAACAGACTGCATCAATTAGGTAATTATCTGAACTGGAAGGATTGTATGAATAGGAATTGTGGGATTGTCTGAACGAGGAATTAGAGGGACTTATGGGAGTATGGGATTATGAGGAAAGTAAAACGATCTTCTAATCTGATAAATCCTAAAATTAGGTATCAGACAAAAGGAATAATACATGATTCCCTATCCCAATCATCCCAAAAATCACACAAATCCCAATTTGGAAAACAAACGACAAAAAATAAACAAATGAAATTTATAAACTATTTAGAAAAGATAACCGGAGTAGATGTATACGCTATGACTTCTTTCCTCATCTTCTTCACCTTTTTTGTAGTAATGGCTTTGTGGGCATGGCGTGCTGATAAAAACCTTATTAAGACTCTAAGTCATATTCCTTTAGACGAGGAAAACCAATAAACTAATTTGAAAATATTTATAACAATGAAATTTCCAGGTAGAAAACAACGACTAAAAAGTGTGGCACTAATATGCGTTTATGCCTTGCTTTCAACGGTTAATGTATTTGCAGCCGATGCACCAAAACCTTCTGAATTAAACAATTCTTTAGCTGTTATGCTTTTAGTTGTTGCGGGTGCATTGCTGTTAGCAATAGGAATGTTGGCCTATGTATTAATCGGCGTAGCAGAATTTAATGTTGACCGGTTTAAAGAAAAAGTAAAAGCTACATCTGCTGTAAAAACTTTAGTAATTTCTGGGTTATGTCTTTTTGTATCGGCAGCTTTTGCAGGGGATGGCGAGGCTGCACCGGCAACGAAGGAAGTGGTGAACGCTACCATTGGAGGTCTGTCAAAAAGCTCCTTTTATATGCTAACAAGCATAATAGGGTTGGAAGTAATCGTGCTGTTGCTAATGCTGTATTTCGTTAAGCAATTGATTTCAAAGGAAAAACCAGGACTGGTTGTGGAAGCGGGAGCGGCAAAAGAGCCGGTTTGGAAAAAGTGGTGGGCAAAGATGAATAATTTCAAGCCCGTTCATGAAGAAACTGCTATGACTCTCGAGCACGATTATGACGGAATCCGGGAGCTTGATAATAATTTACCTCCATGGTGGTTGTACGGCTTTTATGTATGCATCATTTTTGGTTGCATATACCTGTATAGATTTCATGTGTCTCACTCCGCACCATCTACTATAGAAGAGTACCAGGCAGAAGTGGCAAATGCAGAAGTGAAAAAAGAGGAATACCTGAAAAGCGCTGCTAATAAAGTGGATGAGAATACAGTTACTCTGCTAACGGATGCAGCAGCTTTGGGAGAAGGTAAAAAAATATTTACTTCTACATGTGCTCCTTGTCATGGCGCAGAAGGTCAGGGAGTTGTTGGGCCAAACCTGACAGATGATTATTGGCTGCATAAGGGAAGCGTAAAAGATGTTTTTAAAACAATAAAATACGGTGTTCCGGAAAAAGGAATGAAATCATGGAAAGATGATTTTAGTCCCGTGCAGTTAGCTCAGATAGCAAGCTATATAAAATCGCTGCATGGTAGTAAGCCTGCTAATGCAAAAGAGCCACAGGGTGAATTATATAAAGACGATGCAGCGGCGACATCAGCTAACAAAAATACATCAGACAACAAGCTTGCAATAAATTAAAAGATGATCTCAGCAACACAAAAAATACAACCGAAAAGTGCAGAAAGCTTTCGTGACCGCATAGCTACTGTTGACGAAAAAGGAAAGCGAAACTGGATTTATGCACACAAACCAAAAGGAAAGTTTTATAAGATCCGCACTTATTTGAGCTTATTTTATTTTCTTGCGTTTTTCGGTTTGCCTTTCGTAAAGGTTAATGGACGGCCTTTGTTTCTCTTCAACATTCCAGACGCAAAATTTATTTTATTTGGTAAAGTTTTCTGGCCACAGGATTTTTTTATTCTTGGCCTTGGAATGATAACTTTTATCTTTTTTATCATTCTTTTTACGGCAGCTTTTGGCCGATTGTTTTGTGGGTGGGCATGTCCGCAAACAAACTTTATGGAAATGATGTTTCGTAAAGTGGAGTACTGGATTGAAGGAGATGCAACCCATCAAAAAATGCTTGCAAAAGCACCTTGGGACAGTAAGAAAATTATGAAGAAAACAGCTAAACATTTGGCTTTTTACCTGCTGTCATTTATAATTTCTAATTTCTTTTTAGCTTATATTATTGGAGTAAAAGAACTTGAAAAAATTATTACAGAACCCGTAACCAATCATATTGTTGGCTTTTCTTCTTTATTGATTTTTAGTGGTGTTTTTTATGCTGTCTATGCTTTTTTCAGGGAGCAGGCATGTACGGTTGTTTGCCCTTATGGCCGTTTACAAAGTGTATTGCTTGATAAAAACTCAATGGTAGTTGCCTATGATTACAAACGCGGTGAGCCAAGGGGAATAGCTAAAAAGAATACTGAGAATATTTTTGGTGATTGTATTGATTGCTTTGCATGTGTAAAAGTTTGTCCAACCGGTATTGATATTCGCAATGGCGTACAAATGGAATGTGTAGGATGCACCGCCTGCATAGACGCCTGTGATAACATCATGGATAAAATAGGCAAGCCTCGCGGTTTAATCCGCTATGCGAGTGAAAACAGTATTGAGAATGGTGAGCCATTAAAGTACACTTCAAGAATGAAAATGTATTCTGCTCTTTGTGCACTTGTAGTAGGCGTCTTATCAGTAATTTTATTTACAAGAAAAGATATAGATGTTACCGTCATGCGCACACCTGGTATACTGTTCCAGGAACGAGGAACCGACAGTGTATCTAACCTGTATAATATTAAATTATCTAACAAAACGCTCAGCGAGATTCCATTAACAATAAAACTGGAAGATGAAAAAGGTAAAATCGAGATAATTGGCAAGCCCTATATAGATGTTGCGAAAGAAGGCCAGGGAAGTGGGTCTTTCTTTATAGTCTTACCTAAAAAAAATATACATGACAGGAAAAGTAAGCTAAAACTTGGCTTGTATGAAGGTGATAAACAAATAGCAGTTGTCAATACAAACTTTTTAGGGCCTGTTACTGACTAATTGTATTCTGTTTGATTTGCCAACATGTTACTCGTTTCTGTAAATAATTCTAAGTAAGGGATCAAATAAATAGCAATGCGAAAATATACATGTTTTAAACATCTTGAAAGCTTCATTATTAACGAAAATCACAGCACTTAAAAGTAAGTAGCATATAAAATGTAAAAAAGATAAACGGAAGATTAAAAGTATAGGATCCATTATAACAAATTCCGGAGGCCCAAGGTATTTACTTTGGGCCTTTTGCTTATTGATTGGTTTTCGACCGCCTAAGAAAAAAGCAATAGAACCATATACTACTGCAGCCCTGATTTTAGATGATTGTTGAATGAATACAAATGTATTAAATAAAAATATATGTAATAATAGAGTAGTTCTTTGCTTTCGTCATACCGGGAATGGTTATTTTTATTACTTTTTTTTAGGTTCTCTTTAAATTTCACCGACTAATAAAAGTCAATTACTTTAATGTTATTGTCCGCCAATTTTTCTCTGAAAGAAGTTTTCAAAATCCTTCAATAAAAATTATTTATTCTGAAAATGAAAAATTTTACTCTAATCTTTTTTGTATTTTTCTGTTGTTGTAAAGTAAGCTATTCCCAGGCAGGGAAACTTGATTCTTCGTTTGGAACCAACGGTATTGTTAAAACAGATTTTGGTTTTACAAATGACATTAATTATGCTACTACCGGAGGACAGGTAATGTTGCAAAAAGACGGAAAGTTGTATGTTCTTATTGAATCATCTGGTCAATCTTACATTGCAAAGAGGCTGCAGAATGGTTCTCCTGATGTAAGTTATGGAAATAACGGCTTTTCGGAACCCATCGATATAGAAAAAGCGGTTGCTGTAATACAGCCTGATGGGGAAATAGCAATTGCCGGGAATGATCACGGTAACAATTTCGCAGTAGCCAGGTTCAATACGGATGGTACCGTTGACAATGCCTTTCTTCAAAAGAAAACAACAGATTTTGGATCAGGATATAACATTGCTAATGCAATAGCAGTACAAAGCGATGGTAAAATAGTTGTAGCAGGTTATGCCCTAGTTGGCAGCAATATTCATTTTGCAGTTGCGCGTTATAATACCGACGGAACGGCAGATAATAATTTTTCTGATGATGGAAAGCAGACGACCGATTTTGGTTCTGAGGTAAACTATGGCTACTCAATAGCATTGCAGAATGATGGTAAAATAGTGGTTGCCGGCCAGACTTATGGAAATAGTTTTTCTGATTTTGCTATCGCAAGGTATAATAATGATGGTAGTCTCGACAACAGTTTTTCGGAAGACGGAAAACAGACAACTGATTTTAACTCTTCTGACGACATAGGCAAAGCTGTATCTATTCAAAATGACGGAAAAATTGTTATTGCCGGCTATCAATATAAATGTAATGATGCAACTTGTAGCGATGCTCAATTTGCCCTTGCTCGTTATAATACGAACGGAACTTTAGACAATACTTTTAGTGAAGATGGAAAACAAATAACTTCTTCTAGAGGTGGTTATTATGCTACATCACTAGTGATACAAAGTGATGGAAGAATAGTGGTTGGCGGTTATACTTTTGAAGGTGGTAATGCTGATTTTGCTTTTGCAAGAATTAATACAAATGGAAGTTTAGACAATACTTTTAATGCAGGCGGAAGGTTGACAACTGACGTTAACGGCGACGATTTCGCTTATTCGATAGCTATACAAACTGACGGAAAAATTGTAGCGGCAGGTATGGACTACGGAGATAATTTTGATGTCGTCAGGTTCTATACAGATGGACGATTGGATGATACATTTGGAAGAAGCGGAAAGTTAATTGATAAGCTTCGGTTAAACCAGGGATCAACGTATTATACAAGCACTGCCGTTCAAAAGGATGGAAAATTAGTGACAGCAGGTTATACCTGGAATGGCAGTAATTACGATTTTGCACTTGCTCGTTATAATTTAGATGGAACTCCTGATAATAGTTTTTCCCAGGATGGAAGACAAACAACAGGCTTTGGCACTTCTGATGACTATGCTTACGCTGTAGCCATTCAAACAGATGGAAAAATTGTGTTGGCAGGTGTTGCAGGACCTAATTTTGCAGTCACCAGGTACAACATTGATGGCAGCCTTGATAAAGGTTTTGGAACTGGGGGAAAGAAAATAACAGATTTTGGTACTGACCGTTCAGCCAGTGCTACCTCAGTCGCTCTTCAGGCAGATGGAAAAATTGTAGTGGGGGGATATACAGATCCGTCACAGCACCAAAATGAAGATTTTGCTCTTGCCCGGTATAACACTGATGGAACTCCTGATAGTAGCTTTTCGAATGATGGAAAACTAACAACCGATTTAGGATTTAGTGATTTCGCAAACTCCCTGGTAATTCAAAAAGATGGAAAAATAGTAGTGGCAGGATATAGTTCAATTGACACTCGTGGTTATAGCAGTTCTTTTTTTGCGCTTACCCGTTACAATGTGGATGGAACACCTGACGGCAGTTTTTCAGAAGATGGAAAACAATTTACGACGTTTGATCTCTTCAGTAGTGCTCAATCGGTATCGATACAAAATGATGGTAAAATCGTAGCTGCCGGTTTTTCCTCTTCTTCCAGCCGGAAAGGAGAAGATTTTGCTCTTGCCCGTTATAATACAGATGGAAGCTTAGACAATACCTTTAATAATGACGGAACAAAAATAGCAGACCTGGGCTCAGTTTCTGAAAATATCAGTTCTGTAGCTATACAGAATGATGGAAAAATATTGACTGCCGGTAGTTCAGAAGCTAATTTTGCCCTGGCCCGTTTTAGTAGTGACGGCAGCTTTGACAACAGTTTTGGCGATCACGGAAAGGTAATAACACAAGCGAGCGGACAGGAAGATGTTATTAACGATATTGCTATCTCAAATAATAAAGCATATGCTGTGGGTTATGGTCAGTATCCGGGAAGCCTTGGAGTGATAGCAAGATATGTATTAGATGAAATGAAAACACCGTCTATAAGTCTTACCATCCCTTATAATATTGTAAAATATGCCGGTCCTGCAAGAATAAAATTAAATGCTGATGTAGCTAATGTAAATGGTACTATTAACAAAGTTCGATTTTACAATGGTACTACTTTATTACATACTGAAGATGTGTTTCCCTATGGTTTTTTATGGCTTGATGTACCTGTGGGCAATTACAATCTTACTGCAAAAGCTTATGATGATGGAGGCAGCGTAACTACGTCTAACAGTATTACAGTACTGGTCGTAGACTCAAATGTAGCACCTGTTGTAAGCATTGCAGATCCTGTAAGTGATACGACTTATACCGGTCCTGCAACCATTCGTTTAATTGCTAATGCAAAAGACCCAAATGACAAAATAAGTAAAGTCGAGTTTTACAATGGACTGATATTGTTAAGGACAGAATATAACTATCCGTATACATATACCTGGTCAAATGTACAACCGGGTACATATACCATAACGGCTAAAGCCACTGATGATAAAGGTCTTTCTACAACATCTTCGCATATAACAGTAACGGTTTTATCAAACAGATTATTGGCTGACAGGTCTGTTTCTATAAATAACGGAATTGATATGATCAGTCTAAAGCTTAGCCCTAATCCTGCAAAGAACTTTTTGCAGGTGTCAGCCAACGGGTTGGAAGAAAATAGGGCGACAACGATATCTGTTATATCAGCTTCAGGAATAGAACAAAAAGTCGTTCCCTTAAATACGTCATCAAAAGTTATTGAACTTAATGTTGGTTCACTTACAAGTGGAGTGTACACTGTAAAAGTGGTAAACGGAGATAACGTTATTTACAGGAAATTTGTAAAACTATAACCCGGAGAATCTCCCGAAAAAAAACAAAGTTGCCAATTACAATAAGTGTTCAGGTTTTATTGTAATTGGCAACTTTTATAGTACAACTATTTATTTCCAGCAACCATTTATACTATCTCTGGAACTTAGGTTCGTAGTCCACGTTTCGGAGGCAGAAAACATTGCACAAATACTTCTTGTCCAATTGTAGTGGTCATATTTTAAAGAATGCTGGAAGTTTTCTTTTACATGCTCTCCTGAAGCTACAACGGGTATCTGGTTGCCCTCGGCCTTATCATTTTCATCAAAATAAACTACAAATATGCTATTGTGAGTAGCACACCAATCTGCTAAAGAAGATAAATTTGTTTTTAACCAGGTATCTCCTTTTTCAATGCTGCCGTCATGCATGTCATTTTGAATATTAGGACTTATACATACAACGTTTTCAAGCTTTGAATAATCAGTGGGAAAATCTGCAAATCTTTTATTAGCAGTTGGCTCTACATTCGCAAAAATTGTAGTCGGATTGTGCTTTTCGAAGTATAGTCCATCCTTACAAATTGTACTGCCTGTTTCAGGCAAGCCTTCGCTATACCATGCAAATGATTTTCCGGCAGCTTTTAAATTCGTATAAAGGTTAGGCGTTGTAAGTGTTGTTGAGTCTATACACTTATCATTCACAACACCATTAGGGTCGCCTGCAAAAAAATCTACATAATTAGGATAGCTTGGGTGTGTTATTGCATACATATTGGTAAATAGCGTTCCTTTGGCAATAAGTGAATTAATATAGGGAGCATCAAGATTGCCAACAATGCTATCGTAATTCTTGTTTTCGAACCATACAAATATAATATGGTCAGGGTGAGGAAAGTAGTTGACTACAGTATCAGTCGGCGGGGGCGGCTGAGTTCCCGTCTGTACAGCTTCCTGATTTTTTGTACAACACATAAGAGAAAAGGAGAGTGCCAGCAGTATAAGACTATGTTTCAAAAGTTATATTTTTTAAATAAGATGATTGTTTAGACACCAAGCAAGTTCCATGCCTGTTTAAGACACGAACACTACTCAACGTTATTCTTGTAACTTAATTTGTCACGCAAAAAGAACAAAAAAAACAGTAGTATTTTTTTACAATAGCGTATGAACTAAGTAATTAGTATTATTACAAATAAATTAAAATTATTATTAACTTAAAGAATAAGGATATGAAGGTAATTCGAGAATAAAAGATAAGGGTAGAAATTAAAACTGTTATTAGGGTTTGTAACAACCTAACATTCCCTTCATGCTAAAATGTTCTAGTGTAAAATAAATCTACAGGACAAATGTATGTATTTGTTTTCTATTCTGCTTTTACCCGTCAGTTTTTTTATGCATCTGCCGATTTGTTTATAGCTTATGCTGCTATTCATTATTTCAAAGCGGTTTGAACAACTCAAAGCCTTATTTTTGCAAAGCACGGATTGTTAGCTCAGTTGGTTTAGAGCATTACTTTGACAGAGTAGGGGTCACTGGTTCGAATCCAGTACAATCCACTATATTATAATCTAAATACTTGATGCACCCCTATCAATTGCACCTAATACTTTAAAAGTTTTTATCTGCCGACGATCTTACAAAATATGCTCGCCGGGTAATTAACTTTCTTCTTCGTAATAAATCTTATAAAATTTTCTTCCATTTTCATCTACACCTTGTTCGATTAACTCACGGTTACCATGAATGTAGATATGGAAGTTCTTATCAAGTTTAAGAACACGTTTAAAAACCCGTGCTTGTTTTTTTACCGCTTGTTCTGAAATTTCAAAATTATCTGATAACTCCATATCGTTTTCATGCCTGTAGGTTTCGTCAAATTTTCTGAATGAATCAATTATCGTTGTGTGATGAAAAACTTCTTCTTCAAATTCTGTTTTATCAAATGTTTCGTGTGTTTTAAAATATTCAACAGATCGATTTAATAAGTCAATCTGGTCCGCTTTTGATACATCATACTCGGTAGGAATTTGTGCTGTTATGAAGTCCTTGGTTAAAGTCAAAAAATTGCTTGTATTATTTATAAAGTCATTTTTTGCTTTGTGTTTGATAAAATCATTCTGCCAATATTCTGTTTCATTACTATTGTTGTCAATTATAAAAAGGGTATAAGGTTCCTGTGCAAATATTATCAAACAAGCTTTATCTGGCTTTCGACTGCCAATTCCTTTTCGAAATTTTATTGCAGCTTCTTTGTTATCAACTGATGTATCAATATAGCTTTCCTTGTCTTCAAATTTATACAGACCCACACCTTCATATGATTCATTGTTTAGTTTTATGTCATCAAACTTAACAACAAAAAAATCTCCATCTTTTATATGAGGATGCTTTGATACCGATATTAAATGTTGAGAAATATCTTTTGACTTTTCAATAAAATCCCCGCCTTCATAAATTGCTTTTGAAAGGTTAAATAAAATATTATAATCCATATCAACTTCATGCTTAAATTCAAATGTCAATGAATGAGAAAGAAATGGTTTTAAAAAGATCTTTTTAAAAACCGACTCTTCATTGTCATCAGAAGAGTCAAACAAGCTATTGCTGAAAATACACTTATTTTCTTCTGAACTAATTCTGTGAAAAATTATTTTACTTGTTATTGTTTCTTCAATTTGGATCATTGGTATCTTTTGGTGAGTCTTAAACTGTGGTTACTACTAAAAATAAAAGTGCATTGTACACTGTTAGCAGCAGGTAAAATTAAATATGTTGAAATAATAGAAATACCAGCAAAATAAGAGATTTTGTTAGTTATAGGGCAAATTGCTTTTTTACTTTATTACTTCCATTGCGGCTATTGAGCGCAACGTTCGGTTAAACAACAAAAAATGTTCAGGTAAGGGATTTCTATTAACTATTATTTCGTTCATAAATTTATACAGTATATTCAGAATTTATATTAAAAAAATTAAATCATCTTTAGAGGCAGCATTAAGAAAATTATGAAGCACATCAATCAGTACAAGAAGAAAAGTTATTTGCTATTTTTCATTTTTATAGTAATATATGGTAAAGGTTGGTCTAAAGATACATTACAGGTTTTTTCTCCATCTGGCAAAATCAGTGTAAAAGTTTGGATGGGCCAATTATGTAAGTACCAGGTTTTTTACGACAATAAAACCATTCTGGAACCTTCTTCTATAGATTTATTATTAGATAAGAACAGATCTCTGTCTGCAAATAATTCTATAAAATCATCCTCTATTAAAAAAATCAGGGAGCAAATAATTTCTCCCGTAGCTGAAAAAAGAAGAATAGTTCCAGATGTATATAATCTTTTGACTATAAATTTTAAGCAACCTTACAAAGTTGAGTTCAGGGTGTATGATGATGGGGTGGCGTACCGCATTTCTACCTCATTTAAGGATTCTTCCTATATAAATAACGAGGTAGCAGAGTTTAATTTTCCGGGCAAGCCATCCGCCTATTTTCCGGAAGTAAAGAAAAGGGCAGACGCTGACATTTTTCACACAAGTTTCGAAGAGGAATATCCATTAAGAAAATTAGACAGTATTGCTGATGGCGTTCTCGGTTATTCACCTATACTGGTTGCCCCTGAAACTGATCCGAAAATAGCCATTACAGAGTCTGACCTTGAAGATTACCCGGGAATGTTTATTGGCGGCACCGGCACTTCCACCTTAAAGGGTGTATTTGCAGGCTACCCCCTTGAAGAGGAGGCGACAAAAGACTTCTATTCTGAAATGAAAGTCACTAAACGGGCCCCTTACATTGCCAGAACTTCAGGAAAAAGAAGCTTTCCCTGGAGGGTCTTGTTGATTGCTGCAGAGGATAAAGAATTGCCGGGAAATGATCTTGTATACAGGCTAGGTGCGCCATCAAGAATTGGTGATGCTTCCTGGGTAAAGCCGGGCAACCTTACTGATGAATGGACAATTGATATTAATCTTTTTAATGTTCCTTTTAGAGCTGGTCTTAATACTGCCTCCTATAAATATTATATTGATTTTGCAAAACGTTTCGGTTTTGATCGTATTATGATGGATGCCGGCTGGAGTGACAACAATGATTTGTTTAAAATAACCCCAACTATTAGTATGGATACTCTTGTTGCGTACGCTAAAGAAAAAGGAATTAAGATCAGCATGTGGACGCTTTCCCGCACGCTAGACAGGCAACTGGATAGTGCTTTAAATCAGTTTAATAAATGGGGCGTAGATTTTATTATGACCGATTTTATAGACCGTGACGACCAGAAAACAGTTAATTTTTATCATAGAATAGCAAAAGCCTGTGCTGCTCACAAAATTATGATCATGTATCACGGCGCTTTTCCGCCAAAAGGCTTTAACCGAACTTATCCCAATGCAGTCGCAAGAGAAGGTGTGATGGGGTCAGAATATAATATTGGAAGCAATAAGGTAACACCCGAGCATGATGTCACTCTGCCATTTACAAGAATGCTTGCCGGAGGCTTTGATTATGAACCGGGACTTCTTAATAACGCAACAAAAAAGGGTACAAGGCCTGTTGCAGGAGTAGTGACAAGTCCTGGCACCCGCTGCCATCAACTTTCTATGTTCGTTGTTTATGATAGTCCGATGCAGATATTTTCAGGAAATCCTTCAGAAGGAATGCGCGAGCCGGAATTCATGGAACTTTTGGGCAACCTTCCTACCGCTTGGGATGAAACAATTATTACCGATGCAAAAGTGGGTAAGTATATTGTTTCAGCAAGGCAGAAAGGAAATGACTGGTTTGTTGCAGGAATGAGTAACTGGGACGAAAGAGACCTGGTAGTAAAATTTGATTTTTTAAAAGATGGCATTTATAAGGCAACAATTTGTAAGGATGGAGTGAATGCAGACCGTTATGCAGCAGACTATGTAATACAAAAGGATGTTTCGGTTAAGAAAAATGATGAGATAAAAATACATCTTGCGCCGGGAGGGGGATTTCTGATAAGGTTAGATAAGCAATGACTTTTTTCTATTGAAACTAAATAAACTAACACTTAAATCTGAAATGTTCCTGTTGGAAGTAAACGAATAGCCATATGATAATAAACGAAAGATTTAAAGACAAAGTAGCCGTTGTCACTGGCGGGGCTGACGGTATAGGAAGGGGCGTAGCATACAGGCTGGGAAAAGAGGGAGCGCGATTAGCATTGTTTGATATTAATCAGGAACTGTTGCAAAAGACAGTTGCAGAGTTTCAGCGTGACGGTATTGAGGCAAAGGGATATGTTGTTGATATAAGCAGCGAATCACAAGTATCAAAAGCTATTTTGGATGTTGAAGATGAATGTAAGAAAATAGACATTCTTGTAAATGCTGCAGGAATCGTCGGCCTTACCAACACAAAAATTACGGAATATCCCACTTCTGATTTTGACAAAATATATGAAGTAAATCTGAAAGGTACTTTCCTCATTACAAAATTTGCTTTAAGCGTGATGAAAAAAACGGGTACCGGCAGATTGCTGCTCATTGCTTCTATTGCAGGTAAAGAAGGTAATCCTGGAATGGTAGGTTATTCTTCTACTAAAGCGGGGGTTATTGGCCTTGTGAAAGGAGTGGCAAAGGAATTTGCTGATACCAATATTACTGTTAATGGATTGGCGCCTGCAGTTATCAAGACACCAATGAACGACAATACTTCTTCTGAGCAGTTAGCATACATGACAGCTAAGATACCAATGCAACGATTGGGTACAGTGGAGGAAGTCGCTGCCATTTCATGTTATATCGTCTCTGATGAAAATAGTTTTTCCACGGGTTTTATTTATGATATCTCTGGCGGGCGGGCAACATATTAAGCATTCTAAAAAATTATGTAATGAAGCATCAATGGAAGCGATGATGCTAATCATTCTTTCTCCGGGTTCATATCTTTTACGGACACAGTACCAACGTCAATCATAGGTAAGATTCATTGCCTATTCCTCCACTTATTAATATAATGCGGTCCTCCACAACTACAATTTATTTAGCTATGGTAAGAAAAGTGTATTTTATAACACAGCTAAAAATAGCCGTATCATTTCAATCTAATACCTATACTTTTTTAACTTGTACGCTATCAACCGTACTGCAAACAGTGTTACGGTTAGCTACTATTCCTTATATCGTAACTGTTTTTCCCTTTTACATAAGTTCCTACTGGCTTTTTAACTCACATTTGCGGCAACTAAATATATAATGAAATCAAGCATAATACCCGCAATTTTACTTCTGCCTTTAACCCTTTTTGCTCAAAAGAAAATTGATAGCACGCAGAAATTTATATTAAAAGGTGTAACCGTAACAGGTATAAAAACCGTAAGGGGCACGGGCCACATGCCTGAAGTAAAAGACGGGATCATTTATGCAGGCAAAAAAAACGAAGTTATTCTTGTGGATAGTTTAGATGCTAATAAAGCAATAAATAATACAAGACAAATTTTAGGTAAGATACCAGGACTGAATATTGTGGAAAGTGAAACAGGTGGTTTTACCGCTAATGGCATCTCGACCCGTGGTCTCATTCCTTCTCAAAGTATAGAAATGAATACCCGCCAAAATGGCTATAATATAAGCGCCGATATTTTTGGATATAATGAAGCTTATTATCTGCCTCCAATGGAAGCGGTTAGCAGAATAGAAATGGTACGCGGAGCAGCATCGTTGCAATTTGGGTCCCAATTTGGAGGCATGGTGAATTATGTAATAAACGAAGCTCCTAAAAATAAAGCTTTCGAACTATATACTTCGCAAACAGGTGGAAGCTTTGGAATGTTTAATACATTTAACTCATTTTCAGGTACTATAAAGAAATTAAGCTATTACAGTTTTGTTCAATACAGGAGGATAGATGGATGGCGCCCTAATAGTAAACAGTGGCAATTATCAGGTTTTGGAAAAGTACAATATAATGCTTCAGATAAGTTTAATGCCGGAGTGGAGTATTCACTTCTTCGAAACAAGATAAAAATGCCGGGGGGGCTTACCGATAGTATGTTCCAGGCAAATTCCCGATCATCGTTTCGTAGCAGAAACTGGTTAAAAAGTCCTTGGAATATTTTAACTGCTTACGCGAACTATACTATTTCTCCTAAGACATTATTGACGTTAAAAACATCATTATTATTCAGCAGCAGGTCGTTGGTATGGCGAAATGAAGATGGCGGCGCGGGCGCATTTGACGAAATTGATGCATCAACAGGTGAATATGTACCTCGTGAAGTTGAAAATGAAAAAATGCATAATACGACTACAGAATTGAGGTTGCTGCACCATTACAGTTTGGGCAAAATGGATAATACGATTGCCGGAGGTCTCCGCTATGCTTACGCATGGTTTAAAAGGTTAGGAGGTGGAGAAGGTACAACAGGTTCTGGTTTTGATTTGTCTGTTACAGGTCCCTATGAATATAATTTTGATTACACAACAACAAACATTGCTCCTTTTGTAGAGAATATTTTCAGAATAAATAATCGTTTTACTATTACACCAGGATTTAGGTTAGAATATTTGAAAAGCACAGGAAAGGGTTACGAGCAGGAAGATGATGATAAAATTATTACAAACGAAAGCAGGCCCAGGTATATACCTCTGGCAGGTATAGGTACAGAATTTAAAGCGTCAGCAAACACCAACATTTATGCAAATATCAGCCAGGCATACAGACCCGTTGATTACTCACAAATAACTGCTTTTGGTACAACTTCCAAAATAGACCCAGACCTTAAAGATGCAAATGGCTTCAATGCAGATCTGGGTTACAGAGGCACTGTTAAAAACTATTTGAATTTTGATATTGGTTTATTTTACCTCGCCTATAATAAACGTATTGGTTTAGTATTAATGAATCAGGGTACTCCTAATGAATACACTTTACGTACAAATGTTGCGAACAGTGTACATAAGGGACTCGAAAGCTATATTGAGTTTAATCTTTTGAAGTATTTGGATTCCGGCTCAAACAACGGCTTAAGTATTTTTAATTCTTATTCATTTATTGATGCAAAATATACAAAAGGAGAATTTAAGGGCAACAGAGTTGAAACATCACCAAAATATATCAACAGGACGGGGGTAACGTATACAGGCAAAAGATTTTCGGCAACCCTTCAAATGAATAATAATGGTGATGCTTTTGGCGACGCCACTAATGTAAGAAAGAGTGATGAACCTATTGCAGGGTATATACCTGCTTATACAGTGTTTGATGCAAGCGCAACTTATAGAATAAAGCAATTTTCTTTAAAAGCAGGAATAAATAATGTCGCGGATAAATCTTATTTCACATTAAGAACAGATGAATATCCGGGTCCTGGCATAATACCTTCCATAGGCAGAAGTTTCTATGCAGGTATTTCGGCGAAGTTTTAAAGATTACTTCTACATTAATCATTCGGCGTTAACTGCTGATATAATACTGTAAAAGATAGACACCAATTCCTGCAAAATATCCCAGTAAAGCCAACAAGCTTATGTGCTTTATATACCAGAAAAAACTTATTTTTTCAATACCCATTGCCGCGATGCCCGCAGCTGATCCAATAATTAAGACACTGCCGCCAGTACCTGTACAATAGGCTAAGAACTCCCAAAAATAGTGGTCAGTCGGGTATTGGTTCAGGCTATACATGCCCTGAGAAGCTGCAACTAAAGGAACATTATCTACTATAGAAGAAAGCAATCCCATAGAAATAACTATTATTTTATCATTAGGTAAAGTGGCGTTCATCCATACGGCAAGGGCAGAAAGAACACCTGTAACCTGCAACGCCGCAATACTAATTAATATGCCGAGAAAAAATAAAATACTTGGCGTATCAATTTTTTGAAGTGCATAAGCAACAGATAAAATATGCTTGTCTTCTTCATTCTTTTTTCCATGTATTATTTCTGTTATAATCCACAAAATTCCTAAGCCTATTAAAATACCCATATACGGAGGCAAATGAGTGACTGATTTAAAAACGGGCACTGAAATAAGAACAATAACTCCAGCGAAGAACACAATATATTGTTGCCTTTTTGAAACTAGCGAAGCATTTGAATCTGCATCCATAACCGGGCGTTCTATTCTTCCTTTAAGACGAATGGAAAGTATAATTAAAGGAGTAAGTAAACATGCGAGGCTCGGAAGAATTAGTTGTTTTACGATATTGCCTGCGGTTATCTGGTTTCCTATCCACAGCATCGTCGTAGTGACGTCTCCTATTGGCGACCATGCTCCCCCTACATTTGCTGCAATAACAATCATTCCCGCAAAAAATAATCTTTCTTTTGGCTCTTTTACAAGTTTTCTTAATAATGAGATCATTACAATTGTAGTCGTAAGATTATCTAATAATGGAGAAAGAAAAAAAGTTATTAAAGAGATAATCCACAAAAGCTTTCTTTTGTCAGTTTGAGTGATTCTTCTTGTTATTATATCAAAGCCACAATGAGCATCTATCAGCTCAACAATAGTCATTGCTCCCATCAAAAAGAATAGTATTCCTGACAACTCACCTAAATTGTCGGTAAGTTGTTCTGCTACATGATGTTTATCAGAACTGTTTGAAATGTATATAGTCCAGCATAGAACACCGGTAATCAAAGCAGTGGCAGCTTTATTTATGTTAATAAGGTTTTCCGCTGCAATAGCCATATAACCTATTACAAATGTGACTGTTAATAGTATTACCATACATGATGTTTTATTGTAACCGGTGCTGAAAGTTTTCAGTAAAAGTAATAATCGTACAATGTTTAAGAGGAATATAATGAAGAAATAAAAAGCAGGTCTTTTAAGAATAATTATTTCACTGGTTATATTTATATTGAGATTAGAAATTTAGAGAAAACAAAGAATATTTGTATTAATTTAAAAAAAATCGAAAAAGCTAAAGCAGGTTTTTGTTATTATAAGTTTGAATAAGATAAAGTATAGAAGTAGAAATAGTATGTATAAAAGGATTTATTTTGGAATAAACCAACTTACACTTCCTCATACAAATCACTATGCTCAGCTAAAATTTCGCGATAACGATTGAAGAGTTTTGATTTGGAAATAAACCCCATAAATTTATTTTCAGCGTCAAGCACAGGCAAATTCCAGCTGTTAGTGCTGTCAAACTTCTGCATAACCTTGGGCATCGGGTCCTTGTAATAAATAACCTCCTTGGGCTGTTTCACCAGGTTGGCAATTAACATTTGCGGCTGTATATCTTTGCCTAAGATCAGGTTTTTTACGTCATTTAACTCAATAATACCGGCAAAATTGTCCTGCTCATCGTGAACAGCAAAAACTGTTGAATTGCTGTCACTCATAAGCGTGATCAGATCGGCAAGGGTACTGTTAATGGATATGGTTTTAAGACTGTCAGTAAGCATTTCCTTTAAAGAAATAGTGCTTAAGATGTTTTGCTCTTTTTTGTGAGTAAATATTTCACCTCTCAGCGCAAGCAGCTTAGTCTCCATTGAGTATGGTTCAAAATGCTTTACAATAGAATAAGATAAGGACGAGACAATCATAAGCGGAATAAATAATTCGTAGCCGTTGGTTATTTCGGCAATTAAGAAAATAGCTGTTAATGGGCAATACATAACGCCGCTTAATACCCCTGCCATCGCAGCAAGGCTAAAATTTCCCTCAGGAATTTGAGTCCAGCCAAAACTATTAAACAGGCGGGAAAAAGCAAAACCGAGAAAAGAGCCTACAAACAAAGAAGGGGCAAAATTGCCACCGTTACCACCAGAGCCTATTGTAATACCTGCTGCAACCGGTTTTAAAAAAACTACGCTTATCGCAAATATTAGCAATGTCCACGTTTGCCCCGCATAAGCAAAAAGATAAGACTTTTGAGTGGTACGTTCTATTTCTCCGGTTGCTACTTTTTTTATACTCACATATCCTTCGCCAAACAATGGCGGAAGAGTGTAGCATAATATCAATAATCCAAAGCCTCCAAGAAAAGCTTTTAAGTAAGGGTTTATCTCCAGTTTATGTATGTATCTTTCTGTACTTCCAAAGCTTTTAGCGTAATATAAAGCGATAAAGCCGCACAAAACACCCAACAAAACATAGTAAGGAACAAACTTGTAATTGAAACTTTGTGTTAAAAAGAAATTGAATAAAAAGCTTTCCTGCAATATTATTTTAGAACAAAGCGCGCCAATTACTGCAGAAATAATAAGTGGAATAAAATAGCTTACTACGGATTCCACCATCAAAACTTCTATAGCAAAAATAACTCCCGCAATCGGCGCATTGAATACAGCGGCAATACCAGCGGCAGCGCCACACGCAATCATTAGCGACCTGTCACGGTAAGAAAGTTCATTTACCCTCGCTATGTTGCTGCCGATTGCTGACCCTGTCGCTACAATCGGAGATTCTAATCCTACTGATCCGCCTACGCCTACTGTAATAGCGCTGGTAATTATATGTAAATAAGTATGGCTGCGGGGGATAAATGAAGATTTTTGAGCTATAGCATTTAACACCATGCCTATACCTCTTTTAAATGAACCTCTGAAAAAACGATGAGTAATAAAAACAGTAAGTATGAGACCTATTGCAGGAAAAACAAGATAAGTAGGCGGCGCGGGAATATCTTCTATCCATTGTTGCAGATAGTGAACTAACTTTTTTAGAAGCACCGATACTAATCCCGAGGCAAGTCCAACTAATGTAGATACATAAATTACATATTGCGCCTTATTTAATCTCGACCGTAACTTTTCTGTAAGTAAATGGTAAATGTATTTAAGGTTCTTCATCAGGTAAGACCGGGCCTTATTTATTGAACAACAAAGATATTATATCATTAAGGATAGATGAGATAAGAATTATATTATTAGGAATACTGGTTTTAAGAATAACAATGCTTTGTGTGGTATCCTAAACAGAGTAATAAAAATTTGCAAAAATGCATGTATGTACATATATTTGCATTGTGAAAATTGAAGATGCTTTAAAAATGACCAGGTTTTCCTCCCAGAAACATAAGGCAGGATTAAATATTTTGTACACAGCATGGTGGTTAAAAACAATGGTCAGCAAAGAATTAAAAGCGGTTGGCTTAACGCACGAGCAGTATAACGTGCTTAGAATATTGAAAGGAAAGCATCCCGAAGCTATGTGTGTAAAAGATATTGGCAACAGAATGATAGAGCCAAGTTCGAATGTGCCGAGAATAGTTGACAGGTTGGTTGCAAAAAATTATGTTGAAAGATCAACATCAGTGATTGATAAGAGAGAAACTGTTATTACCCTGACAAATGTTGGTTTAGATGCTTTGCAGACTGCAACAAATAAGGTTGATAACCTTTTTACCAATTCTCTTCATCTGCTCGAAGACGATGCAATCAAACTTAATACAATGTTGGAAAATATTCGTGGTAGCGAATAAATGTTTGTGGTAATAATTACTGTTTATACAATTTAAACAAATAATATGAAAACAATATTGCATAGTGCAGACCGAAGAGGTCATGTAAGTTTTGGATGGTTAGATAGTCATCACTCTTTTAGTTTTGGAAATTATTATGATCCCGAAAAAGTTCATTTTGGAATGCTACGCGTTCTCAACGACGATATTATTACCGGTGGATCAGGTTTTGGAACACATCCTCACGACAATATGGAAATAGTATCCATACCGTTAAAAGGTGCCATTGAGCACAAAGACAGTACAGGAACTCATGCAGTGATAAACGAAAATGATGTGCAGATTATGAGTGCAGGTACTGGGATTAAGCATTCTGAATACAATCACTATAAAGATAAAACAACCAATTTTTTACAAATCTGGATCATTCCGAAAAAAAGAAATATTGCGCCAAGGTATGACCAAAAAACGTTTAATCCACAAGATCGCTTAGACAAATTTCAAACAGTGGTAGCTCCGGACGATCCAAATGCAGTATGGATAAACCAGGATGCATGGTTTTCACTGGGAAAATTTCAAAACGATTTTTCAACTTCTTATTTATTAAAGAAGCCGACCAATGGCGTTTATGCCTTTGTAATTGATGGAAATGTTACAATAAACGGTCAATCATTATTTAAAAGAGATGCAATTGGTATATGGGATATTGATAAAATTGATATAACTGCAAATACGAATGCAGAGATATTATTAATAGAAGTACCGATGCATTAGTTGTGATAAAAAAAACACTTAGAAAATATTTATTTCTCAATCTATAAAAACAATATAATCATGGCAACTTACAAAATCGATGTGGATCACTCAGACATTATGTTTAAGGTAAAACACCTGATGATTTCAACAGTTACAGGCATTTTTAAAAAATTTGATGCTACTCTTGAGATTGACGAAGATGATCTTACAACAGCGAAAGTAACTTTTGAGGCAGACGTTAATAGCGTCGATACTAAAAATGAGCAAAGAGATACTCATCTTAAAAGTGATGACTTTTTTAATGCCGAGCAGTTTCCTAAGATGATATTTAAATCTACAAGCATTAAAAAAATTGGAGAGGACGAATACAAACTGATCGGAGACATTACAATACGTGATATTACCAAACCTGTTGAATTAAAAGTTGAATATAACGGAAGCGCAAAAGACCCATGGGGACAGGAAAGAATGGGATTTGAGGTTTCGGGAAAAATTAATCGTAAAGAATATGGTCTAAAATGGAGCGCAGTAACCGAAGCAGGTGGATTGGTTGTTGCAGATGATGTAAAATTGGCTTTGAATGTAGAAATGATAAAACAAGCATAATGGAAAAAGTTATTCATCGTGCTGCAGGTCGGGGTACAAAAGATCTGGGCTGGCTTTTAAGCAAATTTTCGTTTAGCTTTTCAAATTATCAAAACCCTGTAATGAAAGGTTTTGGCACTTTAAGAGTTTTTAATGATGATACAGTTCAAAAGGGAGGTGGCTTTGGCATTCACGCACATGTAAATATGGAAATAATAAGCGTAATGCTACAGGGAAAAATGAATCACAAAGACACTCTTGGATATACAGAGGTTGTAGAAAAGGATTGGGTACAGATCATGAGCGCTGGTTCGGGCTTGCGGCACGAAGAATATAATATAGGCGACAAAGAGGTGAAATTTTTACAAATCTGGATAGAACCCAAATTGCAGAACATTTCTCCGCGCTATCAAAAACGACTTTTTAATAAAGAAAAAAGGAAGAATACGCTTCAAACGATTGTTAGTAGTGAAGAAGGTGCAGAACATTGCTGGATCAATCAAAATGCTACACTGAGTTTAGGGTGGTTTGAGCAAGGGCAGGTATATACCTACTCTTTTAATGCAACAAATAAATGTATATATATATTTGTTTTAGAAGGCTCTGTTGCTATTGATGGTGAAACTCTTACTAAAAGAGATGCAATTGGTATATGGGGCACTAATTCTTTTGAAATAAAAGCAGAACAAGAGAGCGAATTTATTGTTATTGAGACACCAGTCAATCAATAAGATATTTGGAGTTAACCCTGCTCGCATACTAACGGCCGAAAAGTTTACTTTTCTCTAAACAGCTCTTTACTTGCATAGCAATTTTAGCCATACGAATAAAAATGAATATTGAGATAGTTTCAGGAAGCCCAAGACAGGAAAGTGTTACATATAGAATAGCTTTGTTTTTACAAAAAAATCTGCAGGAAAAAACGCCGCACAATGTTAATATAATTGATGTGAGGGAATGGAATTTCCCTACTTTGCAGGAAGAAGTTTATTCTTCCGTTGCAAAAACACCACAGCATTATAAGCCACTTGCAAAACGTATGTTTGAAGCAAACGCTTTTATAATTGTAACTCCGGAATACAATGGAAGTTATACTCCATCTATGAAAAACCTGTTCGATCATTTTCCCAAACAGATGCACAAGGCATTTGGTATTGTAACTGCGTCTACAGGTTCTTTGGGCGGAATACGGGCTAGCCAGCAATTGCAGTTATTAATATGTGCATTGTTTGGAGTTCCATCCCCTTATATGCTTGTGACGCCCCAGGTCGACAAGAAATTCGATAAAGAGGGCACCCTTATTGATCAATCATTTTCAAATACAATTCACAATTTTGTATCGGAATTTTTGTGGCTTGCAGAAAGACTGCAGTTAAGAGACCTTAATTAACCTTATTTTTCACGATGTAGTTGTAACTTGCGTTCTTTTTTAAACATATCATGAGCGACGAAATAAAGCATGAATGCGGACTGGCATTCATTCGTTTGAGAAAGCCTTTTTCATATTATCTTCAAAAATACGGCACTGTTCTGTATGGTTTAAACAAACTGTACCTGTTAATGGAAAAGCAGCATAACCGCGGCCAGGATGGTGCTGGCATGGCTGCCGTAAAATTACATGTTGAGCCCGGATATCCGTTTCTTCATAGAATACGAAGTGTAGCTAACCAGCCGATAGCTGATTTATTTGCCACTATAGGCAAAGAAGTGACTGAACTTGAAAAATACCAATCAGACATAAAACTTCATCCGGGCCTTTTAAAAGGGCATTTGCCTTTTTTAGGAGAGTTGCTGTTAGGCCACCTCAGGTACGGAACGCAGGGAAAAAATAATGCGAGTTTTTGCCATCCTTTTATAAGAAGAAACGTGGTTCCTGCCCGCAACCTTGCCCTTGCCGGCAATTTCAACCTGGTTAATACTGATGAGTTATTCAAACATATTAATTTCGACGCAGGCGATTTTTCAAAACAAAGTGACCTCGCGGCTATGCTCGAGGTTATTCATCATTATATAGTTAAAGAAGATGAAGAAAATCCTGGAAAATTAAACCTTGGATGTATATTAAAAAAAGCAGCGTCGCTTTTTGATGGAGGTTTTACGATTGGGGGATTGTTGGGCAACGGTGACAGTTTTGTTTTAAGAGATGCGAACGGCATCCGTCCTGCCTACTATTATATGGATGATGAGGTGGTTGTAGCTGCCAGTGAAAGAGCTGCAATCAGAACCACTTTTAACGTAGGTGAAAATGAAGTAAAGGAGTTAATGCCAGGAAATGCTTTGATTGTTGCATCTCACGGAGAAATTACCGTACAACAGGTACTAGATGTACAAGAAAGAAGGGCATGTAGTTTTGAACGCATTTATTTTTCGAGGGGCAGTGATGAAAAAATATATCGTGAAAGAATCGCCTTGGGATATCACCTCAGTAAAACTGTTTTGGAGGCTATCAACTATAATCTTAAGAATACCATTTTTTCATATATACCCAATACGGCAGAAATCGCCTATTACGGTATGTGTAAAGGAATGGAAGATTACCTTAACCAGATAAAAGTACAGCGTATATTAAGTTGGGGAAACGATGTAACGGAAGAAAAGCTGTCTGGTATGATAAACCGTAAAATACGACAGGAAAAAATTGCCATAAAAGATGTAAAACTGCGAACATTTATAACTGAAGATGCCAATCGCAATGAGATGGTTCAGCACGTTTACGATATCACCTATGGTACTGTAGTTAAGGGGGAAGATACTTTGGTAGTTATTGACGACTCGATTGTACGTGGAACTACACTAAAACAAAGTATTGTAAAAATGCTTTCACGACTGGAACCAAGAAAAATTATCGTGGTATCATCTGCTCCACAAATCCGTTATCCCGATTGTTATGGGATTGACATGAGCAAACTAGGCGATTTTATTGCTTTTCGCGCAGCAGTAGAATTACTGAATGAAAGAGGGATGGGAAACTTACTTAACGAGTTGTATGAAAGATGCAAAGAACTGGATTCTGCAGACCAGTTACATACAGAAAACGTAGTGAGACAAGTATATAAACCATTCACAACTGTAGAAATATCTCAAAAAATAGCAGAATTGATCACTCCTGAAGATATTGATTTTCCGGTGGAAGTTATTTACCAGACTATTGAAGATCTGCACGCGAGTTGCCCTACCAATACCGGAGATTGGTACTTCACCGGCAATTATCCCACACCTGGTGGAAATAAGGTAGTAAATAAGGCGTTTTTAAATTATATGGAAGGAAAAAATATGAGAGGATATTAACCTGGGCAGGATTTTTTTATAGATGATTTCATTGGGCTTCGATTACACTAAAGTCACTTAAAAGTAACTTATGAAATCACTATTACTTATTCGGCATGCTAAAAGCAGTTGGGATCTTGATGTAGATGATTTTGACAGGCCTTTAAATCATCGTGGAAAGCACGATGCCCCTTCAATGGCTAAAAGGCTGAAAAAAAAGGAAATAAAAATTGATGGTTTTATTAGCAGTCCCGCCAAAAGAGCTTTAGCCACTGCTGTATTTTTTGCAGAAGAGTACGATATGAAGTTAAAGGACATTATTACAGTCCCAACTTTATATGAGCCAACAATAGAAGCCTTTTATAATGCTATCGAAGACCTAGATGATAACTTCAAAACAGTTGCTATTTTCTCTCATAATCCTGCCATAACAAATTTTGCAAATCAGCTTACCTCCTTTACAATTGATGATATGCCTACCTGTGCTGTATTCGCAGTAAAAGGAGATGGAAAAAAATGGAAAGAATTTATATCGGCAGAGAAAAAGTTCTGGTTTTTTGACTATCCCAAGGCAGAGTAAATTGCATTTCCCAATTTTTAAAAAAAACAAGGGCAAATTGAGAACCCTTTGGAAAAGGGTAAATTTCATCAGCAATTGATAAAAATCAGAATATTTCCACCTTTTTATTTTTAAAGCTTCAAATTAAATTGACTTTAAAAAATCATCTAATATTTCTTTATAAGCCTCCATTTTCAGATCGGGAAGTTGGTAATTAAACTTTTGCGCTTTCTGCAAAGATTTCTGCAAAGAAAAATTTTCTTGTGAGGCAGCCACGCACCAACCTTGCTTTTGTAGATGCGCAGCCAGGTATTCCTGCTCCGTCTGCCCAGGGGTGGGAATTAAAATAGACTTTTTCTTAAGCTTGCAAAGATCCATCACTGTTGTATAGCCACTTCGGCTAATTATATATTCACTCTCATTAATAGCAGTTTCAAGATCTTTTGCAGGCAAATGATTTTGAATTTTCAAATGCATTGTACCTGATAAAGACTCTGAAAATCCCGGCAAACCTCTCACAAGCAATGCTTTCCCTTTAAAATCTACCAGTTGTTTAAGCAACTTTGTTTCCAGCAATGTTCTTTGAGGCTCCGGTCCCGACAAGATAATAAGAACGTCATATTTTTTTGCTACTTCATCCTGTCTTTCCAAACGGCTTATTCCACCTATGTAGTTTACCTTTATTTGGGGAAGCTTTTCCGGATGAGACAGAACTCCAGCAAGGTTTGTACTTCCTTTTTCGTCCGGCACCCAGCATGCAGAAAACCTATTTATATATCCATAATTAATTTTTTGAATAATTTTTTCAAATAATATAAAAGGAGCCTTTACGAGTAACTGATGTGTAATAAAAACTGATGTAACTTTACGGTGAAAAAGGCCAAATCTGTTATCAGAAATAATAGCGTCTACCTTGTTATTTTGCAAAAATCGGTCAAGCCATTTTTTCTCCCGTAAAATAGTTATAAAGATTTTCGGCAGTTGCAACACAACTTTTACAGAGAAAAATCGTTTTACTCTTGTATATTTAATATTGTAGCAAGGGATATTAACAAAAATAACAGTTGGAAATTCTGTTTTTAATAGTTTTTTCTGTAATCCTTCGGCAGCAATTATTACTTTGCAGCCCGATTGCAGCAAGTGATTGATCAGGGGAATACAGCGGGTAGCGTGGCCTAAACCCCAGTCAAGTGGTGCAATGAGGACTGTAATATAAGATTTCTTCGGCAATAGAAAAAGAATAGCGTTTATTAGGATGAGTATAAATATGAAAAAAATAAGACAAATATCGTTGTTATTGTTATTTTTAATTATTTTAACAGCAACTTTTACAAGTTGTAGGTCAGCAAGAGGCTGCGGTTGCCCTATGGTACACAAAAAGTCAGTAGGATAATATTTTGTTTCTAATGTAAATAATCTATCATACATTCGATAAATTCACTTTATGAAAGCAGCAAGCAGAGATTTATTGGTACTTTCAAAAAATGCATCAATTACTCAAAGAGAGATGGAGCTTGAAGTTGAAAAATTGAATCAATTGTTATTTCAGGCTGAGGCTATAGAAAAGCTGTGCCTTGCTAATGAAATAATTGATATTAACAATTACAAAATAGTAACAAAGCTTAAAAAAATTGAAAAGTTAATCAGCTACAGCAAGCTTAAACCCTTTCAATTTATCCATAATAAAAATTGATTGTAAGCTTTTTTTATTAAAGCATGTATTTTAGCCTATTTTAAGAAATTTCAACTTTTCAGCAAAACTCTAAAGCTGAATGTTTAATCGAGCATATAAAACAAACCGACTTGTAAAACACTGTTTGCTCCGTTTTTACCCTGCCCTGTAGTACCCCCGTTTTCATTCATATACACCACGTTTACCAAATCTTTAAATCCATAATTGTATCTAACTTCAGCACCAAAGACTTTAGTAATCCTGTAGGCTAATCCAAGATCGAAACCGACATCAAAATGGCGGTAAAAGTTTGACATGTCTTCAGTAATACCTGAAGATTTGGAAACAGCTTTACGTAAAAATCCAAATTCAGGACCAAGAAGAAGTTCTGTCTTGCTGTTAAAACAGTATCCAAATAAAACGGGAACCGCTAGGTAATTTAGCCTTACGCTTCCAGCGCTGCCTGTGCCCCTTGCGGAAAACCCAAAACCTTTGCTCGAGTACTGTACCTCTGGTCTTATTAAAAGATTATCCTGTATCGGTATTTCTGCTAAGACTCCTGCATTCCAGCCAACTCTTGCTTTGCTGTTATCTGTATTTATGTACCTGACTGTTGCAAGGTTAAGTCCTCCTTTTAATCCAAATTGTGTTTGGGAGTGGGAAGAGGTTAAAAAGAAAAGGGAAACTATTGCAAGTAGATTTTTTCTCATCAAAATTAGGATTAAATATAAAAAAATTATTATCTACAACTTGAAAATACTTATAAATAAATAAGTTAAAAAATGTCAAAAATAGAGGCGTTAAGCATCTTTCCTCCACGTTATTATTAAAACAGAACAATCAAACTTTCTGCAACTGTTGCTGATAAAATTAACTCATCAACTAATTCCAATCAGTAACATCACTATTAGTGTTAACGAAAATAGTACCGGAAAAAATCGAAATATTAATTATCTACTGCTGTAATAGGTGGATGCATTGCTGCAAACTATTTTTCCAATCCTTTAGCTTAATGTCAAATACTGATTTTATTTTTTCTTTGCTCATTGCAGAGTAAGCAGGTCTTTTAGCAGGAGTGGGATAACCTGATGTATCAATCGGCTGTACGTTACAGCGTAAACCTGCTAATTCCTTTATAGCGATTGCAAAATCAAACCAGCTTATAATTCCTTCATTAGAAAAATGATAAATTCCTCCTTTATTTTCTGTTTGTTCAGCTATTTGCATTATAACTTCAGCAAGGTCTGCAGCATAAGTTGGTGAACCGAATTGGTCGTTGATCACATTTATATTTTCGCGTTCCTTCATAAGGCGAAGCATGGTTTTAACAAAGTTGTTTCCAAAGTAACTGTACACCCACGAGGTGCGGATAATAACAGTTGAAGGAAGTTTTTCAAGAGCTATTTCCTCGCCTTTAAGTTTACTTTCACCATAAAAATTAACCGGGCTTACAGGATGGTCTTCGGTATAAGGGCTGGTAGCTGTTCCATCAAAAACATAATCGGTAGAAACATGAATAAACCTTGTATTTCTCTTACGACAATTTTCTGCAAGGTTTCCAACGGCGTAGGCATTTATTTTTAAGGCTAACTCTTTATCGGTTTCGGCTTTATCTACTGCAGTATACGCAGCTGCATTTATGCAAATAGCCGGCTTGTAAGTAATAAAAAATTCCTCTACTTTTTCTGCATCAGTAATGTCCAGTTCATCTACGTCAGTAAAAACATAATCGTACTGAGGGTAGCTTTTAGACAATACTTTTAACTCGCTTCCTAGCTGTCCTTTTTCACCGGTTACAAGAATTATGGGTTTCGACATCTTTTATGTAGTGTTAGCTTTTATGATGAGGTTTGAAAATGTTTTTTTAAAAAAGCTGAATAAAAACATGTAAGTACAAGTGAGTGACACAACAATGTTGCAATTTGTTCTTCTGCTGGTTCTGAAAAAACATTTTTGCTTTGCGCAAATACCTATTAATTATTTCAACTGATTTTTAAACTAATCTTTGTTTCCGTTCACAAAGTTGAGAACATGGGCCGTAATATATTGTAATTGTTCTTCATCAAGTTCTGTATGTATCGGGAGCGAAATCACGCGTTCAGTCAGCCAGTCAGTAGCCGGAAGATGATAATTACTTCCTCCAAGTGCATCAAATACTTTTTGACGATGTGCAGGAACCGGGTAATAAATCATAGAAGGAATGTTGTGCCTTGCGAGGTAACTGCTCAACTCATTTCTGTCAACTTCATTTAATATTAATGTATATTGATGATATACATGGTTAGAATAATCGGCGATTGCAGGAACAGTTAATGAATCATTGCCGGCAAAGGCATTGTCATAAAATGAAGCTGCTTTCTGTCGTGCTGAAATATATTCATCCAGGTGTCTGAGCTTAACATCGAGGATAGCCGCCTGTATAGAATCGAGCCTTGAATTGCATCCAACTATATCGTGGTAGTATCTTACTTTCTGACCATGATTCGCAATCATTTTCAATTTTTCAGCAAGTGCATCGTCATTGGTAAACATTGCTCCTCCATCACCAAACGCACCCAGGTTTTTAGACGGGTAAAACGAGGTAGTACCTATGGTGCCAATAGTGCCCGTCTTCTTTACTGTTCCTTCAGAAAAAGTATAATCGCAACCAATAGCCTGCGCATTATCTTCAATTACAAATAAATTGTGCTCTTTAGCAATAGCCATAATTTCTTGCATGTTGGCTGCCTGCCCGTATAAATGTACCGGGACAATTGCTTTTGTCTTTGGCGTTATAGCTTTTCTTATGGCTTCGGGATCTATGCAAAATGTTGCTTTGTCTACATCTACAAAAACAGGTGTAAGCCTCAGCAATGCAATGACCTCGGTTGTAGCAATGTAAGTAAAAGAAGGCGTTATTACTTCATCTCCCGGTTTCAAGTCTAAAGCCATCATGGCTATCTGCAATGCATCTGTACCGTTACCGCAAGGTATAGTGTGCTTTACACCCATATAAGCAGATAGATTTTTCGCAAAATCCTGAACGGGCTTTCCATTAATGTAAGCAGCGCTTTCAAGTACCTGGAAGATACCAGCATCAATATCATCTTTTATCTTAAGATATTGAGTTTTTGTATCAACCATTTGTAAAGGCTTCATATACAAGTTTTTTACGTGCGCGCAAAGCTACAGTAAAACACCTTTACGGTACTTACTCAGTTTTAAGAATCCGAACAGCTATTTTTGTTGAAATATTTATATTGGATGGAAGTTTTGTATCAAATTTTTATTCGCCTGTATCCTTTTTTTGTCCGGCTTTCTTCTCCCTTTAATGAAAAAGCAAAATTTTGGACGGAAGGACGTAAAAAAGTTTTAAAGAGAATGCAGGAGGGTATTGATCCTGCTCATCCCTTAATTTGGATGCATTGTGCTTCACTTGGAGAGTTTGAACAGGGAAGGCCTCTGATTGAAAAAATCAGGAAAGAATGCCCTTCTTATAAAATATTGCTTACCTTTTTTTCGCCCTCGGGTTACGAGGTTAGAAAAAATTATAACGGTGCTGATTATATCTTTTACCTTCCCATGGATAGCAGGAATCATGCGTATACATTTATGGAAATTGCTAAGCCAAGTCTTATTCTTTTTGTTAAATATGAATTCTGGTATTATTATCTAAACGAAGCAAAAAAGAGAAATATTCCATTATTATTGGTTTCGGGGATATTTAGGAAAAATCAACCTTTTTTTTCAAAATACGGCTACTTTTATCGTGCATCGCTCTCGTGCTTTACCCATTTTTTTGTTCAGAATGAAGAATCGCTTTCTCTTTTAAAGGACATTGGTTTCAGGGAAAATGTTACGATAAGCGGCGATACACGCTTTGACCGGGTAATAGAGATTGCGCAGCAATTTGAACCAATAACTTCTATTGAAGAATTTTGTAATGGTTCGGATATAATTGTTGCCGGAAGCACATGGTACGAAGACGATAAAATACTTGCTGAGTATGCAAACAGAAAAAGAAGTGTAAAATTTATAATAGCACCGCATAACATCAGTAAACAGAGGCTTGGTGAATGCCAAAGGCTTTATAAAACTGCTGTTCTATTTTCTGAATTGAAAACCCTAAAAGCTTCTTCAGATATCAATACGATAATAATTGACAATATTGGCATGCTCAGCAGATTGTATAAGTATGCCACCATAACTTATATAGGTGGCGGTTTTGGTACAGATGGAGTTCACAACGTGCTGGAAGGAGCAGTTTATGGAAAACCTGTTGTTTTTGGACCAGTCTATGATAAATTTATAGAAGCTGTTGAATTAGTTAAAAATGGAGGAGCAGTTAGTATAGGTAATGCTTCTGCTTTAGAAGCAACTTTTAATCAACTTCTTGATAAAGATGAAAAATTTATAGACACTTCCCGTGCCGCATTAAATTATGTTTACAACAAGAAGGGTGCAACTGGAAAAATTCTTGAATATATTTATAAGAATCGTCTTTTAACTAGGTGATCAAAAGTTTTAACCAATTCAAGGTTTGTGTCCCATCCCAGTTTTAGTTTCAGTTCCCGCTGTATCCAGAATTCAGCTTCTGCTAAAATATGAAAACCATTAATTGTTTTTATTGAACGCTCATACATATTTTCATCATCCCTGAACAACTCATGAATGAAACGGTGTCGGTCATTTATGCTGATAGCTTTCTTTAAATCTTTTATTGGGGTATCCTGAAGAACAGACGCCATTTCTGATTTGTTCTGCTTCAATTTATCATTTATTGACGCCAGTGTTCCCTCATTTATCATTGTTTGATTCAATTCATAAACTGCATTTTCCTGGTGTGCTAAAGTGGGAACTTCAAAAACCGGATCTAATGACCATGACGTTTTCTTTTCTTCCTTAGGTGGAAATACAGTAAGCCAGGGGTTTTGCTCTACAAAATGTGGAATAGGTTCCGGTTCAGGTTTGGGCGTAGGTGAAGGTTCGGTTTCCGGCATTGGTGCTTCAGGCTCAGGTATAGGTTCAGCCACCGGCACAGGTTCTGTTTCAGGTTTCGGCACTGGTTTATAAGAAGCGTTGCCTGTTTCGTCGTTTTGAATAAACTCAACAGGTGCTGCTATAGCGTTAGGAACTACAACCGAAATATTTTTACTCTCAATGTCCTTGTCATTTGCCTGGTTAGCCTGCAGCAATAATTCATTATGCAATAATTGTACGGTCACCAACAAGTTCTGCACCTCGGCGTTCTGCTGAAACTGCTTCTGTAATTTATCAATCAAAACTCCCACTCTTTCCATAGAATAAATACATTTGACGATTAGTAAGCGGTTATAAAGTAAAATTACTAACTCTTTGCATACAATAACAAGTTATATTTATAATGTTTATCGAACCAAATTACCACGGGGAGCGACGTGGTTGGATAGAAGTTATCTGTGGAAGCATGTTTAGCGGTAAGACGGAAGAGCTTATCCGCCGGTTGAAAAGGGCTAAAATAGCCAATTTAAAAGTAGAAATTTTTAAACCTTCTATCGATGTTCGCTTCGACGAAACGGCCGTCGTCAGTCATGATTCAAACTATATACATTCCACACCTGTTGATCATTCTCACACTATAACGAAATTGATAAATAGTGTAGACATTGTCGGCATTGACGAAGCCCAGTTTTTTGATGATGGAATAACCAACGTCTGTGAAACGCTTGCATTACGAGGCATAAGGGTGATAGTTGCCGGGCTTGACATGGATTACCAGGGAAGGCCCTTTGGACCAATGCCTCAACTGCTTGCCGTTGCAGATTTTATAACAAAGCTGCATGCAATTTGTGTAAAATGCGGCAACCTTGCAAGTATGTCTTACCGCAAGTCTTTAGATAAAGACCAGGTGTTACTGGGCGAACAGGACATATATGAGCCACGTTGCCGTAAATGTTATTATGAAGGATATTAACCTTTCTTTTGGTTTTATTACAGAAAGTTCTAAGTTGAAAGCATTTGAAGTAACGACAGCAAACTACTGATTATGGGTCCTTACTGCTCATTACGTTTATCAGTTGTATTTTCGCGGTTTTTATTATTCTTTGGCTTGTGCTAATAGATTAAAATGATAAAGTATTTTCAAAAATTCCATTAATTAAAATTCAAGGTTTAATTGAATAGCATTAAAAGTATAATTACCCTGTTTAAAAAAGATGTGTTGCTGGAGGTGCGGCAGCAATACAGCTTTTATGGCGTATTACTATATGTTTCTTCTACTATTTTTGTTTTGTACCTCGCTATGGGGCGGCCTGAAGACGACGTGTGGAACGGATTGTTTTGGATGATACAATTATTTGTATGTGTGAATGCAGTGGCGAAAAGTTTTTTACAGGAAAATAAGGGAAGAATGCTTTATTTCTATTCTATAGCGGGCCCAAGAGATTTCATTCTTTCAAAATTGCTTTTTAATGCATTGCTAATGCTTGTAATGAGCATTATGAGTTTATTCCTTTTTGTTTTTCTGATGGGGAACCCGCTTAAACAACCCTTGCAATTTATTGGGCTGGCTACCTTAGGGGGCGTGAGCCTGAGCGTAGTATTTACTTTTTTAGCGGCTATTGCAGCCAAAGCCCAACAACAAGCTGCTCTTATGGCCATTTTAGGTTTCCCGATAATTATTCCGCAACTGCTGCTGCTAATGAAAATTGCCACCATAGCTTTCTCGTCAGTTATACAGGCGGGCCTTGGGCAAATGGTTCTTTTACTTCTTGGTTTAGATGCAATGGTAGTAGTTCTGTCAATTATTTTATTTCCTTTTTTGTGGAAAGATTAATAACGCGTATTCTTCATTATGCTAATTTTTACATTATCGTTGTTTTTCGTTGATACCCTTTCCCGTACTTTTGTCACTTTAAAATTAAGATAAGCTGAGTAAGATGGTATCGTTACCACAGTTCTTCAGCAATAAAATAAAACAACCATGATTAGAAAATCCTGGTGGAAAGTGCTATCAGTAGTTTTTCTGTTATTTACATTTACTGCAGGTTTTCTTATTAAGGTTCCACATATAGGAAATCTTTACGGATCTATCCGAAACTTTTTTTTCCACGTGCCAATGTGGTTCGGTATGATGGTGCTTTTTATTGTTTCTGTTATTTATGCCATCAAATTTCTTCGAAATCCTTCCATTGATGCTGATATTTATTCGCGTGAATATGCAAAGACAGGAATTGTTTTTGGAGTTTTAGGATTAATTACAGGAGCAATTTGGGCAAATTATACCTGGGGCGAAGCATGGAGCAATGACCCCAAGCAATTGCTTGCAGCTATTGCCTTGCTTATATATGCCGCATATTTTATACTTAGAAATTCCATTCCTGATGTAGATAAGAGGGCAAAGATTGGAGCGGTATATAATGTGTTTGCCTGTGCCATGCTCTTTCCAACTCTTTGGATAATACCGAGAATGGTCGAAAGTCTTCACCCGGGCGGACAAGGTGTTGAGGGAAACCCGGGAATGGGTGGCGGCAAAGACCTTGACCCAGCTATGCGCATGGTATTTTGGCCTGCAGTTGTGGGATGGACATTGTTAGGAGTATGGATTACAACCCTAAGAATTAGACTTGAACAATTTAAAGAAAAACAATCGGTAAATGGTTAATTACAAAAAAACATTTTTAGCTGCTTTTGCATTTTTAATAACGCTCAGTTCTATAGCTCAGACTGCTACTGCACCTGATACAAGTCATGAAAATGGTTTCATGCGAAGCGAAGGAAAAATTTATGTAGTAATGGTTGTTGTTATCACCATACTTGCAGGCCTGATATTGTACATATCTCGCTTAGATAAAAAGTTGAGTAAGCTGGAAAAAGGTGGAAACTTTTAATTATCCTTACTTATCTATTGTCACAATAGTAAAAACGTCAGCCTCATTATCCTACTCTCAACATCATTACTGTAGTAATCTTTATAAGTTGAAGGAAATTATACCAATTTTCTAAAAGTTTTTATTTGATTAAATTGAATAGCTTTAATATAAGTTGAGACAAGCTGAAAAGAAAAATCGTTGTACAAGTGAGTGACACAACGATTTTGAGAAAAGGTCTTCAGCTGGTGCATACCTTTTATTGTCGAAACTGATCTTTGTCGGACTAAATGTATATTTTGAAATTTTATTTACGATTGTTCCTTATATGAAATTTTTAAAAATTCAAATAATATGACAGTAACAGAAAACTATAGTTTTTTTGATAGTGTTACGAGAAGTTTTGACAAAGCGGCAAGGTTCACCAGTTGGGATCCGGGAATTCTTGAACAAATTAAAGCCTGTAACAGTGTTTACAAAATGAAGTTTCCGGTACGGATTGGAAATAATGTTGAAGTAATAGAAGCATACCGCGTGCAGCATAGTCATCACAAGACTCCTTGCAAAGGTGGTATACGTTTTAGCATGGAAGTTAACCAGGATGAGGTGATGGCTCTGGCTGCTTTAATGACTTATAAATGCGCTATTGTAAATGTACCTTTTGGGGGTGGCAAAGGCGGCATTAAGATTGACCCCAAGAAATATACGGCTTTTGAGCTAGAAAAAATTACCCGTCGATATACGTCAGAATTAATAAAGAAAAATTTTATTGGTCCCGGTACAGATGTACCTGCGCCTGATTATGGCACTGGTGCAAGAGAAATGGCATGGATTCTTGATACATATGTTGCAATGCATCCTTCAGAAGTGGATGCAGCAGCTTGCGTTACAGGGAAACCTGTCTCACAGGGTGGCGTTCGCGGACGTACCGAAGCTACCGGTCTCGGTGTATTTTATGGTATAAGAGAAGTGTGTAATATGCCTGATAGAATGGCCAAATTGGGCCTGAACACCGGCATAGAAGGTAAAACTGTGGTTGTACAAGGTTTGGGAAATGTGGGTTATCACTGTGCAAAGTATTTTAGAGAACATGGTGCAAAGGTTATCGCAATCGCAGAGTGGGAGGGAGCTATTTATAACTGTGAAGGCCTGAATGAAGAAGAAGTTTTTCAACACCGAAAGGCAAAAGGAACAATATTAAATTTCCCAAAAAGTAAAAACCTGGCTGTAAATACAGATGCACTTGAACTGGAATGTGATATTTTGATTCCGGCAGCATTGGAAAATGTCATTAATGGACAGAATGCACCGCGTGTAAAAGCAAAAATAATTGGTGAAGCGGCAAATGGCCCTTTAACACCAGAAGCCGATGAAATTTTTATTGCAAAAGGTATACTGGTGGTACCCGATATGTATCTTAACGCAGGAGGAGTGACGGTAAGTTATTTTGAATGGCTCAAGAATCTCAGTCATGTGAGGTATGGCCGTTTGGAGAAACGTTTTACTGAGAATATGAATAAGCACATTATCGGGCAGATTGAAGAGTTAACCGGTAAAGATGTTGATGCCAAAGAAAAGTTGTTTATTGAACACGGTGCTGATGAAATAGACCTTGTGCATAGTGGACTTGAAGAGACAATGGTAAATGCTACAAGAGAAATAATGGAGGTTTGGAAAAGTAATCCTGAAATTCCGGATATGCGAACTGCAGCCTATGTTTCAGCAATTAATAAAGTTGCTACCAGTTATGCAGAATTAGGGATTTTTCCTTAATAACCTTTGTTATCGCGAGATTGTAAAGTAGATTAATTACAAGGGAATTTGTGGTATAATTTTTAGTTTTATAAACTGGCTGATTTTGATTAACCTACTTTTTAACAAGAGAGCTCGGAGATAGAGCATTTTCAATATTAATCTTTTCCTAACATTGTTCTAAAGTAATAGTTATTCAATTATCTGGATAAATCTTTTATATTCGCATAGCTTAAGAATTGTTTTTTACAATAATTATTTTTTCATAGCGTTTATTAGAGTTAAAATGTTTGAAATGCAACAAATAGTGCGTCTGAAAAATTCCATCTTTTTGTTAGGAGCCCTGGCATTAGCGGCTTCATGTAAACATAAAGTCCAAAAGTCAGAGATGACTGGTTGGAATTACAACGATAAGAACATGGGGGGTTATAACGTTGCTAAGGCAAAGGATATTAAAACCGGCCCAGGGTTGGTGTTTGTAGAAGGTGGAACTTTTACTATGGGCGCAACAACCGAAGACGTTATGGGCGATTGGAATAATATTCCCCGCCGTGTAACTGTAAACTCTTTTTTTATTGATAAGACAGAAGTTGCAAACGTTCACTACCGGGAATATATCCATTGGATTGAAAATGTATTTTCTGATCCTCAATATGATGCAGTGGTTCAGGGCGCAAAACCAGATACGCTTGTGTGGAGAAGTGAACTGGCCTATAATGAGCCTTATGTAGAATATTATTTCCGTCATCCATCTTATAATTTTTATCCAGTTGTAGGAGTGAACTGGAAACAGGCATACGATTTCAGCGTATGGCGTACCGACAGGGTAAACGAAGGAGCTTTGGTCGCAAAGGGGTATCAAAACAAAAATGTAATTAAAACTGAACTTGCGGGAGGTGGCCAGGAAAACTTTAATACAAAATCTTACCTTATGGGTGAATACCAGGGTATACCCGGTAAGCCTAAAAAGAATGATTTGAAAGACTCACAGGGCCGTCCACGTACTCGTGTTGCTTTTGATGATGGAATATTATTGCCAGGTTATCGTTTGCCAACTGAAGCAGAATGGGAATATGCTGCATTAGGATATATAAACCAAAACCCTCAACCACGCAGAAGTGAGAAAAAACGAGGCGAAGAAAATAATTCTAACCGACAAATTTATGCATGGCAAAACGATGGCTACGATAATCTTCGGGCGACGAAGCGTGGCGCGTGGCAGGGTAGTTTTTTAGCTAACTTCAAACGCGGAAGTGGTGATAATATGGGTGTTGCCGGAGGATTAAATGATCGGTCTGCTATACCTGCAGAGGTAACAGCTTTTTTTCCTAACGGATTTGGAATATATAACATGAGTGGAAACGTAAGTGAATGGGTTGCCGACGTTTATCGCCCATTAACCAGTATTGAGGCAGATGATTTTAACCCTTATCGTGGTAACCGTTTCCAAAAGATAGATATGAGCGGTGGAGAAGGTAATCTGAGAGACAGCCTTGGAAGAATAAAAATGGTGGATGAATCTGATTCGACTTTACGTACCCGTAGAAATTATCAGAGGTCATATGCTATAAACTTTCTTGATGGAGACTCTTTGAGTAATGCTTACTACGGCTACGGAGTAACGACATTGATAAGCGATAAATCGAGAGTTATTAAAGGTGGTAGCTGGAACGACAGACCGTATTGGTTAAGCCCCGGCACCCGTCGTTTTATGGAAGAAGATCAAAGCAGCAGTACCGTTGGTTTCCGTTGTGCTATGATTGCACCAGGATCTCCGGAAGGTAATAAACGAAAAACCGGTAACTTCTTTCCTGCCAGAAGACAAAAAAGATAAGGTACAAGGTAAATACAAAACAAAGAGCTATCCGTTAATCGGGTAGCTTTTTTGTTTTCTGACATAACTTTTCTACTTCCTTTTTCGAAGATTATTATCCAAAATTTCTCAAATGGTTAAAATCCTTTCAACCTTTCACTCGGGGTTTTTTAATTTTGCTTCCAAAAAAACCATCACTTTGACTACAGAACAATTATACCAGCTTTATCTTCAGCACCCTTCTATCCAAACGGATACGCGGAAGCTAAAACAGGGAGACATTTTCTTTGCGCTTTCCGGGCCTAACTTCAATGGTAATGATTTTGCTGTGAAAGCTGTTCAAGAAGGTGCAGCCTATGCTATTGTTGATAAAGAAATTGCAAATGAAGGTGGGCGTATATTAAAAGTAGGTAATGTTCTGGATAGTCTTCAACTGCTTGCGAAATATCACCGTGAGCAATTTAATATTCCTTTTATAGCCATTACAGGCAGTAATGGAAAAACAACAACAAAGGAACTTGTAAGTACTGTACTTGCTTCTCATTTTAAAACGTACACCACGAAGGGAAACTTAAATAATCACATCGGCATACCGCTTACCTTGCTGCAGGTAAAGGAAGATGCAGAAGTGGCGGTAATCGAAATGGGGGCAAATCATCAAAAAGAAATTAAAGGTTATTGCGAATACACCGAACCTACGCATGGCATTATTACAAATTGCGGAAAAGCACACCTTGAAGGTTTTGGTAGCTTGGAAGGGGTAAGGATTGGTAAAGGTGAACTATTTGATTACTTACGCGAAAATAATGGAACAGCATTTATCTTTAATGATTATGAATATTTGAAGGAAATGAGCAAAGGCATTGGGGAAGTAATTAGTTATGGAACAGGCGACTCATTCGTTACGGGCAAAGCTTTACCTTCAGAAAATTTTTTGGTGGTACAACTTACTAACAAAGAATCATCTGTAATAATTAAAACGCAATTAGTTGGGGACTACAACTTGCCCAACGCATTATGTGCTGTAGCTGTTGGAAAATATTTTAATGTCCCATTAAAAAAAATAGTTGAGGCTATTGAAGGTTACGTTCCAGGCAACAGCCGTAGCCAAATGCTTGTAAAAGGTTCTAACCATATCATCCTTGATGCTTACAATGCCAATCCTACAAGTATGAAACTTGCTATTGAAAACATTGCAAAAATAAAATCTGACGCAAAAGTGCTTATGCTGGGGGGTATGATGGAATTGGGTGAAGAAAGTTTGCAGGAGCATCAAAACATAATTGAGCTTATAAAAAAATATGCATGGACTACAGTGCTGCTAGTAGGAGGCGATTTTAAAAAAACAAAACATCCTTTTTTATACTTCAACAATTCCACCGAAGCTGCAAATTGGTGCCGGCAACAAAATTTTCAGAATGCTTACTTTTTAATAAAAGGCAGCAGAAGTATACAAATGGAAAAAATTGCAGAAAGCTTGTAAGCCGTAATGTCATGTTATTAAAAAATATTGTAACGGGTATGAAAGTTGTTACATTACGAGTAATTGCTTTTAAAACAGTTAATTAAATGTAGTGTTATGAATACGCAAGTAAAAGAAACTTTTCGGGACATAATAAATGGAGAAAAACCTGTATTGGTAGACTTTCATGCAGAGTGGTGCGGCCCTTGTAAAATGATGAAACCTATATTGGAAGAATTAAGACAGTTGATGGGCGATAGCATCAGAATCTTAAAAATAGACGTAGATAAAAATCAACCCATTGCCAGTTCACTAAACATTTCTGGTGTTCCAACTCTTATGTTATTTAAAAAAGGTCAAACGCTTTGGAGACAGTCTGGCGTTGTTGCTGCGAAACAATTGCAATCAATTATTAATCAGAAAGCCATGATATAAGATTTGCGATTATAATATCAATACTTGAATGATTACCTTGCATATTAATTTATCGTTATGATTGACAAAAACAGGAAACCATCGTACCTGTGGACGGTGTTGACAAATCGTTGCCCGCGTTGCCGCGAAGGCAAGATTTATGTTACAGAGAATGCATATGATTTTAAGAATAATATGAAAATGCATGATAAATGTCCTGTCTGCGGTCAACCGACAGAGATTGAGGTTGGCTTCTATTATGGTACAAGCTATGTGAGTTATGCCGTAACGGTTGCTTACAGCGTGGCTACCTTTATTGCCTGGTGGGTGCTATTAGGATTTTCTTTATATAATAACAGTATTTTTTATTGGTTAATATTTAACGGCGTCACATTATTAGCATTGCAGCCCATTTTCATGCGTTTGTCCAGATCTCTTTGGCTGAGCTGGTTTGTGAAATACGACCGTGACTGGGAGGAGAAAAAAGCAAAAGATTACGAGAGAATTGTAAAAGAGCATATGAATAACTGGTAAATTTTTATAGCTAATTCATATTAAAATGTAATAAAAAGTCTCTGAGTTTTTCAGAGACTTTTTATTACAAATGCCTGCGGTATACTTTAAATCAACACTTTTCCAACGCTTGCAAAATATCATTCAATATATCGTCGTGGTGTTCAAGGCCGACAGATATCCTGATTAATCCTGGTGTAATGTTTACTGCAAGTCTTTCTTCTTCTGTAAGTTTTGCATGGGTAGTACTTGCCGGGTGAGAAGCAATGCTTCGGGTATCACCTAAATTTGCAGTAAGGGTAAGCATCTTCAGGTTATTTAAAAAATTACGTCCCGCCTCTAAACCACCCTTTAATTCAAAACAAACTATCCCGCCCCCGCTTTTCATTTGTTTTCTTGCAATTGCATATTGAGGATGCCCCGGCAACTCCGGGTACTTTAACCATGAGATTTTATTGTTATTTTCTAGAGCTTTTGCAATAAAAAGAGCATTTTTTGCATGACGCTCCATGCGCACATCCAAGGTTTCAAGACTTCTGCTTAATACCCATGCATTAAATGGGGACATAGAAGGTCCGGTACTTCTGCAGAACAGGTAAATATCTTTTATCAGGTCTTTATTACCTACAACTACTCCACCTAATACGCGGCCCTGGCCGTCCAGCCACTTTGTAGCCGAATGAACAACAAGGTCTGCACCCAGTTCAATAGGCCTTTGACCGATAGGTGTAGCAAAGCAGTTATCGACATTTAAAATAACATTATGTTTTTTAGCGAGATTAGCTACCAGCTCAATATCGATTATATCCAATCCTGGATTAGTGGGCGTTTCCATGTAGATCATCTTCGTGTTAGGTCGTATTGCCGCTTCCCACTCTTCTGGCTTGTCTGCATCTACATAACTGTACTCAATTCCATATTTAGGCAGGTATTTCGTGATCACCGTATGTGTACTTCCAAATATTGCATTGCATGCTAACAAGTGATCACCACTTTTTAATAGTGCCATAAATGATGCGAATACTGCACTCATACCTGACGCCGTAGCAAATCCTGCTTCTGCCCCTTCCAGTGCCACCATTCTGTCTATAAACTCCTGTACCGACGGGTTACTGAATCGAGTGTAAATATTATTGTCAGTCTGATCTGCAAAAGTCGCTCTCATTTCCTCTGCATCTTCATAAGTAAAACTACTTGTGAGATATAAGGGAGATGAATGTTCCATTTCTTTTGTTTGCTCAGTTCTGATTCTTATTGCCTGTGTTATTGGATGTTGTTCCATTAATTAAGAATTTTTAATACCGGATAAAAAAGAAGTGTTAACGGGCTTTTTATAAAAAATCTAAAAAGCTGCAAAGGGAAAATCAATTCATACAAGTGAAGGATACTGACATAAATCAGCAGACGGCACAATGTAAAAAAGACTCTAAGTCAGTTGATAACTTATTATTTGAAATGATGCTACTGAAAAGCCCTACGTATAATAAGCTTAAGGTTGCACAGTTTCCAAAACTTTTACATCCCAGTTAATTTTGCAACCAGCCCGGCGTATAGTCTCAGCAACAGAGCAATATTTATCCATAGAAAGCGCACAGGCCCGGCGGGCTTTATCGATATCAATATTACCTTTTAATTCGAAAATGATATTTACTGTTTTCCATAGAGAAGGTTCAACTCCGGCTTCACGTTCGCCTTCAATTTTCATATCAAATCCTTCAACCGTTTGCCGTTGTTTTTTTAAAATAGAAACAATGTCAATGCCGCTACAACCTCCCAGTCCCATCAGCAATAACTGCATTGGCCTTACGCCAAAATTCACTCCTCCCGACTCCGGTTTGCTGTCTATTTTCACAACATGCCCGTTGGCATCTTTGGCTTCAAATCCAAAATCTCCTTCTACCCTGGACAATTCAATTTTATCCATAAAAAAATATTTTTGCAAATGTAATTCAAGCAAGCCTTTACTTTGGGTTTTGAACTGAGAAGATAAAATGAATTATTTCAATTCTGATGAGCCTTTTATAACTGAAAGCGGTGAAACGTTACCAACGTTAACAATAGCTTATGATACTTATGGTGCCCTCAATTCTGAAAAGAATAACGTGGTATGGGTTTGTCATGCGCTTACCTCAAACTCTTCAGTTACCGAGTGGTGGCCAGGTGTGGTTGGAGAAAATACGGTAATTGACCCTGCAAAATATTTTATTATCTGTGCCAACATACCTGGTTCCTGTTATGGTAGCACTGGTCCTATCAGCATCAATCCTGGTACAGGACAACCCTATTATAGCGATTTTCCCATGATTACAATAAGAGATATTGTAAGAGCACTTATAATGTTGCGACAACATTTGCAGATCGATAATATTTTTTTATTAATGGCGGGTAGCATGGGCGGCTACCAGGTGCTTGAGTGGGCTGTTATGGAAAAAGAAAGGATTGAAAATCTTTTCCTGATAACTACCTCCGCTGCCGAAAGTGCGTGGGGAATTGCAATACATACCGCGCAGCGGCTAGCTATAGAAGCTGACAGTACCTGGAAAGACAAAAGTGCGACAGCAGGCAAGTTTGGCTTAAAGGCTGCGAGGGCTATCGGTTTGCTCACTTATCGTAATTATAAGATATTGGTAGAAAAACAAACGGACCCTGATGTTGAAAAGATTGATAATTTCAAAGCATCCTCTTACATAAATTACCAGGGCGATAAGCTGGTAAAGCGTTTTAATGCGCAAAGCTATTGGTTACTTACAAAGGCCATGGATAGCCATAATCTAGCCCGGGGCAGAAATAAAACGATTGATGAGGTATTACAAACGATCACTCAAAAAACTTTAATAATGGGGATTACGAGTGATCTTCTTTGCCCTGTAGATGAGCAGAAGCATATTGCCGACAGCCTTCCCAACGCTACTTATATTGAAATAGATTCCTCGTATGGTCATGATGGATTTTTAATAGAATATGAAAAAATCTCTTATTATCTTTCAAAGTGGCTGTCTGGTTTAAAGTAGCTTTTGGGGCGTCAGCAAATCTTATATATGAGGCAATTGACCTGTATCTCATTTTTACCGCAACTTTTCATAGCATGTTTTCGCGAGCAGATTATAAATTTTAGCTAAACCTTTTATTTTCTTTGCCCAAACCTCCCTCCGGTAGGTAGGACGTTTAAGATTGTCTGCCAACTTATCGCTTATTTTTGCAAAATGGATTTAGCCCAAACATCTCTAGAAACAACACTTCCTGTTATGGAAGCTTTTTATACCATCCAGGGAGAAGGTTTTCACCAGGGACGGGCAGCTTATTTCATTCGCCTCGGCGGATGCAATGTCGGTTGTTTTTGGTGCGATGTCAAAGAAAGCTGGGATGCAGACAAGCATCCAAGAGTACCTATAAATACTATTGTACAGCAAGCCAGACAACAACCGGGCAGACTGGCGGTGATAACAGGTGGCGAACCGCTAATGCACAATTTGGATGAGTTGACCTGGCGATTACAATCAGAAGGTTTTGAAACAAATATAGAAACCTCAGGCTCCTTCGCATTAAGCGGAAGCTGGGATTGGATATGTGTATCTCCCAAAAAATTCAGAGCGCCGACACCCGAAGCGCTAAAAGCGGCTAATGAATTAAAAGTAATTATTTACAACAAAAACGATTTTTCCTGGGCGGAAAAAAATGCAGAACAGGTAAGTGAAAACTGCAAATTGTATCTTCAGCCGGAATGGGAGAGGGCTTCCATTATGACTCCTTTTATTATTGATTATATTAAGCAAAACCCTAAATGGGAGCTGAGCCTTCAAATACATAAGTATATTAACGTGCCTTAATTTGTACGCGCTTCATTAGGCCTGTCCAAACGAACGCTTTTTCTTTTTTCCTGATTAACCGTTTCAAAATAGGTTCGTATTTCCTTTTTGGGTTTTAGGTAAGGATTTGTCAACTTATTATATCTTCGCAATATGGATGAATTGTTGCAGCAAATAGAAAATTATAAGCAGGAAGTTACTGCTTATAATGCATCAACGCAAGATGAACTGGAAACTTACCGTATAAAGTTTCTTGGAACAAAGGGCATTGTAAAAACAGTATTGGGAGAAATGAAAAATGTTCCCAACGAAAGCAAAAAAGAGTTCGGCCTTATTTTAAATGCTTTCAAAGTTTTTACCGAAGAAAAATTCGAACAACTTAAAGAAAGTATTTCTGCAAATGGTCAACAAGTTTCTTCTAAAATTGACTGGTCGCTTCCTGGTGACCCTGTTCCTGCAGGTACAAGACATCCTTTGAGTATTGTTCGAAACCAAATGGTTTCTATTTTTAAAAGATTAGGCTTTGCAGTAGCGGAAGGTCCTGAGATAGAAGATGACTGGCACAATTTCACTGCTCTCAATTTGCCCGAAAACCATCCCGCACGCGATATGCAGGATACATTTTACCTGCATCAAAATCCTGATTATCTCTTACGTACACACACCAGTAGTGTTCAGGCACGTATTATGGAAAAACAAAAACCACCAATTCGCATCGTTTGTCCGGGTCGTGTTTACCGCAACGAAACTATCAGTGCAAGGGCGCATTGCTTCTTTCACCAGGTAGAGGGTTTGTATGTTGATGAAAATGTAAGCTTTGCAGACCTGAAACAGACTTTATACTTTTTTGTAAAAGAAATGTTTGGAGATGCAAAAGTTCGCTTCAGGCCGAGTTATTTTCCTTTTACCGAACCAAGTGCAGAAATGGATATCAGCTGTACAGTTTGTGGAGGCAAAGGATGCAGTTTGTGTAAGCATACAGGTTGGGTAGAAATACTCGGGTGTGGCATGGTTCATCCTAAAATGTTAGATAATTTCGGCATAGACTCAGAAAATTATACAGGCTTCGCATTTGGAATGGGAGTAGAAAGAATTTGTCAGCTAAAATTCAGGGTAAATGATTTGCGGCTGTATTCTCAAAATGATATTAGGTTTTTAAGACAGTTTACAGGAGCGGTTTAAACCTTTAGGTATTATTGGCTGTTGTTTTTTCAATTATAAAACATTGAGCACCTGTTCTTTTGCTTTTTCTAATTCATCTTTCATAAGCACAACGCTTTTTTGTATTTCAGAGTCGTATGCTTTAGAGCCTGTAGTATTTATTTCGCGGCCGATTTCCTGCAAAATGAATGAAAGTTTTTTGCCTTTACTTTCATCAGAATCATTCAAAATACTCTTGAAATAGTTGCAATGATTTCTTAGCCTTACTTGCTCTTCAGTAATATCAATCTTCTCTATGTAATAAATAAGTTCTTGCTCAAGGCGGTTAGAGTCATAATTTTCTTTGCCTACATTATCTTCAAGAGTCTTTACTAATCCATCTTTAATTTTTTGTTTGCGAAGAGGTTCTAAACCCGCAATTTTTTCTGAATGAATAGTAATATTTTCAATTCGCAATAATAATTCCTCTTCCAGCGATTTTCCTTCATTAACCCTATGTTCTTTTAACTGCTCAATAGCACTTTGCAAAACAACTTCAAACCCTTTCCAGTCTTCATCTGACAAAACAATGTTTGAGGGTGTGATTACTTCCGGAAGTTTAAGCAATGCACTTAAAACATCTCCGGGATTTAAATTTAACTCCTGCGATAATTCAGCAATTGGTTGATAATATGCTTTTGCCAGCTCCTTATTAATAGTAACAGGTTGTGCTGCGCCGTTTTGCTTTATGTAAATAATACACTCAACACTGCCTCTCATAAGTTTTTCCTGCAAAATATTTCGGATATCAAACTCAAATGGTTTGAGTAAAGCAGGAATATTAATCCTTAAATCAAATTGTTTTCCGTTAAGCGATTTTACTTCTACCAAAAAAACTTTATCGCCAACTGCCTGCTCTGTTCTTCCGAACCCCGTCATTGATTGAAGCATACTTATACTATTGTAATGGGGTAAAAGTAAAGGAATTTACTTTTAACTAATAATAGATATTTGACAAACTAAATTGAAAGTTTTCATAATGTTTACATCAACAGTAATAATAATTCGATTTTTAGGTTGGGAAGAAGAAATGGTTTTCGTTCTATTTGAGATGATTCTTATATTCCAATCACTTTTTTGTACACTTTATTTTGCCCTTTTATTAATGCCGCATCAGCATTTATACTTGCTATAGCTGCACCTTCGCCCGGTAGGCCAAGAATATGTAATGCATCTATATACTGATTATTTAAGGCAGCATTTCCAACTATTGTTATATTTCTTGTTTCACCGGTTATGTCTTTCAGTTCGTTTCCGATAAGTAGGCCACTTAGATAAAAATAATTTTCTTCTAAAGAATATTTTTTAAACAATTCATTTGTTCTTACAAGGAAGCTGCTGTGCAAGAGGTTTGAATGTAGGCTTTCCTTTACTCCTTCCGAAAAACTTTGTATGTTTTGTTCTGATTGCAGTGTCTTTCCTTTTTTAATCGAGACAGCTAAAATGCTTTTGTTAGATAAGAGTTCAAAAAACTCTCCTGTCATATAGGTTTTAAAACCTATCACCTGTCCGTTCTTTACTTCAATGTGTTTGGGATGAGTGCCTGGTAGAATATAGACATGCTCGTTATTATTACCTTCAACAGCGCAACCAATTATCTTTGTTTCTTCTCCACGAATAACATCATCTTCACTTCTTACCCCAGATATAATTGCAATTGTATGCTTCACATATTCCGATGCGTCTGTGATAAATATTTCCAGGTCTTCCCCACTTGTTGCAAAAGGAAGATTTTTATAAGGCAGATCAACCATGCCAATAGTTGAAGATGCCATGCCGGAAATAATTATTGGAACATTATTTAGAGAATTATTCGATTTTTCTTCGATCGCTTCAATATGTTTTAAAATGATATCAAGATAAAAAGACAATCTTTCATCTTCATTCTTCTGGGTTTGCTTCCATAGCCTATATGTTTCTGCTATTCCTTCTTTGGAGTTTTCCTCCTCAATTACTGTAAGGCTTTCAGCTTCTATAAGCCTTAGTCTAAAAGTGGAAGTTCCCCAATCGCAGCTCAAAAATTTATTCATAAATTCTCTTTCAATAAGAAGCCCTTTTAGAAGTTTTTATTACCGACAAAAGATGCCCGATAATTTACTGATGCATTAAATGCGTCGCAATAATATTGCCATGAAAAATAAAAGTTGGTATTCAAAAAATCCTTTTTAAGGAATAATAGCTGCAATAAAATCAGGATGCTTTTTCCTGTTCTGGCTCAATCCTTTCTACCTTTCCTACAAGAAAAATATATGAACACGCACCAATAAATGCTACCACAGCAATAAAAATAAGCGATCGGGTAAAGCTACCTCCTCTCGATAAAAAACCAATAACAATTGGAACAATAATAGAAGCTAAACCACCGATAAAATTAAATACACCGCCTGTTAACCCGATCAAATGTTTTGGCGCAAGGGTTGAAACAAAAACCCATGTGATAGAAGCAAATCCGTTACCAAAAAAAGCAACAGTCATAAAAAAAATAATGAGCGCAGTGCTGTTTACATAATTAGCACCCACAATTGAAACAGAAAGTAGCAAGCCAATAATAACAGGACTTTTTCGTGCAATGCCAACTGACACTCTTTTTTTTATTAAAAAATCAGAAAGAAATCCTGACAGTAACAACCCGGCAAACGCAGCAAGAAACGGAACGGAAGCCAGAAAGCCGGAGGTGAGAAGATTTAGGCCACGATACTTAACAAGATATGTAGGAAACCATGTAAGAAAAAACCAAAGAGTAGAATTGACAGCAAATTGGCCAATATAAATTCCCCAAAGTTTTCGATGTATAAAGACTTCGCGGAGGTTATGCCATGCAAATGGTGATGCACCTGAATTTTTTGCGGCTGCTCTATTAATTAAACCACCACCTTTTTCTATATAATCCAGTTCTGCTTTATTTGTTGCAGAATGTTTTATAGGATCACGATAAACAAAATACCAGATAAGGCCCCATATTATTCCAATGGAACCGGTAATGATAAATAAGCCTCTCCAGCCGGCAAAATGTTCTATGGCTGCAAGGGCAGGTGTTAAAAAAGCAAGGCCCAGAAATTGTCCCGACGTGTAAACGGCAATAGCTGATGCTCTTTCATTATCAGGAAACCAACTTGTAACAATACGGTTATTGGCAGGATAAGCAGGCGCTTCAAATGCGCCTATTGCCAGTCGAAAACCAAACAGCCCTGCAAAACCTTTCATTATTCCCTGCAAGAGAGTTGCTGCTGACCAAAGAATTAAACTGAGTGAATATAAAAGACGCGGCCCAAAACGATCAACCAGAATACCACCCGGAATTTGAAGTGCAGCATAAGTCCAGCCGAAAGCAGAGAAAATAAGGCCAAGTTGAACAGAAGTTAAATGTAACTCATTACTGATAGCAGATGCTGCAACAGAAATATTACTTCTGTCCATATAATTAATAACAACACTTATAAAAATAAAAGCAAGAATACGAAAACGTATACGGGTTGGTTTAAGATCAGTTACGGCATTTTTCATCAATTATCTCTTTTTTCAAAAGAGCAAAGAATTATGTTAGTAGCTATCGAAAATTTAATAGTGTTACCACTCTGCTACACTTCCGTCTGTATGTCTCCAAAGTGGGTTTCTCCAGTTATGGCCTATCTCTGCCATTTTTCGAACGTGGTTTTCATTTATTTCTATACCCAGCCCCGGAGCCTCTGGAATTTTTACATATCCATTTTCATATTTAAAAACATCATTTTCCATAAGATAATCAAGCAGGTCGGTACCCTTGTTGTAATGAATACCAAGGCTTTGTTCCTGTATAAAAGCATTGTGACATGTAGCATCTACCTGCAGACATGCTGCTAATGCAATAGGGCCAAGAGGACAGTGAGGAGCCGCAGCTACATCAAAAGCCTCAGCCATGGAAATGATCTTTTTGCATTCTGTAATACCACCAGCGTGGGAAACATCGGGCTGAATAATATCAACATATCCTTGTACCAGCAATTTTTTAAAATCCCACCTTGAAAACATTCTTTCACCTGTGGCAATAGGAATAGATACATGATTCGCAATTTCTCTAAGGGCCTCATTATTTTCGGGAAGCACAGGTTCTTCAATAAACATAGGGTGAAAGGGCTCAAGTTCTTTCGCCAATATTTTTGCCATTGGCTTATGAACCCTGCCATGGAAATCTACCCCTATACCAATATCAGCTCCGACAGATTCTCTTACTGCAGCAATACGCTTAACCGCCGCATCAATTTTTTTATACGAATCTACATATTGCAGTTCTTCTGTTGCATTCATTTTGACAGCAGTAAAACCTTTGTCAAACATTTCTTTTGCAGCAGCACCTACTTCGGCTGGCCGATCGCCTCCAATCCATGAATAGACCTTTATTGAATTTCTTACTTTTCCACCTAAAAGCTGGTAAACAGGCGTGTTGAAATATTTTCCTTTGATGTCCCATAATGCCTGGTCAATACCTGCTATAGCACTCATTAAAATAGGACCTCCACGATAAAATCCGCTTCTGTACATCACATTCCAATGATCTTCTATGTTCATTGGATTTTTTCCTATAAGGTATTCCATCAACTCATCAACTGCTGTTTTTACAGTTGCGGCCTTTCCTTCAATTACAGGTTCACCCCACCCTGCAATGCCTTCATCAGTTTCTATTTTCAGAAACAGCCAGCGTGGTGGCACAAGAAATGATTCGTATTTTGTTATCTTCATAACATTGTTAATTTATAAGGAATTTACGGCCTTTATAAACTTGCTGGCTTTATCTGTAAGCTGTAGCAGATAATCTTCAGTTACCTCTTCTTTTGTATCTACTAATGCACTTGCAATGCCAAAGGCTACAGCACCTGCTTTTTGGTATTCAGCTATATTATTCAAATTAATACCGCCTGTAGGCATAAGCGGTATATGAGCAAGGGGACCGCGAATGTCTTTAATGTATTGAATGCCAGATGAAGCCGGAAAAACTTTTATAAGATCCCCACCATTAGCATAAGCCGTTAATATTTCGGTAGGGGTATAAGCACCTGGTATACTAACAATACCGTATCGTTTTGTTGTCTTAATTGTTTCTATGTCTACGGTAGGGGAAATTATAAATTTAGCTCCAGCCGAAATTGCTGCTCTTGCAGTTTCTGCATCCAACACGGTTCCTGCCCCTACCAGCACCTGGTTACCTAACTGATCTGATACCTCTTCAATAACTGACAGAGCTTTTGGCGAGTTTATAGTAATTTCCAACGCCTTTACTCCACCTTTACGCAATGCGTTTGCAATCTTTAATACATCTTTTGGATTTGCACCTCGTATGATCGCTACTATTTTCGTTTCAAGAATTTGAGATAATGTTGTCATGGAAACTTCTTTTAGTTCAAACAAAAATCACTTATTAACGTCCTTAGAAAAACCGGTTCTATTTCTACGGCTGCAAGGTATAATAACCGCTAATACTTTACTCACGACATAAATATAGCTTCTCTTTCGTATAGATCTTCTAATTTAATATTTACGTCAGACAAGGCAGCTTATCTAATGAATAAATTTCTGAGAGTATTTCACAGGTTTGGAAATAAAGAAAAACTTTTTACCGCAGCCGATTTAATAAAACGACATTTGAATACGTGTACTTACCATCAACATCCACCAGCTTTAACCTGTAATACAATTTTTTATGCTTTTTTACAGCTATTAGACTTTTATCATCGTAATGGTAAGTAAGCTGGCTATCTGATGTATTTTTAGCTGAAACTGTGCCTACACGAGTAAATCTCGCGCCATTAAACGAGCGCTCTATAACAAAAATTTTCACGTTAACCTTGTTAGAAGTTGCCCAGGTGAGTGAAATAGAATTACCACGACGTTGGCTTTTAAAAGACAAAAGTTTTAAAGGAAGCGTGCTAAGAAGAATGTCTGCATTTCTATTTATATAAACATAATATTCTCCCGGTTGCAGTGTTATATTTTCTGCTGCTCCCGTAGCGGTTCTTGTTCCTCCTGATAAATAGTTGTACCAGGTTCCTGCATTTTGAAATGTAACTGTAGCTGTAGCAGGCGCCACATCAAAATTACCAATTACGATTATTTTTAAAGAATCTGAATTTACTTTCAACCATTTAAATCCACTAGTTAAATCATACGAAATATCATTTGTTATAAAAGTTGGTAAAAAGTTTGAAACATTACGCAGCTTAAACAAGCTGGCATACACATTATACAAAGCCCTACAATTTGAATCTGAAAAATAATTCCAATGTATTTGCTTAGGACTAGTGCGGCATTGATCACTTATTGTACCATTTTCACAACTATTAATTGAATAATCGTATCCCAATTCACCAAACTGCCATATCATTTTAGGTGCAGGCATTACAGCCCAAAAAGCGGTTGCCATTTCATTTCGCTTCAATGCTGTTTTTACATCTTTTATATTATATGATCCATTTTTGTTTCCATACTGCTCATTTTTAAACATCAATCTTTCTTCATCGTGACTTTCCTGGTAAGTAACCAGGTTGGCTTGTCTCCAGTTTCTTGCTGTGTAAATACCTGCGCTAAAATCCCATCCATCGCTGTAGCCCATTGTGGCCTGGTTAAAACTATAATTCAAATTTCCCCAGAGTAACATTCCCTTATTTGCATATATGGTTTCCTCACTGTTATCTGCAAACATCTCCAGGATACAAAAACTGCCCGGCGAAATTTGTTGCTGTTGTTTATAAATTGTATCCCAGAGATTAATACGGCTTTGGTCATAGGCACTCCATGCGTTCACGTCACAGTTGTTTCCTGTAGCATCGCATGTCCTTTTTTGAGTAAAGCCTTTCGCCTGGTCAAAACGGTAGCCATCAATGTGATAATTAGTGAGCCAATGAGCAAGTACTTTCCGGGTGAAGTCTTTGGTAGCAGCACTTTCATGATTAAATTGGTAGCCAACATTGTAAGCATGTGTAGGATATTGATTAAACCATGGACTATTTGCTGCAGGAATATTATTAGAAGTATCAAAGTACATTTGAACCATAGGAGATGAACCAAAGGAATGATTTAATACCATATCCATTATTACAGCTATTCCCTGTTTGTGACATTCGTCTATAAATGATTTTAAAGCAAGTTCTGTCCCATAAGCTTTATCAGGCGCAAAATAAAAATCAGGATTATAACCCCAGCTATTGTTTCCTTCAAATTCATTAAAAGGCATTACTTCAATCGCATTTACCCCAAGCCTTTTTAAATACCCAATTGAGTCTTTTACCGTTTGCCAGTTTTTTTCTGCAACAAAATCTCTTACCAGTAATTCATATATTATAAGATTTCTTTTATCTGGCCTGGAAAAATCAGTGACCTTCCATTTATACAGAGGTTTTGCGGTTTGGAAGACACTTACTATCCCGGTTGTTTTACCTTTTGGATAATGTTTCAAACCAGGATAAGTAGTTGCAGGAATGTGTGGATCATTTTCAGGATCTAATATTTTCTCTGTCATATAATCTGCAACCTTTAATGATTCATCTACAAGGTACTGGTAAGCATACTCTTTACCTGCCGTCAAGCCTGTTACTCTCAGCCAATAATAGGTACTGTCGGGCGTTCTGTGCATTTGATATTTAGCTGTTGCTACCCAGCGATTAAAATCACCAATAACGGAAACATTATTTTTATGAGGAGCAAAAAGAACCAGGGTAACAGAAGTGTCACCAGGTTCGTAGTTTATGCCATCTTTTACGCCAGCAGGAAGAGGAGCGATAGTAACAGCATCGAACATTTTATCTATAGTGGAAGAAGTCTGGAGAGCCTTATCAGCAAAGTCATGGAATTTGTCGAGACTATTTTCCTTAATTGTTCCCCCCGGTTTGTTAGTAGTATTGGTATTGGCAAATAAGCGGGTAAAGACGTGGTGTACTGCTACTTTGCCTGGCTTTGTAATTGTATCGTTGATCTGTGCATTAATTTCACTATTGGCACAAGCAGTAATAGCTAAGACTAGAAAACTTGCAAACCAAAGTTTTTTCATAAATCGCTTTTTATTGTAATGTCCGCCTTTTATTATAGAGTAAAAACAATTTAAGAGTTTACGCGAACCTATCTAAATCAAAGATAATTGTAGTTTATCAGAGAAGTCGTGTTGAGCAAGTGAGTAAAATTACAAGCAAGTAACTGTCTAACAAAAGCTTCCTACGCCAATCATTTCTATTTGTTATGCGCTCCTGTTTCTGCTAACTTTATCGCCAATTTTAAACTATGTATTCTAACCAGGAAATAGCAGAACTGCAGAAGCTTACCAGGAAATTAGCCGAAGGAAATTATACAGAAAAGGCTTTTGAAATTGTTGAAAACCTTCGCAACGTCCTTAGGTTTCATGAGTACAGGTATTACATTTTGAATGATCCGCTTATTTCTGATCCGGAATACGACCAGTTATATAAGTTGCTTGAGAAAATTGAAAAAGCACATCCCGAACTCGTTACGGTTGACTCTCCAACACAAAGAGTTGGCAGTAGCCTCAATCCGTCGTTTAGAACAGTAGCTCATTTGGTGCCTATGCTTAGTCTCGAAAACAGCTACAATGCAGATGACTTGATCGATTGGGACCGGAAAGCGAAGGAAGTAGCACGAAAAGATGAGCTTGAATATTGTGTAGAACCAAAGTTCGATGGAGCCAGTATTTCATTAATTTATGAGAATGATTACCTGGTTAGAGGAGCAACAAGGGGCAACGGTATGGAAGGTGATGATATAACGACCAATATCAAGCAAATTCGTTCCATTCCGCTTACTGCTTCTTTTTCCACTTATGGAATACAGCAAATAGAAATACGCGGTGAGATCATGATGTCAAAAAAAGCCTTCAAGCAATACAACGAGCAGTTGGCAGAGCAAAACATTCCCCCGCTTGCTAACCCTAGAAATGCAGCCTCAGGTAGCTTGCGTATGAAAGACCCTAAAGAAGTAGGTCGTCGCAAACTCGAGGCTTTTTTATATAATGTAAGTTATTATACACGTACAAACGAAACTGTTTCCAGAGAAAACGAAGTATTGCTGCATACCCATTCCGGTATCCTCCAAATGTTATGGAACGTCGGCTTTAGAAGTCCTGTAAACGAAATGAAAGTGATGAAAGGCATTAACCGTGTAATTGATTATTGTAAGGATTTTGAAGAAAAGAGAAATGACCTGGCTTATGAAATTGACGGAATGGTGATAAAGGTAAATGACCTTGATCTGCAGGATAAAATGGGAATGACCACGCACCATCCACGCTGGGCAATTGCTTATAAGTTTAAGGCACGACAAGCAACTAGCAAACTACGCAACGTAGAATTCCAGGTTGGAAGAACAGGTTCAATAACTCCCGTAGCAAAAATAGATCCTGTATTTATTAGTGGCGTTACCGTTGGTTCCATATCGTTATTTAATGAAGATGTAATAAAGGAAAAGGATTTGAGAATTGGTGACACAGTTTTGGTAGAACGTGCGGGAGATGTTATCCCGTATATTGTAAAATCGTTGGCGGAAGTGAGAGATGGCGATGAAAAAGAAATCGTTTTTCCGAAAAAATGTCCTGTTTGTAAAAGTGAATTATATAAAGAAGAAGGCGAAGCGGCTTGGCGCTGCATAAACATTGAGTGCCCTGCCCAGGTAGTGGAACGTATGATACACTTCGCCAGCAAAGATGCTATGGATATAAGAAGTTTTGGAGAAGCTAACGTCAGAAAATTTTACGAGTTAGGATTACTAAAAGATATACCGGGCATTTATACGCTTGATTTTACTGCTATAGGTAACATGGCCGGTTTTGGAAAAAAATCAATAGAAAATTTGCAATCAGCTATTGAAGAGTCAAAAAACCAGCCTCTTAACCGCTTGATTTTTGCATTGGGTATTCGATATGTTGGAGAAACAACGGCAAAAGTATTAGCGAATTCCATCAATCACCTTTTCGATTTAAAAGAGTTTTCTGAAGAGAAACTGCAGACACTTGAAGATATCGGGGTAAAGGTTGCAAAAAGCGTTCATACTTTTTTCCAAAATGAACAAAATTTAAAAATGCTGCAACAACTGCAGGAGTTGGGTGTTGAGATGAATAATAAAAAAAATGATATTGTTGCAAAAGGCGAACTGAACGGACAAACCTTTTTGTTTACAGGTACGCTAAATAAATTAAAAAGAAGTGAAGCAGAGGAAAAAGTGGAGCAACTGGGAGGAAAGATATTGGGAAGTGTCAGCAGTAAATTAAATTACCTGGTGGTTGGTGAAGATGCAGGAAGTAAACTGGAAAAAGCTAAAAAGATTCATACGGTAAAAATAATCAGTGAAGATGATTTTCTTTCTTTAGTTGATAAACATACGAAGTATAAAATATAGACATGCTACAACAAAGTACCCTGGCATTTATAAAAAAGCTTACTAAGAATAACAACAAACTGTGGTTCGAAGAAAACAGGCACTTGTTTAATGATGCAAAAGACGATTTTGAAAAACTGGTATCAGGTATAATTACATCGTTCGGAAAAGTTGATTCAGATATAGCACCATTACAAGCAAAGAATTGTATTTTTCGTCAATATCGTGATATTCGATTTAGCAAGGATAAGACTCCATACAAACATCACATGGGTGCAAGTTTTGACAGGGATGGTAAGAAATCCGGCTTCGCCGGATATTATTTGCATATAGAACCGGGAAACAAAAGCATGGCTGGTGGCGGCATTTGGATGCCCGAAATCCAGCAACTTAAAAAGATCAGGCAGGAGATCGATTATAGCTGGGACGAATTTCGTGATATAATTCAGCAAAAAGACTTTAAAAATATATATGGCGAGCTAGAACAGGGAGAATTTAAATTGAGTCGTGAGCCGAAAGGATATGAAAAAGATAATCCTGCCATAGAATATTTAAAATTAAAAAGTTTAGTGGCGACCCAAACACTTACAGATGAAGACCTGGTTTCAAAAGATCTGCTTCAAAAAATTGTTTCAGCTTTTAGTGCGCTGATGCCGCTTATTAAATTTATAAATCGTTCTTTAGAATAAGCGCAGTGCAAGATGAAAAAGAACAAATCCTCTTTAGAACTTCCCATAGACAGTAACAGTAAAAATTATACTTTTTTTCAAAACGTATGGGATGTTGTAAGACAGATACCGGAAGGGAGGGTTACAAGCTATGGTGCTATTGCGAGCTATCTCGGTGCAAAATCATCTTCACGAATGGTCGGTTGGGCCATGCATGGAAGTTTTATTATAACACCTCCTGTACCTGCACAACGCGTAGTAAACAGAAATGGTATGCTGACGGGTAAAGTACATTTTGCCACACCAACATTAATGGAAGAGCTTTTGCATAAAGAAGGAATAAGGGTAGAAAAAGGTAAAATCGTAGATTTCGAAAAAGTATTTTGGGACCCTGCCATTGAATTAGGATAGGTATTTACATACTTGTAACATTGCTAATAAAAGGATTCGGAGCTAAAAAATAAAATTATGAACCAGGTGATCGCAGATATAAGAAAGGATTATAAGTTAAAGTCTTTGCTTGAGCAAGATGTAAAGGCCAATCCATTCGACCAGTTTTCAGAATGGTGGAATGAAGCAGTAGACAGTCATATAGAAGAAGTGAATGCAATGACATTAGCGACAGCTACACCCGAAGGGTTACCATCAGCTAGAATTGTGTTATTGAAAGGATTTACATATGAGGGCTTTAAATTTTACACCAACTACCTAAGTCACAAAGGAAGAGAACTGGAAGAAAATCCTCATGCAGCACTTGTATTTTTTTGGAAAGAGCTCGAGCGGCAAATACGTATCGAAGGTGTCGTGGAAAAATTAAGCGAAGAAGACAGTGAGGAATATTTTAAAACAAGACCGGTAGCAAGCCAGATAGGAGCGTGGGCGTCACCTCAAAGCATACCGATAGCAGGAAGACATATTATAGAAGAAAATGTGCTAAAATATAAAGCAGAGTTTGGTACAGAAAATATACCAAAACCTCCGCACTGGGGCGGATATATAGTGAAACCAGTAAAAATTGAATTTTGGCAAGGACGAAGAAGTCGTCTGCATGACAGGATACAATACACCAAACAAAAAGAAAACTGGAAAATAGAAAGGATAGCTCCCTAAACGTATCAATGTAAATACAATTTAGTAAGGGGTTGATTGAGCATTTCAAGTTAAACTGTACTCAATCAACCTTCCATTCAAATTAAGCTTCTTTCTTTTCTTCAACAGGTTTAGCTGCCTTTGTTACTCTTGCCGGACGGCTTTTACCAAAAGAACCTTTAAAAATTTTACCTTTTTTAGTTTTTTTATCACCTCTGCCCATAATATTTATTTTAATTTTTTTATTTAAAACGTACAAACCTACACCAAGAAGTGTAATCTGCCAAGCCTCATATTAATTTCAGTTCAAATATTTAGAATATCCGATAGCTGTATATAAAAATTTCTTGATCGATTTTATACTTATATTCTTGCAGAAAGTTCTTTGCCCGCTTTGAACTTAGCTACTTTTTTAGCTTTGATTTTGATTGTCTCTCCCGTCTGTGGGTTACGACCATTACGTTCGATTCTTTTTGATACAGAAAAGGTTCCAAAACCTACTAAAGTAACTTTGCCACCTTCTTTTAAAGTTTTAGTAACATTATCAACAAAAGCATCTAATACAGCATTTGCCTGTGTCTTTGTTACTTCTGTGTCTTCTGAAATCTTTGCAACCAGTTCAGCTTTATTCATTTTATTATTTTTAATTAGAAATATTCCGCGGCAAATTTATTAGCTTTTAACCATCCGAAAAATTTTTCTAAGATTCTGATGAAGCCGGTGTAGAGATGTTAATTAAAAAATTATTTGCATTCTGACAATTTTTATAAGTGTTCACTCAACTACCTGCATTAAAGTAGGAAAATCAATATATTTTTCACCCCATTTATCTTTTATTTGTTTTTTAAACGATGCTGCGTGGTGCTGCAAATAATAATCATATTTACTTAAGGCCGATGTATAGTACTGCGATGCATAGGTAGGGCCTTCTGTTTCATCAACCTGAACCAGCCGCACAAACTGGTGTTTTTCAAAACATCCGGTATGTAAAACACCTGGTACATAAACCTCCTGCATCCATTGAAGCCACTCTTCTGCAACCGACCATTCTATTTTTATTGTTATATTATAAATAATCATTTCTTTGTTTTTATAAGCAATTTAATGCTTAATATTATTTAAGATTGATTTAAAAGCGACCGAGACATTTTAATAGAAATGAGTAAGATGTTCAAAAGTTTTATATGAATTATACAATTCCGTATGATTACGTACTTAGGTTCCTATATCCGGTAAGGCCGCAAATTAAAAAAATGCTCGGCTGTTATGGCCTTTTTGCCAATAAAAAACTGCTGATGCTACTGCGTGAAAGGGAAAATCAACCTGAGTTTAACGGGGTTTTTGTTGCTACCCAACCTCAGTTTTTTGATGCTTTACAAAATGAGATTCATACATCCAATATGATCTTTGATATTGATGGAGCAGCACACACATGGATTTTTTTAAGTGAAGACCTGGAAGATTTTGAAGATAAAATTAAAAAAACGTGTGAAATGATTAAAACAGGTGACGAAAGAATTGGGAAGTTCACCGTTTTATAAAATGAGGCAATTCTTTTATAAAAATTATCGAAAGCAATTGGTTGAATTGCTTTCGATAATAAAGAAACATATTTATCTGATATAAGGTATTCTTTAAAAGTTATTCCTTGTTTTTATTTTGACGTTTTATTATTTACTACAAATTTTGTAGTTGCAAAATTATTACCTTGTTTCACTCTTATAATATATATCCCGGCAGGAAGATCTCTCACAGAAAAATTAAAACTATTTAAACCGTTATTTGCCAACTTCATATTTTTAAAAGTTTTGCCTGACATATCCATTAGTTCCATATTTATAGGAGCAGTAGACGAAGTGGTCATTAACAACCTGACATTTCCGGAAGCGGGGTTTGGCGAAACATAAGCTTTTAAAGAATTAGATCCATTAAGAATAATGCTTTTATCGGCTGGAGTCCTGTTAGCCATTTGAATAGTAGTGTCGCTGATGGTAAGACAATCAATATTTGGCCCACTAGACCAAGTAGCTGTAAGTTTTACTGTATTGATGCCTGTATTTAAGTTAACTGCAGTTGTAACAGAAGACCATTTTGACCATGAACCAGTCGAAGGAAATGAAAGACCAGAAGAGACAAGAACTCCATTTACTTCTAATTTTAATGGTCGGTCAGTTGTCGCACCATTTGCGTATCGAAAGTTAAGTAAAGTTGCACCAGCCATTAGTTTATTTAAAGACCATTGAACATAGTCTCCTGTTGAATTTATATAATCAGCAAAGCCGGTTCCGGTAAAGCCCGGATTATTAGAGGCAACCCTAGCGCCATATAAAGTAGCTGATTCTGCCTGTAAAGTATTGTCGGTGGTGATAAGATAATCAATATTTGGTCCACTAGACCCCATAGCCGTTAGCTTAATTGTATTTATGCCTGTATTTAAGTTAACTGTAGCTGTGACAAAGGACCATTTTGACCAGGAACCTGTAGAAGGAAATGCAAGGCTGGAAGATAAGACAACTCCATTTACTTCTAGTTGCAAAGGTCGGTTAGTTGTTGCGCCATTTGCATACCGGAAGTTAAGTAAAGTTGAGCCACCAACAGGCTTATTAAGAGACCATTGAATATAATCAGCGGATGAATTTATATAATCGGCAAACCCGGTTCCGGTAAAGCCGGAATTATTAGAGGCAACCTTTACACCGGATAATGTAGCTGTTTCCGCTTGCAGGGTATCTGAGGAAGAATTAATACTATTAATCGTTTTAACTGTTAGATTAACACAATAAGTGGCTGCAGTATAAGCCTGGCCAGCACCTGTACCGGTTGCTGTAATCGTACCATTATAAGTACCGGGAGCAAGGCCGGAAGTATTAGCGGTAACTTCAACATCAACTGCATTTGGAATTGCTAGACCAGATGCATTTTTAGTGACTGTTAACCATGCTGCATTTGAAGAAGTTGTGTAACTTTTGCTGCTATCAATTGTAAAAAGAAGAGTTTTCCCTTTAACTATTTGTTCGGTATCTGTAGTTAAATTTAAGCAACCTGAAGAAAAACCAAGTTTATATACAGGATTGCGCGCTATTGTTCTGCTATAAGTTTCTTTCCTTGTGTTTGCGCTCGAGCCTTCTCCGCCATGAGAATAAATAAAAGTATTATTAATTACTTTAGATGAAACCCCCTCATAGCTTTGACCCAGGGTCAAAGAAAGATCATCGTGCCAGCTTCCTGCTCCATTATTTGCAGCAGGATCAAATATGGTTACTTTATTTGTAGAAGCCCCATTTGTTCCTTGTCCTGCAACTACATATATTTTTCCGTCCATAGCAAATGTGCCTCCTTCTATATGAGATCTGGGTGTTGGTAACAGGGGCAGCTCTGTCCAAGTATCAGTAGCTGGATTATAGACATGTGAGTATGGTTTATCTTGTCCACCGCCACAATCATGACCAAATTGTCCACCTATAACGTATATTTTTCCTCCAAGTACTACTGTTCCAAAATGATTTCTTTTAACTGGAAGCGGAGCAAGAGTATTCATCCATTTGGCAGGCTTGGATGTATCGGCAAGCCAGGAGTCGACATCAAGGGTAAGATGATAAGTAGATTGATCATTATTACATGCGTTAATAATAAAACCGCCAATAATGTGTAGTGTTCGCCCTAATAAAGCAGCTCCTCCAGCTGCCCAAGGTATAGGTTCGCCCGTGGCCGGATCTGTTATTTGAGGACCACGATACCAAATGTTCTTACTAATATTATAGATCCATATACTGCTTGTAAGAGGCCCGGGGTTTTTACCTACTCGTCCACCGATATGCCACACAGTGCTGTCTACTAAAACTACTCCCTGGTGGGTCCTTGATTCATTGGTAGGAATAGAAGTAAGCAATTTCCATGTATTTGTTGCGGGATCATAGACTTCTGAACTTGGCTCAGTTTCAAGACTAGAGTTGCTAAATCCAAGAAAGGTGTAAAGCTTAGAATTATAAACTGTACTTGGAACCTCAGACCTTGTTTTAAAAGCATCCGGTTTTTGTATCCACTGGCTATAAGATGAAATTGAGATCAGAAGAGTAATTGAAATAAATACAGTAGCGGGTAAGCGATGAGTATATCGAGTTTCTTTCATAACATTTATATATAAGAATAGTAAAAAAACAATAACATAAAAGATTGAATGTTAATTGAGCTTTATATCTCATATAATTGAGAAATCGATAGAAGATTGGAAGTTTCGGAAGAAACAAAACAAAAAAATAAGATATTTTCTATTTACAGATTCATGCCAGTTGATGTCTAACACAAAGAGTGCAGTACGACATAACAGGTAACGTAAATTTATTTAATTATAAAAGTTTTTTAAAATTTATTTTGCACAGCGCACAATTGTAGATCCTTGTAATTTATTTGTTGATTGTGCCACTCGATAAGTCTGTTGATGTAGACACAAGACGAAAGATGAATGAAGATGGTTGCAGATAAAATTATTTTCTGAAAATCTTGGTTTATTACTAAAGGGTTTGGAACCCTTATCTTTTAATGAAAAGCCCTGAAAAGCAGTAGCTCTTCAGGACTTTTTTATTAACTTTTTTTAAAAAATGATACTAATTCTTAATAATTAATTTAGTTGAATTATAGTTATTTCCCTGCTTTACTTTGATAATATACATGCCAGTCTGAAGACCTTTGACTGAAAAGTCAAAAGAGTTTGAACCGTTGTTTACAAATTTTCTTTTTTGATAAGTTTTCCCTAGCATATCCATTAATTCCATCTCAACAGGAAGTTTTGAAGAGGTAGTTAATATAAGTTTTGCATTTTCTGAAACTGGATTCGGTGTAATAAAGGCTTTTAATACATTATTTGTTTGCACCAAGTTTTTGTCTGCCGAACGTTTAGCCTCTTGTGTATTATTATTACTAATTGCCACGTAGTCAATATTTGGACCACTCGAACCTACAGCAGTTAGTTTGATTGTGTTCATTCCTGCGTTTAAATTTACGGTAGCTTCCGCTATCCTCCAGTCTGTCCAGGAATTGGTAGATAGAAACGATATGTTTGTACCTACGTCAACTCCATTAACTTCCAGCTTTAAAGGTCTATCATTTTCTCTGCCATTAGAATACCGGAATTGAAGAAGAACGGAACCTGCTTCGGATCTGTTAACCGACCATTCGATAAAATCATCATAAGGTTGTTGATAATCGACAAAGCCAGTACCAGCGTAATTAACATGATTTGAGGCCACTACTCCTCCATATATTGTTGCTTCTTCTGCCTGTAAGGTGTCAGTTGTAGAAGGAGCTGTTCCGGTAACTGTTAGATTTACACAATAGGTTGTCTCTGTATATTCGGGACCATCTCCCGCTCCGGTGGCAGTAACAGTGGCATTATAATTTCCCGGAGCAAGGCCTGTGGTATTGGCAGTAAGTTCAATATCTACGGCACTTGGAACTGCGGTGCCAGTAGCATTTTTACTAACTGTTAACCAGCTTGCGTTTGTAGAAGTTGTATAATTCTTGCTACCGTCGATAGTAAAAAGCAGCGTTTTACCTTTAACAGAAGTGCCGGCAGCAGCACTTAGGTTTAAACAACCTGAAGAAAATCCCAGTTTATATACAGGATTTCGGTCGATATACCTTGTATAGGTAAATCTTCTTCCCATATAACTCGAGCCCTCGCCGCCATGAGAGATAATAAAAGTATTGCCAATTACTTTAGCTGATACGCCTTCATAACTTCTGGGCAGAGTTAATGACGGTTCATCTTCCCAAATGCCCGCACCACCATTGCCCGCAGGATCAAATACTGTTACAGCATCGCTGGATCGACCGCCATTTCCCTGCCCTGCAACTACGTATATTTTTCCATCCATCGCAAATGTTCCGCCTTCTATATGAGATCGGTCAGTTGGCAATAAAGGCAGCTCAGTCCATGTATCAGTAGCAGGATCATAAACATGGGAAAACCTTTGATCTTGTCCTCCGCCGCAATCATGACCAAATTGTCCTCCAATTGCATAAATTTTGCCACCTAAAGTTATTGTACCAAAATGATTTCGTTTTATTGGAAGTGGGGCAAGATTATTTTCCCATTTAGCAGGCTTTGATGGATCTGCAAGCCAGCTATCGACATCGAGAGTCAAATGATATGTTGACTGATCGTTATTACATGCAGTTTGTACGAAGCCGCCGATGATATGAAGGGTCCGACCTAACAGCACTGCGCCCCCTGCTGCCCAAAGCAAAGGTTGTCCTGTCGCCGGGTCTGTGATTTCAGGTCCGCGAGACCATGAGTCTGTACTGATATTGTAAATCCATATATCACTGCCTAAAGGACCGGGATTTTGGCCAACACGGCCACCTATATGCCAAACAGTATTGTCTATTAAAGCTACACCCTGGTGAGTTCTGGCCGAAGCCTCTGGTATAGAAGCAAGCAATGTCCAAGTGTCGGATGCCGGATCATACACTTCAGCGCTTGGCTCTGGTTCCAGCCTGGAATTACCGAATCCAAGAAAAGTATATACTTTGGAGTCATATACAACCCCCGCTACCTCAGACCTTGCTTTAAAAGCTTTTGTTTTTTCAATCCATTGCGCAGAAGCGAAAGTGGAAATTAAGATAATACATGTTAAAACAAGAGTAAACTTTTGTTTAAGAAAAAGTCGATTTCTTTTCATAGTGTAGTTTTAATTTATATGTAAAGCGCTGTAAGAAATTTAAAATGAATAGTTAAACCATTTGATAAGGTATAGAAATAACCAAAATAAATCTTTTTGCGCTGAGGCAAAATTATTATTTTTTTAGCAAGCTCTTTATATTGCCTTTACTAATGCCAAATGCTTCTCAAATTGCTATAATTTAATTTTTTTAGCTGAGTGCTTGCAGGGGCCTGTAAATTGATATGGTTAAAGGGCTGACTGGGAAAGTATATTTCACTCATAACTGTTTTCCCGTTGTCTGCAAATAACTCGACGGAGCTAACATCAATAATAAGCGACATATTCATTGTACTGCTATCACTAAAGCGAGGTGCAAAATGCGTGGCAGCAAAATCTTTGTAGAAGTCAGTTTTACCAGAATGTGTTCTGTCTATAAAAAAGTGCTTTTTACTATTATCAAATCCGATTATTACTTCTTCATTCAAGTCATTAGATAAGATAATTGAAAAATCAACGGGTTTATCAAAATTGAGCTCGATTTTGCAAGGGAAACTTACCTGGCCAACCTTTGAGGATATATCTAATTTTTTGTTTACTTCAACATTATCTAGACTAACAGAGTTTAAACGAATATTATCTAATTCTGCTACAGGCAGAGATGTTACCAGCAGATCATTCTGCACGTGTGAAAGTTTTAATTCCCGTGGTATGGTCATTGCGTTTCTCCATGCAACTGTAGGAACAAGATTAGCGTACAGCCAGTTACTCATCCAACCTAAAAATATTTTTCGGTCTCCTGTGTTAGACCATGTTACACCTGCATATTCATCCGGTCCGTAATCTAACCATCTTGTTTTTGTGTCATAAGAAGTGAAATTTTTACCATCAAAATCTCCTAAAAAATATTGCGTGGCAGAGCCTCCGTTTGGTCCACCCGGATTTAAATTTACTATCAGTACCCACACTTTTTTTCCATTGTCTTCTAACGCAAATAAATCTGGACATTCCCATACGCCGCCATGCGCCCCAACCTCTTTTCCAAATTCACTCTCTTTTGTCCAGCTTTTTAAATCGGGGGACGAGTAAAATGTTATTCTGTCTTTTGTAGCAAGAGTCATAATCCATTTTTTTTGAGCTTCGTACCAAAAAACTTTAGGATCACGAAAATCAGTTATTCCTGGATTTTTTAAAACCGGGTTTTTTGCATATTTTATCCATGTTTTTCCCTCATCGAGGCTATAGGCAAGGCTTTGATTTTGAAAATCATTTCTTTTTTGTTTTTCGCCGGCAGGGTCATGATGTGTAAAAATGGCTACTAAAGGCGCCACTCCGTTTTTACCAAAACCTGACGTATTATTATCATCGACTACTGCGCTTCCTGAAAAAATATAACCTAAACTATCAGGATATAATGCAATCGGTTGCTGTTGCCAATGTATCAAATCTTTGCTGGTTGCGTGGCCCCAATGCATGGGGCCCCACACAGTACTATCAGGATAATATTGAAAAAATAAATGATAAATACCATTAGAGTAAACCATACCATTAGGATCATTTACCCATTTTTCTTTGGGAGAAAAATGAATCTGCGGCCGATATGGTTCGTTATAACTGTCGGAATTTCGTTGCTTTTTTATACTGCTGCAGGAAAAAAGAAGAATAATAAGCGAAAAATAGGAGAGTTTAAGCATTGAATTTTCTTTTAATAGGCAATGTATTATTCTTTTTGCTTATTAATGATAAATTTATTTTTACCATTGGCAATTTTTAAAAATATAATTAAACTGCCTTGCAGAAGTTTCAGAAAGCAGCGGTAGAATTATCAGAAAAAATCGTGGCTGCGAATTCTAATGTAACAACAGATAAAGTGATTTTTGAAAAAAAAGAATTTTTATTAAAAAAAATAAAAAATAAGTTTTTCCCAAGTCATTTTGAGTATTAATGTAATCAATCCCTTATTTTTAATAATGAAAATTTTTTTTAAGCTATTTCTTTTAATCTTATTTATATCCACAGGGGCAAATGCACAACATCCTGCGCAAACAATTCCGAATTTTACTTTTTATAAACTAGATAAAACCGTATTCACAAATAAAAGCCTGCAGCCGGGTAAATTATTGCTTATCGTTTTTTTTGATGTTAGTTGTGACCATTGCCAGCATGCAATGGAAGCCTATAACCAGCATTACCAGGAATTGAATAAAGCAGCTATTTATTTAGTTACTCTCGACAACGAGGCAAATATTAATTACTTTATGACAAAGTATGGTAATAATTTATACGGCAGTAAAAATGTAACGATCGTGCAGGACCTGAAGAATGAATTCATTAGCAAATTCGGACCCCGGAAGTATCCGTCGATGTTCCTGTATTCGCCACAAAAAAAATTGTTGATGTATGATGATGAACCAAAAAATGTTGGAAATTTTTTGCAAAAAATAAAGTCATATTCAAAATGATAAATCCTGCGTCTTCCTCCATACTTCAGCAGGCTCAGGAAGTTATGCAGCTTTTTCAAGCAAAAGATATTGATTAATAAATTTAGGGAAAGCTAAGTTTGTCAAATCTTCTTTTTTTACGGCTTGTAAATGTTTCAGCCCGACAGGTATTTTATCTATACTTACAGTTACGAAACGACCTTTTAAAGTTTGGTGTGTTAACTGTTGGCTAAACGTTTTAGAGATATTATCTATTTTAAATGTTGTGACGCCTAATTGACCGTACAGCCATTTTTGTATTTCGTCAGATTTGCATTCCCATTCGTTTTCTGTTTCTAATAAATAAAATTCATACAGGTTTTCCCATATGTCTTTTTGCAACCTTTTATTCACTAAAACCTCATTTTTTAATGAAAATATAAAATACGTAAACCAGCGCTTTTTTTTCACGAGCTGTTTTTCTTTTATCGGCAACATATTTACCATCCCGTTATTATAGGCACGGCAGGATTTATGAAGAATACAATGCTCACACTCGGGAATTTGAGGTTTGCAAACAGTTGCGCCAAAATCCATTATTGCCTGGTTATAGACTGCTGAATCTTTTTTAAACAATAACTCGTTTGCCAGTAATGTAAAATATTCCTTTCCCTTTGTGGAATCGATAGGAAGCTCTTCCCCAAAATATCTGGCCAGCACCCTAAAAACATTGCCATCTACCACAGCATGTGGAAGTCCGTACGCAAAAGAAGAAATTGCCGCAGCAGTGTACGGGCCAATTCCTTTTAGCGCAATAATATTATTATAAGTAGAGGGAAAGTGCCCATTTTGATTGTTAACAATATTTCTGGCAGTAACTAAAAGATTTTTGCACCTGGTATAATATCCCAATCCTTCCCACGCCTTAAAAACCATCTCATCTGGCGCTACAGCGAGACTTTTTATAGTTGGAAATTTCTCAATAAAATTATTGTAATATGAAAGGCCCTGCTTTACACGTGTTTGTTGAAGAATAATTTCACTTATCCAAATTTTATATGGCTCTTTTTCTCCCTTCCATGGCATGGTTCTTTTATTATCTTTAACATGCCATTCCATTATTTTTTGGGTAAATAATTTTTTCATTTTTACTTATAATATAGAATGTGGAGCGCAAATAACATTAATTAACAGTTGTTTTATATAAAACCTATATGTAAAACCCGATTTGCTACTGTGAAAAATTAAATGAATACAAAAAAATCAGCTAAATTCATAAGTTCTATAAAATCATTTAGATAAGTGTGCAGAAACGAAAATACAAATACCCATGAGAAAGTCAGACTTAATAAATCAAATATCAGAAAAAACAGGCATACCGAAAGTTGATGTATTGGTAACACTAGAAACCATGTTTAAAGAGGTAAAAGACAGTCTTTCACACGGGGAAAATATTTATATACGTGGTTTTGGAAGTTTCATTACCAAGAAGAGGGCAGCCAAAATTGGAAGAAACATTAAGAGAAATGTCGCGGTAGAGATACCAGAGCATTTTATACCTGCTTTTAAACCGGCAAAAGAATTTGTAATAGAAGTAAAAAGCAAAAGAAAAGGAGAAGGTACAGCAGATGAAGGACAATTAGATGAAGAATGATGGTTGTGTGAAAAATACAATTTATACTTCTTACTGCTTTTTAACTAACTTACTTATTATCCTCAATGCCAATGTATTACTTTTGCGGGATAATAAGTAATTGTGAGAAAACAACAACTAATATTGGTCGGCGGTGCGTTTATACTGCTCATTTTATTATTCTTTTTCGGAAATACAATTCCTCCTAAAAAAACTGAAGCTGTTGCGGCCGATGCGCCACACGTACAAAAAAAGATAGATACAGAAAAATTACTGACACACGCAAAAGAAAGATTAAACGCGCAGCAATTAGAGAAAGTAACATCTTTAGAAAACAGCGTTAAAAGAGGAGACGTTAAAAATCAGCAACTTAGTGTATACAAACAGCTGGCTTCCTTTTGGGGAGACACTATAAAATTGTTTGAACCTTACGCATTTTATACTGCCCAGGCAGCTAAGTTGGAAAATTCTGAAAAAAACCTCACCTTTGCAGCCCATTTGTTTTTAAACAATTTAAAAACGGAGACAGATCCTCCGATGCAAAATTGGTTAGCTACGAATGCAAAAGATCTTTTTCAACAGGCCTTAAAGGTTAATCCGTCTAACGATAGCAGCAAAATAGGACTGGGTGCATGTTACATTTTTGGTAATATCTCAGATAATCCTATGGAAGGGATAGCTGCCATAAGAGAAGTGGTACAACGAGACCCTGGTAATGTGTTTGGCCAGATGATACTGGGATTAGGCGGTGTTAAAAGCGGGCAATATGACAAAGCAATTGAACATTTTGCAATTGTAGTTGAAAAACAGCCTGATAATCTTGAAGCAATTTTAAACCTGGCCGAAGCATATGACCAAAAAGGTGATAAAGCAAATGCTACAAAATGGTATAAAGTTGTAAAAGAGAAAATAACCAATCCTGAAGCACAGAAAGAATTAGATGCGAGAATAAAAGCTTTACAATAACATTGATTTCATAAACTAAATTTATTAGAACATGCCTTGCGGAAAGAAAAGAAAACGACATAAAATAGCTACACACAAACGTAAAAAGAGATTGAGAAAAAATCGTCATAAAAAGAAGAAATAGGCTTTATCGTCTTATCCTGTCATTATAGGCAATGCCGGAAAATTTAAAAATTGTCCGGCATTTGCAACTTTCTACTGGTCTGCCAACCATCTGTTTTGCAACTTTTACCTTTACCTTATCAATAAAAAAAGTGGCAGGATAAATCTGTGTTGGTTCAACACGGTTTAAGTGATATGCTCCGTTTTTGGAGTATTGTATGAATTTTTTAAAAGTTGCAATTTTGAACAAAGAATTGATTATAAATTCTACCCCACAGGGGGTAGAGATAGCCTTACTGGAAGATAAAAAACTCGTAGAGCTACATAACGAAAAAACTGATGCTACTTTCGGAGTAGGGGATCTGTATCTGGGGAAAGTTAAAAAATTAATCCCAGGTTTAAATGCTGCATTTATAGACGTAGGTTTTGAAAAAGATGCTTTTTTGCATTACACTGATTTAAGTCCTTACGTCAAATCCATTTTAAAATTTACTCAATTAAGTATTGCGGATAGATCAGAAAAAGGTCTTGATTTTACCAAGTTTGAAGTTGAACCAGAAATTGTAAAAACAGGTAAAATAAACGAGGTACTAAATGGTAAGCCAAATGTTTTAGTACAAATCTTAAAAGAGCCGATTGCGGCTAAGGGCCCAAGACTGAGTTGCGAAATTTCATTGCCTGGTCGTTTTGTTGTACTTACTCCTTTTAATAATATAGTTGCAGTCTCAAAGAAGATTCATAGCGGCGATGAACGAAGGAGGTTGCAAAAAATAGTTGAATCTATAAAAGAGAAAAACTTTGGTGTAATTGTACGTACCGCTGCGGAAGGAAAAAATACTGCTGAGTTACACGAAGATCTTACAGCTCTCATAAACACTTGGAAATTAATTCAGAAAAATCTTAGGGGAGCCGAAGCGCCGGCACGAATATTAAGCGAGCAAACAAAGGCAACAAGTATGTTGAGAGATCTTCTTACAGAGGACTTTAACAAAATTGTTGTTAACGATAAAAATATTTACGATGAAACAAAGGGTTACATCGAAAAAATTGCTCCTGAGAAAGCAGGAATTGTAGGAATGTACCAAAATGGTGTATCTATATTTGACCATTTTGGAATTACAAAACAAGTAAAAAGTGCATTTGGCAAAACCGTTAACCTTTCCAGCGGAGCCTATTTAATTATTGAGCATACAGAAGCATTACATGTAATAGACGTCAATAGTGGATACAAAAGTGTAAGTAATAACCAGGAAGAGAACGCAGTGCAAACCAACCTGGAAGCGGCAGAAGAAATTGCCCGGCAATTGAGGCTGCGGGATATTGGAGGTATTATTGTTGTTGATTTCATCGATATGAAACTTCCTGAAAATAAGAAGAAGCTACAGGAAGCAATGGATGAGTTTATGCGGACAGACAGGGCAAGACATGCGGTTCTTCCTGTTTCAAAGTTTGGGTTGATGCAAATAACACGGCAACGCATGAGACCCGAGGTGAATATTAATACTTCTGAAGTTTGTCCCGCATGTAACGGTACTGGTAAAATCACTTCAACAGTTTTGCTGGTAGATGAGATAGAGAAAAAACTATCATACCTCGTTACTAATCAACATAAGAATCTTACTTTATTTGTAAATCCGATTGTTCATTCGCACCTTACAAAGGGGTGGTTTTTTAACTCTATTAAATATAAATGGAACAAAAAGTTTCAAACCAAAATAAAGATCTTACCTAATACCAATTATCACCTTATTGAATTTCACTTTTTTGACCAGAATGAAGAGGAAATTAAAATTTGATTAGATGCCCGGCTAAAAGCCGGGTATTTCTTTAAACGGTATTTCTTTAAATAGGATATATTGAATAAAGTCTTTTTATCATATCTCTATAGCTGTTGTGAACAATTTTAAAGCCTTCTAAATTTCCGCATATTTTTTTCATCTCTGCTTAGTGGATCAACATTTAATGATTTATAATTCAACCTTTTGCTATTAGAAGTTGTTTCATAAGAAAAAATACGAAAATTTAATTATTTTCACTTAACGCTTATTGCCTCAACAAATCTTTGTTTATTTAACCATACTTATGTTTCTGATAATTATCAGCCGTTATTTTTTAATAGCTGGTATGTTTCATCTTTGGTTTTATGTCTGGAAAAAAGACAAGTGGGTAAAAAGAAGCTTAAGCAGGAAAGTCACAGATAAAAAGCAATTTTATACAGAGGTTAAATGGTCGATGGTCACTTCCATTATTTTTGCGGTTGCAGCTTCCTTTACTTTCGTTCTTTGGCAAAAAGGCTACACGCGTTTGTATGTAGATGTAAATAAATATTCCCTATGGTACTTACCTGTAAGTTTATTAATATCTGTGCTTATTCACGAGACGTACTATTACTGGCTTCATCGCTGGATGCATAAACCAAAAGTTTTTAGAGTATTACACAAAGTGCATCACGACAGTAACATAACAAGTCCATGGACAGCTTTTTCATTTCATCCGCTCGAAGGGTTGCTTCAGGCAATCATCTTGCCGCTGACGATCATTATTATTCCAATCCATGTTTTTGTGCTGTTGTTTCAGTTAACTATTATGACCTTTAGCAGTGTTATCAATCATCTTGAAATAGAAACGTATCCTGCTAATTTTTATAAACATTTTATTGGTAAGTGGATAATCGGAGCGACCCATCACTCTTTGCATCACAAACAATTTAGGTACAATTTTGGATTATACTTTACTTTTTGGGATAAACTGAAAAAAACAGAAAGCCCAAGATTTCTATCTCTTTTCGAGGAAAAAACGGCCAAGTCACTCAGGACAGAAGCCAAAAGAGACCAGGAGTGAGCCGGTCTCTTTTGGTTGCAATAACCGTAATATTAGTGCTTAAAAAGTTTTTACTTCCTTTTGTAACGTTTATCGTTTAATTCCTGTTTCTATGACCTAAGAAGATGAATATGTATTGTATCAGGATAACAAGGGAGGCAATTGCAGCTACCACATATGTCATTGCACCCCATTTTAAAGCATCTTTTGCTTTATCGTGTTGTTCTCCATAAGCAATATTAGTAGTGTTTAGCCAAGCCAAAGCTCTTTTGCTCGCGTCAAGTTCTACAGGCAAAGTAATGAAAGCAAAAAGCGTAGTCATTGCAAACAAAGCAATCCCTAACAACAATAATGCGGGGAATACATTTATCAGCAGGATGCCTGCAAGCAAAACCCATTGAACAATATTACTGCTAAATTGAACTACAGGTACAATTGCGCTTCGCATTGTTAACCATTGATATGCTTTTGCATGTTGCACTGCGTGCCCACATTCATGAGCAGCTACGGCGGCGGAAGCAATGCTTCTACCACTATATACCCCTTCACTTAAATTTACAGTTTTGTTTGCCGGGTTATAATGGTCGCTTAACTGGCCGTCAACAGAAGTTACTTTTACATCATAAATTCCATTGTCTCTTAGCATCTTCTCAGCTACTTCGCTACCCGACATTCCGTTTCTTAATGGAATGCGACTGTATTCAGCAAACTTTCCTTTTAACGTTGAAGAAACCAAAAAGCTTATTCCTACAAAAATTAGTGATATTAAAAATATAGAAGACATTTTTTATTCTTTTATGTATATATTATCAAATTATCATCCAAAGCCTCACCAATCAAACCGAGTGTCTGGAAGACTTGCGGCTTTAGGACATGTTGGCTGATTTGCTGAGGTGGGGAGACATTCTGTCCTAAAAGGACTATTTTTATGTGTAGAATTTAGCAATTTTGTTGATTTTAAGCGAATAAAAGCAAGTAAAAGTTATTCACACGGTCAAAAATTATTTTTGAAATGTGAGTCATATTTGTAATTTAGTGTCAGAATTTAATGGGTTAGTAAGTAACAGGGTTGGTATTCTTACCGACCCTTTTGTGTTTTTTATACGTTTTATCTATTTCTCTTTTGTTAAAGCTTATTCTTTACATCGTTCAAAACTACCTTTAGGGCATGAGCAAAGTTAAGACAGCTTATTTCTGCAGTAGTTGTGGGTATGAAAGTGCAAAGTGGCTTGGAAAATGCCCATCATGTAATTCCTGGAACACGTTTGTTGAAGAAGTTATAACAAAAGGAACAGAAAAAAATGACAATGATTGGAAGGATTATACTGGTGGCAAACGTACCTCAAAAACGATTTTATTAAACAATGTAAGTGCTAAAGAAGAAGACCGTATTTTAACCACTGATACAGAATTGAATCGTGTTTTGGGAGGTGGCATTGTTCCCGGTAGTATTGTATTGGTCGCAGGTGAACCGGGTATCGGAAAAAGCACTCTTTTTTTACAAATCGGCCTTCACCTTAAAAATATAAGCACATTATATATAAGTGGGGAAGAAAGTGAGCAGCAAATAAAAATGCGGGCAGACAGGCTAAAAAGTTCAAACCATGATTTTTACCTTCTTACCGAGACAAATACAAATGTTTTATTCCAGGAAATTAAAAAACTAAGACCACAACTGGTCATTGTAGATTCTATTCAGACGTTGCAATCTAACTTTATAGAGTCATCACCGGGAAGCGTTTCACAAATAAGGGAGTGTGCTGCAGAGTTTCAAAGATTTGCCAAAGAAACAAATACCCCGGTTTTTTTAATAGGGCATATAACTAAAGACGGAAGCATTGCCGGGCCAAAAATACTTGAGCACATGGTTGATACAGTTTTGCAGTTTGAAGGAGACAGGCATTACGCATATAGAATTTTAAGGACTATAAAGAACCGCTTTGGAAGTACAGCTGAGTTAGGTATTTATGAAATGACAGGCGATGGAATGAGAAGCGTAACTAATCCTTCCGAAATTTTAATTACTCAAAAAGAAGAACAGTTAAGCGGAAGTGCCATTGCAGCAACGCTTGAAGGCATAAGACCTTTATTAATAGAAGTGCAGGCCTTGGTAACCCAAAGTGTTTACGGTACCCCACAGCGAACAGTAAGTGGATTTGATCTGCGCAGGTTGCAGTTATTACTGGCAGTTTTAGAGAAACGTGGAGGTTTTCATTTTGGTATAAAAGATGTCTTTGTAAATATAGCGGGTGGGCTTAAAGTGGAGGACCCCTCGATCGACTTATCAGTTATCTGCGCGTTATTAAGCAGTTTCGAAGACGTGCCTCTACCTCAAAAGATTTGTTTTACAGGAGAAGTCGGATTAAATGGAGAAATAAGAGCTGTTAATAGAATTGAACAAAGAATAGCAGAAGCAGAAAAACTTGGATTTGAAAAAATTGTCGTTTCGAAATATAATAAAAAAGGATTTGATAAATTAAAATTTGGGATACAGGTATTGCCCGTAGGCGAAGTGCAGGAAGTCTATAGGATATTGTTTTAAAAACAGAGGCAGGAATGTAAATTAAAGCATAACAAATTCTGCCTTTTCACAATAAAGCTTGAATTAAACTTCTCATGCTAAATCTTAAATCATCTATACCTGATTTTGTTCATCTATTCTTCCCGCATGTGTGCATTGGTTGCGGTACTGATATTTTAGATGATCAGCATCAGTTGTGTTTAAGATGTCTATCTGATTTGCCAGTCACTAATTTTTTTTCACAACCTAATAATCCGGTCGAAAAAAAATTTTATGGAAGAATGCCGGTAAAAAACGGCGGGGCAGGGTATTTTTTCACAAAAGACTCTTTGCTGGAAACACTTATTTATGAATTGAAATACAAAGGCAATAAAGATATAGGAATTTACCTTGGCCAAATCCTTGCAAAGTTTCTTACCGCAAGTAGCCGTTTTGATGAAGTAGACGTTTTGGTGCCCCTGCCATTAAATCCTAAGCGTGAAAAGAAAAGAGGATATAACCAGGCATCTGCTATATGTACCGGAATCTCATCAGCCTGGAAAAAACCGGTAATTGACAAAGCGGTAATAAGAAAAGTTTATACAGAAACACAAACGCAACGGGGGAGAGTTACAAGGTGGGAAAATATGGAAGGTGTGTTTGCCATATCAGATTCGTCTGCAATCAAAAACAAACATATTTTATTGGTCGACGATGTAATAACTACTGGCGCATCACTGGAAGCGTGTGGTTCAGAAATATTAAAAGTTGCAGGTACTACACTTAGCATTGCCACTTTGGCCGCGACCGTATAAATGTTTTTAATTTACTTTTGAAAGAATGAAATACATGCAAAAAAGCATTGTTGTCGTTTTACTTATTCTTATTGTATTTTCTTGTAGAAAAATATCTTTTATTAACAGCCCCAATGCATCCCTTAGCTTTTCAACAGATACGTTGCATTTTGATACCGCTTTTACAACAACAGGTTCGGTTACACAATCGTTCAAAATATTTAATCAGAACGATCAAAAGCTGCGTCTGTCTCAAATACAGTTGATAGGAGGCTCTGCATCTCCTTTTAAAATAAACGTAGATGGAACTGCCGGTGTAAACTTTTCGGGTGTAGAACTTGAACCCGGCGATAGTATTTATGTTTTTGTTTCAGTAACAATCAATCCAAATACATCCAACTTACCTTTTGTTGTTACTGACAGTATTTTAGTTAGTTATAATGGCAATAATAAATATTTACAATTGCAGGCGTATGGACAAAATGCGCACTTCTTTCGTAATAAAAGAATAACTGCTGACACCATTTGGAACAATAATTTGCCTTTTGTAATTCTTGGTGGCCTATCAGTTGACAGCAATGTTACACTAACGATTAATAAAGGATGTAAAATTTATACTCATGCCGATGCTCCTTTAGTTATAAATGGATCTTTAAAGGTAAATGGAGGAGTCGACGACAGCACCCGAGTCGTTTTTAGCGGAGATCGTTTAGACCCTGTTTACCGTGACCTTCCTGCTGGGTGGCCAGGTATTACTTTCACTACCTCCAGCATAAATAATGTGCTTACTTATGTAATTATTAAAAATGCTTACCAGGGCATAGTAACTCAATCGTCTGTTGGTGACTCCCCGAAAATTACCTTAAACCAATGCATTATAGATAATATTTACGATGCAGGAATCGTAAGCGTGGCCAGCAGCATCAAAGCTGTTAATTGTTTAATCAGCAATTGTGGAAATAATATTTCAATTGCAGGCGGAGGCCTTTATTCTTTTGATTTTTGCACTGTCGCAAGCTATGCAACAGATTATATTGACCATAAAAAACCTGTACTTTTCCTGAGTAATAGTTACAATGAAAATCTTGTATTTGCTTTAATTGCGCATTTTCGCAACTGCATTTTTTATGGAGATGGAGGGATTGTGCCTAATGAATTAATCGTGGATAAGAAAGCCACTGCAGCGCCTTTTGATGTAGCCTTTGAAAATGTTCTTTATAAAAATAAAGATGACACAATAGATTCTCTTTTTACGAATAGCATAAAGAACCAGCTGCCTGAGTTTGACAGTATTGATGCAGGAAGAAGAATTTTTAACTTTCGCCTTAAACCAACGTCTCCCGCTATCAATAAAGGTGTTTTTACCGGTAATACCATTGATCTTGATGGCAAAATGCGGGGAACGTTAAACTTACCGGACTTAGGTTGTTATGAACAATAAAATAGTAGATTTGATTAAACTTTAATAATTATTTGTTGTTAAATACATAAACCTACCTTTTATGAACAAATTTCTTCTGCTTGCAGCATTATTTATCGCCTGCACCTCAGGAACACCAAAAGATAAACCAATGGAAACAAAAGCTTACCCAAAAAGTATATATGAATTTAAAGTTCCGTCAATAGAAGGAGGTACAATAGATTTTTCAAAATATAAAGGGAAGAAAATTTTAGTAGTAAACACTGCAAGCAAATGTGGTTTTACACCACAATATGAAGGCCTTGAAAAACTATATAAAGATTACCAGGACAAATTAGTTATTGTTGGTTTTCCGGCAAATAATTTTGGCCAACAGGAGCCTGGTACAAATGAAGAAATTCAAAAGTTTTGCAAAGTAAGATATGGAGTAACATTTCCATTGGCAAGCAAAGTTGATGTAGTAGGAGAAAGTGCTGATCCGTTGTTTAAATGGCTTACAAGCAAAGAAGAAAATGGTGTTTTAGATGCGACCATTGCCTGGAATTTTACAAAGTTTCTTTTAGATGAAAATGGAAAATTGATAGCTTCATTCCCAAGTAAGGTAACGCCTGATTCGGAAGAAATTTTAAAATATCTCAAATAATAAAAAGCCTCTCAGGATATTTTTATCATCAAATCCTTTTAGTCAAATTTGTCTGAAAGGATTTTTTTTATGTCCTCAGCCAAAATAACTTTTTAGTATTTTTTATAGCACAATATTCTCTACCAGCGCACTCTTTTCAGGATAGTCAGTATTGAAATGCAAACCGCGGCTTTCTTTTCTAAAAGATGCGCCTTTTACAATAAGGTAACCAACGGTTATCAGGTTTCGCAGTTCGCACAATTGCGGAGAAACCTTTGTAGAGCGATATAATTCTTCTGTTTCTTCAAATAGCAAATCTAGTCTTTTAGATGCCCGGGCTAAACGTACGTTTGTGCGTACGATACCAACGTAATCACTCATTATTTGTTGCAGTTCTTTCAGGCTCTGGGTTATCAAAATCATTTCTTTTGGCTCCCTGGTACCCTCCGCATTCCAGTCAGGAATATTATTGCCAGCCCAGTTATTACCTAACGACAAATAATCATCTACCTCTTCAAACCTTTTTATTGAATCAAGATAAGCACGATGACCAAAAACCATTGCCTCAAGCAGGCTGTTACTGGCTAAGCGATTCGCTCCGTGTAATCCTGTACTTGCACATTCGCCGCAGGCGTACAAATTTCTTATTGAGGTTCTCGCATGCTCATCAGTTTTAATGCCACCGCAACTGTAGTGCGCAGCAGGAGCTACGGGTATCATATCTTTTGTAACATCAATTCCTATGCTTAAGCATTTTTCATAAATGTTTGGAAAATGATGAATGAACTTTTCTTGTGACATATGCCGGCAATCGAGGTAAACATGTTCGGTACCATTTTTTTTCATCTCACTATCAATAGCGCGGGCAACAATATCGCGGGGAGCAAGATCTTTACGGGCATCATACTTCTCCATAAAAGCCTCGCCGGTTTTATTTCTCAATATGCCACCATCCCCTCTAACAGCCTCTGTAATTAAAAAAGAAGGAGAAACACCAGGTTGATATAAAGCTGTAGGATGAAATTGGATAAACTCCATATTCTCGATCCTGCCTTTTGCACGGTACACCATCGCAACTCCATCGCCGGTTGCAATGATAGGATTGGTCGTAGTTCTATATGCCTGTCCATTTCCGCCTGTTGCCAATACGGTAACTTTTGCAGTTATTTTTTCAATTTCATTGTTTACAAGATTTAAAACATATACGCCATAACATTCTATATCTAAAGTTGATTTAGTTACGAGATATCCCAGGTGATGCTGGGTTAGCAGGTCTATTACAAAGCAATGAGTAATTAATTGAATGTTTGGCAGAGCCTGAATGGTTTGCAGCATAGCTCTTTCCATTTCCTTGCCGGTCACGTCTTTATGGTGCAAGATGCGGTTTACACTGTGGCCGCCTTCTTTACCCAGTGAATAATCTCCTGTTGCATCTTTGTCAAACTCGGCTCCCCATTTGATTATTTCCCGTATTCGTTCAGGGCCTTCCTTTACCACTATTTCAACAATCTTTTCATTACACAGGCCGTCGCCTGCTATTAATGTATCTTCTATATGTTTTTGATAGCTGTCATTTACGTCATCCCAAACTCCCGCTATGCCACCCTGTGCATACTTTGTATTTGTTTCATCAGATTGGGCTTTTGTTATTACAACAACCTTTTTATCAGGTTTTGCTTGTGCTACCTTGAGTGCATAAGTAAGACCTGCTATTCCAGAGCCAATGACAAGAAAATCAGTTTGCATGAAATGTCTTTTTATAAAAAACGATGCGTAAAGATATAAAGTACAAGAGTGCGACGCAACGTCAGTATTATAGAATTACGAAATGCCAGGTTCCAAAAATAAAAAAGCACCCTTGATAGAGTGCCTGAAGAAATAGTATTGAAAACCATTTTACGATTCCTCATCTTTTGCCTGCGCTTCAAGGCCTTTATTCAGTTCAATATCTCCATATGCTTTTCGCTCTGCTGTGCCCGCTCTGTCAGTTCCTGCAGCACCATCACTGTTAGATTGCAAATCATCAATACCTGATGAAGTTACTTTATTGTCTTCCTTTGTGTGATCGCTCTTTTTGTTTTGCTCAAACTCCGACTTCGTTTGCAATCTGCTATCTCCAAGGTAAAGTGCACTCGTATCAAGGTTTTCATTTTTATCTTTCTCTTCTTGCCCTTGCTGGTTTAGATTGTTTTGTTGTTCGTCATTCATTTCAGATAATTTATACTAATACTGCTAATGTTGTGCCAACAAGACATATAACAGGGAATAATGATTTGGTTTGCTTATAACCCCGGTTCTTTTCTTTTTACAACTAAAAGCCAGTCGCCTTCAAGTATTAAATAACCAAATTCGTAGCAGAAATAATAAATATTTCCTTTTTTATTTGTGTATGTGTGCGTAAAATATTTGAACTGAAATCCTTTTTCCAGCATTTTCTGCTTTGTAATTTTTGCCATTTCTTCTGGTCCCGCAAGTGCTTCTTCTAAAATTCTCCTGTTGCGCCTAAGTATATTATTTATATTTCTGACGTAGGCATTTGAGTCGCTGTTTAATTTATTGTTGTAGCTGTTGCGGCACAAGTCATCGCAAAACTTTTTATCGGCCCTGCCTTTTAATGGTTTGCTGCATTCCATGCATTTTTTGTCAATGCTATCCATAAACAATACTTATGGTTTTTAAACTATTCAATTTCTTATTATCCGTTTATAAATGCTTAAAAGTAACTATATACGAATATAAGTGGGCAACTACCAATTGTCTCTTTTGCACGCATTCATATTTGCATCATTATAAAATAGAATTTGGTAACAGAAAATAATCAAAAACATTACAATTAAAAAAAATGAAGAACAAAGTACAACTGATTGGTCATTTAGGTGCAAATCCTGAAATTAAAACATTAGAAGGGGGCAAAAAAGTTGCGAGAATTAATATTGCAACAAATGAAGTTTATACAAATGCAAAAGGAGAAAAGGTAACAGAAACTCAATGGCATAACGTGGTTGCATGGGGAAAAACGGCTGAAATTGCAGAAAGAATTTTTAGCAAAGGTTTGGAAGTTCTGATTGATGGTAAACTTGTTAACCGAAGCTATACTGATAAAGATGGCCATAAGAGATTTGTAACAGAAGTACAGGCTAATGAGTTATTGGTGTTTTCGAAAAAATAAATGTATCCAAATGCCGCTGATGATTTTACCAACGGCGGCATTTATTTTAAATCGATACTTTCAGCATAAATACCTAAATCCGATATGCAAGTATAATTTACACTCATTTGATTTTTACTATAAACGAATAAATTGCAATACTCGATGTTTTTATTTGATTAAAAATGCGCTGTTCGGCAATTTAGCATTATGCTTTTATCTTTGCGGCCATGGATAAAAAACCTACGTTGTTCACTTGTCTTTCACCCGCATTGCTTCATTTGTTTGATTTGCACAACGCAGTAGTGGTAATAATAGATGTTTTTCGTGCCACTACAACAATTGCAACTGCTTTGTACAATGGCGCAGCAAGGGTAATACCTGTTGCCGAAGTTGAAGAATGCAAAAGACTTGGAAATGTAATTAGTGGCTCTATTACCGCGGGTGAACGTGATGGAAAGGTAATTGAAGGATTACAATATGGAAATTCACCTACAGAATATCCTCGTGAATTCATTGAAAATAAAACACTTGTTTTAACCACTACAAATGGTACAAAGCTTTTACATATGGCTTTTGCAAAAGGCTGTTCTGAAGTAATCACAGGTGCCTTTGCTAATTTAAGCTCAGTTTGCGATTACCTCGTCAGCCAGGAAAAAAATGTAATACTAGGCTGTTCCGGCTGGAAAGATAAATTTAATCTCGAGGACACCTTGTTCGCAGGCGCTGTTATTGACAAGGTAAAGGAACAATTTGTTATACACGACGACTCGAGTCTTATGGCCAGAGAAATCTTTAGGCAGCAGCGGAATGATCTGTATAGTTTTATTCAGCACACAACACATTGGCACCGGTTGGCAGCTTATGGATTGCATAAAGATCTGGAGTATTGTGTTTCTACCGATGTTGCAAACGTGCTGCCTATTTATAGAAACGGTGAACTGGTTGTAGCGTAGTGTTCAATCTCTTTACCTGGAAAAAGAATTGAAAGTTAAAATTTAGCACGTGTTACCTAAAGTGGAAATACTTATAAAGGAATTTCCATTGTAATGCCAGTTTATAGTTTACATGTGCCGGAGATACTTTTATCATTTCATATTGAGAAACATGGCGCAAAATTATTTTTACTCCCCTATTTTAATAAGAAGTTTTGCCTTTTTAGAAACATGTCATCCGTCTTGTGCAATCAAAAATTTAAATATTTCTAATAGCTATTTGTAAAAGCTTCTTTTTATTTGAACTACCCAGTCTTAACAAGATTTTATTACATCTTTTTCATTCCATTTCTTAACTGGGTGGTTTTTGTTTACTTTTGCAAATTGCCCTTTTCGGTAACGATGGCTACCGGTAACAACCAGGGTGATAGTATTTTTAAAGATAGAAAAACTATTAAATTCATTAATACTGTTATTTGTCATCGGTCAACAACAAAGAATATACATGGCTTTACCGCATCTAATAAAACATATTTACAATAACGGCACAGACGAAGTTATACGTCGGGGAAAGAAGATTCACGCAATTGGCAATGTAGAGTTAATGGAATATGATGACCTTATGTCCTCCGTTACATTTCGTGTAAAAGATGACATTTATTCTACCTATTATAAAGTTCTGATAAATAAGTTTAAAGAATCTTCTACTTTATCTCTCAGGTGCAGTTGTCCTTACAATCTTGGTGAGATATGTCGTCATGAATCTGCTGCATTGTTTCAATTGCAGGAATTGCTTGATCGCAATATGCTTAATGAAAAAGACCTTGTATATGACCAGAAGCATACGGTTGTAAAAATGAAGCAGCTTGACCTGAAGATGATACGGGTTCTTACTTCTCCCCAATCTTATACAGAAGCTGAAGAATACCTGCGAAGCAATAAAGCAACCATTATTGAGGCTAAGGACGAAAGGGTTAAAGCGGAGGTCGAGTTCGATCAGGTAACTTATAAGGTAGTTATTCAAAAGAATGAGGAAAGAAATTTCGATACAAGTTGTAATTGCGACAGCGATGACAAACACCCTCTATGTGTACATAAAACGATCGTGCTTGTCCAGTTACTTTCAAGGTATGGTGTAAATTATTTTGACAGTATTCGTAACTGGGATAAAGAAAAAAATAAACTTCTCGAGGCATACGGCTACTCATTGACCGATAACCTGAAAGGAAAGTTTGAATTTGCGTATAAAGACGGAAAACCCTTTTTAAGGGTGCTTGATTCTTCTATTAAACGGATAGCTCCCTCGGGAATTGGTTTACAGAAAAAGCCTGCTTACGAATCTCCTGTTGCAGAAGTTGAAGTGGCAGAAGAGTTGGCAAAACCGGCAGAAATGCAATTAGGACTCGTTTTTATTCAGAATAATGATCAATATCCTTTTGTACAAGTGGAAGGTGTGCAGGGTGAAGTGAATGAAGAGAGAAATGCTTTTACAGGAAAGACTGAAAAGCTAGACCTTAATAAATATATCAATACGGAAGTTTTTAGCGACGACGATAAAATGCTTGTACAGCAATTAAGAAAGCTGCAGTCTACAGAAATAACCCGTCACTTAAACCGAAATTCCCCTTTTAGTGGCATTTGGGAAAATATTGTACAACAGCACAATGATGAACTACCTGAAGAAACACGAAATCTTATTATTGAATTTTTGCTTCCCCGGTATAAAAAGATTTTTTCCGATGCAAGTCCATACTTCTCTTTTCGTTTGCCCGATAGAAAAGCTTTCAATACTGCCAATCTAAAAAAGATTCACTTAAGTGAAGAAGCCGCAGTTCTCAGTTTCAATATTACTTATATTAAACCTTTCTATGAAGTTCAATGCTTCGTAAAGCTTAATCATATTGAAGTTCCGGTAACAGAAAGTGAGATGACTTCTCCGCTCCTTTTCTGCTACAACGATACTTTATTCCTCTTTGAAAAACCAAAGGATTCCCTTTTAGTTGAAAAGTTTTTGCCCTCAGGTAAAATAGTGATTGAAGAACGTGAGTGGAGCCGGCAATTGCAGGAAATGATTTTACCATTGGCAAAAGAATACAATGTACAGTTTAACAATGTTAAGCGGGAAGATATAAAGGATTTGAAGCCTGAGGTCAAACTATTGTTGAAAGAAAAAGGTGATTATCTTTTGTTTCAACCGGTTTTTATGTACAAAGGCTATGAAGTAAAACCGCAGGATAAAGAAAAAATCATTATTCCTCAGCAAGATCGTTTACTGGTGATTCAACGGCAGACGGAAGAAGAGAAGGCTATTGTAAAGAAAATAGAAAGTCTTCATTCACAATTCATTCGCCCTGATGAGTCTGATAATTTGGTTTTGAAAGGTGCAGAAGTGCTGAAAAACAATTGGTTTTTTCTTTTTATAGATGCAATGAAGGAAATGGAAATCCCGGTTTTTGGATTTGAAGCATTAAAAAACTTTCGTTTCAATACTGCCAAGCCTTCTACAAAAATTTATATCAGTAGCCATACCGATTGGTTCGATGCGAAAGTGGAAATATATTTCGGCGAGCAAAAGATCACTGTGGCTGATGTAAAAAAAGCCTTCGCAAACAAGCAACAGTTTGTGCAGTTGCAGGATGGATCTTTGGGTATTTTGCCAGAAGAGTGGATTAAGAAATACTCTTTGTTATTTAGGGTAGGCGAGGGCAAAAGCGAAAAGATGAAGCTAAGCCGCTATCATTTTAGCGTCATTGAAGAATTGTACGAAAACCGTAACGAAGAAGAATTGTTTTTTCAGCTGGAAGAGCGTTATGATAAGCTGAAAGACTTTAAAAATATTGATCCCATTGAAGCTCCGGAACATCTTAAACCGATCCTCCGTCCTTATCAGGAGTCTGGATTCCAATGGCTGAATTATTTGCATGAAGTAAATTGGGGTGGCATACTTGCTGATGATATGGGTCTTGGTAAAACTATCCAGGCACTTTCGTTTATTCAGCATGTAAAAGAAACAAAAGGTTCTTTAAAAGCACTTGTTGTTTGCCCAACAACGTTGATGTATAACTGGGAAAATGAGATAAAAAAGTTTACTGATTCTCTTAGTTATTATATACATCACGGGTCAGTAAGGGATAAAAAACTGGTATCACATCCACAGGCCGATATTATTATTACCACATACGGAACATTAAGAAGTGATATAAAATCTTTTGTAGAACCAGAGTTTGATTATATAATTCTTGATGAGAGCCAGGCAATTAAAAATCCTTCAAGCAAGGTAACAAAAGCAGCGAGCCTGCTAAAAGCCAAAAGCCGTCTTTGCCTAAGTGGTACTCCGTTACAAAACAACACTTTCGACATTTTTGCCCAAATGAATTTTCTTAATCCCGGAATGTTGGGGACCATGGAATTTTTCAAGCAAGAGTTTGCAGTTCCTATTGATAAGTTTGGCGAGCAGGAGCAAAAAGAGCATCTTAGAAAACTGCTTTACCCGTTTATTCTGCGTAGAACCAAAGAGCAGGTTGCGAAAGATCTTCCGGATAAAACAGAGATGATACTCTTCTGTGAAATGGGTGATGAGCAACGCAAGATTTACGATGCGTTCCGAAATGACTTCCGCGATAAAATTCTGGGTGTGGTAGAAAGTCAGGGAATAGGAAGGTCTCAGTTAACTATTTTACAGGGCTTAATGAAACTGAGGCAGATTTGCGACAGTCCTGCGATTATGAAAGATGAGGAAAAATTTCCGAACGTTTCCATCAAATTAGATGAGCTGGTACGTGAGATCACAGAAAACATAAGTGACCACAAAGCATTAATATTTTCTCAGTTTCTTGGTATGCTAGCTTTAATTCGTGAAAGGCTTGACGAGATGGGCGTAAAGTATGAATACTTTGATGGAAGCACTTCTGCCCCCGATCGGGAAAAGGCAATCCAGGGTTTTCAGAATGATGAAGATACCAGGGTGTTCCTGATTTCTTTAAAAGCAGGTGGAGTAGGTCTTAACCTGACTGCAGCAGATTATGTTTACATAGTTGACCCCTGGTGGAACCCTGCCGTGGAGCAGCAAGCCATTGACCGTACTCACCGCATAGGTCAGACAAAAAATATTTTTGCCTACCGTATGATTTGTAAAGACACAGTGGAAGATAAGATACTTAAACTACAGGAAAAGAAAAAAGCACTGGCTGCAGATCTTATAACTGATGATGCGGGTTTTGTTAAGAATTTAACAAGAGAAGACCTGGAGTATTTATTCAGCTAATAAAAGAAAAAAGTAGAGAGATTTTGTAAGATTAAAAATTCGGATGTTTTGTAATAATACTGTGTCAGATTCGTTATAATTAAAGCAATTTGACTAAATAAAAAAATTTTACAAAAAAATATTGCTGAAAAAATTCAAAGTATTATACTTTTACATCTTTAAATCATTATTTCACTTTTGATTGTATAAGGAAGTTGGAAAATTTTACCACCCATACACACATTTCTGCAAGGCATCCCTTACTAAAGGGTACTGTAAATATTTTGGGTTCTGATAACTTCTTATTTTTAATCCGACGACCACGCATCTGATTCTGCCTATCACAACACGTATAGGTACAGGTACGACGCGTACCTGTTTTGGCACGATCTTCTTTACAATACTCTTTTAATTTTTATCATAGTGGATCAGCAAATTATCATTAGGGTAGCCAATAGTGGCGATGTTCATTATTCTACAATTATCACAGACGAAATGGAAGCTTCGGCTAAAGCCAGGGGTACTGGCATAGCTAAGCGAAGTCCGGACTATATAGCCCAGAAAATGCAAGAGGGAAAGGCCGTGATAGCGCATTTGCCTGATGGAACCTGGGTAGGATTTTGTTATATAGAGGCGTGGGGACATGATCAGTTCGTAGCAAATAGTGGTTTAATAGTAGCTCCGGCATTTAGAAAAAGCGGCGTAGCAAAGCAGATAAAGAAAAGAGTTTTTGATTTGTCGAGAGAAAAATATCCTCATGCAAAAATATTTGGATTAACCACTGGTCTCGCTGTTATGAAAATAAACAGCGAACTGGGATATGAGCCTGTGACTTATTCTGAATTAACAGATGATGACCAGTTCTGGGCGGGATGTAAGTCATGTGTAAACTACGAGACTCTTATGAGCAAAGACAGAAAGAATTGTTTTTGTACTGCTATGCTTTATGACCCTGCCGATCATTATGAACCGGAGGAGACAGCAGCGGATTTTAAAGCTCATTCCAAGCTTTACGAAAGATTTATGAACGTTAAAAAAAGCCGTTTATTAAAGCTTTTAAAGAAAAAAGAATCGCAGTCAAAATCTAAATCGAGCCTGTTGTTAAGTCCTTTTATCATCCTGTAATTCTCTCTAAAAAACTTTTTAAACCTAATTGTGAAATGTCAAAAAAAGTAGTTCTTGGCTTTAGTGGCGGATTAGATACCTCGTTCTGTGTGAAATACTTTACCGAAGAATTGGGGTACGAGGTGCACAGTATTATTGTAAATACCGGCGGATTTACCAAAGATGAATTAAAGCATATTGAGCATCATGCATATGCTTTAGGGGTAAAAACACATAAGGCGGTCGAAGCTGAAGAAAGTTATTATAATACAATCATTAAATATTTGATTTTTGGAAATGTCTTAAAAAACAATACCTATCCGTTAAGTGTAAGCGCAGAGCGCCTTATCCAAGCGCTTCATATTTCTGATTATGTAGAAGAAATAAATGCTGATGCTGTTGCTCACGGCAGTACTGGTGCCGGCAACGACCAGGTAAGATTCGACATGATTTTCAATATTATGATCCCCGGCATAGAGATAATTACTCCCATTCGTGATCTTAAACTTAGTCGTGAACAAGAAATCGAATATCTCAAGAGTAAGAATGTAGATATGAATTTTGAAAAGTCAGTCTACTCAATCAATAAGGGCCTGTGGGGAACAAGTGTAGGAGGCAGAGAGACCCTTAACTCCTATGGAATGCTACCCGAAGAAGCATGGCCAACCCAGGTAACAGAAGCAGGGTCAGAAGAAATAAAGCTGCATTTTGAAGAAGGCGAGCTGACTGAGGTAAATGGTGAAACTTTTGAAACACCGGTAAAGGCCATTAAATACTTACAGGAAGTAGCAGGACCTTACGGAATAGGAAGAGATATACACGTAGGTGATACCATTATAGGCATAAAAGGTCGTGTAGGTTTTGAAGCAGCGGCACCAATGGTTATTTTAAAAGCGCATCATGCTCTCGAGAAGCATGTGCTTACTAAATGGCAGCTTAGCTGGAAAGACCAGCTTAGCTCATTTTATGGTAACTGGTTGCATGAAGGCCAAATTCTTGACCCTGTAATGCGCGACATAGAAGCTTTTCTTAGAAACAGTCAAAAGCACGTAACAGGAGATGTTTTTATACTATTAAAACCATATCATTTTCAAATAATGGGAATTGAATCAAAATTTGATTTAATGAGTAGCCGGTTTGGTAAATATGGAGAAATGAACAATGGCTGGACGGGTGAAGATGTAAGAGGTTTTAGCAAGATTTTCGGTAATCAGACTATGATCTGGCACCAGGTAAAAGATAGTGCAACTAACAGTTAGACTTTTTTGTAGCCAGCTGCAGATCTCAGTTCTGCTTCTGTTGCGTCGCACTCTTGTACTGGGTTCATTTATTTCAGCAAACAAGTCTTTTGAAATAAAGTATGTTTTTTCTTTTAAACCATAATCTACAACAATGAGTACTCCTTTGGTTGTTTCAAAATTTCATCCGTTACAACAGTACAAGTGGGGTAATAATTGTGAAGCCTGGAGCTTTGTTGACAATACAGACATCAGTATAAAGCTTGAAAGCATGTCTGCCGGTGCTGAGGAAGTTTTACACTATCATAAGCAGGCGCAGCAATTTTTTTATATAATCGAAGGCAAAGCCGTTTTTGAAGTAGATGACGTTATATTAATTGTTCATCAAAATGAGGGATTGCATATTAAAGCAGGTCAAAAGCACAGGATAATGAATAAAGAAGAAAAAAGCCTTGAATTCCTTGTTTATTCACAACCATCTACGCAAGATGACCGGTATAATCTAGTGTAAATGCAGCGGTAAAAGGAAGAAGAGAGATCTTAAGAGATACAAATTCGAAGAATGATGCTTAAAAATAACAAGTTTTAATGACAAATTTTGATACTTCCCTTTCTGAGGTTGGGGTCTCAAGCTCTTCTTTAGGGGCGGCGGGGCTTAAAGTTGGAATAATTGGCGGTGCAGGTTATACAGGCGGAGAGCTAACAAGAATTCTGATCAATCATCCTGCTGCCGAAATTGTTTTTATACATAGTAAAAGCAATGCCGGTAAGCCTGTAAGTTCTGTTCATGCAGATTTGCTTGGAGATACTGACATTACTTTTGCTGCTGACCTTCGTAGTGACGTTGACGTTTTGTTTTTGTGTGTTGGCCATGGAGATGCTAAAAAGTTTTTAGAGCAGGAAGCGGAAAAATTTAAGGGTGTAAAAATAATTGACCTAAGCCAGGATTTTCGTCTTGCCAAAAATGCAAACTTTAATGATCTAAATTTCGTTTATGGCTTACCTGAATTGAATAAAGAAGAAATAAGGTCAGCCACAAATATTGCCAACCCTGGATGCTTTGCTTCGGCGATTCAACTTGGATTATTGCCATTGGCAAAAGCCGGATTACTAAAAGATATTTATACAACCGGCATTACTGGTTCTACCGGGGCTGGGCAAAGTTTATCTGCAACGACTCATTTTAGCTGGAGAGCAAATAATATATCAGCTTATAAAACCCTAACGCATCAACACTTAAAGGAGATAACTCAATCATTACGGCAATTACAACCTTCTTTTGCCACTCAAGATGCGGGAAGCGGAGATATCTATTTTGTTCCCTGGCGCGGTGATTTTCCCCGAGGTATTTATATAAGCTCAACTATAGACTGCAATCTAACTTTGGAAGAGGTGAACAAGTTGTACCAGGATTTTTTTGCTGGGCAGCCATTTACCCATGTAAGTGATAAAATGATTGATTTAAAGCAGGTAGTAAACACAAACAAATGCTTAATTCATATTGAAAAAGCAGAAGATAAAATTGTTGTTCATTCAGCAATTGACAATTTACTAAAGGGCGCAAGCGGGCAAGCAGTTCAAAATATGAATTTAATGTTTGGTCTGGAAGAGACTGCAGGATTAAAATTAAAGGCGGGTTATTTTTAAGGTGGAAGGAGTAGGGTTAAGGGTATAAGGAGAAAACAGCACGGTTTATAAGAGAGGTATTATAAATGAGAGATTATAAGAAGTTGGATGTTTGGAAGAAATCACACGAGATGTATATGTTCATTAAAAAGGAAATTGCACCTAAGTTTCCGAGAGAAGAACGATACGAAACAACGTCGCAATTATTAAGAGCAGCTTTATCTGTTCCTTTAAATATTGTGGAAGGTTGCGGAAGATTTACAGATAAAGATTTTGCTCATTTTCTTGATAATGCTCTTGGCTCAATTAATGAAACTGATTATTGCTGTTATGCTGCCTCTGAGTTAGGATTTATAACCATTGAACAATATGAGTTGATAAATCAACTCGTTAATGAAGTACGAGCTATGCTCATTTCATTTATAAAATTTTTAAGACTTAAGAAATAATTAAAGTATTGGTATAAGTCCTTAAACCTTATGCCTTAAATCTTAAAACTAATGAATCTATTCGACGTTTATCCCCTCAATAACATTACCATCACCAGAGCCAAAGGTTCTTATGTATGGGATGAAAATGAAACGAAATACCTGGATATGTATGGAGGGCATGCCGTAATCAGCATTGGTCATACTCATCCTTACTGGGTTAAAAGAATTGAAGAGCAATTACATAAAATAGCTTTTTATTCTAATTCAATTAAAATTCCAATCCAGCAACAGTTGGCTGAAAAGCTTGGAAAAGTAAGTGAAAAAGAAGATTACCAGTTATTTCTTTGTAACAGCGGGGCTGAAGCAAATGAAAACGCTTTAAAACTTGCCTCTTTTCATAATGGTAAAAAGAAAGTTATCGCGTTCAGCAAAGCTTTTCATGGAAGAACTTCTTTGGCTGTAGCTGTTACAGACAATCCTGCTATTGTTGCACCTGTTAATGAGAACGGCAATGTAATTTTCCTCCCTTTTAATGATGAAAATGCTTTAGAAGAATATTTTGCAGCGTATGGAAATGAAATATCTTCTGTTATAATAGAAGCCATACAGGGTGTCGGAGGAATTATAGAGGCTACGGAAAGTTTTCTTCAAAAAATTCGCTCTTTGTGTGATAAGTATAATGCTGTTTATATTGCCGACAGTGTACAGGATGGATATGGCAGAACCGGACAATTTTTTGCTCATGATTATTCCGGCGTACGGGCAGATATTTATACTATGGCTAAAGGCATGGGTAATGGTTTTCCTATAGGTGGCATTATAATAGCTCCTCACATTAAACCAAAACACGGTATGTTGGGAACAACCTTTGGCGGAAATCATTTAGCATGTGCAGCGGCGCTTGCAGTGCTTGAAGTAATAGAACAGGAAGGCCTTATAGAAAATGCAAAGGATACAGGTGAATACTTATTAAATTGTTTGTCACGGATAAGTGGAATTGAAAACGTTCGCGGGCGTGGATTGATGATTGGTTTTGATGTTCCTGAAGAATTGAAGAACCTTAAAAAAAACCTGTTATATAATCATCATATCTTTACAGGAGAAGCAAAGCCAAATATCATAAGATTATTGCCATCACTTGCATTAACACGTGAGCAGGCCGACATCTTCATTGATGCATTACAACAAGAAATTGAAGCCCTTACGGTAAAGGGAGAAGAGAGCAACGCAAGCGGCATAAGGTAGTGACCCGATGAATAAGTGATAGCATATGATTTTGTGGTGAGAAGAGAAAAAGAAGTACAAGAGTGCGACGCAAGAGAAGGATAATAGTAGCAGGAAAGCTGATAACAAAAAAAGAATCAATTGATGAATGAAACTTCACAAACTATCTTAAAGCCTTCAGGAGGCTCAGCCAATTTTATTTCCGTTTCAGATGTCAGTGATATTAATGCCCTTGTTGATAAGGCGCTTACATACAAAACAAATCCTTACAAGGACAAGCATTTAGGTACAAATAAAAGAATTGGTTTATTATTTCTAAACCCCAGTCTACGCACAAGACTGAGTACGCAAGTGGCAGCACAAAACCTGGGAATGGAGACTATTGTTTTTAATGTTGATAAGGAGGGTTGGGCTCTCGAATTTGGAGAAGGTGCAATAATGAATGGTGCTACTGTTGAACATGTGAAAGATGCTGCCCCTATTCTTGGTAATTACTTTGATATTTTATGCATTCGCACATTTCCCGCCCTAAAAAACAGGGAGGATGATTACAGCGAGATGTACATTAACCAATTTATAAAATATGCAGGAGTTCCTGTAATAAGCCTGGAAAGCGCCACATTACATCCTCTACAAAGTCTGACAGATATTATTACTATAAAAGAGAGTCTCCTTAATGCTCCTTTAGAGATGAAGGATAAACCAAAAGTTGTATTAACCTGGGCACCTCATGTAAAACCATTGCCGCAATGTGTTGCAAATTCATTTTCAGAATGGATAAATGCATGGGGTGAAACTGATTTTGTTATTACACATCCGCAAGGGCTTGAGCTTGCTGATAAATTTACAAAAGGCGCAACAATAATACATAACCAAGACGAAGCATTGAGCGGGGCAGACTTTGTGTATGTTAAGAACTGGAGTAGTTATAATGATTATGGAAAGATGCATAGCAACGATGCAGACTGGATGCTTACAAATGAAAAATTAAAACTAACTAATAATGCTAAAGTGATGCATTGCCTGCCGGTGCGCCGGAACGTAGAACTTAGCGATGAAATTTTAGACGGTGCAAATAGCTTAGTAACAAAGGAGGCATCAAATAGAGTTTGGGCAGCACAGGCGGTTATTAGTGAGCTTTTAACCTTATCTTAGGCAGAAGAGAGAAAAAATTATTAATTGTAATGTCGAAGTTATTCGTTATTAAAATTGGTGGTAATGTAATTGATAATCAGGATGCATTACAATTATTTTTAAAAGATTTTGCTGCAATTCAGGAATATAAGATTCTGATTCACGGAGGAGGAAAAATTGCCACTAAAATCGGCGAACAATCAGGTATTCAATCAAATTATATAAACGGAAGAAGAATAACAGACGATGCAACAATTGACCTTGTAACAATGGTGTACGGAGGATTGGTTAACAAAAAAATAGTTGCACAACTTCAGGCACTTCTATGTAATGCAGTTGGTTTAACGGGCGCTGATGGCAATATTATTCCAGCTACTAAAAGACCGGTTAAAGATGTTGACTTTGGTTGGGTAGGTGATATTGAAAATGGAAAGTTACAAGTGGAAAATTTGAAAATGTTACTTGATGCAGGTTTTGTTCCTGTTTTTGCCCCTCTTACGCACGATGGAATCGGACATATTTTAAATACCAATGCAGATACAATTGCTTCATCTCTCGCTGTTGGTTTGTCAAAATACTATGATGTAAGACTGATCTATTGTTTTGAAAAAAAAGGCATTTTGCAAAATGTTGATGATAACAATTCGGTAATTAATGTAATAAATAAGGAAACTTACCAGCAGCTACTTGACGATGAGAAATTATTTGCAGGTATTTTGCCTAAAATTGATAATGCTTTCGCCGCTATAGATGCCGGCGTAAAAGAAGTACTGGTAGGCGATGCAAAAGACCTTATACAAAATACAGGAAAAAAAACTATAGGAACACTTTTTATTAAATAATGTCAATCGAATTATTATATAAAGAGGCAGTTGATTTATTGCAGGAATTGATATCAATTGCTTCATATTCAAAATACGAAGATGGAACCGCTGCTGCAATAGAAAGTTTTCTTAAGCAACGAGATGTTGAGATCCAACGCACTCTTAATAATGTATGGGCAGTTAACCGATACTTTGATTCAGCAAAGGCTTCTATTCTTCTTAATTCGCATCATGATACTGTAAAACCTAATCCTCAATATAATAAAGATCCTTTTACTCCAATAATTGAAGATGAAAAGCTATTTGGTTTAGGTAGTAATGATGCCGGTGGTAGCCTGGTGAGCCTCATTGCAGCTTTTCTTTATTTTTATAACAAAAATAATTTAAAATATAATCTTATTCTTGCAGCAACAGCAGAAGAAGAAATTAGTGGATATAATGGTATTGAACTGCTACTGGGAAATAAAGATTTTCGAAGTACATTAAACGGTAAGGAACCTGATTGTGCACTTGTAGGTGAACCTACTAAAATGAATTTAGCCATTGCAGAAAAAGGATTAATGGTGTTAGATTGCGTAGCACATGGCAAAGCAGGGCATGCAGCGAGAGAAGAAGGTGAAAATGCAATATATAAAGCTTTGCAGGATATCGATTGGATCCGTTCTTATAACTTTCCGCGAGTAAGTGAATGGCTTGGTCCGGTAAAAATGAGTGTTACGGTTATTAACACAGAAAACAAAGCTCATAACATGGTTCCTTCTACATGTAATTTTGTTGTAGATGTAAGAATAACCGAATTATACAGTCATGAAGAAGTATTTGAAACCATAAGGCAAAATGTAGCATGTGAAGTAATACCAAGAAGCATGAGAATTCGTTCTACAGGTATTGATGTAAACCATCCGCTTGTTCAGGCAGGAATTGGTCTTGGAAAAAGTTGTTATGGATCGCCTACCAGTAGTGATAAAGCATTAATGCCTTTTCCGGCTCTAAAATGTGGACCGGGCGATAGTGCTAGAAGCCATACAGCCGATGAGTTCATTTACCTTAATGAGATTAAAGAAGGTATTGAGGGATACGTGAAGATGTTGGAAAGGGTTTTGTAGTGTTACCGGTTGCACGTTACCACTAACTTACTAGATTTTTATCTGAATCTTTTAAAATAAAGAATCGCTCGACCTTTTTGAAAACGAGTATGATAATTTAAGGAAGTATATATTTTTTTATTCGAGGGGTAGTAATCAGTTGTAATGACTTTACCAACCCTGAAACAAGTAATCCCAAATATTTTTCACTTTGAAACTTTGGCAAAAAAACATAACAACATCTGAAGCGGTAGAAACGTTCACAGTAGGAAACGACCGTGAAATGGATATGAATCTTGCACCCTTTGATGTACAAGGTTCTTTAGCTCATATAAAAATGCTTGAAAGCATTGGTCTGTTGACAACAGAAGATTGGACTGTTTTGTCTGCAGAATTGAAAAAAATCTATAAAGAAATAGAATTAGGAGATTTTTCGCTTGAAGAAGGTGTCGAAGACATTCATTCGCAGGTAGAATTATTACTTACAAAAAGATTGGGCGAAGTCGGTAAAAAAATACATAGCGGCCGCAGTCGTAACGACCAGGTTTTGGTAGACCTTAAATTGTTTTTCCGAAGTGCAATAGAACAACTTGTTCAAAATATACAGCATGTGTTTCAACTTTTACAACAAAAAAGTGAAGCCTACAAAGATGAGCTACTGCCAGGCTATACACATTTACAGCTTGCTATGCCTTCGTCTTTTGGACTATGGCTGGGTGCTTATGCCGAAAGTCTTGTAGATGATGTTATTACTTTGCAATCAGCTTATAGAGTCGTTAATAAAAATCCCTTAGGTTCTGCTGCGGGTTATGGTTCCTCATTTCCTTTAAACCGTACATACACAACTGAACTGCTCGGTTTTGAAAATTTAAATTATAATGTCGTTTACGCTCAGATGAGTCGTGGTAAAAGTGAACGTATTGTTGCCCAGGCTTTAAGTAATGTGGCCGCCACACTTAATAAGCTAAGCATGGATTGTTGCCTGTATATGAATCAAAATTTCGGCTTTATTTCCTTTCCTGATGAATTGACGACAGGGTCTTCTATAATGCCGCATAAGAAGAACCCGGATGTATTTGAACTGATAAGAGCAAAATGCAATCAGTTGCAGGCCCTACCTAATGACGTTTCTTTACTTACCACAAATCTACCGTCAGGTTATCATCGAGATTTTCAATTGCTGAAAGAATACTTGTTTCCTGCATTTGCTACGCTCAATAGCAGCCTTAACATGATGCATCTTATGATCAGTAACATGAAAGTTAAAAAGGACTTGCTAAGCAATGAACAATACAAATATTTGTTTAGCGTGGAAGAGGTAAATAAGCTTGTATTGCACGGAATGCCTTTTAGAGATGCTTACAAAAAAGTAGGATTAGAAATTGAAGCCGGCAACTTCACTTATTCAGCTACTGTCAATCATACTCATGAAGGAAGTATTGGAAACTTATGTACAAAAGAGATTGAAGAAGCAATGAATAGCGCAATTGATTCATTTCATTTTGAAAAGTATCATGCTGCAATACAAGAGCTATTAGTATAGCAGTTTATCTTCTTCTGCCTTTTCCACCGGCAATAAGGTGATCTATCGAAAATTTACCTGCGCCTATGAGTAAAAGACCCAAATAGATCAGCAGGTACATCAGAGCTAATTCTTTTTTTGCAAAAGGCTGTCCGCCATGAGCAATAAATATTGCAGTAAACATATTTATGATAAGCGGAATGGCTGCTAGTCTTACAGCGAGGCCGAGAATTAGTAAAACAGAACAAATAAATTCAGCAAAGACAGATAATATCAGTGAAGGGGTAGCACCTATTCCAAACGGGTCGGCAAATTTTACATGCCCCGACATTAGAGATTGGAGCTTTGGAATTCCGTGTGTCAGCATAAATAAACCTATTGCTACTCTTGCTACAAATAACCAAAAATTTACCGCATTACTATTTATATTTGTTGACAGTGTTCTTTTCATAAGCATCTATTTATAATGATAACATTACTAGCAAAAAAACGAGTTGCGCTAAAATAGGGCCAATTGTTAGTTTTTTAATTTTTTTAAATCAAGTTGTTATGATTATAGCCCCTTCTTTAGGGATAAAAAACCGCATCTTCTTGTAGAGCTTCACTTTGTCGTTAAGAAGATTTGCCGATGAACTGAGCGTAGCAACAATATGTAATTATTATTCAATGGCTGGTTTAAAAAATAAATTCTTGTAAAAATATTGCAGTCAGGAAGCAAGGCCAGCATTTACTTTGTTTTTTTAAAACAAACCAATAAAACTGTCATCCAATTAAACTTTTAACTTTGGTTTAATGTAATACTTCTATTATTTTCAGCTTTGCAATTTATATTCACCTTTTATGTATTTAGGATGCTTCAGGCATTTCAGCAGCTCTAAAACCATTCTTTATCTTAGGAGGCGCATTTCACTGCAACTAATTTTTTTGGCAAATGAAGTCTATTTTACCCATAATGTTCTTTACAGGTTTTATTGCATTTTCGTGCAAACAGAAAAAAGAACCATCGGCGCGAAGAGCAGATGGCCCTACCGTGGTGGATGTTATTGTGGCGACTGCACAATCAATATCGAGTACTGTTGAGGCCAATGGAACTATAGTTGCAGGAGAATATGTTGAATTGCATCCTGAGATAAACGGGCGGCTGACTTATCTGAATATACCGGAAGGAAAGTATGTAACAAAGGGAACAATAATTGCCCGGATAAATGACGCAGATCTTCGAGCTCAAATGGGTAAACTAAAAGTGCAGCTTGACCTTGCAAAAACTACAGAGCAGCGATATGGGAAGCTGTTAAAGATAAATGGTATAAACCAGGCAGACTATGACGTGGCGCTTAACCAGGTAAATAGTTTAGAAGCTGATATAAATGTATTACAGGCCCAAATTGATAAAACTATTCTTAGGGCTCCTTTCAATGGCATTGTCGGTTTAAGACAAACAAGTCCTGGTGCTTATGTAACGCCGACCAGTGTACTTGCAACTATACAGCAGGTTAACAAGGTGAAAGTAGATTTCACCGTGCCGGAAGAATATGGAAATATTATTCGTAAAGGTGATTATGTAACTGTAGAAGTTGATGCCGCCAGGCACAAAAAACAAAAGGCGTTGATAGTGGCAACTGAGCCACAGGCAAACACCACTACGCGAAATCTGCTTGTACGAGCGCTTTTAGAAGACGGAACAGCTAACCCCGGGGCATTTGTAAAGGTTTACATAAAAGCGGGTACAGATAAAAACAGCGTACTTGTACCTGCAACCGCCATTATTCCTGAGGATAAAGATAAAACACTGGTAACCGTAGTACAAGGTAAAGCAAAGTTTGTAAAAGTTGAAACCGGTGTAAGACAAGCCAGTAATGTAGAAATAACCAGCGGAATAAAAGAAGGCGACTCTGTTGTTGTCAGCGGTGTGTTATTTACAAGGCCAAATGCGCCTGTAAAAGTTAGGTCAGTTAAAGAATTGGCTGATTTGACTCTATAAATTACTTGTGATCCTTGTTCTTATTATTTATGTATAGTTAACATTCGATGAATATATCAGAATTATCATTGAGAAGACCGGTACTGGCAACTGTAATGAATATTGCTATTGTATTGTTTGGTGTCGTGGGATTTACGTTTCTAGCCGTTAGAGAATATCCTGCGATTGACCCACCCAATGTCAGTGTTTCTACCAATTATACTGGTGCCAATGCTGATGTGATAGAGAGCCAGATAACTGAACCGCTCGAAAAGCAAATAAATGGAATACCAGGTATCAGGTCCATTTCATCTTCAAGCCAATTAGGGTCAAGCCGCATAAATGTTGAATTTAATCTTGATGTAAACCTCGAAACCGCCGCGAATGACGTCCGGGATAAAGTTAGCCAGGCGGCGCGAAATCTCCCACAAGATGTAGATGCACCGCCGGTAGTAAGTAAAGCGGACGCAAACAGCGATTTCATTATATTATTGGCTATACAAAGTCCTTCAAAGGGCTTGCTGGAACTCAGCGATTATGCTGAAAATGTATTGCAGCAGCAGGTACAGACTATTGATGAAGTAAGTGCTGTAAATATATTCGGGCAAAAGCGGTATGCAATGCGTATATGGCTACAACCTGATAAACTCAATACGTATAATGTTGCTTTCAATGATATACAAACTGCTCTTGAAAAAGAGAACGTAGAGATACCTGCCGGTAAAATATATGGCAATAACAGTGAACTTACCATTAGAACATTGGGCAGATTAACTACCGAAGAGCAGTTTAAAAACTTGATAATAAGGGCGGATAGTACCGGTATTGTAAGAATGGGCGACGTAGCCAAAATAGAACTTTCCGCTGAAAACCTCGAACAAAGCTGGAAATACAACGGCGTATATGCGGTGGGTCTTGCAGTGATACCGCAGCCAGGAGCTAATTATATTAACATCGCCAATGAATTTTATAAACGGCTTGACGAAATAAAAAAGTCAAATAAATCAGATATTCAATTTCACGTATTAATTGATAATACAAAAAATGTAAGGCGGTCTCTGACAGAAGTTGAAGAAACTTTAATGATTTCGTTTGGACTAGTTGTTTTAGTTATATTTTTCTTTTTTCGGAATTGGCTTATTGCTATTCGTCCCTTAATCGATATTCCTATTTCGTTGGTGGCTACTTTTTTTGTGATGTATGTAGCGGGATTTTCAGTAAACGTGTTAACCCTTTTAGGTATAGTATTAGCAACGGGGCTGGTGGTAGATGACGGTATTGTAGTAACGGAAAATATTTTCCGAAAAATTGAAGAAGGACTTTCTGTAAAAAAAGCCGCTCTTGAAGGCAGTAAGGAAATATTTTTTGCTGTTATTTCCACCTCTATAACTCTTGCTGTTGTTTTCCTGCCTGTGATCTTCCTCCAGGGTTTTACCGGAAGTCTTTTCCGTGAATTTGGAGTGGTTGTAGCAGCGGCGGTTTTAATTTCTGCTTTTGTATCGCTTACCATAACACCTGTTTTAAACGTTTACCTTACAAAGACGAACAGCGGTCACGGAAAATTCTATGAGAGAACGGAGCCCTTCTTTCAAAATATGGAAAATGGCTACCGGCGTATCTTAACAGGCTTTATGAAAGTAAGATGGCTTGCGTGGGTTATAGTAGCCGTCTGCGGAGTGATGATTTACCTGCTGTATAAGTCCATACCCAGCGAGTTAGCACCTTTGGAAGATAAAAGTTCTATTCGGGTAAACCTTACTGCTCCCGAAGGTTCCAGTTATACATTCACCAAAAATGTAGCAGAAAATGTAGTTCGTTATTTACAGGATTCTATTCCTGAAAGAGATTTTACTTTTGTTGCCACTCCGGGTTTCGGAGGCAGTGGCTCCAATTCTGCAAGTGCCAGGATCGGTTTAATAGAACCCGGAGAGCGTACCCGTTCTCAGACTCAAATAGCCTCCGAGTTAAACCGTAAACTTGCCAGGTATAATGATGTGAGAATTTTTGCAGTTGAGGAGCAGACGATTTCTGTCGGCTTAGGCTCCAGGGGTTCACTGCCAGTGCAGTTTATTGTTCAAAATCTTGATTTTGATAAACTAAAGGATGCTATTCCTAAATTTCTGGAAGAGGCACGAAAAGATAAAACTTTTCAAAATGTAGATGTTAATCTTAAATTTAACCGGCCAGAACTTGAGTTGACGGTGGATAGATTGAAGGCCAGAGACCTGGGTTTGTCTACCACTGATGTTGCCGGGGTAGTGCAGGCGGCTTTTAGCGGAAGGCGGCTTGCATATTTTTTGATGAATGGAAAACAATACCAGGTAATAGGGCAGGTAGAAAGAGAAGATAGAAATAAGCCAACTGATATAGACAGACTGTATGTAAGAAATAACCGCGGAGAAAACATACCCTTGTCTTCGGTGATACATCTCCAGGAAACCAGTAGTCCTCCAACTCTTTTTCATTACAACCGTTTCAAAGCAGCCACATTTTCGGCATCCCTTGCAGAAGGTAAAACAATTGGGGATGGTGTAAAAGCAATGGACGCAATTGGCCGAAGGGTACTCGATGAAAGCTTTCAGACATCTTTAGGTGGTCCTGCGAGAGATTATGTAGAAAGTTCTTCTAATACTGCATTTGCTTTCTTCCTGGCATTAGGGCTCATTTACCTTGTATTAGCAGGACAGTTTGAAAGTTTTACAGACCCTTTTACCATTATGATTACTGTACCGCTGGCATTGGCGGGGGCGCTACTAAGCTTGTGGCTTTTTGGGCAGACAATTAATATTTTTTCAGAAATTGGGATGATTATGCTAATAGGACTGGTTACAAAAAACGGTATTTTAATAGTAGAGTTTGCGAACCAGAAACGAGAGCAGGGCATGAAAAAGCTTGACGCAGTAATTGAGGCTGCCCAGCAACGTTTGAGACCAATACTTATGACGAGTCTTGCTACCTCACTAGGCGCCCTGCCTATTGCACTTAGTCTTGGTGCTGCCGCTACCAGCCGTGTTCCATTAGGTATAGTGATCGTAGGGGGGATTATTTTTTCTCTTATTCTTACCTTGCTGGTTATACCTGCGGTGTACACGTTTATATCAGGAAAACATAAAAAAGATGTAAACAAAGAGTACGATGAGGTAAGCAGTCACAGCCGTGAAAATCATAAAGATGGAATAAATTATGATGGAACACAAAGTGGTAAAACAGAAAAAAAACCTTTAATTATAACCGAACTGTAAATAATACTGAGCGCAGCTTCTGTTTCATAAAAAAATACGGATGAAGAGAGTTTTAGTTTTAGTTGTTCTTGTGCTTACTGCGGCCGAAATAAAAGCACAGGTACTTACCCTGGAAGAAGCTGTTAATATAGCATTGAAAAATAGTCTTGATATTCAAATTGCTAAAAATAACGAGCAGGCAAGCCAAATTAGTAATCATATAAGTGTTGCAGGAGGCTTACCAGTAATTAGCGGCACGCTTTCCGATAATCAATCGCTTACTAATTTAAATCAGAAATTAAATTCGGGAACTGTTATCAAACGACCTAACAACGTTAATAACGCTGTTAATGCAGGTATCAGCGGTAGCTATTTGCTTTTCAATGGCTTTCGTGTGTATGCTTCAAAAAACCGGCTGGCAGCTTTAGAAAGACAAAGTACGCAGGTGATAAATACTCAGATACAAAATATAATATCAGATGTAATGGTAAAATATTATGATATTATCCGGCAGGAAAGCTATATGAAAACCATACAGCAATCCATTGATGTAACACTTAAAAGAAAAGAAATAGTAGATGCAAGAAGAAGTGTTGGTCTCGCAAATAATGCTGATACATACCAAGCTCAGATTGATCTGAATGCAAGCCGGCAGGAATTACAATCGCAGCACCTTGTCTTATTACAGGCAAAAGCCGACTTAATGAATTTATTAACTCAAAGACCCGATAGCAGTTTTGCAGTTCATGATACTATTATAGTTGACAGTGCGTTAAATTTTGAAACAGTTAAGGAGAGTCTTAAACGCAATCCCCAACTGCTGTCAGCGGAGCAACAAATCAGGATAAATGAATGGATTGTGAAAGAAGTAGCTGCTCAACGATATCCATCAGTCTCACTAAATGGAGGTTTTAACTTTTCCCATAGTCAAAGCAGTGCGGGAAATGTTATATTAAATCAGAATTACGGACCTTTTGTCGGGGTTAGCGTTGCAGTACCTATCTTTAATGGTGGACTTTCAAAGCGACAGCAACAAGTAGCCGAAATAGATACAAAAAATGCAATATCATCACACACCATAATTAGCAATAGCCTAGAAACATCTGCTGTAAAATCATGGCAGGCGTATCAAAACAATTTACAGCAACTAAAAACTGAGCGTGAAAATAATAAACTCGCCAACGACCTTTTGCAGTTAACCCTTCAGCGGTACCAGTTATCCCAAGCAACAATAATTGAAGTAAGAGAAGCCCAAAGAAGTTTCGTTGAGGCAGGTTACAGGCTTATAAACTTGGCATACGCAGCAAAAACGGCAGAGATTGAATTAAAACGTTTGTCAAGTCAACTAGGAATATAAATTTAAGATTTCAACCTGGAGTCGGCTTAAAACAAGAAAGATTGATTAGTTCCATTTTTTATTGTAACCTGCTGTAATCTTAATAATCCTTATAAACTTTTCTTTTTTCTCCCCTCGTATTTACTCAGCAATAAAGCAAGCCCTTTATATTATTTTTGGCAAAATGGCTAAAAAATGAATATGGAAAGTAAGCTTCCAAATATGGGTACTACAGTTTTTACTGTCATGAGCCAACTGGCTTTACAATACAATGCAGTAAATCTTGGGCAAGGCTTTCCTGATTTTGATATGAGCGAAGAATTAGTGGAGTTGGTAGACCAGGCCATGAAAAAGGGATATAATCAATATGCTCATATGAACGGCTTGCCTTTGCTCCGCGAACGGTTAGCTGAAAAAATGAGGAGTTTGTATAATGCTAATATAAATCCGGAAACCGATATCACCATCACACCGGGTGGCACTTATGCTATATATACAGCATTAACAACGGTGCTGAAACCCGGAGATGAAGTAATTGTGTTTGAACCTGCTTATGATAGTTATATTCCTAACATTAAAATCAATGGAGCTGTACCGATTCTTATTCATCTTAAATTTCCAGGCTATTCTATACCATGGGATGAAGTAAGAAGTAAAATATCGGTGCGTACAAAAATGATAATGATTAATTCTCCCCACAACCCTACAGGAAGTGTGTTGACTAAAAACGATATTGAGCAATTAAGACAAATTGTTACAGGTACAAATATTTTTATCTTAAGTGATGAAGTATATGAGCATTTAATTTTTGATAAAATACAACACGAAAGCATTTTGCGATATGCAGATTTACTACAACGAAGCTTTGTTTGTTTTTCGTTTGGAAAAACCTACCATTGCACCGGCTGGAAGTTAGGCTACTGTGTTTCTTCTCCAAACCTAATGCAGGAGTTTAGAAGTGTTCACCAGTACAATTGCTTTTCTTGTCATACTCCCTCTCAGGTTGCTTTTGCACAATATTTAAAAAATGAAGAGGCTTATTTGCAGTTAGGATCTTTCGTTCAACGGAAGAGAGATTATTTCCAGCGCCTTATGTCTGCTACGCCCTTTAAACCTCTACAGAGTAGCGGCAGCTACTTTCAATGCTACAGTTTTAAGGGATTAAGTGAAGAAGGCGATAGAGAATTTGCTATAAGACTGACAAAGGAATTTGGGGTAACATCAATTCCGGTTTCAGCATTTTACCAGGATGAAAAAGACGATAAAGTTATTCGCTTTTGTTTTTGCAAAAAAGAAGAAACTCTTGCAAAAGCAGTAGAAAGGCTGGTTAGATTTAAAGTATAAAAAATAAAAGCGTCAGCGGGTAGAGATATGCAGCGGAGCGTTATAATCGTTACAATCAATTCATTAGAGTATCTATTATTCCTTCCATTTTTTATAAATCATCGTGCAACGCCAAATTCTAGACCACGGTTTCAAAAAGTTTTTTTTAAAGGCTTAGGGTGAATTTTTGAATTTAGGCGAAAAGGAAGAGTGTTTTTTAAGTCTGGCAAAGGTAAATTGAGAAGATTATTTTTATTATTAAAGTTTGATTAAAAAATAGGGGAAACAATTAATAAAAGTCTAATTAGTCGCAATTACAAAGGCAAGCGTTCGACTACTTTTTCTATTAAAATTCCCAAACTCGATTTATACTTTAGATCCGTCCGTCCTTGTATTTTACCGCTCATCACATTCTAAATAAATTTCTTTTTTTGTTATTTCTTCTAAAACCCTTTCTGGTACTGGCTTTCGTGCTATAACTACTAATGTCCTCTACCTACTACTAAAAAAAATATGGTACTTTATATTGCATAGTACTAAAAAATGTTGCATCTTTGTATTGTTAATGAGAAATAAAGCAATTAGAAGACAAAATAAAGAAGTGAAATAGGAGGAAAAAAGGGGTGAGTGAAGTGATATAAGTACAAGTGAGTGACACAACGATGTTCAATAGAACAGATATGGTTGAATAAAAAAAATAAAATTAAAAGACGGTTGCTTTTATACGCAGTTCTAAAAGTGACCAATAAAAACTCCGGTTATGAATATAGATAACACACAGAGCCAGATGCGAAAGGGGGTATTGGAGTTTTGCATTTTGTCCATCATTCGACAGGGTGAGGTTTACCCGAGTGATATTGTGGAGAAAATGAAAAATGCTAATCTCAATATTCTGGAGGGGACTCTTTACCCGTTATTGACAAGATTGAAAAACGCTGATTTTCTTACTTACAGATGGGTGGAAAGCAATAGTGGCCCTCCCCGCAAATATTTTAGCATGACAGAAAAGGGTCTTGCTTTTTATGGTGAGCTTGAGGCTACCTGGAACGAACTCGCTAACGCGGTAAATACGCTGACTGCAAGAAGTGAAACCATAAAAACAACAGAAAACCAACTTTAACCAACCAGGCTAACATAACGGGTAGCCGTTATACAGCATCAAAAATACAATTATGAAAAAGGTAATTAATATAAACTTCCAGGGCAGGGTGATACCGATAGAAGAAACTGCCTACGACATATTGAAAAGATATGTCGAAAGCCTCCGGTTGTTTTTTGCAAATGAGGAGGGCAAAGAGGAAATTATAAATGATATAGAAAGCCGCATAGGCGAATTGTTTGGAGAAACATTAAAGAAAGGCAGCACCTGTATAACTGATGCAGATGTAAATACCATTATAGATAGCATGGGTCGGCCTGAAGATTTTGAAGATGACGAGGCTAAGGTTCACGCTCGGTTAGGAGGCGAAAGTACGGGTCAACAATCTTACGGTTATGAGCAACGTGCCACAGAGGGCAGACGCTTATACCGCGATGAAAATCACAAAGTAATTGCAGGTGTATGCAGCGGTATAGCTAATTATTTCAATATTGATCCTGTAGTTATAAGAATTTTGTTCCTGGTAACGCTTGGTGTAACTCTTGTACCCTATTTAATATTGTGGGTAGCCGTGCCAAGTTCTGCGTCTACAGTTATCGGCTCTCAACGCAAGCGCTTGTTTCGCGATGCTGATGATAAAATAATTGCCGGTGTTTGTAGCGGACTGGCTAAATATTTCGCTATTAATGTATGGATACCCCGGTTACTTTTCTTAATTCCATTCTTTTCTTTTGTTTTTAACTCTGACCATTGGGGCTGGTGGAACTTCCCACACATATTAGGTTTGTCTTTTAGCCCGGGTTCTTTATTTGTGTATGTAATACTGTGGCTGGTGTTACCTGAGGCAAAAAGTGCAGCTGATAAACTGGAAATGAAGGGTGAAAAAGTCGATTTAAATAACATTAAAACAACAATTCAAAGCGACTTAGAAGGTTTCAAAGACAGGGCTCAGGTATTAGGAAGTGAAATAAAAGAAAAGGCGCAGGAGTTTGGAGAAACAATTGGAAAGAAAGGAAGGCAAATAGGTAGTGAAGCTGAAGCAGTAACAAGAAGAAGCAGGCGCGGATTAGGTGATATAATTGTTTTATTGGTTAAAATCTTTGCTTATTTCATTGTTGGATGTATAGTAATTTCACTTGTTATCGCGTTATTTTCTCTTGGTGTTGTTTTAACTAGCTTCTTGCCTACTAAAGATTACATTTTACGGAGTGGCTGGCAAAACCTGTTTGCATGGGGCACGCTTATTCTGTTTATCTGGGTGCCTGTTGTAGGTATTGTTACATATATTATTCGTCGCATTGCTAAAAAAAGGGGTAACAGTGGAATTATTCGCTCAACATTTATTTCTTTATGGCTGGTTGGTTTGTTTTGTTTAATTGGTTTAATTACATCTTTAAGCAATGATTTCAAGTATAGAAATTATCCGACAGAACAGGTTATTCCCTTATCAAATCCCGGGGTAGGCAAGCTTGAAATTAAAACCTTTCCTTTTGGCAGGTATTACAATCATAACTGGTTTAGAATGGAGCCCTTTGCATTTTTTGATGAGGACACAGTTTATGTAAGAAATATCCGATTGAGGATAGTAAAGGCAGATAACGATAGTTTTAAGGTAATGATGGTAAAGCTTACTAACGGCAGGACCAGGCAGGAAGCCGAACAAATAGCGTCTAACATAAACTTCAGTGCAACTCAACGAGACACTACTTTACTTCTTGACAGGGGAATAGCCATTACTACCCGGGATAAATTTAGAAACCAGCGATTAATAGTTACAGTAGCAGTACCGGTAGGTAAAAGAATATATATAAATGAAAAGGAAGGTTGGGGTGAGGGTTTTAGTTTTCATATGGGTAATGACAATAATTACTGGGATTGGGAGAATAATACGGAAAGTGGATCACAATGGTGGAGGCCGAACGTCGAGTATGTTATGACCGCGAAAGGCTTGGAGAGAGTTGATAAGAAAACAGATGAGGATAACAATGACAACGGGGATAATAGTGATGAAACTATAGAACAATACCGGAAAAGCAAAGAGCAGATGGAGAGGGAAAAAGAACAAAAATTAAAAGAATTGCAGGAAATAGACAGAGAGCTTCAAAATGCAACTGATAGTGGCAGGTATCATTATCAACCTGCAACCCCTGAAGTTCCGCCTGCAGCGCCGGTAGAGAAGAAAACAAAAGTAACAGCAATGAAAAACACCGCTGTTGCCGATGTGCCTAATGGAATACATGACGCACTTATGATAAAATTTGCGCTTTAAACTTGGTTGAAGTTGGGAATAAAGGCGCCGCCGCATGTATTGGGTAGCGCCTCCCCTCTTAAAGAAGCCTCTCTATTTATGAGGGGCTTTTTGTTTTTACCGTGCCGCCATTGTCAGTGAAACAAGTGGAGGCAGAAAAAATTTTAATTATTTGATCCGAACGACTTTTTATTGATATTAAAATAATCAGTTTCGACATTAATAAAGCTCTTTAACGAGTGATGGGAAGCTACTGCATTTCAACTCACGCCAATGCAAAAGCTTTCTCCTATTTTTGCCGCTTAAATTTCATGTATGAAGAATACTCCTTTTACAGAGAAGCATAAGGCGTTAGGGGCGAAAATGGCAGAATTTGCGGGCTACGATATGCCGATTAGCTATACAGGTATTAATGACGAACATGCGGCTGTAAGAAACAATGCGGGCCTCTTTGACGTGAGTCACATGGGTGAATTTATATTAAAAGGCGATAATGCCTTAGAATTGATACAAAGGGTAACTACGAACGATGCCTCTAAGCTAACATCGGGTAAGGCCCAGTATAGTTGCATGCCTAATGAAAGCGGTGGAATTGTGGATGACATTATTGTTTACTGCATCGAGGAAAATAAAACATATATGATTGTAGTAAACGCTTCCAATACAGATAAAGACTGGAACTGGATAAGCCGTTTTAATACCAATAATGTCGAGATGCACAACATAAGTGAAAAAACTTGCCTTTTAGCAATTCAAGGACCAAATGCTACTAAAATACTTCAGCCTCTTACACCAATAGACATTATAAACCTTAAATACTACACCTTTGAAAAAGGAACATTTGCCGGTGTTGAAAATGTATTGGTGAGTGCAACAGGTTATACTGGCAGCGGAGGGGTTGAAATATATTTTGAAGATAAAGATGATAATGCAGACAAAATCTGGAATGCGATATTTGAAATTGGTAAGCCACAAGGTTTAAAACCAATAGGACTTGGTGCGAGAGACACTTTGCGGCTTGAAATGGGGTACTGCCTCTATGGAAACGATATAGATGATACAACAACTCCTTTAGAAGGAGGATTGGCATGGATCACTAAGTTCACTAAAAATTTTACGGCAAAAGAAATATTAGAAAGGCAAAAGGCAGAAGGTGTAAGTCGTAAGCTGATTGGTTTTGAAATGATTGATAAAGGAATATCCAGGCACGGTTATGAAATTGATGATGAAAACGGAAATAAAATAGGAGAGGTTACCAGCGGAACACAATCTCCATCTTTGGGGAAGGCAATAGGTTTAGGATATGTTTCAAAAGACTATTCGGCGATAGGTTCAATCATTTATATTAAAGTGCGTGAAAAAAATCTGCAGGCTAAAGTGGTAAAATTGCCTTTTGTGCGATAAAGAGTAAACCAGGTAAAAAATTTTAAAAATGAATTTAAGATTAATAATATTCTTATTTATTGTTATCCTTACTACTTCCTGTGCCCGTAAAATAACTGAAACGGGGGTCGCGTCTTATTATGCTGATAAATTTCAAGGCCGGAAAACAGCAAATGGAGAAACTTTCAGGCAAAGAAAAAAAACTGCTGCTCACCGAACGCTGCCGTTTGGAACAAAAGTGACTGTAAAAAATTTATCAAACGGCCGAACAGTGAAAGTGCGGATAAACGACCGGGGACCATTTGCGAAGGGAAGAATAATTGATCTGAGTAAAAAAGCAGCTAAAAAAATAGGTATGGTTGATGCTGGCGTTTCAGATGTGGAGATAAGATATAAAGGACATGCTGGAAGGTAATAATAACCACGTTTAGGCCTGTTTCTTACAGTTTTAAAATATTACAATATCATCTGCATGGGCTGCCAACGCATTTTTTGCTGATAGCTGTTCAGCCATTTCCACAGCATCCAGTTTTACTTTTGCTACCCCAATTATATTTTCTTCTTCATTTATGAGCTGCACAACTTCGCCTGCAGAAAAAGAACCTTTTACGTCGTGTATGCCTACAGTAAGTAAACTTTTTCTGCTAAGCAAAGCCTTTTCGGCTCCTTTATCAACCCGTAAGCTGCCAATCGTAATAGATCCGCTAGCAAGCCATTTTTGACGCGCTTTTAAATTTGACTTTTTAGGTGTAAATGTGGTTCCTTGTTTTCCTGCTAAAGCAGCTCTCAGCGGGCTTTGACCTGACAGTCCGCTCATAACTACCTTTATTCCAAGAGAAGTAGCAAGTCTTGTAAAGGTGAGTTTTGAAACCATGCCACCAAGGCCAACCGAGCTCTTTTCTGTGTTTACGTAACCAAGTATTTTGTTGTCAATTTTTTCAACTAAAGGAATTATCCGTTTATCTGAATCTAAAAAGCCGCCAACAGAAGTGCAGATAATAAGTGTTTCTGCATCAAAGCCTATGGCTATTAATGTAGACAATTCGTCGTTATCAGAAAATTTTAACTCTACGTTACTTACAAGGTCATTTTCGTTTACTACAGGAACGATATTATTGTTCCAAAATTCATGGAACGTTTGTTTCAGTTGTAAAAATTGAAAACGGTTAGAGAAATGATGCCGCTCGCACAATGCCTGGGCAACCGTGAGATCATAGGCTGAGAAATATCTATGATACAATTGAATGAGGATCGGGTTGCCAACAGCAGCAGCCGCTTTTCGCTCTATAAGGGTTCCTTTGTAGTTTTTAATAAAAGATTTCCCGCTTCCAACCGCACCGCTTGATACCAATACTATGTTATGAGTTTTAGCCAACGCTGCAATTTCTTCTGCCAGTTTTTTAATAGTAGTTTCATCTATTTTGCCATCATCGCTGGTAATAACAGCAGTTCCTAACTTAATAACTAATACCGGTTTTTGCATGAATCAGGTTTTGTAAAAATGCAAATTTAACTACTGGCCTGTAAGCAAAAATATTTTGATTAAAAATGGAAATTGCATCGGCCTGTATTTCTACTTTGTATCTTGATTTTTTTTAAGGATGATAAAAGTGAGAAAAAAAATCTTCATGAAGAAAAAAATGGCATCGCGAAAGAATAAAGAAAATCGGTAACCGGTTACTGTTGTTAGATAATAATGAAAATAGAATAAGAATTAAGCAAGTAAAATTACAAGAAACAAATCAGTCGGCTGTCGTACTAAGGTAATTTGGTAAGAATAAATGCGCATAAAAATCCTATTACTGTTATAAGTCCTGCAAAGTTATGAGCTGTTTCAAAAGCTTCAGGAATCATGGTATCTGCAAGCATGGCAAGTATAGCGCCGGCAGCGATGGCAGTGGTAGCGGCGATAACATCTTTGCTAAATCCGTCGAAGATGACATAGCCACATAAAGAGGAAATACCGGAGATAACTGCTATTGCTGTCCAAAGTAAAAAAACATATTTTACAGACCTTTTGGCTTTTTTCATGCCAGCAGCGCTAGACAAACCTTCGGGAACATTAGAAAGAAAAATAGCAATAACAGCTACCATACTCACCGTGCCGCCTTTTATCATACTTACCCCAATCACTATTGATTCTGGTATTCCGTCAAGCAATGCTCCTACAGCTATTGCAGTTCCGCTTCCTTCTTGTTCACTTTCAGATGGCTGCTGTCCTCCAGATCGTTTTCTATGTTTTCCACCGCGTTTCGAAATAATAATATTTGCAATGGTATATATCAAAGCCCCACCGATAAAACCAATAGAGGTAGAGTCAAACCCTCCACCTTTATATGCCTCATCCATAAGGTCAAATGAAAGGGCAGAGATGAGAACGCCACTTCCAAAAGCCATAATACCAGCAATGAGCCGTTGAGGAATTTTTGAAAAATAGCCAACGCCTGCACCTATAATTAAAGCAGAGCCGGAAAGTAATCCCCAAAGACCTGCCTGTAACCAAAGAGGCATATTTTCTTTTTATATTAAGCTGAAAAAACTATTCCAATGTTTAGTATGGGTAAGAGTCGCATTATTGCAAAGAATAAACAAGATAATTTTAGTTGGAGAAATTAATATTTATACCGGAATGACCGCTACGAACGATATTATAGAAACTGACCTTCAGCACTTGCTAATTGTCTCCAAAACTTCTTCTATATAATGGAAATATATTGATAAGTGGCCTTCATTTTGTTTATAATGCATTGTATGGTTTGCCACTTGTTGTTCCACCGCTTCAGCATGTAGTCTTATTACAACATTGTCTTCATTGCCCCACCAGAAATGGACAGGTTGTTGAATGTCTTTCAAATGATAGCCGTAATCTTTAAAATATAATTGTGCCTCATACACAGCTCCTTTGCTTCCGTTCCTGCAGCCTTCTTGCAAGGTTGTTGCAGAAACATGCCTAAGGGTCTTAACATTAGTGATTAGTTGATGATCTGCCGCAGGCAATTTTGAAATTATTTGAGGAATAGGTTTAGAAGGTTTTTTACGCGAAACCAGGTTCATAAGAATCCTGCTAACAGAAGGAATATACCTGGCAGCTCCAAAGTAAAATTTGTTTCGATGCATTTTGCTAAAAACACTATCTGATGAAAAGCTAACCGTAAAAGCTGTAATGATAAAAACTGCTTGTATCATCTCTTTAAATTGATCAGCTATTGCTAAAGCAAAAGGCCCACCCCCGGACCAACACATAACCTTGCACTGTTTTATTTTTAAATGCTGTAATAAAAGGTTTACATCTTGGGCAAAAGAAATAAAATCGCCTGAAGGATTGAAAGTTGACAAACCCATTCCTGGTCGGTCTATAGCTATTAACTGTACCTTATATTGTAATAATAAAGTTTCTATATCAATACCATAAGCCGCCGGTAAGGAAGGTTCTAAACGTGAACTTGGAGTTCCATGAAAATATAAAACAGGTTGTCCATCTCCCGGACCGTATAGACAGTAACATAAGTCTCTCTCATCCGGCAGTTGAAAAATATGGCTGACATTGGGCGAACTGAGTTCTGTGTAAGAAAAAATGCAGCAATCCAATTTCAAGTTAAATATTAATACCAGGGCTAAGTAATTGCGACGCTTTAGATACATTTAGTGCCCAATTCGAAATTAGTCTATAAAAAGCCATGTGAGTATTATTTTAGAATAAGTTTTAAAAAATCTGTGCACTATACTTTCAAAACAAAATTGACGCCAGTGGTCTGCCTTTTGAATAAAGAACATAAAACTATTGTAAATGCCTGAAGGCCCTTCTATTGTAATTTTAAAAGAACTCGTTCAGCGGTTTAAAGGAAAAGAGATAGTTAAAGTTGAAGGAAACAGCACACTTGACATTCAGGAAATAGCAGGACAAACAATAACTGATTTTAAAAGCTGGGGAAAGCATTTTTTGATCTGCCTTACCAATTTTACCGTTCGTATACATTTTATGTTGTTCGGCTCATATCGTATAAACGAACAAAAAGAAACAAAACCCAGGTTATCTCTTCAATTTCAAGAAGGACAAATTAATTTTTATACATGCTCTGTTCAATTTATTACCGAAAATTTAGATGAAGTGTATGATTGGAGCAGCGATGTTATGAGCGAATTGTGGGATGCAGAAAAGGCGAAACATAAACTAAAGCAACAACCGGACACGTTGGTTTGTGATGCATTGCTGGATAAGCGTATTTTTTCAGGTGTGGGAAATATTATAAAAAATGAAGTTTTATTTAGAATAAGAGTTCATCCTGAAAGTGATGCCGGCGCTTTGCCTGAAGAAGTGCTGGAAGAAATGATTAAGGACGCCCGAATCTACAGTTTCGATTTTTTCGAGTGGAAAAAAAACTATGTTTTAAAGAAGCATTGGCTTGCTCATACTAAAAAGATTTGTCCCAGGTGCAACATCCCGTTAATTAAAAAATATGCTGGCACCACTAAAAGAAGAACTTTCTTTTGCAATAACTGTCAGGTGTTATATAAAAGAATTTAGCATTTTTGCCACTTTATTAAAATTATAAAAGGATGGTATAGTTAAAAAACTATTTTTAATATATAAATTAAAAGTAGGTTAAGTGACTACAAAAAGACTACCACTTGCGTAGATATTTTTGTAATCACTTTATAATAATGTTTATTTCTTTTGTTTACTAGTATCCTGACCTGCTCCGTAACTTCTGTTGGTTCCTTGTGTTGATGAATTGGAATTTTCTTTAGATGTCGCAGGGCTGGCCGAAGTATCAGGTTTTTCTGCCTCACTTTGACTGCCTGGGTCAGTAGGACCTGGCCGGGAATTTAAAACTTTGTTTTCATTTGAATTAAATCTTGTTGAATCAGAATTGCCTGTTGCTTTATCTTCAGGATTGGAGCACGAAGTAGCATATAATATTACCGTTAGCAGCATTAGTCTTTTCATAAAAAATAGGTTTATCTTTTTTCAATTATGCAATATTCAGTATCTGCAATAGTTTTGCCATAGCCTTTAATACATCTTCTGCTCATATAAAGATTACATGTTTACATTTTTCTACAAAACCCGCTGGTTCAAAAAAAGCTTCACAACGAAAAATATTAGTTATTAATACTAAAATTATTAGTGTTAATAACTTAATTATTATACCTTTGCCTATTCAATAATTTTGACAAAAATAAACTTGCATGAGCAATATTGAGAAGTTGAAAGCGCTAAAGCTTACAATGGACAAAATAGATAAAGATTTTGGTAAGGGAAGCGTGATGATGATGAATGAAAGGGCAAATGATGAACAGGAAGTCATATCGACCGGGTCAATAGGTTTAGATGTGGCACTGGGAATTGGAGGCTTGCCTAAAGGCAGAATAGTTGAAATTTATGGTCCGGAAAGTAGTGGTAAGACTACGATAGCAATACACGTAATTGCTGAAGCGCAAAAAAAAGGCGGTATGTGTGCCATTATAGATGCAGAACATGCTTTTGATAGTTCTTATGCACAAAAGCTGGGTGTTGACGTAGATAACCTCCTTATATCGCAACCCGACTATGGCGAGCAGGCTTTAGAGATAGCTGACAGGCTAATTTTATCAGGTGCATTAGATGTAGTGGTAATTGACTCTGTTGCAGCCCTGGTGCCAAAAGGGGAATTGGAAGGTGAAATGGGTGATAGCAAAATGGGATTGCAGGCAAGGCTGATGAGCCAGGCTTTGAGAAAACTTACTGCCACCATTAATAAAACAAACACTATTTGCATTTTTATAAACCAGTTGCGTGAAAAAATAGGCGTGATGTTTGGTAATCCTGAAACCACGACTGGTGGAAATGCGCTTAAATTTTATGCATCTGTACGTTTAGACATTCGTAGAATGACTCAGATTAAAGATGGTGATGAGGCTGTAGGTAATCACGTAAAAGTAAAAGTGGTAAAAAATAAAGTAGCGCCTCCTTTTCGTGCCGCTGAGTTTGATATCATTTTCGGGGAGGGTATCAGCAAGATGGGTGAAATAATAGATATGGGTGTAGAGCTCGGAATTATTCAAAAGAGCGGAAGCTGGTTTAGTTATGATGGCAATAAACTTGGACAGGGACGTGATACAGTAAAACAATTAATAACCGATAATCCTGAACTTGCTGCAGAACTGGAAGGTAAGATAAGGGGCAAAATAGCTGAGGCTAAGGTTGCTTAAATTTTTTGAAGCTGAATGCAAAGCCATTTTGACTGACCTCCTCCCATACAACTGGACCAATCTAAATTAGAAAAATCGGGTAATTACTGATAGATTTAAGAGCAGATTAATTACCATGAAAAAATCAAAGTTTACCGAAGCTCAAATTGTTTTTGCCATTAAGCAATCAGAGACTGGAGTTAGTGTGGAAGAAGTATGCAGAAAGATGGGTATTACGCAAGCTACTTTCTACAACTGGAAGAAAAAATATGGTGGCTTAGGCATTAGCGAACTTCGCAGATTAAAGCAATTGGAAGAAGAAAATAGCAAATT
>NZ_KB893385.1 GCF_000374045.1 Segetibacter koreensis DSM 18137 | reverse complement strand
GAAACACATTTTGATGAAAGTATAGGAAAGATAGAGGTTGTTCCACAGGATGTTGGAAGAATTTTATTAAACCTATTCAACAATGCTTTTTATGCGGTAAATGAAAAAAAGAAACAGCTAAATGGAACGTTTGAACCGTTAGTTTTAGTTACCACAAAAAGATCAGGTGAAGAAGTACAAATTCGGGTAAGAGACAACGGAACAGGCATTCCGCAAAAAGTAGTTGATAAAATTTTTCAACCCTTTTTTACGACTAAACCAACAGGACAGGGAACAGGATTGGGACTATCATTGAGTTATGATATTATTAAAGCGCTCGGAGGGGAATTGTCAGTTCAAACACAGGAACATGACTTCTCCGCATTTACCGTTTCACTACCCATTAGATAGAATAGGGAAAAATATCGAAAAAGATACAATAAACAAAGCGCTTCTTTTATAAACTAGATCTTCATGACACTTGCATTGAAAACGTTCTTTCATGATTATGAAAAGGCCGAATAAGAATGTCTAATAATAAGTTGAATCATCAGTTGAATTTATGTTCATCTCACACACCCTCACCACTACAAATATTTGAAGAAGCTTGATATAAATTGGTAGGCTAAAAACGAAAAAAGGCAGTAAACACTGAGTTTTACTAGACTTCTACCACAAAATCCTCATCTATGTCGTCGTGATGCCTATAGAGTAAGTCGAGCTTTACAGTTCTTCAACTTAATACTTTGTCCGCTACTTATTTTAGTACAAACATACACGTCTTAGCCAATCTAACCTCTTCTAAATCAATCCTAAAAAATCCCCTACCAATCCATCATTGATTTCTTAAGTTTTCTTAATCAGATTTACGTCCATAAAACAAAAACATATGGACACTTTATTTATCCCAACTGAAAACGACATTAAGAGCTGGATCCGGGAAGCGGTGAACGAAAGTCTCAGCGTATCTGTTGCACAAAATGATAAGTCTGCTAATCTGGCGCAGTAACCACTTATAAGCAGGAAAGATGTAGGCCGGTTCTTAGGCATCTCCATGGTTACTCTTAACGACTGGATGAAGAAAGGTTTGCCTAACCATAAGGTAAACGGTAGAGTTTACTTCCAAAGGTCAGAAGTGCTGGAGTATGTAAAAACAAGCCGACGGAAGTTGTAATACCTACAGAAGACTTTTTTAATTGTAATAAATCAGCAAGTATGAACGGCATTGTAGAGAATGAACAGGAGCAGGAATACTTACGTATAGGTACAACCTATTATAGAAAAATAAGAAAACCACTAGCTTCAGGTGATGTTACAGAGTTGTTGTTGCCATGGTCAGTAGAATGTATTAAGCAGGACTATGGAAAAGCTTTTTTATCTGCTATTCCGCGTTATAAGGGTTTTTGCCTTGTTCCCAATCACTTGGAATACAAAAGGGAAATTGATAACTTTTATAACCAGTACTACCCTTTTCCTCATGAGCCTCGTCCGGGTTACCCCAAACATACCCTTGTTTTTTTAAATCACATCTTTGGCGAACAGCTGGATCTGGGTTTGGATTACTTGAAAGTTTTACTGCTGCATCCTGTACAGATACTTCCTATCCTATGCCTGGTAAGTACAGAGCGAAATACAGGCAAGACAACTTTTTTAAATTTTCTAAAAGCTATCTACGGTTCCAACATGACCATCAATAGCAATGAGGATTTCAGAAGCAACTTCAATGCAGAATGGGCACATAAACTAATAATTGGTGTTGATGAAACTTTCCTTGACCGTAAAGAAGACTCCGAACGTATCAAAAATCTAAGTACTTCCCGTTATTATAAGATAGAAGCCAAGGGCCAGGACAGGCAGGAAATTGAATTTTTCGGCAAGTTCATCCTATGCTCCAACAATGAAGACAACTTTATCATGATTGATGCAAAGGAAATCAGGTATTGGATAAGAAGGCTGTCTACATTGCAAGCACCTAACAATAAACTGTTGGCTGAGCTGGAAGCTGAAATTCCTGTTTTTATTCATTATTTACTTAACCGCCCGTTTACTACAAAATGCGCTACCCGGATGTGGTTCACACCTGAGCAAATCGCTACAAGCGCCTTAAAACGACTAAAGAAGTACAACCGAAACAAACTCGAAGTAGAGATGGCTCAAATCCTGCTAACCATTGTTGACCAGAAGGAATTATGTGAACTATGCTTCTGTTTATCCGATATGCAGGAGTGGTTGCAGAAAAAGGGTTTTAGATGCTATGACAGCAACAGCATCAAAAAAGTACTTCAAGACACCTGGAAACTTGTTCCTTCTGAAAACTCAAATTCCTATACACAATACCGCTTCGGTAGTGACGGAAGTATATACGAATACAACTACAAGGGAAGGTATTATAAGCTGTCACAAAAAGAGGTTATAAACCTTCATTTTTCTGATGATTTTGATGACAGGAGTATAAGTATTTGAAGCTAAATAAGTTATGATCATCAGAAACGTCATCAACATTTCATCAGAAAAAACACTTTGATGAAAGCTCTTATCCTCCTGATGAAAAAAAGATGAAGTGATAAGTAATTAAAAATCAAATAGTAAGAGTGCGTTTCATCAAAATCATCAAAAAATCAAGCATATGGCCACCCATTTTTTTTCCTACGAGGAATTGAGGCAAACAGATATTGTAGAGTACCTGGAGAAATTAGGTTACCAGCCACAAAAAATCACCAACAATGACTACTGGTACTTGTCACCATTAAGAGATGAAAAAGAAGCCTCTTTTAAGGTGAACCGAAAATTAAATGCATGGTTTGATCATGGTTCAGGCAAGGGTGGAAACTTTATAGATTTTGGAGTTTTATACCATAAATGCAGTTTTGAACAACTTATTGAAAAGATAGAAAACTTTTTTTCTTTTCATCCGGGAAACGTACCGGTTCAACCGCCTCTTATCAACACTCAAGAAGCCAAGGAGGCACTTGAACCTAAAATAAAAGTGATAGCCGCAAGACCCCTCACAAATTCTATCCTTTGCCGCTATCTCGATGAAAGAAAAATACCAGTAGAGATTGCACAAAAGCATTGTAAAGAGGTCTACTTCGAATTACATGACAAGAGATATTTTGCCATCGGTTTTGAAAACAAGTCAGGAGGATTTGAGCTTAGAAATTCTCTTTTTAAAGGCAGCAGTTCTCCAAAAGATATCACTCAAATCAATACTGTAGATGCGAAAGAAGTCGCTGTCTTCGAAGGTTTTTTTAGTTTCCTTTCTTACCAAACACTTCATCAAAAGAATGCTTGTCTGACAAATTTTCTTGTACTAAACTCCTTATCTTTTTTTGTGAAGAGCAGGCAATTCATGGAGGAACACGACAAAATTAACCTGTACCTGGACAGGGATGAAGCAGGAATAAAGAACACACAGTCGGCTTTAAAGTGGGATATAAAATACATTGACAAATGTCATTTGTACGAAAATCATAAAGACTTAAATGACTACCTGCTTCATAAAAGTCAGCACTTCAGACAAGGCCAGAAGTTAGGAAGGCATTTTTGAATTATTACGATGCCAGCTATGTTTTGACCGGGTCAAAACTTTTCAGCTCTCATGCTATCGCATTCAGTCAAGGTGAGCTACAAGAAAAACTTCTAAAAATTATATGTATGAAAATCGAGGGAGAGGTATTAAAAACTGATAAAACCAAGGGTCCAGGAAAGGTGGAAGATCGAAAAAACGCGATCATCTTGACCAGAAAATTACTGTCATGTGTAGCCGTATTGATGTAATTACCATCAGGTATTATGCGAAAGAATTAAACCTCAAGGTGTCGGAATATTTACGAGGTCTTGGGTTAAAAAGACAAGTTGACAGGAAGGTTAAGTTTCTTCCGAAAGAGGTTTTGCAACTTATCGGAACCCTTAATCACTTGGCAGCTAAACTAAATCAAATAGCGCATAAAAGAAACCTAGGCGAAGAACTAAACGCTTTTGAGAGAGCTGAGCTGCAGGTACTGGCGGTGCATCTAAGAGAGCTGGCTAAAACCATTGAAGCCGCATTCAAATGATTGGGAAAATCAGCATATCAAGCTCTTTTAGAAGTTGCATTACCTATTGCCTGGAAGACAAAAAGCTGGAAGAAAGCCGGGCAGTAGTTTCTAAAAACAGGGCGGAGCCAATTGCCTATAACCAATGCTTTGAAAAGAAAAATGAACTCATAGAACAGTTTAATAATGTGCGAGCGCTAAATCAGGAAGTACAAAAGCCGGTACTACATATTATGTTGAGTTTTGCACCTGAAGATAAACTAGATAAGGGCAAGCTGACAGAAATGGCGGGTGAATGCGCAAAAGAAATGGGTTTCCAAAATAACCAATATATCGTCATCTCGCACAATGACACCGATCATCCACATATACATATCGTGGCTAACAGGGAGGGCTATGATGGTAAGGTTGTCAGTGATAGCCAAAACTTTAAAAAGATAGCCGGCTACTGTAGGACGATGGAACTAAAGTACGGTTTAAAGCAGGTGCTAAGTCCGAAAAAGTATCTACCCCAGCAGCAAAGAAACCTTCTGAGAATGGACAGTAGGAAAGAAAAATTGAAGGCGGACATCAAAGCATGCCTATCAGCATCTAAAAATTACGATGAGTTTGAACATAAAATAAAACAAAAGGGATATGAAATAATAAAGGGCAGGGGAATATCCTTTACTGATAAACAGGCGGTGAAAACAAAAGGAAGTGAAGTAGGTTTCTCGCTACAAAGAATTGAAAAGATACTGGACCTTCAGCAACAATTAAAACAGGGAAGGGAAGAAAAGACAAAACAGACGCAAAGTCCAAAATTGCTGTTGCGCAGGCATGAGCTATACGACAGGGGCAATTTGATGGCGATGGAAAACTTCCTAACCAAAACAATAAATATACTATTAAGCCCTCCCCCTAATGATGACCAGGTGCCGAAGGAATTATTAGAAGAACACCGACAGGAAGAGAGAAAGAAAAGAAAGCTATATCTATCGCAGCACCGTTAACTTTTTAAATAGATAAAAAAATTGATAACAAATAAAATTAATCGTTATGGACCCACAAGCTGTAGAGCCGATATTAAAAGAAATACTGCAACAACAAGCTGATATTACAGATGCAAGTGAAAAAGAAAGTGAAGCAAGAGAGCAAATGTTTTTAAAATTGGAGACGTTTGATAAGAAACTAGATACAATAAAAGCAAATGCTACTAACGAAACAATAGCTCTAGCCTCATCATTTAAAATATGGAAAGAAGAGGTAAAGGCTGCAATTGAAGCCCAACCCAAAGTAGTAGTACATGAAAAAAGTTTCCAGTTATTTCCTAACCATCCGAAGAATATTATAAAGTCATCTTTAGAGAGGAACTTCAAAAATGGGATACTTGACAAAATATTCAGCAGCCTCAAAGATCGAGCTTTTGCCACTAACAACGGGGGCTGATACTCAGCTACCATTAGAATGAGTTTGACAATTTTTTAGTTGTATGGATAGCTGTTAGGGTTAATTGTGAAGTTTCTTTTTCACAACTCTTTAGTTCGAACTGAATTGGTTTGCCTGGGCACTTCTTAAATGCGGGGAAACCTATTTATAGAATATTTTTTTCGATATTCCATGGGCGTCAAACCCTTAATATGTTTAAACTGACGAGCGACATTTTTGGTGTCATCCAACCCCAATTCCTGCGCAATCTCAATAATGGTCATATCCGTTTCTAGTAACCTTTCAGCAAATTTCTCTATTCGCAGATTATACATGTATTTATAGACAGGATAACCGGTTGTCTGAATGAACCGCTTTTCCAGTGATCTTCTGGATAACGGCACCTCCTTAAGAACTTGATCCACTCTTATATTTTTATCGATATTGGAATGTATATATTTTAAAGCGGTGACTATATGATCGTCATTAGTTGAATAAATATCGGTTGAAGCACGGGTATTGACGTGAGTAGGTTTTATAGTTATATTGTAAGAACTTGTCTTACCATTTAAGATCATTTCCTGCATAAGTCTCGCTGCCTCATAGCCCCCTTTCTCCACGTCTAAACTGATACTTGATAATGGTGGGTCCGACAAAAAGCAAACACTCTCATCATTGTCCACTCCGAGGACCGCCACATCCTCAGGGACTCGAATCCCTGCATGTCTGCTTGCTTCGGTAATGTGTAGTCCCTGGTTATCATCACACGTCATCAATGCGATTGGTTTTGGCAAAGATTTCAACCACCTGCTCAGTGAGGAAGGCTTATAGTACCACAAGTCGGTAGACCGGGACCTTTTATCTTCGAAATAGTGCACAGAAAAACCTGCCTCATTCACCTTTTCTTCGTAGCCCTCCGCCCTCTCACGTGACCATACAATATCTTTAAATCCATAAAAAGCAAAGTTTTTAAATCCCTTTTTCAGGAAATACTCCGCGCCAAGCCTTCCCGTTTCGCGATATGCCCCTGTTATATTGGGTACGTTGTCGAATCGCTCTTCGAAATCCTGGGCTATAACGGAAATTCCGGCATTGGTGAATTTCCATATTTCAGAATTGTTATATAGCTGCCCTATCAACCCTTTGGCTCCCCAATCGTCAGCCCATTTGAGAATTCCGTCAATACCAAGGGTCTCTCTATAATAGATAGGCATGCGAAAAAAGACCCAAGGGCCAAATTCTCTTGAATATCTTATGATTCCCCGCAACAGATTTTTATGATATTCTTCTGTAAAGTCAAGAAGCAAAACAATTTTAATCATTATATGAGTCTAAAACTTTTAAATGACGCCTTGCTGGTTTCAATGTCCTTTTTTATAAAATGCAATAAAAAAACCGCCTCTCCCATAAATGAGCATTTGAATATCTTTAATAAACCAACAAATAAACTTCACTGTTACATCGGTGCAATTTGCAAAGAAAAGATACGCAAATTGAGGATAGAACAACGCATACGGCGTATCTTTTACAGTTCAAAAACTTTTATTTTGGATCGTGATGCTTTCTTGAATAATGGGTTAGCTCAAAGCGCCGTTTTATAAGAATACCGGGTGGTATTGATGAAAGCGGTCAAACGAGTTATATAAGTCCCTTGAGATGGTTCTATCAGAATATATGCGCCAAAGTTCCCGGTTCGCCGGAAAATGGCTCCCTGCTTTATGCAATGTGTATTGTGCTTTTCCTTTGGACAATCGGGTATTGGTTGGATTAAAAGAAAATTTACATCAAAGTATAATGTTCTGTAACAGTTAAAATAAAAGAATGAAAACTGCAATTGCGATAGCTGCTCACCCGGATGATATAGAATTTATGATGGCAGGAACCTTATTGCTGCTTAAAAAACGAGGTTATGAAATTCATTATTTCAATCTTGCTTCTGGCAACGTGGGCACTACTGAACATGACTCTGAAACTATAAAAAAGATGCGCCTGGAAGAAGCAAAAAGAGCAGCAGAAATATTAGGGGCCCATTTTCATCCTCCTTTCTGCAATGACATCGAAATATTTTATGACGAAAAAACACTGAGGCAACTGGCATCAATTATCAGAGAAGTAAAGCCAAAAATAGTTTTGACGCATTCACCCGTTGATTACATGGAAGACCATGTTAACACAAGCCGCGTGGCAGTAACGGCGAGCTTTGCAAGGGGAATGAGAAACTTCCATACTATTCCTGAACAAGTTGCTGATAATTATGATTGCACTCTCTATCATGCTTTGCCACACGGCTTAAGAGATCCATTGCGCAAAACGATAACAGCAGGTGCATTTGTGAATACAACTTCGGTACATCAGCAAAAATTAGAAGCATTAAAAGCTCATCAAAGCCAGCAAAACTGGCTGGATGTAAGCCAAAAGCTAAACTCCTATTTACAAACCATGGAAGACGTTTCTTTAAAAGTAGGACAGATGTCGAAGAAGTTCAAACATGCGGAAGGCTGGCGACGCCACTTACATTATGGCTTCTGCGGCCCGAACGATGATCCGTTAAAGGAACTAGAAAGTGACTATATCATCAATGAAGAATATGAACAAAACCTTGATCAATTTTAAAAACCAACAATTCAATTAAATCATGCCAAGAAAATTAAGTTCAATAGCTCCGGATTGGTGGGACTATACCACACTTGATACAGCAATCATAAAGGAAGTAGCATCATTAACACCTGAAAACTTAGTGCAACTGTCACGACCGGGCTTCAAGGTACTATTGTATGATACCCTTGAAGAGTTTTATCTAGCGGAAGCATTGGAATATATTACAGCATGGAGGCAATCAACACCAGATAACCCTGTTGGTATTTGCGGACCTATTGGTCCTACAGAACAATTGCCGCTTGTAGCGAGAATCATAAATGATCTCGGACTGGCTGTAAAATCCGCCCATTTCTGGGGAATGGATGAATGGCTTATGGATGGTAAAGAAGTTTCACCGGATCATCCTTTATCGTTTGAGAGAGCAGATAGAGAGTTATGTTTTAGCCGGATAAGAAAAGACCTGGTAATGCCCGATGAAAACTTACACTTTCCAAAAGGGGATACAACGACTTACCGAAAGAGTTGGGAAGGCATTCGCTGCGCGGTAATGCAAGGTGGACAGGGAGATATTAAACATTGGGCATTTAATGATCCTCCAAAGCGTGAAGGCAAATTCAAAGATGAACCGCCTTCACCCGAGGAGTACAGAAAGTTAACCACCCGTGTAGTTGACCTGCATCCAATCACGATTGCACAAAATGCAAGAACATCGGGTGGGGGAAATATTACTATGGTTCCCACACAGGCTATAACAGTTGGTCCATCTGAAACCTGGAAGGCGGAAAAGGTTTCTATCTGGCACGCGGGCATGCATGATAATCCATTTGGGCAGCGGCTGACAACTTTTATGATTTCTAAAAATATTGTTGATACTTCCGTGCCGATGTCATTACTGGCTGATCATCCTAATGTTCAATTCAATTTTTACAGACCAGGTTTAGGAACCTGTGAAGTAACCATGCATTAATCTGTTCGCCCATGGAAAACGTAATACTGCAAGAAAGCCCTACCCGTACTGGCAATAAATATGGCCCTATGATTATTATTGGGTCCTTGTTCTTCGTGTTTGGTTTTGTTACCTGGATCAATTCTGTTTTGATCCCTTATTTTAAATTGGTTTGTCAATTATCTGTAAAAGAGGCGATGCTCGTGGCATTCGCTTTTTACATCAGCTATTTCCTAATGGCTTTTCCTTCTTCTTACATTCTTAAAAGAACCGGCTACAAAAACGGAATGATGTTCGGTCTGTTTGTAATGGCTATCGGCGCCTTTATTTTTATTCCTGCAGCTAATACGAGAGCGTATAGTATTTTCTTAATTGGATTGTTTGTAGAAGCAACAGGATTAACACTTCTTCAAACTGCTGCCAATCCTTACGTAACAATTCTTGGACCTATAGAAAGCGCAGCGTCGCGTATAAGCATTATGGGTGTTTGCAATAAAGTGGCTGGCGCAATAGCTCCGCTACTTTTAGTAGGAGCTGTGGTAAAAAGCCCAAATGAAATAGATGAAGTACAAAAAAGTTTAACCAAAGTTTCTGCAGAGCATCAGGCTATTATATTGAATGAACTCTCTACCCGTCTTGTTATCCCCTATGTAGTTATAGGCCTGGTATTGATTGCGATGGGGTTGGTCATTAAGCTGACAAGTTTGCCCGATATTGATGATAGAGGTGTAAACAAAAGTGAACAGAGGGAAAAGGAAAATTTATGGAAGCATACTCATCTCATTTTGGGTGCTATTGCTCTTTTCTGTGGTGTCGCAGTAGAAGTATTAGCTATTGATACAATCATCAATTATGCACAATTTACCGGCTTGCCATTCAGAGGGGCAAAATATTTTGCGACATTTACATTGTTGCTTATGATAATAAGTTATGTCATTGGCATATTTACAATTCCCAGATTAATTTCACAACGAAAAGCGCTGCTTTCTTCTGCGGTATTAGGTATTGCGTTAACCATTTTGGCTATACTGGTTAAAGGGCCGGTTTCTGTATGGTTTATTGCATTGCTTGGATTAGGCAATGCGTTGTTATGGCCTTCCATTTGGCCGCTTTCCCTTCAAGGATTGGGCAAAGCTACCAGTAAAGGATCGGCATTACTTGTTATGGGCACCGTCGGTGGGGCGGCAGGTCCATTGTTATATGGCCTTTTGAGCGATGCCAGCAATCCCCACGTTGCTTACTCAATATTGCTTCCTTTTTATTTATTCATTCTGTATTTTGCCGTAGCAGGATATAAAGCAGGAACAGGAAAGAACGCATTTAAAAATTAATAACGACGATTGGTTTATGAAAAAAATATTTTTACACACGATACTTTTTGCAACCATTTCTATTTTGTTGGTCTGCAACGATACTAATAGTTGTGCTGCCCAAGACATAAGTATCATTCCTTTACCCGCACAAATGCAAAAAAAGAGCGGCAGTTTTGCTATCAATAAACAGACAAAGATCGAGGTACAGCAAGGCAATCCAGAAGCACTGCGTATTGCTAAAATGCTGGCCCAAAAACTTCAAAAAGCTGCGGGATTAGAAATTGCTGTAATTGCTGGGAACGACAATAACGCCAATAACACTATCTTTTTTACAACAGTCTCGACTAATGATTCATTAGGGAACGAAGGCTACCAATTATCGGTAACTAATCAATCGGTAATAGTAAAAGCTGCCCAACCAGCGGGTTTATTTTATGGAATGCAGACTATTGCTCAACTGCTTCCCGCTGAAATAGAGAGCACAACCAAAGTAAATAACATTTACTGGATAATACCAGCCGTAGAAATTACTGATGTTCCAAGGTTTACATGGAGAGGTCAGCACTTAGATGTATGCCGTCATTTTGTGTCTGTAGATTTTATTAAAAAGTATATTGACAATATGGCTATGCATAAGTTGAATACTTTTCACTGGCACCTTACGGAAGACCAGGGCTGGCGTCTGGAAATAAAAAAGTATCCAAAGCTCACAGAAGTGGGTGCATGGAGAAAAGAAACATTAGTGGGACACATTGATGAAAAGCCGAAAAAATTTGATGGGAAACGTTACGGAGGCTTTTACACGCAGGAACAGGCAAGGGAGGTAGTACAATATGCAAAGGACAGATTTATAACCGTTGTGCCTGAAATAGAAATGCCTGGGCATGCTACTGCAGCTATTGCAGCCTATCCTGAGTTAGGTGTTACAGGTAAGAAAATAGAAGTAGCTACTTACTGGGGCGTTCTTCCTGATATATTTAATGTAGACGAATCAACTTTTACTTTCCTGGAAAACGTGCTTTCGGAAGTTATGGAGATTTTTCCGGGTCAATATATACACATTGGAGGCGACGAAGCAATAAAGGACCAATGGAAAGCTTCTCCAAAAATCCAACAAAAAATAAAAGAGCTTGGCTTAAAGAACGAAGAGGAATTACAGAGCTATTTTATGAAACGGATAGAAAAATTTGTAAACTCTAAAGGGCGAAAGGTTATTGGGTGGGACGAAATAATTGAAGGTGGCCTTTCTCCGAATGTAACAGTGATGTCGTGGCGGGGAATGGAAGGTGGCGTTACTGCTGCCAAGAGCGGGCATGATGTGATTATGGCACCGGTACAATACACTTATTTCTGGTTCAACCAGGGCGACCCCAAAAAAGAACCACTTTCAGCCGGAGGTTATTTGCCTTTGGAAAAAGTGTATTCCTTCGAACCTGTTGATCCGTCGCTGACACCGGAAGAAGCAAAACATGTTCTCGGAGCACACGGAAGCGCCTGGGCAGAATACATGGAAAGTGAAGCCAAAGTGGAATACATGGTTTTCCCAAGAATAAGCGCGCTGGCAGAAGTAGTATGGACACCAGGAGAAAAAAAGGACTGGAAAGACTTTGCCCGAAGAATGCGAAAGCAATTTAAACGATATGATTATCGAAAAATCAATTATGCAAAGACACCGCTCGATATAGGATTAGAGAAAAAATAGCCCAACGTAGAAAATGCAAACTTTTATAGGACCATCAAGCGAAATTGAAATACTTATACAATGAGCCAACTCAGATTATTAAAAATTAGTAAGGGCCTTTATATACTGCGCCTTGTGCAGCCAAATCAAATCCAGCAAAATATTTTTCAGTTGTAGTAATACTTTGATGGCCGAGAGTTTGATTTGCAAGTTTTAGAGGTGTACCACTTCTTACTAGGATAGTGGCAAACGAGTGTCGGGCAACATAGGACGTTAATGCCAATTCAAAGCCAAGGGCCTTTCCTATTTTTTTGATCCAATCATTTGTAACATCTGTGAATTGTGTTATTTTCTTTCTTGCAATTTCTTCGGGATCTAATTTGTCAACTATCCCAAAGACATATTCGTCTGAATCTAAAGTTTTCGTACCCCCTTTTATTATAACTACTCTAACCTTATTTGAAATTGTTTATGCATTTTGATGTGCTAAACGAAATTAAACATTGGGAGTAGGTTTAACAATCCTACTCAAATTTTGATCAAAATCTACTATACCAATCGGATAAATAGATAGTGGTTTCTTTTTCCATATCTTTATTTGCCTGTGCGTTAAAGCGTCATTAACTTCAATAGGACTGCTGCAAGCAGCATGCAGCAGTATTATATTAGGATACAAATCATCGATATGCAAAGAAGACATTTTATTAAACTTTCTGCAGCTGCGGCTACGACTGCATTATTCAGCAGGATTACATATGCAACACCAACCGGAACCCCTTTCCTCAATTCACCCCAAGAGGTTTGGGCACAATCTGGCGATGAATGGTTTAAATTGACTCCAAGTAACGGTTTAAAAGTTAGTCATAGGGATATAGAGGTTACTGTTAAGACCAATGGTAATGGAAAAGGTGTGTATGTAAAATCCCCATCACAACAGTTGAACGCAGTTCGTTTAAAATGGCAGTATGATGTGCCCTGATCAGCAAAATTTCTCGGTGATCAGTGGGAGCGTTCTTATGGCGACCTGGAATGGAAAACTAAAAAGGAAGGCGTTAAAAACCCTTGGTATGTGATTTTGTATCATGGCAAACAAACTGTCTGCTTTGGCGTGAAAACCGGGGCCAACAGTACTTGCTGGTGGGGTTTACAAAGTGATAGGCTCGAACTTACTTTAGATACTCTTTCCGGTGGTAATGGTGTTTTGTTGGGCAATCGCACTCTGCATGCTGCAGACATTATAACCACCGCAGGAAAAGCCGGTGAAGACCCATTCTTAACGGATCACCGTTTCTGCGGTATGATGTGCGAAAAGCCCCGCTTGCCCAGGCAGCCTGTTTACGGCATAAACGACTAGTACTTTGCCTACGGAAAAAATGACTTCGATCTTATTAAGAAAACGACTGCAATGATGGCAGAACTTGTTACCGATAATAACAACAAGCCATTTTCAGTTATTGATGCCGGCTGGGCTACGTACTCGCCTCTATTACCTGGTCATGGCGGTTGGAACGATGATTTCTCCAAACCTAACGACAAGTTTAAAGACATGCACCTGTTGGGTGACGAGATTAAAAAGGTGGGCATGCGGCCTGGGTTGTGGATGCGTCCGCTTTGTGCCCGCCATGATGAAAAGGCAAGCCTGCTTGCTCCCAAAATTCCCGGCCGTGATAATCCTAAAAACCCGGTATTAGACCCGACTATACCCGAAAATGTCGAGCGCATCAAACCCAACTTCGATGTGTACAGGCAGTGGGGGTACGAGATGGTAAAACATGATTTCAGCACGTACGACATTACCGAAAGATAGGGCTTCGACATGAAACAAAGCATTACTGAACCCGGCTGGCGCTTTAACGACAGAAGTAAAACGACTGCAGAGATCATCCTCGACCTGTACAGGGCAATCCGTAGTGCTGCCGGTGATGGCATATATATCATCGGTTGCAATACGATGAGCCACCTGAGCGCCGGTATATTTGAGCTTTGCCGGATTGGGGATGATACCAGTGGTAAGGATTGGGGCAGAACACGCAAAATGGGCGTGAACACGCTCGCTTTTCGCCTGCCGCAACACAACAAGTTTTATGCTGCTGACCGTGACTGTGTTGGAATCACTACTGATATTGCCTGGAGTAAAAACAAGCAATGGATGCAACTGCTGGCCGAAAGCGGTGCCCCTCTTTTTATATCTGCTCAACCGGAAGCACTTGGCGAAGCCCAAAAAGCCGCGGTAAAACAAGCCTTCGCGCAGGCAGCAAAAGCGCAGCCTTTAGGAGAGCTATTAGACTGGCTCGATACTATCCTACCCGAAAAGTGGAAGCTTAATAATAAGATCGTAAGTTTTGACTGGACGTAAAAGGGGTAAGAGCAGGTTTTGCAATGCCCCATTTTAGGTGTTATCAACTGCAACAGAAGCTGAGGCATTATGTGTGGTGAATAATATCCGTAAGTGTGAGAATGTCCCCTTGCTCCCTTAAGTTTCAGCAAAGCGGGCACCGCAAAGAAAGAGGAGAATACAGTGAACAAATTCGTTTGCCGGGCTTTTATAATTTGAGGTTCGACGTGTTTTACATGTACGTTGAACGTGAGGAGAAATGTTGCTTTTAGAACAACAGGTGTTTAAGTGGCAGGGTTGGCAAGGATGGTTGCAAACAAGCTGTCCTAATTTTGGACGGGCAGTTCCACCAAAAGCCCACAACCGCTCCCCAGGTTAATTCCACAGATTTGGTTTTCTAAGTAGTTCCTGTCTTTATGAGGTCTAATGCCTCGTCCGGGTAAATATTCATTAATGATAACCTGGTCCGGCTGGTTAATCAGTATGTTCTGATCCACCATTTGCTCCGATAATTGTTTGATCAATGGAGGGAGGCATGGGAACAGGAAACTCTACCAGGTCATAGGTTTTTCCAGTTCATTTCTGTAACCATAATATTGCAGCCGTCTGTCATAGTCTACAACCCATTTCTGATTATCTGTTTCGTTCATTAATTCATTTTCCAGGGAACTAGTTATAAAATCCGGATGTAGTATAAATCCAGGTACTATTGTTTCCATAATGTGATTAATATCTTTTAAAACGGAAGTGGGACAGAAAGGTTCAATTAGTAACATTATTTCAATTCAGCCATCATTTCCGTAACAAAAACAAAGCAGCTTATAACGTAGCTCCTCTGTAATATGAGATTCTGAAACGTGCGGAATAACTTATCTTCGACAAGCATGGGTTGTAAGATTTGAATAGACAACAATAAAAAGTTCCCTGTCAACCCCTGCTCGTTTAAGTGTTCAAGGGATCACTTAAATGCTTAATGATAGCAGGACTTGTCCCGCCAAAGTTTACAAAAGTTGATGTATTGGTTCAGATGAGCGACGAACAAATGATGAACAACCCACCCCTACAGCACTTGTTGTCCAAAAGACGCCGGAACCCTTCTTGGTAGTAATCTCAACATTCGGTAAACGTAAATTCAAATACTTCGAAAACCACTGTAAGCTAACCTTCAAATGTTCCAAGCATGTTTCAGTACTAAAAATTAGTAAGAGCCTTTATATACTGCGCCTGTGCAGCCAAATCAAACCCGGCAAAATATTTTTCAGTTGTAGTAATACTTTGATGGCCGAGGGTCTGACTTGCAAGTTTTAGAGGTGCACCACTTCTCACCAGGATGGTGGCAAACGAATGTCGGGCAACATACGAGGTTAGCGCTAATTCAAAGCCAAGAGCTTTTCCTATTTTTTTGGTCAATCATTTGTAACATCAGTAAACTGTTTTATTTTCTTCCTTACAACTTCTTCCTGATCTGATTTGTCAACTATACCAAACAGGTATTCGTCCCGATCCAAAGTTTTCGTACCCCATTTCCTGATTATGTCATCTATATAAGGATTACGTATGACTGTAATTATAACGGGGTTTCCTCTTGTAGCTCTCTTCGTTTTTTCCCGTTTAAAAGTAATGTACTTTGCATGAACATCTCTTTGTTTAAGCTGTCCAATATCCATCATATTCATCCCGTTGCATAAATAACTGAATATCCAAAAATCCCTGGCTCTTTCCATCCCGATACCTTCGGTAACTTCATAGTCGAAAATTTGTTTTACCTGTTGGATATCCAATGCTTTTTTAACATTCAGTCCGGTAGGAAGAACATATTTCCTTCTTCCAAATGGATAAATATTTTCATTAAGAATTCCCTTTGCTTTTCCCAGGTTTATTACCGCCCTTAAAGTTCCGAGATATATTCCAACCGTTGTTATAGATTTACCCCTTGACAACATCCAGTTTTCAAAACCTTGTAAGAACTCAGGTGTGATATCCTCAAACTTTAGAAAGCTTTTATATTTTTTTAGAGAACTAATAGATGTCTTGTAACTGTCTATCGTTCCAAACTGCTTATTCATTTTTAATTGTTCAATATATAGGTCATATAGCTTCTCGACACTCTGGTAATGTGCTTTCTCGTTGAAAAAGTCAAATTCAAACTGGATAAAAGAAAAAGGCCGAATATGATCGCAACATTTTTGTGCCGCCGATTCTATTACCCCGATTTCATTTTTAATTTTTCTTAAAGGACCCTTTGCTTCTGCACTATTAATTACTTCCCACTCCCTGTCATCAGCATCTTAAGTGGTATAATAATATTTCCTAACTCCTTTGAAGGAAATTCTTAATTTTAAGGAGTATCTATTATTTTTTTTAGATTTGTGTGGTCAGGTACTACCTTTACACCGACTTTCTCTAGTTTTAAATATTACTTATTTGTAATTCTTCAATACCAAAAAAGAGACCATTTTTGCCAAAATGACTGCGACTAACCACAAGCAAGTTAAATAATTAATTTTTATAAAACAATATGAACCACAGAATTACTAATAAAACGACCTAACTGAAAGCAACTGAAACTGACAGTTTGGCGCTCATAATCAGGTGATCCTAGGTTCAAATCCTAGTGGCCCACTTCAAATAAGCACTTAGAAATTAAAAATCTAAGTGCTTATTTTTTTAAGGCATCTCTACGCGAATTTCTCCTTTTTACTGTTGTGGCTTCCGATGATAGTTCCCGTTTGGTGTTTAATTGTTACTCTAATTGTGCTCTTGAGGGGCGATAAAACTTTATCGGGTAATGACAGCGCCAATGAGGGCAGAATTACAAATATTAACTTTCGAGCGTTTACAATCCCGGTACACCTGTCATCAAAACCTTTCAGGGCAATTCGTTCTCCACTGGTGATCTCGATATTTAAGGCTCGCTTCCATAGCCACTCGTTACCATAGCGAAAGTTGATGTCCTTGCTGTAAATAATATTTTGCCTTTATATATCAAAGAGTTGTCAAAGCCAAATTTCATTTTGTCCATATCATTCAAATCCTGTGAAATTGCTCCTATTTTTTCTGCGTGAACATCTTTTAGCCGTGAAGTACTCTTTTCCGCGTTGTTTTGGAAAGTATTCATAGCTATCATAGGAATGCCTCCTTTTTCTTGTTTTTTCTTTTTCCCGGGCACCCAATTTCTGTTTTCTTTCCACTATTTCCCTTTCTATTTTTTCAATTATATTGTTGATGCATATGCTGATTTTGTCGCATTTACCACTCTAGAATGTCTTAATATCCTCTACGACACAACAATTGGAGGAGTAATTTTGCCCTAGCCTTGTTACAAAGCAACAAACCAAAAATTAAGAACTCAAAAAACCAGAACATGAATAACAACATTTTTCCCTGCCTGTGGTTTGACGGTAAGGCCAAAGAAGCAGCGGATTTTTATTGCACTATTTTCGGCAATTCAAAAATTACTACCGATACACCAATGGTGGTGCAGTTTGAGATTGAGGGTAAAAAGCTGATGGGCCTGAACGGCGGACCTATGTTTACCATTAACCCCTCCATCTCACTGTTTGTTACCTGCCACACAAATGAAGAAATAGACCGAATTTATAAAAAGCTTTTCGAAGGCGGCAGTGCTATGATGCCTTTAGATAAATATCCATGGAGTGAGAAGTATGCATGGGTCGTTGATAAATTCGGCATGACATGGCAACTGATGCTTGGTAATTTACCTGAAGACGCACAGAAGGTGGTCGCTTCTTTCCTGTTTGTCGGCCAACAATATGGTAAAGCACAAGATGCAATGAAACATTATACGTCTATATTTCCAAATTCTGCTATTTATCATTTAGAAACGTATAAAGCAGGTGAAGAACAGCCGGAAGGCAACTTGAAATTTGGACATTTTGCTCTGAATGGTGAAATGTTTGCAACGATGGATGGCGCCGGTAATCATAATTTTCAATTTAATGAAGGTGTTTCTTTGATGGTAGAATGTGAAACACAGCAAGAGATTGATCACTATTGGACTAAACTTACTGAAGGTGGGGCGGAATCAAGATGCGGATGGCTTAAAGATAAGTTCGGCATATCCTGGCAAATCGTACCCCAAGTCTTAAGTAACCTTATGAAGGACCCTGCAAAAGCGCAAAGAGTTATGGCAGAAGTGATGAAAATGAAAAAGCTGGACATACCAACTTTGGCAAATGCATAAAATGTAAACACTAAAACGGAGACATAGACATTAGATATAATAGCGTCTCAACTGTTTGAACTTTTATACAGGGAACGCTGGAAACATGCTGCAGCTAAGCCTTTTCTATTTCAACGTTCCCTGGTTAATGGTGCTTGTTAATTTGGAAAGCACAACCACCAACAAGATGCCCACAAAGCTTGTAGTCATCAAGCTGTTCCTTTATAAGGAGAACAATAAGATTTCTACTTCAACTTTACAAATTGTTGATACAAATTCATGTCGCCGTTTTGTACTTTAATAAAATATACTCCCTCTGCTAAAGACGAAATATCAATTTGTATAACATTGTTTGTGCTAGTTTGCATTGTTTTTATAACCGCTCCGCTATTAGATATAATTGATATGGTTGACTTTTTGTTTCGCATTCCTGTTAGACTGATAATTAAAATATCTCTGGCAGGATTAGGTTGAAGTCGTAACGTTTTCATTCCAACTATCTGCACGCCAGATGGTTTTCTACCATTAGAAATTGTTGCATTAGTTACGGTTATAGATATTGGGTCAGATACAGCAGAGAGACCTTTTGCATCATAAGCCTTTGCTACTATTTTGTATGTTCCTGGTTGTACATTTACCCAGTTATAAGCGTATGGATAAATGTATTCTGTTCTCAATAAGGACGTTCCATTATAAAACTCTACTTTACGTATCCGGTCATTTGCGTCATGCGCTTGAGCAACCAAACCGATAGTTGCAGGTCCGGTATAAGTTGTATCGTTTACAGGACTTACAATACTTACTACCGGAGCTACATTTGTATCTACGACTGAAACCTTGATATTGTTGGATGTTGTTACATTGCCACTATTGTCGTAAGCTTTTGCAGTAAGGGTGTAATTGCCTAAGGGAACATTATCCCATAAAAACCCATAAGGAGATACAGTTTCAGTATGAAGCAGAGTTGAGTCATTATAAAATCGCACTTTAATTATTTTACCGTCTTCATCTGTTGCTGTAGCATTGAGTTTAATTCTTGCTGGGGCAGCATATTTTGTAATATTGTAAGGGATGGAGAGACTTACAGTTGGAGGTTTATTTTTGTTTTCATTATCGAGTAAGTACCTAGCAACAATTCCGACAGAGGTGCTGTTTCCTCCGGAGTCTACAACTCCTCCAAAGCCTACACCATATAATGATTTTCCTGAAATGGCTATAGCATTGATTGAGTTGTATCCTGTACTTGCTTTCGTAACCTTTTTTCCGTACTCTCCAAAAGTGCTGTCTAAACTTCCATTTGTGTCTAACCTAAGAAGCGCAAAGTTCCCATCAGAATTTCCTGCGATTACAATCTTTCCATCATCTTGAAAAGCTACACTATTCGCTACATCATTTGACCCAAGTTGTTGTGAACTAAACCTATAATCACTAAAATTAATGACGGTCCCGTCAGTATTATAGCGGGCAAAGACAAAATCATTGTTATAATCCTCCTCAGTTGCGTGATAGACATAACCTACTGCTACAATCTTTCCATCATTTTGTATAGCGACAGATCTAGGATAACCATACTCAAACATACCAGATTTAGTAACTTCAATTCCATCATTTGAAAAAGTACTATCAAGGGTGCCATCCGCATTATAGCGGACAAGGACGAATGCAGCAAAACTAGCAGCATCATAAATGACAACATTGTAAAATTCTTCCCATGACACAGAGCCTGCCACTACAATCTTTCCATCACTTTGTATAGCTATTGCCGCTGAAGTAGCATTTACATCGTCTGCACGCGAATTTGGTAGAATGGGAGTTGTTTGCTTTCCAACCTGCGAGAAAGTAGAATCAATGGTGCCATCAGTGTTATACCGGGCGAGCGCAAAAACCTCACCTTCATCTGTGACGGCAGAACCTGCCACCACTATCTTTCCATTGCTTTGCACGGCTCCACACGAAACCCCGGCAGAGAAAAATGTTAAGCTTGATTTTGAAAATGTAGAATCACGGCTACCATCAGTATTATAACGGTCAAGAAAATTAGAGTCTTGGCGACCATAGACAATAATCTTTCCATCATTTTGTCTAGCGATAGGGTTTAAACTAACATTGCCACTGATGGACCCAATTGTCTTCCCATCGCCTGAGAAGGTAGTATCAAGGGTGCCATCAGTATTATACTTGGCAAGTGCGAGGTTTTCCCCAGTTTTGCCTATCACCTCAATTTTTTCATCTCCTTGTATCACTACCTGGGAATAACCGGTAGGAGTTCCGCCAAAACTTGTTCGAACTATTCCGCTATCACCAAAGGAAGCGGCAAGCCTGCCGGCTTGCGAATAACTAACTTTTAAGATGATAAAAAAAGGCGCAATTATTAGTATAAACTTTTTCATATGGAAAAGATTTAGAAAATATCGATTATTCTTAATGAGCCTTGAATATGTAATAAACTTATTTCCTCTATTCTATGCCATAAAGTTTGATAGTTAATAGCAGCTTTTTTATGACCGAAGCGAGAATGTATGATGATTTCGGTCAAAGTGCCTTATCCTCTAGATATTTATAACAGTTGAAAAAAACTATTGGGAGAGTGTTGACCTAACAATAGGGATAGTAGGTATAAGCTAAATCATTAGTAGTCATGCAAGTGAAAGCTTTAATAAATAAAGAATTTCACGAGCGACTTTTTATTTGGGAACTTTGATAGCAGTTAAAGATGCTGCCGACAATGCGGTGTAATCCTATCCTTTAGTTAACACTTCATTCATTGTTTAATACTGCCCTTTTTTAAGCACACTACTTTCCCAGCCAGTCTTTAAACTCAACCACTTTATCCAAACTTACAAATACATCTTCTTTCATGACCGGTATAAGATCCAATTTTATTTTACCCTTTGGAAATACGTGAATGTTGGCAATACCATTTAACCTGACTATCATCTGCCGGTTAACTCGATAATATTCTTTTGGGTTTAGCATCATTGACAGCCTGTCTAAGCTGTGATCTATGGGAAAGCGCTGGTTGTCTTTCGTGACCAGGAAAGTGATTTTTTCTGCACTGTAGAAATAATTGATTTCATTGGTTTCTATGGTTTTTAAACGAGAACCAATAGAAACCAGAAACCGGTCTTTGTACCCGGGTTCTTTCTTATGCAATGATTTCAATAACATCTCAACACTCTGATTTTCTTCATGAGGTTGCGCATGAATCCGCTTGTATTTTTCAATTGCCTGCACCAACTCATCATAATTCAAAGGCTTCATCAGGTAGTCAACACTATTGACCTTAAATGCCTGAATGGTGTATTCATCATACGCGGTTGTGAAAATTACCGGAATTTGAAGGTTAATATTTTCAAAGATGCTAAAGCTTTGACCATCTTCAAGATGAATATCCATAAAGACAAGGTCTGGGTCAGGATTATTTTTGAACCAGTCAATGGCTTCACTCACCGATGGAAGTTCAGCCAACACATCAATATCTGCATCATATCTTTTTAACATCCCCTGCAGCCTTTGTGCGGTTAAATGCTCATCTTCTACAATAACAACTTTCATTTCTTATGATTTTAATAATGGGATTGTTGCCCTGAAGTAGTCATCTGTTTTTTCAATAATTATTTTTTTATCAGTTACCATGGCATAACGGCTCCTGATATTTTCAAGTCCAATTCCTGTCGATGTTTCATTTTGGTCTCTTGTATTAATATTATTTTCCACCACAAGATTTTCTTCAACGGTTTTCACGGTTATTGTCAAAGGATGTGAAGCAGACATTTTGTTGTGCTTTACTGCATTTTCTATTAGCAATTGTAATGTCAGCGGTGGTAATTTATAGTTCTCAATGTCTATATTGATTTCCCGTATTAACTGCACTTTTTGCTCGAACCGGATTTGCAATAAAAAGAAATATGCATCAAGAAATTCCAATTCCTTTTTTAATGTTACCAGTTCGAGTTCTTTTTGGTCCAAAATATACCTGTAAGCGCGCGATAATTGAATAATAAATCGTTCTGACAATTCTGCATTGACGTGTACAAGAGAAGACAAAACGCTAAGGCTATTAAATAAAAAGTGAGGGTTTACCTGGCTTCTGAGAGCCTGTAAACGTACCTGCGCAAATTCCTTTTGTAGCTGCTCTGCCTGTGCCGCTTTTTGCTGCGCAAGTTTATAAAAATTAAGTCCTGATTGAAAAACAAAAATAAACACCGTTGCTATCATGAAAAGCCCGATATATTGTCTGAAAACCCATGTGTCGGTAGGAAAGGATTCGACATGGCGAACAGGAGCTTCGATTTTTTGAACTACAAAAATCAGCCACCAATAAGTAAAAAACCATATAACAGGCAATTCGAGAAAGTAGCGGATAGGATTGGTTTGATATCCTTTTATGAAAAAGTTAATGACCTGGATAACAGCGTACGCAATTATGGTAATGCCGCCAATTCGGAGTGGAGTAAAAAACAGTTCCCGCAGCAGTATCTGCCTTGTCATTTCATCATTGATATAAGCAAACAACAAGGGAAAAACAATACTGATGCTCAACATGACAATTAATGTCAGCTTCAGTGTAGAAACAGGTTTATATGACAGCGACAGATTATTCATTTTATAACAAAGGATAAAGTATTGTACTTGTTTCTCCGTGTGAAATGATTTGCATCGGTCGTTCAGGCAACAAGTAACTGTATCGTTCTTTTAGTGTCATCAATTGTTTTTCACTGTTGCCTTCTATTTGTGACTTTGCCTGGCAACAGTAGTTTATAAGTAAATCATTGTCTTCTGTGCTTAATTCTACGACAAGTGGTTTTGCTGCAGACATAGCGTTGTTGGCAATAATGTATTCCAAAGCAATCATCAACGAATGTGGTGGCAATTCTTTATTCAACTCCGTTTCATTTACCTGCACTTTAAATTGTAGCTTTTTGCCAAATCTTTGCTCCACCAGGTATTTATATCCTTCAAAAAACTCCATCTCCTTCTTCAGCGGCACCTTTTCTTTGTCCTTTTGCTCCAGTAGATAACGATAACTTTTCGACAATTTCCCAATAAATTCTTCAGCTTTATCAGCGTCAGTATACACAAGTGAAGTCAATATGCTAAGGCTGTTAAAAAGGAAATGCGGATTTAACTGGTTCTTCAATCCTTCAAACTGAGATTGCGTATATTCTCTTTGCCATTGTACCAGCTCAAGCTGCTTCTGCTGCAGGTATTGAAAAATGCGGAAGCTGGTGACCATCGCATAAATAACAAGCAGGAAAGTCATGCTCATCATTTGCAATTGTCTCAACTTGGGGTTAAGGGTAGCCGGGCTTTCAGCAACGACTGTATACTTAATGAACAAGAACCTAAAAATTTCCTGAACGATAAAACCAGCGATAGAGACAAACAGGATTTCCTGCAAAAAACGACTGATTGAGTTAGGGGCAGAAGCGTACTTTTTATTGAAGTAATTTACGGTGTAATAAACAAGGTAAAAAAGGGCAATAGTTTGTAAAATAATCGGCCACGCTTCCGTAAGGTATTGTCGCACAGCCACAAGTGGTAGCAATCGACCGTTGTTTATATAAACAAGGGTTTCGCCGAGAATGGTATTAACAGCAAGCCCTGCTAAGGGTATAGCTACATGTTTACTTTTATAGAAGGGTCTGGCTGTCATTTTAACGGGTGAAATAGTAAATATAAGTAACAACAGTGGTCTCTAAAGTAAGCGAATGGAGAATAGTATGTTCCAGGTTGGGTATTGGGTTATTTTTTATAGGTGGTAATACAATTATGGTTTCTTTAAATATTCGGTCATACGTTTTAATCCATTCTTCTGTTGGGTTAAACAAATAATGCTTCCACCAGTTCAGGTATTCGCCTGCTAGTAGAACAGGGTAAATAAAAAGAGAAGCGGTCACCATCCATTTTATTCTAAAAACCCATCCAATCACTGGCACTGCCATAATAACGCCATTAACAAAACATTCCAGTAATCTTTCTTTAATGGTATAGTTTCTTACATTATTAAAAGGATAAAAATTAACGAGAGTAGTAGCCTGATGAAACAAAAGCAGAACGAGTTGAAATACGATGACGATTATTTCCATAAACACTTAATTTTTTATCATTTATTATATGTATGCTGAAGCTTGAGTTTTGCCTGCAAATTAGAGTAACTAAAAAAATCGAGGGTTGGTTTTACTGATGAATGACGGTTTTCGCCCGATGAAAGACTAATAGTAAAAAGGCCTATAAAAGTTGTCTTTTATAACAATCGTCCGTCATTAAGAATTGTAGCTGAATAATAATTATAGTAAAATCGGTAAACGCTTCCAGGCTTTCGTCACCTCTAATCGGCACTCTTCTCCCTCTTTCAGTCATTCGTCTTTAATCATTTTCAAACGTTTTTGTTTTTATATCTCTTTGTTTCATCAAAATTAAAAATCAAAACAAACAGATATGAAACGCTTAACAACCTTTCTTGCCGCTGTTCTTTTGCTTGTTGCAACAGCTACAAAAGCCCAGGAAAATTTGACTCAGTTAAAAACTTCTACTACCGTTTTATCAGGCAATGTTACTGATGAAAATAGCAACGCGCTTACTTATGCTACCATTAGTCTTTTCAAGTTACAAGACTCTTCATTGGTAAAAACCACCATGACAGACTCTGTTGGAAATTATGGTTTTAAAAATGTTGCACCCGGCAAGTATTTGATTTCAGCAACAATGACAGGATATAATGAGCTAAAAAAATCAATAGCTGTAACTGACAACGCGGCCGAAATAAATGTGCCTTCAATAGTATTAAATGCAAATGCCAAAGCTTTAAAAGCAGTTACGGTTACAGCAAAGAAACCTTTTATCGAACGTAAGATAGACCGGACTGTACTCAATGTAGAAAACAGTACAATTTCTGCAGGTTCAACAGTTATGGAAGTTTTGGAAAAAGCTCCCGGAATTATTGTAGACAAAGATGGCAACATCTCAATGAATGGGAAAAGTGGCGTGTTAGTTATGATAGATGGTAAGCCAACCTATATGAGCAATAATGAACTCGCGCAGTTATTAAAAACGATGCAAAGCAACCAGGTAGAAAGCATTGAATTTATTACCAATCCATCTGCCAAATATGATGCCGCGGGTAATTCAGGTATCATTAATATTAAAACCAAAAAGAGTAAAACGGTAGGCACTAATGGTACAGCAACCATCGGTGGCGGATATGGAAATGATTATAAAAACAATACAGGCTTAACCTTAAATCATCGTAACGACAGGCTGAATGTTTTTGGCAACTATAACTATGGCAACAATCATACAGGCAGAACATTAAATATAAATAGAGTAACCCGCCTTTACAATCAAAACACTTATTTTTCCCAAAAACAGGTTGAAGACAGAAACTACAGCAACAACAACTTTAAAGCTGGTGCGGATTTCTTCATTAATTCGAAAAACACTTTGGGAATCCTGGTTAATGGTTATATAAACAATGGAAAGAACTTTTCTAAAAACCTTACTAAAATTGGCAATACAGAGAAGGGAACCGATTCGACAATTGATGTAATCGGCGACAACAACGGACATTACAGAAATATGGCTTATAACATTAATTATAAAGGGGTTTTAGACAGTTTAGGACAAGAGCTTACTATAGATGCAGATTATTCTCATAATACTTCGAGAGACTTTACTACTTATGATAACTATTTTCTTGACAATGCTGGTGAGACTTTTAAAGCTCCTTATTTAAACCGGAATACAACTCCATCTACAATTAATATTAAATCTATTAAAGCTGATTATGTTTACCCTGTTTCAAAAACTATAAAGGTGGAAGCAGGCTTAAAAAGCAGCATTGTTCGTACAGATAACGACCTGAACTTCGAAGAGCTTGAAAACGATAGCTGGAAAAATAATATCACCCGCAGCAACCATTTTGTTTATGATGAAACAATTCATGCAGGCTATCTAAATGCAAACAAGCAATTTAAAACCACTTCAATTCAATTTGGCGTTCGTGCAGAAAAAACCATTTCAAAAGGCAACTCTATTACAGAAAATAAAATCGTAAAAAGAAACTACTTCGATTTATTTCCGAGCTTATTTATCAACCAATCATTCAACGACAAACATAGCGCAACATTCTCTTACAGTCGCCGTATCGACCGTCCGAGTTATGATGCTTTAAATCCATTTGTTTACTATCTTGACCAGTACACTTTTCAAAAAGGTAATCCATTCCTTAATCCTCAATACACTCATTCTTTTGAACTTACCTACATGTTTAAAAGAAAATATACTGCTACTTTTGGCTATAGCTTGACCAAGGACATCATTACAGATGTTATCTTACCAGACACTTTAAGAAAGGGTCTTTATCAAACTTCTGCCAATGTAAAAAACGCAAACTTTTATAACCTTACCATTAATGCCCCTGTTACAATAAGCAAATGGTGGAGTGCTAATAATACAATTACTGCTTTCAACAACCAATATCATACAACAGGTCTTGAAGGGCTTGAATTGAAAGCGAACAAAACAAGCTTTTATTTCAGCAGCAATCACAACTTTACATTGCCCAAAGCATTTGCCGCTGAAGTATCAGGAAATTACAGGTCTTCCATGGTTTATGGAACATTGAATATAGGAAGTGAATATGGCGTAGACTTTGGATTAAATAAATCATTAGCAAACAAAAAGGCTAACATTAAATTTTCGGGGAGTGATATATTTAACACAAGACAACAAAAAATACACAGCACGCTAAGCAATGTAAATTATAACCTTTTACAAAAGCCTGAGACCCGCGTTTTCCGCCTGACTTTTACTTATCGTTTAGGAAGCAGCACTATTAAAGAAGCAAGAAATCGTTCAACTGGTTTAGAAAGTGAGCAAAGTAGAATTAAAAAATAAATGTTTCTGGTTTTGGTTTTGCCCCTTCAACAGGTGTACCTGTTAAGGGGTTTTTTATTAGAAGACAGATATATTTTATTAACTACCTTTTGACCGTAATAAACACATATTTTTTAATAAAAAAATAAGTATGCTTAAAAAAAGAGCGGAGATATTTTCTTTGTTATTGATCTTTTAACAACCATTTTTAAAAAATATAATTCTAGATGAATTACCTGATTTATATTTCATTTTGCAAAGTCGATCAAACGAACTTTTAAATATGCCGAAATTATTATTAGAATACAAAGGTGTGCCAGCAGTTTTAAACCATCGGTTTAAGAAAATTGACAACATTACATTTATCACTGTTTATACAACTGGCCAAAATGACTATAACCGGAAAGACTTTGAAGACTTAGAGCAAGCTATTGATTTTAATCCTGAAAGGGCAATTCTTAAATTAATGTTCGTTTATTTAAAATCTGTGAACAACGGTATTAATTATGTAATTTATCAGTCAGTCAATTTTGCAAACAATAAACTATTTATAAGCGATGTGTCAGAACTGTTGCACAAGGGGTTTAAATTTACTGTTGATTTTGGACTTGAATCTTTTCGCTTAAAAAAAATTAAATTATCTGTTGCTGCAACAAAGACCGGGGGTTATGAAATAAGTTATGTAAGACGCAAAACCATTAAAACAGACATAGGTAAAACGTATGAGTTGCTCGACTCTTTTTACGAGACGTTTCCACGTTTTGAAGACATTTTCCTGGAAACTCTTTTTATGTTAGATATAATGTCAACCAATTACCTGGTTGCAAACAAAGAGGAATTGGAGGCATACTTTTTACAAGGCAAAATAAGCATTGGTAAAAACAGAAAGGTCAGCATAGCGAAAACTAACTCTCAGTTAGCTGACATTAATGAACAATCGGAACAACAAATTGAACTATCTAACTTAATTGGTCTAAATACAATAAAACTCGAAATTCAAGAGCTAAAGAGTTTAGCTCAATTTAGAAAAAAAAGAATTGAATTCAAGTTACCTGTTACGCCTTCAACATTGCACCTTGTTTTTACGGGAAATCCCGGAACAGGCAAAACAACAGTAGCCAGGCTTTTAGGACAAATTTATTACGACATAGGTCTTTTGTCTTCAAACAAAGTAGTTGAAGTAAGCAGAGCTGATCTTGTTGGACAATATGTGGGACATACAGCGCCAAAAACACAAAGAGTTTTTGAAAGTGCCTTAGGAGGTATTCTTTTTATTGACGAAGCATATTCTCTTTTTAAAACCGGCAGTGATTTCGGTAACGAAGCAGTTGAAACCCTTTTAAAACTAATGGAAGATAACAGAGAAAAAATTGTAGTTATAATTGCTGGCTATCCTAAACAAATTGACGAATTGCTTTCTTCGAATCCCGGGCTAAAGTCAAGATTTTCCAAAACGTTGCACTTTCCAGATTATTCAAAAGAAGAGCTGAGTCAAATATTTCAAAAAATGTCAGCTGATTATCATAATCGATTATCTAAAGGCGCAAAACATAAAATAGAGTTCTTAATTGATAAGTATTACGAATCGGGCCTTTTCAACTCCAATGCAAGATCTGTAAGAAATATATTCGAGGAAACAATTAAAAGACAGTCATTCAGGGTTTCACAAATTGAAAATCTTACGCAAGATGAAATAACATGTTTTATTGATAAGGATATACCAGACAAGTTGCAATAGAAACAAGAGTATAGCATGATTTTGAATAAAGACGTGAGAATTTTATATAGGTTGCAAGATTAAATCAGTTATAGGCATAATGAAAGAACCTTTATAGCTCGCCGGTATTTAAATAAAAATATTTAATATTATTAAATATTTTTATCTTGTAATAGGGTTAGTCTTTTTAATATTTTATATGATAAATGTAACTAAACCGTTCTTACCTCCCAAAGAGGAGTATGACGAGTATTTAAAAGGTATTTGGAGTAGAGAATGGCTTACCAATAACGGTCCGTTGCTAAATGAGCTTGAACTACAACTAAAAAAATTTTTAGATGTACCGCATTTATTTTATGTTACTAATGGTACAATAGCTCTTCAGCTAGCAATCAAAGTTTTAGGACTAAAAGGCGAAATTATTACTACTCCTTTTTCTTTTGTAGCTACCAGCAGCAGTATTGTTTGGGAAGGATGTAAGCCTGTGTTTGTTGACATCGACCCTGCTACTTATAATATAAACCCCGCTTTAATTGAGGATGCAATTACCCCGCAAACGAGCGCCATTCTTGCAACTCATGTTTTTGGAAATCCTTGTGAGATAAAAGACATAGAAGCCATTGCTGACAAACATAATTTGAAGGTCATTTTCGATGGCGCACATGCATTTGGTTCAAGTTATAAAAATAGATCAGTATTTCATTATGGGGACATAAGCACCCTCAGTTTTCATGCCACTAAATTATTTCATACGATAGAAGGGGGAGCAATAGTTACTCATGATGCAGTTGTGGCCAAGGAAATTGCACACATGCGTAATTTTGGGTTTGCCGGACCGGATAATTTTCACGGTTTGGGAATAAATGGTAAAAACTGTGAGTTTCATGCTGCAATGGGCTTGTGCAACTTAAAATACATTAATCAAATTCTTGAACGCCGCCAACAGCTTTGGGAGCGGTATAATTATATGCTACTTTCTCTAAAAGTAGGTAAACCTATTCGTAATCCTTTGCCTGGCTTTAATTTCGCATATTATCCCGTTCTTTTTGAAAGTGAAGCAGTTCTGTTAAAAAATATCAGAGCTCTCCAGGGCATTTATGTTCACCCCAGAAGGTATTTTTACCCTTCCTTAGAAACTTTAAATTATATTCTTCCTAAACAAGAAGTAAAAATATCATCGGATGTGGCATCAAGAGTCTTATGTTTGCCCCTTTACCATGATTTATCAATGGAGGAAGTTGATATGATTTGCAGAGCATTATTACGCTCACAAAATTATTAATACTAATATAATAGCGATCCGCAAGTTAAAAGTTTAAACTGACTATTTCAGTAGCATAAATAAGCGAGACCTTCACTTCCTAAAATAAAACTTTACCAATATTTGAAAAACAATTAAAGCTTTTGTATATTAATAACTTGAATAGATTAAATGAATTGAATTTCTTTTTTTCAGATTGAATTGACAGAAATATGGATATAATTATTATGAAATTTTTTCTGTAAATAAATCCGTGGTGCTAGCTTTTCTGATAAAAATTTATTTAATATGAAAAAATTTAAAAGAGGGGTACTTATATTTTCGGGATTTAACCAAAGAGCCATAATTTCATTTTGTAGGATTTGTGATTTAAACAATATAAATATAAATATCATTGCCTCAAATGAAACAGATTGTATATTAAAGACTGTTTATAAAAGTAAGGTTATTTATATAAGGAAATCAAAGACATTTTCTTTAGAAGAATTTCAGGTTTTTAAAGAATTAGTTTTGAGTGAGGAAACACTAATAATACCTTCCACCGAGTATTTAAATCGTTTTTTAATAAACTACAGAAGTGATATTGAAGATTTAGGTTTTATTGTGCCGCTGTGCAAAAAGGAATTGTACGAAGAAGTTTCAAATAAATACAGCTTCGGCAAATTATGCAATCAAAATAATATTAAAACTCCCATCGAGTTGACTCTATCCAATAAGTTTTCAGTTCCGTTTGTGGCAAAACCTAAAAGCTATACTGCAAAGTCGGGTTCGATTCACAAGCCATCGCTGGTTTATAACTCAAACGTATTTTATAAAAACAGAGATAAATTCGATTCTGACGATTTTTACTTCCAGGAATTTATCGGAGGTAATAGTTACTACTTATTATTTTATTTCCCACGAAAAGGAGATGTTTCTACCTACTCGCAGGAGAATTTAATACAACAATCTAACGGACGTTCAATAATTGCTGCTAAATCGTCAGATATTCATGAAAATAAGATAGCTGGTGATTTTATTGAGTTATTTGTAAAAAGAGGCTTTACAGGTTTGGTAATGGTAGAAGTAAAATTTAGTAATGACCAATTCTATATGATAGAAGCAAACCCCAGGCTGTGGGGCCCATCCCAACTTATACTAGATGCACAGATGGATTTGTTTCACAAATTTCTTTATGACTATGGGTTAATAGAGAATAATTTTAAATTTGAATATAGACCTAATATAAAATACTTTTGGTCAGGTGGAATTATTGAAGATCAAGTTCAAAAAAATAAAATAGCTTTTCATAACTATTCAAAAAAGGAATTTTTTGATGAATATTATTCATTAATTGCAAATGATATTTACGCGCGTCCAGATACTTTCGAAATTTTTGAGCATGAAAAGGAAATAAGTAAAAATGGAAAATAAAATCGATAAATTAAGACAACTTTATGCTAATACAAGCAAACATTCAAACTATCAAATTTTAGCGAGAAACTTAAAAAGGCTGATTGGCAATAACGATATTGTTGTTAAATCCCGTTTTGAAGAAGAGCGTTTGAATTATATCTTGTCGCTAGTGCATCCAGAGGGTAAAAAAATACTTGATGTTGGAGGTAATACTGGGTTTTTTTCATTTGAGATGATTAATAAAGGGGCATCATCTGTTGTTTTCTATGAAGGAAATAAAGAACATGCAGAATTTGTTAAAGAAGCATCGTCACTTTTGAAATATGACGACAAAATTACTGTCTTTGACAGATACCTGTCTTTTGAAAGTGAGCTGGAAAATGAATGGTTCGACATTATCCTGCTTTTAAACGTTCTTCATCATGTAGGTGACGATTACGGTGATAAAAGCCTATCAATAGATAAAGCAAAAGAAGAAATTTTAAATACTTTAAATTATTTAGCATCAAAAACAAAATACTTGTTCTTTCAATTAGGGTTTTGTTGGAGAGGAGATAGAGAAAAGCTTTTGTTTAAGGATGGTACAAAAAAAGAAATGATAGATTTTGTAGTTAATGGTACTAATGATGTTTGGGAGATTGTAGATATTGCCGTACCAGAATCAGTAGATGGGAAAATTAGTTATCAGAGTTTAAGTAATAGTAACATAGTAAGAAATGATTCATTAGGAGAATTCTTAAATAGACCCATTTTTACGTTACAGACAAAATTGCATAATTAGAAACATTCGTAAGTCAACAGCTGAAAAAGTCTCAATCTCCGTATAAGTAACTATAGGTACTTTGACATTTTAAAAGATTTTAAAGATTAGTATTTGAAATTTTAAGTCAATTTGAATGAATTAAGTGAACTACTCTAAAAAGAATTTCTTACACGAAAGCTAAAAAAATGCATGCAGTTCCTCTAGTGAGTATTATATGTATAACCTATAATCATGAAAAATATATTTCACTCGCCATTGAAGGCTTTCTAATGCAAAAGACTTCATTCCCTTTTGAAATTTTAATTCATGATGATTGTTCGACTGATAGTACGGCTTCTATTATAAAGTCTTATGCAGATAAATACCCTGATTTAATTAGACCTATTTATCAAACAGTCAACCAGTTTTCTTTAGGAAAAAAAATAGCACCCATTGTATTTCCTTATTGTAGAGGGAAATATCTCGCTCTGTGTGAGGGCGATGATTATTGGATTGACCCGAATAAATTACAAAAGCAGGTTGATTTTCTTGAAGGACATCCAGATTACGTAATGTGCTTTACCAATGGTTGCATAGTTGACTCTTCTGGGGTTGTAATACAGGAAAAACAGCTTAGAGGAGAAACCAAGGACACTTATACTTTTGAGGATGCTCCCTTTCAGGCACCTACTCATACACGTGTTTTTAGAAAATTTGATTACAAAACCTTACCCGAATCATTTAAAAAAGCGAGAGGATTGGATACATATTTAGCTGTTTGGCAATCGCAGTTTGGCAAAGTAAAATTTCTAGATTATGTATCGAGTACTTATCGACATCATAGCGGCGGGATATTCAGTTCGCTCTCAAATACCGAAAAGATAATACACATTACTCAAACCCGCTATGTTTTGTTGGAGTTATTTCCTGGACATGATAACATTCAAAAGGAACTGGTGAAGGTTCTTAATGGAGGAGGTGATCATATAAAGTCACTAAACGACTTTAGTTTTTATACTAAAACATATTTTGAAATTTTAAAGAAAGTTCAAATAAAGTATTCATTTTTATTAACTGCTCACTTTGTATCAGGTCTATTTAAATGCTGCCTTTTTGTTGTCACAGGTAATTTACCTTCAAAGGGATTAAGACGAGTTAGACGATAATAAATACAAACGTTAGTATTTTCCCATGTGGTGTTTTATTTAATCTTTCTGCTGCATTTCCATTGGGTTCCTGGATGTTATATGTGTAGTAGATTTGCTTTAGTTTAAAAAATTCCCGCTTCTATAAATTAAGCAAACGTTGTTTTAACACCACTCATTAAGGCTAATTGTATTTCATTTGGACATCAGAAGAAAATGCAATTGATCGTCAAAAAAGAGGGGCTGAGATAGAAATGCCACCGTGATTTTTACCATTTCGAAAAACCAAGAGTGAATATTATTAAAGTCTACTACTTCTTACAACATCAATGCAGTAATAACATAATCTAATGCCAGTATTGCAACGCAGCTTACCACAACCGCTTTTGTGGATGCTTTGCCGATTTCAAGCGATCCTCCTTTAACAAAGTAACCGTTGTAACAGCTTATGGCAGAGATGGAAAATGAAAAAGCAACTGCTTTTACGATAGCAACTGTAACGGTAAAACCTTCAAATCCATTTATCAATCCTTGTTTATAAATGTTAATAGGAACAATGTCTGCCAGCGTTCCGGCAATTATACCTCCTATCAGAGAAAGACTGATTGATATAATAATTAAAGCAGGAACCATAAGAACAGAGGCAACGATTTTTGGCAAAACAAGGTAAGCTTTTGTATTAATACCCATTATTTCTAGCGCATCTATCTGTTCTGTTACCCGCATATTTCCCAATTCTGAAGCTATTCTAGAACCAACTACCCCTGCAAGTACAATACTTATAACCGTTGGAGAAAGTTCTAAGATGACTGAGTCTCTTACCACGCCGGCAATAATTGTTTTCGGCACCAGCGGACTTACTAACTGATAAGCCGTTTGTATGGTCATTACCATTCCTAAAAAGATTGATATAATAGCTACGATAGGCAATGAGCCTAAGCCTATGGAAGTGCATTCAACCATAAACTGTTTCCAATAAAGCTTCGCATTTTCGGGTTTTGTAAAAGAACCATAGAGCATTAGAATTATGGAACCAAGGGTGTTAAAAAAATTGCCAAACATAAAAGTTGGATTTTTATTTCACAAGTTTATTGAAGGTGTAAATGACTGTTCATTTTTTCATTAACAGCATTTGAAAAAAAGATTTAGGCGACAATGGATCAATATTAAAAGAGGCTGTCCTGATACATAGGAGACAGCCTCTTTTATTACTTCAAAATAATTGGATTACGTGTAGTTATAGGCTCAAAATACTTCACACCGATTTCAGCATATTCACATTACTTCTTGGTTAATTTATAATTATTTTTCTTCATTTCCTACTATCGCTTAAAATCTATCCTCATTTGGCTCGAATAGTCCTATATAAAAAAGCCGCCCCAACGAAATCAGGACGGCTTTTTTAATTTATATATCAATAGTGAATTAAGCCTCTACTATCAAGCTTGATTTTGTTTCTCCCTGCATTAATTCTACACTTCTGTTGATAAAAGAAGTAAGTGCATTTCCTTTTAATAATCCCTGGCCTAATAAAGCAAGGTCCGCCAAGTTGCGAACTTGTTTCTCCTGCATCTGCGTGTTGTTTTCCTGTAGTAGGGTTTGATAAATCTTATGATTGCCGTTTACAGTTAGTGTAACCTCATCGGGCATATTAGCATACCAGCTTGCCATTCCTCCACCCATAGCGCCCATGTCCTTCATACGGCGCATAAATTCGGGTCTTGTAGCAACAACAGGAGGTGCATCAGCACTTAAGCCTTTCACCTCTACCGTAACATGCAATTCTGGTATTTGAACCCCAAATAGATTTTTTAGTTTTTCTTCTTCATCTTTATTTAAAACACTTGACTGCTCCTCATTCTTATCAATGAGATTATCAGTAATATCAGCATCTACACGAGTAAACTGTACATTTTCCCATTTCATTTCCATCTGGTTAATGAATGCAGCATCTACCAAAGTCTCCATCTTAACAACTTTATATCCTTTTGCCTGTGCTGCCTGCACATAAGCATCTTGCTGTATGGGGTCAGTCGTATAAATTATTACCAGTTTGCCATCTTTATTTTTTTGTAAACCTTCTGCTGCTGTACGGTATTCTTCGAGGGTATAAAATTTCTTTGCACCTTCATTTACGGCAGCATCTTCCATTATCAAAAACTTATTTGCTTTTTCCAGAAACTTATCGTCTGTCATCATGCCATACTTAACAAATAAGCCTAAGCTTTCCCATTTTTCCTCAAAAGAGTTTCTTTCGTTTCTAAATATTTCTTCAAGCTTATCAGCAACCTTACGTGTTATGTGAGCGTTTATCTTTTTAACATTGGGATCACCTTGCAAATAGCTGCGACTTACATTCAAAGGGATGTCAGGGCTATCAATTACACCGTGCAGTAACATTAAAAACTCCGGTACTACGTCTTTTACCTCGTCTGTTACAAATACCTGGTTGCTGTACAGTTGTATTTTGTCTTTCTGTATTTCATAGCTCTGCTTGATTTTTGGAAAATACAAAATACCGGTGAGGTTAAACGGATAATCTACATTAAGATGTATCCAGAATAGCGGTGTTTCGCTAAAAGGATATAATTCTTTATAAAAGTTTTCGTAATCTTCTTTGGTTAATTCTGAGGGCTTTTTGGTCCAGGCGGGAGAAGTATTATTAATAGGTTTTTCTTCCTCTTTTTCTTGGTCTTTTTTGTCTTCTGCAGAAGCGCCTTTATCAATAAAATAAATAGGAATGGGCAGAAACCGGCAGAATTTTTCAAGAATTGCTTTTATTCTGGAGGCGTCTAAAAACTCCTTGCTTTCTTCATTTATATGTAGTACTATTTTAGTTCCCCTGTCAGGTTTTTCTATTGAATACAATTCAAATTCGGGACTTCCGTCACAACTCCAGTAAGTTGCAGGCTCATCTTTATAACTTTTTGTGTAAACTTCCACCCTTTCACTTACCATGAAAGCGCTATAGAAACCCAAGCCGAATTTTCCAATAATATTTTCTTCGTTCTGACCTTTATATTTCTTTACAAATTCTTCAGCACCACTAAAAGCAACCTGGTTAAGGTATTTGTCAACCTCTTCCTGTGTCATACCAACTCCACGATCAATAATGCTTATTGTCTTTTCTTTTGCATCCAGTTCAACATCAATACGCAAATCACCTATATTGCCCTTAGCCTCACCTATTGATGTAAGTGTTTTTAGCTTTTGGCTGGCATCTACAGCGTTACTTACCAATTCACGAATAAAGATTTCATGATCGCTGTATAAAAATTTTTTGATGATGGGGAAAATATTCTCAGTATGTACTCTTATCTGACCTTTTTGCATATAGAAAGTTTTTATCACTTTTGTCAAATAAAATACCAAATAGAGTTGTACTGACAGGTTGACAAGCTTTACAATATTCTATTTTTATCTTATAAAGCGCTTATAAAAACTCTTGCTACAGAGATTAAACAAAAACATCGCACAATGTAATTACTACAAAGTGCGATGTGAATTAAAAAAAGTGAAGTAAAAGAAAGTGATAGAAAAATCTGGAAACATGTTTTTTGTTTCCAAATAAATAACACTTGCTACGCTGAAAACTTGTTTTTTGGGTAGGCAAAATAACCTCTGTTTCCTAATTTGCTTTCCTGTTTTTCTTCTTCCTTATGTTGATTAAATTTAGAAGAATGATTTTCAGGCCATGCTACATATCCTGCTTTTCTATAAGTGGTTTGTGTACCGATATCAAATACAAGCGGAGCATGATAAACCGGGTAAAAATTCTTTAAGACCCGTTCTCTTATTTTGCGAATAATATTATAATTGTTGTTCATTTTTTTAAATTTTAATTGTGTAACTAAACAGTTTTTATTTTAGCCGCCAGGAATGTTGTTCCAAATCCCAGCACGGCTATAAGGGCAAATGACAATCGTAAGCCAGCAGTTTGGGCAATAAAACCGATAAGTGGAGGCCCGATTAAAAAACCTAAAAATCCGATGGTGGATACAGCAGCTAACGCCGTACTAGCTGACATGGTAGTTGATTTGCCCGCAAGGCCATATACAATAGGTACCACTGAAGAGACACCAAAACCTACGAGTAAAAAACCGGTAGTTGCTGATATAAGATTAGGAAATATAACTGCTACCAGTAATCCTGTTGTGATGATACTACCACTTAATTGCAGCATACGCTTTACGCCAAACCGTGTTACGAGCCAATCGCCGGCAAAACGACCCGTAGCCATAGTTGCGGTAAATGCAACATATCCTATGGTTGTAAATCGAGCAGGTGTCTCTACAACTTTTTGAAAATACACTCCGCTCCAGTCTGCCATAGCACCTTCGCAGACCATGCAGGAAAAGGCGATAAGTCCGAGTATTAAAATTCCTCTGTCAGGTTTTACAAATATTGGCTTCGCGTCTTCTTTACTTGTCTCATTGGGTAAGGTGCTTTTATAGGATGATAGCACTATCAAACTTGCTACAGCGCAAATGATTGAAAAGTGTACTAGTGGAGTAAGGCCAACTGATACAAAGAAGCTGCCTAGTACTGCACCCGTAAAACCTGCAAGGCTCCACAAGCCGTGAAAAGAAGCCATAATTGATCTGCCATATATGCTTTCAACACCTACTGCTTGTGTATTCATAGCAATATTGATCATGTTTGCCCATAACCCAAATAGAAATAGGGCAAGAATCAATTGAAAAGCGCTTGTTGTGCTTGCCAGCAGCACCAGTGTAAGCGGGTATAGCACCGAGGCAAGAAGCATGACTGACCTGGTGCCAAATTTTGAGGATAACCAGGCTGACAGAGGCAGGCTTAAAAGCTGCCCTACTGGCAATGCAAAGAGTACCATACCTAAGCCGGCCTCTGATAGATGCAGAGCTGTTTTAATATCAGGTATCCGGCTTGCCCATGTAGCAAAGGTTAATCCTGCCAAAAAGAAAAACGCACTGACTGCTATTCTATATATCCTTGGTTGTATTGTTAACGTTGTATTCATAATTATTTTTTTGTTCTGAATATTTCTACCTCATTTTCACACTTTATGCTATGTTCAAACTATCGTTCAACTGCTAATAACGCAGGGGAATGTGAAGCTGAAATAAAAAATTTCTTATGGCATGCTCAATATCGATAGGTTGTAATACTGATATAAAAACAGTATTGCAATTCATAATAGCAGAAATCGAATGATCATTTTAAAGATCGAGTTTTAAAATCTCTCAGAACTCTTTCTGTTGCTTACAATCATTGCGGGAAGAAAAAATTACATATCGGATATAACAAAAATAAGACCTATTGGAAGAGTAAGGGTTTAATTAATAGTATTATTAACAATTTATTAATATGTCATTTTTTGGATAATTAATAAAAAAGTACTAACAAACGTTCGGGAGTTGAAGGGTAATTATAGCAACGATAGTAAAGATGTTTAGACAGTCCGCAAGATGTAGGTGTCTGCAGCATTAATTGTAAACAATCTAAAGAACTTGAAAATAAGCAACCAAATTTCTGTTAGGAGGAACAATAAAATTTTGAAACGTAAAGGTTGACTTTTAAGGAGTTACGATACAAATAAAAAAAACAGAATCATCCAATAGCAAAATCGATTAGCCTTTTTTGCAAATTCTGCCTTCGACAACAGAATTAATTATGCAAGTGATTTCTTCAATAAGAGAATACGGTAATAAGCAAAACGACGAGGATCTTATAGCGATGTGGGCCGGACAATCCTCGACAAAAGCACTTACAAAAGGGCTCCTCCGAAAATTTTTCGTACACTGATTGATCAGGCACAAAAAATTAATTTCTATTCAAATATTTCTTTGCCCTCTTTGACAACTTTATCTTTTAGATCTGCTGATTTTTTTACAAATTCGTCTGCTGATTTTTTAGTTTTTTTCCAAAGCTTTTTGCCTTTTTTTGATAGGTTTTCCCTTGTTTTTGATCCTTCATCCGGTGCAATCATAAGACCGGTAACTGTGCCAGCAGCAAAACCGGCAAAAAAAGCAATTAAGATTTTAGATGAATTATTCATAATGTAAGGATTAAAGTTTAGTAGTCTTAAAAAACTTCGCTATTACTTTTATACGTAGGTATAGCAAATATACTTCGATTATGAAGGAAAAAAAAGTACTTGTCTATAAAAGAAAGGTATTAAAAAGAAAATAGGGCTTAAGCTTTAGATTATTAAAAATATAAGATTTTGCTTATAACTATTTAAACTTAACCTTACTATTTCTTGCTGCATCGATGCAAGGGCTTTTAAATCTAAAAAATTAAGACGGTTTGTAACCTTCTACAAAAACCGGTTCTCCATTCATGTTTCCTTCTAAGGCTTCAAGATATGCCTCGGCAGCTTTGGCAGCGTTTGGCCATGGTGTGGCATCCATGCCCAGTTTAGCAGCAGTTTCTGCAATCCATGGCGGATGTACGATAACTATCCGTCGGCCGTCTGTTAAATCGAGTGCTGCTGCCTTCGCAAATCCTTCCAGGCCCGCATTAACCGTTGTAATTATTGAAGTTTGTGGCCACGGTGTGTAAGCAAGCATACCGCCTGTTATTACAAATACACCATTAGGTCGCACATTTGATAATCCTTTACGTACCATGTTTACCTGCCCTAAAAGTTTGCTGTTTATTGAAAGTTGAATTTGCTCATTAGTGAGCTTATCAAGCGGAGCTGCTGCAGCATCTCCTGCGGCACAAATAATAGCATCAACTTCACCTAAACTGCTGTAAAAATTTTCAATAGATGAAGAGTCCATTATATTAACGCCAGGTTTAGTGGAGCGGGAAACTTCAACAACCTCGTGCCCTTTATCTTTCAGTAGTTGTGTTACTGCTTTACCAATCGTTCCGGAAGAGCCTACTACTACAACTTTCATATTTTAGGTTTTTGTCAGTTAAAAGAATCCTCGTAAAGATAAGTGAAACTATTAACCTGTATACGTAGCTTTTGTAAATTCAGTGTTGGTATTTGTTGCTCTAAAAACTTACTTCACTTCCTGCATATCTACCAATCTTTTATAAATTCCTCCTCGAGCCAATAATTCTGTATGCGTTCCTCGTTCGGCAATTTCACCTTTTTGCATAACAATAATTTCATCAGCATGACGAATTGTGCTTAGCCTATGGGCAATGACGATGGAAGTGCGATTCTGCATCATATTATTTATTGCATCCTGTACCAGCTTTTCACTTTCAGTATCGAGGGACGAAGTGGCTTCATCTAAAATTAAGATCGGTGGATTTTTGAGAACAGCTCTTGCAATGGTTAGTCTTTGCCTTTCTCCGCCGCTAAGTTTACCACCTCTGTCTCCTATGTTCGTTTTATATGCCACTTCTTTTTGTTGTATATAATTATGGGCATTAGCAATTTTGGCTGCTGTTTCAATTTGATCGTCGGTAGCGTTTTCCATTCCTAAAGCTATATTAGCTGCTATGGTATCATTAAATAAAATGGGCTCCTGTGTTACAATTCCCATTTGTTTTCTTACAGAATACAATGAATAATCTTTGATATTTATTCCATCGATTAATATTTCCCCAGCTGTAACATCATGAAAGCGTGGAATGAGATCAGCTAAAGTGCTTTTGCCGGCACCTGAAGAGCCAACCAGTGCAATTGTCTTTCCTTTTTCAATTCTAAGATTAATATTATGTAATACTATTTTATCTTCATAAGAAAAACTGACGTTCTTAAACTCTATAGCTTTACTAAAAGATGTAAGTTTTAATCCGTTTACATTTTCATCTACTTTTACGGGCGCATTCAGTATTTCCTCTATTCTCGTAATAGCTGCACTTCCCCGTTGCATGTTATAAAACGAAGAAGAAAGCGCCTTGGCAGGATTGATTATTTGAGTAAAGATGCCAACATACATTATAAATGCTTCAGCTTTAAGACCCGATTGACCACCCAGAACTAAACGGCCGCCAAACCATAGAATACCACATAAAACCATGACGCCCAAGACTTCGCTTAAAGGAGAGGCTAGGTCACGGCGATACTGCATTCGATTGCGCAAATGAAACAGATCATTATTGGTTGTATTAAATTTTGTTTGCAACAGCTTTTCCGCATTAAAGGCTTTAATCACCCGTAACCCACCGAGCGTTTCGTCTAACACTGATAAAGCCTCGCCCAACATAATTGCTGCTGCATTAGACTGTTTTTTTAGTGACCGGCTAACACGGCCTATTATTATGCCTGTAAGCGGAAGAAAAATTAATAGGAACAACGAAAGCTGGGGACTGATGAAAATAAGGGTTCCCAGAATGATGAGTATATTCAAAGGATCTTTTATAAATCCTTCCATTGTGCCCACGACAGAACCTTCCAGTTCACCTATGTCATTTGTCATCCGGCTCATAACATCACCTTTTCTTTGTTCTGTAAAAAAACCAATTGGCAATTGAAGTAATTTATCATACAATTCTTCTCTCAATCTTGTCATTATCGAATTTTTCATTGGAGCCAATACATAGAAAGAAAGATACAGGAACAAATTTTTTAGTAACACTGATACAATGACAACGAGGCATATTATGGCGAGTGCTAAAACAGGGCCGCGACTTCCGTTTGAAACTATTATATTACTTATTTGATAGTTAACATAATTAATAACGTCGGCAGAGCCATGTATGGCTGCCGGTTTTTGCAGTACCAGTTTTTCGGTAGAGAATATTAACCGTAAGAAAAAAGGAAGCGTACCTAATGAAATCAGTGAAAAAATGATTGACAGAATTGTAAATAGAAAGTACAGAATAATGTTTCCCTTAAAAAAACGCAGATATTTAAAAAGACGCGAATATTTTCTCATTAGTGTTATAAATCGTTCAAATAGCTACAAAGTAACTAATTTTACAGCCATAAACAGTAGAATAGATGCAGGAAGGAAAACGACAAAAACAGGTGGCCGCAGTAATTCAACAAGAGTTGAACGATATATTTATGCGGCTGGGACTAAATATGATAGACGGAGGAATGGTCTCTATTTCAACAGTTAAAATTACTCCCGACTTATTGGAGGCAAGAATATATATAAGTTTGTTTAAGGTACAGGATACTCAGGCAGCACTAAAAAAAATACAGGCACAAGCGTGGGAAATCAAAAAGGAACTGAGCGAGAGGGTAAAACACCAATTGAGAAGAATACCTCTTTTGCAGTTTTACCTGGATGATACGCTGGACTATGTTTTTAAAATGGAAGATATTTTTAAAAAGCTACATAACGAGGAAGAAGAAAATAAGAAACCTGATTAATTAAATCTTTTTGCCTGTTACCGGAAACTTCCCGATAGATGACAATTTTATTTGCCTGGAGATATTTTAAGGGGAAAAAGACAACAAACGCCATCAACCTCATTGCCTGGATAAGTATTCTGGCCATTGCAGTTGGTGCGGCTGCGCTGATATTAGTGTTAAGTGTGTTTAATGGTTTTGAAGACCTTGTAAAAGGTTTATATGCCGATTTTTATACTGATATCAGAATAGCACCTGCAAAAGGAAAATTTCTTACCCTTTCAACTGCACAGTTGCAGCGCATTAAACGGACCGATGGCGTAAGACAGATAAGCACAATTGCAGAAGAAAAAGCTGTGTTGGTAAATGATGAATTCCAAAGTATAATATACTTAAAAGGAGTTGATGATCAATATACACAGGTCAGCGGTTTAAGCAAACACATGTTTAAAGGCAAATTCGACAGGGGCACAACTGATCGTCCATTACTTATTTTGGGGGCAGGTATTGAAAATGCCGTTGGAGTTGAACCCGGCATGAATGTTACTCCTCTTACTGTTTATCTGCCCAATTTTAAAGCTAAAAACTTCTCTGGCTTAGACGCATTAAATTCATACAATGCAAATGTTAGTGGCAGTTTTATCCTTCAGCAAGACTTTGATAACAAGTATGCCATAACAAATATCGATTTCGTAAAGTACATGCTTGACCTTCGGCCTGATCAGTTTAGTGCAGTTGAGGTTGCCTTAGATAGTACTGCCGAAGCAGACGTTGTAAAAGAAAGCTTACAGAAGTTGATGGGAAGCACTGTAAAGGTAGAATCACGATATCAGCAAAATCAAAGTCTTTATACTGTAATGCAGGTAGAGAAGTGGGTTATATATGGTATTTTGTCACTCATACTTGTTGTAGCAGCTTTTAATATGATTGGAGCCCTCACAATGCTGGTTCTCGAGAAGCAAAAAGACATTGCTGTGCTAAAGGCAATGGGTGCAGATAACGGCTATATTCAACGAATTTTTTTAAATGAAGGTTTTGTCCTGGCGGCATTTGGAGGCACAGCAGGTATGATTTTGGCTATATTATTGTGTGTGTTGCAGATGAAATACAAACTTTTAAAATTATCAGGAGGAAGTTTTATAATTGATTATTATCCGGTAAAGATGGTTTTTTCTGACTTTGTTCTTGTTATCGGCACTATTGTATTTATTTCCACATTAGCTGCCTGGATACCATCAAAAAAAGCAAGTTTACAACAGTATTCATTAAAAAGTTAGCTGATAAATGCAGCGCTTTTTTGTTTTTTTTTAATATTAATAATTATTGCGGTTTAGTTGAATAATTGACTGAAATGCATAAAATGTTGAATATTATGAGCAGCCAAAAAAGCTTTTTTCTTGTCAAAGACAAAATAATTTTGAAAGTTTTGCCATCATTTTTTCTAGAAAACTTGTCTGAGAATTACATATTATAATTAAAAAGCACTTTATTTGCCATGATTTAGAGTAGCTACCATCACCCAAAAATGAAGCTAATGGAAAGAATTATTGCCGGTGGGTTAATAGCTTTTCTGATAACATTTACTGTTATACCTGCTATAATAACTGTCGCCAAAGTAAAAAAGCTATATGATGAACCGGACGATAAGCGAAAACTACATAAAGAACCGATACCTTCATTAGGAGGATTGGGAATGTTTATAGGATTCATTTTCAGCATTCTGTTAACTGTTAGTTTTTCATCAGAAGCTCCCGAGTTTCAATATTATTTTGCTGCGTTTCTTATTATATTTTTCTTAGGAATGAAGGATGATATTATAATTATATCACCCATAAAAAAATTCTTAGGTCAAATTATTGCTGCTGGTATTCTTATATATAAAGCAAAGCTTGTTATAACGAATATGCATGGTCTGTTTGGTATTTACCAGATTAATACAGCATTTAGTTATATACTAACCGCATTTTCTTTGGTAGTAATTATCAACGCTTTTAATTTAATTGATGGTGTCGATGGTCTCGCGGGCAGTCTTGGTCTTATTTCGTCAGCGGTATTTGGTACGTTCTTTTTGATAAACGGAAATATTCCTTACGCTGTACTGTCGTTTACTTTTGCGGGAAGCCTGGTAGCTTTTTTAATTTATAACTTTCACCCGGCAAAGATTTTTATGGGCGACACAGGTTCTCTTATAATTGGCCTCATAAATAGCATACTTGTCATAAAATTCATCGAAACCGGAAGCACCTATTCTTTTTATCCTGTTACCGCTTCTCCTGCTATTGGCTTTGGTATCTTGCTAATACCCCTGTTAGATACTTTGCGTGTGTTTTCTATAAGAATAATGAATGGAAATTCGCCCTTTAAGCCTGACAGAAATCATATACATCATTTATTATTAAATAATGGCTATAATCATAAAACCGTAACTTTTACGTGTATTATTGTCACAATCCTGATAACCGGCCTCTCTTTTATCTTTCAAAAGATTGGTATTGGTTTTTTAATTGCCGGACAAACTTTGTTATTTTTCTCTCTTGTATATTTCTTGAAAATTAAAACTTCAACATACAAATTTCATGTGGTAAAAGGAGAAGCCAAATCACCTGTACCGCAGGAAGAAAAAGTAAGGTTGCTGCCTGTATATGATAAGGCAGCTGTGGTTGAGGAAGATTAAAAACCTCAAAAAAATGTAAAAGTGGTATCCTAAACACTTTTTATATCTATCGAAGATTCAACTTAGTATTGGTCTATTGCTTAGATTTGCCATGAAAATTTTGTTGAAATGACTGAAGAACTGGAATTGATAATTGATGATGCTGAATCATCTATGAAAAAGGCGATAGGTTTTCTGGAAGCTGAACTGGTAAAAATACGCGCCGGAAAAGCAAACCCAAATATGCTCGATGGTATCATGGTAGAATATTACGGTTCTCCAACACCTATAAGCCAAGTTGCTAACATAAATATTATGGATGCCCGTACAATCAGCATTCAGCCTTGGGAGAAAAAAACACTTCAGTTGATAGAAAAAGCGATTATGGCTGCTAATATTGGCATGAATCCACAAAATGACGGTCAGAACATCCGTCTTTTTTTACCACCACTGACTGAAGAGAGAAGAAGGGAGCTTGTAAAAAGATCAGCAGCAGAAGCTGAACAATCGAAAATTGCCATACGAAACATCAGACGCGAAGCAATAGAAGAAGTAAAGAGGCTTCAGAAAGAAGGCCTTAGCGAAGATATTGTAAAAGATTCCGAAAAAGAGATACAAGATGTTACTGACCGGTATATTGTACTGGTCGATAAATTATTGGCCGCTAAGGAAAAAGATGTAATGTCTATATAAATTTAAAATCCAATTCTGAGAAGCCCAATGATAATAATTGAATAGAAATCACACAATGTGTATTTATTGTCAGTTTCTTATTTTAGCTACTTGTTGATTTCTCTATCTATTGAATATATTTGTAAGTCCATATATAGTTTATATATGGACTTAATTTATTACAAAGTTTTAAATGTCACATTCTGAAACATATCAAATCAAGCTTCCGCAGTTTGAAGGACCTTTTGATCTCTTGTTATTTTTTATAGAAAGAGACGAATTAGATATTTATAATATTCCTATTACCAGGATTACAAATGATTTTCTTACCTATATCCATTCGCAGGATTCGCTAAATATCGAATTAAGTAGCGAGTTTATTCTTTTTGTGTCAACGCTCATGAGAATAAAAGCCCGGCTGTTGTTGCCAAGAAAGGAAATTGATGCGCATGGAAATGAAATAGATCCGAGGCAGGAGTTGATAGATAAAATTTTGGAATACAAAAGATTTAAACAGGCTGCAGCCCAGATGGCGGAAATGGAAGAACTTAGAATGTTGATGGTTAAAAGAGGTAACCTTCAAAAAGAATTGAACCTGGTAGGAGAGTTGTCAGGAGAAGGAACAGAGATACAAAATATTACTTTGTTTAAACTCATGAAGTCTTTTGAAAAAGTAATGCAGAAAGTGCATGACCGGCAAAATAAACCTGTGCATACTGTAGTAAGATACGATTATACGATGGAACAGAGCCGGGAATTTGTATTTAACATGGCAAGTAAAGAAAAGACAGTTTCATTTGAAAGGATTTTTGAAGAGTGCGACGATCGTATTCATGCTATTTTTATTTTCTTATCGATGCTTGAGTTAATTCAGCTGCATTTTATGAGCATCATGGTCGGAGAAGGAAAAAATAATTTTATAGTAGAATGGAATGAAAACAGGGTAGGACTTCCAGGTGAATTTGAAAGTCCTCCTTTTTCCACTATTTTAAATTAGCCAAGTAAAGTAACATTTAACCCTTTTTGCTTAAAACCTTACTGACGGACATTTTATATCTTTTGATTTGTCAATTAATCCTTGTTTAACAATTGACATTTCATAGGCGCCACGGCTTTGGTTATAGTTTCTTAACGCAGACGAAGTAGCATCGTAACTAAATGTAAACTTATAACCACTTTTTTGAACGCCTACGACAGGTATAAAAGCATCACTTACGCGATAATATCCCCCCAATATTAACTGGGTGTTTCCATTTCCACTAAGGTCGCGTTGAGCAGTACCTCCAGCTACAACTTCCAATGCAGTGGTCATCCTGCTTACGTATATATTCGGATTTACAATCCAGGCATCACTGGTTCTGAAGCTGCCGTTGAGAAAGGTCGTCAACCGTGTAGCAACACGGGTATCAACCAGTCCATCTGTAAAAAACGATTCTTTTGGTCTGTTAATGTTTGAAGCACTAAAACCGATATTGAAATAGGTATTTGCATTTGGATAGTAAGCGTAGTTTACGCCAGCCTGTAAAGTAAAATAGTTTACCTGGTTGGTTGCAAAAGGCTCTCCACTGGGTGCCGATATGTCAAAGAACTTCCCGTTCCACTGATTATCAAAAGTAAGTTTTGTAAAGTCAATTCTCTTATTAACGTACCCGATGTTAAAACCCGCACTTACAAGGCTTCCTAAACCAATAGCCTGGTGATAGGCAATCGATCCAAATGCTCGGGTAGTGGTTAAATCCCCTGATCCGGCCACGTCTCTTAATAATGCACCTCCAATTCCTACCCATCCATTTTCAAACCTCTCCCCAAAAAACTGGCCATCGCCAAAAACGCTAAATGTTTTATATGGATTGCCAATATTCGCCCACTGGTTTCTGTAATTTAGACCAAAGCGGTGATCCCCCTCGGGAATAAAACCAGTATTTGCAGGATTGACCAATAAAGGTGAGTTGAAATACTGTGAAAAATGTAAATCCTGGGCTGTTGTACTAATCTGCCATCCAAAGCATATCATTAAAAGTAGGCAATAGTTTAATTTCTTTTTCATTCTCTTCTGTTTTCATTCATCTTAATAATGTTATATCACCTTTTTTCTCATATTTTGTATTGTCAGAATATTGAACTGATAAAATATAGTGGTAAACTTCTTTAGGTTGCATGCTTCCCTTATAAGTTCCGTCCCAGCCCGCTGTTCTGTCATTTGTTTCAAAAACCATCTGGCCCCATCGGTTGTAAATCCTCCACGTCATTTTACTTATACCAAATCCCCGCACAAAGACTTTATCGTTGATTCCATCTCCGTTAGGAGTAAAAGCATTAGGTACATCAAGTAGGGGTATTACACGAGCCACAATGTTTTGGCAGGTGGTATCCTCGCAACCAAAATTATTTATTGCAATAAGGCACGAATTAAACGTTCCTGTCAGGTTATATATGTGTGAGACAGTGGCTTGTGACGTAGTTGCCAAAGTTTCGCCATCACCAAAATCCCATACATATCGTGTTGCTGCGATTGAACTATTTGCAAAAGCCACCGGCGTATTTTCCTGTGGAGGATTTGGTGTAAAGGTATATGCGGCAGTTGGCTTATCACTAACGATTATTGCGGTACCCGTTGTGTCTATCTTATTGCATGTTCCGGAGTCAACTGCTTCTAATTTAATTTTGTACGTTCCCGGAACAGAATATAAATGTGTAGGGCTAACCTCTGTCGAAGTTCCTCCGTCTCCAAAGTCCCAATAAAACTGCTGGCCACCTTCGGAAAGATTATTAAATACTGCATTGTATGGAGCGCATCCACTTGCAGGAGTCTCAAATTGCGCTTTTAAATTTGAAGCTATTCTTAAAGCAATTTCAATAGAGTCAGGTGCATTACAAAAAGAGGTATCTGTTAATACTAATTTTACGTTATACACCCCCACTCCCGGAAATGCGTGGGTAACAGGATTAGTACCGGCAGCGACAGGTGGGGTATTATCTCCAAAATACCACGTAAAAGAGGTGTTGGTAAAGGGTCTGCCGGAAGGCGTTACAAATGAAGTATTTAAAAACTGGTAGTTGGCAGACTCGCAGGGCAATAATTTCTTAGGTGTAAAACCGAGTGAAACTTTATCGGTTCTAACCCTGATGTGCGTATATGCCGAATCTGCAATATTGCATTTTGAGCTATCAATCGAAATAAGTCTAACCTGGTAATTTCCCACTTTATTATAAGTATGACTTGTAGTCGGGTCCATTGTTTTTACTTCAGCAGACCCATCTCCAAAATCCCAAATATACATTTTGCCAAGCGCAAGGGTGTCAGCAAAGTCTACCGTTAAGGGTACACAGCCTGAAGTGTCTCGCACTACACCATTAATAGAAGCCCTTACACTACCGGCAACACCGGCAAGGTTAAAGGCTATTTTAACTGCAGCAAGGTTACATTCTGCCGAACCATTTGAGGGCGACCATACTCCCGGGGTAGTAGGGAAAGAAACATCACGCCCACAATTGGCACACAATGCCTGGTAAATAACTCCATTTCGATCGAAGCGGCTTGTTCCTCCATCTACATGTTCACCAAAGCCTCCACTTTGCCCAAAAAAACTACCATACAACTGGGCTGTGGCATTTCTTTCTAGTACAAAAAAATAAAAGTCACTGTTATCGGTTCTGGATTGTATTGCGTCTGGTGTAACAGATAATCCGCTTGTTCCGGCAGATGCATATCCTCCTCTCGTATCCACCGATCCTCCCCAACCTGACACATAAACATTCTCACACCTGTCTACCAAAAAGGCAATAGGTGAAATATTTGGTTCCTTACTGCCACTGCCAAAGACAGTAGAATATTCATAAGCCGACAAATCAGGTTTTAGCTTTGCAATAAATTGCTTGCCTTTGCTCTGAGAGAAAGCTGCATTGACCACTGGCCAACTGTCACTCGTAGTTGTTCCCATGATATAAGGGAAGCTAAATTTATCGAACTGAATGCCATAAAGCATATCAACACCTTGGGTTCCTATGTAAGTCGTTTTTAGCAAAGTCCTGCCGTCGGGCGATATAATAGAAACAAAACCATCTGTGCCTCCACCCTGGTATGTCGGGTGTAATACATTTGTTTTGTCACCGGGCAAATTTGTGCTGTCTGTATTGCCACCGACATAAATATTATTATCAGTAGGGTTTATGGCTAATACAAAAGCAGCATCATTTCCACTTCCTCCTAAAAAGGTACTGAAAAGAATATTGCTAAGATCAGGAGTTAGTTTTATGATAACACCATCTTGTTTACCGGCAAAAGTTTTTTGAAAAGCCCCGGCGCTTACCGGAAAATCTGGAGACTGAGTATTAGAGGCAACAAGAATGTCGCCGCTATTATCAATTATTACTTCACTTCTTGCATCGTCACCGTAATTTCTGCGAATACTTTGAATGGTTGCGCTTAATGGATACTTGGGCCTGATGTTTACCCCGTCCCATTCACTGCCACCTATTTTTCTTGAACCTACTAATGCAGAACCTGCCGCATTTAGCTTAGTGAGAATGATATCATATTTTCCTCCCGGCCGGTCAGTAACAGTTGTAGGATAGTTTGCTGAATTTGTGCGTCCGGCTATTACTAATTCACCCTGGCCATCAACCACAAGGCTGTGCGGTTGTTCATTTCCACTTCCACCGAGATATGTGGCATAAGTGCGATTATCACCATTAGGGGTGAATTTTATAATACCAATATCATAGCCGCCAATTCCTTCATCATCATTTGTTCCACTATTATAAGTAGTATTGAATGCGCCGGGGTTTGTGGGAAAACCTGCCGCAAATACAATTCCGCCTGCATAAAAACTACCATCAGGACCATAGGTAGCAGTATATCCCCAATTGTCAGCATTGCTGCCACTGAACGTTGAAAAAATCAGTGTAGGATCTATAATTAAATCAGAAGATTTTGAATAACCGTTTATTGCAAATTGAACTGTTTTTCCGGCTACTTTAAACCGGCAGCCTACTTCTTTTTTAACACCAGCTACTACCTGGTAGGCGTATGGCGCAAGTTCACGTGTTTCACCTACAGATGTTTTAATAACCAATTGTTCGTTTTTTACCTGCAAACCATCCACACCATCATACTTCATTGCCAAACGGGAAAGATCTGCACCGGCATGAACAACAATATCATACTTCAGTTTTTGCTCATTTGTATAATACCTGATGTCAATGCCCGGGTATATATTTTGATAAGTGATTGCCTGGTATATACGACAATTGCCTTTCCATTTAGAAGGATCGTTGCCGATGATATAATTATTATAGGTGCTAAGTGGCTTATCGGCAACAATGACAGGAGTTTGAGCATTTATAAACTGCACATCGTATACATGTGAGTGCACAGTTATTCTATCTTTATCGTTAGAAGGAATAATTGACCTCGCCTCCATTTTCTTAGTAGATTCATAAGAAACACCGTGATAAAAAGCCATTTTCTGAAGATCTTCAGGATTACTCTGCAAAACTCTAAAACCTTTTTCTTTCAGGAAGAAAGCCCCGTTATTCATAACCCCTTTAAATTTCACGCTTTCATCCCACTGCCCTTTATTTTCTACAAACTCAAGGTTTGCATATTGACAGTAAGATGATATACTGCTAAAAAGCAAAGCAGTGATAGTTACAATTGAAACAGGTCTTTTCAATTCGGTTTGAAATTTTTTTAAAAGTTACAAATAATCTACGAGATAAAGCTATGTACCGGATAAATGATTTTTTGTTAAAACTAGCTGAACAGGACATTAAGATATCTTACTCCAGACTGTTTTACCTTTCTGAACAAGGAGATAATTTTTTAAATTTAAATTATAGTGAGATGAAAGACTTTCATCAGCAGTAAGTAGAACTTCAGACTCTTTTTTTGCAACTTCCAATATTTCTTTATCGTTAACTAAATTGGCCAGTTTGAAAAGTAAAGCGCCACTTTGCCTTGTGCCCTCAATATCTCCCGGGCCTCTCAGTTCCAAATCCTTTTCTGCAATTTTAAACCCATCATTTGTGGCACACATTGTTTTTATTCTTTCACGCGAATCGTTGTTTAATTTGCTTGTTAGTAGTATGCAAAAACTTTTTTCACTTCCCCGACCTACTCTGCCTCTTAGCTGGTGTAATTGAGACAAACCAAATTTTTCTGCATTTTCGATAACCATGATAGAAGCGTTTGGTACATTCACGCCTACTTCTATTACCGTTGTGCTGACCATTATTTGTGTATCCCCTTTTACAAAGCGATGCATGTTGCTTGCTTTTATATCAGCAGGTTGCCGGCCATGTACCATGCTTATCCAATACTTTGGCTCGGGAAAAAAGGCTTTTACATGTTCATAGCCATCCATCAGGTTTTCATAATCGAGTTTCTCACTCTCTTCTATCAAAGGAAAAATAATGTATGCCTGTCGTCCTTTATCAATTTCATTGCGTATAAAGTCAATAACCTTTACCCTATGCATTTCGTTTCTATGTACTGTTGTTACCGGTTTTCTTCCAGGTGGCAGCTCATCCATAACACTATAATCCAAATCTCCATAAGCCGTCATAGCAAGGGTTCGGGGTATAGGAGTAGCTGTCATTACCAGCACATGCGGATGAATCTCTGCTTTTGCCCATAGCCTGGCCCTTTGAGCTACACCAAACCGATGCTGCTCATCAATGATAGACAGGCCAAGGTTTTTAAATATCACTGGGTCTTCGATAAGGGCATGTGTACCAATTATCATATGCAAAGACCCTTCTGCCAGCTCACGCAGTATTCCTTTTCGCTCTGCCGTTTTGGTACTTCCCGTTAACAGACGAAGGTTAACCGGCATATCTTGTAATAACTCGCTTAATCCTTTATAATGTTGATGGGCCAAAATTTCGGTAGGCGCCATTAAGCAACTCTGATAGCCGTTGTCTGCAGCCAGTAACATGGTCAGTAATGCTACAATCGTTTTGCCGCTGCCCACGTCTCCTTGCAGTAGCCTGTTCATTTGCCTTCCACGGCCGGTATCTGCACGTATTTCTTTTATTACTCTTTTTTGAGCACCTGTTAATTCAAAAGGTAAATAATGGCTATAAAAAGTATTGAACAATTCTCCTACTTTTTCAAATACAACTCCTTTGCTGCTTTTATGCCTGCTCAATCTTGTTAAACCTAAACGTACTTGTGAAATGAAAAACTCCTCAAACTTTAACCGATATAGGGCTGCGTCGTAATCTTGTTTTTTTTTAGGAAAATGGATAGAACAGTATGCATCAAATCTGCCCATTAATTTCAATTTTGAAATAATTGGCTCAGGTATATTTTCCTGGATTTCTTTCGGAGAAATCATTTCCATTAATGATGCAGTTAGTTTGCCTATCTGTCTTCCATTAAGGCCTTTTGCTTTCAGTTTTTCTGTGGTCGGGTAAACAGGTTCTAAAAAGTCTTTTCCTTCTGCCATCGAAGGCGACCACAATTCTATTTCGGGATGTGTTATTTGTGGTTTTCCATTAAAAAAACCTGCTTTTCCAAAAACAAGATAAGGCCTGCCAGAATGAATATTTTTTTCTATCCAGTTTATTCCCTGGAACCAGCAAAGCTCGAGAGTCCCGGTTTTGTCTTTTAACCGGGCAACTAATCTTTTACTTCTTTTCTCACCTAATATAACCAGGTCATCCACCGTACCTGCTACCTGAATGTAGTCTGTAGTTGCGGAAATGTCTGCTATGGTATTGATAGTAGTTTTATCAATATGTCGCAGGGGAAAATGCTCCAGTAAATCTCCGAAGGTAAAAAGCGCTAGTTCTTTTTTTAGCAAATCAGCTTTGAGCGGACCTACACCTTTAAGGTATTCAATAGGGTTATCTAATATGGAAGGAGAGGGAATAATACTTTTGTTTATAACAAAAATAAAGGGATTTATAATTGTTATTTGTTAATCCCAGATGTTAGTGCTGACAGCGGCTTTTTTTAGTTAAAAATTAAACCTGGTCCTTATTGATAAATGAATGTAAGGGTATCTTTCTGGCACTGTGTTTAAATATTTTAAAGCCCGTGTAGCCAAGCGCAATTATCAAAAAGTATATTCCTGCAAGTTTTAGGTTAAAGATGGTGATGGAGACAAATGAAATAACAGCAATCAGCAAAGCGACAATGGGAAATGCCGGGTATAAAGGCACCTTAAACGGCCGTTCTAATAGTGGCTCTTTTTTTCTTAACTGTAGTAATGCCACCATTGATAGAATGTACAATGTCAATGCACCAAAAACAGAAATAGTTATTATTTCTGATGTTTTTCCTGTAAGTAATGCAATAATTCCAATAGCCATATTTACCAGCAGCGCATTAGCAGGTGTTTGAAACTTTGAATGAATTTTCCCCAAAAAAGCGGGAGCAAATTGTACCCTCCCAAATTCAAAACTTGCCCTGCCGGCAGCCAGAATGATTCCATGAAATGATGCTACCAATCCAAATAATCCAACTGTTATAAGCAGGTGATATAATAAATTATTACTTCCTACAATATGCCCCAAAGCTAGCGGCAAAGGAGAGTCTGAAGTAGTGCCATCAGCTTTGTATACAATAGCTTCCCACCCTGCAACACCAATAGAACCTGCGAACGTGAGCACACAAAGCACAACTAAAGTAAGTATTGCAGAGCCAAAACCAATTAAAATGGTACGTTTTGGATTTATCGCTTCTTCCGCAACATTGGCTACACCTTCAATAGCCAGAAAAAACCAGATGGCAAATGGAATGGATGCGAATACTCCCCACCAACCATGCGGTAGAGCGTTCTTTTGCAAATTTTTTATTTCAATATAAGGAAGCGTTATTCCTGCAAACAATAACAGTTCTGCGACTGCAAGAATGGTAATGACAAGCTCAAACAAAGCGGCCGCTTTTACGCCATATATATTTAAGGCTGTAAATATTATATATCCAAAAATGGCAATGGCTAATATTGGAATCTGCGGAAAAAACAAATTAAAATACGCTCCGATGGCAAATGCTATGGCAGGTGGTGCAAAGATGAATTCTATATTTTGGGCCATACCTGTGATAAAGCCAATATCTTTTCCCAGTGCACGCGTAGCATAATCAAATGCTCCGCCTGCCTTAGGTATAGCACAAGCAAGTTCTGTATAACTGAAGGTAAACGTAACATACATGATGATGATGAAAAAAGTAGCGATAGCTAAACCCAATGTGCCACCTTGCTCAAGGCCAAGATTCCAGCCAAAGTACATGCCTGATATGACATATCCTACGCCTAACCCCCAGAGCATAGTTGCGGTAAGAGTTCGTTTGAGCGAATTTGGGTGAGGTGAAGACAAAAAGGGATTTTTAATTTTATAATCTAAATATCGGTATTTAAATTATTAACCCTAAAATAATAGTTTTTTGTTTTTTGAGAATGAAAAACAATGGCCACAAGAAAGTAGATTTTTCCCAGAAATCCACTTATTGAAATTGTTGCTGGTTAAGAACTATACAAACATTTGAAAACATATATCTTTAATGAAAGAAGATTTATGAAAAAGGTATATTCTATCCTGATAATACTATCTGCCGTGTACCACTGTGGGGCGCAACAAACAGCAATTCAGCAAGTCACAAGTCTCACTCCGGATTTTGATCTTCTGATTGATAAAAATGCTAAAATAGAAATTCTTGCAGACAGTTTTGTGTGGGCTGAAGGACCTGTATGGGTAAAAGATAGCAATTACCTTATTTTCTCCGACGTAAAAAGAAACACCATTTTTAAATGGAAAGAAGGTGAAGGCCTTTCAGAATTCTTGAAGCCATCAGGTTATACAGGCAGAATGACTTATAGTGACGAACCGGGAAGCAACGGGCTCACTATAAACAAACAGGGATATTTGGTTGCATGCGAGCATGGAGACAGAAGAGTATCAACAATGCCATTAGCTGGCGGTGGAAAAAGAACATTAGCGGATAATTATCGTGGTAAAGCTTTTAATAGCCCAAATGATATTATACAAAAATCAAATGGAGATTATTATTTTACCGATCCTGCTTATGGGCTGCCTAAAGATTCTGCTGCATCAGCTAAAGTGCTGGGTATATATCGAATTTCTAAAAATGGAGTAGTTACACTTCTTGTTGACAATATGACACCAAATGGCCTCGCTTTTTCACCAGATGAAAAAGTTCTGTATGTGGCTCAGTCTCTCGCGAAAAAACCTGTTATCATGTCATTTCCTGTAAAGCAAGATGGAACCTTGGGGCAGGGAAAAGTATTTTTTGATGCAAGTGAGATGCTAAAAGAACGGCCGCAAGACTTGCCGGACGGATTGAAAACAGATGTACATGGTAATCTCTTTGCAACAGGGCCTGGTGGAGTGCTGGTAATTTCTCCCCAAGGTAAATTATTGGGAAAAATAGCAACTCCTGAACGTGCGGCAAATTGTGCATGGGGAGATGATGGCTCCACTTTATATATAACCGCAAGCAGTTTACTCTGCCGTATAAAAACCAAAACAAAGGGAATTGGTTTTTAAAAATCAAGACTTAATTAAACAAAGATTAGTAAGAAGACTTTGTTATAATCAAATAAGTTAGCTTGTATTCTTCTTACGAAAAATCCTGTCCGTTCATTTTTATACTAACTGCGTTAGAATTGAGAAAGACGGGTAAGGAAGTAATAAAAGATTATAAGCTTATTAATAGTTATTAGCAAAAGGTAATCATTAGTGTAAGCCATCTGATACTCAAATAGGAACTGAATAGCCACACATAATAAACATACTTATTTTAAATAAAAAGTATGGTTTATGTTATTAGTAGCTTCTGATCAATAATATGAGTCGACTTATTTATTTGAAGGTGGTGCCGATAATAATAGTTGAAGTTGCTTTTATTTATTTTTCATCCTGATGAGTTTGTAAACCCTGATGGCGCTCATTAATAAAACAATAAACACAATTAGGCCAATTAATCCCCATACAAAACTCAAACTTTGTTTTACAACAGCTAACAGTACTATAGAGATTAAGAAAACTGTCGCTACTTCATTCCATATTCTAAGTTGTTGAGAAGTGTATTTAAAATTTCCCTCAACCTCCTGTTTAAAAATTTTGTGAAGCGTGAAATGATATATATATAATCCCGCTACAAAACACAATTTCACCAATAGCCATCTTCCCTCGGGCTCTAATAAAACTTTGTTCCAACTACCTTTAAACATAACTATAAAGCCAAAAACTAAAGTAAGAATTGCAGACGGCCAGGTGATACCATACCACAACCTTTTCATCATTATACTAAATTGGTCGTGCAATACCTTGCGAATAGCCTCTGGCTTTTCTTTTGCCTCAGTGTTATATATAAAAAGTCGCGGCATGTAAAACATACCGCTAAACCAGGTTACAACAAAAATGATATGGAGCGCTTTTATATATAAATACATCTAAATCAAATAAGGTGTTTTAAAAAAAGTGGAATGTTTACTCTGTTGCAAATTCCATTTTGATGGTAATAGAACCGGTTTTATTTTTCTGGGAAGTGTTGAAAGCCCCTCCATAACTATAATTCTCGTTACTATTCTTGCCAGTTATCTGGAAGACACCCATATTGGCCTTTCTTAAACTTGCGAGTTTGCTTCCCGCATTCTTAGCAATTGTTTCGGCACGCGCTCTGGCATCGCTGCTAGCTTTACCTAGTAAATCTATTTTTACATCTGACAGTTTTGAGTAGTAATAAGCCGGCGGTGATGAGTTAAATTCTATACCACTTTCAATCAATTCCGTAACTTCTCTTGAAATTTTTTCAATTTTATCTACATTGCCTGATTCAACTTTTACTACCTGAATTAAATTATAACCTGTAAACTCCTGCCCAAGATGCCGCCCGTTTGCAACTATTTTAGGATTAAATTCTTTATTTATTTCTACAGAAGAAAAAACCATTTCTTTATCAGAAATTCCTTTTCCAGTCAAATATTTCCTTATTGCATTTTCATCTTGTTTTAAAGCTGCGTAAGCAGTTTTCAAATCGAGTGATTTGCGGGAGTAAGAGCCGTTCCAAACGATAAGGTCACTCACAAAATCTTTTTCTGCAAGGCCTGTTACAACAATTGTCTCCGAAGACTTTGAACGGTATTTCACTGCAGTAGAGGCAATCCAAACTGCAATAATAAAAGCTAAACCGAATATAAGAGAAGCTGTTACAATTTTCATGGCAGTTGTAGTTTCATGGGTGCTAAAAGTCGGATCTTCAGATAAAATTATAAAACATTGACAACTGAAATGAACATTTTACAACACTTCTTTCAATATCATTTCTTTTCTGCCTTCAGCAAAATCTTTTATCCATGTTGCCAGTGATTGTACCCAAAGCGGATGTACATTTAAACAAGGGATTACAGTAAAACTTTCGCCGCCGGAATGAAGGAAGCTCTCTTTACCCGCCATTGCGATCTCTTCTAAAGTTTCAAGGCAGTCGCTTACAAAGGCCGGGCAAAGTATAACCAGCTTTTTTACTCCTTCTTTTGGTAACTCCTGCAGACGCAACGCAGTATATGGTTTCAACCATTCTTCCTGTCCTAATCTTGATTGAAAAGAAAAACCAACTTTATTTGCCGGTATGTTTAGGTTGGCTGCTAATAATTGTGTTGTCGTCCAGCATTGATGTCGGTAACATGTTGCGTGCGCCGGTGATGCCACTTCGCAGCAATTTTCCACTTTTAAACAATGACTCTTTGTTGGGTCCGCCTTTTTCATGTGGCGCTGCGGCAAGCCATGGTAGCTAAACAATACCTGGTCATACTCCTGCTGTAAATAAGGTTTTATGCTTTCAGTAAGTGCGTGTATGTAATGGGGTTCGTTGTAAAATGGTTTTACGAACGACAAAGAAAAAGTGTACTTTTTCTTTTTATGCACTGCCTTTGCATGCTCAACTGCTGTCTCGTATGAAGACATTGCATAATGCGGATATAAAGGAATCGCTATTACTTCTTCAAGACCCGGTTCTCTTTCTATTAACTTATCAAATGCAGATTCCATTGTTGGGTTTCCATATCTCATTGCCATTTCTACTGGTTCTTCGACCCTTGCCTGAAGAGCTTGCTGCAGATGATGTGTTAGTACAATAAGTGGTGAGCCTTCTTTGGTCCAAACTGATTTATATGCTTCTGCAGATTTGGGAGCACGAAATGGAGCAATGATTCCACCAACAAGTAGCAATCTTAAAATATACGGATAATCAATAACTCTTTCATCCATCAAAAATTGCATCAGGTATTTTTTTACATCTTTCACCTCTGTAGAATCCGGTGAGCCTAGATTCAATAATACAATTCCTCTTTTTGCCATAACTTTTATTATATAGTTGCAAATGTAAACGGCGAAAATGAAAGAAAAGTTCAAAAAGAGATTATAAAGAATTATTAGAAGAAAAGATATTTATAATAGAAATGAACAGCAGTTGTGGCAACGAAGATAATACGATTGTAAAAGCGTCCCTATTTTTTAGGCAGCTTATTCCATCAATAAGTTGTAAAATAAAAAAGCATGGTAGCAATAACTACCATGCGGAAATTTTGGTCTTGATGCCCTTTAATTTTCATATGCAATCGTAGAAAGGGCAATTTCAATATGACAAAAAGCAACTTCAACAAGCAAAAACAATCGTAGAAAATATCATACAGCAAAAACAATCTATATAGCAATCATTCGTTAGAGGCGTTTTGTTGTAAGGCAGCTCAAAGAAAGCAAAATTATTTTAAACTAACAAACGTTAGTTCACTTTTTTTTAATTTTTTTTAAAAAGGCAATGTTTTAAAAACATTTGCAACAGGATTATTGCAAAACAACAATAATGACGTAACTCATTATTGTTGTTTTGCAAGTAGCTCTATAAATAATTAGAAATATAAAAATAATTGATAACTGATAAAAATCATGTTTTATTATGACGAATACATGACAGAACAATTCGGTCACTCTTTTTGCTGCAATTACCTTTGCCCTATCGAAATTTAAGAACTCTAATGGTAGCGAATCAACAGAACAATATATCGAAATTTTTTATAGCCGGAATAAATTATAAAAAAACAGAAGCTGCGGTAAGAGGGCAATTTGCTATTGATAGTGAACAATATGCAAGTATTTTAGAAACAGCTCCTTCTTTTGGTCTTTCTGAACTTTTCATTCTTTCTACCTGCAATAGAACAGAAATTTATGGATTTGCAGACAGCGCTTCTCAACTTATAAACATCCTCTGTTCGCAGACCACTGGTACTAAAGAAACGTTTAAAGAGTTGTGTTACGTAAAACAGGGAGTGGAGGCTGTTCAGCATTTGTTTGAAGTGGGCGCAGGTTTAGAGTCGCAGATTTTGGGTGACTATGAAATAATAGGACAAATAAAATGTGCCGTAAAATTTTCAAAAGAACGAGGCTTTGTAAGTGCTTTTACCGAAAGGCTTGTAAACAGTGCGATACAGTCTACTAAAGTTGTAAAAAACCAGACGGCACTAAGCGGTGGAACAGTTTCGGTTTCGTTTGCAGCAGTACAGTATATTAAAAAGAATGTAAGCAAGATTGCCAATAAAAATATTTTACTCCTGGGCATAGGAAAGATTGGGCGCAACACATGTAAAAACCTGGTTGACTATTTACATACAAAAAAAATAACTTTAATAAACAGGTCAGAAGAAAAAGCAAAGGAGCTTGCGACAGAACTAGGTCTTAAACATGCTACTATAAATGAACTGCCTGCTTATATACAATCTTCTGACATTATATTGGTAGCTACCAATAGCAATGAACCTACTATTCTTAAATCTTATCTAGAAAATTTTGGCGACAAACTTATTATAGACTTATCCATTCCATATAATGTGGAAAAGGAAGCGCAGGAACTGCCGAATGTAACTTTGGTGAATGTTGACCAACTGTCAAAATTAAAAGATGAAACATTGCAAAAACGCATGGCAGAAGTGCCTAAAGCCAAAGCAATCATTTCTGAACATATTGCCGAATTTTTAGAGTGGAATGACATGCGGAAAAATGTTCCTTTTATAAAAGCGGTAAAGCAAAAGCTGCATGATATGCACAGTTGCGAATTATATTTATCTTCCTACACTACTTATACATCTGATACAACCTCTGTTTCGCCTATTAACGTAAGTGCTATACAAAAAGTTATAAAAAACATGGCTGTTAAAATGCGTAGCAAGCACCAGCCCGGGTGCTCATACATTGAAGCCATCAACGATTTTATAACTACACATAGAAATTAGACATGGATAGCAAGGTTTTAAGAATTGGAACCCGGGAAAGCCAACTTGCAGTATGGCAGGCAAATCGTGTAAAAGAATTACTTTCCCAGCAAGGATACTCATCAGAATTGGTATGCATAAAAAGCGAAGGAGACATAGACCTTAAAACTCCCCTTTACGAAATTGGCGTTCAGGGAATTTTTACCCGCAGTCTTGACATTGCTTTGTTAAACAATCGCATTGACCTTGCTGTACACAGCATGAAAGATGTGCCTACACAGTTGCCAAAAGGAATTGTACAATCAGCGGTTTTAAAAAGAGCATCTTATAAAGATCTTTTCGTTTATAAAGATGAAGCGTTTATTGAAAAATGGCAATTAAATAGTAACTTTCTTAATTCTCCTTTACAAGTTACAGGTTCCATTGCAACCAGCAGCATTCGCAGAAAAGCTCAATGGCTTAACCGCTATCCCAATCATACTGTCGAAAATTTACGAGGGAATGTAAATACGCGGTTACGAAAAGTAGCAGAAAGCGAGTGGGATGGGGCGATATTCGCAGCCGCAGGTCTTGAAAGAATTGATTTACGTCCTGAAAAATCAATAGAGCTTGATTGGATGATACCTGCTCCGGCACAAGGCGCAATCGTAGTAGTATGTCGTGGTGAAGATGTTTTTTCCCTTGAAGCATGTACACCTTTTAACGATGCTAACACTGCATTGTGCACAAAAATTGAAAAGGATTTCCTAAGAAAATTGCTTGGCGGATGCTCAACACCTATAAGTGCGTTGGCCGAAATTGACAATGAAATGCTTTATTTTAAAGGAAATATTTTTGCTGTAGACGGAAGTGAAAGAGCAGATGTAGAAAAAGCCGTTAACATAAAAGATGCGGCAAACTTAGGCGAAATAGCAGCACTTGAAGTTTTAGCCAATGGAGGACAGGTAATAGCTGATAGCATTCATCATGAAAGATAACATTACTACTCTTTTAAGTACACGACCACTTGATGAAACCCTGGTAAATGAAGCACTTACAAAACATGTTGTAATTGAGAGCATTTCGTTTATAAAAACAGGAAATATAATAGATAGAAATATTTCAGAAGAAATTAATGAATTAGCATCCAAAACAATTACTGCAATTTTTACAAGTATGAATGCAGCTGAAGCAGTAATTGAAAGTTTACAAAAGAGTAACGCATTGCAACCCCAATGGAACATCTACTGCATTGGAGGTGCTACGGAGTCTTTAATAAGGAGCTATTTTAATTTAGCAGCCATTGCCGGAAATGGAAGAAATGCAATAGAGTTAGCGGAAGCTGTTATCAGCAATAATGTAAAAGAAGTTGTTTTCTTTTGCGGCAACCAGCGTCGTGATGAATTACCTGAATATTTGCGGAAAAGAAACATTTTACTAAAGGAAATTGTGGTATATGAAACGAATGAAATACCTGTAAAAATTGACAAAGAATATAATGGGATACTTTTTTTTAGTCCAAGTGCCGTTAAAAGTTTCTTTTCAGTGAACAGTATTCCTTCGGATACTGTTTTGTTTTCTATAGGAAATACCACAGCTGAGGCTATTAGAAATAATTCTGATAACAAAATTATTATTTCAGATTTTCCTTCAAAAGAAAAATTAGTAGATATAGCAATAAGCTATTTTGATAAAACAAATAAACCCAATGACTGAACTTAAAAATGACCTGGTATTAAGAGCACTTCGTGGAGAAAAAACTGAACGGGTACCGGTTTGGATGATGAGGCAGGCAGGTCGTTACCTACCAGATTATCTTAAGTTAAAAGCCAAATACGATTTCTTTACCAGGGTTCAAACACCTGAACTTGCTACAGAGATAACACTGCAACCTGTTGACCAGGTTGGTGTGGATGCTGCAATCATTTTTTCAGACATATTGGTCATTCCGCAGGCAATGGGTTTAGAAGTGTTGATGGAAGAGGGTAAAGGTCCTTCATTACCACAGACGATGAAGACACAGGAGGATATCAATTGCTTAATAACTGAGGGTGTTGAAGAAAGTTTAAAATATGTAACCGATGCTTTATCACTTACTAAAAAAGAATTGAATGGGCGTGTCCCTTTAATTGGATTCGCAGGAGCCCCATGGACGATTTTATGCTATATGGTGGAAGGCAAAGGAAGTAAGACATGGGATAAGGCAAAACAGTTTGCTTATACCCAGCCGCAACTTGCACATCAATTATTACAAAAGATTACCGATATAACTATTAATTATTTAAAAGCACAGGTAAAGGCCGGTGCAGATATGGTGCAGGTGTTTGACAGCTGGGCAGGAGCTTTAAGCCCGGCAGACTTTAAAATGTATGCTCAGCCTTATCTTGTTCAGATTGCAGATGCATTAAAAGATGATGCACCTGTCATACTTTTTCCAAAAGGAACATGGTATGCTTTAGAAGATTTAAGTAAAACCAGCGCCGCGGGATTAGGTTTGGATTGGTGTATTTCACCTCAAATGGCAAGACAATTTACAGGTAACCGCATTACCCTCCAGGGAAATTTTGACCCTTCAAAATTGCTTGCTCCGATACCTGAAATTAAGAGAAGTGTAAAGGAAATGATTGACGGCTTCGGCACTCAACGATATATTGCTAACCTTGGTCATGGTATCATGCCTAATGTTCCCGTTGACCATGCAAAAGCTTTTGTTGATGCAGTGAAGGAGTACAATCATGAATAATGGCTCGTGAATTATCAGTATGAATATTTTAAGTATTTAAGAGATAAAATCTGTATTTATATAAAAGCTCATACAACATTTCACATTTAATGTGCATCGTCAAAAACACAAAAATTGACACTCACAAAATATGAGTATTAAAGAAAATTGGGTTCATTTCATACTTCAGCTTCAAAATGATATTTGTCATGCATTAGAAAAATGTGATGGCAAAGCAAAGTTTATAGAAGATGCATGGGACCGGCCTGAAGGTGGCGGTGGAAAGACCAGGGTGATTGCAAATGGCAATGTATTTGAGAAAGGAGGTGTAAATACTTCTATTGTTTATGGAGACGTAACTGCTGCAATGCGCACTCAATTAAAAATTGAGGGTGCGACCTGGTTTGCATGTGGCCTTTCATTAGTCATTCATCCTTTTAACCCTTTTGTGCCCACAGTTCATGCCAATTATCGCATGTTTGAACTGTATAATGAGAAAGAAGAAGTAATTGACAGATGGTTTGGTGGAGGTACAGACCTTACCCCTTACTACTTGTTTGAAGAAGATGCAATACATTTTCATCAAACGTATAAAAATGTCTGTGATGATTTTGATACCTCCTTTTATGCACAGTTCAAAGCAGAGTGTGATGACTACTTTGTAAACTGGCACCGTAATAAAGAGCGTCGCGGTATTGGCGGAATTTTTTATGATTATAAAAGACCCGACGACGATAAAGATGTACACTTCTGGATGAACTTTGCAAGGTCATGCGGCTATGCATTTATCGATGCATACATTCCTATTGTTGAAAAAAGAAAAAATATTCCTTTCAATGCTGAGCACAAGCATTGGCAGGAGATTCGCCGGGGCAGATATACTGAATTTAATTTAGTTCATGACAGAGGTACTTTATTTGGCCTGAAAACAAATGGAAGAATTGAAAGTATTCTCATGAGTTTGCCGCCAACTGTACGGTTTGAATACAATTACCATCCAAAGGAGGGAAGTGAAGAAGATAAATTATTACAGGCTTGTCTGCATCCAAGAGATTGGGTGTAATGTATGATTTATGATGTCAGATGTTAGGATTTGAAAAATATGGAATATGGATAGAAAAGCACTACAAGAGAGAACGAAACGATTTCATATTGACGTAATAAAACTTTGTGAAGAGTTACCGCGAAATGCAGCAGGTTTTGAAATAGCTAAGCAACTAATTAGGGCAGCGGGTTCTGTAGGAGCAAATTACAGAGGGACTGTAAGAGCAAAGTCGAAGGCAGATTTTATTTATAAAATTGAAATTGTTTTGGAAGAGGCGGATGAATGTCATTACTGGTTAGAAATAATTAGGGATGCGGAATTGAAGAAAGGAATTGATGTGGATAAATTAATCTACGAAGCAAATGAATTAACAGCAATTTTTGCAGCAACTGATAAAACTGCAAAGTCAAATAAAGCAGGCAATAATAATGTCTGAATTAAATCAGACATCCAAAAATCAGAAATCAAAAAATGTATTTACAAAAAAGAAACAGGATATTAAGAGCAACTCCTGCAATACGTTCACTCGTTGCAGAAACAACACTTTCTCCCAATGACTTTATTGTGCCACTGTTTATAGATGAAGGAGAAAGTGTTGAGATGGAAATAGCATCAATGCCTAACTATTATCGCAGAAGTTTAGACCTAACTATAAAGGAAGTAAAGGAACTTTGGAGCCTGGGTATTAAAAGTGTGTTATTGTTTATTAAATGCAAAGATGAACTAAAAGATAATACAGGTAAGGAAGCCTGGAACAAAGAAGGATTGATGCAAAGAAGCATCAAGGCTATTAAAGATGCAGTTCCTGGTATGTACATAATGACCGATGTTGCGCTTGACCCTTATTCATCATATGGCCACGATGGAATTGTAGAAAATGGAGAAATCGTAAATGACCCTACAGTGGAGGCTTTGGTAAAAATGAGCGTAAGCCATGCGGAAGCAGGCGTAGATATGGTAGCTCCGAGCGATATGATGGATGGCCGCATTGGCGCTATCAGGGAAGGCCTGGAAGAAAATGGATTTAATAAAGTGGGTATTATGGCTTATAGCGCTAAATTTGCCTCTTGCTTTTATGGTCCCTTCAGGGATGCTCTTGACAGTGCTCCCGGATTTGGAGACAAAAAGACCTACCAGATGGATTATTCGAATAGAATTGAAGCTATCAAAGAAACTTTGATGGACATAGAAGAAGGTGCAGATATCGTGATGGTAAAACCAGGATTACCATATCTAGACATTGTTCGTGAAGTTAAAGACGCTGTTGATGTTCCGGTAAGCGTTTATAATATAAGTGGCGAATACGCAATGATTAAAGCAGCAGCAAAAATGGGTTGGATAAATGAAGAAAAAGCAATCATTGAAACACTGACAGGTTTTAAAAGAGCAGGCGCAGATTTAATTGCAACGTATTTTGCAAAAGACGCGGCCAGGTTATTAAATTCTTAGCCACTAACAGTTAGTGCTCAAAGACACCCGGAGACAACTTTGTGTTACTCTGCGTCTTTGAGCATTATGGCAAAAAATGAATCATGATAGAACAAAGCAAGCAACTATTTGACCGCGCTCAGAAAAGTATACCGGGTGGAGTAAATTCGCCGGTAAGAGCATTTAAAAGCGTGGGCGGAACGCCAATATTTATAGATAAAGCCAAAGGTGCATATTTATATGACGCCGACGGCAACAGATATATCGACTATATTTCTTCATGGGGCCCCATGATTTTAGGTCATGCTTATGAACCTGTTGTAAATGCAATTTGTGAACACGCAGCTTACTCAACCTCTTATGGTGCCCCAACGAAATTGGAAGTTGAGATGGCTGAGTTGATTATAAGCATGGTGCCAAACGTCGATTTAATAAGAATGGTTAGTAGCGGAACCGAAGCTTGTATGAGCGCTTTGCGTTTAGCCAGGGGATTTACCGGAAGAAATAAGGTTATAAAATTTGAAGGTCATTATCATGGTCACGCTGACAGCTTTTTAGTAAAAGCAGGTAGTGGGCTGGCAACTTTTAGTATTCAGCAGGTTCCGGGAATTACAGCTGGTGTTGCAAATGACACACTAGTCGCTTCATATAATAACCTGGAACAGGTTAGAGCATTGGTTTCAGAAAACAAAGGTGAAGTAGCATGTATTATTACTGAGCCAGTTGCCGGAAATATGGGATGTGTTTTACCTGAAGCGGGATTTCTGGAAGGTCTGAGACAAATATGTGATGAAGAAGGTATTGTTTTAATAATGGATGAAGTCATGACTGGCTTTAGGTTGGCGCCGGGTGGAGCCCAGGAAAAATTAGGTATAAAGGCTGACCTTGTTACCTATGGAAAAGTAATTGGCGGAGGTATGCCTGTTGGTGCATTTGGTGGTAAACTCGAAATAATGGAGCATATAGCTCCTCTTGGAAATGTATACCAGGCAGGAACATTAAGCGGTAACCCAATTGCCATGATAGCAGGGTATATTACTTTACAAACTTTAAAAGAAAACCCATCGATTTATACAGAATTAAATGAAAAAACTGTTTACCTCAAAAACGGGTTAGATAAAGTTTTAAAAGCATGGGAACAACCTTTTATAATTAATCAATTCGGTTCTATGATCAGTATTCACTTTAGCGATCACCCTGTTACTGATTTCACGAGTGCAGCTTCAGCTAATAATAAAATCTTCAATAAATTTTTTCATTCCATGCTCGATAGAGGCATTTATTTACCTCCATCTGCATTTGAAAGCTGGTTTTTAAATAATGCACTTTCGTACGAAGATTTAGATGAAACTATTAAGGCTGTCGAAGAAAGTTTAAAGACGATAAATTGATTAGAAAATAACTCGCAATAATAACCAGATATACGGCGGCTTTTCTAAATTTTTTTGATTATTGGTATGAATATCATTGAGTAACCAGTTCTTTTAAACACGCCAAAAAAGTTCTTTTAATAAATTCCTTAACTGTTACTGCCGTAGGGACTTAATAATTCGCAAGGTTTTAAACCAGTATGTTTTTTAAAAGCTGTAGAAAAGTGTGAAATTGAAGAATAACCTAAAATAGCAGAAACATCAGTTACACTTAATCCCTTTTCGTACAACAGGTACTTCGCATGTTCCATTCGTTGCTGCTGATAAAAATCAAAAATAGTAGTGCCAAAAATTTCCTTAAAGCCTTTTTTTAAATAACATTCATTAATAGCTACTTTCCTGCTTAATTCTTTGATCGTAATTGGCTCCCCAATATGCTGCAACAGTACTTCCCTGGCATGTAAGATCTTTTCACGGTCAAGGTCGTTCGCAAGAAATTTACAAGAAAATCCCTCCTCTTTTTCATCTACCAGGCATTCGAGACTATATAATAAAAGTTCATGAATTTTTGCGTTTACAAATATATTTTCCAGTGAGCCACTATAGCTATGGTTAAGCAGAGAGTCAAGAACTATTCGCTTGCGGTTGCAAACAGGGAAAATTTTCGAAAAAGATGAAGGATGCTTAAAGGCTAAAACTTCATCTTTTCTATTGCTGAGCTTTATATTTTGCGTAAACTGGCTAAGAAATGTGTGGGTAAAATGAAAGGTGAAAACATCTGCAGTATATATCTTTCCCCTGCAATTATTTGTTGGTAATTCACTGCATTTTGTACAACTTTTTTCCTCACAATATCTATTGCCTGTGCAGCAGTACTTTAATTCAAGGTAGTTTTTGTTAGGATCATTAACATGATAATGATAAACCATCAAACCGGTGTCATCCGTTGTGACAGGATGATGCGCATAATAACGCTTAATGGAATACTCAATAGACCCTGGAATGTTTTGCTCTTTTTGGTAAAGCAAATCCATATCAGAGGCAATGGTAGTTTGATTAGCAACTTTCAAAACGTCGCGGGTATTTAACATACAGACGCAAAAATAATGTATTTGCTTTATTGCGTCTATAAAGTAAATGTCTTGAGCAAGTCATATTAAATTTTATACGGTTTTTTGCTTCTTATATATAAATTACAGGTAATCGCCATCAAATTTCCATTTACCTTTATTTACTTTTTATTTACAAATCCGTTGCTATCTTTCCATTTTATGCTGCTTTTCTATTAATGGGAATTCTGTGTAAATAAACATGCGGTCTTGGACATCGTAATTTATTTTTCCTGAAACTCAATACAGTAAAGGGTTTCCGGTTTTTTTTTGTTTTTTTACAACTGTAAAAGCATAATAATATTATTGGCTTTTAGCCGGATTACAATTTTAAATTTGATAAAATAGAGTTAAGGAAGAGAATATTAAAAAGTTAAGAAATTATTAATAGAAGGTTTTTGCAGCTATTAACAATGATTTTTTGAACGATTGATAGGCAAAAAAATGCCCGCCAGCTACAAAAGAGCTAATAATTCATTAACGACTATTTTAAAACGATTGCCTGCCATTGCTAATTAGTTTAGTGTACTTTAAGCCAGTATTTTTTTATTTTTTAAACCTTATCGATTTATGACAGGTACCGGGTTATACTCTTCCGACTACGAACAAGATTCATGTGGAATTGGGTTTGTAGCTAATATAAAAAACAATAAATCTCACCAAACTGTTTCGGATGCTCTTACTGTATTAGAAAATATGGAGCATCGTGGTGCCTGTGGGTGCGAAAATAATACAGGTGATGGTGCAGGTATTACCATTCAGACCCCACATGAGTTCTTTTTTGACGAGTGTTTAAAAAGCGGTGTTCACCTGCCTTCTTTTGGAAGGTATGCAGCCGGAGTTATTTTTTTCCCAAAAGATGTAGCATTAAGAGAAGAGTGCCGTAATATTTTTAACAGGTCTGCTGAAAAGCTTGGACTTGAGATTTTGCATTACCGGAAAGTACCGGTAAATCCTGACGGAATAGGACAGTCAGCTTTATCTGTAGAGCCAGAAATGGAGCAGGTTTTTATTTCCTGTCCTGATAACATTTCTAACCCCGAAGATTTTGAACGTAAGTTGTTTGTATTGCGTAACTACGCAAGCCATACAATAAATAATTCCGTTAAAAAAGACGAAATCGGTTTTTATATCGCGTCTCTTTCATATAAAACTGTTATTTACAAAGGTCAGTTTACCAGTTCTCAATTAAGACATTATTTTCCTGATCTTAACGATCGCAGAGTAGTATCTGCCTTTGCTTTAGTGCATGCGAGATTTGCCACAAATACTTTTCCTTCCTGGAAACTTGCGCAGCCATTCAGGTATATGGCTCATAACGGTGAAATAAATACTTTGCAGGGAAACCTGAATTGGTTAAAAACCAGTGAAAAAGGTTTCACTACTCCTTATTTTACGCCAGAAGAAATGGAAATGATATTGCCGGTTATAACAGCCGGCCAGTCTGATTCTGCCTGCCTCGATAACGTTATTGAATTACTTGCCCTGACCGGCCGTTCTCTTCCCCATGTAATGATGATGCTAATTCCGGAAGCCTGGGATGGCAATGAATTAATGGACCCGGTAAAAAAGGCATTTTATGAATTTCATGCAAGCTTCATGGCTCCGTGGGATGGTCCCGCATCTATTTCTTTCACTGATGGTAAAATGATAGGAGCTACACTTGACAGAAACGGATTACGTCCTTCGAGATATGTTGTTACCCATGATGACAGGGTAATTATGGCCTCTGAAACAGGTGTTCTTCCTGTTGATCCTGCGCTGGTAAAAGAAAAAGGGAGATTGCAGCCCGGTAAAATGTTTGTTGTAGATCTTGAGAATGGAAGAATTATCAGTGATGATGAACTGAAAAAAACGATTTGTTCTCAAAAACCTTATGGAGAATGGTTGAATAAATATAAAATAAGGCTTGAAGAACTACCTGAGCCCAGAGTTCTGTTTACTAATCTTGAGCATGACCAGATTTTTAAATACCAGAAAAGCTTTGGTTACTCTTCAGAAGATGTTGAAACCACTATAGCGCCAATGGCTTTAGATGGAAAAGAGCCAATAGGTTCGATGGGAACTGATGTGCCATTAGCTATTTTAAGTGATCGTCCTCAACATTTAAGCAGTTACTTCAAACAACTTTTCGCGCAGGTAACTAATCCACCCATCGATCCTATCAGGGAGAAATTGGTGATGTCTTTGGCCACCTTTGCAGGTAGTAATGGCAATTTTTTAATTGAAGATCCGCTTGCTTGTCATAGTGTTGCTTTAGATCAGCCAATTCTTACCAACCACCAACTTGAAAAGATCCGCAGTATTGATACTGGAATGTTTCATGGGAAAACATTACAGACATATTTCCGGGCAGATGGTAAACCCGGTTCTATGCAAAAAGGGCTTGACAGGCTTTGCCGTTATGCTCTCGATGCTGTGGCAGATGGCTATAAACTACTTATTTTATCTGACAGGGCAATAGACTCTGGTCATGCCCCCATTCCATCTTTACTTGCAATTTCCGCCGTTCATCATTTTCTCATTCGCAAAGGGTGTCGTGGCCAGGTAGGTATTGTAGTAGAAGCCGGGGATATTTGGGAAGTGCATCATTTTGCCTGCCTTATCGGGTTTGGTGCCACTGCAATTAACCCTTACCTCGCTTTCGCGACTATTCACGATTTAAACGAAAGGGGAAAAATTCAAACGCAACTCGACGATAAGCAGTTAGCTAAAAATTATATCAAGGCTGTTAATGATGGGTTGTTGAAGGTATTCTCTAAAATGGGTATCTCAACACTTCAGTCATACCAGGGAGCACAAATATTTGAAATAATCGGTATCAATAAATCAGTTGTTGATTTATATTTTACAGGAGCACCTTCACGTATTGAGGGAATAGGTTTAGATGAGATAGCAAAAGAAACATTAGCGAAACATTTTGTAGCGTTTAAAAAGAAAGCTGAACCTTTTGAAAGGTTAGCAGAAGGTGGAGTGTACGAGTGGAGAAAAAATGGCGAATTTCATCTTTTCAATCCTCAAACTGTTCACTTGTTGCAATATTCAACAAAGATGAATGATTACAAAACCTTCAAAAAATACTCGAAACACGTAAATGATCAAAGTGAGAAAGCTTGTACGCTAAGAAGCTTGTTTCAGTTTAAACCCAGTCGCCCGTCTATTTCAGTTGACGAGGTAGAGCCTGCAGAAAACATCTACAAGCGATTTGCCACAGGAGCAATGAGTTTCGGCTCTATTTCACATGAAGCGCATTCTACTCTTGCTATCGCTATGAACCGCCTGGGAGGTAAAAGTAATACTGGTGAAGGCGGTGAAGATGAAATAAGATATGATCCTCTTCCCAATGGAGATTCCCTGAGATCTGCTATTAAGCAGGTCGCATCCGCGAGGTTTGGCGTTACCAGCTATTACCTTACAATGGCAGAGGAACTGCAGATAAAAATGGCACAGGGGGCTAAGCCGGGAGAAGGCGGACAATTGCCGGGTCATAAAGTAGACGAATGGATCGGAAGAGTTCGCCATGCTACACCTGGTGTTGGCTTAATTTCTCCACCTCCCCATCACGATATATATTCTATTGAGGATTTGGCGCAGTTGATTTTTGACTTAAAAAATGCTAATCGTGCTGCTCGAATAAGTGTAAAACTGGTATCAAAAGCAGGAGTAGGTACTATTGCTGCAGGTGTTGCTAAGGCTAAGGCAGACTCTATATTAATTTCTGGGCACGATGGTGGCACCGGTGCTTCACCTGTTACATCTATAAAACATGCAGGTTTGCCATGGGAATTAGGATTGGCTGAAACTCACCAGACTTTGGTAAAGAATAAATTGCGTAGCCGCGTAGTTGTGCAAACAGACGGCCAGTTAAAAACCGGCAGAGACGTAGCCATAGCAACGCTGTTAGGTGCGGAAGAATGGGGTATTGCTACAGCGGCGCTTATTGTCGAAGGTTGTATAATGATGCGTAAGTGTCATCTAAATACATGTCCTGTAGGGGTTGCCACACAAGATCTGGAATTGAGAAAGCGATTTACCGGTGATGCAGAACACGTCATCAATTTCTTTAAATTTATTACGCAGGAATTAAGAGAAATAATGGCCGAACTTGGTTTTAGAACTGTTAATGAAATGGTTGGCCAGGCAGATTGCCTTGAAGCAAAAACTGATGTGCACCATTGGAAATATGGAAAACTGGATGTTTCTAAAATATTATATAAAGAACCTGCAAGTGCAGAAACAGGATTATACAAACAGGAGGAACAGGATCATGGCCTGGAAAATGTGTTAGACTGGAAACTGCTGGAAGTAGCGCAACCTGCTTTGGAAAATGGCGAAAAGGTGTATGGTTCGTTTGAAATAATAAATACAGACAGAACTGCAGGAACTATTGTATCCAATGAAATATCAAAAAGGTATCGGTCTAAAGGTTTACCGGAGGATACCATTCACTATAAATTTACCGGTACCGCAGGTCAAAGCTTTGGTGCATTTAATACAAACGGGGTAACTCTTGAATTAGAAGGTGATGCCAATGACCACTTTGGAAAAGGATTGTCAGGAGCAAAACTGATAGTATACCCTTCAAAACAGGCAACGTTTGTGCCTGAAGATAATATCATAATCGGAAATGTTGCGTTCTATGGTGCGACTTCGGGAGCAGCATATATAAGAGGTAAAGCCGGTGAACGTTTCGGGGTTCGTAACTCAGGAGTTAATGCAGTAGTAGAAGGTGTAGGGGATCATGGATGTGAATATATGACCGGTGGCCGCGTAGTGGTTTTGGGAGATACGGGAAGAAATTTTGCTGCAGGCATGAGTGGAGGTATTGCATACGTGTATGATGTAAAAAATGCTTTTTCGACTCTTTGCAATAAAGAAATGGTTGATCTTGACCCGGTAGATGGAGACGATACAGCCGAATTGAGAACTATGATAGAAGATCATTACAGGTACACTGATAGTAGTGTTGCAAAGTTTGTTCTTGAGGATTTTGACAATCAATTGAAAAACTTCATTAAAGTATTTCCAAAAGATTATAAGAAGGCACTCGCTGATGCAAAACATAAGCAAATGGTGAAAATTGATAATAATTTTTAAACAAGCAGAAAAGTCTTATACCAACAACGTTGTATCATTTGTTGTAACAGCACCAAGAATTTAACTAATAAAACCATCTGTATTTTGTAAATAAAATACTTGCATGACAAGTTCAAGTGAGTTGCAATGTACAAGTGTGCGACGCAAGAAAAGTTGATAAGAGAGAAAAGGTTTGGTGCAAAAAATTTAATATTAGTAAAATACGAATAATGGGAAAACCAACAGGTTTTTTAGAATTTACAAGAGAGCTTCCTAAGAAAAGGCCGGTAGAAGAGAGAATACATGATTTTAATGAATTTGTACATCTTTATGAGGAGGAGAGGCTCAATCAACAAGCTTCTCGTTGTATGGATTGCGGTATTCCATTTTGTCATAATGGTTGTCCTGTAGGGAATCTTATACCTGATTTTAATGATGCCGTTTATCGCAGAAATTGGAAAGAAGCTTATGAAATTCTTTCTGCAACCAATAATTTTCCTGAGTTCACAGGAAGAATTTGTCCGGCCCCGTGTGAGAGTTCTTGTGTGCTTGGTATAAACCAACCAGCAATAACAATAGAGGAAATAGAAAAACATATTATTGAAATTGCTTTTCAAAAAGGATATGTTCAGCCATTTAAAGGCATTGTAAGAACCGGTAAAAAAGTAGCGGTTGTGGGATCTGGTCCTGCAGGACTTGCAGCAGCAGCCCAACTGAATTATGCAGGACATTCTGTGACTGTGTATGAAAGAGATGATGAGCCTGGAGGATTATTACGATATGGAATTCCTGATTTCAAACTTGAAAAATGGGTGGTGGAACGGCGTATAAAATTGTTAGAGGAAGAAGGAGTCATATTTAAATGTAATGCAGAAGTTGGAGTAAATGTAAATATGAATGATCTGCTAAGAAACAATCATGCAATTGTATTAGCTGGTGGTTCTACTATCCCCAGGGACCTAAAAATTCCGGGAAGGCATTTAAAAGGAGTTGCATTTGCAATGGATTTTCTCAAACTTCAAAATAAGAAAGTTAGCAACAAACCAATAGGAGAGGATTTTGTAGCCACTGGAAAAAATGTTGTAGTAATTGGTGGAGGAGATACAGGAAGTGATTGTGTCGGAACCTCTAACCGTCAGGGTGCTATTTCTGTTACCCAGTTCGAATTGCTGCCCAAACCTCCCCAGGACCGTAATGATTATATGCCTTGGCCTACTTATCCAATGGTTTTAAAAACCACCTCTTCACACGAAGAAGGAGTAGATCGCAAATGGGCTGTTTCTACAAAAGAATTTATTGGCGATGAAGACGGAAACCTAAAAGCTTTAAAAATCGTTGATCTTGAATGGAAGTTGACTGAAGACGGAAGACCTGCGCAATTTGTGGAAGTGCCGGGTAGTGAGCGGGAAATACCTTGCGAAGTAGCATTATTGGCAATGGGATTTTTACATCCACAACACCAAGGGTTATTAATTGAGCTTGGCGTTGATCTTGATGAGAGAGGTAATGTAAAAGCAAATGACAAACATTATCAGACAAATATTGAAAAGATTTTTTCTGCAGGCGATATGCGGAGAGGACAGTCACTTGTAGTTTGGGCCATAAATGAGGGAAGACAATGTGCTGCTAGAGTAGATGAATATTTGAGCGGTGTTTTTTCGAAATAATTTTTTCTAATAATTATAAAAAAGAGTTGCTGAAAAGCAGCTCTTTTTTTTTAATGTAATATTAATGAAACTACGGAGTGAATATATTAATAATAAAAATATCTATGTTTTTTTTCAAGAAAGTTTTAAAAAAACGGTTACTACTTCAAATATTTAGTATTAATTTAGTAAAAATTTACTTTTTTTTATTTCAAATTAATACAATAGCAGACATGAAAAAACTTCATCTTAAAAAAATTATTCCATTTTTATTATTGGGTTTTGTGGCGATTGCATCTATTTTCATCCCTTCGCTACCTTCATTTAACGACGCGGGAAAATATAATACTGCTGATATTGCCTGGATTATTGTTGCAACAGCTTTTGTATTTTTAATGACACCAGGTTTAGCCTTTTTTTATGGTGGAATGGTGCATCGAAAAAATGTTCTGTCGACAATGATGAAAAGTGTAGCGGCAGCAGGTGTAGTAAGTGTGCTATGGGTAGTGGTAGGTTTTAGTCTTTGTTTTGGTGACTCTGTCCACGGTTTAATTGGAAATCCTTCAACTTACTTTTTCTTTAAAGGCGTTACATCTGGTGCTCCCTGGAGTTTGGCCCCTACTATTCCTTTGCTATTGTTTTCCTTATTTCAGCTCATGTTTGCCATCATTACTCCGGGTCTTGTTGTGGGAGCCGTTGCGGAAAGAATAAGATTTACTTCCTACATATTATTTATTGCACTTTTTAGTTTGTTGGTGTATGCTCCTATAGCGCACTGGACCTGGCATCCTGATGGTTTTTTATTTAAAATGGGTGCTCTTGATTTTGCAGGAGGCACAGTGGTTCATATTTCTGCAGGATGTGCTGCATTGGCCGGCGCCCTGGTTTTAAAGCGCAGACAGGTACACCTTGATCATAAAGAAATCCCTCCTGCCAATATTCCTTATGTTTTAATTGGAACAGGACTATTATGGTTTGGCTGGTTTGGTTTTAATGCCGGTTCTGCCTTAGGTGCTAATGCTCTTTCAGTGTCTGCTTTTGCCACAACTAATATAGCTGCTGCATCCGCCGGTCTTTCATGGATGTTTTTTGATGCCGTTCGTGGAAAAAAACCTTCTGTTCTTGGTTTCTGCATCGGTGCAGTTGTTGGCCTGGTTGCTATTACTCCTGCCGCAGGATTTGTAGCTATACCTCAAAGTATATTTATAGGTTTTGTAGCTGCTATTATTTCCAATACGGCAGTTTATTACAAGCAAAAATCAAGGTTGGATGATACACTTGATGTATTTCCTTGTCACGGTCTCGGCGGAATAGTGGGTATGATTATGACAGGTATTTTTGCAACTACTACTGTTAACAGCGCAGGTGCCAACGGTTTATTATACGGTAATTCTTCTTTTCTTCTTACTCAATTAAAAGCCCTGACTATTGTGGTTGCTTACAGCTTTATAGTTTCTTATGCAATATTTAAATTCATCAATTACATTCTTCCTCTTAGGGTGACTTCTGAAGAAGAAGAATTAGGTTTAGATGCAAGCCAGCACGATGAGAAGTATATGCAGGGAACATTACTCATTCATAATAATGGCGTGCTTCGTGAAGAATTGATCGAAGAGTAAAAAAAGATGCAGGATATTATAAAAAAAGGTACGGCTGTGCAATAAGCTTCGGCAAAAGCTTAAAAGCCGTACTCTTCTTTAATCACCAAAACCCAAACACAATGTTACACAAATTTTTGTTGACATGTGGAGCTATGAGTGCTTTTTTAGCTACGTATTCACAGGATTCAGCAAAGGCATCGCCTGCCTTTAAACTATCCGGCTCCGCTGATGTTTATTACCGGTACAATTTTAATAATCCCACCGAAGCTCCTTACAACAATTTTACAAGCTTTACCAATTCTCAGAATTCATTCGAACTTGGTATGGCTTCTCTAAAGGCCGAACACTCTTTTGGAAAAGCATCTGTTACCGCAGATTTAGGTTTTGGTAAAAGGGCAGAAGAATTTTCATACAACGATGCATCAGGAAATAAAGGATTTTCATTATCTAACCTGAAGCAATTGTTCGTTACTTATGCGGTATCAGATAAATTGAAACTTACCATGGGTAAGTGGGCGACGCATGTTGGGTATGAATTGGTAGATGCTTACCTAAATAGAAACTACAGCATGTCTTACATGTTTTCTTATGGACCGTTTTTTCACACAGGTTTAAAAGCTGATATCTCGTTAGGCGGTAAAAGCGCCTTAATGGTTGGAGTAGCTAACCCTACAGATTATTCTACCACCACTTCGGCAACAAAGTTTGCAATAGCTCAGTTTAGCACAGCCACCAGCAACAATAAAGTAAAAGCATATGTAAACTACCAGGGAGGTAAAGTTGTGCCCGGAGTTTCTTTAAACCAAGGCGATGTTGTGATAACCGGAGCCGTATCTAATAAATTTAGTATTGGTTATAATGGAACAATTCAATTTCGTAAACCTTCCGGAAAATCCGGGGATAGCTGGTGGGGATCAGCTCTATATTTTAACGTCGATCCCTCTTCCTTCTTCGGCTTAACCCTGCGAACAGAATATTTTAGCGATAAGAAATCGGTTGTAGGCGTTGGAAGTAGTGTTTTTGAAAACACCCTTTCTGCGAATTTTAAAGTTAGCAATCTTACTATAATTCCAGAGGTTAGGTTAGACAATGCATCTGCAGGTATCTTCAGAAAAAACAACAGTGATGTAACTAAAAGTACAGCTTCAGCTATTGTAGCTGCTGTTTATAGTTTTTAATAAACGACAAGTGACACTCCTTGTAATTTTTCTTTAAAATGTTTTAATTTTTTAATCAACCTTAAAAACTATTAAAATGGAACAAGTTGATCGACTCACTACTTATGTGAAAAGCAAAGGCAGTTTATCAGAAAATTCCGATCATCCTACTATGAAAAAAAGTGTTACTGCAATACCTTTTATACTGGTTACAATTTTTGCTGTAATATCGATTTTTATACCATTGGCTAAAGATTTTGATGGTGCTTCAACATATAATTTTGCTGACATCGCCTGGCTTCTGATTGCCTCTGCGCTTGTATTACTCATGACCCCGGGTTTATCATTTTTCTATGGAGGTATGGTGAGTAAGAAAAATGTCATATCTACAATGTTGCAAAGTTTTATTGCTACCGGATTGATTAGTGCAATATGGGTAGCATTTGGTTTTAGCCTGGCTTTTGGAAAATCTATTCATGGCTTTATTGGAGATCCGTCGGAGTTTTTCTTTATGCGAGGTATCAACTCTCATGCTCCGTGGACCCTTGGCCCCACTATCCCGCTTTTGTTATTTGCATTGTTTCAAATGAAGTTCGCAATTATTACCCCTGCTTTAGTTGTGGGTGCAACCGCCGAGCGAATTAGGTTTACTTCCTACGTTTTATTTATGTTGCTTTTTAGCATTTTTATTTATGCTCCTCTTGCCCACTGGACCTGGCACCCGGACGGCATTTTGTTTAAGATGGGTGTATTGGATTTTGCAGGAGGCACTGTTGTTCATATTTCCGCCGGTTGTGCAGCATTAGCGGGAGCTATTGTTCTAAAAAGGCGGGCAGTTCACATAAGACGGGAAGACACTAAGCCTGCACGCGTGCCTTATGTATTATTGGGCACCGGCTTGTTGTGGTTTGGGTGGTTTGGATTTAATGCAGGATCAGCCTTGGCAGCAAATAGCCTTGCTGTCAGCGCTTTCGCAACAACAAATACTGCGTCTGCTGTTGCCGGTCTTACCTGGATATTTTTTGATGCATTAAAGGGTAGAAAACCCTCTGCACTTGGTTTTTGTATTGGTGCCGTGGTTGGGCTTGTTGCAATTACTCCGGCTGCCGGATTTGTCGGTGTGCCGCAAAGTTTCTTTATTGGTTTTATAGCCGCCATCTGTTCAAACATGGCTGTTCATTGGAAAGGAAAAACTACAATAGATGATACGTTAGATGTTTTTCCGTGTCACGGAATTGGCGGCATTGTAGGTATGATAATGACCGGTGTGTTTGCCAATAAAAAAATAAATGCAGCAGGAAACGACGGGCTGATATATGGGGGAACCGAGTTTTTCTTACACCAGGTATTAGGGTGTATAATAGTGGTTGTTTTTGCTACCGTTATGGGATTTATTCTTTTTAAATTGGTCGACATAATTCATCCGATGCGTGTGACTGACGTAGAAGAGCAAACCGGATTAGACATAACTCAACATGACGAATCTCTTTGATTGATTGGTTTATTTTTAGAACGGCGTAGCAAAATTTAATTTATATAAAATAAAAATACTTTCGTTGAGCTAGAAATTGCCTAGCAATCAGTAGGCTATCATTTAAATTTTAGAAGGTTTTCTTAAAGGTTTCTTCCTTTATGTACGCGTGTTTGAAATCTATATCTATTTCACTTATACAACGATGAGGTATAAAAAAAGAGGCTCTGGTGTGAGCCTCTTTTTTTATACCTGCATATGGAATAAATTATCTTAAAAAGAGCATTTCCCTGTATTTAGGCAATGTCCATTCTTCATCTGCTACCAGTAATTCCAGTTTATCAAGGTTGTAACGAATCTTATCAAAATACTTTTCTTTAACGTCAGTACAATATCTTATTGCTTTTTCACGGCTGTCGGGTATGTTATTACAAACTTTACGTGCCTCAATCATATTGGTTACGTCCTCGCTTACCGCTCCAATCAAGTCTGAGATTCTTTGCAGTACTTTCTGTTGACTTTTATAAGAATTCTCTCCTAAGCCTAATTCTTTTAATCCCCGAATATTATTGATTATAGTGTTTTGATATTTAATTGCAGAAGGCAAAACATAGTTTGTAGTTATTTCTCCCATCACGCGGGCTTCTATCTGCACCTTTTTTATATATTTTTCTAATTCTATTTCATGCCGGGCTTCCAATTCATCGTGCTGGTAAACACCATTGCGTTCAAAAAGTGCCTTCGCCTTGTCTGATATCATTGCGTCTAATGCAAGAGGTGTTGTTTTTACATTGGGCAGACCCCGTCTCTCGGCTTCCTGTGCCCATTCTTCGCTATAGCCGTCACCTTCGAATAATACGTTTTTACTATCAACAATATAGCGTTGAATGGTGTGCATTAACGCGACTTCTCGTTTGTCACCTTTTTCAACCAGGCTATCTACTTCTTTTTTAAAGTTTCTTAGGGTTTCTGCCATAATTGTGTTTAGCACTGTCATAGCATTTGCACAGTTGGCAGATGAACCTACTGCGCGAAACTCAAATTTATTACCGGTAAACGCAAACGGAGAAGTACGGTTGCGATCAGTATTATCTAAAAGTAGTTCCGGAATACTTCTATGTAGATCAAGTTTTAAAATCGCTTCATCCTGTTCATCAAATTTTTCACCTACTCTTCCCTCAACCTCATTTAATACTTTAGTTAAATAATTTCCTATAAATACTGAAATAATTGCAGGTGGGGCCTCATTAGCGCCAAGTCTGAAATCATTTCCAGCGCTTGCTATAGAAGCTCGCATAAGGTCTGCATAATCATGCACCGCTTTTATAGTATTTACAAAAAAAGTAAGGAACATCAAATTCGTCTTAGGCGTTTTACCAGGTGCAAGCAGGTTTACGCCTGTGTCAGTGGCCATGCTCCAATTATTATGTTTGCCACTTCCATTTATGCCGGCAAAGGGCTTTTCATGCAGCAATACGCGCAAGCCATGACGTTTTGCTACCCTCGTCATTATATCTGTCAGCAATGTATTATGATCTACTGCAAGATTTACCTCTTCAAATATTGGCGCACATTCAAATTGGCTGGGTGCTACCTCATTATGCCGTGTTCGTAAAGGAATACCAAGTTTATAACTTTCTGTTTCAAAATCGCGCATAAAAGCGTAAACTCTTTCAGGTATGGATCCAAAATAGTGGTCTTCCAACTGCTGTCCTTTGGCAGGAGAGGCGCCGAATACAGTACGGTCGCAAAGTACCAGGTCGGGCCTTGCGTTGGCAAGAGATGCATCAATTACAAAGTATTCCTGTTCCCAGCCAAGCGTGGGTGTTACTTTACTTACATTTCTATCAAAATAATGACATACTTCAACCGCAGCTTTATCGAGAGCAGCAAGCGCTTTCAATAGTGGCGCTTTATAATCGAGGCTCTGGCCGGTATATGCTACAAAAATTGTAGGTATACACAGTGTAAGACCATTTCCTATTTCCATTATAAAAGCAGGAGAGGAAGGATCCCATGCGGTGTAACCTCGTGCTTCGAAAGTTGCTCTTAAGCCGCCACTCGGAAACGATGATGCATCAGGTTCCTGTTGGATTAATGCCCCTCCGTCAAACTCCTCTATAGCCGTTCCGTCACCTTTAAGAGTAAAAAAAGTGTCGTGCTTTTCTGCGGTTGTACCGGTTAAGGGCTGAAACCAGTGCGTAAAATGAGTAACCCCTTTGCTTTCTGCCCATGACCTAATGCCATTAGCTATCTGGCTGGCTACAGCTCTGTCTATTTTTTTACCTCCCTTGATGCTCGAGGCAAGACTTTTAAAAGCCTCGTCACTTAAGTATTCACGAGCACTTTTAAGAGTAAAAACATTCTCACCAAAAATGGCGGTAATTTTTTTACTCGGTTTTAAGGCAAAGTCACTTTCTGATAATTTATTTAAATTTTCAAGAGCAGCAAATCTTAATGACATATTCAATTACTTTTTAATTATTCTGTTTATATAAGATTCTTCAAAGAAACTGAGAATTTTTAAAATTAATTCATTTTATTGTCTTAATGCACATTCCGCTGTGAATGGGAAATATTTTTTGACAACAAATTGCCTTAAAAGAAATATAACCAGGTAGAAAAATACATATTAAAACAAATTATTGTTTATAACGTTAATAATTCAATTTCTTCTACCCATTCTTTGCTAAAGGTGTTTCTCGTTTTTTTTGATAATTCTTTTCTAAGAAAAAGGCTGTCAATACTGACAGCCTTTTTACACTTCTAATTAAAGACAATAATCTAATTACTATTGAAAGTTATGCTATAATCATTAAATACTAATATTTAAACTACAGCAGATTTAACAGTTTTAATGATACGCGCTGCTACTTTATATGGATCTGCAGCAGAGTTTGGACGACGATCTTCAAGGTAACCATTCCAGCCTCTTTCGACTGTAACAAGTGGAATACGGATAGATGCTCCACGATCTGAAACACCATAAGAAAAATCATGAATAGACGCAGTTTCATGTTTACCGGTAAGGCGTAAATGATTATCAGCGCCATATACTTCAATATGTTCTTTCACTACCGGGCGGAAAGCTTCACAAATTTTATCATATACTTCTTTGCTTCCTGCGGTTCTTAAAACTCCATTAGAAAAATTAGCATGCATACCAGAGCCATTCCAATCCAGAGTACCCAAAGGTTTGCAATGCCAGTTCACCGAAATACCATATTTTTCACCAATTCTTTCAAGCAAATATCGGCCAATCCAAATCTGGTCACCCGCTTCTTTAGCACCTTTGGCGAAAATCTGGAATTCCCATTGTCCAGCAGCAACTTCAGCATTAATCCCTTCTACGTTAAGGCCTGCATCAATACATGCATCAAGGTGTTCTTCAACAATATGTCTTCCAAAAGCATTGTTAGCACCAACACCACAGTAGTAAGGGCCTTGTGGCGCTGGGTAACCGCCGTCAGGAAAACCAAGAGGTTTATTGGTAGCAGTATCCCAGAGGAAATATTCCTGCTCAAATCCAAACCAAAAATCATTATCATCATCATTAATAAGCGCACGACCATTACTTGGGTGAGGTGTATGATCTGCGCTTAATACTTCGCACATTACCAAATACGCATTTTTGCGCTGAGGATCTTTTGTAATAAAGACAGGCTTTAATACACAATCAGAAGAACCTCCCGGAGCTTGCTCTGTAGATGAACCATCAAAAGACCAGTATGGCAAATCTTCTAGTTTGCCGCTAAAATCTTTTTCAATTTTTGTTTTACTACGCAGGCTTTGTGTTGGCTTGTAACCATCAAGCCATATGTACTCAAGTTTTGCTACTGACATAAGCAGTTTAAATTATGAATTTGATAATTTTACACGATTGTGGTGCAAAACTATATAAAAAAAGAATTATCAGTAAAAAATTATTCTTAAAGGTTATTTTTTTAAGGTTATTATAAGAAGATTATAGATATTTAAAATAAAATAATGTGTTTGTTTCGTTAATGAAATTAATTTTCAAAACAAATAAAAACAAAGTAGTGACATGGAAATATAAAGACGCCTATGCAATAATTGAACGACTAATAAAATCAGGTATAATTCCCGAAGAATTAATTTGATTTTCTGCATTATCTTCCCTGGTATTTCCCGATAGAACAAGAGTTGTTTTCACGCCAAATTTATTGCCCCCCAATATGTCAGTATTGAGGTTATCACCAACCATTAAAATGTCTTTTTTAGTAATTGGACCGATCCGCTGCTTCAACCTGTTATAAGCGTATGTAAACATCTGGGTGTCGGGCTTGCCGAAATGAATGAACTTTCTATTCATCATACTTTCTACAAGCCTTGCAATACCGCCTGCTGCAACAGCTACATCATTTTTTGAGACGGGGTATAGTTTATCGGAATTGGCAACAATAACAGGAATGTTTTTACGCCGAAGAAGGTTGATTGTCTTATTAATATCTATATTCCAGTCAAAGCCTTCATCATCTAAAAAAACAAAAGCAGAAACATCTGCAATGTTATCAAGATCAATATCTCGCACTGCAATATGTTGCAAACCAGACTGAAGTATATAGTGAGCAGAGTTTTCGGTACCGAGATAAGCTATTTTTCCTTCAGTTATTTTAGACTGAAGAAAGTGCTTTGCCATCATGCCGGAGGTAATAACTTCATGAGTTTCAAATCCATCCAATCCCAGCCGTGCAAAACTTTCAATTTGCTGTTCCTGGCTGCGCGATGCATCGTTGGTAAGGATGCGAATGGCAACACCTTTTTCTCTTAAGCTGGCTATTGTATCCTGCACTCCGTCAATAAGTCCTTTGTAATTTTTCAGTACGCCGTAGGAGTCTAAAAAAACTGCTCTGAATTTTTGGGCAAGAGGTAAAAAAGGTTGCAATTCCATAGGTAAGTTAAAGGTTCAATGCTTTTAAAATAATATCAGGATTAAATTGTTTTTCGATTGACGGAAGGTAAATTTCAAAAGCTTCTTTTTGTAATTTGGTAGCAAATAATTCGTGAAAGAAAAATCTTCCGTCTTTAACAACATAATTAAGAATAAAAAAGCGGTAAGCTTCTTTCAAAAATCTTATTTCCGGTTCTGTCAGCGGGTATACGCTATGATAAGACTTAAGGAAAAGTAAAAATCGCTCCTCCATTAAAGGCGTAATATAGTAACTAAAAACGGTTCTGTCTCCAACATCGGAAACAACACGGCTTAAAAAATAAAAGTCTAACATTCTCGATGCCATTCTAAACCAGTCGTAATCCCATCTTGAAAATAATTTAAAAGAAGAAGTAACCGAAAAATTACCAATGTTCCAGTCAATAAAAACTGGCAGTCTTTCAAATTCGGACTCTTTCAGTTTCTCACAGTTTTCAAGAAACAAATCCGACTGCTTCTTTATTTCGTCAGTGTGCAATCTATGTTCAAACTGGCCATAGTCTGTTTGAATTATCCGAAGTAAATGATCTATATCTGTTTTAAGTGTTTTTGAAGAGGGAGGGAGAGTATTTCGAGTGTAATGACACGCCTTGTGAAAAAGGGCAATCTGTTCGCCCAACTTTATTATTTGACCCTCTTCAAGTCGTTTTGGTAAACGTTTTTTTATTGCAATGGGCCTGTAAAACACTACCCATGCATCTAATATCTTATTTTGATAACGATATACAAATAATTGATTTCCCTTAACCAATGAGCGAGCCAGGAAGTTTTCAAATGGTGCCGGCAAATTGTTTGAAAGGGTGTCTATAATACTATGATCCTCCACAAAATGCTCAAACTCCCCAAAGTAAGAAAGCTTTGCAATAATGAAATTGCCATCTACAAATGTAATCCGATACACATGGTTAGTAGAAACCATGGCGCTTATGTCAACTATCCTCGCTATTTCCCTGGTGTTGTCATATGCTATCCAGGCTTCTTTTACTATGGCTGTAAAATCGATAAAAGGCATATTTAATAATTCACGCCCGGTAACGTCATTGAATGTTTTTACCATCTATTGTTCATTTAGCAATCGTATTCGTTTTCTACTTTTCCTGCTTTTTTGTTTGTTAATTTCCCAATCCTGTTTTTCAAATGTCACGGATAAATACATATGAGAAAAACCTTTTGCGAAGGTTGCATCACAAATAATATTTAAAGTTTTGCTTTTATATTATTGCCCTCATGATTTACCAGAATTTAAAATAACTACAAATTACATTAATAATTTACTGCAAAACTGACTTCATTTCTATTCGTTCCATTTTATTGCGTGGATAAAAATATTCAACGTTCTTTACTGCAGCTTTTTATGGTGGTTTTGCTTTTCTTAAACGTTTTTATCTATTCTTTATTATTAAGATTTACATTTTTACCCAATCAAAAATTTAAAGATAAAAGATTTTCTAAGCCAATTAAATCTACAAAATTTCTTACTTTAATTTGACCTTCTGTTTTATTCTTCCCTTTTTCAAATAATTTTTGCAGAAAAGGCTTTATCATAAGACAGCAGTATAAACCACTCCAGATCTGTTTGAGGGCTCTCTAAAATCGTGTGGTTACGAGGAAATTTGTTTGTATTACAACAAATAGCGAAAATATGAGAGCGGCCTCCTAATTTTTATATAGTTGATGATAAAAGTTTTCACTTACCTTAGCGGCGAAAATTCTATTGTTGGGACAAGCACCTGCACATATTAATTATTTTAAAACCGCTGGTATAACTTCAGGTTATGCACCTGTTAGCATTATTACCATTACTACAACCCTTTAGGGGTTGTACATTACTATATTACCTCCGGGCTTCTTAGCTGCAAAAAACCAAAAGGTTTTTTCACTCACAATTCAATTTATTTAAAACAAGGTTCATGCAAGTATTAAAATTTGGTGGAAGTTCTGTAGCGAATGCAGAAAACATCGAAAAGGTTGTTAACATTATTCAGCAAAGGTCAGCAGGAAAAAAAACGATTGTAGTTGTATCTGCCCTTGGTGGTATTACAGATATTTTACTGCAATGCGGTTCTATGGCTGCTTCAGGAAATGAGGAGTACAAAAACAAATTGCAATATATAGAAGCGAGACACATAGAAACGGTAAAAGCATTAATTCCCGTAACACAGCAAAGCAGAATTCTGAGCCATGTTAAAACACAATGCAACGAGCTTGAAGATATATTTAATGGTATCTTTTTACTGAGAGAATTGTCGTTAACTACAAAAGACCGTATAGTAAGTTATGGTGAACTTTTGTCTTCTCAAATTCTTGTATCGCGACTTTTATCTTTAAATATGGATGCCGTATGGAAAGACGCGAGAGACATTATCACAACCGATAGCAGCCATACTTCTGCTGCAGTAGATTTTGCCATCACCAATAAGCAGATTTATGAATATTTTTCCGTCGATGATTATGCAATAACAGTAGTTCCGGGTTTTATTGCTTATGATGCAAATAAAAGAACTACTACTCTCGGAAGAGGAGGTTCTGATTATACTGCAGCAATTATAGCAGCAGCGATTAACGCCGAAAACTTAGAAATATGGACAGACGTATCAGGCATGATGACTGCTGACCCGCGTCTTGTTCCGACTGCAAAAGCAATTCCGCGTATTTCTTACCAGGAAGCCATGGAGCTTTCTCACTTTGGCGCTAAAGTTATTTATCCTCCTACCATTCAGCCCGTAATGAAAAAACAAATTGCCGTATGGATAAAAAATACTTTTAGCCTGGAAGATGAAGGAACATTAATAGAAAATATTTCTCTACGCAACGGCAAAAATATTAGAGGAATTTCAAGTGTAAACGAAATTGTACTGTTAAGTCTTGAAGGCAGCGGAATGATAGGAATTCCGGGTTTTTCAAAACGACTTTTTGAGGCACTGGCACAGGAAAAAATAAATGTTATTCTTATTACGCAAAGCTCATCTGAACATTCCATATGTGTGGGTATCGATCAGAAGAATGCTGTTATTGCTAAACAATCAATAGACAGAATTTTTGCACATGAAATTGAGACAGGGAGGGTTGAGCCCCTTGTTGTAGAGGAAAACTTATCCATTATTGCACTGGTGGGCGACAACATGAAAAATCATCCGGGCATTAGTGGTAAAATGTTTGGCGCATTAGGACGAAATGGTGTAAATGTTCGCGCTATTGCACAAGGTTCTTCAGAAAGAAACATTTCAGCTGTTATTTCGAGAAATGATGTAAAAAAAGCTATTAACGTTTTACACGAAGAATTTTTTGAAACCACGTACAAAGAAATTCATTTATTTGTAGTAGGTGTCGGAAATGTTGGAAGCAAATTATTGGCGCAGCTCAACCAGCAACAAGCCTATCTGCAGGAGCACCTGCGACTTAAAATAAAAGTAGTTGGTATTGCAAATAGCCGGAAAATGTATTTTGACGATGAAGGGATAAACCTGATGACATGGAAAGACAAAATACAGCAAGGCGAAGCGATGCAGATAGACACTTTTATCGAAAACATTCAATCTAAAAACCTCCGTAATACTGTTTTTGCAGATGTGACTGCCAATGAACAAATAGCTCATTCGTACACTCATCTTTTGGAACGCAGTGTTTCTATTGTTGCCTGCAACAAGATCGCCTGCTCTTCTCCCTACCAATATTACAAGAAACTAAAAGATCTTGCAAAAGAGTATAATGCACAATTTCTTTTTGAGACCAATGTAGGAGCTGGTTTGCCGGTAATAGGAAGCCTGAATGACCTGTTGAGAAGTGGCGACCAGGTTAACAGAATTGAAGCTGTTCTTAGCGGTACTCTAAACTTTGTTTTCAATCATTACAACGGTACAAAGTCATTTGCAGAAGTGGTGCGGCAGGCACAAGACGAAGGTTACACCGAACCTGATCCGCGATTAGACCTAAGCGGAACAGATGTAATGCGTAAAATTATGATTCTTGCAAGAGAGTCAGGTGAAAAGCTTGAAATGGAAGATATTACCAATAATTCCTTCATGCCGCCATCATGTATGAAGGGAAGTGTAGAAGATTTCTACAAAGAAATGGCTAACCATGAAGAGCATTTTCATGCACTATACCAGGAAGCGGCTAAGGCTGGCAACAAATTGAAATTTGTTGCGACATACGATAATGGAAAAGCCTCTGTAGGTTTACAGCAAATACCACCTCAGCACGATTTGTATCATTTATATGGAAAAGATAATGTCGTGTTGTTTTATACAAATCGTTACTCAGAACAACCACTTGTAGTGAAAGGTGCAGGTGCTGGCGCTGAAGTCACAGCGTCTGGTGTTTTTGCAGACATCATTCGTGCAGGCAGATAGAAGAAGAATTTTTTGAAAACTGGACTAAAGGGATTAAACATTCTTGCGACGTAGTACTTGCATCGGCTGATACTTGAATTAGTGTTTTTAAAAGAGAAGTAGCACCGGTAAAACAATGAATATATTTGAAAAATGGAATTAGAAAAAAAGAAAAGTATTTCTTCATTTGCTGAAAAACAGGTGACAGTACACGCACCCGGAACTGTAGCAAACCTTGTTTGCGGTTTTGATGTATTGGGAATGTGTTTAGAAGAACCATATGACGTAATGCAGGTAAGACTGCTCGACGAAAAGAAAATAACTATTATAAGTAAAGATGGGTATCAACTTCCGTCAGACCCTGCTCTAAATACAGCAGGCGCTCCATTGATTGAAATGTTGGATGAAATTGAAAATAATATAGGTTTTGAAGTTACTATTCAAAAAAATATAAAACCTGGTAGTGGAATTGGGTCGAGCGCAGCAAGCGCGGCCGGAGCAGTGGTTGGTGCAAATTATCTGCTCGGAAACATTTTTTCAAAAGAAGACCTTGTGCGTTTTGCCATGTTCGGCGAGAAAGTGGCCAGCGGTGTAAAGCATGCTGATAATATTGCACCCTGTATTTATGGCAGTATTACGCTAATCCGTTCCATATTTCCTTTAGACATTATTAGCATTCCGGCTCCTGATTTTTATGTAACCCTGGTTCATCCTCAGATTGAAGTAAGAACTTCAGATGCGCGTCAAATTTTGAGAAAAGAAGTGCAGCTAAAAGATGCTATTAAGCAATGGGGAAACATTGCAGGTTTGGTAGCAGGTTTATTGCAAAAAGATCTCGCCTTGGTAGGCCGTTCGTTGGAAGATGTGATAATAGAACCTGTGAGAAGTATTCTAATTCCTGGTTTTGATGAGGTTAAAAGCAAGTGTAAGAGCGCAGGTGCATTAGGTGGAGGAATTTCCGGCTCGGGTCCATCCATCTTTATGTTAAGCGCCGATAAAGCTACAGCACAGCATGTAGAGAATGTGATGAAAGAAGTGTTCGAAAAAATAGGAATCAGTTATCATACTTATGTTACCACTATTAGTAAAACTGGTGTACAGATAATAAAAGAATAAAGAAGTTTTTAAAAACCCCGGATCTACCCGTTATAAAATATTTTCATGCTTTACTACAGTACTAACAAACAATCCGCAAAGGCAGATTTTAAAGAAGCCACTATAAAAGGCCAGGCACCCGATAAAGGGTTATATTTTCCTGAAACGCTTCCGCAACTACCGGCTGGATTTATTGAAAATATTAATGATCTTTCTAAAGAAGAAATTGCTTTTACAGCAATAAAACCATTTGTAGGAAATACCATTCCATCAGATGTTTTAAAATTGATTGTTGCAGAAACAATCAATTTTGATTTTCCGCTGGTTAAAATAAAAGACAATCTTTATTCACTTGAATTGTTTCATGGCCCTACTCTTGCCTTTAAAGATGTAGGAGCAAGGTTTATGAGTCGTTGCCTTGGATATTTTGTGCAGGACATAATTAAACCTGTGACTGTACTTGTCGCTACGTCCGGAGATACGGGGGGAGCTGTAGCAAGTGGCTTCTACGGTGTTGAAGGTGTAAATGTTGTTATTCTCTATCCGTCAGGCAAAGTAAGCAGCGTACAGGAACTGCAGTTGACAACATTGGGCAAAAACATAACAGCTATAGAGATTGATGGTAATTTTGATGATTGCCAGCAAATGGTAAAGCAAGCTTTTGCAGACGAAAAATTAAATGAAGAATTATTCCTCACTTCAGCTAATTCTATAAATGTTGCCAGGTGGCTGCCGCAGCAGTTCTATTATTTCTATGCGTACCAGCAATGGGCAGATAAAAACAATCCTCCTGTCGTATGTGTGCCGAGTGGAAATTTTGGAAATATATGTGCGGGCTTGGTGGCGTACCTGTCCGGATTGCCTGTAAAACATTTTATAGCAGCTGTCAATGCTAATGATTCAGTTTACAAGTATCTTCAAACAGGTAATTATCAAATTCAACAAGCTGTCCCTACACTTTCAAACGCTATGGATGTTGGCAATCCGAGTAATTTTATCAGGATATTAGAGTTATTCAAACATGAATATCCACAAATAAAAAATGCAGTAAGTAGCTATGCTATCACCGATGAAGAAACTAAGCTTACGCTTAAAGATACTCTTAGTCAATACAATTACCTCCTTGACCCACATGGTGCTGTAGCATTCGCAGGTTTGGAAAAATATCTTCAGCAACACACCCAGGAAAAAGGTATTATTCTCGAAACTGCCCACCCGGTAAAATTTTATGATGTAGTCGAACTTATTACCGGGCAACCTGTTGAAAGGCCTGCAAGCATACAAACTATTTTACATAAGAAAAAAGAAAGTGTAAAAATGATACCTCAGTATAAAGTATTTAAAGACTTTTTGCTTTCGTAGAATTTAAAAATGATCTGAATCAGTACAAGTTTAGATGTTTGAAGTTGCTTTATCCATTAACTGAGAGCAAAGTACATTAGTTGTCTTAGGATCTGCGAAGAAAGGAGAAAATTTTTTTCGTCTTACTTTTCTAATTAAATAAGGCTAGAATCAACCTTTTAAATATTCACTTTTAAAAAAGCTATTTTTTAGGTGGATTTATCCAGCCTTTCTATCATATATTTAATTAATCCTAATTTTCTAAACTCATATGTGCATGAAGAAAAATCCATTGTATCTTATCATTTTGCTGATGAGCACGTTTGCTGCTTGTAAAAAAGATCTCAACTTTAGAGATGAACAAGGTAGTCTTTCAACAGAAGCCGCAGGCAGGCCCGGCCAGTTATCGCCAGATGCGGTTGTACCAAACGAGCTTTTGGTAAAATTTAAAAAAGGGACTGCCGCTAATGTAAGAGCCGCAGTTTTGGCAAGAGTAAGTGGTAATGTCTCAGAAAAAGTTCTAACCAAAGCTATGCAACAAGCAGGCGATGATGAAGGATTTCTTGTTGTGAAAACTCCTCTACAAGCTCTCGAGGCAGTTGGCAAAGTAAAAGGCCTTGACGACGTTCAATTTGCAGAACCAAATTATATTTATACGCACGATATTGTCTCTGGCGATCCCTATTTTACAAACGGTTCCTTATGGGGAATGTATGGAGATGCAAGCAGTCCTACTAATCAATATGGAAGCCGGGCAGCAGAAGCGTGGGGAGCAGGACATACCGGTTCTGCCTCAGTCGTAGTAGGTGTTATAGACGAAGGTATTCAGTTTACTCATCCTGATCTTTCCGGGCAGGTGTGGACTAATCCTTATGATCCCGTGAATGGCGTAGACGACGACCATAATGGTTATATAGACGATATTCACGGGTGGGATTTTGATGGTAACAATAATACTATTTACGATGGTGGTACAAATGGAGGTCTCGACGATCACGGTACACACGTATCTGGTACTATTGGCGCTAAAAATAATGGTAGCGGGGTTGTCGGTGTAAACTGGAAGGTAACTCTTATTTCCTGCAAATTTCTTGGTCGCAGAGGTGGTACTACTGCTAATGCAGTAAAAGCGGTAGACTATCTTAGCGATTTAAAAACTCGTCATGAAATGAATATAGTCGCAAGCAACAATTCATGGGGCGGCGGAGGATTTTCCCAGGCTTTATATGATGCAGTAAATAGAGCCAATTCAAAAAATATTTTATTCATTGCCGCTGCCGGTAATGGTGGAAGTGATGGAGTTGGCGATAATAATGATGTGACCCCAAGCTATCCTTCTAATATGGATTTGCCTAATGTAATAGCGGTAGCTGCTATTACATCAACCGGAGATAAAGCATCCTTTTCTAATTTTGGAGCTACAACGGTTGATATAGGTGCTCCCGGCCAGGGTATTTATTCTACAACTGCTTACAATTCTTACGAATCTTACAGCGGTACTTCAATGGCTACACCTCATGTTACCGGTGCAGCAGCATTGTACGCTGCTTCTCATCCTGGCTCTGCTGCGGCTACAATCAAAAACGCAATACTGAGCAGTGCCGTGCCTACCCCTTCACTCGCGCGAAAATGTGTTACTGGTGGCAGGCTAAATGTAAGCGGTTTCTAATTTTTTTAATTTACGTTCTATAAAAGAGGTTGCTGTAATGGTGACCTCTTTTTATTATGAAAGTTTATTCGTCTCACTTGTTCTTAAAATCAAATGATAGTATTTAGTGGTTATTGACCAAACAGCCTACAATAATGCCTGCTGCCACTGCGGCATTTAAAGACTCTGCACCACCAACTTTCGGTATAGTAACGGGGTCAGTTATTATTGATAGAAGAGGTTCTCTTATACCCTTCGATTCATTGCCAATTACTACCAGTCCCTCCTGTGTTTTTCCTACAGTATAAATATTTTTTCCATTTAGCAAGGCACCAAAAACCGGCACGTCTATTTTCTTTACCCATTCGTTAAGATCTTTGTACCAGCAGCTAACCCTGGTTATGCTTCCCATTGTAGACTGAACAACTTTGGGGTTGTAAATTTCAACACAGTCATTGCTGCAGATAATTTGTTGTACACCAAACCAATCGGCTATCCTTAAAATAGTACCCATATTTCCCGGATCCTGTAAACCGTCAAGAACTATTGTAAGCCTTCCTTTTAATAGAGGCTCATTTTGATGTACCGCCTGGTGGGCAATTGCTAATACTTCATGTGGTGTTTGCAGATTGCTTATCCTGCTCAATTCGATCTCTGAGATTTCTGTTAAAGGCACTTTTGTGTCAGGGTTATTCTGCAACCACTTATTTGTCGCATACACATGTTTTACAACATATGTACTATTTACCAGTTCATGTACTAATTTTGGTCCTTCTGCTACAAACAGCTTGTCTTCATCCCTTTGTTTTTTGTGGAATAAAGATTGAATATATTTGATTTCATTTTTAGTCAGCATATTATATGTTTCATTTGAACAGGGCAGCAAATAACCTCTTTCTATATACTTTTATTGCAATAGTGATGCTCGCCTCGTGTACAGTTGTCAGAAATCATCCTAAATACAAGCCCTTCGTTTTTGCTAATAAAATCACTGTAAAAGGCGAGGTATCCAAAGATGAGAAAAAAAGACTGCAAACCGAACTTTATAATTATTGGGATGACAGCCTAAAAGTGAATTCGATCCTTCAGTTTGGTATTCGCACCGTTATAAAAAATCCGACTGTATTTGATAGTTCAGCTATTTCACGAAGTATTGCCTTTATGGATTCCTATCTTATTTCTCAGGGATATTATAACCCGGTAATTACACCTGCACCAACTAAAATTGATACAGTAAGAGATCAATACCGTACGACGGTGCAAATGGACATTAATGTAAATAAAAATTTAAAAATCGACTCTGTTACCTATGATTCTTTAATAACGCCCGAGTTAAAACAACTTGCTATAAAGAACAAAAAAGAAAGTCTTTTAGCAACAGATAAACCTTTTACAAAGCAATTAATTTCAAGCGAGTTAGACAGGCTGACAGCCTTGTTTCGTAATAATGGTTTTTATAAATTTACCAGGGAAAACATTTATGCTGAAGTAGATACTACTGATGTTGCTCTTTTAGAAATTACGCTTGATCCTTTTGAACAGGCAAGAAAAATTGCTGAAGCAGAATCAAGGAGAAAAGAAAATCCACGGGTAAATGTTGTTATAAAACAGCGTGCCTCGGCAGATAGTAATGCATTTTCAAAATTCTACGTAGGGAAGATATTTTATTACCCCGAAACCCTAATTAATCAGACACCAGACTCTTTAATGAAGGAAAAATTTTCAGTGGTTACGACACAAAGAGAGTTTACATTGAAGCAGAATTATCCTGACATACGCATGCGTCCATTGCGTGAACATACCTATCTGAAAGAAGGAACGATGTATGATGATCAGAATTATTTTAAAACGGTAAATGCATTTTCCCAATTAGGTCCCTGGAACCAGGTAGATGTTAGAACAGTATACAGGCAAGATTCTGTAAACATTCTTGACTTTCATTTTTTTTTGACACCGGCTCCAAAATATTCGTTTGGATATGATATAGAAGTAAGCCGAAATAGTGGAAGCATTATTTCCGGAAATCTTTTAGGTATTACAAATGTGCTTACGCTACGTAACCGAAACGTTTGGAAACATGCGGTACAATCAAGCACCAACATTCGTGCTGGTGTCGAGCTTGGCTTTTCTGATACAGTTTTACAGACTTTGCAGGCTAGTGTATCACAAACTTATAGCATTCCCCGTTTTATAACTCCATGGCGGATACGGGGTGTAAAAAAACTGGATGATTATAAAACAGTAATAGGTCTAAATGCTGCCTATACAGACAGAAGAAATTTTTTTAGATTAAGGTCGGCAGTGGCCTCATTTGGATATGAGTGGAAAAGACGCAATCATGTATGGCTTTACAGGCCTGTTAATATTGAGCTTTACAGTCTTGACACTTTGAATGGGCTGCTTAAAGCATTTGAAACAAATCCCTTTTTACGAACAGCTTTTAATACTGGTTATGTAATAGGCCAAAACCTGACCTATAGTGTGACATTTGGAGCCCAAAGGCATCCTAACGTTACAAATAACTTACGTATCTCAGGGGAAGAGGCTGGTGCCCTTTTAGGGAGGTTCAGAGGTCTGGCAGACAAGATTTATGAATACATAAAAGTCGAAGGTGAATTCAGGCAGGTTACGCAATGGAGAAAAACTTCTTTTGCATACAGGCTTTTCGCCGGCATTGGTATTAACTATAGCAACGATCCAGTTATAGGTCAGTCTCTTCCCTTTTTCAAACAATTTGTAGCGGGTGGCCCATATAGTATGCGCGCATGGGGCGTGCGTCAACTCGGCTTGGGTTCTTCGCTGGTAAGTGATACTTCAACTGTTTTTCGTGACCGGTACGGAGATATTCAACTCGAAGCTAATCTTGAGTACCGTTATCCTTTAGCAGTAATTGGTGGCGTAAGGGTTAATAGCGCCCTTTTTGTCGACATGGGTAATATCTGGAACCTGAAAAATAATGTAAACAATCCCAACAGTAAACTTGCATTGAACAGGCTGCTTACTGATATTGCTGTAGGTGCGGGAACAGGACTGCGTTTTGACTTTAATTATTTTCTTGTCCGGTTCGACTTCGCCTATAAAGTAAAAGACCCCGCGCGTATAAGCAATAATGGCTGGATGAGTATTAAAAACTTTGAATGGAGAAACAGGGAATTTGAAAGAAAAGACCAGCACGGAAGGGTAATTTTGAAAAGAAATAATTTCGCTTTTCAGCTAGGAATTGGATTGCCTTTTTGACAAGGTCTCTTTTTTTATTTGCTCGGTAAAATCTTCGATTCCAAGCGCCTGTTCTGTTGAGAAGTTTCCTATACGTGTCCGTCTCAGGCTACTTAAGTAGGCGCCGGTGCCTAATTCTTTTCCATAATCATTAGCCAGGCTTCTTATATACGTTCCCGTAGTGCATACTACTCTAAAGTGCACGATAGGCAATTCTATCTTTTCTATGGTAAAATTGTTGATTGTAATTGTTCTCGGTTCAAGTTGTAAATCAATGCCTTTTCTTGCAAGCAGGTATACCGGCTTTCCCTCTTTTTTTACTGCAGAATGCATAGGTGGCACCTGTTGAATTTCACCTGTAAACTGTTCTGTCGCTTTATGAATTTGTTCTTCTGTTATTGTGGAAATATCTTTTATATCTTCAGGCTGACTCTCCAGATCGTATGTAGGTGTAACGGCGCCTAAAGTGAAGGTGCCCGTATATTCCTTTTCCATTCCCATGTATTCATTAATCTTTTTTGTAAATTTTCCTGTACAAACAATTAATAAGCCTGTTGCTAAGGGGTCTAAAGTGCCTGCATGACCAACCTTTTTTATTTTTACAAGAGAACGAATTTTTCTTACTATGTCAAATGATGTCCAATAAAGGGGCTTGTCTATCAATATAACCTGTCCTGCCTCATACTTGTTGAAATCTTTTTCCAATATCTTTTTTGGCAAATGTATTAAACGTGGGTGAGAGCATAAAGGAAGAGAAGAATGCAACAACCAATTTCTTATATACTTTTATTATTAATAATTAACTTGCTGACTTCATTTATTAAATTAAACCCGTTAAAATGAAAAAAATTGCTCTTGCCTTTTTAAGTTTTATTTGCGTTATTGCTCTCACGCAATGTAATAATCCGGAGACTAAGACAGACACGAAAGCGGATACAACAACAGCCGCGTCATCTGCAGCTGGAAGTAATGTAACTGATGACTGGAAAATTGGAGTGCAGACATGGACGTTTAGAATGTTCACATTTGCAGAAGCTTTGGATAAAGTAGACAGTGCCGGAGTTAAATATATTGAAGCATTCTGGGGCCAGCCTTTAGGTGCGGGAATGAAAGATAGTTTCGGTATCAGAATGTCGCCCGATAGTCGCGCCAAGGTAAAAGACCTTTTGCAGAAAAAAGGAATAAGTATTGTAGCTATGGGTGTAATCACACCTGGCACAAGAGAAGAATGGCAAAAGGCTTTTGAACTTGCAAAAGAATTTGGCCTTAGTTATATAACTTCAGAACCAAGAAAAGACCAATGGAATATGATTGACAGCATGGCGGGTAATTATGGTATAAAAATAGCCATACATGATCATCCGAAACCTAATGCTTTCTGGAGTCCTGACTCTGTATTGGCTGCTATACAGGGACATTCAAATATTGGTTCATGTGCAGATGTTGGCCATTGGGCAAGAAATGGTTTAAATCCCGTTGATTGCCTTAAGAAATTGGAGGGACATATATATGGAGTGCATTTGAAAGACATCAAGAAGTTTAATGACACTCATGCTGAAGATACTATAGTCGGGAAAGGTGTAATTGATTTTCCTGCAATATTCCAGGAGTTGAAGCGTCAGAATTTTAAAGGGATGCTTTCTATCGAACACGAATCAAACTGGTATCACAATTTGCCTGATGTAAAAGAGATTGTTCAATACTACAGAGACCAGGTAGCTAAGCTTAAATAATAAAAGTTTTTTACGTAAAAAAAGCTGCAACAAGTTGTACTTGTTGCAGCTTTTTTCGCTTGTCTGGCAGGTATTTAAATTGTTGGAAAACACTTTCTAAGTAAAATCCTTATAATCCTATATCACTTAGCCCTTTCCTGATTCTTGCAATTGTTTCTTCTTTTCCTATCAGTGCTGCAATATCAAAAACAGTTGGTCCGAATTTTCCACCGACAAGCATAATTCTAAAAGGTAATTGTAATTCACCCATTTTTATTCCTTTTTCTGTTGCGGTTTCTTTAAACAATGCTTCGATGGCTGTTGCATTCCATTCTTCCAAAGTTGTCAGCTTTTCTGAAAGAATATCAAAAAACATCGATTTATCTTCATTCCATTTTGGTTTTACTGAAGCAACGTCTAATGCTTCCGGAGCTTTGAAGAAGAAAGAAGCCTGGGTGAAAAAATCAGTCAATAACGTGCAGCGGTCTTTGACCAGTTCTAAAACCCTAATAAACTTTTCTTCATCTTTTATAATAATTCCGTTCTTTTCAAACTCTTTTCTTACTGTGGATTGCCATCTGTCAACCGGGAGTTTTTTTATCCATTCATGGTTAAACCATTTTGCTTTTTCATAATTGAATTTTGCTCCGCCTTTATGCACGTTTTCTAATGAGAATTTGTTAACCAGTTCTTCAAGTGAAAATAATTCCTGTTCCGTTCCATCGTTCCATCCAAGTACGGCAAGCATATTTATAAAAGCTTCAGGTAAAAAACCTAATTCACGAAAACCATGGGTTAATTCTTCGTTTCTCGGATCTTTCCAATTCATAGCAAAAACAGGAAATCCGAGGCGGTCTCCATCGCGTTTGCTTAATTTGCCATGTCCATCAGGCTTTAATATTAACGGAAAATGAGCCCATTGAGGCATTTCCTGTTCCCAACCTAAATATTTCCATAACAGAAGATGCACGGGTGCGCTAGGCAGCCATTCTTCCCCACGAAATGCATGGGTTATTTTCATTGAATAATCATCTATTACTACAGCAAGATGGTATGTAGGCATCCCATCTGCTTTTAGCAGTACCTTATCATCAACAAGGGAAGAATTGAAATGTACTTCGCCACGAATTATATCTGTGAAAGTAAGGGTTTCGTTTTCGGGCATTTTTATCCTGATGACATGCGGAGTTCCTTCTTTCAATAACCGGCTTACTTCGTCTTCACTCATAGTTAATGAGTTTCGCATTCTTCCCCTTAGGCTGTGGTTATATTGAGGTGAAGGATTTTCTTCTGTCCTGAATTTTTCGCGCATCGCTTCAAGTTCCGCTGGCGTATCGAAAGCATAATAAGCATTGCCTTGTTTAACCAGTTGCTCTGCATATTGCCTGTACATTTCCTTTCGCTCGCTCTGACGGTAAGGCGCATAAGGGCCGCCATGTAGCGGGCTTTCATCAGGCTCAAGACCTACCCATTTCAAACATTCAAAAATATATTCTTCAGCGCCTGGCACATAGCGGTTCTGGTCTGTATCTTCTATGCGTAAAACAAAATCACCACCATGTTGCTTTGCAAATAAATAGTTGTATAAAACTGTTCTGACTCCGCCAAGATGTAAACCACCTGTAGGTGAAGGAGCGAAACGAACTCTTACTTTTTTTTCCATAATAGTGGCAAAGATAAAATGCGGAAATGCTTTATTAGCAAAATTTTGAATCGATGTGTCAACGGCTTTGGCAGCAAGACCATCTATGCAACTTTTAGTTTCCTCATGTCTTTTAATTTTTGCTCACCAGCGTTACCTCAGTAAAAGTGTGCGACGCAAGAGAAGTCAGATAGAAATTCTAGTGTCGGTTACACAAAAAAGTTTTGTAAGAGGAAAGTTTTAAAAATAAAAAAAGCACATTTTAAATCATTGTGGCTTTTGTAAAATGAGCGGAAATGATTACAAAAGAAAAAAATAATGGGATATCATTATTCAGCTTTTTTGTTGCTTTGCATATGTATTTAGTAAAAACTCCCTGGCTGTTAAGAAAAATGTTTTCTTCTGCACTTAGATGGAAAATTTCTGTACAGGAAAATGAAATATTTCTAACGTTTGATGACGGGCCTCATCCCACAATAACTCCATTTGTTCTTAATAATTTACGAAAATACAATGCTAAGGCAACTTTTTTTTGTATAGGAAAAAACGTGCTGAAGCATCCTGCCATATTCCGGCAAATTTTGGATGAAGGGCATCGGATAGGCAATCACACACACAATCATCTTAATGGCTGGAAAACAAGTGATTCAAAATATCTTGAAAACGTTATGCTGGCCAGAAAATATATAGACAGTAATCTTTTTCGTCCGCCGTACGGAAGAATAACAAGGTTCCAGGCACAACAATTAAAAGCAATGTTTGACATAATTATGTGGGATGTATTAAGCGGAGACTTTGATGTAAATCTGTCGCCACAAAAATGTCTTCAAAATGTTGTTTCTAATACAAAGCCGGGTTCAATAATTGTTTTTCACGACAGTGAAAAAGCTTTTCCGCGCCTTGAATATGCTTTACCAAAAGCATTGCAATTTTTTGCAGAAAAGGGCTGTACGATGAAAGCGATTAAAATAAACAGCCGAGATAACAGCAAATAGCAAGCAAGTGCAGTAATGTGGTAAAGAAAAAGTTTGTTGTTGGTTAAGAGATAACTTTAAAAAAAATGGGGCCGGGGTAAAAAACCCAGCCCGTTTTTAATCCGTACCCTATGAAAACAAATTTTGAATTAATTTTTAAATACTGTCTTTCCCTTATCTGGTGATTTTATTGGCAGACATTTATATAAACGCACTTCGTGAAACTTTATTTTTAATAACAGAAAAAAAATTTGAAATTATTTACTGCCTTTTTAAAGATAGATGCAGGTTCTTGTATTTCTGCTGTAAGTAATGGTTAAAAAAAATTAATTTTTATGAGATTAATAGATACGCACACACATTTTTATTCACCGGAATTTGAAGAAGATTTTGAAAAGGCATTACAAAGAGCCCGAAGTGCAGGTGTAACAAAATTTTATCTTCCATCTATTGACAGCACAGTGATAGATGATATGCTGCAATTGGAAAAGCTTTACCCGCAGGAATTCTTTCCTATGATGGGCCTTCATCCCTGTTCGGTAAAAGAAAATTACTTACAAGAATTGGAAATAATAGAAGACTATTTATCTAAAAGAAAGTTTGTAGCGGTAGGGGAGATAGGCCTTGATTTTTATTGGGACACCACTTTTAAAAATGAACAATTTGAAGCATTTAACAAGCAAATGGAAATGGCTTTGAAACATAACCTGCCTATTGTGATTCACACGAGAAACGCGATGAGAGAAACAATAGAAGCTGTAAGGCCTTATGCAGCTAAAGGACTGAAAGGCATTTTTCATTGCTTTGGCGATAACAATGAAACAGCGAAAGAGATTATAAATCTCGGTTTTTATCTAGGCATCGGTGGGGTATTGACGTATAAAAATTCCAAACTGGGGGAGGCTATAAAAGACATTCCTTTGGAATATATTGTTTTAGAAACTGATGCACCTTATCTCACCCCGGTTCCATTTAGAGGGAAGCGCAATGAAAGTAGCTACTTAACTTATATAGCAGAAAAATTGGCAGAAATAAAAAGTGTTCCGGTGCAGGACATTGCAGAAATAACTTCAGCTAATGCAGAAAAAATATTCGGACACTAACTTTCAAATCTTATTTTTGCCAAGTTAAAGTTGGAGACGTGTCCGAGTGGTTGAAGGAGCACGCCTGGAAAGTGTGTATACGGGAAACTGTATCGCGAGTTCGAATCTCGCCGTCTCCGCCGATAAGAGTTTCAAAATCATTCAAAACGCTATAAACAATTGATTTATAGCGTTTTTTATTTTTAGTACATTTTCAATTCTTTCATTTTTTCGCATACTTCAGGTGACCTATTGGTGACCTGGCACTTTAAATTTTTACAGGTCACCAGAAACCTTATAAGGAACTGATAAACAAGTAGTTCAATAATTGAACATCTTGTCTTGCACTTTTTGACAAACTACATTTATAACCAGTAAAAGAAAAAGTGTATGAACCGGGTTAGTGTCCTTTTTTATCTCAAAAAATCCAAAATGGTTGCAGATGGAACAGCTCCACTGTATATGCGGGTAACAGTCGATGAACTTCGAATTGAGTTATCAGCAAAATATTTTATCGATCCAGTAAAATGGAGCCAAGGCGCAGGTAAAGTTATTGGTAATACTGAAGAAGCAAGAAAACTCAATACTTATGTCAGAAATATGGAGCAGGAAGTCTATGAGGCGCACAGGCAGTTGATACAGGAAGGTAAAGTAATCACTGCCGAAACTCTTAAAAATAAGCTATTAGGTAAAAAAGAACCAATACGTTCATTGATAGCTATCTTTCAAGAACATAACATGCAGGTAGCTACACTGGTAGGGCAAGAATATGCACCTTCCACCTTAACAAGATACAAAACCACTTTAAAACATTGTATGGAATTCCTGAAATGGAAATTTCACGTGAAGGATATCGATGTAAAAGACATCAACCATGAATTTATAACTTCTTTCGAGTTCTATCTTCGATCTGTTCGCAAATGCTGCAATAATTCTGCAGTTAAGTATATAAAAAACTTCAAAAAAGTTATCAGGATCTGTATAGCTAATAGCTGGATAAATAAAGATCCTTTTGTCAATTACAAATCTAAAGTAAGAGAGGTTAAAAGAGATTATCTAAGTGAAGAAGAATTGGAAAAAATCTCTCAAAAAAGATTTGTTTCAGACAGGTTAAACCAGGTAAGGGATATTTTTCTCTTTAGTTGTTTTACCGGCCTTGCCTATGCAGATGTAAAAAAATTAAAACGTTCTGAAATAAATGTCGGTGTTGATGGGGGTAAATGGATATTTACAAGCAGGCAAAAAACAGAAACAGCATCAAGAATACCCCTACTTCCATTTACATTACAGCTTTTAGAGCGATACAAGGATCATCCTCAGTGCGTTATAAAGGACCGAGTGCTTCCTGTACCTTCTAACCAGAAGATGAATGCATACCTAAAAGAGATTGCAGACATTTGCGGCATTACTAAACAGTTTACTTTTCATATAGCCCGCCACACTTTTGCCACAACCGTAACCTTGAGCAATGGAGTTCCTATCGAATCAGTAAGTAAAATGCTTGGTCATACTAATCTGCGAACTACTCAGCATTATGCAAAAATCCTGGACAAGAAAGTAGGGGATGACATGAAAATATTACATGATAAATTCTCTTCATTCAATTCTGTGACGTCGGAAACCCCAAAAAAAATGCTATAAACAAATCATAAGGTGAATAAAGAAAATATCTTTCTGGCCCCTTAATAAATTTTCTTTTCATTGGCTCACTTGAAGAATTATTAAAAATCTTTTCAACAAAAATGCGTGGAAATTTTAAAGACAAATACTAAGGAAGTTGCTAAGAATTTGCAACTGGCAAGATGTTCAATTGTCATACAATTGGGAAATCTTGCACCCTTTAGCCTCGGAACTCGGCGGGTGAAAAAAAAGAAAAACAAAGAATTTCCGCATCAAAAATTTTATGGAAAAAGTAAAAAAAAGCAGAAAAATTTAGTTCAGAAAAAGATGAACGGCTATAAGAAATTTACCCCTTCCGTCCCCTACAATAGGGGACACGGTTTTTTTAGGATATTGTTCTTTAACACAAAAAACTGCAAGAATTTTTACTTTTTTTATCAAAAATGGAAATATAAAAATTGATTATGATGCGTTAATTTTTAAAATAATTTCACCGTAGCATCTTCCTACAACAATTCCTGTCTGATAAGCCGCTTCAATAAATAGTACAGTAACGAGAACTTTAAAACGGTTTAAATAAAGCATGTGCCGGAAGCTTTATCGAGGCGCGTGCTAATTATAAAAGCTTTACAAGCCACTTTTGTAGAAGTAAAGGTACATGCGCTCACCAACCAGTTAAAAGTAAACAGGGTTGTATCTACGATCGATGTGGGTAAAATCATGAATATGAAAACAATCCCCGTAACCAGGTCCACATATATGGTTCGGTTACTATCTAAAGCAACAACATTAAATTACGAAAAATTTGACTGCCTATGTTGTTACCCCTCACACTAATTTGTAGCAAGTAAGAGTCGCGGTCAATACATAGAATGTATTTAAAAAGAGCTATGATGTAGAAATGTTGTAGTAGCAGTTAATCGAATTTACAGGTGGATAACTAGTTTTGGCGACCCCATACACAATGATTTTCCTCAAACAATTGCCTCTCTAATTTAAATTATAATTATTGCCATATGAAGTTTGTATGTTTTCTTCTTGTATTTGCTTTTTACAACGTATCCTTCGCTCAAAGTAATAGTATAGGAATTTTTGAAAAAGCAGAGGATATAGGGCACCCTAAAAATGCTGGTTCGTCAAGATATGATGCCGCTACTCAAACTTATACCATGAGAGGCTCAGGTTCTAATATTTGGTTCAACAGGGATGAATTTCAATATCTCTACAAGAAGATCAGTGGAGATTTTCTTCTCACTGCAGACTTTGAATTTGTCAGTCCTAAAGGCAATGGTCACAGAAAAATCGGGTGGATGCTAAGAGAATCTCCCGATGAAGGGGCGGCAAGCGTTAATGGGGTAATTCATGGCGATGGCCTTACTGTATTACAATGGAGACCTCTCAGGGGTGCATATATGCGAGATCCTGAAGACGAAGTTTTTTATGCAAAAAAAACTGTTTTTCGAACCGTTCAGATGGAACGTAAAGGCAAAAGTATCACAATGAGAGTAGCGAACTGGGGTGAGCCTCTCCAGGAAGTTACGACGCAGGAAATGCCGTATACGAAAGACTCGGTATTGGTAGGCTTATTCATTTCTTCTCATGACTCAGATAAAGTAGAAGAAGCGAGAATTTGGAATGTTCGCATTGATCGGCCCGTTCCGGAAACCTATCATCCTAATCCTCAAATAAAACTGCCGCCTTTGCAGGGAGTGGTCGGATGCCGATTGGAAACCATGAATGTATTTGATGGAAAAAGGATGGTTATAAGGGAGTCTTTAGGAAAATTTGAGGCTCCAAACTGGATGCCTGACGGAGAAAGACTACTATTTAATGAAGAAGGCTCGTTGTACACAATTCCTATTAACGGTGGAACTCCTGAAAAAGTAAAAACTGGTTTCGCAGACAATATAAATAATGATCATGGCATTTCTTCCAATGGAAAGATGCTTGCTATCAGTCATCAAATAGAAGGCAAACCTGGTGGAGGCTCTACAGTATATGTACTGCCACTTGCAGGCGGTACACCCAAACAGGTTACAGAACAAACTCCCTCATATTGGCATGGTTGGTCTCCTAACAATAAAGATGTGGCAATTGTAGGCAAAAGAAACGGGAGTGATGTTTACAATCTTTACAAAGTAGATGTAAATACAAGGGCTGAGACGGCTTTAACATCAAATACAACAGGTCATGTAGACGGACCAGAATATTCTCCTGACGGAAAATATGTGTATTACAATGCTAACCCTACTGGTACTATGCAAATATGGCGAATGAAAGCTAATGGTACTGATAAAGAACAACTGACTTTTGATGAATATCATAGCTGGTTTCCGCACATTTCTCCAGACGGAAAATGGATGACTATGATCTCCTTTCCTACTGATATTGAACCTAATTCTCATCCGTCGTATAAAAAGGTAATGCTAAGACTAATGCCTGTGTCCGGGGGGGCACCCAGAGTAATAGCTTACCTCTATGGCGGACAGGGAACTATTAACGTTAATTCATGGGCTCCGGATAGCAAAAGAATCGCTTTTGTAAGTAATTCTGAGAAGAAATAATTTTCGAAGGATTACAAAACTGAAATCCAAACCAAATAAAGAGTCCATACCAAATAAATAGGTAGAACTCTTTTCGACTAGCATGTTTTGCAATAAGTAACTCGCTGTTTCTTACGGAGGGTTTATGTAGGTCTCCTTTTTTTCAAATGAGCAGAATGATAAAAATCAATCTTTAGAACTGATTAATCAGACTGATAAGGAGCAGGTAACTAAATAGCAAAAGCGTCGGATGTAAAAAAAATTAACAGAAATGGCTGTTTTTTACTGTTTTACAATACGTGATGTAGTGTTGTAGTAGTAGAAAACAGGTATGAAAGGGGGTATCTCCTTTAGTTTTGAAGAGATTAATCACAGTTAGTTTTGATGATATAATCACAAGTTAGAAAGGCCTTTTATTCCTTTCATTTTTCCTTAAACTCTTTTTTTAAATCTAAATGACTGCTTTTTTATGAAATTTTACAAGATGATTAGAGTGGGCTTTGTCTTTTTATGCATTCTGATTTCTTCCCATCTCTTTGCACAATCAATAGTTACCGGGAAGGTTTTTAATAATGACAAACAAGCTGTCGCAGACGCAACCGTACAGGTAAAAGGCACTCAAATAGCCACTAAAACGGCAAATGACGGTAGTTTTTCCGTAAATGTTCCCCATAACAATGATATATTGGTCATATCATATGTTGGGTTTCAAACAATAGAAATTCCTGTATCAGGGCGAACAAGTATTGGAAGTATAACTTTTACAGGTGTTTCTTCAAGTTTAAATGAAGTGGTGGTAACAGGATATTCTGCACAGCGGAAAAAAGATATCACCGGGTCCGTTGCTGTTGTTAATGTTTCCAATTTAAAATCTGTTCCTTCCGGTACTACTGAGTCATTATTGCAAGGACAAGCTGCCGGAGTAACTGTTATCAATACGGGTGCCCCCGGCGGTAATAGTAATGTAAGAATTAGGGGAATTACTGGTGTCGGAAGCTCAGATCCTCTTGTAATAATAGATGGAACTCCCGGCAGTTTGCATGATTTAAATGTAAATGACATACAATCTATGCAAGTGTTGAAAGATGCCGGAGCTGCCGCAATTTACGGGGTGAGAGGTTCTAATGGAGTAATAATTATTACTACCAAAAGAGGCAGACCGGGAAAACCTGTTGTTACTTACGATGCTTATTATGGTACACAACAACCATTAAGCGGCAACGTTTGGCACATAGCTAATCCACAAGAAACTGCTGATGCTATTTGGAAAACATATACTAATATTGGCCTCACGCCTTCCCACAAGCAATACGGTAGCGGGCCTACCCCTGTTCTTCCTGATTATATTACGCCTACAGGCGCAAAGGAAGGAGATCCGGGAACTGATCCATCAACTTATGCACTTTATACTAACCAGATTACCAAGGCTAATAAAACAGGCACTGACTGGTTTCATGAAATATTTAAACCCGCACATATACAAAGCCATAATCTTTCAGTAAGTGGTGGTGGAGAAAAAGCTACTTACCTGTTTTCCTTCAATTATTTTGACCAGCCCGGAACTTTAATCAACACGTATTTAAAACGTTACTCTACACGGATTAATACAACATTTACTATTAAAGATCATATCCGGATAGGAGAAAATGCTTATGTTTTGTATAAACAAAATCCTAGCTATACAGGTCTTCCAGGAGTAAATAGCACCAATTCTATCAACGCAGCCTTTAGAATGCCCAGTATTATACCAGTACATGATATAAAGGGAAACTATGCGGGTGGTGCCTCTCAAAGTTTAGGTAATGCACCTAATCCCGTTGCCATAATGGACCGTACCAAAAATTACCAGGGAAATGAATGGCAGATACAGGGTAATCTTTTTGCAGAAGTGGATTTTTTAAAACATTTTACCGTAAGAAGCTCTTTTGGGGGAACTGTTGATAATTTTTACAGGAATTTTTTCGTCTTTACAGCCTATGAAAATGCAGAAAACAGCACAAATCCCAACAGTTATATTGAAAACTATGGCTATAGCAGCAGTTGGACGTGGACCAATACACTCAGGTATTCAAATATCATAGGAAAACACAATATAACGGTTTTGGCAGGACAGGAAGCTATTGAAAACGGAGGAAAAGCAGCAGGCGCATCAAGAGGTAGCTATTTTATAACCAATTTAAGCAACCTCACTGTTGATCCTAATTTGTGGACGCTAAATTTTGGCAGCCCAGGTAGCCAGACCAATTCCAACATCGTAGGTCTTAACGGCATCCAAACTCCTTACCAAAGTTCCATCTATTCTTTGTTCGGAAGAGTGGATTATAATTATAATGACAAATATTTGTTAAGTGGTACTATACGCAGAGATGGCGCATCAGTATTTGATCCAACCCACCGCTTCGGTATATTTCCCTCTGTGACGGCAGGATGGAGAATTTCCAGGGAAGATTTTTTTAAGGATGTCTCCTGGATAAACGATCTTAAAATCCGTGGCGGTTGGGGCAAGTTAGGTTCTATCAGTAACATTAATCCTACTAACGCTTATACTTTGTATAGCCAGTCCGCTGTTCAGTCTTATTATGATGTGGGTGGAACAAGTAACGCACCGGCTCAGGGAATTTATAACAGCCAGTACGGAAATCCAAACACTACATGGGAGGAAGACGTTATCACTAACATTGGTCTCGATCTGACTATACTTAAAAATAAGATAGATATATCTGCAGAATGGTATGAAAAAGCTATTAGTGGTTTGCTGTTTCCACAAAGTTTACCTGCCATCGGTGGTCCGGCAACCGCACCTTTTGTTAACTCAGGAAATATACAGAACAAGGGAGTTGATATCGCTGTAACCTACCATGGGGCCATAAAGCGCGATCTTCGATTTGATATAACAGGAACTTTTACAACATATAATAATAAAGTAGTAGGCCTTCCTCCCGGGGTTCAATACATTGATTATGGCCGTTCCAGGATGCAACCGGGATATGCGCTGGGCGCTTTTTACGGTTATAAGGTTCTTGGTCTTTTTAAAAGTGCCGAAGATGTGGCTAAATCTCCAAAACAAGATGCTGCTGCGCCGGGTCGTTTTAAGTATGCAGACATAAACGGAGATGGCGAGATTACTGATGCAGACAGAACACACTTTGGTAATCCAAATCCAAAATTCACTTCCGGGTTGAACATAAGCGCTAGTTACAAAAACTTTGACTTATTTATGTTTCTCTACGCGTCTGTCGGTAATGATGTTCTTAATACAGTACGTCTCTCTACAGATTTCCCCCAATCATTTGATGTAGCCATCAGTAAAGATGCGGTTTACAACTCATGGACCCCCCAAAATCTAAATGCAAAGGTGCCCATACTTGAGCGTACAGGGAACTTTAGCAATGGTACCGGTGCTTTTAATTCTTATGCTATGGAGAACGGATCTTTTTTAAGATGCAAAACCCTGTCGCTTGGTTATACAATACCTGTAGTGCACCTTAAAAGCCTTGGAATAGATAGATTTAGATTGTATGGACAGGTGGCTAATCTATTTACCATTACTAAATACACAGGAGCCGATCCAGAACTACCTGGCTCCAATGTAAACTTTGGTATTGATGGAGGTTCTTATCCCAATAACCAAAAAATATACACTTTTGGTGTAAGTCTTAGTTTTTAACTATTAGTTACTTTATTTCAATCAAAATTTATTATGAAAAAGAAACAATATAAAGTATATATTCCTGCTTGCCTGTTGATCCTATTTATTGCTTTTGGCTGTAAGAAAAGCTTTTTAGACAAACAACCTTTAGGCTCTTTGTCAGAAACCAACATTACTAACAAAGCAGGTGTTCAAACCTTATTAATAGGAGCTTATTCTTTGTTAGACGGCGAAGTGGGACTAACGAACGGTTCTGGAGGATTTGATTATGGCAGTGCTGGTTCAAATTGGGTATATGGCAGTATGGCTGCGGACGACTCTTACAAAGGTTCTGTTCCCGGCGATCAGCCTGAAGCAGTTTTAATTGAAAGCTGGTCCGTTTCATCAGCCTCAACAAATTTTTTGAATCTTAAATGGACCGCCCTCTATAATGGTATCCAGCGTTCTAACGAAGTATTACGCATTTTGAAAAATGCTACAGATCTTACAGATGCAGAAAAAATTGATATAAGAGCCGAAGCAAGGTTTTTAAGGGGTTTTTATCATCTCGATGCAAAGAAAATGTGGAACAATATTCCTTATGTGGATGAAAACATCACCTATATCAATAACAACTTAAACGCTCCCAATATTGATGCTTCGGGTAATTTTGTAGACATCTGGCCAAATATTGAAGCAGACCTTAAAGCTGCTGCTGACAGTTTGCCCGAAACTCAACCACAGGCAGGAAGGATAAACAAATGGGGCGCAATGGCTTTTCTCGCCAAAGCATACATGTTCGAACATAAATATATTGATGCAAAGCCTTTATTAGAGGCGCTCATCGCTAATGGGGTTACCGCCAACGGTCAGAAATATGCTCTGGTAAATTTTGAAAATAATTTCAATGCCGCTACTAAAAACAGCCCAGAGTCTGTCTTTGCCTGTCAGTCTTCCGTAAACGATGGATCTGCTTTAAACGGTAATTATGGTGATGTTTTGAACTTTCCTAACGGAGCAGGTGCACCCGGTGGTTGCTGTGGTTTTAACAATCCTTCTTATAATCTTGCGAATGCATACAAAACGGATCCTGCGACAGGTTTGCCTCTCCTTGATACCTGGAACAGCGGTCCTGTTGTTAATGACGATACCAATCCATATACTGGTACCTTAGACCCAAGAATAGACCTGACTATGGGCCGTCCCGGTATTCCTTATCTTGATTGGGGTATTGACCCAGTAACAAAAGATTGGATCCGCGACCCAAATACCAATGGGGTTTTTAGTCCCAGGAAAAATGTATATGCCAAAAGTCAGTTCGGTACTTACTCTTCTAACGAGACAAGTTTTTGGGGAGCTACCCAAATCAACTCAAATAATTACACTTTCATCCGCTTTGCAGATATCATATTATGGGCAGCAGAGTGTGAAACAGAAATAGGAAGTCCGGACAAGGCACAGGATTATGTAAACCAGATAAGAAGCAGGGCCGCAGATCCAACGGGATGGGTGTATAAAAATGCAACCTATAGCGCGAGCACTTCAAAATATTCTCCTCAAACGACGCCGGCTGACAATTATAAGATTGGCTTATATGCTCCCGGTACGTTTTCATCCAAGGGACAAGATTACGCCAGAAAAGCAGTTCGTTTCGAAAGAAGATTGGAGCTTGCTATGGAAGGTCACCGTTTCTTTGATTTGCAGCGCTGGGACAGTGGCACAGGGTATATGTCAAATGTTTTAAACACTTACCAGGCTGTAGAAAAAACGAGGAAGTCTTTCTATGCTACAAACCCAAATGCAACTTTTCATAAAGGTGTGAATGAATATTATGCAATACCACAGAAGCAGATAGATATAGAAAATTCGGGAGGTAAGGTAAATCTGAAACAAAATCCGGGATACAATTAATTGCGCCAAATGATGTTAAAAGTAAGGTTTGATGAGCCTTACTTTTATAACATTCATTAACTTGTTTGACGAAATATTTTACACATGAATAAATATTTTCTTTTCATTTTTGTAACCTCGATACTTGCAATTAAAAGCACTTTTTCTTATGCTGCCGGTGAACATAAAACTTTAGAAATAGGGGCGCAAGCTCCTGATTTTAAATTAAAAGGTATTGACGGAAAAATGTACTCTTTGTCTTCATTTAAAAATTCGAATATTTTAGCAATTGCTTTTACATGCAATCATTGCCCCACTGCGCAGGCTTACGAAGACAGAATTATACAATTGTCGAAAGATTATAGTAAAAAAGGAATGGCGTTAATTGCTGTTATGCCAAATGATCCAAAATCTGTTCAGTTGAGTGAACTTGGTTATGCTGATTTAGGAGATTCATTTGAGGAAATGAAACTTCGTGCTAAAAGAAAAAATTTTAATTTTCCTTATTTATTTGATGGTGAAACGGAAGCTATGTCTAAAGAGTATGGCCCGGTGGCAACTCCTCACATTTTTATTTTTGACAAAGAAAGAAAACTTCGTTACCAAGGTCGAATAGACGATGTAGAAAAGCCTCCCGGAACTCCAAAGAATCTTGATGCAAAAAATGCAATTGAAGCTCTGTTAGCGAATAAAGAAGTGCTCGTAAAAACGACTAAAGTTTTCGGATGCTCTATCAAATGGGCTGAAAAAGAAGACATGGTAGCTAAAGCCGATGCTGAATGGGCAAAACAACCAGTCAGTCTTGATACAATTGATGAAGCAGGATTAAAAGATTTATTGAAAAATACCTCTGATAAACTTCGATTAATAAACGTTTGGGCGACATGGTGCGGACCTTGTGTAACAGAATTTCCTTCTTTCGTAACCATAAACCGAATGTACAGGGCGAGGGATTTTGAATTTATCAGCATAAGTGCAGACAATCCGGAGAAAAAAGATAAGGTTTTGAAATTTCTGCAAAAACAACATGCGGCAAGTCCCAATTACTTGTTTAGTGTAGATGATAAATATAAATTAATAGAAGCTATAGATCCTAAGTGGCAAGGTGCACTTCCATATACGGTTTTAGTAGAGCCGGGAGGTAAAATTGTTTATGCTAAACAGGGAACCATTGACCCTGCAGAAATGAAAACAATGATTGTAGATAATCATCTCATAGGAAGGTTTTATTAAGCCCGTTGTTTTATTTATAACCTATTCTTTTTGTGCAGGTGAAGCGTGGAGGAACAGACCATCAGAGATATGTAGAGGAGCAACTAAATAAACCGCGAGAGTTGTAAAGAATAGGCATTCCTTTTTGTTATCATAACCATGCTTTTAGGTGCATAGCTAGGAGGCTAATCTGTCTTCTTCATATACCTGTGAAATGAGACCGACCAAGATTTGGTAAAAATTGAATAGATCTTGTTGCATAAGTAAAGCGAAGTTTACAGAGGTACGAAACGGTACAATTCACTTTAAGAGAATATTTGCACAGGCAAAGAAAGCAAGGATGAAATACTTTTTTGTATAACAAGATAAAACTCCGGGAGAGCCTGTTGAAAGCATTACTAAAAGTATCGAGTATATAAAGAATAGATGTTGTGTTAAGATATTTTAAATCTTTTTAAACCCCTTATTTTAATTTGGAAGTGGAAAAATCTAAAAGAAATTCATAGAGATTAGTTTCGGTGGAAATCTGAAGTTTTTTTCGTAACCGGTAACGGCTAATTTCTACTCCTCGTACTGAAATATTCATGAGTTGGGCTATTTCTTTTGTTGAGAGGTTCATAAATAAATAAGTACATAACTTTAGCTCATTAGGCGTTAGATTTGGATAAGCATCTTTGATAAACTTTAAAAAGTCTCTATGAACATTATCAAAATGGCCTGCAAATTGATCCCATTCTTCGTCCATTTTATCTTCTTCTTTCAATGCCCGTATAAGCTTTTTAAAGTCATCTGAAACATTTTCTGCATTTGACGCCTTTCTTATCCGAACCAGTTCCTCCTTTATTTTTGATAAAATGTCTCCTTTATGTACTAATCGCATGGCAACAGAAGCAAGTTCTGAATTTTTACCTTCAATTTCAACCTTCAGCTTTTCATTTTTTAATTTTACTATTTCCTTTTCAGAGTTTTCAAGTTCTAATTGATGTAAATATTGCAAGCGTTTCTGTTCTGCTTCGTGTTTTTGCTGCTGACGCAACAAGATCTTTTTCTGCCACAGAAATAGGAGATATAATAAAGCACAGAACAGCAAACTGTAAATTGTATATGCTACGTTTGTCTTGTACCATGGAGGAAGTATTGTAAAGCTATAACTGTTTATTGTTGACTCGTTTCCTAAATTATTCCTTGCTTTCACCTGAAAAGTAAAAGTGCCTGGAGGCAGATTAGTATAATCTTTTTCTGATTTTTTTAACCACGCCGACCATTTTTTGTCATATCCTTTTAAAAGGTAGCTGTACTCAACGTTTGATTGATGCCCGTAAGAGGGAGATGAGTATTCAAAATGAAAAGAATTCCAGCTACTTTCCATTTTCGGAGTTACTTCATTCAACTGTTTTAAAACACCATCTTTATTTGCATAATAACCTTCAAACAACAAACTATCTCTTAACCCGATTGATTTGACTAAGGTTATTTTAATTGGAATTGCCTTATTGTTTTGTAGATAATTAAACAGGTTTATATGAAAAAAACCTTTTTCAGAACCAACAAATATATTGTAACGATCATAGGGATAAATATATTCAAATCCACTTACTAATTTCCCATTCAATTCAGGAAAATAAATGGTTTGAGGTTTTGGATCTAAAAATGAAAGAAGGCCTAAATTTTTTCCTTCTATAAACCATATATTGCCATTCGCATCTTCTTTTAGGTATCGGATATCTTTTTCATCGAAGTAGTTTCTGAAATAGGTGGACTTTTCAAATACATCTTTAGTTTCATTATACTCATATACACCTCGCTGAGTCGCAACAACAATTTTGTTTTTTACTTTAAATACCCTGTTTCTTGATAAGGATGGCAGGCCGTTCTTATCCGTATATAGCTTGTAATTGGATATTTTCCCTCCCGCCATTTGTATTTTATAAACACCCTTGAATGAAGTTCCTGCCCAAACTGTATTATTATTATCGATTGCTATAGAACGGAGAGAGGCATTAATACCCGGTAAATTGCCAGACGAAGTAAAAGTATTGTTTTGAAATGTCAGCAGGCCTGCACCGTTATAGTTTCCAGCAATTATTAAAGAAGAGGAGTCCTTACTTAAAGGTGAAAAATTCCAGTAACCTGTTTGGCTATTAATCGGAAAAGCAGTGCCATTTTTTATTAAAAAAGAGCCGTCATGATGGCCCATCAATAAGTTGTCATTCACTACCGACAAGTTCCATACAGAACCTACTGTGTTAGGCACTAAAGCAAAAGACTTATTTATAAAGCTTTGATCATTGATTTCTGAAACAGGTACCTGATAAAGACCGTTGGACGTACCTATGTAAAGTTGTTTTTTGTATATAAGGGAGGTATAACCTACTCCTTCATTTAGTTTTTCAGGATAAATGTGCTTAATAGTATTGCCATACCCTATGAAATCTATACCGTTATCAAGCCCTAACCACAAATTGTTTCTTTTGTCAAGAAACATACTTACAACTGTGTTGTTTTGCACACCTTCTTTCCGGGAAAGGTTTTGAATAATTTCTCCTTTCTTATTGACAATATAGCAACCTTTTAAATTAGTACCTATAGCAAACCAATCGTCAGTAAGCGGAATGGCACTTAAAATAAGATCATTGCCAAAAGAATTTGTAGCCGCAAATTTAAATTTAGAAACCTTATCGCTACATAATATATAAAGTCCGGATTTTAGAGTCGTAATTAATGAACTGTCTCTTCCAAAGGGAATTATGGAAGTTACTAAATAATCTGGAGGAAGCTGGCTCTCTCTTAAAAATGAAACCCATTTACCATTCTTAAACTGTAAGAAGCCTGCTTTTAAATTTTCTGCGATTAATTTATTATTATGTAAGCCTAAAAATCTCCATTCGGAATCAGTCTTGTAAATTTTTATGGTCTTATGATTATATTGAAAAATTCTGTCCTTTGTTTTAAAAAAAATGTCATTACCGACTGAAACCACGTCCCAAACATCAGAAAATGAATAATCATTGGGTAATAGTAAATTTTTTAAAGATGTAAAAGCCAACCTTCCATTTCTGTCGGGAGAGAAGTAGCCTATTTCATTTTGTCCTCCTGCGTATATTCTTTTGTCTTTACCTATTACAATAGAACGTAAAATACTCTTATTAGGAAGTTGATAAAGTTTCCAGCTAATTCCGTCAAATCTTAAAAGCCCTTCGTTATTTGCACAATAAATATAATTATTGTCATCTTGTACTACGTCCCAGTTCTGGGTTCCTGCATTATAAGTGCCTGTCGAATAATTGATAATATCAGGTATTCCGATTGTATTTTGACAAAAGGAGTCAATAGCGGAACCTGATAAAAACAACAATAGCAAGCACAACTTCATTATTAGAATAATTTGAATACGAAAGTACATCTTTCAATTATATATCAAGTCGGCAATTGATGTAGTTAGGGATGTGACTTTTAATTCATTTTTTCTTTTTTTTCCTGCTGATGTAGTATTGATGTAGTAACTATTTTAAAAGAATAAAACTTTCAGGTATAGTTTTACCGGGACTGCATTTTGCCAGTCCGCCCTTGACGTTATAACTATTATTTTAACTCAGTCTAATTAAATTATGCTATTGAAACTTACTTCTTCCTGGTCTGTTTTTTCACAACCTTTCTTTACCTGCTGGAGGTTTTATTTATCCAATTCATACAATTATAAAATGATAAAAAACAATTTTCGAGCTTTCTTAACCCTTTCTTGCCTGTTTATTTTTTCTGCCTCGGTCATGTCACAAAAAGTCGGAATTTTTGACGGTCACGGAGACGTAGGAAGTAATGTGAAGCCAGGTTCGGCCACTTACATCCCACAAACACAGCAGTACGTTATTTCTGGAGCAGGCGCTAATGTGTGGGCAGACCACGACGAGTTTCAGTTTGTATGGAAAAAGCTGAAAGGTGACTTTATCCTCTATACAAGAGCTGAATTCCTTGGCAATTGGGTGGATTATCATCGTAAGGTCGGCTGGATGATTCGTAAAAGCCTTGATGGAAATTCGCCACATGTAAATGCGGTTGAACATGGTGATGGCCTTACCTCCCTCCAGTTTAGAAGAGCAGCAGGTGCCCAGACAGAAGAGCATAAAATGAAAATAACAAAAGCAAATATTCTTCAGCTTGAAAGAAAAGGTAATACCTATATTATGCGAACTGCTGCTTATGGGCAACTGTTTACAGTCGATTCCATATCCGGCCTTGAGCTGGGTGATGAAGTGTATGCAGGTTTGTTTGTGGGCTCACATAATGCTGATGTACTGGAAACAGGCGTGTTTAGCAATGTACGTATTTCCGTTCCTGCGCCTGCGACTTTAGTGCCTTATAAGCAGTACTTAGGCAGTAATCTGGAACTGTTGGACGTTGCTTCTGGTAACAGGGAGATTATTTATTCAGTGCCAAATTCTATCCAGGCTCCCAACTGGACGCCCGATGGTAAAAACTTAATTTATAACAGCGAGGGCTCGATTTACACATTCGACCTGGCCAACCGTACACCTCAAGTATTAAACACAGGTGATGTAAAAAACAATAACAATGACCATGTTATTTCTTTTGATGGTAAAATGCTGGGTTTGAGCAGCGGTGTTCAAAGCTTAGGGGGTTCTATTGTTTATACCGTACCTATCACCGGAGGTGTACCCAAACAAATTACTCCTATAGGTCCTTCGTACACCCATGGATGGTCACCGGACGGACAGAATCTCGTGTTTACAGGTCAGCGTAATAAAGAGTTTGATATTTACAGGGTTCCTTCAAAAGGAGGAAAAGAAGTTCGATTAACTACTTCGCCAGGGCTTGATGATGGACCGGAATACACACCTGACGGAAAATATATTTATTTCAACTCTGTACGTTCAGGCTTAATGCAAGTCTGGCGAATGAAAGCAGATGGAAGCGAGCAGGAACAAGTAACCAAAGACAGTTTAGACAACTGGTTCCCGCATGTATCGCCAGATGGAAAGTGGATTGTTTTTATATCTTTTCTTCCAACCGAAGTAAGGCCGGATGATCACCCATTCTATAAACACGTATATTTAAGACTAATGCCAATAACTGGCGGAGAGCCCAAAGTAATAGCTTACGTATATGGTGGCCAGGGTACTATTAATACGCCTTCCTGGTCGCCTGACAGTAAAAGGATTGCTTTTATAAGTAATACCGATATAATTAAATAATAACTCCAGTGAAGCAATTAATTCTAATGAAAAGAGTAAAATAATGGACTGGTTTGGCGAAATGATATAAAAAGCCCCACACATTTTTATGCTCCTTTTCCCGGCCAGGTAAGTGTACCGGATTTTATAAAGTTTTATAATAATCCATATACTTTATTTGAAAAAGACCTTAAAAACATTTACAACGCAAAAAAGTTTCTTGGAATCTTTTAATCGAAGCGATATAATTCATACTCATTCCTAATAAATTATAATAATCATTAATGAAAGGTTTTAAATTTTTTATTCTACTTCTTGTGGCTCAGGCCTGTATGTATTTATCAGGTACAGCGCAAAAGCAATTCAAGGCATTGATAGTGACAACTACAAACGGCTGGCATCACGAATCACTGCATTCAGGTGTTATAGCTATTAAGGAATTAGCTGCCCGCAATTTTTTTGATGCCGTTTTGTTTGAAGACCCCAATAGTTTTAATGATAAATTTTTAGAACAATTCCAGGTAATAATATTTTTAAATACAACTGGCGATATTTTTAAACCTGAGCAGCAAAAAGCGATGGAGAAGTTTATCCAATCGGGAAAAGGCTTTGTAGGCATTCATAGCGCATCAGATACAGAATATGATTGGGAGTGGTACACCAAACTCGTCGGGCGAATGTTCAAGATACATCCTGCCGTTCAAACGGCTAAGCTCCAGGTTCTTGATTCCACTTTCCCAGGTTTACAGGGTTTCGAACATGGAAGATTATGGACAGATGAATGGTATGAATTCAGCGATGCAAAAACCAACGACCTAAAAAATATCCTCGCAGTAGATGAAACAACTTATAATGCAAAAGTGGATTGGGGTGCAAAAAAAGGGGAGGGCATGGGTAAAGTTCATCCTGTGTCGTGGTATCATAATTACGATGGAGGTCGGTCTTTTTATACCGCACTTGGTCATATACCCTCTATTTTCAGTAACGATGCATTTTTGAATCATCTTTATGCCGGTATTTTATGGGCAGCCACCGGTAAAAAATAATACTCAAAAATCAGCCATATTGTAAGGACGCAACAAACCAATTTTGTTCACATTTTTACTTAAATAATAATTTTCGCCAAAATTTATCAAAGTGAAAATTGCCTCTTCTAATCATATTTTTTGTTTCATAAATAAATATAGCGTAAGATGAAAATACTTTTAAAGCCAAAAAACAAACAGAATAATCATTTTTATAGACACGCAGGTTCCATAACTAATGTCTTCACTCTTTTTCTTACTGCCTTGTTATTGTGTATAAAATCATATGATACATCTGCACAAACAGCATCATCAAAAGTTGTAGTTCCTGATTGGGCTCTGCCTGGTTCTGCTACACATAAGCAAGTACCGCCCCCGTTAGACTTTCACCGACCTGCCCGGACAGATAATATGCCTATAGGCATATTTGAAGGCCAGAGCGATGTGGGGGCTGCACTGGTACCTGGTTCATCAAGTTACAACCCTGCTACCAAACAATACACTATTAACTCTGCCGGTTATAATATCTGGTATACCCGTGATGAATTTCGTTATCTCTGGAAGAAAATGTCTGGCGATGTATCACTCGCTGCTGACGTTACCTTTCCTGATACCACAGGCTATGCCGACCGGAAGGCGGTAGTTATCATTCGCCAGAGCCTTGATGATGATTCCAAAGAAGCCATGGTAGCCCTTCATGGAGCTGGCCTCATGCATCTTGCCTGGCGACCCGAGAAGAACCAAAGCCTGAAGGAAATGCGTATTAATGAGAAGGCCGCTCGTCGCATCGGTATAGAAAAACGTGGTGATGCCTATGCGATTTTCGTAAGCATGGCCGGAGAACCAATGCACCAATTAGGCGAGCCAATTCAACTACATATTAAGGAGCCATTTTATGTTGGTATCGGCTTCTGCTCACATTCACCAACTGAAGTGAATACTGGTATACTTTCTAACGTAATTCTTAAGAATGCAGCCGGAAAGGTCAGGTAAGGTGCTATAATGGCGCCGTGCCTAGCTTTGAATAAAATGATTAATTTATATTCATTGAATGAATAATTGTTAACGTGAGTAGAATAAAGCGTGTTCTTTTGCCTGTACTTTATTAGGTAATGCTGATGACTGTGGTGCTCTACCAGATGGCAACAGAGATATCTTCAGTACTTCAATGGCTAACATGTTTTAAAACGTTGATGCAGGAAGCTAAATTCTGACAAATAAATCAAAATCATCTCCCACTCATAATCACTACAATTTTAATAATTGCCTTGATGCTACATTGTTTCTACAAGCTCGTTTTAGAGGACATATTTCGTATCAGTAATGATATATCGAGCTTAACTGTTTGACCTGTATTGTTGCTTTCATCATTTTAAGTGCTACTCCAGAAGCTAGCTTCAAAAAAGATTTAGTTTTAAATTGGCCAATTCAATGTTCAAAACCCATCTGCCAGAAAGGAAGCCGTTTATTTTCTTCTTCTGTTTTTGTTTTGCCTTTAAGTGTTTATGCAATCCAATATTTTCAATAAGTTTAAACTTTGAAAGTCGTCTCTATGGTTTTTAAAAAATTATTCTTTTTTCTTTGTTTTTGCTTGCCACATTATTTACATGCGGAAAGGCAAACGGCCTTTCGGCTATCTTCTATGTTTAGTGAGAACATGGTATTACAGCAAGGTATTAAAGTACCTGTATGGGGAGTTGCTCCTGCAATGTCAAAAGTTACTATTCGGCTAAATTGCAAAACTATCGTTACAAAAGCAGATACTACCGGGAAATGGCTGGTTAAACTTCCTGTGCAAAAAATCGGAGGACCCTACACAATGCTGTTTATAAATGGAAGCGACTCAATTGCTTTAGACAATGTTATGGTAGGTGAAGTATGGGTGTGTTCAGGTCAGTCAAACATGGAAATGCCAATCGGCGATTGGGGTAAAATTAATAACTATCAAAAGGAAATTGCTACTGCCAATTTCCCAGCTATTAGGCTGATGCACCTTAAAAAAAGCGCTTCAAATACTCCGGAAGAAGAACCGGAACTTTACGACAAAGAAAAATGGCAGAAATGTTCTCCTGCAACTGTTTCGCGGTTTTCTGCAGCAGCATATTTTTTTGCAAAAAACATCTATACCCGTCATCACGTTCCAATTGGTTTGATTCAAGCTACCTATGGAGGAACAGTTGCAGAGGCCTGGGTTAGCGGAAGTTCCTTAAAAGCGATACCGGAATTTGCAGCCGGGGTACACGAAATAGAAATGCATCCGCAGAGGGATTTGATGCAGCAATACAACTCGAAATTGCACCAGTGGTTACCTGAGGTAGACTCACGTGATTCGGGATATCAACAGCACCGACCTGTTTGGGCAGATAATAATATTGATGTTTCTTCGTGGCACACTATGACTCTTCCAGCCTACTTCGACGAGGCGGGACTTCCCGAATTCTATGGGGTGGTTTGGTTTAGGAAAAAGATAATTGTTGGAGAAAAAGAAAACAAAGGGTTGAAAATTAACATAGGATCAATGGGCGATGAGGATATCACATATTTTAATGGGCAAGAAGTCGGAAGATCAAAACTAGCTGGCCAACGTCTGTATTATGTCCCGTCGAAACTTGTTAAAAAAGGAGAAAATTTTCTAACTATTCGCCTGATTGTGTATAGGAAGTATGCAAGCGTATATGGTGAAAGGGAGAGGTTTTCTATTACCTCAGAGTCAGGAGCCAGCATCTCGCTGGCAGGCGAATGGTACTATAAAATCGGTTATACTAACTCTTCACTGTTGCCCCCTGATGCTCCCGATGAACCCAACAGACCCACTGTTTTATATAATGCCATGATAAATCCCATCATACCTTATGGTATTCGTGGTGTAATTTGGTACCAGGGTGAATATAACGTCGGACGGGCTTTACAATACAAAACTTTGTTTCCGATGCTTATTACTGATTGGAGAAAACATTGGAACCAGGAAAACTTTCCTTTTTATTTTGTTCAATTGGCTAATTACAATGCAATTGACAGTTTGCCAAAGGAATCATCGTGGGCGGAACTACGAGAGGCACAAACCTGGGCCCTGAAATTGACAAACACTGCAATGGCTGTAGCGATAGACCTGGGTGAAGCAAAGGATATACACCCAAAAAAGAAACAGGAGGTTGGTGAGAGGTTGGCTTTGATTGCAAGAGCCAAAATATACGGGGAGAAAGTTGTATACGCCGGACCAAAATACCGCTCACATGGCATTACAGGTAAAACGATAGAAATTCAATTTACAAATGCAGCAGGCGGATTAACGACCCAAGGAGATACTTTAGTAAGAGGCTTTTCAATTGCCGGAGAAGATCATGTATTTCATGGGGCAAAGGGAACTATAAAAGGCAATGTAGTAATAGTGTCTAGTCCTGAAGTTGCAAACCCTGAAGCCGTAAGGTATGCCTGGGCAGATAATCCTGTTTGTAATTTATATAATCAATATGGTTTGCCCGCGGAGCCTTTCAAAATTGGTAGATAATATTTTAGAAAACTGATGAAATTGAAAAGGTAAAGCTAAAATTAGGCGTCCTATATTTTCAGCTTCTGCTACAACTAAACAACGATCATGCTAGCCTTTATAAAGGCAGGAAACGCTGCATTAAGCGAAGATAAAGTGATGATGGAGACCCTTAGAAAGGAAAAAGCTATTCATACAACCACGGCGAAGCCGTTTTCAATGCCCCCAATTTGCTTCATTTTGCTGGATTACTATCCCAATACAAATTCACCAATTCAGTATTTACTTTAATCGCTGCTTTAATTTGAGAAGCTTGTATTGTATTCCTTAAAGCTGAGTAAAAATAAGTAAGGATTACATGTCTGTAATCCTTACTTCAGACGTCCAGGGGGATTCAATAAACGAGCAATATTCTCTTTATAAAAATCACTTAAAGGAAAGTCTTTCTAACAGTTGAGTCTCCAGGATTTTTTAAGTCAGTCAGCCGACGAGACGCACCGCTAAGAAAAAGTCCGGCTGATAAAAAAATACCTGCCGCAACGGCGCTGATAGGTCGATCGCCACGGGGCAAAAGAAATCAAGCCTGCCGGAATCAGCAGAATGAAAAATACCGGTGGAATTTCAGGGTAAGGATGTCCTGAAATAATCTGAAGCACAACTCCGGCAGCAGCAACAATTAAACAAGCTATTGTTATCTTTTCTTCGAGAGATAGCCTCCACTTTCTTTTCATGAACTGAATGTTTTTTAAATGTGACTTAAATCAAATGCATACGAATGTATTCAGTAATGAAAGCTTTTTTGCAGTAGGAGTAGGCATCACAGTAAAATGTGTAGACAAGATGGGAAATTGCTTCAATTGGAGATAAGTAAAGACAATTTGTTATGATACTTCGGACAAATGAAATCTCGGCGTCTAATTTTTCAAAAAAGTTCTTTTACAGTCTTAGTTCACCATTAAAGTGTGAAGTTCCTTGCCACAGGAAAATTGGTACTAGTAGCTGGTGCAGCCGTCACTCCTGATGTCCCATAATATACTAGTCCCAAGTAAACTTTTGGCAAAGGTTATCAACACTCTAAAATAAAACTGCATCATCTTTTGCTATTTTATTGAAGCTGTTTCTAGTCTAAAATTTACTAATTTCGATTTTGCAAACAGTTCGTTTAAAGTTAGCGTGTAAATGATTGATTTTGCAGGGGACTTATTAGTGACCTGTAAAAATTATTAAAGTGTAAGAAGCTTTGCGTCAAGCCAGTAAGACGGTAAATGCAATTCTCGCCGTCTCCGCAACTTCGAAAAACGTTTTTAGGTCCTTCATAATTTGAAGGACTTTTCTTTTTCCGGTCCTCAGGACGGATTTGAATCAGGATTTTTTTATTCACAATTATTATAGCTCTATTGCATTTTTTAAAAATCGATTGTAATTTTCTTGTCTAATTTCTTTTTGCTATTCTCTGGTTTATAAGTTTAATAAAGGCGTATAATGTAAAGCTGTTTTACTGCGAAGAAGTATACAACCAATTCATTTTAATTGATTGTACGATAGGGAAGAAAGATGTGAAATGCCTACAATAAGTATTTAAATTAGTGCTAACCTTCTGACACTATATCTTCTGAAAAACAAGAATTCTGACAGCTGCATTAACTAAAGGTCACAAAAAGTTTCTGTAGTTATTTGCTTTCAAAATTCTGTTGTTGAAAAAGCCTATACTACACCGCCTGATTTCTCTTCTCTTTATTTACATAGAATATTTATGGGTTACTGAAAGGGTATCATTTAACTAATCTATTCATTCAATTAAAATAGGAGGTTATTATGAAGACAAAAATTACGTGGCATTTTGCAGTAATAACTGCCACAGCTCTGCTATTAACATCATGTCACAAACAACTTGAATGCGACAGTAATGCTCCTTTAGCAACCGTGAAATTGTTCGCGACAGGACTAAACAATCCAAGGGGTTTGAAATTTGGGCCTGATGGAAATCTTTATGTAGCAGAGGGAGGCATTGGAGGTACATCTTCCTCTGGCAAACAATGCATGCAAGTTCCCGCTCCTGTTGGCCCTTATAAGGGAAGTACAACAGGAGGTCGTATTTCCTGGATCAATTCAAATGGAGAGCGCAAAACGCTATCTGATCAATTCCCGTCAAGTATCAATAACCTCGGTGACATCAGTGGGGTTGGAGATGTAGCTTTTATAGACAATTCCCTTTATGCACTTATAACAGGAGCCGGATGTTCTCATGGAGTACCAAAAATACCAAATGGGATTGTTAGGGTGAATGCCAATGGAAAATTGACCTCGATAGCAAATCTTAGTAAGTTTATACAGGATCATCCCGTAAAACATCCGGAGGCTGATGATTTCGAACCAGACGGAGATTGGTATAGCATGATTAATGTGGAAGGAAATTTTTATGCTATAGAAGCAAATCATGGTGAGTTAGATAAAATTACACCGGATGGAAATATTAGCCGCATTATAGATATATCTGCCAGCCAGGGACATATTGTTCCTACTGTTGTCACATATCACAAAGGCAATTTTTATGTAGGCAATCTCCATCCATTTCCAATTAAAGATGGCAGTTCAAGTATTTATAAGATTACACCATCGGGAAATATAAGTGTTTGGGCGACCGGCTTTACCACAATACTTGGAATCGCTTTTGACAAACAAGACAGGTTATATGTACTTCAAAATACTACAGGCAATCAATTTCCAACTCCCGGAGCAGGTAGTATCGTACGTTTAAATCCTTCCGGTGCAAAAGAAATAATTACTTCATCACTTTCCCTGCCTACTGGTTTAACCATTGGCCCCGATGACAAATTATATGTATCTAATATTGGTTTTGGACCAATTGCTATCGGCGGAGGAGAAATCTTGCAAATTAGTTTAAGAAATTGTTTGTGTGATACAAATTTCAAATTAGATGGATTAAAATAGAAGGAGCGAAATTTGAACTTTTTGAAATTTCTACATCTCTTTCATTCAAAGATAGTTTAGCAAATTTTTTAGCTATTATTTCTTGAATATATATAAGAATAAAAATGCTCCCTGTTTTTGGGAGCATTTTTATTAGCAGTTCAAAAACCTTATTAGTTTTAATGTCTCTTTCAACTTAGGCTTTTAATGAATATCCATCTCTGTATTGTCGTCTTACAAACTGGTTGGCTTCATCAAAATTGGTAATTTTCATATTTGCAGCATCCCATAACAATTTCTTTCTTCCTGGAAACAACTTTCCTGCAGCATCTTTCAAATTCCAGCTACGTAGGGCAAGGTTTGCAAAAAGCACTGTTTCTGTAAGCGGACCCGCGTAGTCGAAATGAGAGCTTGTTTTTCCTTTGCCATATCCTGCAATACATGCGTTTACCCATTGTGCATAGTGACCTTCCTGTCCGCCAGGCACCCTTTCAACTGTTTTAGGAACATTTCCCACTTCTTTGGTTTTTGATGTAGGTAACAATGTCGGATTTTCTCCATAACATCCACACATCATTTTTCCTTTCGTTCCTTCTATTATGGCACCGCCGTCGGCATTTCCCATTTCTTCATCCGCTCCCAGTTCTTCCGGACGCTCTGGTCTTATGTTTCCATCCATCCATGTAAGTTTTACATCAGGCTTTCCATTTTTTCCTGGAAACTTCATTTTGATAGATGAAGCAGGCGGGCAACTTTCAGGATGGTAAGCGGGAGTCCACATCTGCTCGTAAATATCTGCAACACTACATTCTACTTCTGATGGATAACCAAGACCGACCACTTTAAACGCAGGGTCAATGATATGACAACCCATATCGCCTAAAGCCCCGGTTCCGAAATCCCAGTAACCTCGCCAGTTAAAAGGAACAAAGGCCGTGTGATACTCATGAAATTGAGTTGGTCCAAGCCATAAGTTCCAATCTAGTTCCGCCGGTATTGGGTCTTTTGTTTTTGGATATCCATTGCCTTGTGGCCATACCGGGCGGTTGGTCCAGCATCTGACTGTATGAGCATCTCCTATTAATCCTGCATTATACCAATCCTGCATTAAGCGCACTCCATCTCCTGAAGATCCCTGGTTACCCATTTGGGTTACTACTTTGTATTTACGGGCAGCTTCAGTTAATACTCTTGCTTCAAAAATGTCATGCGTTAATGGTTTTTGTACGTATACATGTTTACCCATTTGCATAGCCATCAATGCAGGAACAGCATGGGCATGGTCTGGAATAGAAACAGAAACAGCATCAATATTCTTGCCTTCTTTCTGAAGCATTTCCCTGAAATCTTTGTAATATTTTGCTTTAGGAAAAGCTTCCCTGGTTTTTTTTGATGAACGATCATCAACATCGCACAATGCAATAATATTTGCATTTCCTGATTTGTAAAAATTCGCTATATCGCTTTCACCTTTGCCTCCGGCCCCTATAGAGCCAATATTTAATTTGTCGCTTGGAGCAACAAATCCCCGTCCTAATACATGGCGAGGTACAATAAAAAATCCGGTAGCCGCCAAAGAGGTGTCACGGATAAAATTTCTTCTCGAAGAATTTTCTGGTAAGCTCTCATTCATAGAGGAATGTCTTTTTAAAAAATGAAATAGAAAATAATTTTGTGTAATTAAATGATTTTTATTGAAGTTTTGAATTTTTATATTGGTAATTGTACAAATATGGCTAAAATTTAGTTGAAGATGCTTTGTAATTAACGGTAAAGGTATATCTGCAAGGTAAATGTTATGGCAAATGCAAGAGGATATCAACGGATAGGCAGGTATTTAAAGAAAAGTAATTTTTCAAGTAGTAAAAATTTTATAATTTCCTGTTTTTTACTTTAACTATCTGCAATAGAAAAAACAAATGTCAATTCCTTTACTTGATCTTGCTCCTATTACCCGTCATTTAAGAGCTAAAGCCAGCTCTCATCTTTTAGTCGCTGCTGTTCACCATCTTGGTGTTTTCGAAGAATTAAGTAAAGGCCCTACCTCAATAGATGAATTGAGGCAAAGGCTGCAATTAAAAGATAGGCCTGCAATGGTTTTGTTTCCTGCTCTTTGTGCTATGGATATGATAGAATATAATGCAGAAGGACAATTGCAACTTACTGAACTGGGAAAGTATTTAACTGCGACTCACCCCTCAAACCTGACTGGCTACACGGGCTTAGAAAAACATGATACGGGTGTATTGCAAATAAGCGAGTGGTTACGAAACGATGGTCCTGAAAATGCTTCTGAAGGTTTTTCGTATGTAAAAGATGAAGAGGCCCCTTCACCAATGGATGATCCTGATGCAGCACGTTTTTTTACGTTGGCACTGGCGGGACGTGCTCGTTATCTTTCCCCAGTAGTGGCGGCTAAAATAACTAAACGGGAAGGGCATTTTCTCGACATTGCAGGCGGAACAGGATTTTATACTTATGAGTGGCTCGCCGCAAATCCATTGTCATATGCCACCATCTTTGACCGTCCCGAGGTATTGAAAGTGGCTGCAGAGCTACTGGAGGATTTTTGTAATAATGGAGGTAATGAAGTTAAGACGATAAAAGATCGGGTGAAGTTCATGCCTGGGGATATGCTTACTGATGATCTCCCGCGTGCAGACCTTTTGCTGGCTGCGAGTGTTTTTCACGATTGGCCAACAAAGACGTGTGAATTTCTCGCTAAAAAATTTGCAGCAGCCCTTAACCCTGCCGGCGAGTTATGGATTCATGATGCTTTTCTTAATGATACGCTTGATGGTCCGCTTGCTGTAACAGATTATTCTGCCATACTTTTTTTAGGAACAAAGGGCAGGGCATACAGCAGACACGAGTATCGAACATGGCTTTCCCGGGCAGGCCTTGTTTGTTCATCCGAAAATATTCCTACTCTGATGGATTACGGACTTATATACGCAAGTAAACCCAGATACTAAAGCGAGAAATAAAGATTATAATCTTTATGTTTTACAAAATATAGGTTTATTTAGTGAAAGACTATGTGGTCTACCAACTGTTGTTCAAATTGTAAAAGATAAGTATCCATAGTTAATCTATAATTTACAACAAAGAGATTTTTTTGACCTGTAAAGTTTATGGAAGTATAAAACTTTTTTGATGGCATTAGAAAGGGCACCAAAGTGAACTCAGATATAGTAAGTGGCCACCAAAGTACGTTACTTGTGCAACTAGGTAATATTACTTTGCGTTCGGGACATACTTTACATATCGATCCCCAAAACGGGCATATTTTAAATGATAATGAAGCAATGAAATACTGGAGTCCCGAGTATCAGCCAGGTTGGGAGACGAAGGTGTAATTCTCCCAACCTGGCTGATACTGAAAAAGTAACGACAGGTAAACGTTAAAGTCAAATGATGAAATTAATATTCAGCAGTAACTCCTACGTAATTTTGGGGAGTTATATTTTTTAATTCATCTTTTATTGTTGCACTTATATTCAGTGTTTCAATAAACCGTTGTATATCTTCTTTTGTTATTGAAGTTTTACCTCTTGTTAATTCTTTTAATGCTTCATAGGGCTGAGGGTAATTCTCCCGGCGTAAAATAGTTTGTATCGCCTCAGCCACAACTGCCCAATTGTTTTCAAGATCCTCATTTATCTTAGTCTCGTTTAATAACAACTTTTCCAAGCCTTTTTCTATAGATTTTATAGCTATGAGCGTATGGGCAACAGGTACGCCAAGATTTCGTAAAACAGTACTGTCCGTTAAATCTCTTTGCAATCGGCTTACTGGTAATTTTGCAGAAAGATGTTCTAATAAAGCATTTGCAACTCCAAGATTTCCTTCTGCATTTTCAAAATCTATTGGGTTTACCTTATGAGGCATTGCGCTGCTGCCAACTTCTCCTTTTTTAGTTTTTTGTTTAAAATATTCCATACTGATATAAGTCCAGACATCGCGGCAAAAATCTATTAGAATATTGTTGATGCGTTTTATACAGTCGAAATGAGCTGCAAGATTATCATAATGTTCTATTTGGGTAGTGAATTGCATACGTTGAAGACCTAGAATACCTTCAACAAAATTATTAGCCAGCATAATCCAATCTTTTGAGGGAAATGCGACGGCATGCGCGTTAAGGTTGCCGGTAGCGCCCCCAAATTTTGCCGAATAAGGAACGTAAGAAAATAAATCAACTTGGTTTTGAAGCCTTTCTACAAATACCATTATCTCTTTGCCTAAAGTTGTTGGCGATGCAGGTTGGCCATGGGTTTTAGCAAGCATGGAAATATTTTTCCATTGAACCGCAAAATCCTGCAAATGTTTTTTAAGGTTTATTACAGACGGCAGGTATTCGTTTTCCATACAATCTTTCCAGCTTAGCGGGATAGAAGTATTATTAATATCCTGCGAAGTAAGACCAAAATGTATCCATTCCTTTACATCATTTACACCCGCATTTTCAAGTTGCTCCTTTAAAAAATATTCAACCGCTTTTACATCGTGATTTGTGATCGCCTCGATCTTTTTTATTTGTTGGGCATCTTCAGCAGAAAACTTATCTGCAACTTTTAGCAGCACCTGGCGACATTTATTATCTGCAGTAAAAAACTTGTTATCGGCCAAAAAGAAAAAGTATTTTATTTCTACCAACACCCGGTATTTTATAAGTGCGTATTCACTGAAGTATTCATCAAGAAACGCAATTTGCTTTCTGTATCGTCCGTCAATAGGAGATATGGCTGTAAGATTAGTTAGTTCCATGTATGTGTATTTCCTTTATTGCTACATTTTATTTTAAAATAATCGCCAAAAAATTATGTGCTTGGCTTAAAACTTTGCTGTTTAAGCCCAGATTGACCAGGTGAGCGACACTGAAATGAATTCAGTGAAGACACAACGTTTAATAGCAGCACAATCGCCCATTACATAAAATTCATTTTCTTTGCACCTCAAAATTAGATGAATTGCAGAAGACTATAAAGGTAGGTGCGGTAAGTTATCTGAATACAAAGCCTTTGATGTACGCTTTTAAGCATGGATTACAGATAAACGGTATGGAAATTACAGAAGAATACCCGGCAAAAATAGCCATGATGTTGCTGAATGATGAAATTGATGTTGGACTTGTGCCAGTAGCAATTATACCAAAACTTAAAGAACATTACATTATCAGTGATTACTGTATAGGGGCGGAGAGTGCTGTGGCATCTGTTTGTTTATTCAGTGAAGTTCCACTTGACGAAATTGAGAAAGTTGTTTTAGATTACCAGAGCAAAACATCAGTAGCGCTGGCAAGAGTTTTAATAAAACATTACTGGAAACTTCCTGTAGTATTTGAGGAAGCAAAAGAGAACTTCAGAGATGACATAAAAGGTACAACGGCTGGTGTTGTAATAGGCGACAGGGCCTTTGAGCAAAGAAAAATATCGCCGTACATCTATGATCTTGCCGAAACGTGGATTGAATTTACTGGTTTGCCATTTGTGTTCGCGGCTTGGGTAGCTAACAAAAAATTACCAGTTGAATTTATAAAACCATTTAACGAAGCTAACAAAACAGGTTTGGAAAATATAGACGCAGTAGTGGCTGAGAATTTTTCGCCTTTGTACGATCTTAAAACCTACTATACCAAAAATATAAATTACGTATTGACTGAAGAAAAGCGGAAAGGACTGGAAAAGTTCTTGTCTTTTTTATAGCGAAACTACATTACTTACCTGCTATTATACTTTTTGCCTTATTGAGATAATTTAAGATTAAATCATTTATTTCGTTGGAAATATGAGTGAAATAAATGGCGGGTGTAAACAAGCAAATAAATACAATGGTTCTGATAATTGTATCAATGACAGGTGACGAAATTTGTGGGATGTAATACACTATTACTGTACATACAAATGCAATTGCCACTACCATTAAATTTGGCCACGAATAGGGCTGCATTTTAAACTTATACCAAAGAAAACCAAAGCGCATCGCATTATAAAAAGTGAGCGAAATGAGGGTCGAATATGCAGCGCCTGTTAATCCATAGCGGGAAATAAGGATATAGTTAAGAGGCAATGCAAGAATGGTATAAAGCACATTGGTGGTAAAATCAACTTTCCAATAGCTGGATGTACCAATAATTTGAGCATTGGCACCGGTGCCGAGATCTATAAGTTTTCCGATGCCCATTAGCAGAACAAGTTTTTCAATACCTGTAAAGTCTTTTCCCAGATAACGAGAAAGATTCGGGGTGTTAACCCAAATAATGCAAAACATTACAAGACCTATAATTAAGAGATTGCTTACGCTTTTTCTATATATACTTTTTATATGCGTAATATTTTTATTTTTCCAGGCCTCTGCCAATACAGGTACCGATATAGATGTTATGCTTCTTTGGGGAATTTCCAAAATAGTAACGACATAGGTAGCAATGGTAAAAACAGCAACATCACTGAGGCCACGGGCAGATTTTGAAGACAAGATAAATGTATCAACAGTGCGTGATAAAAGATTTAGAAATTGTGCACCAAAAATAAAAAGACCAAAATTTATCATTCTGCCTTTCATTCGAACTGTAACCGAGCTTATAGTAGGAATGAAAATGAATTCTTTGGTTCTTCTTAAAACAAAAAATAAAATAGCCGCAGGCAGAATATAAGAAAACGAAAAAGCAGTGAGAAACTGTGATATGTTTATAATATGAAGACTAAAAAAAAGTAGCAAAAAAGTGAATATTATCCGGGCAACTGTTTCTCTTAAACTATTTGAAATCACGCCCTTTCTAAAAGACCAGCTAAAACTTTCAAGCCATAAAAACATTAGCATAAAAAAGCCGAAAGGATACACCAGGTAACTGTACCTGACAAAGAGGGGAGACCGCTCACTAAACTTTCTTACTATAATATCTTTTACAGCGTAACCTGCTATACACATTATCACAAATCCGATGAGGCAAATGATAAGGGTGATAAAAGGAAGGTCGTTGTTCTTAGGATTAAGATAACTTTTATAAAAAGGGAAAAATTTATTAATTACAGGTATAGAACCTAACGTACACATTGAGGCAAGTGTGATGCCCGCGTCAGTAATTATTCTTGTAAGTCCGTACTGCTCTGCAGTAAGAACTTTTGGTTGAATTAAAATTAAATTAATGGCACCGATAGCAAAACCAATCATTATAACAATAGAAGACCTGATACTTTGCTTTTGAATAACACTCATGTAAATTAATTACAGATTTTTGTGCCGAAGGTATCGTACATTTCTTAAATGAAATAAAACGCGTTTTAGTGCTTGTGTGAAGGGTTGAAAATGGGACAAATGGATGTCACAATACATCAAATATTTCCCCTATAAATCTTCCTGGTGAACGTACATTACCGGTACATGACTGTGAAAAGCTAATTTCTTTATATGCCGTTCTTTAAATAACCCTTCTAAAAAACCATGCTTTTTTGGGATGGTAATAATTAGATTAATATTCTTTTCCTCAACGCAATCATTGATACCTGTTATAAAGTCTTCTTTGTATTCGAAGTGAAAATTAGGATTATACTCTCGCAACAGTGAATGCAATAATTCCTGCTCATAGCTTTTTACCGAGGTGATTTCTTTGTCGCTGCTGTATATATTTACTACATATAAGGCAGCTTTAGTTGCGTCCAATATGTTTTTTATAGGTTGAACCGGCGTTGTCTCTGCCACTTTTGTAAAATCACAAGCTAGCATTACATTTTCAATGGGAGTAAATGTTACCTCTGCAGGAACAACAATTACAGGAGTTTTTGTATTCTTCACTACGCTTAAGGCCGTGCTGCCTATTAATACCTCTTCAATTTTGCTGGTTCCGGTTATACCCATTATAATGAGATCTGCACCGGTCTTCTTACAAAGATTATTTATATTAGTATCTAAAGCAGCGAATTCTGTCAGTTGCTCTAGTTTTAATTCGGAAGGACAAAAACCTTCGATTGATTTTTTAAAATGCGTCATCCCGGTACTGCTCATATCACGCAGGCTTTCGATATCAAAGAATGGTGCGGTAGCAGTTGGCATTGCAGTGTTTTCAGTAATAACAGGCGGGGGCTGAAAGGCGTTGTATAAAATGATTTTCTGAGCCTTTAATTGCGAAGCAAGATGTATGGCGTATAAAGCGGCATTTTTTGCTGAAGCGGAATAGTCAGTAGGAACCAGAATTGTATTCATATTGTAATCAACTTTTAGAAACAGAAAAAATTTAAAATGAGTTAATAACTATCTTAATCATTGATTTAAAAACATCAAGATACAATACTTTTTTCTTGTCATCACACTTTTAAAAAGGATAACATCTTGCGTAAAAAAAACGTAAGCTCTTATACCGATTATATTGAGAATGATTGTAAAAATCGAACAATATTTAAGAATGAATGCTATTGGAAGACGGCAATTTTCAACACCTGGCAACTGCCTGAAAACTTCTTTTCTAAAAGGTGAAACAGGGGTTTTTGAGCTTTAAAAAAAAATAAAATAAAAAGCAGCAATTGATTCATTTTATTGTCTTATTTTAGGGGTATACTATTAACATGGTTCATGACAGAAGAATATATAATTGCCGGTTGTCTTCACAATGATCCCTCTGCGCAAAGGGAATTGTATAACCGGTTCAGCCCTAAAATGCTGTCCGTTTGTTACCGTTTTGCTCATAGCCGTGAAGATGCAGAAGATATGTTGCAGGAGGGATTTATAAAAGTATTTACCCAAATACATACTTTCCAAAATAAAGGAGCTTTCGAAGGATGGATAAGAAGAATAATAGTTCATACCTGTATTAATTTTTTAAAAAAATATAAAAAATTTAATGAAAGCGTGGATTTGGAAGTTGCGGGATTTGTTTATATAAAGGAAGAAACTATTCCCTCGATTATGCAGGCAAAACAAGTAACCGAATGCATCCGGCTATTGCCAATAGGCTACCGAACCGTTCTCAACCTGTATGCAATAGAGGGATATAGTCATAAAGAAATCTCCGTTATGCTTGATATAGAGGAGAGCACAAGCCGAAGCCAGTATACGCGCGCAAAATCCATGTTGGAAAATATTCTTGTTAAGAAAAATATTCTTGAAAAACCCAAAACGCAGTTTTCCTTGCTGGCGGGAGTTAAAAAGGCATAAAAAGCATTTCAGTAAATGGAAGACAATTTTAACCAAAACAATTTCGAAGAGTTTCTGAAGGAAGAGGTAAGAAACCATCGTATGTATCCTACTGACACCGTATGGAGAGATATAAATAAAAAACTGCACGGTGATAAAAAATGGCCCGGTTTAACGGTTGCTGCATTTACACTTTTAAGCGTCACTATTGCCATTTGTGTTTATTTTACACCCCAACCTGACATATTTACTGTACCACCTTTAAATAATGAAATTAAAAGCGCTGCACATCCTAATTCTCAACATAATATTATCGTTCTAGATAATCTGACGTCTTCCCCATCACTGTATAAAGAAAAGACCAGTTTTGATTCAGTAGTTGAAAATCAACTAATTGATAAACCTGTTGCTTCAGTTACTTCTACCTCTACTTTTAAGCAGAGAGTTGAAAAAGAGGTAAACAAAGCCGTTGTATTAAATGTTAGCAGTAAAAATAATATAGCAACAGAGCTGCTGGGCGAGCATGAAGTAGCGGCTAATCCATCATCTGCAGGTACTTTAGAAGCAACTAAAGAGGGAAGACCTGCGCTACCAACAATACAGAGAAATGAAATAATAATTGCACCAGGAAAAATAAAACCTTTGGCTGAAAATGAACGCCTGGCTAAAGAGGACAATGATAAAAACATGGTTGATCAGTTCCTGAAGGACCATAAAGATGATATCGCTCTATATACAACTAAAAAACCTAAAAGCTTAAAGAATAAATTTGGCTTTCAAATTTATATAGCTCCTTCTATCAGTTACCGCAAGCTGTTAGAAGACAGATCAGTGCTAAAAGATGGGGCTGGTGCGGGTCCTGTAGGCTTAAATTATGTTGCAGATGTCAACAATGTAGTCAGGCACAAGCCAGGAAATGGCCTCGAAGCGGGTATAAGTATTCTCTATAATCTTTCTAATAATGTTAGAATTAAATCGGGCCTTCAATTTAATGTGCGTCAATACAGCATTGAAGCTTATCGTTCAAGTACCGAACTTGCCAGTATTGCATTGGTTGGAAACCACGGCATAGATACTGTTAATACCCTTGCAATTTATAGAAACAGCAATGGTTTTTATTCTGCAGAATTAGTTAATCGGTATTATCAAATTGCTATTCCGGTTGGTATTGAGTGGGAAATAATAGGTAATAAAACGATTCAGCTTAATGTAGCAGGAAGCATTCAACCCACTTATCTTATAAATCGCAATGCCTATCTGATCTCGACTAATTTTAAAAATTATAGTGAGAATCCTGAGATGGTACGCAGTTTTAATATTAACAGTAATATAGAAACTTTTGTAAGCTTTAAGGCCGGTTATTTTAAATGGCAGATCGGGCCTCAGTTACGCTACCAGCCTTACTCAACCTTCATTCCACAATATCCTATCAAGGAGCATCTTATGGACTATGGTATCAAAATCGGATTGTCAAAGACTTTTTAATTGGGGTAATAGTTTTTATATTAAATACTCACTTTTGGTTTGTTCTTTAACATCGTCCTTTTTTTAGCCTTGGTTCGTTATGCTATTTTTGCATAATGAATAAAGCCACGTTTTTGTTTCTTTTATATCCTCTCCTTTACTGTGCCTGTAAGCAAAATGGAAGTAACACAAAGACAAATGACGCCGGAAAAAATGATACAACTCATTTTTTTCAGGTTAATCAATACATTAGATCACAGATTGCAGAAGTAAATAAAACTCCTTATTTTATTTATAAGATACATGTCAGCGGCGGAAAGAAAGATTCTACTGCTATTAACACTACTGTTTTTAACCAGATTTCTGCTCAATTTCTTCAGCCTGATATAAATGATAAAGGCCTTAAAAAGCATTACACCGAAAATATATTTTACGATCAGACTACAAAGAGTTATACGCTAAGTTATACTGCAGATGATAAACAATTAGAAATTCAAAACATAGACGTATTGCTGCAGGAAGACGGGCAAACTGTAAAACGCATTTTTATTCGTAAGTTTTTCAATTATGCAGACAGTTCTGCTATTGAGCAATTAAGCTGGAAACCCAGCCAAAGCTTCCAGATAAATCGTTTGGTGCAAAAAAGCGGCAATAAAGAAAACACGAGCGAGACGAATGTTACATGGAACGAAAAGAGTTAAGAGATAAATTATTATGACCTCACAGGAATTTCAGCAAATTGCACATACCATACCTCATCTTCCCGGCATTTACAAATATTTTGATGCCCAAAATGAACTGCTATACGTAGGAAAAGCAAAAAACCTTAGAAAGCGTACCAGTAGTTACTTTACAAAAACTTTTACTAACTATAAAACCCACGAACTTGTTCAACGAATAAGAAGAGTTGAATTTACCATAACCAATAGTGAGGCAGATGCGTTTTTACTGGAAAATTCGCTGATAAAACAATTTAAGCCAAAGTTCAACATCGATTTAAAAGATGATAAATCATTTCCCTACATCGTAATTAAAAAAGAACCGTTTCCAAGGGTATTTCTTACGCGAACAAAAATAAATGATGGGTCAGAGTATTTAGGCCCTTTTACATCGGTTGCCAAAGTCAGAGAGTTGCTTAATTTTATTAAACAAAATGTGGCTTTACGTACCTGTAAATTAAACCTGGCGCCGACTAATATACAAAAAGGTAAATTTAAGGTTTGCCTCGAGTACCATTTAGGTAACTGCAAGGGGCCGTGTGAAGGAAAACAATCGGAACAGGAATATGCAGAGGCCTTGCAACAGGTTCGCAACATTTTGAAGGGCAACATTCAGCCGGTCATTCAACATTTTAGATCTGAAATGAGTCAATTTGCGTCGAATCTTGATTTTGAGAAGGCAGAGTTGTTGCGTAAAAAAATTGAACATCTGGAGAGTTACCAGGAGCGTTCTGTAATCGTGAGCAAACACTTATCTAACCTTGATGTGTTTTCTATTTTAAAAGATGGTGATACTGCTTATGTAAACTACCTGATGGTGTATAATGGATCAATTGTTCAGACACATACAGTACGTATAGAAACCAAGCTTGAAGAAAACGAAGAGGAAGTACTACCTCTTGCTATAATGCAATTGAGAGAAACATTTAACAGCTTGGCCAATGAAATCATTGTGCCTTTTGAAATTGATTTTGCTGTGGAAGAAGTAACGGTAACGGTACCAAAAGGAGGTGAAAAAAAGAAACTTTTAGATCTTTCAGTAAAAAACGTCAATTATTTTACTGAAGAATTACGGAAGAAAAAAATATTGCAACTGGAAGGTAAAAGCGACCTCCAAAAGAAGGAAGTACTATACCAGTTGCAGCAAGACCTGCAGCTTATAGAAGTACCCGTACATATTGAATGTTTTGATAACTCTAACTTTCAAGGCAGTTATCCTGTCAGCGCTATGGTTTGTTTCAGAGATGGTATTCCAAGTAAAAAAGATTACCGGCATTATAATGTGAAAACAGTAGAGGGCATAAACGACTTTGCAACTATGAAGGAGGTTGTCTATAGGCGCTACAGCAGACTTGTAAAAGAGGAGCAATCTCTACCCCAATTAATTATTATAGATGGTGGTAAAGGCCAGCTTTCATCGGCTATGGAAAGTATAAAGGAACTAAATCTTGAAAGTGAAGTAACCGTTGTCGGGCTGGCAAAAAACGAAGAGGAAATATTTTTTCCAGGTGACATGGAATCAATAAAATTGCCTTGGGACAGCGAAAGCCTGAAACTTATACGGCGGATAAGAGATGAAGTGCATAGGTTCGGAATAAATTTTCACCGTCAAAAAAGAAGTAAAGGCACTTTTAAAAATGAGTTGGAAGATATTAAAGGAATTGGTAAATCAACTGCCGAAATGTTATTAAAAACATTTAAATCAGTAAAAAGTATTCAAACAAAATCTACTGACGAATTAGCTGCAATTATCGGTTTATCAAAAGCTACAATAATTACAAGTTATTTTAAACGGGAAAGTGAAAAATAGGAAGTGTTATAAAAGCAAAGGGGCCAGGATAAACATCCAGCCCCGTTTTTAAAATCCAATATCCTATGAAAAACCATGGTAAAGATAGAAAAAGTAGTTAGAACACCAAAAGTGAATGACCTTTTTTTATTAATTTATCGATTAAATTTTACTTTCCTCATTGGGGGAGGGAAAAAAGCCTTTTAGGAGGCAGTTGGATTGCTGAAAATATTCAATAAAAGGCTAGAAACGAGGCAATTAATACTTTAAAGTTGAATATACAAAAAGAACCTTTACGTATTATTATACATAGATCTAAAACAAGCTATTAAATCCTTCTCAGTTTCGGTACACGTTTTATCTTCCGAACTTTTCAATCCAGTCCAAAGTTCCCCCAGCAACATTTACAGTATTCTTAAAACCCATATGCTCTAGCATGAGGCAAGCCATTTGGCTTCGGTTACCACTGCGACAATACACTATAACTTCTTCATCTTTTAAATTCTCAATATCTTCTATGGCCATATCTTGAATCCTGCGCAGTCGAAAATGAGTGCCACCGATGTTAAAATCAGCTCTTTCAATGTCTTCTCTTACATCAAGAACATTAAGCTTTTCGCCAGCATCCATGCGAGCTTTTAATTCATCTACAGAAATTTGTCTCATATAACAATGTTTTTAACTGGTTGAAAATATCATCGGTGATTAATCAAAGAGTCTGCATTTGATTTTGCCTCACTGCTATCTGTTATTAGAGGTCTTGTACTAAGCCAGATATCAATTGTCTGCCCTGGTTTAATTCTGTTATAACGTTTTTCGCCATCGGCAGACTCAGAGTATTTCTGGGGACTTTGCCTGGTAACATAAGAGCCGGGAGTATCAGAGACATCAGGGTCAAAAACAGGAGTAAAATTCAGATCAAGGCTTCGTAACATTGATTTTGCCTGGCTATAACGCTTACCCATTAAATCAGGAACAGCCATCTCAAGTGTACCTACTCCATTTCCCAAGACAAAACTTATTGTACTGCCCATAAAAATTTTTGTGCCTGCTTTTATTGGTTTCCCCTTATACAGTTGTTCCAAAACTGCATTTTTAGCAATATCAGGCCTAAAAGTAGTGTCACCAAGGTGTAGACCAAGATTTTCAAGATACATTTGAGCATTGCGAATAGAAAATCCAATAAGGTTTGGCATTTCTATAAGTGGAGGTTGCGCCCGGTTAATTGTGAGATAAATAGTGCGGTTAACTTTCACGTTAGCATCACCGGCTGGGCTTTGCTTTATAACCGCAAGGCGTGGGACTGTGTCAATATATAAACTATCTTGTATCTCCACTTCAAAGCCTTTCTCTTCCAGTGTTTTTCTTGCCGCATCCACATTTTTTCCAACAACAGGTGGCACTTTCTGGTATTGATTATGTTTCGTTAAATAATCGAGGGAGCCAAAAAACACCAAAACTAACAGCACAGTTAAAACGATAACTACCAGTATATTGACCCAAAGAGGCTTATGAGTTATGAATGTAAACACTAATTATTTTTATAAATTTAAAAATCAATACTTAAACGATTCTTCTATTAATGCTGAATAAAACTCCTTTAAGGTCCAGCCCATTGCCAACACCTGTTTAGGTACAATACTCGCTTCACTCTGGCCAGGTACCGTGTTTATTTCCAGCATATACGGTTGCTGTTCAACTTCGTTAAAAATAAAATCTATTCTTACAACTCCACGGCAGTTCAGCAGTTGATATGCTAATTTTGCTTTATTCCTTATTTTTTCTGCAATTGCTTCATCCACTGCCGCAGGTGTTATTTCCTCACTCATGCCTGCTACATATTTCGCTTCGTAATCAAAAAAATCTTTTTTACTGATCACTTCAGTAATTGGCAATGTAATAATGTTTCCGTTATTTTTAAAAACCCCAATTGTAAATTCTCTGCCTTTTATAAACTCTTCTACCAAAACCTGGTCGTCTTCATTAAAAGCCTTTTGCAACGCACCTTCGAGCTCTTCAGGCTTCGTGACCTTACTCATACCTATGCTGCTTCCGCCATTATTGGGCTTTACAAAAACGGGTAACTGAAGTTGCTCTAAAATTACAGAGGCGGCAACAGGACTGTGTTTAAAAATAAGTAGCGATTTGGCAACACTTATGCCCCCAAAAGCGGCAACTGCAACTGTATATCTCTTGTTAAAAGTTAAAGCTGAAGTGGCAGCATTACAACTGGTGTAGGGAATTTTCAGCATATCAAAGTATCCCTGCAATTTTCCGTCCTCCCCAGGTGTGCCATGAATGCCAATAAGAACGGAATCGAAGGTAATTTTTTTGCCTTCTACGGTTATAGAAAAATCATTTTTATCTACAGCGACCTCTTCACCTTCCTCTGTTTCATACCACCACCCTGTCGGATGCATGTCAATTTTATAAACACTGTATTTATCTTTATCAATGTTTTTCTCAATAGTAACAGCACTTTTATAGCTGATAACAGCCTCACCGCTGTAGCCTCCAGTCACAAAGGCAATTGTCTTTTTGTTCATGAAACCGTAATTGTCACGCAAAGAAAGTGAAAAAATTATAAGGAAGAAAAGATGGAGTTAATTGCAACACTTCAGTATAAACTTTATATTTCCTATTTATGGTAAAAATCATCGTTTTTAAATCGAATTATTGCTGTTCTTAAAGTGGTTTACATAGGCTGAGATTATTTTAAAACATCTTTGTTTAGTTTATTAATAACCTAACTTTCACTTGCCAAACGCCTGTTTACCGAAATACAATTTATTTTTCATGGTTTTAAAATTGCATCATTTCCATAATATTAATAGTTGTTGAGTATGACAAAATGGTGGATAGGCTGCTCTGGATTTCACTATAAGCATTGGAAAGGTATTTTTTATCCGGAAAAACTTGCACAAAGCAAATGGTTTGACTATTATAGCAATCACTTTAAAACCCTTGAATTAAATGTAACCTTCTATCGTTTTCCGCGATTATCCTTTTTAGAAACATGGTATACAAAGAGTCCGGCATTATTTAGTTTTTCAGTAAAGGTGCCCCGCGCCATTACTCATTACCGGCAATTTAATAATACAAAACAGATGCTGGATGATTTTTATGGAACAACTCAGGAAGGTTTAAAAGAAAAATTAGGCTGTATATTATTTCAAATGCCGCCAAGGATGGCTTTTAAAGAAGAAAAACTCGATCAGATAATAGACAGCCTTGACCCTGCGTTTACTAACGTGCTGGAGTTTAGAAATGAAAGCTGGTGGACTGCCCACGTTTATAATAAACTTGCCGAAAATAATATAACTTTTTGTAGCATGAGTCATCCGGAGTTGCCTGAGGCAGTTGTTCAAAACACAAAGACCGTATATTTTAGGTTTCATGGAGTGCCACACCTTTACAGCTCAAAATACGATATTGCAACGCTTAAAAAGATCTCGGATGAGATTGAAACTAATTCAAGCACTAAGCAAGCGTTTATTTATTTCAATAACGATATAGGTGGCGCAGCAATTACAAATGCTATAGAAATGGAAGAATATGTAAAAAAATACAAGACTGCAGGAAAATAAATTTAATTCAAGTTAGCAGCAATATACAGCAATCTTTTAAAATACGAAATGGGGTAAAAAACCAGTTCTTTGCCTTCAGAAGTTGGGGCATGACAATACAGTCAGGAAGAATAAATACTTTTAATCCTTACCTTGTTAAACCTATTTTCCAAAAATAAAGGATATTGATTTTTAATCGATAGAAGCGATAGGTTCAGGAATGCTTTCAACTTTTACATCAACGATTCCATCAAAATTACCCAAAAGTCTTGCAGCAGCTTTAGTAAGGTCAACAATTCGACCCATTTTGGCCATCCGTGGATGCATGCGGTCATTGATTCTTACAATAACAGATTTCATGTTATTAAGATTTGTAACCTTGACCCAACTATTGATTTTGAAATTATTACTTGCAGCGGTTAAATTGCTATGTTTAAAAATTTCTCCAGTTGCCGTGCGAAGTCCAATAAAGCGATTTGCATAAATAGTAGCGAAGCCTTTCAGCTGTTTTCCAGGTTCTTTCTTGCTTTGGGAAATTCCCAAAATTGGAATGAACAGGACCAAAAAAATGAATTTTTTCAAATTTGGCAGATTTAGTAGTTTTCAAATTAAATTACCTCTGGCACCAATGAGACACGAAAATAAGGGAAACTTTCTTATTCACACTCTTTTATTTGTTATAACTTGTTCACCGTCTGCTTGTTCACAAGTTGTTAACAACTTTTCAAAGACCAGTTTACTAGTCATTTCTAATGTAGGAGAATATCGAATAAGTATTAAAAAAAAGGAAAATAAAAGAATAGTTGCTCTTAAAAACTATATAACTCCTCTTATAACAGACTTTAAATATTCAACAGATTGCAATTTCACTCACAAAAAGTTATATACTAACCCTGACGCGTATGGGCGTCTAACAGTTGCATATGCTTTAAAAAAAGTACAGGAAGATTTAGTAACAAAAGGTTTAGCGCTTAAGTTTTTTGACGCCTACCGTCCGTATTCTGTAACAAAAGAGATGTGGAAAGCAGTTCCTGATGAAAGATATGCAGCCAACCCTGCAAAAGGGAGTGGCCACAACCGGGGAACTGCAGTTGACGTAACTTTAGTCAAAATTCCATCAGGGCAGGAACTTGAAATGCCAACCAAATTCGACGATTTTTCTGAAAGGGCATATCATAATTATAAGAAACTACCGGAAAATGTATTGCAAAACAGGCAGTTATTAAAAACAACAATGGAAAAGTTTGGCTTTCATGCATTAAGTACAGAGTGGTGGCATTATTCGCTGTCAGATACAACAACTATTTATGAGGTGTTAGACCTCAGTTTTGATCAACTGAAGCAACTCGAAAACGGAGAAAAAAATGTGTTGAAAATTAAATAAGGTTTATCAAAGACAAAGCACTGAACAAGCTACGTCGCCATAAGAAATTAATGCTGGCACTATTAAAATCATTAAAAACTTTTGATGAATAATTACGAATTGCAAGTTCAGAAGCAAGTGACGATGTGGCAAAAAGCAATGTTGCGAAATCCGGGGTATTTTAATCGATTAGCTAAAAAGCTTCAGACTAAAATTAATAATTTAATTCCCGAAAAAGCTCATGCTGCTATTACTACAACCATCAAGCAAATGTTTAGAGCCGTTCTTTTTGGTTCACAAGTAACTACCGCAAGTGCACGAACAGAAGGAAGCCTTGAATTGCGTGATGCCATTGCAATCGAAAAAATAAAACTTTATAAACACACAGCTGCGGCAGAAGGTGGAATAACGGGTGCTGGTGGAATATTATTAGGATTAGCAGATTTTCCTTTATTAATAGGAATAAAAATAAAGTTACTTTATGAAATCGCTTCTGTTTATGGCTTCGACACGAGGGATTATAGGGAAAGGCTATTTATACTATATATTTTTCAACTAGCTTTTTGTAGCGATGAAACAAGGAAAGAAGTTTTTATGAAAATGCAGGACTGGGAAAATATCAGCAGCCGATTACCGCAGGATATTCATGATTTTGATTGGAGAACTTTTCAACAGGAGTATCGTGATTATATTGATATAGCGAAAATGGTACAACTAATTCCTATAATCGGAGCCCCGGTAGGCGCAGTTGTAAATTATCGGCTTATAACTAAATTAGGAAGAACTGCTATGAATGCCTATCGAATGAGATGGCAAAAAACGTTTTGGATAAGTAAAAGCGCGAATTCATCTTTATAAAACACTGGTCGTGTCTATCTTTGTTAGTAACCCTTAAAAATTATGAATATTGAATTTGATAAGAATGAAGATGCCATGAAAATGGCGATCAGTAATTTAAATCAGCATTATGAAAAGATAAAATGGGGCGGTGGAAGCAAAGCAATTGAAAAACAACACGAAAAAAATAAGCTGACTGCCAGAGAAAGGATTTCTTATTTAATTGACAATGACAAGCCATTTATTGAATTAGGGGCTTTTGCAGGTTTCGAGATGTACCCGGAACAAGGTGGATGTCCGGCAGGCGGTTCAGTAGCAGGAGTGGGGTATGTCAGCGGAAGACAATGCGTAATTGTCGCTAATGACCAGACCGTAAAAGCAGGAGCGTGGTTTCCCATTACAGGAAAGAAGAATTTGAGGATGCAGGAAATTTCGATGGAGAATAATCTGCCTATAATTTACCTTGTAGATAGTGCCGGTGTTTTTTTACCGTTGCAGGATGAAATTTTTCCCGATAAAGAACACTTTGGTAGAATTTTCAGAAACAACGCACGTATGAGTGCGATGGGTATTACGCAAATTTCAGCAGTTTTAGGTGCATGTGTTGCAGGTGGGGCATACCTGCCAATAATGAGCGATGAGACAATAATGGTGGAAGGGGCAAGTATCTACCTCGCTGGTCCCTATCTTGTAAAGGCAGCCATTGGTGAAGATGTAAGTCCGGAGGTACTTGGTGGAGCAGCTATGCATAATGAAATAAGTGGCACGGCCGATTATAAATTTTCGACCGAACAGGAGTGCCTGAAGCAGGTAAAAAAAATAATAAGTAAGATCGCTAAGCCCCAAACTGCAGGTTTTAGCCGTATATCTCCTGCAGCTCCAAAAAAAGACCCGAATGAAATATTAAGTATACTTCCTCCCGGAAATATGAAACCATACAACATGGTTGAAATTATAGAAAGAATTGTTGATAATAGTGAGTTTGAACAATTTAAGGAGCATTATGGAAAAACAATACTTTGCGGCTATGCAAGAATTGATGGATGGGCAGTTGGTATTGTAGCCAACCAGAGACTGATAATAAAGAATAAAAAAGGTGAAATGCAAATGGGAGGAGTAATTTATAATGATAGCGCCGACAAAGCAGCAAGATTTATTATGAATTGCAATCAAAAGAAAATACCTCTTGTTTTTCTGCATGATGTAACAGGTTTTATGGTCGGCAGCCGCAGCGAACATGCAGGAATAATAAAAGACGGAGCGAAAATGGTAAATGCAGTGGCTAATTCAGTGGTTCCGAAAATTTCCATTGTTGTTGGTAACAGCTACGGTGCAGGAAATTATGCCATGTGTGGTAAAGCTTATGACCCACGGTTTATTTATGCATGGCCAAGTGCTAAAATTGCCGTAATGGGTGGAGAACAGGCAGCAAAAACCATGTTGCAGATACAAGTAGCAGGTATGAAGGCTAAAGGTGAACAAGTGACACCGGAGGCAGAACAGGAATTATTGAACCAATTAAAAAAACAATATGAAAAACAAACCACTGCATATTATGCTGCTGCACGTCTTTGGGTAGATGAAATCATTGATCCGGCTGATACCCGAAAAGTTATTTCAGAAGGGATCTCTGCAGCAAATCATAATCCGAAAATGGCAGATTTTAATTTGGGGTTATTACAAGTGTAACATCTTTCACAGTAATTATTAATTACTTGCTTTCAACTATTTACTACTTAATTCTTTTTTTATTGTTCTTTTGCGCAATTCTTATAGCCGTCGAAAACAGTTTTAAATTAAAAAAAAGTGCGAAAGTATATTTAACTCTATGTCTACTCCATTTACTATATTCCAGGTCGATGCATTTACTTCAAAGCTTTTTGGAGGCAACCCAGCTGCAGTCTGTCCTTTAGAAACATGGCTCCCCGATGAAATAATGCAAAAGCTTGCAGCAGAAAACAACCTTAGCGAAACTGCTTTTTTTGTAAAAGAAGGGGAAGGGTATCATTTACGCTGGTTCACCCCAGAGTTCGAGATAGATCTCTGTGGCCATGCTACGTTGGCTACCGCTTTTGTGCTGTTTAATTATCTCGATTATAGAGGGGAAGTTATTAAATTCCGAACAAAAAGCGGAGTGCTGGAAGTGAGAAAAAAAGGAGATTTGATTGAATTGAATTTTCCCACGAGAATGCCTCAGCCTTGTGAGGTGCCGGAAGCTTTATTAAAAGGAATAAATATTAAACCGGCAAAGGTGTTAAAGTCAAGAGACTATTTTTTAGTATATGAAGATGAAGCATCTATTAAGCAAATCATTCCTGATTTTAAATTTCTTAACCAGTTAGATGTTGTCGGCGTCATTGTTACTGCTGCTTCAGATGAAGTTGATTTTGTTTCCCGTTTTTTTGTTCCTAATAGCGTTATAGGTGAAGACCCCGTTACTGGTTCAGCTCATTGTAACCTCATTCCTTATTGGTCAAAAGAATTAAACAAAACTATACTGACCGCAAAACAATTATCAGCAAGAGAAGGTGAGTTGTTCTGCGAAGACAAAGGAGAGCGTGTAACCATGGCGGGATATGCAAAGTTATATTTAAAAGGAGAATATTATTTGTAATATGTCGTCAAACGGTCATCAACTTATAATTTATACTGACGGTTCAAGCAGGGGTAATCCTGGACCTGGAGGCTTCGGAGCAATATTAATGTGGGGCGATAAACGTAAAGAAATTTCTGCCGGCTATCGCAGAACAACCAACAATAGAATGGAGTTGCTGGCTGTAATCACTGCGCTGGAAAGCCTTACAAAAAAAAATATTCCATTAACCATTTACACAGATAGCCAATACATTGTAAAAGCCATACAAGAGAGATGGCTCGATAAATGGATTAAGACAAACTTTGCCGGGGGTAAAAAAAACAAAGACCTATGGTTACGTTTTTACAAACTTGCTAAAGATTACCAAATTACTTTTAAATGGGTAAAAGGCCATGCCGATAATCCCTTTAACAATCGTTGCGATGTATTAGCAACTACCGCTGCTGACGGGAAGAACCTGTTGATAGATGAGGAGTATGAGAGAGAAATGACCAATTTGTAATGTTCGCAGAGGGCTATCATCCTGTTTACAGCAGCCTTGAAATGCAAGGAATAAAGAATCTTAAAAAAAGAATTTTTAATACATTTTGATAAGAATAGTTTTAAATAATGAATACAACCTGTAGCTGGAGTGGTGGTAAAGACAGTTGTTTTGCATTAATGCAGGCAATAAGACAAGGATATACGCCAAAGGTTTTATTAAGTGTATTAAATGAAGCCGGAAAAATTTCAAGAAGTCATGGAATACCAGAAGAGATTCTAAAGGCGCAGGCACAGGCCGCAGGATTACCTATTCATCTTATTGCAAGCAGCTGGCAGCAGTATGAAGCAAATTTCGTTCACGCTTTACAACAATTAACAACCGAATACCATTTGCAGTATTCGGTGTTTGGTGATATAGATTTACAAGATCATAGGGACTGGGAAGAAAAAGTTTGTGAAAAAGCTGGTTTGCAGGCAATATTACCTCTTTGGAAACAAGACCGTCGAAGATTAGTGAATGAAATGCTGACAGGTGGAATTGAAACTATTATAGTTAGCTGCAATGAAACAATGGGAAAAGATTTTTTAGGAAAAACACTTACCCTCGCATTAGTTGATGAACTAGAAAAAATTGGCATAGACGCGTGTGGTGAAAATGGCGAATATCATACTCTGGTATTAAACTGCCCGTTATTCTTTAAAAGGTTGGAGGTGAAAGTATCAGATGCGGTTTTGCACGATGCCTATTGGTTCTGCCATTTGCAGCACGCAGAATAATGATAAGAAGCTTACAATAAAAACGCCGAATACATTTGCATTCGGCGTTTTTAAATATTCTCAAATCACACGTCAATCTCATTTAATTAAAAGCTTCTTTTATCTTTTCAAAAAAGCTTTTATCATTTTTATCAGGATGTGGTTTAAAGTTATTGCTGTCGTTCATTCTTTCCAACATCGACTTTTCGTCACTGCTGACGTTTTGAGGCGTCCATACATTTACGTGTATCAGTTGATCGCCTTTAGAATAACCATTTACTTCAGGGAAACCTTTACCTTTCAGCCTGAAGATTTTACCACTTTGTGTGCCTGCAGGTATTTTTATTTTTGCTTTTCCATCAATAGTCGGTACTTCTACATTCGTTCCAAAAACAGCGTCAGGAAAAGTAATAAAAAGATCATAAGCAACATTCAGCCCGTCGCGGTGAAGTGATGGATGTGCTTCCTCTTCGATTAGTATAATAAGATCGCCGTTTGCTCCGCCTCTTTCTCCTGCATTTCCTTTTCCGCTAAGGCTAAGTTGCATACCTTCCTGAACTCCTGCAGGTATATCAAGACTTACCATTTCTTCTCCATATACGCGGCCTTCACCTTTGCATACATGACATTTTGCAGTGATAGTTGTTCCTTCACCATTACAGGTAGGACAAGTGCTAACAGTCTGCATCTGCCCTAAAAAAGTATTTTGCACTTTCTTTACCTGGCCGTTACCATTACACGTACTGCAGGTTTGTACACTCCCCTTATCTTTTGCTCCGGTGCCGCTACACGTGCTGCAGCTTACATATTTCTTTACCTTAATATTTTTAGTAACACCTTTCGCAATTTCTTCAAAGTTCAATTTCAGCTTTACACGAAGATTGCTGCCCCTTTGTCCGGTTGCTCTTCTGCCGCCTCCACGGCTTCTGCCACCGCCACTGCCGCCAAAAAAACTCCCAAAGATATCTTCGCCAAAAATGTCTCCAAACTGGCTGAAGATGTCTTCCATATTAGAAGCATGTCCGCCACCAAAACCGCCGGAACCGGGAGCAAACGCCTGGTGTCCATAACGATCATATTTCGCCTTTTTGTCTACGTCGCTTAAAACTTCATAAGCCTCGGCAGCCTCTTTAAATTTTTCCTCAGCTTCTTTATCTCCCGGGTTGCGATCCGGATGAAATTGCATAGCTACCTTACGATAAGCTTTCTTTATTTCATCAGCTGCTGCAGACTTGCTGACCCCTAACACCTCGTAATAATCTCTTTTAGTTGACATATAGACTCCCATCCCCTAATGGGGAGTTTTAATAATCTTATTTTTTATGCTTCAAACGTTATAAAGCAGGTTTTATTATCATTTTACAGATCTACCTGCCTTTGCGCCCGGTTTTACTTTTTGGCCAAACGGGCCAAAAGGATTGCAGATTTCATTTGCCTACAATTACTTTAGCAAAGCGAATGAGCTTATCGTTTAAATAATAACCTTTTGTAACTTCGTCTACCACTTTCCCTTTTAAATCAGGAGTAGGAGCCGGAATTTCAGTAATGGCTTCGTGTTTTTCTACATCAAACTCTGTATTTATACTTTCCATTGCCTTTAGACCCTTACTCTGCAAAGTATTTCTCAACTTATTAAATACAAGCTGCACTCCCTCTTTTATTTGAGCGAGATCAGTAGTAGTTTGCATTTGTTTCTCCGCCCTGTCACAATCATCCAACACGTCGAGCATAGAAGTAATAACTTCCTTTCCAGCTGTCTGTATCAGTTCAATCCTTTCTTTGGCATTACGTCTTTTAAAATTATCGAATTCGGCAACCAGGCGCAGATATTTATCCTTTTGCTCCTGCAGTTCGGCTTTTATCTTCGTAACCTCATTCTCGTCAGTCATTGTCTCACTTAAGTGAGAAGTTCCGGGAATGCTGTCATCAGAATTTATATCGATATCATCCATCAGTTTGCTTTCTTCCTGCGTCGTGTCTTTTTCTTCCATAATTTACTTTTTCGCAAAGGTAAAGGTCAAACACTTTGCCAAAAAGAGTTTGAAAGTCAAATTGACATTTTTATAAAGCTAGAAAGACAATATTGTAAAATTATATTTGCAAAATGACAAAGATATTTTTGCGGAAAAAGATAGGGTTAAGGATTGCCAACGGCCATCCGTGGATATTTGCAAACGAAATTGAGAAAATTGATGGCAACGTTAACCCGGGAGATATAGTTGAAGTGTACACAGGTGATCAGAAGTTTGTAGGGAAGGGTTATATTAATCCCAAATCTCAGATAACTGTAAGGCTGCTTACGAGAGATAAAGATGAAACAATTGATGAGAGTTTTTTCTTTAGAAAAATTAAAAATGCATGGGATTACAGGCAAAAGATTGGTTATACAGAAAATTGCCGTCTTGTTTTTGGCGAAGCAGATTTTCTACCAGCTTTAATTATCGATAAATTTAATGACTATTTTGTTATTCAGACTCTTGCTTACGGTATTGAAGTTTGGAAGGAGGCTATTGTTAAAGCCCTTAATAACATCTTTAAACCAAAAGGTATTTATGAAAGAAATGATGTGCCAGTAAGGGAATTGGAAGGTTTGGAACAGAAAAAAGGGTTTTTGTCTGAACCTTTTGATACTAATATTATTATTAACGAAAACGGTTTGCGATTTTATGTTGATATTGAAAATGGTCAAAAAACGGGTTACTTTTTAGACCAGCAAGACAACAGAAGGGCTATTGAACACATAGTAAAAGGTGCCGATGTTTTAGGAGTGTTTACATATACGGGAACTTTTGAAATTTATGCTGCTCATTATGGGGCTAAAAGTGTTGTAGGGCTTGATATTTCGGAAAGAGCTGTAGCAGAGGCAACAAAAAACGCTGAACTAAATGGCCTTAGTGATATTTGCAGTTTTCAGGCAGTAAATGCTTTTGATGTTCTTAAATTATGGGGAAGTGAAAAACGGCAGTTTGATGTGGTAATGCTTGACCCTCCGGCTTTTACAAAAAGCAGGGAAAATATTCAAAAAGCGATTGCCGGGTATAAAGAAATTAATCTTAGGGGAATGAAATTGGTTAAACCGGGAGGATTTTTAGTTACAAGCAGTTGCACGAATCTTGTATCGCCCGAACTTTTTATAGAAACAATATATTTGGCGGCAAAAGATGCAAAACGAAAATTAAGGCAAGTGACATTTAAAGCCCAGGCAAGTGATCACCCAATTATTTGGGGCATAGAAAACACAAATTATCTTAAGTTTTTGATCGTTCAGGTTTTATAGAAAAAAGTATTTTTAGTCGCATTTATTTAAATAAAAAATCACCTTTTTTTCAAGGTGATTTTAAACTATTGAAATTCGATACGGATTAAAAGCTTATTTATTTACCTGAAATTTACCCGATTCTATTATTCGGCCTGTTTTATCGCGCAATTGAAAAATATATATTCCTCTATAAAAATCTGTTAGTAAAACTGATGTCTTTTGAAAAGAAGCATTTGATTCGAAAACTTTTTTCCCTACAAAATTAAATACCTGCAAAATATAATCTTTTTGCACAGGTTTCGAAAATTCAAAATTTATAATTGTTGTAGCCGGATTTGGATAAAACCTCACAACTTTTGCCGAGACATCAGACGAAAAACTCACCTCGCTAATTTTACCGGTTTGGGATTTGGAAAAAATAGTGAGAAAGGAAAAAATAATGATTAAGTAAAGTTTATTCATAGTTATTATTGCCTCGAAATGAAATAAAGTATTTACAATTGTTAATATTACAAAAGTTTAGCCAACATTGCAAGAATTCCACCTGAAACTATTATTCAATAAAAAATTAAATTTTCAAGTTTGGTTCAACAACAGAAAGTATGAGTATAACTCCTTTCTTTTTATATTATTGCAAGTTATCAATAAAACTTTAGATCACTTTAATTTTTGCAATGTTATAGATATAAAAATGGAAGTGAGAAAAGTTATGTACATGTTAAAACTTATTGGGGAATACAGAGATTCTACGTTCAAGTACTATAAAGCCTTTTTTCTTCGCCAGTCAAGGTTTTGAGCAAAAAACACCCGTATAATGTGGTTGTTCCTGTATTTGTTTCCTTCCGGCAATTGTTGAAATTGGTTCATGTAACCCAATTGCAGGTTCTCGTGTTTATTAAAATCAAATTTAAAACCGATAAAGAATCGGTTTTGGTCAAAGTAGTTGTAGATGATTTGTTTACCAAAGTTGATGTGCACTTCATCATTTACTATAAACGAAACCTTATTATTGGGGCTTTGTCTTAAGGGAACATCCCAAAAGAGGTTGTATCGAAATTTATAGTTGAAATTATATCCATTTGCCAAAGTTGAATCATTCAGTATTTTATGACGATATTTTTCTTCCAGCCTTATCCATTGCATCAGTTTTGTTTTGGTATACTTCGTATGCCATTGTAACTGTTGCCATATACGATGCTCGGGCTGTGAAAAATGTTTATCAGCTTCTGAAGGATAATTGACCACATAAGCATAGCCAACAGTAAGTTTAGTGTTGTCATTGGCATAATAAGTAAGACCAGGCCTCAAAATTATTTGAGACAAATTTTGAGTAAACTCTTCTTTTGTACGCAAATTAAAATCGCCCCAAAAACCCCACTTGTCCGATAGCCTTGTTTGGTTAGAAAAAGCTATCCACGTCTGCCGCTGAGTGGCTGTGCTTTTAGTAGTTTGAGCAAATGAAGAGATGTATGAAAGGATCGTTATAATAAGGGTAAATATCTTTTTATTCATCTAATTGATTTAAATTCTAATAGTTATTTTAAATCTTGTATCCTCTAACAACTCGTTATTCTACTTGTTTAAAAAGTCCGCTATATTTTGAAATTCCTTCGTCTGTTTGCTTAGCTGCTCTAAATTATTTTGCTAAGTCAATAACTATTATCAGCAGAAATAGGCACCTTTCGTAGTAATTTTTTCTCGGCTTATTTTTACATTTTAATAAACCGCTTGCCAAATGCCGTTCACCTGTGCCAGAAGGAAGATGTGGGAAAATGAATTGCTTGCTATACATTAGAAAAGGCGGATTTGTTATGGTTTTACAAATCCGCCTTTTCTCCCTATAAGCGTAACTTTTATTTTTGCTATTGCCAAAATCGCGTCATTCAGCAATTACATAAAAAGGACTGTTATTTCGTATTTAATTATTTAAGAGGTTATCAAAAGTAATCGCTACGTAATACAAGCCTCCCAATGTAGGACCTCCTGCATATTGCAAGTAGCGGTGATTGAAAATATCAGAACCTCCCACTTTAATGTTTGCCTTTGCCTTCGGAACCCTGAAAGTAACCTGGGCATCCATAGTGCTGTAAGCTGAAACTTTTCCGGTTACAAGAGGACTCTCCCATAAAAAAGCATTTTGCCATCTCCACACAATATTGAAACCAATGTTTTTTACAATAGCGCGATTACCAAATGAGAGATTAGTTGACCAGTCAGGAGTATTGAAGCCGGTAACAAAAATATCATTAGTCGCATTAGATTTCATCTTGTTATAGTTTACGTTACCCGAGACCGTATATTTTTTATAAAAATTATAAGTAACTCCCAATGCCGATCCATAATTATGATAAGTGTTTGTCGCATTTGTGTAAACGCGGTAACGGTCCTGGCCATTACTTGAGGCAGTAGTAGCTGTTGCGGTTGTAGCATCTCTGTTCCTGTCTAACATTGCAAGTATAGACGCATCTGTACCAACTGTTTGTCCCTTTGGCACAAATACCTGTACCTGACCGAGAAAACCATTATACTGGTTACTGTAGGCATCGATATCTAATACCAGTTTATTATTAAAAAGAACACTTTTATAACCAACTTCGAAAGAATTAATTTTCTCTGGTCGTGCCTTTGGTAAGTTTGCTACTTTAAGTAAACTTCTGTTTGCTAAAGCCGCAGAGTCACTGTTACCTGCAGCGCTTGCGGCAGCATTAAAATTGATGACTGAAGCCTGGGTGTAGCTGTTTTCCAGGTAACCTAAGCCTTCATTAATATATGATAAGCTACCTACGCGCTTAACCCTGCCATTATTTACATAAGAAAGGGCTTCAAAAAGTGCAGGAAAACGATAGCCTTGCTGAAAGGTGAAGCGAAAGTTGTGTTTATCATTTACTGTATATACGGCAGCCAGTCGTGGCGTAAATTTAGGGTCGAATTCAGGATTGTAATCAAACCTCAATGAACCAAACAGTTTTAATTTTTCCTTGAAAAAAGTTTTTGTAGCCTGCGTAAAGGCACCCAACTTTTTGTAATATACATTGTGCCCAAAGCTCCCATCAGGTAATGCTTTATTGCGGTCTGCAATAGGTCGTGAAAAATCTACAAAGTTATTTCCATCAGGGATGATTTGATAAACGCGGGCATCTCCACCTATTAACAAATCAAAGATTTTTACTTGCTTAGATAAGTCCCATTGTGCTTCTGTATGAAACAAACGGCTTTTTTGTAATAAAGCAGCACCACCAGTTACGGGAGCATCAGGTATTGTGCCCGATTTAATATCCCAATTATTAATCTTTATTATCGTATTTTTTAAGTTTTCAAATTCAGGTGTTCCTGGTTCTACACGACCTGCATCTGCTGCCTGCCGTGCAAGTTGCGAAGCAGATGCGAGATCCGCGCCAGTATTTAGTTGCTTCACAAGTGCACTTTTATACTTGGCCGCCCACGCAGTATTACTGCCGCCGCTATACAAATCAAGGTTATCGGCCAAAGGCTTTACGTTATAAGAATCTCCGGTGTTTTCAATGGAAACATAACTACGGATTACGTAATTGCTTCCTTTGAGTTCAAGGTGATGGTTTTGCACAATCACATTATCGAGTTGTATTTTATTGCCACGTTGAAAAACTCCATCCATTTTACCAAAACGATACGAGTAAGATAATTCTGCATTTTCGCCTAAACGGTAATGAACTGCAGCATCAAATTTCAGATTATCTACTTTGGGACTTACCAAGTCTGTTTCCCAATAACCTGTGCGGGCAATACGTAGCGTCTGGTTAGGTTGCCCATTTAAGGTAAGGCCACTGATAGATACAACATTGCTGCCGGCAAGTGCATCATCTCCGTATTTATTCCATCCATCAAAAGCAACATTATTTGCTCCGTTTAATTCAGGAAAGCCAGGGTTAGCACTTTTAAGGTTATTCGTATTCTGATCGAGTCTTGTATTTGATCTCCAGTCTATCCCCCGCATGTAACTTCCGTTAATCTTAAAAGCCCATTTATTATTAAAAGCTTTTGCATAACGAATAGCAGTTTCAGTTAAAATGCCGGGATCATGGTCTTTGCCATCAACATGGTTAACGCCGGTCTTTTGATAAACGCTCAATCCCTGGTAAAGAAACGGGCTTTTGGTAAGCAGATTTGCCATTCCGTTTATTGCATTCATGCCATATAAGGCCGATGCCGCACCCGGCGTAATTTCTATACTTGCAATGTCAAGTTCGGTTGGGCCTATGGCATTTCCTAAAGGAACGCCTAATGTCGCTGCCTGCATATCTACACCATCGACCAATTGCATGAAGCGAAAGTTGTTGGGAATATTAAAACCACGTGTATTCGGAACTTTAAACGTAAGGCTTGATGTAGTCATTTGCACTCCTTTTACATTTTCAAGTGCGTCATAAAAACTGGGAGCAGGCGATTCTCGTATAGCCCTAATGTCTAATTTTTCAATGGCGACAGGAGATTTTAAAATACTTTCAGCTACGCGTGATGCCGTAACTACCACTTCTTTTCCAAGTACTGTTTGTGTAACCAAAGCAATAGAAAGCTTTGAATTAATACTTTTTACCTCAAATTCCTGCTGCTCAAAGCCTATAGATGAAAAGACAAGGGTAAGCGGGAATTTATTTTTAGTTTTAAATGTAAACTGGCCAAGATTGTTTGTAGTTGTTCCTGCTACTGTTCCTTTTATTTGAACACTAACCGAAGCCAACGGTTCTTTTGTCTGCTGGTTCTCTACTGTTCCTGAAATCTCTATCAGGTTATTTCCTTGGGAGAAAGAAAAATTTACAAGAGAAATAAAGAGCCAAAAAAAGAGAATGATTTTTATTGTTTGAGATTTTTTTGCGTAAGAATTACCTTCCGGTAAAAGATGTTTCATTTTATCAGTTGTTGTCATTAAAAAAATATGCTTGATTAATTTGGGGGGTTACCCACAACAGGTAGTTGTTGAAGGGGCATGACCGAGAATCAGAAAAGAAATTTTATTCATTAGTCCACTAAATTGGTAGACAAAAGTAGTACACTATTTTTACTTTCCAAATTTATTTTAAACACTTAGTTCGCGGAAGTCTTTTTAGGTTGCAAAAAAGGGGCAGGCTATAAAATGTTTTCAAAGAAGAAAATTCTTTTTTAGATATTCTGGTATGAGCATAGTTACTCAAATGAAGCATTTGTTGGGTCGTATTTCGCTCATCTTTCTTAAAGGAGAAAGTTTAATTAATTATCTATATCTACTACAGAAGCAATGGCGAACAGATATTAATGTTGAACACTTGCCTTCACCTCGGGCTGTAAGACTTGCTTTGAAGTTTTGTACAGGGTATTTAAACTTGTAAGAATAACGAAGCTACCAACAATAATAAACATTGTTTTTAAAGGTAATTTACCTACCAGCCTGGCCGCTATTGGTGCTGCAATAAGACCACCTATAATAAGGCCTGCAACATCTAAAAGAGGAACACTTTTTAATAAAATAAAAAAGGTGATAGAACTTGCCAGTACTACAAAAAACTCTGCAAGACAAACTGAGCCAATTACGTAACGGGCGCTTCTTCTTTTGGCAATTAAAGTGCTTGTAACCAATGTACCCCAACCGCCACCAGCGAAAGCATCCATAAAGCCTCCCGCAGAAGCAAGCCAACCCGCTTTTTTTACTTTGTTTTGAAACCTGTTTTTATTAAAAGCCTTACTAATAATATAATACCCGAGATATAAGGTATAAATGGAGAGGGGAATGCGGACGTAAGAAGAATATTTTTGACCTAAAAATGCTAAAATCGCTCCTATTACCGCACCCACAACACCGGGAATAACAAGGGCACGAAATAATTTTTTATTAATGTTGCCAAAACGATGATGGCTGTAACCGGATACGCCACTTGAAAAAACTCTTGCAGAATGAACTCTGCTACTGACAATGGCCGGCGGAACACCATTAGCCAAAAGAAAGGTTGTTGAAATAGTGCCATAACCCATCCCCAAAGACCCATCGGTCATTTGAGCAAGGAAACCCGTAAGCAACATGATTGAAAAAGACTTTGTATCAATATATTCCGGGATGGTCCTTACACCTTCAATTATTCTATGATAAGGTATATAAGAAAGTAAACCATGACCGATTATCATAAATAAAAAAGCGAACAAACACCACTTAACAACTTTTTGCCATTGCTTTTCTTCATGCTTTGGTTCTGCTTCCAAATCAATTTGCTTGGCAACCAGCAATTTTGTAAGGTCATTAAGCTTTCTTACTTTTTCATTAAAATCACCGTCAATTCCATTCCTGATTGTTTCCATGTTGTCGAGCACACTTTCCATCTCGTCGGGCAACATATTATTTATTACTTCCTTCAGCCGTTTTGCAATTGTCGGCGATTTGCCATTAGTAGAGATAGCAATCTTTAGACTACCTTTTTTTACAACAGAACCTAAGTAAAAATCACATAGGGCAGGTTTATCAGCAGCATTTACCAGTTTTCCTTTTTTCTTTGCTGCATTACTTATTTCGGCACTTGCATAAGTATCATCTATTGCAACAATTACCAGGTCCGCTTCTTCCAAATCATCTACAACAAAAGCTCTTTCGTGCAATGTTATATTAGGATGCTTTGCAGCAAGGTGCTTTATCTCATTTTTTATTGTTATTCCAACTAATGTAATTTTAGTTAACGGAGAATTTTGTAAAACTGTATTAAGCTTTTCCAGGCCAATATTTCCGCCTCCTACAATTAACAGACGCATCTGTTCCAGTTTTAAAAAAACAGGAAACAAATTGTTTGTTTCTTTTACTCTTGCAGGTAAAACTTGCTCTTCTATATTTGACTTAGTTTCCGGCATCATTCATTCTTCCCAAACTGTTTTTGTTGTAAAATGGAAAAAACAGTTTCAAAATTTTTTAAAAAATCAACTTAAAACGTTTTTGCTAAATCAATCCTAATAGATTTTTAAGGGGCTACAACTTTTCTAAAAGTAAAATCACCAAATGTCTCACCGTCTATTCTTTCAGCAACAAATCGTTCGAAAAGATTATCAAGTTCAGTTAAAATAGCTTCTTCTTCTAGGCTTTCTTTATAAAGCTTATTAAGACGCTGGCCAACTCTGTCACCACCTAACTGAAGATTGTACTTTCCAAGCGCAGTTCCAACGAAACCTATTTCTGCTGCAAAAGGTCTTGCACATCCGTTGGGACATCCGGTCATACGCATTACTATTTCTTCCATTATTAAGTCATGCTTAATTAATAACGGTTCTATTTTTGAAAGTAGCGTAGGCATATAACGCTGACCTTCTGCCAAGGCTAGCGGGCAAGTGTTTAAAGCCACACAAGCCATAGCATTTTTACGAATAACAGATGCGTTATTGGTGTGTTCAATGATTCTATACTTATTCAAAATATCTTCAATGGCTGCTTTGTCTTCTGGTTGTATATCACCAAGAATTACATTTTGATTACAAGTAAATATGAAGTTCGCCTTACCTGTTTGCGCTACTTGTAACAAGGCAGTTTTTAAAGCCACATTTTCATCATCAAGGATTCTTCCGTTTTCAACAAACACAGTATAATACCATAACCCTTCATGATTTTGTTCCCAACCATAATAATCACGGCGAGATTCAAAATGAAAAGGCTGTGCTTCCTGCAATTCAAAGCCACATCTTCTTTCAAGCTCCTGTTTCCACCATTCTAACCCAAGCCTGTCAACTGTATATTTTAATCGGGCAACTTTTCTATCACTACGATTGCCATAGTCTCTCTGTATGGTTGCTACCTCGTAAACAGCCTTTAATGTTTTTTCTTTGCCCTCGACAAAACCGAGAACAGATGCAAGACGTGGATAATGGTCGGGATTGCCATGAGTTGCAGACATGCCGCCGCCAATCGCTATATTGAACCCTTTTAGTTCACCATTGTCTACAATTGCAATCAAAGCAAGGTCGTTAGCTAATACATCAATATCATTATTAGGTGGAATAACAATACCCACTTTAAATTTACGAGGCATATACCTGTTTTGGTATAAGGGGTCCGCCTCCAGCTCTTTATCAGCTATTTTTTCTCCATCGAGCCATATTTCATAATATGCATTTGTTTTCGGCAACATCATAGTTGCTATATCTTTTGCATAAGCAAATATTTCTGCATGAAGAGGAGATTGCTTCGGATGAGAAGAACACAACACATTACGATTTATATCTCCACAGGTAGCAATGGTTGTTAATCCGGCCTGGTTAAAGGCTTTAAGTGTAGGTTTTACCTTAGATTTTAAAACACCATGCAGCTGTATGGTTTGTCTTGTTGTAATCTTAAGAACACCTGTAGAGTTTTCTCCTGCTATATTATGAAGAGCAATATATTGTTCAGGAGATATAACTCCGCCGGTTAATCGTAACCTTATCATGAAGGAATACAGGCGCTCCAGCTTCTTTTCTGCACGTTCATCCCTGCGGTCGCGGTCGTCCTGAATATACATTCCATGAAAGCGTACAAGTGCAATATCATCTTCATTTATACTGCCTGTAATCTCATTAGCAAGACTTTCAACAAATGTTCCTCTAAGACTATCACTTGCCATCTTTATCCTCTCGGTTGACGAAAGGTTCTCGTTATTTTCAGCCATGATTGTGAGCCGGAATTTGCCCCCACCCAAAGGGAATTTTTAAGAACTCCTTTTAAAATAGGGAAAGTGTTGTTTAAAATATTGTTGTAAAAACTGATATGAAATAGGTAACCCTTACACCCTCTTGGGGATGAGGCTAATACACATCCTTCAAATACCTGTCATCTTCTTTTAATTGTTCAATAAATTGTACTGCTTCTTCTATTGTTTTATTGCCAAACTTTTCTACAATTTGCATTAATGTATCTTCTACATCAGCACTCATTGGTTCTTTCGCTCCACAAACGTATACTGAAGCTCCACTGTTTATCCAACTGTATAATTCTTCTCCATGCTTTAGCATTTTATGCTGTACATATACTTTTTCTTTCTGGTCACGGGAGAAGGCTACATTTATTTTTGTAAGTGTTCCTGTTTCTTTCCAGTTTTGAAGTTCTGTCTGGTATAGAAAATCGGTTACAAAATGCTGGTCTCCAAAAAATAGCCAGCTAAGGCCCGTTGCACCTGTTGCATCGCGTTGTGCAAGAAAAGAACGGAAAGGTGCAATCCCTGTTCCCGGGCCGATCATAATGATGTCTTTATCATCTGCGGGTAAACGGAACTGATTATTTTTGTGAATGTAAAATTCGATATTACTATCAACTGGTAACTGAGATAAATAATCAGAACACAAACCACATTTCCATTCTTCATTTACATGAAACTTGTCTCTTGCAACAGTTATATGCACTTCTCCGCTATGTGCTTCAGGAGATGAAGAAATAGAATATAATCTTGGAGCAATAGGTTCAAGTATTTCTATCAACTCATCAAATTGGCTATTGTCTTTTAATGGATAAATTTTCAACAAATCAAGCAAAGCAATTTTTGTTGAAGGGATATCCTGGTTAACCAAAGCGGCATATTTACTAACTACCCTTTCTGGTAAATAAAAAATATTCAGCTTCTTTTTAAGCAAATCAAAAGCAGTTACTTCTTCACTGCGAAAAGTAAAGGTTTTTTGACGGTCTATATTTAAAAGTTCAACTATCGGTTCAACAATTCTTAACGGGTTTTCAGGAATAACACCAAGCGAGTCGCCGGGCAAATATTCTATATCCTCAGCAGCAATTTCAACATGATGAGTTTCTTTGTTAGAGCCCCTGTCGTTAAGATTTACATTGGTTAAAATAGTGCCGTTATAGATCTTTTTGCCAGTTGATTTTTTGCTAATTACCGGAGCAGAAATGACCTGGGTATTTGCTGCGGGAGCCGGAGCAGTCAGTTGGTGCAAAACCTGGGTAAACCATCCATTCGCGTCGCTTTCGAAATCAACGTCACACTTCTGCAGGGGTATAATCCGCTTTCCGCCCAGCTTTTCTAATTGCTTATCTACATCTTCGCCGGCGGTACAAAATAGTGGATAAGAAGTATCGCCTAACGCTAAAACGCCATATTTTAGTTTGTCTAGTGTGAAGCCATTTGAATGAATGTGGTCATAAAACTTTTTTGCTGCCGCAGGAGGTTCTCCTTCACCATGCGTGCTCACGATGGATAAGAAATAATCTTCCTTTGGGAGGTCGTTTAATCTATACTGGTCGAGACTTACCACCTTTGCATTAATTCCATTTTTCTTTGCTTTTGAAGCAAACTCAGAAGCTAATTTCTTTGAATTGCCTGTTTCAGTGCCATAAGTAATAGTAATCTTATTTACCAATGGCTTTGCTTCTGCGGCTGGTACTGCTGTTGCGGGCTGTACTTTTCCGTTAGAAAGCATTCCTGACAAGTAACCACTTACCCAAATCGTTTCCTCATTAGTAAGGGTGGATAAATAGTCAAGCAGGTTTTTTAATTTAGACTCTTGTAGCATTTAAGATTGCTTTATTCGAATTTTCGATTGTTGTAAATTGATTAGAAACCGGTTTGAAATAATATTCGCTGCTATTACTGTTTTTTAGCCAGCCAAATTGCTCATTAAGAGCAACTACTTTTCCTATAATTACCAATGACGGCGAAATAAAAGACACACCTTTCAGCCGTTCTTCATATTCATATAAACTTGCAATGTGAACATTTTGCAAAGGAGTTGTTGCCTGTTCAATTACTGCAAGTAGTTTATTTTCTGCAATGCTATTTTCTACCAGTTTTTCTACCAGTTTATCCAATGTTTCTGACGACATATAAAAAACCAGGGTATCGTCGGTTTCGGCAAGTTCTTTCCAGTATTCGTTTGTAACTACGTCTGATTTATAGTAAGTAAGCAACCGAACTGCTGTTGAATATCCTCTTGCAGTTAATGGAATGCCCGCATAAGCTGCTGCACCTAAAGCGGCAGTTACGCCGGGAATAATTTCGTAAGGAATATTATTAGAAACAACCGTTTCTAATTCATCCATAATATTTGAGAATATCGATACATCACCACCTTTTAAACGTACCACCAGTTTACCTTCCGATGCAAATTGCACCATCAGTTCATTAATGGTTGACTGCGGGGTAGACACGCCTCTGCGGCATTGCTTTCCTACATATACAATCTCTGCATCAGGTTTTACGTATTGGTTCAATATTTCTTCACTAACCAGGCGGTCCGTTAGCACAACATCCGCCTGTGACAAATAACGGGCAGTTTTTATAGTGATAAGTTCAGGGTCACCCGGACCAGCAGCAGCTAATATCACTTTCCCTTTCACCTGTTGTATTCCGGTTATCATAATAAAATTTTCTGTTGGAAAAGGAGATCAGGGAAATACAATCCCTAATAAGCTTTTCCTGGTTTTCAGCATTTTCTATGAAATTTGTTTAAAACAAACCTTCTATAGATAAATACCTTTCACCTGTATCATAACAAAATGTAAGCACTCTGGAACCTTTTGGAATTGATGGTAATTTTTGAGCGACTGCCGCTAATGCAGCTCCTGTAGAAATACCTACCAAAATCCCTTCTTCCCTTGCTGCACGTTGTGCGTATTCAAATGCTTCTTCTTTTTGAATCTGAATAGTACCATCTAAAAGAGCCGTATTTAAGATAGATGGAACAAAACCAGCACCTAACCCTTGTAACGGGTGAGGACCTGGAGCGCCACCACTAATTACCGGTGATAATGCAGGTTCAACTGCAAATACTTTTAGATTTGCAAATTTTTCTTTCAGTATTTCGCACAAAGCCGTAATATGTCCGCCTGTACCAACACCTGTAATTATATAATCCAATCCTTCCGGAAAATCATTTAATATCTCAGTTGCAGTAGTACGCCTGTGAATCTCAGTATTTGCAGGATTATCAAACTGGGCAGGCATCCAGGCATTTGATGTTGTGTTTACGATTTCTGTCGCTGTTTCAATAGCTCCTTTCATGCCTTTTTCACGAGGAGTCAGTACAAACTCGGCCCCATAAAGTGCCATAAGTTTTCTCCTTTCAATGCTCATACTTTCAGGCATTACAACAATTAGCTTATAACCTTTTACTGCAGCCACCATAGCCAGTCCGATACCTGTATTACCTGAGGTCGGTTCAACAATTACACTGCCTTCTTTTAAAATGCCTCTGGCTTCTGCATCTTCAACCATCGATAAAGCAATCCTGTCTTTTATACTTGCTCCCGGATTATTCTTCTCCAGTTTTATCCATACCTCATATTCATTACCAAACAACTTATTAATACGTACATGCGGTGTATTTCCTATCGTTTCTAATATATTCTGCGCTTTCATCTTTATTTTTATATTGTTATATCACAAAATTTAAAACCTCTGGCAAAGGATTTTTATCCCTCACCTGTATTTCACTTTTATGATATACTACTGAAAAAGGTGGAACGCTATAAGTTAGCCAGACATTACCACCAATAATGCTATCATGTCCTATTATTGTGTCGCCGCCTAAAATCGTAGCACCTGAATAAATAATTACATTGTTTTCGATAGTTGGATGACGTTTGGTACTAGCCGCACTTTTAGCAACATTTAATGCACCCAACGTAACGCCCTGATATACTTTTACGCAATTTCCGATTATCGCTGTTTCACCAATTACAATACCGGTACCATGGTCAATAAAAAATGACTCGCCAATTTCTGCCCCGGGATGTATATCTATCCCCGTTTTGCTATGTGCATATTCAGACAATATTCTTGGTAAAGTTTTAATTCCCTGGGTATGTAACTGGTGGGCAATACGGTAAATTGCGGTTGCATAAAACCCCGGATAGGCAACCAATACTTCTTCAATAGACTGAGCAGCAGGGTCAAATTTTAAAATTTCTTCTGCGTCTAACAGCAAATTTTTATATGTATGTGGAATAGCAGCAAACAGACTGGAAGTATGCTGTTTTACCTGTTCTTCATTTTTAACCAGTTCGAAAAGCAATGCTGAAAAAGTGCTTTTAATGCCTTCATATTGCTCAACAAGTTTTTCTTCCCCCAACTTTCTTTTATGTGTACCAAACAGGAAAAAAAACAATTCATCTATAAAATCTTCTGCAATTTGCTTATCAGGAAATCCTTTAAAACAAGTTGTGTTCCGTTTAAAGACTGCGTTGATAAACTCCCGTTGATCCATGCTTTGAGTATGTGGTTCTGTTTGCAATTCCATAGCTCTTATTAGTGTCCTTTACGGGTTAAGGGTTTGTATCATGCAAGCGCCGACTGTTACTAAACTTGTTTCGTCAATTAAAATAGCTCCACCGTTTACTCGTAGTTTATCATACTCATCAAATACAATTGGTGACGCTGTTTTAATCTTAGCTTTTACCACATCATTCAATGCAGCGCTTTTTATGCTATAATCTTTTTCGAGACTGTTAACATCCAGCCTGTAATCGATTTCTTTCACTACGGTTTTTACGACACGGCTATTTATTTGCAGAAAATAACGATTGCCTGCAGCAAATGGTTTATTTGCCATCCAACATACCAGTACATCTACTTCCTGCTCTACATGAGGAAGATTATCAACCGGCACTATTACATCACCACGGCTTACATCTATGTCATCTTCCAGTTGTAACACAACACTTTGCGGTGCATAAGCTTCATCTATCTCTTCGCCCCCAATTTCTATAGATTTTATTTTGCTTGTCAAACCAGAAGGCTGTACAATTATTTTATCACCTTTTGCAAAAACACCGCTTATAAGCTTTCCGGCATATCCACGATAATCATGTAATTCTTCTGTTTGAGGTCTTATTACATACTGAACCGGAAAACGGGCGTCTGTATAATTAATATCTTTTTCGACTTCTACTTGCTCTAAAAAAGACAACAATGACTCGCCTTGATACCAAGGCATTTTATCGCTCTTGTCAACAATATTATCACCATTTAAAGCAGAGATAGGAATATAAGTAACGTCCTTTAAACCTAGCTGAGCAGCAACTTTTGAATATTCAATTACGATATTATTATAAACATCTTCTTTAAATTCAACCAGGTCCATTTTATTTATAGCAACTACAATATGCGGAAGCTGAAGCAAGGAAGCAATAATAGAATGACGCCGTGTTTGCTCAATAACACCATGACGGGCATCAATTAAAATAATAACAAGGTCAGAATTGCTTGCGCCTGTAACCATGTTGCGAGTGTACTGTATATGGCCCGGAGCATCTGCAATAATAAACTTGCGTTTAGGCGTTGAAAAATACTTGTATGCAACGTCTATTGTAATTCCCTGCTCACGCTCAGCACGAAGACCATCAGTAAGCAAAGCCAGGTCGATTTCACCTTGTTCCTTATTCTTACTTTGTTTTTCGATCGCCTCTAACTGATCAATCAAAATTGATTTGCTATCGTAAAGTAAACGTCCTATTAAAGTACTTTTACCATCATCAACACTTCCTGCTGTTATTAGTTTTAATATATCCATGCCCCTAACCCCTAAAGGGGATTTTGTGTTTTGCCCTAAATCCCTGGTAAACGGGAGTTAAGTTGTTTAATTATTAATTAAAGTATTTTTGGTTCTTATCCTGGTATTTTTCCCTTTTCTTGCCCTAAAAGCTGTATTCTCTTTCCTCACTTCAACGCTGAAACAGTTAGAAATATCCATTCTTTTTTCGATCTTCCATCGCTGCCTCACTAACCCTGTCATCGATGCGAGTTTCACCTCTTTCACTGGTTTTTGTAGCTATGATCTCAGAAATTATATCTTCGATGGTACTTGCGTTTGACTCCACCGCTGCTGTACATGTCATATCACCTACCGTGCGATACCTAACAGTTTTCCTTACAATACTATCTCCCGGGTCAACTCTTATGAACTCACTTGTGGCTACCAGTTGGTTTTCGTATTCCAATACCTCTCTTTCATGTGCATAATAAATCGAAGGCAACTCAATATTATTGCGGCGGATATAATTCCATACATCTAGCTCTGTCCAGTTACTTATAGGGAAAACACGCACATTTTCGCCTTTATGTATTTTTCCATTGTAAGTATTCCATAATTCCGGGCGTTGCAGTTTTGGATCCCATTGTCCAAACTCATCACGAACAGAAAATATTCTTTCTTTAGCTCTCGCTTTTTCTTCATCACGACGCGCGCCGCCAATGCAAGCATCAAACTTAAATTCTTCAATCGTATCTAATAAAGTAAAAGTTTGAAGGGCATTGCGACTTGCAAACTTTCCTTTTTGTTCTGTGAGGCCTTTTGCCTTTATAGTGTCCTCAACATTTCGTACGATCAATTTTTCGCCTATTTTTTCTGCTAAATGATCACGAAAAGCTAAGGCTTCGGGGAAGTTGTGTCCTGTATCGATGTGCACCAGAGGAAATGGAAACTTTCCGGGGCGAAAAGCTTTTAGCGCAAGATGAACCAGCGTAATAGAGTCCTTGCCTCCCGAAAATAATAATGCAGGTCGCTCGAACTGGCCGGCTACTTCGCGAAATATATGAATCGCTTCCGATTCTAAATTATCTAAATAATCAAAATGATATTTGCTCATATTACCACTATGCTTGTTGAAGGTTATTACTATTAGTATGAACGTGTAAACCACATTCTTTTTTGCTACTGTCTTCCCACCACCACCTTCCGGCTCTGAAGTCTTCGCCGGGTTGAATAGCTCTTGTGCAGGGCTGGCAACCTATACTAACAAAACCTCTGTCGTGTAAAATATTATAAGGTATATTATGCTCGTTTATATAAGCCTTCACTTCTTCTGTCGTCCAACTTACCAATGGATGAAATTTTATCAGCCCGTTAACTTCATCCCACTCAAATGCTTCAAGATCATGACGGTTAGGAGAATGCTCTGCACGAAGGCCTGTCACCCAAATTTCATTTCCCTTTAGCGCACGGCGTAAGGGCTCCACTTTACGAATGTGGCAGCAGCTTATCCTGTTTTCAGGAGATTCGTAGAAAGAGTTAGGACCTTTTTCTGATACAAAAGGTTCAAGTAAAGTATTGTCAGGATAATAAGGCTTAATATTAGTAGTGTAGCGCTCATTTGTACGACTCCAAACAGAGTAAGTCTCAGGAAAAAGCCTTCCTGTATCGAGGGTGAATATCCTAACGGGAAGATTATTTGAAAGAATATGATGTGAAATAACCTGGTCTTCCCAACTGAAGCTAGTTGAAAAAGTAACTTTTCCGGGATGCGAAAGGGTTAATTGCTTCAGCATTTCAGCTATCGACAAGTCCTTTGACTTTATTTGTAAATCCGCTATATAATCTGATAATTGCTGAGTCATTGTAAACAGAATAATGATTGGAGGTGCAAAATTAAGGCAGAATTATTCGTCTACCAAATCAGTAGAGTTAGCGGGGGAGTAAAGACGTCATAAAAGAGTAATATTTGGTGGAATATCTACAGAAAATAATTACTCGTACATAATAATTGCTGAAGGACTCGGGCAAACGATAAAATCAACAGCGGCTAAAAATTTAAAATCTTCGCCGCAGGTAGAAAAAAATCTAAAAATTTTAAAAAAGGCAGAAAAACGTTACAAACCTAATTTTTCAATGGCCAATTGTGCAGCTATCTGGCTGGCTTCTTTTTTATTATATCCTTTTCCAACAGCGAGTTGCTCACCGTCTAATACGACTGCAATAGTAAACACCCTTCGATTGTTTTCCAGTTTTTCCTGGATCGTCTGAAACTCTAATAATTTTACATTTTTAGTTGCCCAACCTATTAATTTGTTCTTCAGATTTATATCTATAAGTTCAAGGTCATCAACATACAAATGCTGGATAATCATGTGTTTGGTTACCCATTTCTGCGTCTTGCGGTAGCCCTTATCAAGGTAAAAAGCGCCTATTAAAGCTTCGAGTGTATTGCCAAATATCTGGCTTCCTTTTAATGAACCATCAATTTTATTATATAATGTTATCTTTTTAAGGCCAATTTTAATAGCTAAATCGTTCAGTTGCTGCCGATTTACCATTTTGCTGCGCATTTCTGTAAGAAAGCCTTCACCTTTATAAGGATACTTTTTGAAAAGATAATCTGCTACAATAGAACTTAAAACGGCATCGCCCAGGTATTCAAGGCGTTCATTATTTTCATCGGCATTCTCTTTTACCGATCTGTGGCTAAGTGCGGTGGTATATAAAGAAATGTTTCGGGTTTTTATACCCAAAACATTTTCCAGTTGCTTTTGCAGCGAATGAGCATTTTTCTTACGGCCTAAAAATCTGTCAATTATTTCCACAGGGTTAAGCTACAAATTTTTTTACTATAACTGCAGCATTGTGGCCACCAAAACCGAATGTATTACTTAAAGCCGCATTAACAGTGCGCTGCTGGGCTTTATTGAAGGTGAAGTTTAAATTGGAATCAAGTTCCGGATCATCGTTGAAATGATTGATAGTTGGCGGAACTATGCCGTGCACTATAGTTTTAATGCATGCAATTGCTTCGATAACACCAGCAGCACCAAGACAATGCCCAGTCATACTTTTAGTAGAGCTTATGTTTAGTTTATAGGCCTGTTCTCCAAAAACATGTAAAATAGCTTTTAGTTCGGCCCCATCTCCTAATGGAGTAGATGTTCCATGTGTATTTATATAATCTATATCTTCAGGTTTCATGCCTGCATCATCTAATGCGGCCAGCATTACATTTTTTGCACCCAGTCCTTCAGGGTGAGGAGCAGTTATATGATAAGCATCAGCAGTGGCTCCACCGCCAGCTATCTCGCAATATATATTTGCACCCCGCGCAAGCGCATGTTCAAGTTCTTCTAAAACCAGTACACCGGCGCCTTCGCCCATTACAAAGCCATCCCGATCTTTATCGTATGGACGGCTCGCAGTCTTATATTCGTCGTTTCTTTCGCTTAGAGCCTTCATGGCATTGAACCCACCAACACCTGCTTCGCAGATAACACTCTCGCTTCCACCTGTAAGAATAATGTCAGATTTACCAATCCTTATATAATTAAAAGCATCAATAATTGCATTGGTAGAGGATGCGCAGGCGCTTACAACGGCAAAATTAGGACCTCTTAGACCATGTCGCATGGATATCTGGCCTGCTGCAATATCCAAAATCATTTTTGGAATGAAGAAAGGATTAAATCGTGGTGTTCCATCTCCCCTGGCAAAATCTGAAACCTCATTCTGAAAGGTCATGATTCCACCAATACCGCTTCCAAAAATTACCCCCGCACGATCAGGGTTTATTGAATCCTTATCAAGTTTTGCGTCAAGCATGGCCTGGTCGCTTGCAATAATCGCTATTTGAGAGAAACGATCAATTTTACGTGCTTCCTTTTTGTCAAGAAAATCAGTAGGTTGAAAGTTTTTAACTTCACAGGCAAACCGGGTTTTAAATTTAGATGCATCGAACAAGGTTATTAAATCAGCGCCTGATACACCGTTTATTAAACCATTCCAATAGTCATCAACATTATTTCCCAAGGGTGTTAAAGCGCCGATACCAGTTACAACAACTCTTTTTAATTCCATACGTAAGCATGTAAATTTTTAAGTGATAAATCCGCCTACAGCAGCAAAAATGCACACATGTAAGGCGGATTAATAATTATTGCTAATAAAGGGAATATGCCAATTATTTAGCATGCTCTTCCAAATACGCAACAGCCTGGCCTACTGTTGTAATTGTTTCAGCCTGCTCATCCGGAATAGAAATATTGAATTCCTTTTCAAATTCCATAATTAATTCTACGGTGTCCAAAGAGTCGGCACCCAGGTCATTGGTAAAAGATGCTTCTGTAGTTACTTCAGCTTCGTCTACCCCGAGTTTGTCAACAATGATTTTTTTAACTCTTGTTGCGATGTCTGACATTGTTATAAAGTTTAGTTACGGATGCAAAAATATAATTTTTGGTAAATAAGCAAGGAAATACCTCACTTTTATTTCAAAACAATTATTATGTGTAAAAACAAGGCTTGGTTTTGCATATAAATTAAACTAAAAAAGGAAGTTATATAGTATATATACAACGATATAATTACATGCACCATTTGCCTTGCGAATATTAAGCACACTTTAGTTGGCAAAAGGTTTCTTTTATTAAAATAAGGTTTTCCATTTGAGATGAGGGCATTAACATTAGATTATAAAGAATATGAGCCTTACATCATATATATCCTTATAAAGGTTAATAAGATATTTTTTCTAGCATTCTTCTTTTTTTACGGATCAGAAATGATATTTTTGTAAGGAATAATTAAATAAACTGTAAGCAAAAGCGATTATGCCATTAAAAATTATCGATTACGGTAGTAAGGAGTATAAACAGATGGTTGATCTGCGTACGCAGATCCTTCGAAAGCCCCTGGGTCTTACTTTTTCTCCTGAAGATCTTGAAAAAGAAAAAGACAATTTGCTGATCGCAGCTTACGAAGATGATGAAATGTTAGGATGTTGTATGCTTATACAAGTTGCCCCAGATACAGTTCAACTAAGACAAATGGCCGTAAAAGCAGGTTTGCAGGGTAAGGGAATTGGAAGGGTGCTAATGCAATTTGCAGAAAATATTGCAGCTGACAGAGGCAATAAAAAAATTATAATGCATGCGCGTAAAACTGCTGCAGGATTTTATGAAAAGCTTGGATATAAAATTGTTGGTAAAGAATTTAAAGAATTAAACATTCCACATTTTAATATGGAAAAAATGCTATAGCTATTTTTTTTTACCTATTTTTTCGTGTAGTAATCTTCTCAGGCTTTCAAGGTTCCCATCTTTTTCTAATGCATTTTTTGGTACCAGAAAGAAAGATTTGCTGTCAAAGTATAAATGAATAAAATGCGGACTTTCTATGTAAGATGCAAATTTCTCCCAATTCCATTCAGTAAAACCCCGTTCATTTTCTAACCTTACCCGATGCTCTCCAAATGTCATTTTAAAAGTATCTTTAAAGGTGGAAGCTTTTTTATAAACAGTATTGGGTAAAATAAACCAGAAAGAAATCATTAGAGCTATCCATAATACTGAGCTAAGTAAAAATGCAAGTGGAGAAACTTTATGAAAATAGAATAATGCTGCCGAAAATATTGCAAACAGGTTAACTAATATCATCAAAAGCCTGACTTCAGAACGATTAATAAAATGATAACGAAGTGCTTGTATAACTAATTTTTTATCGTAAGAGAAAAAAATTTGCATGAAGAGGTTTTGTAAACTTCAAATGTAGTTAAACAGAAGCCAAAGGCAAAATTACCATATGGGTATCTTTCTACTGCATCATTAATTAATAGGGTAAGTAGATTAAAAGAAAAACCCCTGATACAAGTATCAAGGGTTTTTGAAGATTTTTTATTCTGTCTTAACTGCATCCCATACTGTTTCCGCAGTTGAGGCATTTGTAACAAGTGCCACTGCGTATGGTAATATGTCCGCAAGTGTTACAGGCAGGAGCGTCACTCTGCATTGTTTTGGCTGCGGCGTTTACTGCATCTAGTCCTGCTTCGACCTTTACAGATGCCGTCTTATGTTGCTTGGCGGTTGGAGCGCTGCTATGGGAAGAAGGTGTGATCCTTATACTGCTTATCTCATGGCCTTGATTGTTATCATCAGTTTCATCGGCAAGATTGCTTATTTCAGGTTTATCTAATACATGAACAAGATCAGTGCGTCCCATATATTCATAAGCAAGGCAGCGGAATATAAAGTCTACGATTGAAGTAGTGGTTTTAATATTGGGATGATCTACCATTCCTGCCGGTTCAAATTTGGTAAATACGAACTTCTCTACAAACTCTTCTAAAGGCACACCATATTGAAGACCAACCGAAACAGCAATGGCAAAACAGTTCATAAGGCTGCGAAGTGTTGAGCCTTCTTTTGCAAGGTCAATGAATATTTCACCTAAGGTGTTGTCATTGTATTCTCCCGTACGTAAGAAAATTACCTGTCCGCCAATCTTTGCTTTTTGCGTAAAGCCACGACGTTTTGAAGGCAAAGATTTACGCTGAACTATATCACTCAGCTTACGTTTTAGCTGGGTATCAGGTGAATCATGCATACGCTTTGTCACTTCTTCAAGCAACTCCTCAACTGTCAATTTACTTAAATCAACAATGTTTGATTCCTGTTCCTCTTTTACGTCTATGGTTTCTTCGGCCTGTTCAGTTTTCTTCTTTTTGTCGCTTTTGTTGCTAAGTGGCTGCGAAAGTTTAGAACCGTCACGGTACAAAGCGTTTGCCTTTAAACCCAATTGCCAGCTAAGCATATAGCAATCTGCAATCTCTTCAACTGTTGCCTCGTTCGGCAAATTAATTGTTTTAGAGATAGCCCCACTTATAAAGGGCTGTGTAGCTGCCATCATACGAATATGACCATAAGCGTGTATAAATCTTTCTCCTTTTTTGCCGCATTTGTTGGCACAATCAAAAACCGGTAAATGCTCTTCTTTTAAATACGGCGCACCTTCTACAGTCATGGTTCCACATATATAATCATTTGCAGCATCAATTTGCTCATCTGTAAATCCAAGCGCTTCAAGAAGGTTAAAGTTCCAGTCATTATATTCTGTAGCAGTAAAGCCGAGTCTTTCCAAACAAGCCTCACCAAGGGCAAAACGATTGAAAACAAAACTTATTTCAAAAGCAGCTTTTACTGCCTGACTTAATTTATTAATTTCTTCTGCAATAAATCCTTTCTCACTAAGTGATTGAGGATTTATAAAAGGAGCCCCATCAAACGTTCCTGAACCAACAGCATATTTTATAATTGCATTTGCTTCTTTTGCATTATATCCAAGGTTTTTTAATGCCTGTGGAACTGATTGATTAATTATTTTGAAATAACCACCGCCGCTTAATTTTTTAAACTTTACCAACGCAAAGTCAGGCTCAACGCCCGTAGTATCACAATCCATTACCAAACCAATGGTACCGGTTGGAGCAATAACAGTAGTTTGTGCATTGCGGTAACCATACTTTTCGCCCATTTCCACTGCTTCATCCCATGCCTTACATGCAGCCCTTAACATATAATCGGGGCAATGCTGCGCTTTTATTCCCTGTGGCTTGATGCTTAGTTTTTCATAACTGTCTGCATCGTAAGCAGCAAGGCGATGATTGCGCATTACGCGCAGCATATCTTCTTTATTTTCTGCATATTTTACAAAGGCTCCCTGGTACTTTGCTATTTCAGCACTTGTACGGTAGCTTACACCGGTCATAATAGCAGAAATAGCTCCAGCAATACCTCGTGCTTCTTCACTATCATAAGCAATGCCACTAACCATAAGTACACTTCCCAGGTTGGCAAAACCGAGACCTAAAGTTCTGTATTCATATGAAAGTTGTGCGACTTCTTTGCTGGGAAACTGGGCCATTAAAACAGAGATTTCCAGCACAACTGTCCACAAGCGGCAGGTATACTCAAAGCCTTCTACATCAAAAAGATTTGTTTCATCGTTATGAAATTTTCTCAGGTTTACAGAAGCCAGGTTACAGGCTGTGTTATCGAGAAACATATATTCAGAGCATGGATTAGAAGCTCTTATCTCGCCACCTTTGGGACAGGTGTGCCATTCATTGATAGTAGTGTTATATTGCGTTCCGGGATCAGCGCATCTCCATGCTGCATAAGAAATTTTATTCCATAATTCTCTTGAAGAAATTTTTCTCATGACATGACCGTCTGTTCTAGCTTTTAATTCCCATTCTTCACCTTTTTCAAGTTTTTCAAAAAACTCATTAGGAATACGCACGGAGTTATTGGAGTTCTGACCCGAAACAGTGCGGTAAGCTTCTCCCTCGTAATCGCTTGCATAACCTGCAGCTATGAGAGCACCTACCTTTTTTTCTTCTTCAACCTTCCAGTCTATAAAATTTACAATCTCCGGATGATCAAGGTCTAGACAAACCATTTTGGCTGCCCTGCGTGTTGTACCGCCACTTTTAATAGCTCCTGCTGCACGGTCGCCAATTTTAAGAAAACTCATCAACCCACTCGAAGTGCCGCCACCGCTTAGCTTTTCTCCTTCACCCCTTATGCTGGAAAAATTTGTTCCCACTCCGGAACCATATTTAAAAATTCTTGCTTCGCGAACCCATAAATCCATTATACCACCATCATTAACAAGATCATCTTCTACACTTAAAATAAAACATGCATGAGGCTGAGGCCTTTCATACGCAGATGTAGACTTCTTAAGTTGTCCATCATTCTGATCTACATAATAATGACCCTGCGGCTTGCCTGAAATACCATAACTCTCGTATAGTCCTGTATTAAACCATTGCGGACTGTTAGGAACACAAGCCTGGTTTAAAATAGTATATACCAATTCTTCATAAAAAATCTGAGCATCCTCGGTGCTATTGAAGTAGTTATAACGTTCGCCCCATACTCTCCAGCAGTTAGCCATACGATGTGCAACCTGCTTTGCGGAAGTTTCTCTGCCCAGACTCCCATCGGGTTGTGGAACGCCCGCCTTACGAAAATACTTTTGAGCAATGATATCTGTTGCTATCTGGCTCCATTGTGCAGGAACTTCAACATTTTTCATTTCAAATACAACCTCACCCGAAGGGTTACGGATAATACTGGTTCGGTAGTCATATGTAAACATGTCAAAAGGAGACATACCTTCTTTGGTAAAGCGGCGGCTAAACTGTAGTCCTTTGGTGGTTTTTGTGGCGGTCATTAGCAAAAAATTTTAAATAAGAATGAAGGTTTTAAGAACATTGGATCCCTGCAAAAAACAAAAGCGGGATTACGAAAATATTGGTGTTTTGCTTCTAAAGCAACAGATAAGAATCCACCGAATGTTAACAAATATGTCAAAAGCTTACAGAGCTTGAATTATAGCAATTTAGATAAAATAATCTTCATGCGTTTTGGTTTCGTAAGAATTAACACTTACTTTTTAGCGCAATAAAATAACTGTTTAAAGTCATTTGAATAATGTCTGAACCGCGGATAAAAGCAGTCAGTGTAAACTAATATGAAAAAGGCAGATGAAACAGCAAATGCAGCAAGAATAAAAAGAATTGTGGCAGCGTGTAACGTCATACCAAACGTTTTTTGGTCTGTTTTAAATCTTACCCCAATTTCAGTTTTTTGTTACAGATGTATTGACTGGAAAACATTTGGTTACTTCCTAATTGTAAGCCTTTTGTCTGCAATTCTTCCAAAAGCGTTTTTTAATAACATCTTGCCGGGAAAAACACCTGCTTTTTACAGAAAAACGGGGGTCGCTTTTATAAATCGCTTTACCCAAAACGGAGACATAATAAATAAATTTGTAAGAAAAAGATTTCCTGGATATAAAGCAATCTCTCAGAGACAAAACGGCATTTATAAAGCCATCCAGCAAACGTATATGCTGGAGAAATTCCACTTTGTTGTGTTTTTGTTTTTCTTTTTTGTAATTATTTATGCTTTAAAAAATAATTATGCCCGTTGGGCTATTATAATTGCACTAAACAATATCATTTACAATATTTATCCCTGCTTGTTGCAACAATATATAAGAATTAGGTTGGAATCGACTCGAACAAAACGAAAAAAGCCGCGTAACATTGCTCCACTAATTATCTAGTGTTTACCAGGTTAGCAACCTTTCTTTTAATTTTCTGAGAACATATTTTTGCTGAAATCTTTATTCATCCTTTTGTCCCAGTTTTGGCTACTTACAGCGTTTTATCTGTTATATTAACTAATCGTTTCGTAAGTAGGGTCTAGAGTACACAACAAACAACCATGTTTAATTCTTAAAAAGTTGCCATTAGTGAGGACGATGGAGGTTTATTCTTCCTCGATTATCCTTTTGACTTCCTCGATTAACTCACCTTTTGTTATCGGTATTCCCATTATTTTATTATAACCTTTTGCATCAACAAGATATTTATCACGTACTATTTTTATTAATTGTCCATTGTTGATTTCCGGAATTAATATATGCTCATAGTTTTTTAGCATATCACCCAGATTTTTTGGAAAAGGACGAACATAACGTAAGTGGGCATGAGCAACTGTGTAACCTTCGTTTAGCAACTCCTGCACAGCACTTTTAATAGCGCCATACGTACTTCCCCAGCCAAGTATAAGTACCTTTCCTTTAGCGGGGCCGTTATCTAATTTTTGTTCGGGTATGTGCTGGGCAATCTTCTCCACCTTCTCTTCTCTTATCTTCACCATCAGTTGGTGATTGTCGGGATCGTAACTAACATTTCCGGTAATATTTTGCTTTTCTATGCCACCAATTCTATGTTCAAGGCCAGGCGTGCCGGGTATAGCCCAGGGACGTACCAGCTTTTCATCTCTTAAATATGGCTGAAATTTCTCTTCATGGTCTCCAAGATCAGTTTTGAACTTTACCTCTATTTTATGCAGATCACTGCTTTTAGGAAACTTCCACGGTTCTGCTCCATTTGCTATAAAACCATCACTTAAAAAAATAACCGGAGTCATATGCTGCACAGAAATTCTTACCGCCTCATAAATAGCATTGAAACAATCGCTGGGAGTGGAGGCGGCAATTACAGGCATCGGACATTCTCCATTTCTGCCATAATAAGCCTGCAACAAATCGCTTTGCTCTGTTTTTGTAGGCAAACCAGTCGATGGACCTCCTCTTTGTACATTTATAATTACTAAAGGAATTTCAAGCATTACTGCCAAACCCATCGCTTCAGCTTTTAATGCCATACCGGGGCCTGAAGTCGTAGTTACTCCCAACAACCCACCATAGCTTGCGCCAATTGCTGATGTTATTGCAGCAATCTCATCTTCCGCCTGGAAAGTTTTAATTCCAAAAGCCTTATGCTTACTTAATTCATGCAAAATATCAGAAGCGGGTGTAATGGGATAAGAGCCTAAAAATAATTGCAAGCCACTTTTTTGACTGGCAGCAATGAGGCCATAACTTAAGGCCTGGTTACCCATTATATTGCGGTAACTCCCTTTTTGCATCTTTGCCTTGTCTACATGGTACCGCGTGGTAAATGTTTCTGTAGTATCAGCATAATTGTACCCAGCCCTTAAGGCTTTAATATTGCTTTGAAGAATAATATCTTTTTTTCCGAATTTCTCTGTTAAAAAACTGATAGTATTATCCATATCTCGGTTGTACATCCAGTATAAAAAACCTAATACAAACATGTTTTTTGCACGGTCTTTTTCCTTGGTACCCATTTCAAATTCTTTCAATGCCTCACGCGTAAGCTTTGTAACATCTATCTTAATTACCTGGTAATTGGTGAGGCTATCATCTTCAAGAGGGTTGATTCCATCAGGATAGTTAGCAAGTCTTAAATTTTTAGCATCAAAACCGTCGGTGTTTGCGATTATCCTTCCGCCTTTTTTTAAATTCTTTAGATTTACTTTTAGCGCAGCTGCATTCATTGCTACCAATACGTCGCATTCGTCTCCCGGAGTAAAAATTCTGTTGCTGCTAAAATGAAGTTGGTAACCGCTAACACCAGGCAATGTACCTATAGGGGCACGTATTTCTGCCGGAAAGTCTGGAAAAGTTGCGAGGTCTATACCCAATAAAGCAGTATTATTCGTAAACTGGCTTCCTGTCAACTGCATTCCGTCTCCGCTATCACCTGCAAATTTTATAACTACGTCCTGTAAAACTTCTTCTTTAGTGTTCATTTATCCAAATATTAAACAATTTGCAAAAGTACTACAAGTAAGGGGAGAATTAAGTGGCGTTTTGCATTTTACATCCCCGGTATTCTTAATAATTATATAAATTGCCTTTATTAATAAAACATTGAGTAAAATGTTAACAGTAACTTTCAACTCTCTCTGTCATTTTTTTCAAACCAGTAACAATGTGTGATTTATATTTGTTGATTATTGAACCAAAACAATAAATAAATAGCATTATGCAATTTTTAAAATCAGGAAATCCTACTTTAACAGAAAAGATTTTTAATACAAGCCTGGCAGATCAGCAACAAGGAGTAATGACTGCCCGGGGCGCAATGAATAAATTCGGTTTTTTATTTTTAATGGTAATTGCAGGTGCAGGCTTTACGTGGCATTTGTACTACCAGGGTAAAGCACAAACAATGATGCCTTTAATGCTGGCCGGTGTTTTTGGCGGATTGGTTGTAGCGCTTATTATTACATTTAAACGTAGCTGGGCTCCTTTCCTTGCGCCTCTTTACGGACTGCTTGAAGGTTTGTTTTTAGGAGCAATTTCTGCCATAATGAACGAAGCCTTTAGTGCAAGATATCCAGGCCTTATCATGCAATCTGTAGGGCTTACCCTTGGGGTGGCAGTCGCTATGTTTTTGCTATATAATTTTCGTATAATCAGGGTAACCGAAAGGTTCAGATCCGTTCTTTTTACATCGATGATCGGTATAGGAATTTTTTATCTTGCTACCTGGGTTGTCCGCATGTTTGGTGTGCAAATGGATTTTATGATGGTTGGAAATGGAAGCATGTTGGGAATAGGCATTAGCCTTTTTGTGGTGGTAATAGCTGCTCTTAATCTTATTATGGATTTTGATATGATAGAGCAAGGTGCTCAAATGGGTGCTCCAAAATATATGGAATGGTACTGTGCTTTTGCCCTTATGGTTACCATAGTTTGGCTATATATAGAAATTCTTAAACTTCTTAGTCGTTTTTCACGTAGAGATTAAGGTATCCAAAAAAAGAGAAACGCATAACTTTAGCCGGATTTTTTAAACATCCGGCTTTTTTTATTTCGTTTAAATCAATCTGGAATATGTAAGTTGTAAGAGATAATTACTTGCCTGTAACCCTTCCCGGGTTTTTAGCAATAAAGTCTTCCCATCCTTTAAGACCTTTTGTTAAATTGCCTAATACAGAACTGGATTGGTAATGATGACATAAGGCAACAGCCAACGCGTCTGTCGCATCAAACGAATCAGGTTTTTCTTCAAGACTCAGTATACGCTGCAGCATTTTCCAGACCTGGTCTTTGTCAGCATTTCCGTTGCCGGTTATAGATTGCTTTACTTTTTTTGGGGAATATTCGGTTACGCTCAATCCTGCCTGCATGGCTGCCGCAATTGCTACTCCCTGGGCTCTGCCAAGTTTAAGCATGCTTTGCACATTTTTTCCGTAAAAAGGAGCTTCTATAGCAAACGTATCTGGTTTATAATGTATAATGAGTTCACAAACCTTTAAATGAATTTTCTGCAATTTTTCATAGGCATCTTTTTTGCCCGATAGTTTAAGCACATCCATCATAAGGAGTTGCGGCTTACCTGCAGTCACTTCCATCAATGCATAACCCATAAACAACGTTCCAGGATCAATTCCTAATATAACATTTCCCTTTTTCATCATTGAAGTGTGAAAATACTTTATCTCGGTTTAACTGCTGATTTAAATTTTGATCAACCAATTCATAGGTACCTGTACTGAGAAAAGGATACCTGTTTTACAAAGTCTGCTAACTTTTAAAGCCAGACTAGGTTTTCTTTGTCTTCGTTGTCTAATTATAGTAATGTTTTAACTGGTAAAGGGTTTGGAATTATATTTTGTACGTTTGCGAAATTTTAAAACTCTGAACAAAAGCCTAAAGATATTTATCAACTATTTTCTGGGTCCCTTACTCTTCATCGGTTTATCTGTTTCTATATATCGCAACATAGTTCATCAGAAGGATTGGCAACATTCCTTTCAGCAAATAAAACTATCACTGTTTGGCAATGATGCCTGGAAAGCGTTACTGGTTATTCTTCTTATGCTGGGTAACTGGAGCTGCGAGGCGCTGAAATGGAAGACTCTTATTAATCACATACAGGAGATCTCGTTTTTCAGAGCTTTCAAGGCTATTTTATCAGGCTTAAGTGTTTCTCTCGCAATGAATACACCGAATGGGTCAGGTGAGTATGTAGGAAGGATATTGTACGTAAAGGAAGGGAATCGGATAAGAGCTGTGACGCTGACATTTGTAGGTAGTATGAGCCAGTTAATCATAACAATGCTGTTAGGAACAATTGGTCTTTTTGTAATACAAAGTCACTTTTATAATGCAACTAAACAAATTTTTGTATTGTCAATGCCTATTGTAAATATAATTACTTATGGCTCGATTGGTATTACCATAGCTTTACTATCTGTTTATTTTGAAATAAGCTGGCTCATCAGGCTCTTGGAAAAAATTCCTTTTGTCGCGAAATATTCATACTTTATTCAAAAGCTTGAAAACTTTGGCTGGCGCGAACTGTTAAAAGTGTTGCTGATTTCATTTTTAAGGTACATGGTATTTGTGGTGCAATACCTTTTGTTATTGCAGGTTTTTAAAGTTGATATTGGTGCGTGGAACGCCTTTTGGCTGATATCAGTTATGTTTCTTGTTTTGGCGATCATACCTACAATTGCTTTGGCAGAGTTGGGAGTGCGAGGAAAAATAAGTATTTTTCTGTTTGGGGTTTTTAGCACCAATACCATAGGTATTGTATTGACTGCTACTACCATTTGGCTTATTAACTTAGTTGTACCTGCTTTGGCAGGGAGTTTGTTTATTTTGGGGATAAAATTATTTAGAAGCAAGTAGCGTGAAAAAAATTTTATTGGTTATTGTACTGTTTTCTTTTACCGCTCGTCTGACTGCAGGTGATGATTTCTGTGGTATACGTAACAATAGTTTTCATGCAGGTGAAAGGGTGAGTCTTATAGTTTTTTATAATGCCCTTGGTCTTTATGTAAATGCAGGAACGGCAAATATTGGAGTCACTACTGAAAGATTATTTAATAAGCCCGTTTATCATATTGTAGGTACAGGCGCAACAAACAGCAAATACGATTGGATTTTTAAGGTCAGAGACCGGTACGAAACTTATATCGATACCGTTACATTAAATCCCTATAAATTTATTCGCAATGTTGACGAAGGCGGTTATAAAAAGTATGAGAACATTACTTTTAACCACGCTGCGAACACTGCCATAACAACACAGGGAGTATACAAAGTTCCCAATTGTATTCAAGATGTAGTTAGTTCCGTATTTTATGCACGTAACATAGACTTTAATAGATATAAGCCGGGCGATAAGATTCCGTTTTACATGTTTTTAGACAATGAAATTTATAATATGTACATCCGGTACGAGGGAAAGCAAACAGTAAAAACCCAGTATGGAAAATTTCATGCAATAAAATTTAAACCGTTGCTTTTAAAGGGAACGATATTCGAAGGCGGTGAAAGAATGACTGTTTATGTAAGTGACGATGGCAACAAAATACCTTTAAGAATTGAAAGCCCTCTATTGGTTGGCTCAGTTAAAGTAGATATGATGAGTTACGACAACCTCAGGTATCCATTAAGTTCTTTAATAAGTTTTCGATAGTTTTATTTGTTACTCTAATTGTATAAACGTTGCTTAAGTTTTTTGTTGCAACTGCTAGAAATCTTTTCAATCATATCTTGGCATAATCAGAATAACATTTACCTCTCTTGTTTGGTGGTTTCGTAACACAACTTAAGACCTTGTTGCAACTGCTAGAAATCTTTTCAATCATATCTTGGCATAATCAGAATAACATTTACCTCTCTTGTTTGGTGGTTTCGTAACACAACTTAAGACCTTGTTTATTACAATTAGTGATATTCTCTCTTCCTTCGAATATAAAAAATTCTAATAAAATAATAAAATAATACGATAAATGCAATAGAAATAGAAAATAATAGGTAAATTACCATAAACTTATTATTTATGCTTTGGAGAAAGTTTAGCGGAGAACCTCTTCACCTTCCGATCAAAGAGGCAGTAGAAACGGTTATTAAAAATGAAACATCAGCCGGAAACAGGCTTAAAGTGTGTATAGGCACAGACAGCCAGGTAAAAGGTATCGAAACAGAGTTTGCAACTGTTATTGTTTTTCTTCGAGAAGGTCACGGGGGGTTTATGTATATATGCAATGAGAAGACGCGCCATAAGTACACGATTAAAGAGAGAATGTTGGTGGAAGTAGCCAAAAGTATTGAGATTGCATACGAACTATGTAATCTTTTTACTATGTACGATATCGATATGGAAGTACACGCTGATATTAACACCAATCCGCAATTTAAAAGTAACGATGCGCTTCGCGAAGCAATGGGTTATATACTCGGGATGGGTTTCGCCTTTAAAGCAAAACCTGAGGCCTTTGCCAGCAGCAGTTGCGCAAATAAAGTAGTCAATTAAAGAACTGGAGTGTATTGTTTAAAGTCGGTTTCCGTTAGTGGTAATAGACCTATAAAGACCGCGTGTCATTAATTATTTTCAAAAAGAGATTCCATTATTCTCCCTTGTAAAATTGTTCATTGCATTCTTGTATAAACGATAGAATTTTATCTCTTCCCTGTTTTTTAGTTGCACTACTTACAAAACTTTGGGGCAGAAACTGCCATGTTTTTCTCATCGCTTCAAAAAATGCTTTTACATTGGCCGATACCGTTCGTTGGTTTTCTTTGTCAGATTTTGTAAATACGATTGTAAAAGGAACTTCCCATTTTCGTAGTTGTTCTGTAAAATCAAGGTCAATTTTTTGGGGCGAATGACGACTGTCTATTAGTAAAAACACATTTACAAGTGTTTCCCGTTTTCTCAGGTAGTTCTCAATCATTTGTTCCCATTTTCTCCGGCTGCTTAGTGATACTTTAGCAAAACCATATCCCGGTAAATCAACTATATACCATATATCAGGCTTTACATGCCCTGCGGGTGCTTCATCTCCTTTCCACGATTCTATTCCAAAATGATTGATAAGCTGCGTCTTTCCCGGAGAGCCGGAAGTTTTAGCAAGTTTCTGATTATTTGTCAGCATATTTATTAAAGAAGATTTTCCAACATTGCTGCGGCCAATAAAAGCATATTCTGGCCTGTCAGGCGCAGGGCAGTTAGTATAATCAGGACTTGAAATAATGTATTCAGCAGATTTAATATACATAGTTGCAAGTTATGGATTAGTCACAAAGTGAAGAGGCAAATTAGTTATAGGGTCAATAAGCCGAAGGGTAATTATAGAAATTTTGTCAGTAAACTTCCATTCAGTTGCTTATTTTAAAATAGAAGATAGAATTTTTATAAGCACGAGAGTGTGAGATAATTTTCGTTCTCATGTATAAGAATGAAAAAACAATCAGATTTTAAAATAAATAAAAGCCTTATTTCCTTACCTTTGCGCCAAATTTAAGCAAATAAATATTTGTCATATGTCGAAAGTTGGAAAGGTAAAACAAGTTATCGGCGCCGTAGTAGATGTGCAGTTTGAAGGAAGTTTGCCCGAGATTTATAATTCTCTCGAGATGAAACGTGAGAATGGAGATATCCTGGTAATGGAAGTGCAGCAACATCTTGGGGAGGATAGTGTGCGTTGTATTGCTATGGATGGTACCGAGGGTCTTGTTAGGGGAATGCAGGTTATTGACACTGAAAGACCAATCAGTATGCCTGTAGGTGAAGGTATTAACGGACGATTATTTAATGTAACCGGTGACCCTATTGATGGACTACCACCAGTAAGTAAAGTAAACGGACGTCCTATTCACAGTAAACCTCCTTTATTTGAAAATCTGAGTACCTCTTCTGAAATTCTTTATACCGGCATTAAAGTTATCGACCTTATTGAGCCTTATTCCAAAGGGGGTAAGATTGGTTTATTTGGTGGTGCAGGTGTAGGTAAAACAGTATTGATTCAGGAATTGATTAATAATATTGCCGTAGGATATGGCGGTGTATCGGTATTTGCAGGCGTGGGAGAGAGAACCCGTGAAGGAAATGATTTGATGCGTGAAATGATTGAAGCTGGTATTATGAAATACGGTGACAAATTCAAGCACAGCATGGAAGAAGGTGGATGGGATTTGGAGTCTGTAAATCTCGAAGAATTAAAAGAATCAAAAGCGACATTTGTTTTTGGTCAAATGAATGAACCACCGGGAGCACGTGCGCGAGTGGCTTTAAGCGGTTTGACCATTGCTGAATATTTCCGCGATGGAGACGGACAGGGAAAAGGAAGAGATATTCTTTTCTTCGTCGATAATATCTTCCGTTTTACCCAAGCCGGCTCAGAAGTATCCGCTTTGTTGGGACGTATGCCATCTGCGGTAGGTTATCAACCAACTTTGGCCACAGAAATGGGATTGATGCAGGAACGTATTACTTCAACCAAAAACGGTTCAATTACATCAGTGCAAGCGGTGTATGTACCGGCGGATGACTTAACTGATCCGGCCCCGGCAACAACATTTGCCCATCTTGATGCCACAACCGTACTTAGCCGTAAGATTGCTGACCTTGGTATTTATCCTGCGGTAGACCCATTGGATAGTACGAGCCGTATTCTTACACCTAATATTGTTGGTGACGCGCATTATGATTGTGCAAACCGGGTAAAATTGATTTTACAACGTTATAAGGAATTACAGGACATTATCGCCATTCTTGGTTTGGATGAGTTGAGTGATGAAGATAAATTAACAGTAGCGCGTGCACGTAAAGTACAGCGTTTCTTGTCACAGCCCTTCCATGTAGCAGAGCAGTTTACAGGTTTAAAAGGTGTGTTTGTTAGCATCGAAGATACCATTCGTGCTTTTAATTCCATTATGGACGGAGAAGTGGATGAGTACCCTGAAGCAGCTTTTAACCTTGTCGGTACTTTGGAAGATGCGATTGAAAAAGGTAAGAAAATGATGGAAGCTGCAAAGGCTTAAAGGCAGATTTGAAGATGTGCTAATGTGATATTGTCCAGTTTCTTATTGCATTTCACTTTCAGATTTTTAAATTGATGTTTTTCAAATTAAATTATGACGTTAGAAATATTAACTCCGGAAAAAAGACTTTACAGCGGTGATGTATATGGTGTACAGCTTCCAGGCATTGACGGGAAGTTCGAGGTGCTTAACAGGCATGCACCCATAGTAAGCGCACTGGGAAAAGGTACGGTGAAAGTAATTAAGGATAAAAACACGACTTCAAACTTCAGGATTGAAAGCGGATTTATAGAAGTATTGAACAATAAAGCAACCGTATTAGTAGAAGGTGCTACAGAGTTATAGCCTGTATTAGGATAAGATTTTTAAAAGCCTCAACCAAAAAAGTTGAGGCTTTTATTATTATGCAAGTTTTTGTAAGAAAAATAGTGAGTTTAAGCTAGAAGCATTTTCTAATTTCCATATAACAAATTTCGAATGTCTTTTTTTCAAATTGTTTTTGCTTCACTTTTCGAAATAAGAATTCAAATAATTTTCTATTGTCTTTATTCAACCGATATAAGTCTGCCTGACAACGAATTTCATTAAAACAATCACAATTTGATTTTTATTTATCTTCTTTAGTTTTTTCTTAAAACTCCTAGGCACTCCATTTGATTTAAATTGGATGTAAATTCATTAAACAAAAAAAGGAGAATAAAATATGAAAAGCAAAAATGGGCTGTGGGTAAGTATTATGGTTTTGGCTGTAGGCTTTACAAGCTGTTCAAAAGATCCGTTGGCAAATTTGACTGCAGAAGAGTCAAGAATATACATAACTAATCATGACTCAACAAAGAATTTTAGCAACTATCATACTTTCAGTATCTCTGACTCTGTGGCAGTTCTTAACAATGGTGAGGCGTCAAAACAACTCAACCAAACTGACCAGGCATTTATTGACGCTGTTAAAACAGAAATGCAGAATGACGGATATACACTTGTAAATAAGGGTGCTAATCCCGACCTTGGCATCAATATTACCCGTATCTACAATACTTCTACCGGCATTATTAGCTATAGCAATTATTATGATTACTATGGAGGTTATTGGGATCCGTATTATTGGGGCTATGGCGGTTACAATTACTATTCACCCTACAGTTATGCAACTTATTCTATTAGGGAAGGCGCTCTTTCTATAGATATGCTTAATCTTAAAGATGCACCTGCTACTAATAAAATAGAAGTCATATGGAACGGATTAATTCGTGGTTCAGGCATATTTAATGCAAATACTGCTGCTGACCAGGTAAATAAGTTGTTTACTCAATCACCCTATTTAAAATCTAAGTAAAAAATTATGAAAAAAAGATTTGTAATATTAATGACAGTATGTGCAGTTTGCTTCATCGGTCTCTCCGCATCTGCACAGGAGAAGTTTAAAATGGAGTTAAGCTATAATGTAAGTGTTCCCGTTGGAAGCTTTAAAAATGATTATATAGGTAAAACATCGTTTAGGGGAGGTACCGGAATGATCAGCTATACTTTTAATCCAAAGTTTTCTTTGGGCTTAAGTTCAGGGTATCAAAATTACTATCAAAAGTATGGCAGACAGTTATACAAACTGGATGGAAACCAGACTGTATCCGCAGTCCTGACTAACTCTATGGACATTGTGCCTATACTTTTTCGGGGAACATTTTATCCTTTAGGCACAAGTACATCGATGGTTCAACCTTATGTGTCAGCAGGAGCAGGGGTTAACCTCATAAATTATGGTCAATATCTTGGTGAGTTTGGAGGAACTGAATCTTCAACTGCATTTGCAGCACAGGCTGGAGCGGGTATTAAAATCCCTTTTGGAAAAGGACCTACCCAAAATGGTATTAAAATTGGCGCAACGTATAATTACTCAAACTACAACAATAACGATGTATCCAAACTGAATAATGTAGGAATAAACGCAGGAGTAATTTTTGGCTTAAAGTAATGGGTTTTAGGGGTATTGATTTTGAATAAAAAGAGGTGGCTTTTGAGAAAGCCGCCTCTTTGATTTTCAGCCTAAGCAAGTACTCAAGCCACTATTTATTCTAATGATATAGGGCTATGCCAATAGCAAGAATTGAGCAATCTTACTATTTACCACCAAGCATTAAAATCAAAAAAAACACGTTTTATTCTTTATTCTTACTATCCATTATTATTGTAACGGGTCCATCATTTAACAGTTCCACTTTCATATCGGCCCCAAAAATGCCCGTTTCTATTTCTTTGCCTAAATCTGTTTGTAATTGAAGAATAGTTTTTTCATAAAGGGGAATTGCAATATCACCTTTGGAAGCCCGGCTATAAGAAGGACGGTTACCTTTTTTTGTACTTGCATGCAAAGTAAATTGACTCACAAGCAAAATGTTTCCATCAATATCTTTTACGCTTTTATTCATTACCTCATTTTCATCATTAAAAATTCGCATTTGTACTAATTTGTTGCTGATCCACTCAATATCTTCTTTAGTATCGGTATCTTCAAATCCTGCCAATACAAGCAAGCCATCTTTTATTTCACCCACTATTTTTTTCTCAACTGTAACTGATGCCCGGCTCACCCTTTGTACTACAACCCTCATAAAAGCTTTTTTCGCTGTAATTTTATAATTATGAAGGTAAATGTTTACAACGAAATTATTTTTAGTACCGCGCGTAGTGGAGGTAAAGGTGGTCAGAATGTAAACAAAGTGGAAACAATGGTCGAAGGCCGATGGAATGTAGCAGGGTCGAACCTATTTAACGACGAACAAAAAGCAAGGATTTTTGAGAAGCTGGCAAATAAAATTACGTCTGAAGGTTTTCTTTTGGTAAAATCACAAACAGCACGTACACAGCTCAGCAATAAGGATGACGTGGTTCGAAAGATTAATTTTTTGATAGAGCACGCCCTGGAGAAAAAGAAAACGAGAATAGCAACAAAACCTTCTAAAGCATCTAAAGAAAAACGGGTGCAGTCAAAAAAAAGTAAATCTAAAATAAAAGATAACCGGCGAAAAGTAAGGTTACACGATATTTAAATTATTCTTATACTGATCGTTTTTTCTTATAGCAATTATAAAATAGTGTCGGGCTTAGTGCTTACCGCTATTTTTGCCAAAAAATATCGAAACTATTGAGCGGCATTAAAAAATTAGCGGGTCAAACAATGTGGTATGGAGTAAGCTCTATTGCTGCAAGGTTTATCAATTACCTGCTTACACCATATTTAACGAGTACGTCAGTTTTGCAAGTTTCAGACTATGGAAAATTGAGCCTTGTATATGCAGCTATTCCATTGCTTAATGTTCTTTTTACATACGGTTTTGAAACGGCTTATTTTCGTTTTTCTCAGCGAAAGGAATTTCAACAAAGCATCTACAGCACAGCAAGTATTTCCCTGTTTATTTCAACTATAATATTTTCACTTGTTTTATGGATCTTTCACAATTCACTCGCCTCACTGGCGGGCATACCCGGCCAACCTTATCTTATTAAAATCAGCATCCTAATCATTGCGCTAGATGCACTGGCTACAATACCTTTCGCTAAACTCAGGCATGAGGGAAGGCCAATAAAATATGCTTTCATACGAATTATTGGCATTCTTGTAAATATTGCTGCAACCATCTTTTTCCTGTCTTACTGTCCTAAAATAATTGTTAATAATCCTAACAGCTGGATAAGTCTGTTTTATCGCACAGATGTTAATCCGGTTACTTACGTCGTTATTGCCACTCTTTTGCAATCAGGGTTAACGTTACTGTTGCTGATGGGACAGATAGGGGCAATAAAACTTGAATTCAACAAAGTATTGTGGAAAGAAATGATATTGTATGCATTGCCTTTAATTATAGTAGGCCTGGGGGGGATGATAAATGAAACTTTTGACAGGCTAATGCTAAACTGGTGGGTGCCCGGAAGTATAACTTTTAAAGAAGAACAGGTAGGCATTTATAGCGCCTGTTATAAATTATCGTTACTTATCAGCTTGTTTACGCAAGCTTTTAGAATGGGCGCCGAACCTTTTTTCTTTAAGCAGGCAGAAGGGTTAAACCCACAACGAACGTATGCAAGGGTTATGAAGTTTTTTGTGATCACCGTTACTCTTATGTTTTTGCTGGTAAGCCTGTTCCTTCCTGTTTTCAAATATTTTGTTGGAAGAACTTATTGGGTTGGGTTGGGCGTAGTTCCGATTCTGTTGCTGGCAAATATATTTTTAGGTATCTATTACAACTTGAGTATTTGGTACAAGTTAGGCAATAAAACTAAAGCAGGGGCGTACATTACAATAACCGGTGCAGCTATTACTATACTTATCAACCGTATTTTTATTCCACACTATAGCTTTCTGGCATGTGCCTGGGCTACTTTTTTCTGCTATGGCAGTATGATGGTTATTAGTTTTGCGTGGGGTCAAAAAGAATACCGTATTCCATATCCAACCAAAAAACTTATTGCCTATATTGTAATTGTGGTAACTCTCTATTTTATTCATAGAGCATTAACCTCCATAGTGCCGCAAATCTGGTTTAGCCTTTTCATTGGCGCACTACTACTTTTTATATATACGTGGTTTATATTATTGATTGAGAAAGAAGAATTTAAAAAATTTCCGGTAATAGGAAAATTTATTAAATAATAATTTTTTAAAGCAATTTTTTCTATTCAACATTTTACGAATACGCCTCTGCTATTTTTGTTTTAGCTAAGCAAGGAGTTTACCAAACAAAAAGTTCTTGGTTATTAATAAAAAGGCTGTATGTGATTATTCTGGTGGAATAATTTTTATAGAGATTAAGCAACTTAACACTGCTTATGTTCACTCTTGGAATCAATGCCGTTTTTCACGATTCTGCTGCATGCATTTTAAAAGATGGAAAATTATTGGCTTCCGCCGAAGAAGAAAGATTTACGCACATAAAACACGGCAAGCGTCCTGTTCCTTTCAGCACATATGAACTTCCTTTTAATGCCATACATTATTGTCTTCAGGTTGCAGGTATTCACATAAATGATGTTGATCATTTTGCATATTCATTTGATCCATTTTTATTATTAGGAAAGCATGCAAATAATCATACTTTAAACTTACCGTTGCAACCCAGCAAAGCGCCTAAAAGTGAAGAATGGCTTTCTCCATGGGATCCCTTGTTTTTATCTTATATTGTAAACGCACCGTTGCAGCTAAAAAGCGGATATCCTCATCACTTGCAAAAAAGATTTAAAGGTGCCAAAATAAGAGATGAACAATGGCATTTTGTTGACCATCATATTTCTCATGCGGTTAGTGCATTTCATCCTTCACCTTATACAACGGCTGCAGTGCTGACTTTAGATGGAAGAGGTGAAATTGCTACGACAACTTATAATGTTGGTAATGGAAATGAATTGAGTAAAATAGGGCAGGTAAATATGCCTGATTCACTAGGGTTATTATATGAAAGGGTAACAGAACATCTTGGCTTCTTGCATAGTTCAGATGAATATAAAGTAATGGCACTAGCCTCTTATGGAAAGCCTGAGTTTGTAAAAGATTTCAGGGAGATGATTCAAATAACAGCAAACGGCCAATACTTTATAAAAGAGGAAAGGCTTGAAGAAAGATTTGGACCATCAAGATTACGGCATGAAGAATTTACAAGGCATCATTTCAACATTGCTCATTCGCTACAATTTGTTTTAGAGGAAACTGCTATTGAAATTTGTAACTGGCTATATAATGAAACCAAAGAAGAAAATTTGTGCATGGCTGGCGGTGTGGCTTTAAATTGTGTAATGAATGCAAGAATAAAAGACAAAAGCTCTTTTAAAAATGTATGGGTGCAACCAGCTGCCGGAGATTCTGGTACTGCTTTGGGAGCTGCTATTTGGGTTGATAATATGTTTAGGGAAAATGCTGCTAAAACCTTTAATATGAACCATGCCTATTGGGGACCCGAATATAATGACGCAGAGATTGAAAAATTTCTACAATGGACAAAGACGAAGTATCGCAAGCTGGAGAACGTAGCACAAGAAACAGCAGAGATTCTTGCACAGGATAAAATAATCGGTTGGTTCCAGGGGCGTATGGAATTTGGTCCACGAGCATTAGGAAGCAGGTCTATTCTTGCGTCACCAATTAATCCTGATATGCAGAGCAGGTTAAATGAAGTGAAGGACCGGGAAGATTTTAGACCTGTGGCTCCGGTTGTGTTAGAAGAAGATGCGGGAGAATGGTTTGAAAATGCTTCTTACTCGCCTTTTATGCTCTTTACCTACAATGTAAAACAAGGAAAGGCAGACAAAATTCGCGCGGTGAGACATGTAGACGGCACAGCAAGAATACAAACAGTAAACGAACAACAACATCAGGTATACTATAATCTATTAAAAGAATTTAAGAAGAAAACAGGAGTGCCAGTACTTGTAAATACATCTTTTAATACACTAGGCAAACCAATAGTTTGTACTCCGCGTGATGCCGTCGAATGTTTCTGGAGCTCGCCGTTTGATGCGCTTGTTATTGGTTCATTTTTGTTGGAGAAGTAATTATGGAAATTGCAATATCGGTAGTTGTTCCTACATTTCAGCGCCCGCAATTATTAATAAGTTGCCTGCGCCACCTGTGTAGGCAAACCTTAGAGAGGGAGAAATATGAAGTCATTATTGTTAGCGACGGGCCAGATGTACTGGCTAAGCAAATAGTTGCAGAATACCGGACATGCTCATCTCTCAATATAAAATTTTTATCTCTACCAGTAAAAAAAGGACCTGCCGCTGCACGTAATCTTGGCTGGCAAAACGCTCACGGTATTTTAATCGCTTTTACCGATGATGACTGTTTGCCTGATAAAAAATGGTTGGAGAGCATTTTGAATCATTATAAAAATGAACCGGAAATAGCTTATACTGGAAAAGTCATTGTCCCGGTGTCTGAGCAGCCTACCGATTTTGAATTAAATACAAAAGGACTCGAAACAGGAGATTTTGTTACAGCCAATTGTGTTTGCACCAAAGCAACATTGCAGGCAACAGGTGGTTTTGATGAAGCATTTACCGAGGCGTGGCGCGAAGACAGTGATCTTGAATTTAAACTGCTTAATCGAAAAGTTCCGATAGTGAAATTAAATGATGCAATTGTTATACATCCTGTAAGGAAAGTTGCCTGGGGCGTAAGTATTAAAGAGCAAAGGAAGGCAATGTTCAACGCTCTTCTCTTCAAGAAATATCCTGATCTGTTTCGAAAGCGGATAAGAAAAAGTCCAAACTGGAAATACTATTTTATTATATTATTTTTCATAGTGCTTGCCGTGTCAGTATTTTTAAAAATTACCTTGTTAACTGTCGTTGCTTTTGTTGGTTGGTTTTACTTGACAATTACTTTCATTGTCAAAAGATTAATACCTGCCAGAAAAACCGTTTCTCATATTTTTGAAATGATTGCAACATCCGTTGTAATTCCTTTTTTATCTGTGTTTTGGACCCTTTATGGAGCAATAAAATACAGGGTATTGTTTTTTTGAATTATGAAAAGTTGAGGGTTTGTTGTATTATTTGTGTAGCAGAGGGTAGTGGTGCTTTAAGCTATTGTAGCTGTTTTTGAATATAAATAAGAGGCTTTAAGTACAGTTAAATAGCATTACAAAAAGATAAATGGAGCGTCGCAAGTAAAGATGAATCTGTGTTACAAATGTTTAAATCAAAATAAAAAAATAGCAAAACTGATTAATGAAGCTTCAGAATCTACAAAAAATTGTTGTTTTTCGTGCACTGCAAATTGGTGATATGCTTTGTGCTATACCTGCTATAAGGGCCTTGCATAATGCGTGCCCTAATGCGGAAATCACTTTAATTGGATTGCCATGGGCGAAGATGTTGGTGGAAAGGTTTCCTGAATATTTTCAGTCTTTAATTCCATTTCCCGGTTTTCCGGGTTTTCCAGAGCAGCCTGTTGATTATTTGGCATTTCCTGATTTTTTGAAAAAGGTGCAGAATGAAAATTTCGATTTGGCACTACAGATGCATGGAAGCGGTTTGATATCTAATCCTTTGGTGGATTTATTTGCTGCTAAAAATATTGCCGGTTTTTACACTAAAAATAATTTTTGCCCTAATAAGGATTTGTTTGTTGAATATCCAGGCAATGTTCATGAAATTTATCGGCATTTAAGATTGATTGAAGCATTGGGAATTACAGCATACACTACCGACCTCGAATTTCCTATTACAGACAAAGACACAGAAGATTTTGAAAAGGCAGCCTTGCCGGTAAGGACAAACGAATATGTGATTATACATCCCGGGTCTAGAGGAGTAAGCAGGCAGTGGAGCCCTGAAAATTTTGCTGCGGTTGGAGACTATTGCTATGAAAACGGACTACAGGTCGTAATAACAGGAACCAAAGATGAAATGCCAATAGTAGAAAACGTAAAACGATACATGAAGTATGAACCAATAATAGCTGCGGGTAAAACATCGTTAGGTGCTGTAGCTGTTTTAATAAAAAATGCGACTGCACTAGTTTCAAACTGCACCGGCGTATCTCACATTGCTGCTGCGCTTAAAACAAAAAGCATTGTAATAAGTCTCGACGGAGAGCCGGACAGGTGGGGTCCGCTAAATAGATCGTTGCATACAACAATAGATTGGACCACCGACGCTGATATTAATAAAGTTCGTAGTGAATTAAAATCTTTGTTATTTAGCAGCTTTAGAGTGTAAATTATTAAGTGTTGGAAGAACTTTTTTCCAATAAATTATTTACTGCATGATATATGTCGTTTGGCTGGGGCATTGGAGTAGGCCTCCTATAGACTTCTTTATATAAAAACTGAATCACTTCGTTTTTACTTCGTTTATCTTCCTCTACTTCAAATTCCAGGATGGATGATGAAACCTTCCATGGGGTATGTTGGGGATTAGTTTGAGCATATAAAACTACTACAGGTGTGTTTACTGCAGCAGCTATGTGAATTGTACCAGTGTTTACTGAAACAATTACAGGAGCTTTTTCTATTAAGGCAATAAATTCTTCCAGCTTTAATAAGCCTGCAACAGAAAATCCATTTTCTCCTGTTTCGGCTGCTAATTGTTCACACAATATTTTTTCAGAACCTGCACCCGTAAATAATATTTGAAAACCTTTTTCTTTAATAATTTTTTTCGCCGACCTGACCCAAAGGTCGCCAGGATACTCGCGCTTTTTTTCGCTGACGCCTGCATGAAAAATAAGCCATCGCTTATTTAAATCTATACCATTATTTGTCAGTTTATCTTCTGCACTTTTCCATGCTAATGCCGGAATATCTAAATGTATAGAAACATCTTCAGTAACTGCCCCTATTGAATTTACTAAGGAAAGGTCGCGAATGACCTGGTGTTGAATAAATGTATACGGTTCTTTATCAGGCAGCCAATTGGTTAATAATTCATACGGATTTTCGCGGCTATAGGCAAGGCGAAGTGGTATGCCAGCCATATAAGCAATCATAGCTGCAGGCATAGGATTTTGGCTGAAGACGGTAAAGATGACAGCAGCATCAAACTTTCTTTCTTTAAGTTGTTGTACCAATGTAAATATCGCTTCGTTTCCTGCTACCTCTTTAGCTTTTATCCATGGAAGGTCAAATACAATTACATCATCTATTTCAGAAAGATAAGGAGCTATGCCGGCAGCCATCGAGGAAGTGAGTACAGTGATTTTGCAAGAAAAAGTATCTCTTAAAGCCCTGATAGCAGGCGCAGACATAATGAGATCGCCCATATTATCTGCCCTGATTATTAAAATATTTTTAGCGCGCGGCCAGCTTTCTGTCATCAGTTGCAGGTTCATTAACGGTGTTACATATATAACGGGCAGCCTGTAAAAAGTCAGCAGCTACAAAAGTGGGTGTTCTGAAATTTCCCTTTACCCACTCGGTTTCGTAACCAAGATCTAATAAAACAGTTTTGCATCCTGCCCTGTTTCCTGCTTCCACATCATTTAAAATATCACCGATCATCCACGATTTTTCTGTATCAATTTGCAGGTCTTCTGCAGCTTTGAGTATCATGCCTGGCTCAGGCTTTCTGCAGGCGCAGGAAAGGGTGTACTCAGCTATTTTACCGAGAGGATGGTGAGGACAAAAATAATAACCTTCGATCTCTATCCCTTCAGCATTAAACAAAAGGTTAAGTTTTTGTTCAACCTTTTCCAATTCATCGTATTTAAAATATCCTCTTGCTACACCTGCCTGGTTTGAAATTACTACAAAAAGGTATCCTTCTTCTTTCAATAATTTCAAACCTTCAATTACTCCGGGTTGTAATGTAATTAAATCAGGATTTACATTGTAAGGAATATCTGGAATAAGTGTGCCATCTTTATCAAGAAAAATTGCTTTTCTTTTTTCTGCCATGTAGCAAAGATAGGTTAAGCCGCCTGGCTCTTTTTATTAATGCTTTCTTTTGTTGTTTCTTCGGAAACCAATGCAGGTACTTGTATGTGTTGGTAAAGGTCGGCAACAAGTAGTGCAACTTTTCTCCAGGTAAAATTTTCCTTAACTCTTTGTATCGATGCTTTTTTCATTTGTTGAAGCAAAGAAGGATTTGATATGAGTAAATGAACTTTAGAAGCTAAAGCATCAGGGTCATTAGGCGGAACTAAAAACCCGGTTTTACCATCTAATACACTGAATTTTATTCCCCCGACATTTGAGCCGATAACGGGAGTTCCACAAGCCATAGACTCGAGAGGAGTTATACCGAAGGGCTCATACCATGGTGTAGAAATAAACAGGTGTGCTGCGCAATAATAATATTTAAGGATATCCCTGTTTTTTCTTCCTACAAAAGTTACTTTATCTTCCACGCCTTCTTTTCGTGCGACCTGTTGAAGTCTTGCTATTTCGGGACAAGCCATCGGATTAGGATCGTCTGTTTCGCCGCCTACTACAACCAACCTGTATGGTACTCCGGTTTCTTTAAGTCGCCCAAGGCTCCTCACTACATTGTCAACTCCCTTTCGTGGAACCATTCGGCCTAATTGCAAAAGAATTTTCTCATCTGGCTGCAAACCCAATAAGGTACAGGCAATTTCCCGGTTTACCGGGTAAAATTCTTTAGCGCTGAATCCGCATGGAATAATGGTAATTTTTTCAGGAGGAGTGTTGTAGTATTCTATCAAATCACTTTTATCCTGTGGACATTCTGCTATTACCGCATCAGCATATTGTACAATTTGCTTTTCGATTTCGATTCTTTCCGGAGGAAACTTATCGCTTTTGCCCTGGTGTATTTGTCTTACATATCCTAAAGCGTGAAAAGTAATAACGAAAGGTATATTCAAAACTTCTTTTAGCCACATAGCAACAAGCCCTGACATAAAGAAATTAGCATGTACAAGATTGTAATTAATTTGTTCTGACGATATAAATTCTATCATGTCTTCTTTAAAAGCAGGCATAAAAGGAAGTAATTCTTCCTTTGGCACTAAACCCATCGGCCCCGCTTTTACATGAATTACCCTAATGTTATTTTCCCATTCTATTACTTTAGGCAGTTTCGCGTCCTCCCATCGGGTGAAGATATCTACATGATGCCCGGCCGATGCGAGGTGTTTAGCAAGTTCTGCTACGTATACATTTTGCCCCCCGCTATCTACTCCTCCCAGAGAAGCTAATGGAGATGCATGCTCGCTAATGAATGCTATCTTTCTTTTCATATAGTAGTTGTTTGCAGCATTTTACATGCAGAAGAAATTGATTTATTTTCCAATCTAAACAATAAATTAGCCTTTTCCGAATATTGGACAATAGTATTTTTACAATTATAGGAAAATAATGTTTGTAATAATGTTTTTACACCGGTTATAAAAGCGTCATCTGAAGTTTTACAAATACGTTTTCCTTCTTTAAAGCTTTTTTTCTGCCCAATCTTTCTTGAGCGCCTTGTATGATTATATAAAAATCCTAAATGAGTTACAGGAGGCTTTTCAATAAGGATGGAATATAGAGGATTAAGGAAAAAATTTTTCATCATCTCGAGCAATGATGCGCAGTCTTTCCAATTGTATCTTCTATTAAATGATGAGAACTGATTAATATTTGAAGAAAAAGTGTTGTTGATGGAATACGCACGTGTTACAGTTGAAAATTTTTTATTTTTTTTATCTGATATTTTATAATCGTTTTGCAAACTGCTCTCCATCTCTTTTTAATATTCTAAATTTTTTTTCTTCCATATTAGATTTCAATTATAATACCATTTTGATTTTCAATGAGAAAGAAGCAGAAGGTAACTTTTGCAAAGGTTTTAGTAGAAATTTTTCCTCGTATTGTTAGAAGTTTGTTAACGGCTTTATATAGAATTGAATTAAAATAAGTTATACTAAAATTTGAAACTTTTTTTAATTTCAATTTATTCACCCGTTCTCAAAGAAAAGCGTTGTCTAAAAAACCTTACAAAAGAGTTCAGAGAGTAAAAGCTCACCGTGATATCTTTATAATTTTTTGTGATGATTGATCACAGGAAGTGAAAAGCTATAACTGTTATGTGAGTCGATGGAAATTTAAGATTAACTATTCTAATATTTGAACAGTAGTAGAGTAAAATATAAATCTGTTAGTAAAATGAATATTTTGATCAGTTGTATTTAACCACATAATAATGCAGCAGCTACAACTCCTGCGGTTTCCGTGCGGAGTCTTGTTTCGCCTAACGTAACAGGTTGATAAGCTCTGTCTAGAGCAAAAACAATTTCCTGGTTGCTAAAATCACCTTCAGGACCTATCAATATCTGTGTATCACTTTCTTTATAAAAATCAGTTAGGGATACTTTCATTTCTTCTTCGCAATGGGCAATCAATTTAGTCTTATAAACAGATGAAGAAATAACCTTTAATACATCGGTTGGTTGCCTCAAAACAGGTAGCCATACTTGTTTGCTTTGCAACATCGCACTTATAGTAATTTGTTTCATCCTATCATAACGAAAGTGTTGTTTTTCAGTCCGTTCACATAGCAAAGGAATGATTTCTGTAACACCTATTTCAGTTGCTTTTTCAAGAAACCATTCAAAACGATTACTATTTTTTAATAGTGATATTGCTATACAAACCTCTTGTTTCTTTTTTTGTACTGCCTGCCTTTCCACTATTTTGACCGTGCACCTTTTTTTGTGATCATCTACTATTTGTGCAGTTAATAAATTTCCAGCACCATCCGTTAACTGCAATGTTTCTAAAGGTTTCATTCTTAGAACCTGTACCACATGTTTTGAAGTGTCTTCATTTAAAGTAATGATATTGTCAGAAGGAAAAGCATCAATAAAAAAAATCGGTAAATCCATAAGTGTAAAAATAAAAATAAAAGAGACTGTAAAATAAACTGTGTCAAGACCAGACGCGTTGAAGTACTAGGGAGACATACAAGTCTAACACTTGTAAAAAAATTGAAATGATTTTTAAAATCAAGTATTGATTATGTTTCTTTTGTTTGATTTTTTTGTCTTATCAAGATTTTCCTTCCGTAATTTCTTGGCGGAATTGGGGTTAGCTGATGGCTTTTATGGTATCAATATCAAATGTTACTTTTATTGGTTTCCATTATTGTGAATTTATAGAGAGCAGTTCATCACCTATATCTGCTTGCTTTTCAAAAAATTGTCTATTCTTTTCTTTTGACGTAAATGATGACGAAAATGCATTTCAGCGAACTGCAGCCATTCATCAGCACTAAAATAGTTCAATCCCGGATGTTTTGTTTTGCCCTTATACGAACTTGTTGACATCAATATCTCAACAACTTTAATTTCATTTTTTAAATTGATTAAACAGCTCCTCAGCTTTTCCTTATTATCAGGCTGCGGAGTGTACAGGTTTGATGGCGGTCCTTCAATTATTTCATCGGGAAAATTATTATTAAAAAACATTGATTTCGCTTCAGTTGATGCTTCTTCTGCCGCATTATCATTTGTACCCAAACAAGTTTTCATCTGTTCAATATAAAAATTTGTTTCATCAATGAGATGCATATACACCTGTCCTAGTGACCAACTGTCTGAAGACGGTTTAGCACATAACGAGTTGAAATCATATTGTTCTAACTCTGTTATCCAAACATCTATTGTACGGTTAAAATCTTCGATTAACATTTGTAAATCAATTTATCATAGGTATGACTATCGGGTTAAAATGTTTGCAATGAAATTACTTTCTCTAAAGATATAAATCAAATTAAAAATGTAGAGTTCAAATATTAAAACGGCTAATTACTAGGTTAATAAAAAAGCCTTAAACGATTGAAATCAAAAGTTTAAGGCTTAAAAGAATATTGTATCTCGGGCTTAATTGTTCATCTTCTGCGAGCAATAGCACTCAACATATAGTGTATTGTTAAGTGGATTTTGGCAGGTTTATTTCACTAAAGCTACTTGCCGTTCTCATTAAAGGAACACTGTTCAACCATTTTTTATGAGCGAAATCTCCGAACGTTTCGCCATCTTTTCTTTCACTTCTGTAAGTACCGAACAGGTAATCCAACTCTGTTAGTATCTCATCTTCGTTAAGGCTTTCTTTATACAACTTGTTTAGCCGCTCTCCAATTCTGTCGCCCCCTATTTGCAAATTGTACTTACCAACAGCGGTGCCTACCAAACCAATTTCAGCGGCATAAGGTCTTGCACAGCCATTAGGACAACCAGTCATTCTCATAATTATTTCATCCGTTTCCAAGCCATGCTTAATTAGTAATGGTTCTACTTTATCAAGTAAGAGGGGCATATATCTTTGTGCTTCTGCCAATGCTAAGGGGCAGGTGTTTAATGCTACACAGGCCATTGCGTTTTTACGAAGCGCGGAAGCATTATCTGTATGCGTTATGATCTTGTATCTGTCCAGTATCTCCTGTATGACAGCTTTGTCTTGCTGCTGAATATTTCCTAATATCAGGTTTTGGTTACAGGTAAAAGTAAAGGTTGCTTTGCCTGTTTCTGCCACTTCTAAAAGTGCCGATTTTAAAGCCACTTTTTCATCGTCTAAAATTCTTCCGTTTTCTACATACACTGTAAAATACCATAAGCCTTCGTGGTCTTGTTCCCACCCATAAAAATCTTTTCGTGATTCAAATTGATAGGGTCTTGCTTCTTCAATTTCAAAGCCGCACCTGCGTTCAAGCTCTTCTTTCCAAAATTGAAGTCCTAACCTGTCAGCAGTATATTTTAAACGGGCAACCTTTCTATCGCTGCGGTTACCATAATCTCTTTGAATAGTTGCTACTTCATACACTGCTTTCAACGTCTTCTCCTTACCTGAAACAAAACCAAGCACAGATGCCAAACGTGCATAATGATCAGGGTTGCCATGTGTAGCAGACATGCCGCCGCCAATTGCTATGTTGAAACCTTTTAATTCATTATTTTCTATAATGGCAATCAATGCAAGATCGTTGCCCAATACATCTATATCATTGTTTGGCGGAATAGCAATGCCTACTTTAAATTTACGAGGCATATACCTGTTTTGATACAACGGGTCTTTTTCAAGTTCTTTATCTAACAGCTTTTCACCATCAAGCCATATTTCATAGTACGCATTTGTTTTTGGCAACATTCGTGTTGCAATCTCTTTTGCATAATCATATATCTCTGTATGCAGCGGTGATTGCTTTGGATGAGAACTGCATAGCACGTTACGGTTCACATCTCCGCAGGTAGCCAATGTTGTAAGTCCGGCCTGGTTAAATGCCTTAAGTGTAGGCTTAACCTTCGATTTTAAAACGCCATGCAATTGAATGGTTTGCCTGGTTGTAATCTTTAACACGCCGGTTGAATTTTCTCCGGCAATGTTATGCAGGGTGATGTATTGTTCCGGCGATATTACCCCGCCTGTCAGTCGTAAGCGGATCATGAAAGAGTACAAACGCTCCAGCTTCTTTGCAGCACGTTCATCACGGCGATCGCGGTCGTCTTGTACGTACATGCCATGAAAGCGAACCAGCGCATAATCATCTTCGTTTATGCTTCCTGTAATCTCGTTTGCAAGACTTTCGACAAATGTTCCCCTAAGGCTATCACTTGCCATTTTTATTCTTTCGGTTGAAGAAAGGTTGTCATTATTTCCCGCCATAATTGTAAGCCCCCAATCCCCCTAAAGGGGGTTTAAAGAATTTTAAAATTTTTATTAATTATCTCTACCTATTTAAGCCTCCCCTTCGGGGGAGTTTGGTGGTTAATACACATCCTTCAGATATCGGCCATCTTCTTTCAACTGTTCCACAAATTGAATGGCTTCTTCTATGGTTTTATTTCCAAACTTTTCTACTATTTGCAGCAAGGTATTTTCCACATCGGTGCTCATAGGTTCTTTAGCTCCGCAGACATAAATCGATGCACCATTATTTATCCACTCAAAAAACTCCGCGCCATGCTGCACCATTCTATGCTGCACATAAACTTTCTCCTCCTGATCCCGTGAAAAGGCAAGGCTAATTTTAGTAAGTGTTCCTGTTTCTTTCAGGTTTTGTAATTCCGTCTGGTATAGGAAGTCGGTGACGAAATGCTGGTCGCCGAAGAACAACCAGTTGCGGCCGGTTGCACCAGTTGCATCGCGATGCGCGAGGAAAGAACGGAAAGGAGCGATGCCGGTTCCGGGACCTATCATGATAATATCCCTGTCCTCAGCGGGCAGGCGAAACTGGTTGTTTTTGTGAATGTAGAATTCAAAACTTGTCTCTTGTGGCAAAGTTGTCAGATAGTCTGAACACAGCCCGCATTTTTGTTCATCATTCACCAAGAATTTGTCTTTTGCAACAGTAACATGCACCTCTCCATCGTGTGCTTCAGGTGAAGAAGAAATAGAATACAACCGGGGTGATATTGGTTCTAGTATATCCAATAAATGTTCAAACTGAATACCGTCGGGTAAAGGATAAATCCTTAATAAATCTAATAAACCAATTTTAGTTGCAGGTATATCCTGGCTGATAAGGTTAGCATATTTTGCTACAACTCTTTCTGGCAAATAGACAATGTTGAGTTTCTTTTTAAGCAGGTCAAAAGCCTTTAATTCTTCATTTCTGAAAGTAAATGTTTTTGTTCGATTGATATTAAGCAATTGAAGAATAGGCTCAACAGCAGTAACAGGATTTTCTGGTATAACACCTATTGAATCACCGGGTAGATATTCAAGACTTTCGGCAGCAATTTCAATGTGACGGGTTTCTTTGTTAGAACCTCTGTCATTAAGATTTACATTGGTTAATATCGTTCCATTATATATTTTTTTACCGGTTGATTTTTTATCAACTGCTGGTGCTGAAACTTGCGCATTACTTCCATTAGCAGTACTGCTCAATTGATGAAGCACCTGGCTAAACCAGCCTTCAGCTTCACTTTCATAATCCACATCACATTTTTGAAGCGGAATAATTCGCTCTCCGCCCAGCCTGCTTAGCTGCTGGTCTACATCTTCGCCTGCTTTACAAAACAAAGGATAAGATGTATCGCCTAAGGCTAAAACGCCGTATTTTAATTTGTCAAGTTTAAAGCCGTTGTAATGAATATAGTCATAAAATTTTTTTGCAGCGGCAGGTGGTTCACCCTCGCCTTGCGTACTGATTATTGATAACAGATATTCCTCTTTAGGCAAGTCGTTCAGGCGATACTGGTCGAGGCTTACAATCTTTGCATTAATACCATTTTTCTTTGCCTTAGCAGCAAATTCCGAAGCAAGCTTTTTAGAGTTACCTGTTTCGGTGCCGTAAGTAATGGTTATTTTATTGACAGAAGGTTTTGCTGGAGTTGCAGTCTCAGTTTGGGTTGAAGCTGAAAGTTTTCCTTCCAGAAAGCCGTTTAACCAAAAAAGTTCTTCCCTGTTAAAAGTTGAAAGTATTTCTTCAACCAGCTTCATTTTATTTGATACTAACATTATGTTTGTTTGTATGGTTAATTATGCCCTTTCGGCTTTGTTATATAGAACCAAATCCTTTTCTACCTGTGTAAAATATTCCTGCGCTGTTTCGCGGTTGTGCAACCACTGGAATTGTTCGTGAAGTTGAACTACTTTACCTATGATAAGTATAGAAGGAGATATGAAGGTTTTGTCTACAAACTTTTCTTTGAACTGATACAGGTCGGTTGTGTAAACCGTCTGTAGTGGAGTTGTGGCCTGCTCAACTATAGCGATTAACTTTTCTTTGTCAATGTTATTGGCTGTTAATTTTGCAACAACAGTATCAGCTGTTTCTGCCGACATGTAAAATACCAAAGTGTCAGATGTGCTCGCAAGGTCTTTCCAATATTCTTCGGTTTGCACATCAGTTTTATAACAGGTAAGGAAACGAACGGCGGTCGAATAATTTCTTGCAGTTAAGGGAATACCGCTATAAGCGGCAGCTCCTAAGGCCGAGGTGATGCCAGGGACAATTTCGTAAGGAATTTTGTTTTCTGTTAATATATCAAGTTCGTCAAGAATATTGGAAAAAATAGAAACATCGCCACCTTTTAAACGTACAACCAATTTACCTTGTAAAACATATTCAACCAATAGTTCATTAATGGTTGATTGCGGTGTTGATGCATCAGAACCTCCCCGTTTACCTACGTGCAATACCTCCGCACCAGGATTGATATAATCCTGAATAATAACTTCGCTTACCAGTCTATCTGTTAGTACTACATCTGCCTTTTGTAAAAAACGAAAAGCTTTCATAGTCAACAGCTCAGGGTCGCCAGGTCCTGCACCTGCAAAAATTACTTTACCTTTTACAATGTTTTGTTTCATACTTTTTATGATAACCTCTTGCTATAAGCGAAGAAGTTACAATGCAAAAGTGAAACAGAACCACCTATAAAGGAAATGGTTATTAGTAATCTCTTATTACTTTAAGTTATAGTGACTGGCAAATTGCATGAAAAGGTTTGCCAGTTGTTCAGATGTTCCCTGCCTTTCAATGAAATAAAAAAAGCGTTCAATTTGTAATCCTGCAACATCAATAATCTGGAAAATATTATTGGAAAGTTCGTTAGCAATAGAGTGCACTGAGAGGAAAGCCATGCAGTTGGAGCTTTGCAGGTAGGTTTTGATAGCTTCTGTAGAGCCCAAATCCATTTCAATGTTTAATTGAGAAAAAGTAAGGTTAAAGGGTTTAAGGGCATAGGCAATGACATCTAATGTACCAGAACCTGTTTCTCTTACAAGGAGGGGAATATTTTTTAATTCTTCAATAGTAACTGGGCGATTTTTAGCGAATGGATTATTCATTTTGCTAACCAGCACAATTTCATCTTTAACATACTTTGTATATTTTATACCCTTGTTCTTAGATTTTCCTTCAATGATGCCAAGGTCAATGTCATTATTAAGAAGTGCATGCTCAATTTGCTCGGTATTTCCATTTAGTAGCTTCACCTTTATATCCTTATACTTCTTGTGAAATTCTGCTAACGCGGAAGGAATAACATATTGGCTGATCGTAGTACTTGCCCCCAAATGCAATAACCCTTTGTGATTATCGGAGAAGCTATTTAAGTCAAACTCCATCTTCCGGTAAATGGTAAACAGTTGCTCGGTGTATTGCAACATGAGTTGTCCCTGGTTTGTAAGTTTAATTTGGTTTCCCTTGCGCTCAAACAACTGCACCTTAAAATATTGCTCCAACTCCTTAATGTGTTTGGTGACAGCAGGTTGAGTTATAAACAACTCAGTTGCAGCTTTTGTAAAGCTTAATCGTTTGGCTACAGTATGAAATACTTTTAATCTGAAATCAAACATTTCTATTGCTGTATTAATCAACAAAACTATGAGAATAAGGAATAATAGGTTTGCAACGACTAAATATTATATAGTCTTAATCAAATTGCAATAGTTACACCCTTTCAACTTTGCCATTCCTTTTAAGAAATAGGAACCCTTTTTACTAAAAAAGATGTATATTTATTAATGAGTTTTAAGTTTGTTGTTGCAATCGGATACTCAGAAGGTGGGTTAGAGCCGTTACAAATTTTTTTTAACCATGTACCACATGATGAGGCTACATACATCATTTTGCGGCACATTCCTATTGGCCAGAGAGGAGCACTAAGTGAAATCTTGCAAAAACATTCAAAGCTGAGAATTTTAGAAGCTGAAAATGGGATGTTAATAGAAAACGATAAAGTTTACATTCCTCCTGCTAGTAGTTATATGACTATAAAGAATGACAAGTTATATCTTAGGTCAAGGGTAACGGAGAATAGAAATTATAATTATTCGGTAGATGTTTTTTTAGAATCATTAGCTCGGGCAAATAGTGTAAGAAGTATTGCGGTAATCCTTTCAGGCGGTGGTTTTGATGGAGCAAAGGGTGCATTACTTATACACGAAGCTGGTGGAATGGTAATAGCTCAAACACCTGCTTCTTGCACTCGTCCTGAAATGCCACAAAATGCAATTGATAACAACTGCGTAGACCAAATATTATCTGCTTCTGCCATGCCTGATGCTATCCTTCAACACATAAATCCGATTTTAAAAAACTTTAACCAGGTGCGACGACTTATGGAATAATAACTAATTTATTCATTTTATACCTTTCCTTACATCTTCTATTTACTACCTCCATCCCTGATTTTTTATCCTATCGGTCGTTTCCTGAGCAAAAAGGTAAGGGAATAAATGTGGGTTTTGTGTGTGGTCGCTCTCGTGGACATTGAGCTATAAATACATAATTGCGGGATTTGAACTAATATGATACCTGCGGTTTTTTAGTCATTGTTGCACCGCTGGAGTCATTAGAACCCACACGAGATCGAATAACATCGATGATTTCGTCACCTTTTGCTTCTGCTAATGCTTAAAAATATATATTAAAAAAACCTCGACATTTTGTAACTTTCCGTAATGACGCCTACGACCAGCAATTCAAATCCCATAATTATCATTGATGATGATACTGACGACCTCGAACTTTTCAAGGAAGCTTTTAAGGAGTTAGGAATTGAGAATGAAATACTGGTCTTTACTGACGGGTTTAAGTTCTACGATTTCATATCTACGACTGACAGGAATTCCTTCTTTATTTTCTGCGACATCAACATGAACCGGCTTAATGGATTTGAACTTAAAAAGATGATTTTTGATAATGAAGAAATACGATTGAAGTGTATTCCATTCCTGATGTTGTCAACCAGTAGCGCTTCTGCAAGTGTACTCGAAGCATACAGCCTTAATGTACAGGGCTATTTTATAAAACCAAACACTGTCCAGGGGATAAAGGACATGTTTGACATAGTAGTAAAATACTGGTCACTATCTCAACGCCCTGCCTCAGCACAATAATTGGAGCGATTGTAAGAATGGTTTCCATTAATGAAAAAGCTGCAAAAATGATACGAATTGTTAAGTATGCTGAGTTTTCTACTGCGGCAACTGTATTATAAACCTTGAACCTTCACGGATTTTAGATTTAGTTAATTGTTCCTGAATGCTTATCAACTATTTATTCGCAAATGCATAATGCTAAACCCGCGCCTTCAAATTGAGCTTTATTTCGTGGCTATCACAAATGCAGTTTCAAGCCCGTCTGTTATAATTTCTGCCTTCTTTGTTGCTATGGTTTCCTATAATAGCTCCTTTACTTCTGACAAAAGTTGTTCTAAGTCTGTTTCTTGTTTTTGTTGTTTGTCATCTATGACTGAAACTGAAGAAATGTACTTTAGAAAAATATTGCTACCGGGATGAGTTAATTTTTATTTTAGTATAATTGTAAGTGGGATAACTCACAATATTGTCGCTTTCTAGTTAATGTGCTGGTAAATCAAGTGTTTCGACAACTTCAACCCAATGCAAGCACGATTTTTGAGAATATATAAGACACGGCTATTTGTAATACATCGTTTAGTACTCCAATTATTGAATTGTCTAACAATAATGATCTGTAGTTGCTTCCTTTATTTGCACTTACTTGTCGCCGCTTTACACACATAAAATTTATGGTTAAGTTAGTACCCGCTACGTGGACAACGGCATTTGTTGCTGCCGGTGATCAGGTAGTTTTTATGGGAGCCTTCTTTCGCAACATATTCCGCAGCGGCTTTGAGTGGAATGAATTTCTTCGACAGTCATATATTATAGGCTATAAATCTCTTTCACTTGTAGGCATTACAGGTTTCATACTTGGTTTTGTCCTTACACTACAGTCAGAGCCTACAATGAGAGAATTTGGAGCTACCAGCTTTGTTCCGAGTATGGTAACTATTTCTGTAATACGAGAAATAGGACCAGTCATCATTGCTCTGATCTGCGCAGGCAAAATTTCATCGAGCATTGGTGCTGAACTCGGCAGTATGAAAGTAAGTGAGCAAATAGATGCCATGGAAGTTTCAGGCGCCAATCCTGTTCAATACCTTGTAGTAACCCGCATACTTGCTTGTATTATTATGATACCCTTACTTACCCTTATGGCAGATGCATTAGCAATGATGGGGGGCTTTGCAGCATCAAATATGAATAACCACCTTACTGCTACACTTTACTTCAGCAAAGCATTTTCTGCACTCAGATTTGGAGACCTAATACCGGCTGTTGCTAAAACCATCTTCTTTGGTTTTGCTATAGGATTTGTAGGATGCTTTAAAGGCTATAACTCTGAGAGGGGAACTGAAAGTGTAGGAGTCGCTGCAAACTCTGCTGTAGTTTCTGCTTCATTGTGGATTATTGTGCTGGATGCGATAGCAGTCCAGTTAACTTCAGTATTTGCTTATAATTAGAATATGGTGAAAACATTAGTTCAAAAAATTAATAGTAACGTGGTAAATAAGCCAGGAGCGGTAGTAGCCATAAAACATCTAAAGAAGTCTTTTGGTACAAAAGAAGTCCTTTCAGATATTTCTATGAGCCTCTACAAAGGTGAGAACCTGGTGGTATTGGGCAAATCTGGACAAGGAAAGTCGGTTGCTATAAAATGTATAGTGGGTTTGCTCACGCAGGATAGTGGAAGCCTGAAAGTATTTGATGAAGAAGTAAAAGATCTTTCAGAAAAAGAATGGAAAGCGCTGCGTATGAAAATAGGTTTCCTTTTTCAAAGTGCAGCCCTATATGATTCAATGACGGTAGAGCAGAACCTAGAGTTTCCACTTACACGTGTTCTTAAACTGAAAGATAAGCAAGAGATCAGGCAAAGAATAGAAGAAGTGTTGGAAGGAGTAGGTCTGCTGGATGCAATAGAGAAGATGCCGTCTGACCTTTCCGGTGGTATGCGTAAACGTATTGGTCTTGCAAGAACATTGATATTAAAGCCGGAAATAATGTTATATGATGAGCCTACCACAGGTCTTGATCCCATTACTTCCCGCGAGATAAGTGAATTGATTATGGAAATGCAGAAAAAATATCAAACGTCGTCTATCATCATTACTCACGACATGGCATGCGCTAAAATAACTGCCGATCGCATATTAGTAATGAATAATGGCTCGTTTGAAGCTGAAGGAAATTATGAACAACTGGAGAGCGGCTCCGATGAACTTGTTCGCTCTTTTTTTAAATAAAATATTATGCAAACGAGTGTAAGTAAAAAATTAAAAATAGGTCTCTTTACCGTCGCAGGTATCCTGCTGTTCGTTATTGGGGTCTTTGTTATTGGCAGTAAGAAAAACATGTTTAGTGATACCTTTATGATTTATGGTACGTTTAATAACGTTGGCGGCCTAGAAGTTGGAAACAACATACGTTTTGCCGGGATCAATGTTGGTACCATAGAAGAGGTAAGCATTGTATCAGATACTATGATCAGGGTTGATATGCGTATGAAAGAGAAGGTAAGGCCTTTTCTTAAAGAAGATGCAATGGCATCAATCAGTTCCGACGGTTTAATGGGTGACAAATTAATTACAATAAGATCGGGTTTTTCAAACGAACTGAAGATACTTACAAATGGTTCACGAATACTAACTGCTAACCCTGTTGACTTTGACAAGGTAATTGGCACTTTTACCAAGGTAGCGGATAATGCAAATATCATTACAGGGGAACTGGCCAACATGGCTGTGCAAATAAGAAAAGGTAATGGCACAATTAGTAAATTGCTTTATACTGATGACCTTTCAAAAAGTCTCGAAGGAACGGCAACTAATGCAAAAATTATTACCGGCGAGCTCGCCAACATGGCTGTTCAGATAAGGAAAGGTAATGGTACGATCAGTAAATTGCTTTACACAGATGACCTCTCCAGGAGTCTTGAGGGGACAGCGTCTAATGCAGAAAAAATAACAGGTTCATTAGCGGGTATTACTGCGCATGTCCGTTCAGGTAAAGGAACAATGGGCAGCCTAGTATATAGTGATTCACTCTCCAATGGGCTTGAAAAAACTACAACAACAGCTAACGCAACAATGCTGACTATGCGTGAAGCAGCATACGATTTTAGCGAAAATATGAAAGCTTTACAGGGCAACTTTTTCCTGCGTGGCTATTTCAGGCGGAAGGCACGTGAAAAAGACAAAAATGTAGTTGTACCAGAAAAAGCAGTAGTATCATCCGATGGGGTAGTCAGCCAATTGAATGAGGAAGAGTTAAAAGAAGTAATAGCTTCTGCACAGAAAGCACTAGAGGCAAAACATAAGCCATAGGATAGCATCGTTCCCAATAACCACATAATTTAAAACCTTAATAAAATTTCTTAAAGCAATACAATATGGACAAATTACAAAAACTTGAATTGATGGACAAGATAGTGAGAGAACTGGAAGATCTTAAGAACAGCCAACTATCTGTTTTAAAAAAAGTATCACAAATAGAAGCTGACAATATTACATTAGGTGTTAGCATTTTGGAAAAAAAGCTACCTGATCTGCACGAAGAAGTAGATTCGAGTGTAGTAATAGTAAGTGATTTGCTGGAGGAATTCCAGGTGCACCGGGAAAAGTATTTTGCGGATAATAAACTTGCGGACGTACTTAATCCAACTGTATGATGATGGAGTAATAGCCGGCAACAAATAGTACATCCGGTTCTCTTTTCGCGGAATGAATTGCCTGAAAGGTTTATTAGAGACTGGATTAGTCTCGTCCACTTCTTTCCTAAACAATATGTGTAAAATTTTTCTGGAGTGATTAGATAATAAATCAACTCAAACAATTAACGGAAAAGGATTAAAAATTTTCCATACAGGAGCGGGTATATAAATGCTGTTAGGATTAAGCCCTTTGGTGAATTTCTCCAGTGAAAATCGGGATTCGGAATACCCCTAGATTTAGTAATAAGTGCATTCTTTTTCTCAAAAAATAAGATTATTTATTTTTTTGCCTCTATGTTTTCCAGGATTTTTGTTACAGCTGTCAGTATCAAAGACTTTTTATTCACTGTCGTTTGCTTTGTCAATTCGATTGCTATCTTAGTAAGGAGATTTTCCAGATACAAAGCGGCTGAAATGGTAGGTTCATCTTTGCTACAAAAACGAATGTGGTACCATTTAAACTTTATATAGTTATAAATAGAGGGATTTGAAATTATAAATGAAATTTCCAATTTCCCGATTACTTATACCGATGGTAGAAAGCTAAGACTTACCTTTTAAATTATTAAAAGATAAAGTAGGATGAGAAAAAATTAGGAAAACATTTAAAAAAAGGTCAACCGGAGGGTAAACAAAGAGTAATAAAAAAGGCCTTAACCATCTAATCAATGATTTAAGGCCTAATTTAAGTACCCGGGATGGGAGTTGAACCCACACTCCCGTTGCGGGGAACAGGATTTTAAGTCCTGCGTGTCTACCAGTTCCACCACCCGGGTGTACCAAAAAAATCCCGCCTGTCAGCGGGATTAATCAGAGCGGAAGACCGGGCTCGAACCGGCCACCCCGACCTTGGCAAGGTCGTGCTCTACCAAATGAGCTACTTCCGCGATTATTGTAAGAACTAATTTTTGTTTTAATTTCCCGTTAAAACATTTCAGCTGCTTAGCTGATTATGTTGTTTCGGGGTGCAAAAATAGCAATCGATAAGTTACTACCAAATTTTCTTTTTAAATTTTTTTATTTATACTTGGGCGTATACAAAGTATTGTCCGGAACTTCAACGTCTGGCTTACCGGTATAGTGCTTATTGTACAATTTATAACAACCACCTAAAATAAACGCTATTACACAAAAAAGTTGAACGTAAAACAAAAACCTGGATGAATTTACCCAATTGTAACCTAAATCTTTTTCCTTATGTTCCTGTATTTCTTCTCGTATTTCGTCTGCCATAAATTAAAATTGCGTTGCAAAAATAAGGGACAACAATTAAAAATAATTCTGTTTTAAAAACTATTTCAGCAAATGTATCTACTTTTTAAATTATGCTTACTAAAACAAACCATATAAAAATAATTTGCAGGAAAAGCTGAGTAGAGATTGCCGAAAGTACAAGTGAGTGACACAACAATGTTGAAAGTTGCTATTGTGCCGGTTCCATAAGTATAACATGTAATGATAAACCTTTAAACCTTGTTAGAGATACGGGTTAAATTAATAAGGAAAATAACAGAAAGCTTTTATATTTTAGATTATGATTCAACAATGGCTTAACTGGCGAACGGTTCTTACTTTGTTTGCTATTTGTATTGTAACCGGTACCGTTTTTTATTCAAACTATCTCTCAAAGAAAATTGCCGAGGAAGAAAAGCAAAAAGTCGCTACATGGGTAGAGGCGCAAAGAACTATATTAAACGCTACTGACCAGACAAGTCTGAATCTTGCAACGCGCATATCAACAGAAAACGATGATATTCCTATTATTGAAACAAATGAAAAGGACAGTCTTACCAATAATTATCTTAACCTTGATTCTATAAAGGTGAAGTCGGATAAAAACTATCTGCATGAAAAGCTGCAGGATTTTAAACGGCTACATAAACCTCTTACTTTGTTGATAAGCGAGAAGCCAAGAGCAGAAAACAGGTACTACTATGGTGAAAGTAAATTGCAAAAAGAAGTAAGGTATTACCCCATCATTCAGCTAATTATTGTTGCATTATTTATAATCATAACTGTTGTAGCGCAACGAAGCAGATATCAAAATATTCAAAACCAGGTATGGGCCGGCCTTGCTAAAGAAACGGCCCACCAGTTGGGTACACCTGTTACGAGCCTGGAAGGTTGGGTAGAGGTACTGCGTGATATACCGGGAAACGAGAAGTTGGTTCCGGACATTGAAAAAGATGTTGATCGTTTAAAATTAATATCAGACAGGTTTGGAAAAATCGGAAGTATTCCAAAACTGGAAGAGCACAACCTGGTAGAGCAAATAGCGATAATGTTAGAATACATTAAGAAAAGAGCCAGTGGTAAAGTGCAATTTACTTTTAACACATATGGAAAAACAAGTATTATTGGAAGGATTTCGCCACCCCTGTTTGATTGGGTGATAGAAAACCTCTTGAAAAACGCATTGGATGCGATGGAGGGAAAGGGGAAGATTGATGTAAGCCTGCGAGAGGACCAAAAAACGATTTTAATTGATGTTACAGACAATGGAAAAGGGATAAGTAAACAAAATATTGCCAAAGTTTTTAAACCTGGATTTACCACAAAAAAGAGGGGGTGGGGGTTGGGATTGACTTTAACCATGCGTATAGTAGAACAGTACCATAGCGGGAAGATATTTGTAAAAAGCTCTGCACCTGGCAAGGGCACTACTTTTAGAATTGTTTTGAACAAATAGTTTTTTTGAAGGATTTTATTAAATTTGCACCCTTGAGCGGTGGTGGCGAAATTGGTAGACGCACTACCTTGAGGTGGTAGCGCTGTAAAAAGCATGGCAGTTCGAATCTGCTCTACCGCACAAGCCTTCCCTTTTTTGGGAAGGCTTTTTTATTACAGCGGTTTGCTAACGCTTATTTTTTTGTTCACCCTCAGGCTTTTGCTGCTGTTTAAGTGCACCAGAAATAACCTGAAATAAATCTTCTTATTCATTTTTTCCTTAAAAAATCTCGTTATAAATCTTAACCTTCTCACCCTACCTTTACAACTCAAAATCATTAGCTTACAAACTAAAACCGATTGTTACAATGAAAATTACAGTAGTAGGTGCCGGAGCCGTAGGAGCTACCAGCGCTGACAATATTGCCCGTAAAGAACTCGCTTCAGAACTTGTATTGCTTGATATTAAGGAAGGTGTTGCCGAAGGAAAAGCACTTGACATGACACAGACCGCTGCCTTATTTGGCTTCGACACGCGCATTACCGGTTCGACAAACGATTATGCGAAAACTGCAGATAGCGATGTCGTTGTTATCACTTCAGGCCTTCCACGTAAACCAGGCATGACCCGCGAAGAACTTATCGGTACCAATGCATCTATTGTAAAAGGTGTAACTGAAAGCCTTTTAAAGCATTCTCCCAACGCTATTATAGTCGTTGTCTCTAACCCTATGGATACGATGACTTACCTTACCCTTACCACCAGCGGATTACCTAAGAATCGTATTATTGGTATGGGCGGTATTTTAGATAGTGCACGGTTTAAATGTTACCTAAGTGCTGCTTTAGGTTGCAGTCCTAACGATCTTAATGCAATAGTGGTGGGAGGACACGGCGATACCACTATGATACCTTTAATGAGGTTTGCCACCTGGAACAGTGTTCCCGTTACTGAGTTTTTAAGCGCAGAACAACAGCAAAAAATCATAGCTGACACAATGGTTGGTGGAGCCACTCTAACCAAACTTCTGGGCACCAGTGCCTGGTATGCTCCTGGGGCTGCAGTAGCTGCGTTAGTGGAAAGCATTGTGCGTGATGAAAAGCGTTTGTATTCCTGCTCAGTTGGTCTTGAAGGTGAGTATGGGCAAAAAGATATATGTTTAGGTGTACCGGTTGTAATAGGCAGAAACGGTTGGGAAAAGGTAATAGATTATAAATTAAATGAACAAGAGCAGGCAACTTTTAGTAAAAGTGCAGATGCAGTAAGAAATATGAATGATGTTCTGAAAACATTGTAAGTCCGGATACTTAAGGGAATAAGGAGACCTCAACGAGTTTTAAAACTTGTTGAGGTTTTTTAATGTAAGGTAAAAAATAGATTAAATAAATAATCGGTAATGACTAAATACCCTAATCGTTCGCTGACTTCTACTATCAAAATAGGCCTCTAAGTGGCATGATAATTATAATATCTACAAAAAATAAATTAATGGAAAATTCTCAAACTCTACTGCAAGGTTCAAGTGACATGGAAAAAGGAGCTTATTTAGGTGCTATTGCATCTATCGCTACTGCTGATCGGCAAGCTACCCCTGAGGAAGTTGAGTACCTTTCCGTCCTTGCAGATTCAGCTGGACTGTCACACGAACAAAAAGAAGCTGTAATAAAAGCTGCAAATGAAATATCTGACGATGATGTACTTAAATGCCTGGATGTTTTAAAAAATAGCGAGTTGAAGTATAGCCTTGTAACAGATGTTATCGCTTTTGCTAAAACAGATAATAATTATTCTGAGGAAGAACAAAAGAGCGTTCAGAAAATGGCAGATTATTTAGGAGTTAACAATCAACAGTTTTCTCTTTTAGATCATTTTACTGAAAAAGCAAAAGATACCAATAATCCGGCATCTTCGACAGGTAGTGTCGACGAGCCTGAGTCTAATGATTTTTTGTCTTCTCTTGGCCTTAAAGATAAATTACAAAGTGCAGGAATAAATGGCAGCGGTCTTTTAAAAGGCTTATTGGGTATTGCCGCACCTATGCTGTTAGCAAAGATGGTAACAGGTGGCCTGAATCGTAACCGCGGGTACGGGGGTGGAATGTTTGGTGGTGGAGGTGGAATGTTTGGTGGTGGCCTCGGTTCTGTTTTTTCTATGCTGAATGGTAACAGAGGTTTCCACAGCTCAGGCGGTTTGCTTTCACGAATATTCGGAGGAGGTTTTTAATCAATATTGATTTGTATTGCGCAATTATGTTGATGCGATTTTAAACGTTTTCAAACTTAAAATAACTTAAGAACAAAAAATGAATTGGTTATTACAATTACTGATCAATGCTGTGGTTTTATTATTAGCTTCTAAAATAATGCCTACGGTCAAAATAAGAAGTTTTGGTACAGCAGTGGGCGTTGCACTTGTAGTGGGTATTTTAAATGCAACAATAGGTGCTATCTTAAGATTTCCGTTAAACCTGGTTACACTTTTCCTGCTTTCATTTTTTGTCAGGTTAATAGTTTTGGCTATTGTAATAAAGATTACTGATAAATTATTTTCTGGTTTCGAAGTACGTTCATTTACGTCTGCTATTATACTTGCCTGTATTATGGCTGTTGCAGGAAGCTTATTAACGTATTTACTCGTCGGTCCTACAAATTATTAACCTTAAAAAAAACAATATGAAACGTTCTTATTTCAAAATTTTAGTTGTTGCATATACCCTTTCAGCAGGTGTTTACTTTACCTCTTGCAAAAGCAAACCTAAAGATACAGGCAACACTGCGGATACTACATCTATGACTGCACCTGCCCCGGTTACTCCTGCACCTGTAGAGATAGCTCCCGATACTGCATTACAGGCAGGAGTGAGAGATGCGACAAAAGATTACCCAGGCGTGAAAGCTGAAGTAAATAAAGGCGAAATAACACTAACAGGAGAAATTAAGCGCAGCAAGCTCGCCGATTTAATGATGTCGTTAAACTCTTTAAAGCCTAAAAAAATCAACAATCAGTTAACCATAAAATAAAGGGAGGAAAATATTATGGCATTACAGGATAAATACCAGGAACTTATAAATGCAGCAAAAACTTCTGGAGTAAATAACCTGCAGGTAAGAGAACAAGACAACGTACTTTACATAGATGGTGAAGCGGCAACCGGAGAAGTAAAGGACAATCTCTGGAACATTTATAATAAAATCGATCCTGACTTCAGAGCAGGAGATTTGATAATGAACATTAATGTATCTGCAATGGCGCCCGATGCTTCAGCAAAAGTTACCACTGACTCATCCAACCTAAACGTAAGAAAAGGGCCCGGGACAGACCAGCCAATTGTTGGTAAAGCCGCACATGGATCAACTGTTACTCTTGTTAGCAAAACTAATGACCAATGGTGGCTGATAAGAACAGAAAATGGTGAAGAAGGATATGCTTATGCCCAATACCTGAGTGTACAATAATATGTTTCAAAATAAGATGAGCAAATATTAGGGGATTGTTTAAGTCCTCTTTTTATTAATATAGTAGCAATAAAAATCTTATCAATTTTATTGCTACTTCTGTTATATAAAGTTTGCGTTGTTTTTATAGCTTTAATAAATATATTCAAGTGAATAAATTTCATTAATTTGCATAAAGAAAATAAATAGTATGACATTTAAATTCAGAACAGCTCCTGTAATCAAAAGTGATACTGTATTAAAACTTGAACGGATCGGAAAGACGATGGACTTGCTACAGGCTATTGAGGCAGAAAGAAAAAACCTTGTTTCCCATACTGGTAAATCTTTTGATGGCCAGATAATGGTTGAACGCGTTGGGGCTTACACCAGCAACAAAGGCAGATAAGAAATAGTATGAATATTGCCCTGGCTACACTTACTCTATTAGTTATACTATATCCGGGTTTTTTATTTCGAAGGTTTTATTTTACAGAAGAATTTTCAAAAGAATATTTTAAGCAAAGTGTTACTGACCTTATTTTCTCCAGTATTCTCCCCGGCTTTTTAATTCATTTTATAGGCTATTTACTTTTTATTAAAGGAAGAAATCAAATAGATGTTTTTACAATTGGTACTTTATTAAGCGGCACAAGTGACGCTGATAAAGTTACCCGTGCCTTTAGTGCAGTCTATCAAAATTCTCCCTTTATAATAACTTATTTTGCAGGTGTTAGTCTTGTAGGGATGATAACAGGATTTCTGTCAAAGCTGGTTGTACGTAATCTTAAACTTGACAGAAAAATAAAGCTCTTTCGTTTTCAAAACGAATGGCATTACATCTTTAGCGGAGAGATTCTCGACTTCCCAAAAGTATCGGGAAAAGCTGAAGATATTGATTGCAGCTATGTAGATGCACTGGTAAAAACAGATGAAGGCACAGTCATTTACAGTGGTCTGCTTACAGATTATATTCTTACCAAAGAAGGTGGAATTGACCGCATATATTTAACGAGCGTAAAGAGGCGTTTTTTAAAGGATGATATTATACATGGCCCAGAAAGCAGAATAGAACAAAAACAGGAAAATACAGAAGATAAACGTTATTATTATTTACCGGGACAGTTCTTTATTATTCCTTACAACCTTGTAATTAATCTTCATATAACCTATTACAAGTTTACTATCACCAATGATTTAAAAGAAATGATAAAGGACGTCAAAATTGACTGACCCTTTCTCTCTTTTGCTTGTTTAAGAATACAGTTTCTCCCTCTAAACTCTATCATTGTTGGTTACTGCTACCTATCCTGTTTTTTTCTTCATCAGCAGCTGAGCCTCGCTTACGTTGGGGCTGATCAGTTGTCTTTCCAAAACGGTAAGTGAATGAAATTATTGCCCGCCTGTTATCCCAGTAAGCATGTATGTTGGTAAGGCTTTTATTTAAATCGGTATATCCCTTAAAGCTTAAAATATAAAAAGGATCCCTCAAATTTACTCGTATTGTTCCTTTGTTTTTTAGTATCTGCTTGCCACCTCCTAGTGAGAACATACCCATCGGGTAAGCAACAATTGCACTGCTTTCTAAATTTTTACTATTATACCATCCACTTATTTCTGCTGTCCATCCCTTTTTAAAGTTAAACTGACTACTAAGATTAGAACTGAAAGAAGTAAAATTGACATTAATCTTTTCGTTGTCTATTACCCCTTTGTATCTATTGTTATAAACATTCGCAAAAGCGTTTATCGTCCACCATTTTTTTAGCTGTTTGTTATAACTTGCGGAAAGACCAATGTTTTTGCTGGACGCAATGTTTTGCGTGGTTAGATAAGTAGTGTAATTAGAATCGCCGGGCTCTCTTTTTGTTATCAAAACATCATTAATGATATCTGTTACTGCAGTATAATTGGCAGATAAGTTTAATTGTCCTTTGTAGTTATAACTCAATTCAATGTTGTGACTAAACTGGGGTTGCAGGTTCGGGTTTCCCTGCCGGTAAGTATATCGGTCTAGCTGGTATTGAAAGGGGTTTAAGGATTGGTAGTTGGGCCGTTCGATTCTTCTGCCATAAGAGAGGCCGAACGTATTGTTGTCGTTTTTCTTATAACTAATATAAGTGGTAGGGAATAATTTGATATAGTTTTTATGAAAAGCAATATTTCTTGTTACCTGGTTTCCATCTGCTATTGTTTGTTCTGCGCGTAACCCCAGTTGTATACCTACTTTTTTAATTTGCTTTTGCAGATTTATATAGGCAGCATTAATGTTTTCTTTATAAATAAAATGATTACTGCGACTTGTATCTACCAACCACTTTTGCTCCGGCGTATTGTAGCGGTTATATTGTGCATCGTTATCTGTTTTTACATAGCTTGTTTTAATGCCCGCCTCTAGCGTTGTTGTCTTATTGAAAGGATGTTTATAGTCACTTTTAAAACTGAAAATATCAATATTGGAAGGTAAATAACCTTCTAGCAGGTAAGGATCTTCAGAAGCTACTTTATTAGCCTGGTAGAGGTAATTATAAGAATACTGCTTTCCCTTGGTTCGATACAATATGTAGTCCGCGTCAGCAGAGAGTTCTGAACCGGTGGTGTCAAACTTTTTTTGAAGGTTTATATTAAAACCAACATTTGACTGAGGACTTTTGTTTTGAGAAATCGCATCATTGTATTGTACAAACTTGTGGGTGCTATCAAAAATGTTTGCATGAGAATTAGAAGTAAATGTATTTTTTTCCGGGTTTCCAGTAATAACAAACCCTAAGGTTGTATTTTTATTGGCAAAATAATCAAGTCCGAATTTAAAGTTCTGCGGACGACCAGAGTACCGACCATGGGTAACCTGTTCTGAATAACGGGTAAAAGGACTTTGCCTGTCAGCTCTGGCCGCCCTATCTATATAAAGGGTATTAAAACCTTCCCAATATGAAAAACCATAGTTTGCAAAAAGATTGACTTTATCTTTTCGCCAGTTAGCAGTAATGCTGTTTGTGTTTTTAAAATATTTAGCAATAATGGCACTTGTAGAAAAATTGCCGTTTAAGCCAGTATTTCTGTTCTTTTTTGTTTTTATATTAATAACCCCCGAGTTGCCTCGCGCATCATATTTTGCAGAAGGCTGCGACATGATCTCAATTTGATCCAACTGATTGGCGGAGAGATTTTTGAGATAATTGGTAAGATCTTCTCCACTTAAATACATTGGTTTATCATCTATAAGTATAACTACACCTTGTTTTCCCTTTAGACTGATATTACCATTATTGTCAACAGTAACTCCCGGAGATTTTTCCAAAACTTCCAGTGCCGTTAATCCTGTATTGGTGGGCGAAGCATCTACATTTACAACTGTTTTGTCAATCTTGTTTTCTATTAAAGGTCTTTTGCCGGTAACACTTACCTCAGCAAGCACTTTAGAAGCTGCATCAAGCTTCATTTCACCTGCTGCCACAGACGATTGTGCCGATGTTAATTCAACTGGTTTGGTGATTTTTTTTTGATAACCAAGAGCTTCAGCCTGAATTAAAAAATTTCCGTAATGAAGGTTTTCAAACTTGTAGCCACCAGTTTTATCTGCTATTGCAATTTTAACTAATGAAGAGTCTTTAGCTTTCAGCAATGATACGGTAGCAGATTCTAAAACCTTGTGGTCGGCGCTTGTAATAGTGCCATAAATTTTACCGCTGGTAGACTGGGCGCCAACTAAAGAACTTTGAATGATTAGAAGTGCAAACAAAATAATTTTTGTCATAAAAGAGATTATGATAATTAGGGAATTCTCTACGGGTTTTTCTTGCAACCTTCTACCAGGCTATTGAAGTTTTAAATGCCTTTTTCTCTAAATAAAAATCTTTTGCTTAAGAAAATGATGCATAAAATTATAGTTAACAAGTGGCTGCAATAAACAGCATTGTGATGAATGGATATTATAAAAGGTTGAATGGTGTATGTATAAATAGGGTAAGGAGCAGCCGATGGCTCTGTAGCAGGTGCTAAAGATGTCGCAGAATTGAAGAAAGAGTTAGGAACTCTACAAAAGCAATTAACAATTTAAAAAACAGGGCGAATAAATCTTTTACAAATTTTCCGTTTTATGATCCTGGTATTAATGGAATATAAGAAATCTCATTGCAGCATCTTCAACTAAAGGTATAATGTCTAATCCTTTCGATAGTAATAGTACTTAGACTTATAAAAAGACACGGCTATGGTCGAAATATTCACCTTTTGCTTTAATAGTAATAGTACTTAGACTTATAACCCTGCCATTGTGCACATCCGTTTTTGGGATAACGACTGCTTGCACAACTGGCAGAAAAAATCGAAATAATTAAGAGAATAAATAGAACCGTTTTGTTCATTTAATATAAATTATAAATTTTACAAAATAAAATGGAATGAGAAAAAGCCGTTCTAAAAAGAATTAGAGGCTGACTTTTAAGTTTCTCTTTGTATTTCTGCTTTGCAAAACGTCTCTAAGTATAGCCTTAGCTCTGGAAAACTGTGATTTGCTGGTGCTTTCTGTTATGTGTAACTTAACTGCAATTTCTTTGTGTGAATATCCTTCTACTGCATACAGTTGAAAAACGGTGCGGTAGCCCTCGCTAAGTTTCATAGAGGTATTAATCAGGTCTTTTTCGTATAGACAGTCTAGTGCACTTTTTTGCTTATCAGCTATTGCATTTTCAAAACCATCACTTTCCATGAATTTTATATTATTTCGTCTTAGGTGTTCAATAGCTGTATTTACAAAAATTCTTCTTACCCAGCCTTCAAATGAACCTTCTCCCCTGAATTTATAGAGGTTGGTAAACAGTTTTACAAAACCATCCTGCAATATGTCTTCCGCGTCAGCTTGGTTTTTAGTGTAGCGAAGACAGATAGCAAACATTTTAGAGGAAAACATATCATAAAGCGCTTTTTGGCTTTTTCTGTTTCCGTTAATGCAATTTTCGATGAGGGATTTTTCGGTTAGGATAGAGGTGTTATTCATAATTTATTTTGTTGTTCTCTCCTCTTCCCTACATTAGTGCCAAATTCTTAAACTACTGATATTCATATGATTATCTGTGTATTTTTGCTTTTTTTTTCCATAAATTGGAAAATTAAAATCAGTTTTGGGAATGGTGTGAGACAAATGCAGAATTGTTAGGTAACCATAGAAAATTTGAGTGCTTTTTTCTTCTTTTAGAACGCTCTGTAACACGTTTAGGAAATCTTCTACTTTTTAAGCTTACATTAGAAAACACTGTTGTCAAAAATGAGTTTTAACATTTTATTTTTTTTGTTGAAAAAACTTTACCTTAGATGTTTAAAATAATTGTTAATAGATTAAACAATTATTACAATATCAAAAACCATAAACGACTGCAGTATGAAGACCTCACTTTTACTTCGGGTATTGCTTATCTACCTTTTTTGCGTTATTTTCTCTCAGTCATATAGTTTCGGTCAAAGTAAAAAAATCTCCGGACGAGTAACTGATGCTACAGGTGCAGGAATTTCATCTGTAAGCATTCGGGCTAAAAATGCAAATTTGGGTGGAACTACAGATAATAGCGGAAACTACTCTATTTCATTACCTAACAATGTGGGAGTACTTGTATTTTCTTCTGTGGGTTACGTGTCGCAGGAAATTCCAATAGCAAATAAATCAACCATTGATGTACGCCTGGTTCCCAGTACAAGCCAGCTTACGGATGTAGTAGTTGTGGGATATGGAGTACAAAAGAAAGTTACTGTTACAGGTGCAGTTGCTACAGTAAAAGGATCAGAATTGCAAAAGTCCCCGGCCGTTAACCTTTCTAATTCAATAGCAGGCAGGTTACCTGGTGTTATTGCCACAACCGGCAGTGGAGAACCTGGTTATGATGGTTCCGCGATTCATATCCGTGGTGTAAATTCTTTAGGAAATAACGATGCCCTGATTGTTATAGATGGCGTGCCTGCAAGGGCGGGTGGATTAGACCGTTTAAACCCGGCAGATGTAGAAAGCATGTCTGTGTTAAAAGATGCATCAGCTGCAATTTATGGTGCCCGTGCTGCAAATGGTGTAATACTGATTACTACTAAACATGGCAAGATTGGAAAGCCGCAATTGTCTTATAGTTTCAACCAGGGATGGTCTCAGCCTACTACTATACCAAAAGTTCTTAATGCTGTTGATTATGCTACAATGGCTAATGAAATTGAAGTATACAAACTGGATCCGGGAAAGTGGGCAGATGCCGCTGCGGCGTTTAAATCAACAGGAACCTATACTGATCCGTCCGGAAACGTATCTACAGCTCCTTTCAAACCTGATGACATAAAAAAATATGCAGATGGTTCCGATCCGTGGGGGCATCCCAATACAGATTGGTTTGATGCCACCTTAAAAAACTGGTCTCCGCAATCACGTCACAATCTTCAGCTATCCGGGGGTTCTGAAAATGTCAGATACCTTGCTTCTTTGGGTTATGAAAACCAGGATGCATACTATAAAAATTCTGCTACCGGGTATAAGCAATATGATATGCGGGTAAACCTGGATGCTAAAGTAAATAAGTATATTAATACTACAATTGGCTTAACTGCCCGCCAGGAGAATCGCTTTTTTCCAACCAAAAGCGCTGGTTCTATTTTCAGAATGCTGATGCGTGGTTATCCCTACAAACCTGCTTATTGGCCGAATGGATTGCCGGGTCCTGATATTGAAAACGGTGAACAGCCGGTAGTTATAACAACAAATCAAACAGGTTACGACAGAGATACGCGTTACTACTACCAGACCAATGGCAAAATTGAAATTAATATTCCCAATGTTGAAGGATTGAAGATAACAGGTAATGCAGCCTTGGACAAATATGTGAGGCAGGGTAAAACCTGGACTAAGCCCTGGTATATTTATAGCTGGGATTATACTTCTTATGAGCCTGATGGTAAAACTCCACTTCTTACCAAAGTGCAGAAAGGTCCTACAACACAACCTACGCTTAACCAAAGTTCTGAGGACCAACTGAATGTTCTGTTGGAAGCCATATTATCGTATGACCACAAATTCGGTGACCACCAGGTAGTGTTCCTTGCGGGAGCAACAAGAGAAACAATCAAAAACAATTTTTTCAATGCCTACCGGCAGTATTTTCCATCGACAGTTATAGATCAATTAAATGCTGGTGGACAGGTTGATCAAAAGTCAGGCGGAAGCGCATGGGAACGTGCCCGTTTGAATTATTTTGGCCGCGTGGGTTACAATTACAAAGAAAAATACATTCTTGAATTCTTATGGCGATATGATGGGTCTTACAATTTTCCGAGTTCTAAGCGGTTTGGCTTTTTTCCCGGTATAACTGCGGGATGGAGAGTTTCTGAAGAAGATTTCTTTAAGAATAATATTTCCTTCATAAACTCTTTAAAATTGCGTGGCTCATGGGGACAGTTGGGTAACGATGCTATATACTACCGCTATGCTTTGGAGGAATATGACTATCTGCCAACTTATGCTGCAACACCCAGTGGTTATGTTATAAACAACCAGGTGGCTACTGCTTACCACGAGAACGGTGTACCTAATCCAAATATTACCTGGGAAGTAGCAAATAACTACGATTTAGGTCTAGAGGGCACCCTGCTAAGAAATAAAATCAATTTTGAATTTGATTATTTCCAAAACCGTCGTTCAAGCATTTTGTGGAAAAGAAATGCCTCGATACCACAATCGACAGGTATTACTTTGCCTGCCGAAAATATCGGTAAGGTTGCAAATAAAGGTTGGGAATTTAAAGTGGGATACAATGGAAAGGCGGGCGCTGTATCATATAACGTAAGCGTTAATGGTGGGTATGCTAAAAACAAAATTCTCTTTTGGGACGAAACACCTGGTCTACCAGCGTATCAATTGTCCACCGGCCATCCTATACCAACTGATATAAATAATCCTGATGACATGCTGTTGTATCAGTATGACGGCGTATTTAAAGATCAGAAAGATGTAGATGCAAATAAGCTTGACTATACGGGAGTGGGTGGCGCAGGTAAGCTTTTCCCGGGTAGCATGAAATTTAAAGATGTTGGCGGTCCCGATGGCAAACCAGATGGTATAATTGATGCATATGACAGGGTGAGATCTGATAAAACTAACCTGCCAACCTTCCAGGGAGGTTTGGTTATGGGTGCCCAATACAAAAACTTTGACTTATCTATCCTATTTCAGGCTGCTACCGGTGGAGAGGTTTTCTTGCAAACAGAATCAGGAACTATTGGTAACTACCTCCAATACACTTTTGATCATAGATGGACAATTGACAATCCAAGCTCTGTAGATCCACGTACTGTAGACAGGAATAATCAATACTTCTCTAACCGTAACACTTACTATATGATGAATACAAATTATATCCGTCTTAAAAACTTCGAAATAGGTTATTCACTTTCGTCAGGTATAGGAAAGAAAGTCGGTATTAATAATTTGAGAATATATGCAAATGGCCTCAACTTGTTCACCTGGGCAAAGCAGGACATTTTTGATCCTGAGTCAACTAACTCAAGCTTGCAGTACTATCCCCAGGCCAGAATTATTAATACAGGCGTTACAGTAACTTTTTAAATTTAATATAATGAAGAAACTGATAAAAAATATATTACCTATTATGGCTTTAAGCGCTATGTTTGGCGCTTGTAAAAAGGATTTTTTAAATACTCTCCCGCTTGATAAACCACCTGCATCTACAGTTTGGGCCGATCCATCTTTATCTGAAGCTTTTGTAACTGATATTTATAATGTATACCACGATGGTTTATTGAATCAGGAAAGCATGGATTGTATAACTGATAATGCTTTATATAATTTTGGAAGGGCGGATATTATGGAAGGTAACATAAGCCCTTCCAGTACTGGTTGGGTTAACAATACTTACGAATGGGGTGAGATGTATTCCCGCATACGGGCAACAAATGTTGCCCTGGAAAATCTTGCAGTTGCAACATTTGACACAGCTGTAGCAAACAGGCTAAAAGGAGAAAGCTATTTCTTACGCGCTCATTGTTACAACCAGTTATTAAGGTATTACGGCGGTGTTCCAATTATTAAATCGACTTATTCTTTAAGCAGCCCTGATTTTACCATTGCACGAAATACATATGCTGAATGTGTTGATGCAATTGTTAGTGATCTTGACTCAGCCGCCTTCCTATTAAACGGAAGGAGCATGGGTTTGGGACGTGCTACCAGTGATGCTGCCATGGCCCTTAAATCCAGGGTGTTGCTGTATGCCGCAAGCGATCTTCACGATATGCCTACCGCAAAAGCAAAATCACCTCTTCTTGCCAGTTACTCAAATCCTGAGTTGCTAGGATACGTGAGTGGAGATCGTGTCGCAAGATGGACAAAAGCGAGGGATGCTGCTAAAGCTGTTATAGATTTAGGTACTTACGGTTACAAATTAGATTTACCTGCACCCGCTACAAAAGATGAGGCTGTAGCAAACTACACTGATGTTTATTTATCACGAAATGGCGGAGAAAAAGAATCTATACTTTCGAAATATTATATAAATGCCTCTTCTGATGACTGGGGTGCCTGGTACCCTAGAAATAATACCACAAATGGTTACCATGGATGGACATCAAGTGAGCCTACTCAAAATCTGGTAGATAATTATGAAATGATGGATGGAACTAGGTTTGACTGGAATAAACCTGAGCAAGCGGCTGATCCATATGTAAACAGGGACCCTAGGTTTTATGCTTCTATTTTGTATGATGGCGCTAAATGGAAGCCTCGTACTACAGACGGAGCCGGTACAGACCCTTACGGTGAAATACAATTTGGAACCTATGAGGTGGGAACTGCAGGTTCGGCAACAACGTATTTTGGTTTAGATACAAGAAACAGTTCCATCGAAAACTGGAATGGAACACGCACGGGTTATTCAATAAGGAAGTTCACTAATGATAATATGGCTCTTGTAGATATGAACAACAGGCAACAGGTGCCTTCTATTCAAATAAGGTATACTGAGGTCGTATTTAATTACATTGAAGCTTTGTTGGAATTAGGGGATGAAGCAACTGCTACCAGTTGGCTCAATAAGATACGATTCCGGGCAGGTATGCCAGCGGTTACTGAAACAGGTGCTGCCCTCAAAGCGCGTTATCAGAATGAGCGCAACATAGAAATGTTATTTGAGGAACAGCGTTTTTATGACGCCCGACGTTGGATGATTGCTCCGCAGACACTTGGTCAAAAAGTTCGAATTATGACTATAACGGGTAAACTGAAACCTGGAAAGACCGTGACTATTTACAGATACAGTAAGGATAATTACGATTATACATACAGAGTTCAAAACATAGAATCGGGTGTGGAAAACCGGGCATGGGATGATAAGTTATATTTTCCCCCTATTAAACTTGACGAAATGAATAAGAACAAGCAGCTTATTCAAAATCCGGGATATTAATAGAAATAGTTATTTTAATTAATAAATAAAAATCTATGCATTGAATATTGCATAGATTTTTTAATTTCAGTACCAGTAAAATATCCTGTTTTTTAAATGATCATTAATCGTATCCCCTGCCTTCTTTTTTTTATTGTAATTCTATTTGCTAATTGTAAAAATTCTTCTGAGAAAGAGCAGTCAGCAGATACTGCAAAGCATTTGTTTACTTTATTGCCTTCTTCGGAGACAAATATAGATTTTACTAACACGCTTACAGAAGGGCTTAACACAAATGTTTTAATCTATGAATATTTTTATAATGGGGGCGGGGTCGCTGTTGGTGATGTAAATGGAGATGGACTACAGGATATTTACTTTACCGGTAATATGGTAGATAACAAGCTTTATCTTAACAAGGGCAACATGAAGTTTGAGGATATAACAAATCAGGCTGGTGTTGCAGGAAGACCGGGTCCATGGAAAACAGGGGTGACAATGGTGGACATAAACGGTGATGGTAAACTCGACTTTTATGTAAGTTATTCAGGGAAATTAAAAGGTGAAAAGAGGGTAAAGCAATTATTTATCAATGATGGGAACGATGCGAAGGGAATGCCACATTTTAGTGACCACGCTTACGATTATGGTTTAGCAGATTCTTCATATTCTACACAGGCTATTTTTTTTGACTATGATCATGATTCTGATCTTGACTTATTATTATTAAATCATAGTATTATAAAGCGAACAGTTCTTGATGAAGCTACTATCAAAAAACTGCTTCCCCTTAACGACCATACAAGTGGAGTGAAACTTTTGCGAAATGATAATGGTCATTTTAGCGAGGTCACTGCAAAATCAGGAATAAGAAGTACTGTATTATCGCATGGGCTAGGCATAGCAATTTCAGATGTAAACCTAGATGGTGCTCCAGACATTTATATATCTAATGATTATCTTGAGCCGGACTTCTTATACATCAACAATAAGAATGGAACGTTTAGTGATAAGTTGCAAACTTCTCTTGGGCACACTTCTTTTTTTTCAATGGGTAATGATATTTCCGATATTAATAATGATGCTATTCCTGATATTTTTACACTTGACATGCTACCCGAAGATAACCACAGACAAAAACTGCTATTCGCTCCCGATAACTATGAAAAAATTGAGGTGAACATACGTTCAGGGTTTTACTACCAGTTTATGCGAAATATGCTTCATTTAAACAATGGTAATGGTACTTATAGTGAAATAGGGCAGTTGGCAGGAATATCAAATTCCGATTGGAGTTGGTCGCCACTATTTGCTGATTATGACAATGATGGGTGGAAGGACCTGTATGTGACCAATGGATATTTGCGTGATTATACAAACATGGATTTTATGAAGTACATGAGTGATTTTCTGCAGGATAGAACCGTGATGCGTAAAGATTTATTAGACCTGGTTAGCAAGATACCTTCTTCAGACGTGGTTAACTATATATATAAAAATAACGGAGACCTGACTTTTACAAATACTAACTCACGATGGGGGATTAGCATTCCCTCTAATAGCAATGGAGCCGCTTATGCGGATCTTGACAATGATGGAGACTTAGATCTTGTAGTTAATAATATAAATCAGCCTGCCTTTATTTATAAAAACGATGCTAATATACAAACCACCAATAATTTTCTAGAAATAAAGCTAGATGGTGCAGGTTCCAATTCACAGGGGGTTGGTGCTAAAGTGACAGTGTATAATAAGGGTAAGAAACAATTTCTTGAACAAATGCCTACTCGTGGCTTTCAATCGTCTGTATCGCCGGTGCTGCATTTTGGCCTGGGGGCAGACAGTAATATTGACTCTTTACTTATTGTTTGGCAATCGGGTAAGCAGCAAGAAATTATTAACGTAAAAGGGAATCAAATATTAACGCTACATGAAAAAGATGCTGCGTCTATTCACTCTTTTTCACGAAAGGTTATACCTGTTTTTCATGAAACAGTATCGCCGATTGCTTATCACCATCAAAGCAACTCTATCAACGATTTTAAAAGACAGCCGTTACTTATTAATCCTCTGTCTTTCTCAGGCCCTTGTTTGATTAAAGGAGATGTAAATGGAGACGGACTTGAAGACGTGTATGCAGGAGGCGGATCGGGGCAGTCGGGCTCTATCTATATTCAATCAAAAAGTGGAAAATTTGTAAAAAAGAATGAATCTGCGTTTGAAGTTGATAAATTAAGTGAAGATGCAGATGCAATATTCTTTGATGCAAATGGAGACGGATTTAACGATCTCTATGTTGTAAGCGGGGGCTATCACAATTATTTGCCGAACGACTCACTATTGCAGGATCGGTTGTATTTAAATGATGGAACTGGCGGCTTTGTGAAGGCATACAATCTACTGCCTCAGATGCATGTCAGCAAAAGCTGTGTCAGGGTAGCAGACATAAATGCAGATGGCTATCCCGATTTGTTTGTGGGAGGGAGGGTTGTGCCAGGACATTATCCTGAAGCGCCTAAAAGCTATCTTCTTATTAATGATGGGAAAGGGCGTTTTACTGATAAGACTCAAGCAATAGCACCTTTATTGGAAAATATAGGAATGGTAACAGACGCTGCATGGGTAGATATAAATGGAGACAAAAAAGAAGATCTTGTAGTGGTAGGTGAGTGGATGCCAGTAACAGTGCTGATTAATATAAACGGCAAGCTTGAAAACAAAACCGCTTCTTATTTTGATAAAAACTATACCGGGTGGTGGAATAAGTTATTAACCGGAGATTTTAATCATGACGGCAAGCCTGATCTCATTATCGGTAACCTTGGCCTTAACACTCAATGTAAGGCAAGTGATAAGCAGCCGGCAGAAATGTATTATAAAGATTTTGACGACAATGGCTCCATAGATCCTATTCTTTGCTTCTATATAAAAGATACCAGCTATCCTTATGTTACAAGAGATGAGTTGCTCGACCAGATTAGTAATATGCGGACCAAATTTACCGATTACAAGAGCTACGCGGATGCAAAAATCGGCGATATTTTTACTGCAGATGAACTAAAAGATGCAGGTCATTTAAAGGCAAATTATTTAAAAACCGCATTGTTTGTAAGCGGATCAGATGGAAAGTATCACGAAAAGTATTTGCCTGTGCAAACCCAGTTTTCACCCGTGTTTACCTTAACTGCAATAAAAGATGGGGATAATCAAGATATACTACTGTGTGGCAATATAAATCATGCAAGACTGCGATTTGGTAAGTATGATGCTAATTATGGCGTGTTTCTAAAAGGCGATGGAAAAGGAAATTTTACCTATGTTAATCAACAACAATCAGGCTTTAATATATGGGGTGATGTAAGAAGTGTAATTGAAATAAACGATAAGCTGGTAATTGGGATAAACCAAAGTGATGTAAAAGCTTATACAATGAAAAGAAAATAACAAGGTAAAAAGTGTTATTTTCCTGAAATTCATGAAGAAAACTTCACTTATGAAAGAATAATTTTGATAGGAAGGTTAATCGACTTTTATAAATTTTCATGTAAAAAACCTTAACACCTGTTCCGCGTAAAGTTTTTGTTTTAATTTTAAAAGCCTCTTCCACCTGTTGACACACTGTACACCTTAGGAAATAAAGCTCTAAATAAGGCGCCGAAAACTATGCAGAAGAACAAAATAATAACGGGAACTGTCATATAAGTAAGAAGTCTGTAATTAGCGATGTTGTGCCAGTAGATGAAGGCAAGCCTTGTAGCATACTGAATTAGCGGAACATGAAGGGCAAAAATTACAAAGGAAAACGACGATGCCCATACAAACCAGCTTTTGCTCATACACCATTTTACTATTTTATCTCCCCCAAACCAGATGGCGAGTATTCCAGAAAAAACAGAGATGTCTTGTAGTGTGTAAAGTATATAAGGAGTTGAAGGATTATCAGGCTCCAGCTCAAAGGCCATGAAAGTTTTAATAACACTAATTCCGATATAAAATAACCAGCTTAAATAAAGACTAAACCAGGATGGCTTTTTATGAAGAGGATAGTTTCGTTTGCACACCCAAACCCCAGCAGAAAAAAAGAACAAGCCAAGTCCTTCTATAAAAAAGATACTGAATATAGTATGCCAAAAGATAAAAGTGAGCGCGAACCAAATAGTCGGATATTTTATAACAGCCCATCGTATAAAAGGATAAAGAATGTTGTATATAAATAAGCTGCGAATAAACCACAACTGAAACGACACCGGTCTTACTATTAATCGTTTTAATATGCCCCCAAAGCCAATTTCACTATAAGAGCGGATACCTCCTAGTTGATCTAAATTTGCATCTCTCACTGCCTGTGCGGTCGTCGGGAATTGTTGCCATAACCACGTTAGGGCCAAACCAACCGCGCTCCATATAAGAAATGGAATAATAAGGGTAATGAAACGTTTTTTTATCCGTTGCGCATACGGCTTATTATCTTGAAGGGCATATATATACCCTGAAATCATAAATAATAGCGGTATACGAAATCGTAAGGCGCCATTGGCAAGAAAGTACTCAACAAAAGTGGTAATGGTAAGAGTTTCTTTAACTGAACTAAATGGAGTCAGGTAAGTTTCCTGCAAATTATAACCATGCACATACACTAGCAATGCAATGCTGACGAAAGAATAAAATCTAAATTTTTGACTCAAAAAGCGATTCATGTCTAATTCTTATTTAGCCAGCCTTTGCTCATATTATAATATCAATAAATTCCTATTCTAAATTATATCTCTGATTTTATTTTTAAAGTAATAGCGGTATAACAAGTCTTACTGTTGTGCCTTTTCCTATAAATGATTTTATAGTAACGTCGCCGTTCATGTTATCGGCTCTCTTTTTCATGTTGCCGAGGCCATTACCATCCGCTTCATCAACATCGAAGCCACAACCGTCATCTTTTACTACCAAAACCAATTTTTTATTCTGCAGGGTTAGTTGTATTAGCACCTTATTTGCTTTAGAGTATTTCGCTGCGTTGTTTACCGCTTCTTTAAAAATTAAAAAGAAATCTCTTCTCGCTTCCATATTTAACTTTACATCATATACATCCTCGGTTATAACAAACTCAAAATCTATTTCTTTCGCTTCCAGCACATTTGTTGCAAATTCTCTCATTCGGGCAGTTACTTTTTGCATACTGTCGTTACTTGGCTTAATGCTCCAGACAATGTCATCCATTGCATCCATCATTCGTTCGCTGTATTCACTTATCTTAACTAAATACTCATTTGTTTTTAATGCGTCTTCGTTTATTTTGCTTTTTGCCATTGAGCTGAGAATGCTAATGGTGCTAAGGGTGCTACCCATGTCATCGTGAAGGTCTCTTGCGACCCTGCTTCTTAATGCTTCTACTGCCAGCAGTTTGTTTACCCTCAATTCATGCACTTCATATATTATCCATGCCGCCAAAAATATCATTAGACTTAAAAACCACCATGTTCTCCAGAATTGAGGTTTTATGTCGATCGCTAATTCCGTTATTTTATCAGATCGCCATCCTTCAATATTTTCGCAATAGATTTGAAAAATATATTTGCCAGGTGGCAATAAGGAGTAATTGGCAAAGTATAAACGATCTGCTTTAACCCAGCTTTTATCAATGCCCACCATTTTATAATAATAGGTAAGCTTATCTCTTTGGCGGTAACTTAATGAAGCAAAGTAGATGCTTAAAGAGTTTTGATCATAATTCAGTTTTATTGAAGAATTCCTCATTAAAGAATCTACCGGAACATATTGGTTAAATATTTTAAAATCAGTGATAGTAACATCAGGGGGTTTTTGAGTAATAGACAAAATCTCAGGATTGAACATTAAAATCGAATTACTTCCACCAAAAATGATATAACCATTTGTCGTAAGGTAATCAGCAACAATTGTTTGCTCTGCCAATACTACACCGTCTTTTCGGGCATAAGGAGTAATTCGCTTATTATTAGGGTTATACCTGCACAAACCACTTGTTGTAATTATCCATAAAAAGCCTTTTTTATCGATTCTGAGTCTGAGAACGGTGTTAGATGGTAGGCCGTCTTCATATTTAAAAACTGTTACAGTGCGAGTGTCTTTATTGATAAAGTGCAAAGCTCCGGCACCGAAAACGATGGTATTGTCTTGTAATTGTTCAATATCTGTTCCCGTGTTGCTGTATAAACTGTTTTTTCCGCCATTTTCGCTATAGTGCTGCAATACTTTACCATCTTCAGGGTCTATTGCATACAGCCCCCTTTCACGCGTGGCTATCCATAACCATCCTTGTCTATCCACAAATATTTTGTATATAGTTGTCCCGATATCATGTACGAGCGTAAATTTATTATCATTCCATTTCACCAGTCTTCCCGCTTTCGTGCTCAGCCACATTCTGCCCTTCTTGTCTTGATTTATATATTGTATAGGGCTATTATTTAACTCAGGCGGATGTAAATATTTAGTGGTTTTTGTATCAGGATTATGTATCAAAATAACTCCTGTATTGCAACCTACCCAAACATCGCCTGTTTCAGGTCGTCTGTACAGGCTAAGGGTCTGCCTGGTTGATGCTTTTAATACCGGGGACCAATCGTTTGGGGGAGGCTGCCTGTAAAAATTATTTTTAGTTAGGTGTAATGATTTGTTTGTAGTAGTAACTCCAAAATGCCATGAGGCAAACAACAATTGACCATTAGGCAACTCCAGAATATCATTGATTGCTGTAGGGCCGCTCGTATCAGTAAAAGTCTCATTTATTATAGAGGCATTAGCACTGCCGGTTGCAGTATAATAGATTCCGTGATTTGTCGCCATCCAGATATTTCCATCTTTATCTTCGAGTAACTGGAAGATTGATTCGTAGTCTATAGTAGTGTTATCATTTCCTGTGCTGCTTACATTGTAGTGAAAACGGCGACTGTTTTTATCGTAATTGACCAACACGTTGAACCCGTACACCCAAAACTCGCCTTGTTTGGTTTCATAAAAAAATTTGTAATCTGTATAATCTTTTGGCCCGTAATTCAACCCAATTGTATCCTTTGGTAGAAGATTAGAACCGCTGCTATCAAAGCACAGTTTAATTTGTTCGCCATTTGCCAATGGCCATCCAAATAACCAAATACGTTTTTGTTGATCAATATAAACTTCAGTCAACTTCTTGGGTATACGGTTATTCTTTAAAATAGCAAGGTCATATGGATTCTTATCTTTATACCACATTTGCTTACTTCTTCTGTCATATATACACAGACCACTGTCACACGCAAACCAGTATTGTTGCTTCGGTACGTTTTCGTAAACGCCATTTATACTTATACTCCAATGCTCTGGAAATGGAAAAGGATTGTCTTCGACAAAAACATTTTCCTTTTTATTATAATGTAAAATACCATAATCCTGCACTGTTAAGTATATCTCTCCTTTAGAGTCCTTCCAAATACGATACTCAGATCGCGGTGAAATTTGGTGAGAAGGTTTAATTGGAATTGGTTTATAAATAAAGGTTGCCGGATCAAACAAGCCGACTTTGCGCAGAACAAAACTGGTTAAAATAAGCTTACCGCTATCTGCAGGAATTATTTGTGACAGCCGTGAGTGGATCAAATTATCTTTTCCTGCTTTGGAAGTACTCATTTCGATAAACTTACTTCCATCAAAACGTTGTAAGCCATTTCCAGTGCCAACCCAAATAAAACCTTTTTCATCCTGGTACAAACTGGTAACCAGGTTGCTGGCAAGGCCCATTCCATCGTCAGTAGTTATATGAATAAATGCAAAGCCCTGCTGGGCAGCAGCAGATGTATGTAAAAACAGCAAGAGTAGAAGTATATATAAGCTTCTCATTTTGGTAATGCAAATCTAATAATTTCACAAGTTATTTAACCTCAAAACATAAGTTCATATAAAACTTTTAGGTATGACATAGTTATTTGGTTTTAAATAGCTGAGGCAGCCCAAAGAGTATGTATAGGTAAACGATCAATACGTTTTATGCGAAGAAAGGGGGATTAAAGAAAATAAAAAACCATTGATTTAATGTTCATCAATGGTTTTTTAGGGAAAGACACAAAAAAAATTATAAAGACTTGCTTTTAACCTTTTCTGCGTTATTATTTAACTGCTACATCATATTTTGTAACACCTGGTATGGCAACAGCGTATAATCCTTCACTGTTAGGCATAACAGGCAATTTTGCATCCCATGTATACTCTGTAGGATGTAAATTTATACCACTGTTGATCGCCTTATCCCATGCAATTACCTGCCCTGAATAGGTTGCCATCCTTCCCAGAATAGATGTCATCGTACTTTTTGCTCCACGCTCGGCATCCCAGAACTTATATTGTCCGTTTGCTATCGCAGCAAATAATTCATCATGCTCGGCCTGGTAAGGCTGGTTCTCATTTTTCTTGTCAAACTGGTAAAGTACCTTTCCTTTTAAATCTGTTATACGCGCTTCGTCAAAAAATACCTTTCCCTTTGTGCCAACAAGCAGTTCATCTACTTTACTCATCGTTCCTTTCTGATGCCTACATTGGCTATTTAAAAGAGTTCCGTCGCCATATTGAAATTCCACGTAATGGTGATCAAAGATTTCGCCATAGTCTTTTCCTTTGCGTACTTCACGACCTCCCATTCCTTGTGCACTTACCGGGTAGCCATCCATAGCCCAGTTAATTACATCTATATTATGAATATGCTGTTCAGTGATATGATCCCCGCAAAGCCATACAAAATAATACCAGTTGCGCATCTGGTATTCCATTTCTGTCATACCTGGTTTCCGTGGGTTTACCCAAACGCCATCATTATTCCAATATGCCTGCGCAGCTACTATATCTCCAATAGCACCATCTTTAATACGTTTCATCAATTCTCTGTAAGAGGTCTGATAACGGCGTTGCAAACCAACAACAACATTTAATTTTTTTCTTTTAGCCTCTTCTGCTACCTGCAATACTTTTTGAATGCCGGCAGGATCTGTAGCTACAGGTTTTTCCATAAATACATGCTTGTTTAGCCTGATCGCTTCTTCAAAATGTATGGGACGAAAACCGGGCGGTGTTGCTAATATAACTACATCTGCAAGTGGAATAGCTTTTTTATAGGCATCAAAACCAATAAATTTATTTTCTTCTTTTACCTGGAGTCTTTTCTCTAATCCATTTTCTTTTAAGGCTTCTTCTATATTTTTATAGCTGCTGTCTAGCCTGTCTCGAAAAGCATCTGCCATGGCCACTAATTGCACATTTTGTTTTGTGCTGAGTGCCTGTACTATAGCTCCTGTACCCCTTCCTCCACAACCGACCATAGCTATTTTTATTACGTCGGAAGAGCCGGAAAAATAATTTGCTTTTGAAAGAATTGGCATAGCAAGTATTCCTCCTGCTGCAAGAGATGTCTGCCTGACAAAATCTCTTCTTGATTGTGTAGCGTTTTCGTTATTCATATTGCATTTTTAGCGTTAGAGATGAATGGTTATTTAATAAGGTAATATTTATTATTAATAATTATCTAAATAAAGGGCAAAAAACTTATTTATCTCTTCTTCGGAAGGTTTAATTGCGGGACGAACTATACGAAAACCAATAAAAGGTGCATCGGCATTCCACCACCTGCTTCTCGGTATTTGTGGATCCCTTTTGTTCCAGTCGAGGTTAGATTTCAAACGGCTTGCGCTCCGTAACTCTGGTGCAGCATCCTGGTAATTACCTCCTTTAAGTGTGCGTGGATGCCGGGCAGTGCGAACAATCAAAGGGTCTTTTGACGCCGTTTCATGCCTTTGAAAATAATTTTCATCGTATTGATCAAGCGCCCATTCTGAAACATTTCCCAATATATCGTATAATCCTAGTTTATTCGGAGATTTAAGACCCGTTTTATGATATTTGTTATCACTGTTATTCTTATACCAGGCGTATTTACTCAACCCTGTAGTATCATTTCCAAATGGATAAGCTGTCTTACTTCCGGCCCGGCATGCATATTCCCATTCTGCCTCTGTCGGTAATCGGTAAAATACACCTGTTTTTTTATACAACCAGCGGCAAAACATTAAAGCGCCATATTGTGACATGCTATTCGCTGGAAATCCCCCTTGTTTACCCATTCCTAAAGTAAGGTCTATGTAGGGTGGGCTGGGTCTTGTAATAGCATCGGCCACAGGCTGATTCCTTGTAAAAGCTTCATCTTTAAAAAAAGCGTCATACTCATCGTACGTTACTTCGTAGGCGCCCATCCAAAATGATGATACAGAAATTTCCTTCGCAGGGCCTTCATCTGATTTTCTTCCTTTCTCCTTTGCATCACTTCCCATTATAAAACTTCCGCCCTTTACAGGCATCATCTTAAATTTTATTTCTGTTCCTGGAATTGACTGATTATAAGAATTGAAAGAATCAGTGACCGGTTGTGCAACTACTTGGTTAATACGGGTAATAAATATTGACAGAATACAAAAGCAAGCAAAATTTCTTATCATTAGTGTTAAAAGTTGTAAATCTATTAGAGGATATTGGATGAATATTTTGTATACAGGCACACGCTCATATAGCATCATTGTTGCGTGGAAATCACTTCACCTGTAAACCAATGAGCTGCTTTCGATTCTATGCCTTTTTTCATTTGTATATTTAATTTCAGACTAAAAGATTATTATATAAGTTGTCAAATCCAAAAATAATTAAATTATTAATTTATTCATTTTTAATTTCTTGTTCTTGGAAGATTGAAACGAATAATTAGTGCCCTCCATCCCCCAATTGTTTAAAGTATGATTTGAAGCCTGGTGAGCGATAAAAACGAGGCGTATTATTTTCCAAAACAGCTATCTGTACCTCTGCCGACGGAAATTTTTTTATCAGTTCTAATGCTTTGCTAATCGTTAAAATACTACAGGCCTTCGTAAGCCAATCGGCATCTGTTCCATTGTCGGCGATGACGGTAACATTACGGGAATTGGTTAAAGCCCATCCTGTAGTGGGGTCGATAATATGTGAATAACGAACGCCATTTACTTCAAGGTACTGGTAAAGGTCACCAGATGTAGTAACTGCTTTATTTCTTAGCAATAATTGTTGGTTCATCAGTTCTTCCGTTTCAGGTAGGTTTATCGCTATTTTCCATCCTTCCACTTGCGGTGGCACATTACCAGCTACTATATCTCCACCGGCATCAACTAATGAATAAGGGAAACCCAATTTACATAACCGTGCGTATGCTCTTTGTGCAGTTTCTCCTTTCGCTATACCCCCCAGGTCTAACTGCATACCCGATTTGAGTAAGCGTATGCATCTATTTCCTGTATCCACTTCAATATATTTATAGCTCACCCTTTTTTTAGCCTCATTTAAACTGTCTTTATCAGGCAGCCTTTTTTCACGACGTGCTGTTCGCCATAGCCTGATGACCGGACTCATTGTTACATCAAAACTTCCAAAACTTATTTCACTACAGTGCCGAGCTTTTTGTAAAATAGCAAATAATGGTTTAGAAACTTTTACCCACTTTCCCGTACCTGATGAAGCGCATAAATTATTTAATTCACTGTTAGGCAAGTAATCGCTATATATCTCATTAAGAGTATCTATCATTCTAAATGTAGCAAGAGCCGCATTTTCAGCAGCAACAGAGTCAACACTATATATTACTATATTGAAAGGAGAGCCCATTTTCGGTTGCTGAAAACTGTATTTCTTGTATTGCGCACATGCCGTGAAGCAAATGACCATAAATAAAAGTGTTACTGCCGGTTTATTCACTATGCTTTATTACTTTTAAAGTTCTAAATTTATAACATCTTTTAAATTATCAAAACGATTGTATGCAAAGAAGAAATTTCCTTCAGCAGGGTATTTTAGGGAGCGCTGCTGCTTTGGTTGGTGCTCAACCTGTATTCGCTAACGCTGCAAATGGAAAAGTTTATGACAAAAATGCTACTAAGACATTTACCTGCGACTATGCGCCACATTTTGGAATGTTTGAAAATAATGCTGGCAAAGACCTTATAGATCAACTAAAGTACATGCACGATCAGGGCTTTAGAAGTATTGAAGACAATGGTATGATGGATAGGCCGGTAGATGTTCAGGAAAAAATAGGGAAGGAACTAAACAGACTAGGCATGAGGATGGGTGTATTTGTCATAGACGGCGGAGATAATTGGAAAACGTCTCTTGCTACAGGTAAAAAAGAGTTTTACGATACATTTGTTTCTATTTGTACGAAAGCAGTTGAAGTAAGTAAGCGTGTCAATGCAAAATGGGCAACAGTGGTACCGGGATATTTTGAAAGAAAGTTGCCTATGGATATCCAGACAGCACATGTTATTGAGGCCTTACGTCTTGGAGCTAAAATATTGGAACCGGCAGGCCTAACAATGGTATTAGAGCCTTTAAGTGATAATCCAGATCTTTTTCTTAGAACGTCTAATCAGGCATATATGGTTTGCAAGGCAGTAAACAGCCCTTCATGTAAAATTCTTTTTGATTTATATCATATGCAAAGAAATGAAGGAGATTTGATTGTAAACATAGACGCGTGTTGGGATGAGTTAGGGTATGTACAAATAGGTGACAATCCCGGAAGGAACGAACCAGGAACCGGAGAAGTAAATTATAAAAATATTTTTCAGCACTTGCATAAAAAGGGGTACAAGGGAATACTGGGAATGGAGCATGGAAAATCAAAAGAGGGTAAAGAAGGTGAATTGGCTTTGTTACAGGCATACCGCGAAGCAGATAGTTTTGCAGTTTAAATTATGATACATAAATATTCTTTCTTTGTTTCTTCAAAGTAGGCTCAACTTTAATCGCTGCAATAAACTAAAAGAAAAGTAAAATCTGTGGTTTAAGAGAATAAAGCCTGTAGGATAAGTAATGGATAGATACATTTTTGCAACCGATTTTTGTAAAAGAAGGAGACTGGTTTTTGCAATTCAAACTCTAAAGAAAAGTGAAAGGGGGTTGGGTTTGTGAGATAAATATTTTCGGGTTAATTTTTTAGTGTTATATTTGCTCCCGCTTTTACAGAAAAAATAGGAAGCGGATAGTTCTTTTAGGAGCAGGTGAGAGAGAGGTAAATAGGGTAAAAAAAGATATTTGTTTGGATGTTATTTCTTCTTATTTTTGCCGCCCGGAAATAAAAAAGGGATAAAGTTCTTTCAGGAAGCAGGGAAAAGAGGGATGGAGAAAAAACTTTAAAAAAAGTTTTGTCAGAGAAGTAGAAGTACTTACCTTTGCAACCCGTTTAAAAACGGTGTAGTTCTTAAAAAAAAGTGAGGAGAAAGAAGTAAGAAAAAAAACTTCTTAAAAAAGAGAGAAAGTCAAAATAAAATTTGGCAGAATAAAAAAGCTCCTTATCTTTGCACTCCCAAATAAAAAACGGGTAAAAAAAAGTTCTTAACGCTGCGGTAGATAATAGCAGAAGTGCTTGATACTAAGGTGTTTACATAAAAAATATTAAAATCTTGTTGACCGGAGAGAAGAATTTGGTTGATAAAAGATTGGAAGATCTTTGAAAGTATGGAAGTAACAGCGTAAGTAACTGTAAAAGTTATTTACACAGGTAAGAAAGCGTAAAAATACAAGAGAACACAAGACGTTAATTTTCTTAATTGAGACGAATTGATGTCAGTGGTCAAAAACTCATTTACAATGGAGAGTTTGATCCTGGCTCAGGATGAACGCTAGCGGCAGGCTTAATACATGCAAGTCGAGGGGCAACAGGGGTAGCAATACCTGCTGGCGACCGGCAAACGGGTGCGGAACACGTACAGAACCTTCCTCTGAGTGGGAGATAGCCCGGAGAAATCCGGATTAATACCCCATAGTATTGTTGTGTGGCATCACATAATAATTAAAGATTTATTGCTCAGAGATGGCTGTGCGGCTGATTAGGTAGTTGGCGGGGTAAAGGCCCACCAAGCCATCGATCAGTAACTGGTGTGAGAGCACGACCAGTCACACGGGCACTGAGACACGGGCCCGACTCCTACGGGAGGCAGCAGTAAGGAATATTGGTCAATGGAGGCAACTCTGAACCAGCCATGCCGCGTGAAGGATGAAGGTCCTCTGGATTGTAAACTTCTTTTATGTGGGAAGAAACCGATACATTCTTGTGTCGTTGACGGTACCATAGGAATAAGCACCGGCTAACTCCGTGCCAGCAGCCGCGGTAATACGGAGGGTGCAAGCGTTATCCGGATTCACTGGGTTTAAAGGGTGCGTAGGTGGGAATGTAAGTCAGTGGTGAAATCTCCGTGCTTAACACGGAAACTGCCATTGATACTATGTTTCTTGAATTTTCTGGAGGTTAGCGGAATATGTCATGTAGCGGTGAAATGCTTAGATATGACATAGAACACCAATTGCGAAGGCAGCTAACTACAGGGATATTGACACTGAGGCACGAAAGCGTGGGGATCAAACAGGATTAGATACCCTGGTAGTCCACGCCCTAAACGATGGATACTCGACATTTGTGATAGACAATAAGTGTCTGAGCGAAAGCATTAAGTATCCCACCTGGGAAGTACGACCGCAAGGTTGAAACTCAAAGGAATTGGCGGGGGTCCGCACAAGCGGTGGAGCATGTGGTTTAATTCGATGATACGCGAGGAACCTTACCTGGGCTAGAATGCCGTTGGACTGTGGGTGAAAGCTCACATCCCCGCAAGGGGCCGGCGGTAAGGTGCTGCATGGCTGTCGTCAGCTCGTGCCGTGAGGTGTTGGGTTAAGTCCCGCAACGAGCGCAACCCCTATCAATAGTTGCCATCAGGTCAAGCTGGGAACTCTATTGAAACTGCCGTCGTAAGACGCGAGGAAGGAGGGGATGATGTCAAGTCATCATGGCCTTTATGCCCAGGGCTACACACGTGCTACAATGGGAAGGACAAAGAGCTGCCACCTGGTGACAGGGCGCTAATCTCAAAAACCTTCTCTCAGTTCAGATTGCAGGCTGCAACTCGCCTGCATGAAGCTGGAATCGCTAGTAATCGTAGATCAGCAACGCTACGGTGAATACGTTCCCGGACCTTGCACACACCGCCCGTCAAGCCATGGAAGCCGGGTGTACCTAAAGTCGATAACCGTAAGGAGTCGCCTAGGGTAAAACTGGTAACTGGGGCTAAGTCGTAACAAGGTAGCCGTATCGGAAGGTGCGGCTGGAATACCTCCTTTTTAGAGCGATTTTCTTAGTACTGTAAAAGCTGTTACTTCTGTATTCTTTCAAATACTTCTAAAAGAAGTTCTTTAGATAGTAGCTCTTCAATCCCAGCATCAGCGGGTTATGCATTTAAGCCCATTAGGGGTTAGGGGTGACATAGATCCGTAGCTCAGCCTGGTTAGAGCACTACACTGATAATGTAGGGGTCAGCAGTTCAAATCTGCTCGGGTCTACAAAAAGTCGTAAGTGGTAAGTAATAAGGTAGTAAGTGAAAACTTATAATGTATAACCTACAACTTATAACTCCTTTGGGGGGTTAGCTCAGTTGGCTAGAGCATCTGCCTTGCACGCAGAGGGTCATCGGTTCGACTCCGATATCCTCCACAAGTAACAAGCTGAAGGCAAGAGGCGTAAGGCTGACAGTCGGCAGCAAACAAGTTCTTTTTTAAAATAGTGAATGGTGATGTGACGTATTAAGGTCTAGGAGGTTCGTAACCTTTACATCAGCAAATCTCTCTCCTTCCTTTAGGGACGGGGCCGAGGTAAGTTCTTTGACATATTGGGAAAATAAGTTGTAATAGTAGTAGTAATTGAATAACAGTTATCATTGGTAGTAATAGTAATGATAGCAAGTGGACGGGTTTGTATTAACTTATGATACAAGTCCAATACACTATAAACTTTTTTAAAGCAAATAAGGGCGTATGGTGGATGCCTAGGGTCTGTGAGGCGAAGAAGGACGCGGTAAGCTGCGATAAGCTGCGGGGAGCTGCACACAAGCGATATATCCGCAGGTTTCCGAATGGGACAACCTAATACACTGAAGGTGTATTACTCTGCAAGGAGAGCCAACCCGGAGAACTGAAACATCTAAGTACCCGGAGGAAAAGAAAATAATAATGATTCCCTGAGTAGTGGCGAGCGAAAAGGGAAGAGCCCAAACCGGTGTGGCGTGCTGCACCGGGGTTGTAGGACTGCATTTAGGAGTACTCATCAAGCTGAAGTTTCTGGAAAGTGACATCATAGAAGGTGAAAGTCCTGTAGGCACAAATTGAGTATAACGAGCAGTATCCTGAGTAAGACGGGACCGGAGGAATCCTGCCTGAAACTGCCGGCACCATCCGGTAAGGCTAAATACTCCACAGACACCGATAGTGAACCAGTACCGTAAGGGAAAGGTGAAAAGTACCCTGAATAAGGGAGTGAAATAGTTCCTGAAACCGTACGCCTACAAGCGGTCGGAGCATAGCAATATGTGACGGCGTGCCTTTTGCATAATGAGCCTACGAGTTACTCCTCACTGGCGAGGTTAAGTTCATCATTAACGGAGCCGCAGCGAAAGCGAGTCTGAATAAGGCGATTTAGTCAGTGGGGGTAGACGCGAAACTTTGTGATCTATCCATGAGCAGGTTGAAGGTGTGGTAACACACACTGGAGGACCGAACCCATTAACGTTGAAAAGTTATGGGATGACTTGTGGATAGGGGTGAAAGGCCAATCAAACTGAGAGATAGCTCGTTCTCCCCGAAATGTTTTTAGGAACAGCGTTGCATATAGAAGTTTACCAGAGGTAGAGCTACTGATTGGGCTAGGGGGCTTCACCGCCTGCCAAACCCTGACAAACTCCGAATGCTGGTAAATATCTGCAGCAGTGAGGCTGTGGGCGCTAAGGTCCATGGCCGAGAGGGAAATAACCCAGAATAGCAGCTAAGGTCCCTAATACATGGTTAAGTTGATCAAACGAGGTGGAGTTTCTATAACAGCCAGGATGTTGGCTTGGAAGCAGCCATTCATTTAAAGAGTGCGTAACAGCTCACTGGTCGAGAGACTCTGCACGGAAAATAATCGGGCATCAAACCATGAACCGAAGCTCTATGATACATACTAGGTATGTTATCGGTAGGGGAGCATTCTAATCTGCGTTGAAGGTTTATCGTGAGGTATGCTGGAGCGATTAGAAAAGAAAATGTAGGCATAAGTAACGATAAATAATGTGAAAAACATTATCGCCGTAAGACTAAGGGTTCCTGATCAACGTTAATCGGATCAGGGTTAGTCGGGTCCTTAGGCAAACCCGAAAGGGGTAGTTGATGGAAAACTGGTTAATATTCCAGTACCCGCATTAGTTTCGATGGAGAGACGGGGTAGTGAAAGGACTGCGTGACCACGGATGTTCACGTTAAAGGGTGTAGTTATATTTTTTGCAGGTAAATCCGCAAGAGATGGCGAACCTGATAGTACCACAAAGCTTCGGCAGCGTGGATAATGTCCCTAATCAGACCTCCGAGAAAAACTTCTAAGGTATGGCTAATGCGGCCCGTACCGTAAACCGACACAGGTAGTCGAGATGAGTATTCTAAGGCGCTCGGGTGAGCCGCGGAGAAGGAACTAGGCAAATTGACGCTGTAACTTCGGGATAAAGCGTACCACAGTGATGTGGTCTCAGTAAAATGGTTCAACCAACTGTTTAACAAAAACACAGGGCCCTGCAAAATCGAAAGATGACGTATAGAGCCTGATACCTGCCCGGTGCTGGAAGGTTAAGGAAGGGTGTTCGGGGGTAACCCCAAAGCTCCTGACTGAAGCCCCAGTAAACGGCGGCCGTAACTATAACGGTCCTAAGGTAGCGAAATTCCTTGTCGGGTAAGTTCCGACCTGCACGAATGGTCTAATGAGTTGAACACTGTCTCCTCCGCGAGCCCGGTGAAATTGTAGTATCGGTGAAGATGCCGGTTACCCGTCACGGGACGGAAAGACCCCATGAACCTTCACTACAACTTTGCATTGATTTTGAGTAACCGATGTGTAGCATAGTTGGGACGCTATGAAGCGGTGGCGCCAGCCATCGTGGAGCGGTCGTTGAAATACCAACCTTCGTTTACTTAGAGTCTAATCCCTATCCGGGAGACATTGCATGGTGGGTAGTTTGACTGGGGTGGTCGCCTCCTAAAAAGTAACGGAGGCTTGCAAAGGTACCCTCAGTACGGTTGGTAATCGTACGCAGAGCGCATTAGTAAAAGGGTGCTTGACTGTGAGGCAGACAAGCCGAGCAGGGTCGAAAGACGGCTAAAGTGATCCGGTGGTTCTGAATGGAAGGGCCATCGCTCAAAGGATAAAAGGTACTCTGGGGATAACAGGCTGATCTCACCCAAGAGCTCATATCGACGGTGAGGTTTGGCACCTCGATGTCGGTTCGTCACATCCTGGGGCTGGAGAAGGTCCCAAGGGTTCGGCTGTTCGCCGATTAAAGTGGCACGTGAACTGGGTTCAGAACGTCGCAAGACAGTTCGGTCCCTATCTGTGATGGGCGCTAGTAAATTGAGAGGACATGACCTTAGTACGAGAGGACCGGGTCGTATGTACCGCTGGTGTATCGGTTGTGCCGCCAGGTGCAATGCCGAGTAGCTATGTACAGACAGGATAAACGCTGAAAGCATCTAAGCGTGAAACCTACCTCAAGATGAGTTTACTTTTAAGGGCCGTCAGAGACTATGACGTTGATAGGCTGCAGGTGTAAAGGTGGTAACATCAAAGCCAAGCAGTACTAATTGCCCGTAAGCTTTAATTTTTTTTTTACTTCTGTTATTACGACTTCCCAATATGTACATTATTAGAGCGTTGAGTGATAAGTATTAAGTTTTAAGTTTAAAACAGCTTACAATTTATACCCTGAAACTGACAACTCAAATGTCTTATGGTGGTTTTGCCGGGGGTGTTCACCTCTTCCCATACCGAACAGAGAAGTTAAGTCCCCCATGGCCGATGGTACTGGTACACCAACCGGGAGAGTAGGTAGCCGCCATATTTATTATTCTTTAGACCCTTACAGTTTTTAAACGTAAGGGTCTTTTGATTCTAACTCAAACGTAAA
>NZ_KB893384.1 GCF_000374045.1 Segetibacter koreensis DSM 18137 | reverse complement strand
ATAACGAACCATTATTAGTAGTCGATTTTTCTTTTACTTTTTAAAATACAAAGCAGATATTCTATCACAAACACTTTCTAAAAATTCATTATAAATTGGGTTTATAGGTAAATTTTCTTCTTCTTTCAAGCGACTAATTACTCTCCATTTAAATTGTTCTTCTTCTTCCTTTTCAAAAATTTTACCTTTATTATGTAATATAGCTTTTAGACCATTTGTAAATTTCTTTTTGCCCATTCTTTTTTTGTCATATGAATTGTTCAATCCAAATTGTTCATCCACGACTTTGAAAATAAAATCTTTTTCAAAGATATCTTCAATTTCACTTTCATTTTTATTGAATGTAGGAACTAAAAAATAATTTGATTTGTCTAAGTTAATTTTAGTTTTATTTGATTTAACTGCTTCATCATTATCTAACAACGCAACGACGTTGCAAAGTCCTGACTCATAAACAGAAATTTTTTGATCAATTTTTGAAACACCTCTGACAGAATCTATAATAAAAATTCCTTCTTCTAATAAATTTTGTAAATCCGTTCTTTTATTTTTAATATACATTTCTATTATTGATTTGTCCGTTTCACCTTCTACCAATAGTACTATTTCTGCACTCAATAAATTCTCTCCAAGTGAAACACCTAATTCTTGTCTGATTTTCCTAATATCTATTTTTTCATTTATTTTCCCTCCGTTAAGTAACTTATTATTTTTAATTGTGTTTCTATCTACAAAAATTTGATGATGTGAACATATTAATGTCTGGTGGTTTAATGTATCGCTCATAATTTTACTCTTAAGTTCTCTTATCGCCCCAGAATGCAAATGAGATTCAGGTTCATCGATCATTAATAACCTATTATTTGATTCACTAGTTTGTAGAATTGAGAGAGCAATTAAACTTTTTATCCCATCTCCTTTATTTTTAATACTAGTTAGTCTACCATCGTTAATATTGATATCAATATCATTTGAATATCCATACCTAATTAATGGCCTATCGCTTCTAAGAGAAACTACTTCTACTGATTTTATATTTTTTAAATACCTTTTTAAATCAGGTTCAATTTGTGAAGCTATTTTTT
>NZ_KB893383.1 GCF_000374045.1 Segetibacter koreensis DSM 18137 | reverse complement strand
CAACCCTTACCCTTTCGCTTAACATCAATCCATTACTAAGGTGGCCTGGTGAAGAAAAAGTATTTGCATAACGTATTAAGAATTTTCGGAAGAAAGAAAAACTTTACTGATAGGGGAAGCGGGGAGATTACAGCGGTTGAAGTGTTTGTAGCGGTTCTGGGTTGCAGCCAGGTTACTTAGGTGGAGGCGGTACTTACCCAGCAGAAAGAAGACTTTATAGCTGCGTGTGAGAATACACTGCATTATCTCGGAGGTGTTCCTGGTGCTATAGTTCCCGATAATTTAAAGGCAGCAGTAACAAAAAGCAATCGTTTATGAGCCTACACTCAATGAGACCTTTTCAGACTTTGCAGATCATTATGGTACTACTATCCTGCCTGCAAGGGCTTATCATCCACAGGACAAGGCATTGGTGGAAGGTGCTGTTAAAATTATCTACGCCCGTATTTATGAGCCTTTAAGAAAGACAATTTATCATTCCTTAAGTGAACTCAATACTGCCATCTGCCAAGCTCTGGAAGTACACAACAATCAGTTGCTTAAAGGCCGAAACTATAGCAGAAGGTGTTAGCGAAAAGGTGTTACAGGCGGTGGATGAATACAATGGCTATTGGGGTAATTTGCAAAAGGGTCTCGAGGTTGCCCTTACCATACTTGGCGATAATCACAGCTCATTTGTGTGCCGCAACGGCGGGGAGGTGGAGGGGCGGACAATGTTGCGCTGCCTGGACGAGGAGCCCCCAATGCTTTTGCTGGATAGCACAATTGGCTATGTTAAAGTCGGAACTTTTAAAAGTGAAAGCGAAGCGGAAACTACTGTGTACATCGCAAGCATTCAGCAACAGATCAGGGAGGCAGACAACCCGAATATTAAAGGTTGGATTGTAGATTTGCGGGAAAATGGGGGAGGCTATTACGTGCCGATGCTTAGAGGAGTAGCGTCTTTTTTGGAAAAAGGAGATCTTATGTTTTTCATGACTCCCGATAGCACCTTTTCTTCCGAAAATTCTTAATACGTTATGCAAATACTTTTTCTTCACCCGGCCACCTTAGTAATGGATTGATGTTAAGCGAAAGGGTAAGGGT
>NZ_KB893382.1 GCF_000374045.1 Segetibacter koreensis DSM 18137 | reverse complement strand
AACAAGACTTTAAGCAAGCATTTGATGAAAAATTTAAAGGTATAGATAAACAAGCGAGTGATTTATTTGAGCATTATAAAAAACATAATGACCAAGCGAAAAAAGAAACAATAGAATACAAGAAAATGATTGCTGATCGGTTAAATAAAAATGAGACTATCGTTGAGAATTTAAATAAATCTTTAGAGGTTATGACAAAAGGAGTTTTATCGCTATTCTTCGTAATAGCAATCATTGCGTTAGTAACAGTAATAACAGGGCCCATTGGAGAATTTGTTGGAGCTTCTAATCTTTATGATGGGATTACTTATGTGATTAAAACCTATGATACTGCTTGGAGATATTTAATGTTTATTGTGTATTTAGTACCTTATGCGATTTTTGGTTTTATTATATGGGCTATTTTAAAGTCTTTTGATGGATTGAAATATCGTTGAGGTATTAATTATTGTAAATAATGTTAAAAGTCCTAAAAAGTACCTTAAAATGCAAAATAAGGGTATATGTAATATATAATTAAGGAGTGGGAAAATGGCGAATCGTGAGAAATTAAAAAAACGTCTTGGGCTTGGATTGAATTTAGCTCAGGTAATTGTTCAAGTGTTTATTGTTTATTTAGCATACAAGCAATATAAATTATCTAAAGATTATTAATAATAAGTTAGGTTATGAGTTTAGAACATTGTTCTAGGCTCTTATTTTTGTTGTGTGTCAACGGTAACGGAATGAGCATAGCGATATGAGTATAAGAAGTTGATACACTTGCACTTACTCGACACACTAAACGCAGTGGAATTGGATAACATCCAAATCCGCGCAGTTTGAACGGCGAGTTCAAGAAGTTTTTTGATTTTCCTTTTTTTCAAAAAAGGAATGGTCTAGGTTTTTAAAATCAAAATAAATTCTGATTGAATTTATACATTCTTAAGGTGTTTTGAATTGTTTTTAGAACTTGGTGTGTTTTTGCCTTGAACTTTATATAATCTTTTTAAGAACTTTATAAACCCTTTTTAGGGGCTTGTTGAAGCTTACGACGAGAAGGGGTTTGGGACCCTAAAGGCATACTTTTGCCACATTAAAGGCATACTTTTGCCACATTAAAGGCATACTTTTGCCACATT
>NZ_KB893381.1 GCF_000374045.1 Segetibacter koreensis DSM 18137 | reverse complement strand
ACAATTTGAATGATTTTTGGCGATCAAGAGCCAAATACTATGGATCGACAGAAGCTGAATACCATAGCAGCGTTGCAAAAGAACTTGAAAAGATAATTAATGCGCCTGACAATACCGAATTCAATCTTTGGTTTGAGTATGACTTGTTCTGCCAGGTTAATATGTGGTTCGTTATTTCAATCATCAATAGTTTGTCAATAAAGAAAAAAGTTTATGCTGTTTATACTTCTTATTTGGGCAGAAATGATAAACAGTTTTGGAATGGATTTGGACAGGCAACATCAAGTGAACTGAAAATTTGTTTTGCTGAAAGAATTCCTTTAAATGATAATGATTTGCAATTTGGACAAGACTTATGGANAGCTTATAAGAGTGACGATCTTGAAGAATTAATTCGTCTTGCAAAAAATCAATCTCCCGTTTTTCCGTATTTGCAAGAAGTAGTAAAAGCGCATGTTGAACGTTTTCCAAAAGATGGCATGAAGGGAAGACCTGAAAGAGTTTTGGAAGAGATCACCAAAAATATTTCACGAGATTTTCGGCAGGTATTTAAAGAATTCTGGAGTAGGGAAAGTATTTATGGTTTCGGTGATACCCAACTGAAAGAACTGTATGACAAGGTAATGCACTACTGCTAACAAGTTCCGGGTTGCTAATTAATATAGCGAAAGATGAAAAGGGATGTGGTAGCCAGATCCATTGTCGAGTTTTCCTTATGGCTTATTGTAGATAAAAAGCGGGTTCCTCTACTAACGAAATGATTATAAATTGGCGGAATGAAATGTAGTGACGCTCATACTGTCTCACTATCATTTTTTTCAAATCCCTCAGCAAAGAGGTACCTTTGAAATTAACTGAAGTTCTAACATTGAAATATATAAAGGGAGCAGTTAACTTCTTGCAACTTGACCCCCTCAAGAGCAAAGTTCTGCTCCCTATTCTTTTATTAAATTATTTTAAATGTATAGATTAATCTTAAAGCAAAAAGATGAATTAATTATAATGCTAATATAAAAGTACTACTTTTAAAGAGGTGATAGGTTTTTTTTAAAACAAAGGCTGGATTTTTATCCAGCTTTTTGATTTTAAGGAATGAATATTGCAACCTATTTTGAAAAAACATCTTGCTTACCATTGTTGAAATATTTAAAGATAGAAGCAAAGTGAAAGAAGGTCAATCACCAGAAGAACTTGGGGACTTCATAAGTGAAGCTCAACTAGAATGTGAATAATAATTCTGATCCTAGGATAACATCTCCTCCATTTCTGTTTAAATAAAGTGTTTGTACCGAACCATTATTTCAGAAAAGAAAACTGGTCTTAATTAAAAAGATGAAGAAGCAAATCAGTAAATTTGAAATCGCAAGCGAAGGATTAGGAATAGTAACAGCATGACTTCTAAACCCTATTTTCTTACGTTAGTCAGAATAAAATTGTTGAATGGCGATAGGTGCCAAAGTGCGTTATTGCCTTTGATATGTAGCCAGAGATATGATCACACTCTAAGGAGGACGATCATGTCGAAGACAAAGTCAACCAACAGAAAAGGTGAATTTCGAACTGTGATCTCTAAGGATGGAACGAATATCAGTTTCCTCTCAGTGGGCACGGGACCGGGAGTAATGGTGCTCCCCAGCGTCCGTTCGATGGCGAGCGACTATGCTGTCTTCGCTTCGGCCCTTGCAGACAACTTTGCCGGACATACTCCGGGAGCGCCTAGGTCGAGGCGGAACTGGCGCACAAGCCGACGCCTACGGCATTCAAAAGGAAATTGATGACGTGCTTGCAGTGCAGCGAGATTCATGCGGAAACTTTTTGGTAGGGCACAACTATGGTGGATTGATTGCCTTAGAAGCTGCCAGAAACAACAATACTTTCACAAAGATAGCCGTGTATGAGCCTGGTGTGTCAATCGACGGCTCGATGCCCATTGCCTGAAAGGCGGGCTACGAGAAGAAGCTAGCGCAGAATAGGAACCTCGATGCCTTAGTTGAGCTCACCCTGACGGATGCTCAGGCTCGTCTGGCGAAACTCCCGGCGTGGCTAATGAAGTTGATGCTGCGTCTTTTCTTTGTTCGCTATCCCGATTCGAAACAGATGTTAGGCTTCTCCAGGTGAAAGCCACAAAAAACAGACTGCAGTTTCTGCAAAGTCGATAAGACTCTCAACATGGTGATCTTACTCGAATGGGTAGATCTAGGTTTCCTGCTCATTACCTTTTTTATATTTACTACAGCCCTAAGTCAGCCCGCGACTATGAAGTTAGTAATGCCGGACGATAAGGGAAATTCAATGCCTACCAAAGAAGGTGGGGCTTTACATTATTGCCATCTCAATCCGGAAAGGTCTATTGTTATAATATTTTAAATTTGAGGGGTATGGCAACATTATTGAGTAAGTTTATAAAAGCAACAGTATGAAATTACTAGTTCTTATAACAGCGCTTACACTATCAACTACTTTGGTAAATGCTCAGGCAAAGAGCAAAGCGACTAACAAAGTAAAAAGCAACACCTTTGCCGAATCAACCAATAAGAGTAAAACAGGGCAGTCAAAAGTTTCTAAATTGAAACAATCAAACCTTCCGCCTGGAACTGCGATACATGGTGGTAAAGTTGTTACCCTTCATCATGGTAAGCATGACTATACGCCAGGCAGCCCGGTGGGTACAGGAGGAGCCGGCGGCGGTACACTCAGCGGATCTCCTCAAGGCTCTGCATCGGAAAATGCAATAGGCAAAAAAGCATCAAATGAACTTCTTAAAAATAATGGAACTAAGTCGAACAACAAAAAAAGCGATAAGAAGGCAAATTGATAACGGGGCTTTAAATGAAATGGGAGGCGCTATACAAATTTTAAAGTTCAACAAATTCCATTATGCCTCCCATTTCTTATAATTTGGCTACTTATCTTCTACGGGGCTATTTGCTCCATTTATTGCTTTAACGGTAAAGGGACTAGATGCATTGATTTCACCTTGCCAAAAACATTTTCTACCTGCACTGTATCGTTAACATGAAAGGGACGATTAAATGCCAAAATGGTTCCTGCCAGAAAATTTTCGGCGATATCTTTAAAAGCAAAACCTATTACCAAAGCCGAAGCACCGGCAGTTGCCATTATTGCTGCGGCTATGCTGCTTAACCCAGCAATGTTTAAAGCAAGAAGAAAAACAGCAATTAGCAAGACCAGTTTAATTGCTTTCTCTAAAAAACCACTCATTAATGGATCGTGCGATTTACCGATCAATCTTTCCCAGATGACTTTGGTAATCTAGGAGGCAACAATAATACCTATGATTAAGATTAAAATTGCTAATCCAATACGCGGTATTGCTTTTAAAAAAGCGATGTAATAAGTATGCAGTCGCGTTATAATTTTATCCATAACAAGCTTTAATAGATAACAGTTCCTGCACTATAAATGTTTGATCAAATACCACCGTACTTCTGCGAACGCACTAGTAGTCACGCTTCAACGTAATTGCGTCGCTTTCCAATGCTTCCACTTCCTGTAAAAGATTACTGACCAGTTGGTTTTTTGTCTGCATTCGTAATTGAACTAATATTAACCGTACTTCTTGTCTTATAGAACGGTCGTTCCTGCCATAATCCCAAATTGGCAAAAAATATTCGACAAATAGTTGGTCGAAGCTTTTCTCATTAACCAGGATTCGTACACGGTCTTTTGAATCCCCTATTCCACTTTCAGGATAATTACACGATCGAAACGCCAGTAAGTCTGCTAAAGCATGGAGGCTTAAAATAGCAGTTCCCGGATCGTTAATACCAGGGCTTAATGCCTTAACAGCTACCTCTTTTAATTGCCTGAAGCCATAGTAAAAATTGCTTTCTATTTTTTCACTGTCTTCTATGTAGGTTAAGAAAGCAATTTTATCTCCCGTTTCTGTTGAAATATTTTTTGCATGTAAGACAACAGCAAAAGGCGACCCATTTAAAATAAACGTGCCTTCAGCATAAATAAACGAAATCAACAGGTTTTCCTCTTCGCACAGCTTCAGCAGCTTTTCTTGCTGAAACCCCTGGAATATGCCCGACGTTTTAGCTGTAATTCTCACTCCTTGTTCCGTAGTTGGCTCCCTTGGGATGAATTTCTTCTGGTTACAACTCTTCTCGAGACTTTCTTTAGTTTGTTTGAAAATTCGGCCGATAATAGTCTCATACTTAACCGAGGTAGTAATGTAGTGCAAGAAATAAATAAATAAAAAAATGTCGATGATGGTCAGTGTGATCAACAGGTAAGTGCTTAAGGCAGGTACATATATACCCGAATCAATATCGCGGATAGCGCTAAGCAGAAAAAGTGCATATACAATAGTACCAATATAGAATCCCAGCAGCCATTGCTGAGACCGGTTGCCTATCAATTTATCAAGAATCCGGTTGCTCATTTGTGATGCTGCCTGGTTTAAAACAATCATAACCATAGAGAAACTAAAGACGGTAAGAGATATAATACCGGCAACAATTGATGAGATAATGCTCCTGGCGGTAGTAGCATCTTTTAAACTTAACCAGTGTAGTTGAGATTTTATATTTTTTCCCGCATTTGAAAAATCGAACGCTATCATTAGCCATGACAACACTAAAAAAAGGGAGGCAATTATAGCTGGCAGAAAGGCAATACTATTTACAATACTTCTATAACGAACTCTAAACCACTTTATAATTGCCTCCATACAATCGTGCTTTTTTGGCTACAACATAGATCCTGCAATAACTGTGCGCCCCCTTTTAATGATGTTAGTGTCGATAACTGTTTACCGTCGCCAGGGTTATCGGCAAAAGCTTTAGTTCTTACATATTACTATGGTTGTTGTGCTGGAACTTTGAAAAAATGCTGGATACCGCCTGTCTCACCTTAGACTGATCTCTAAGATTATCAGGCTGCAAAATGCCTGAAGCAAAACCCTGCCAGATCTGCACTTTTTGTTTAGAGTCGATAAGGTTAATGATAAGGGTACCAGGCTTTACATCTGTATAACTGACGTTGTCGTCTGTACGTACTTTCTCGCCGGAAGACAAGGTTACATAGCCATTAGTAGTTTTTAATCTGCCCTCTCTTTCCAACACTGAAAAAGATACCTTCATATCGCCGTTGTCGCCTTTCACTTTTTTATACCCGCGAGAGTCAAGCTCGTATTGAATAGCATCTTTAATCATTTTTCTTGCAGATTCATTGTTGAAAATGTATATACCGTTCATCCCTATAAAAAGCTGGTCATTAGGTATATTATCAATATCCGAAGTCCAGGAGTAGGTCTTTATATTCTTATAGTTAGTTGAAAGGTCCGCATTTTTAGCTACAGTAGGTGTCATTTTGCTTGTGCAACCAGTTTGAAACAGCAGGAAGAATAAAAAAGGGACGATGGAAAATATTATCTTTTTCATATTGTATCTTTTTTGAAATAATTAAATTAGATACGAAACTAGCTGGGCGTTATTAAGGGTGGATTAAAAGAAGATTAGATTAAGTTTAGAAATAAAATGAACGGGAAAATGTGGAATATTTAACTACCAGCCAATTCTAATACAGTTCTAATCAATCACTAATCTATCTCTAATTGCTAAAAACGACATTTACATTCCGTTAGTTCTTTTTCCTCAACTCTATCAATGTCTACATTTAAACGCATCATATTAGCTGATGATGCTGATGATATCGAACTGTTTCAATCGGTTGCAAAAGAATGTAACGAAAGCTTTAGAATAGTAACTGCAGGAGATGGTTTAAAGCTTATAGAACTATCAGAGAACGAGGAACCTCCTGATGTTGTTATTCTGGATTTAAATATGCCTCGGATGAATGGATTGAGTGCGTAAAGACTATCAGAGAAAATAAAAAGTACAATTCTATACCTATTATGATATTTTCTACATCTTCGGCTAAAGAAGATGTAGAGTATTGCTTTGAAATAGGCGCCGATTTTTACGTAGTTAAACGGGGAAGTTTCATTGCTTTAGCGGAAATTATAAACGACCTGAATAAAGGAACAATTTTTAATCGGTTTTAAAAATTGAATAGAAACATAAAAATAGATACAATGAAGCCAACAAAATTAAGGGTAGCTGGTTTGCCGGTTTTACTCTCGATATTTATGATTTTTTTTCTTAGTTCTTGTTCCAGAAAAATAAGTTTCGCCAAATCAACAGTAGTGCCTACAGCAGAGGGTTCGGTAAAAATTAAAAAGGACAATAATAAGAATTACAGCATTGATTTAAAAGTTATTCGGCTGGCAGAGCCAAAAAGATTAGTCCCCCTAAAAGCACTTACGTAGTTTGGATGGAAACTGAACATAACGGCACAAAAAACATCGGTAGGTTAAATACGTCCAGTGGACTTTTTTCGAGTACATTGAAAAGTTCACTTACAACGACAACGCCTTATAAACCTACAGCCATTTTTATAACAGGCGAAGATGACTCCAACGTTCAATATCCGGGGGGCAAGTAGTATTAACAACCAAATCTTTCTAATTGTGAAGGTAAAGCTCCCTTTATTTGGCCCTTGCAATTCGTCGTACAGCAGATAGCAGGAGGATTAACGGATGAGCAGTTTAATCAAAATTCCAAACAGTCTTTTCGTTCGAGAAACTTCTTCAACCTTTCCCGGATTGACCGAAAAAGAACTTCCCAGATACATACCTGTAAGCGATTTCGAACGCTTCAAACTATACGACCTTGAAGATGGACAGCAATACGAATTCAATCTATCGCAACTCGTAGATCATGTGCGCTTGTTTGGCTTCATTTCTGGTTATCAAAAGCGAACTTACAAAGAACAGTACCCGGTAAATATAGAAGCTGCCGAACTAATGGCTCTGTTGCACGATAAACTAAAAGACATCGGTTGCGAAGGTAATTCGCTTGAGTTATACCTCGTTCGTCTCGTGTTCTTATTGTTTGCCGACGATACAGCTATTTTTGATGAACGGGTATTCTTTACGATTACCTCGACGTCACAACTGAAGAAGATGGAACTAACCTTGCCGCAACACTTGCACAACTCTCCGAGGTACTCAACACGCCCAAAGAAAAGTACCTCCGCAACATCAACGAAAGCCTCAATGCCTTCCCATATGTAAATGGTAAACTGTTTGAAGAACATTTGCCCACCGCTGCTTTCGAAAGCCAGATGCGAAAGATACTAATGGATTGCTGCTGCTCGCGTGGGGGAAAATTTCTCCCGCCATCTTCGGTTCCGTGTTGTAAAGTGCGATGGACGCAAAGGCTATTTTCCATTGGCCTAAAATCCAAATACCTTGTAATAGAATATGGAATTCAAGCTAATAGGCATCTTAATATAAATCTTAAGCTATCGCGGAAATTTCTCCAGGCGAAAGCCACAAAAAACAGACTGCAGTTACTGCAAAGTCAAAAAGACTCTCAACACGTGTTGATCTTACTCGAATGGTAGATCTAGGTTTCCTGCTCATTACCTTTTTTATATTTACTATAGCCCTAAGTCAGCCCGCGACTATGAAGTTAGTAATGCCGGACGATAAGGGAAATTCAATGCCTACTAAAGAAGGTGGGGCTTTAACATTATTGTCATCTCAATCCTGAAAGGTATATTGTTATGAAGGAAAGTTAGAAAACGCTAGTTTGAAAGTTACCAACTTAAAAGAAGTACGTGATGTAACAAGTAAACAATCTAGCGTCTTCGGTTTCGAGCTTAAGTCAATCCTTACAATTTTCGCAAAAAAAGCGGGGAAAGCCGTATTCTTTTGACTTTCCCCGCTACAATTTATAACACTACAATTAATTTTAATTAATGCACTACTAACACCTGCGTGGATAGGTTACTCGTCGTGGTAGAAACCTTAATAACATAGCTTCCAGTTTTAATGCTGCCGACAGCAAGTTTTGCGCTGGAAGTTTGGGATGGGCGAAAATCTTTTACCAGCTTGCCTGAAAGATCAAAAAGCCGTATCGAAGTTATCATGCTCTTGTCGATAGACATAACCTGAAGTACATCCTTAGCGGGGCTGGGGTAAATGGAAATGCTTTTGTTTGATGTATTTAGCTGATCGAGTTTATTACTGATAGCAGAGCTTCTTGCAACAATACTGTTTGCATTATTATTTTTATTCGGAACATAAAAAGCATATAGTTTATTGTTAGGGGTTCCGAGTCCAAAGTTAGAATAACCGCTTCCCCAATATACATTTCCTTTAACTACTGCAGCCCCTGAATTAACGGATCCGCCGCTTTCAAAAGACCACAATTTTTCTCCGGTAGCGGCATTTAGTGCATACATTGTTCCTTTTTCATCAAGCGCACCGCCAAACATTACTCCGTTAGCTATTGTTACCATTCCAAGGTTAGGGGCAGTGGTTCCGGGTGGAGGAGCAATTGCAGGTAGTTTGTCTGCTGCATACTCCCAATTTAGAACACCTGTTGTAGCATCCAACGCCGCCCAAAATCCTCCTTTTACTGTGTTGCCAGCTCCTGGTCCTTTTGTCATAAGATGAGGAATGTAATAATAATTTGCAACGGCAGTATAAATCTGTTTGTCATCAACTGCCGAACCCCACTCGAGACCTCCAAGAGAACTCCCAGGTCCTACTTCGGTACGCCATACCTCTGCTCCATTGTCAGGGTCTACTGCCCAATAAGTTCCACTTTTTTGTCCAGCTCCTAATAGCTCCCTTTTATTAGCGCCTGTTCCTGCAGAGAATAAAGCAGGGCCTTGTCCAAAATCGTAATCGGGGCCAGCGTTCTCGGGGCAATTTGCAGAGCCGGGGATAAAGCAAGCAACGGTCCAGGCATCAAAAGGAAGGGCTGACTTTGTCCACTTTATAGCCCCGGTTTTTAAATCTATCGCTACAATAGCGTCAATATAATTTTCAGCACTTCCAGGTACCGCCTCTATACATGTCTTTACCGCTGCTGCGCCGCCGCCAACTGCCCGACAATCGAGGATTGCCTGTGGAACCTTATAATTGTTACCGGTAGTTATAAAAAGAGAGTTGCGTTTCATATCAACTACGGGTGTGCTTCCCCATACAGCATTTCCCGCAAAGCCTTTACCTTCAGGCAGCATGTAAGTCTTCCATATTATGTGGCCGCTACTTAAGTCAAGACAAAGCATACTTCCCCTGAAAGAGCAGCACGGATAACTGTTGTCTGCAGCAAAACCTTCCTCTTGGGATGCTACTCCGACATAAACTTTTCCGTCGTTTATTGTAGCTGATTGTGTGACGATTGATAGCGGGTGATCTTCTACCTTTGTCTTCCAGAGCAACGCACCCGTCATCTTGTTTATACCAAGCACATAAGCCCCTTCGAAGGGAAAGCCTAATTGTGTTCCAATTACAAGCGTATTTCCCGAAAGGGCTGGTGTGGCTCGCGCAAGGCCTTTAACCTGACCCGTATAATCTTTAATCATTTTACTCCAAACCTGTGCACCTGTGGCAGAGTTCACTTTATATAGATTGCCGCCCCAGTCAGGAAAATATACACCATCCTCGTCAACTGCGGGAGTAGCGGACACGTCACCGCTTGTTGTGAACGTCCACTTTACAGTTAGATCGCTAACATTTTTGGCAGATAACGTGTTTTCTTCAACAGCATTGCGTGTGTTATTAAGGTTTTGCCCACCCATCAACCATAGCTTTTTATCCTGCGCTATCAATTGGGATGAGAAGAGCGTTAACAACAACATAAATGAAATGAGCTTTCGATAATTGCAGCTTTGGTGATTTTCTTTTTTAAACATCAAAGATGTTTGCATTGATAAATTCAAGACGTTCGATTTGTCAAATTTCTCTTCCATTTCTTTTGTTTTTAAATGATTAAAAAAAACATTCAGGGTATTAAATAGAAGTCAAAACGATCTAAGTTTTGAATTGGAGTTTAGTGTTGGACTCAACGGATCCTGATCATCTGATTAGCTCGTAACAGTATGAAGGATACCTGAGCATGCAGCACGTGTCACCTTAAAAGAAAGATTTTAGGTTATTAGTATAACTCGTTTAAGTAGCTTAACCGTAAATAAATAATTATCACCTAAAACTTTTATTAGGATAGTTGAGGAGCATAAATATTGGAGGTATTTATCGTCTATTCGATAAACCATGATAGTGAAAGCGCCCTTGTTGGGGTGGTGTATTGGTCCGTAACAATGCTTTTTTAAAATCTACTGCGGATGAAGAGAAGTTGAACAACAATAAAATGAGCTGACAGAAGCATTGATTTCTAAAAGTAAGGGTACTTTTTTGTAAATAAAAGTTTTTAGCATTAAATATTTAGAAATCAAGAAGTTATTTGTCCACAAATAACTATGAATCGCTACTATTGGGGTGTTTTAAAAGTGATCCTCCGGATTTTCTACTCTACCTCCCCAGCACTCCTTGACTTTCCGCTGCTCTCAGTACGTCTCTAACTACCGAGGCAAATGAAGAAGCCCGACTATGTGGTATTTGGAAAACAACTGCTAACGTTTACAGCAAATGTTAGGCTACATCCAGGTTATACAAGTACAAGCATTGACACTACGGTGGCGAACGACATTCTAAATGCCGGCTAGAAAAACTTATACTTTTCTCCCACCCACAGGTTTAAGCATTTGCGATGTACACTAAAAATTCGAAAGACAACCCAACGGCACTTTGGCAGCGTTTAAACCAGTTGTAAAGCAATTTTTTACCATTACTTGTGTTCCAAGACCCCACGGGTTCTTGCAGTTGTTGGTTGCCAGAGTGACAAAAATTTACTTTTGTTCCTACCGTTAGATGACCAGCTGTACAAAGATTTTCACCACTATCCCCGTTCTTTGAAATTCTATAAGCAAAGAGTATATTGCTTCAGATTTGTTGGATTAATTTGCTCAATTTATAAAAGGCAAACAACGATTAAATACATAAAAAATGTAGCCATGCAAAAGAACACAATCTGTTTATGGTACAATAACGACGCGGTGGATGCCGCTCACTTTTATGCAAATACATTTCCCAACAGTTCCGTTGGAAAGGTATTTCAGGCGCCTTCAGACTTTCCGGGAGGCAAGGCAGGCGACGTGCTTACAGTAGAGTTTACTGTCTGTGGAGTACCTTGTATAGGACTTAACGGCGGCGATTTCTTTAAACATAGCGAGGCGTTTTCCTTTCAAATTGCTACAGACGACCAGGCCGAGACTGACCTTTATTGGAATGCGATTATTGACAACGGAGGCACAGCTAGTGAGTGTGGCTGGTGCAAAGACAAATGGGGACTGTCGTGGCAAATCACTCCCCGTGTTCTGACTGATGCAATGGCCAGGGGTGGCGAAGTAGCAAAACGGGCATTTGAAGCAATGATGAAAATGAAGAAAATTGATGTTGCAAAAATAAAAGATGCAATTGAGCAGGAGGCTCCTTAACATGCAGTACAGGATTTGTCGCACGGAGCACAAATGTAAAAATTGGGAAGCAAAGGAGGCTTAGTAAAAGTATTGAGGTTGGGTACAAAAGAAGGATTTATGTTAGTTGAAGCAGTATTCCTGTGCTTCCGCCCCCAATCCTTTATCAACGAAACCTAGCGAATAAAATTTTTCGTTTTGTCGCGTAAGTAAACTATTGGAATATTTAGTAAGGGGATTGCAAAAGCAAAAACTTAAGGGCAAAGATTGAGTATACCATACAATTATTAACAATAATGTGCGTTTCCTATAAAAATGCCTAGGGGCGCGAACAATTCGACAACCATTAAAACTACAAATGAACGACTGTGACAAACTGGTTTCCCTTAGTAAACGCAACCCTTTTGAACTTTTCTTTGAACTATCGGCAGACTTGTTATGCATTGCTGGATTTGATGGATATTTTAAACAAATAAATCCTGCTGTTTCGAAATTATTAGGTTATACAAATGAAGAACTAATGTCAAGGCCCATTAACGATTTTGTGCATGATGATGATAAAGAAATTACAGGTAAAGTTCGTTCTGAGCTCGTTAAGGGTAATCCACTTTTCCATTTTGAAAATCGCTACGTAACGAAATTAGGCGAGACTGTATGGCTTTCCTGGACCTCGATGAATATAGACAGCGACAAAATGGTTTTTGCAATCGCTAAAAATATAACACATAAAAAAAGACTTGAAGAAGATCGGAATATGCTTCTGGCGAACATGACCAGTGTTAATAAAGAGCTTAAGGAATTAACCTACACTACTTCACACGATCTTAGAGCTCCTGTAAATAATCTACTTTCCATTTTCGACCTGTTAGATATTTCGAAGATTACTGATGCACAAACACTTGAATTAATACATATTCTGAAAGCTGCAAGTGAAAGTTTAAGGCATACCCTAAACGGTTATGTAGATATTTTAAGTGAAAAAGAAAGCATGAATGTACCTGTTGAGGAACTGTATTTAAAAGATGTTCTGGATATAGTGCTCGAATCAATCAATTCCTTAATTAAAAGTTCAAAAGCCACAATTGAAGTAAACTTTTCAGAACTGGCTAAAGTGAAGTTTAATAAAGCTTACCTGCATAGTATATTCCTTAATTTACTTACTAATGCTATTAAATATGCCAAAACAGATTGTTTACCGGTTATCACCATCTCTTCAAAAAGAGTGAATGGAATTAGTCAGTTGATTATTGGTGATAACGGTGTAGGTTTTGATATGGACAACGTAAGAGAAAGGATTTTTGGATTGCATCAAAGGTTTCATGAACATGCCGATAGCAAAGGGATAGGACTTTATTTAGTGTATAATCACATTACAAGTTTAGGCGGAACAATATCTTTAGAAAGTAAAATTAATGAGGGTTCAAAATTTACCATCTCTTTCAGGGATTGATAATATTTCGTCCTACCGGGTCTCCTTCAAAGCCCTGTGTGTTAGCCAAGGTACCGGGCATAATTGGTGAAGCCAACAGGACCGTGGGCAGGGCCAAAGCCAGACAAAATGAACATATGAATAGCGGATTTTTTAAAATGTTCTAAGCGTTGATTTTCAAATTTAAGGTGCAGATTCATTAGTGCCATAGGATAATTGAAGGTTTTGCGGCCAGGTACAAAAGAATGCTACACATTAGACAAAGAGTTAGACCTAAAAGAGGCGGGAACGGCTCCATTCGTAAACAAATAATTTTCACGTTCCGGTTGAGTACTAATTAAGCTGCAGCTAACTATTTTTTTACTGCTGAATCTCTCTAGCTATGCCTCGTGACATCTTAACCATGGTTCTGGGAGGAGCAACTATCCAAAATGTAGATTGCTTCAGCAAAAAGTATATTTGCGTCATTAGTAACTACAAGATAAAATGTCTTGGATTATTCCGTCCTTACTACATTTAAGCTTAAAAAAATAGATAATTATGTTTGCTCTAGATTAAATATTACTGAGCCGACAGCTATTCGTTATCGAAAACGCGGAACTATTCCATTTTTACAAATTGGAAGTGCAGTTCGTTATAACTGGCGAGGTAGTTAAAGCGTTAGAAAGCAAGAAAAGACAAGGTAGGAATTTTTTAACTTGTTGGAAGGACATCAACGAGAAGTAGGCAGTTCTTCTTCCTTTAATACAAGCAAAAATAAAAAATTGATTAAGAATAAGATACAGCTCTTTTAAAATTACAGCCAGCAAAAAGGGGAGCAACAAAAAAAATATAAATGCACTATCAGTTCAAAAGAATTTATTCAAAGTGGACACCGTTTAGTTTATCATTTAAGTCACCTTCTCTCTATTAATTACTGTATAACTCATTGAAAATTATTAGTTACATCTTTTTACGTAGCAAAAAGGGTAGCAAAGTTATTTGGCAAGGGTATTTAATCCTTAATAGAAGATCGCAAAGTTTTGAAAAAGTTATTTAGACCTTGTTGTCATTTAATCTTGTAAGATACGAGAGTCCGGGTGAAGTATAAGTTTAATTTTGTTGACGTTCTGTATTTTACAAAGTATTCAAGTCGTACTAATCCGACACCCGGTTTCACATAAAAAATTTCTCTCAACCTAAGGTCGCCAGAAATGGTTTGCGTATTCTCATTTCTGATGCAATCATAACCATACTCGTTGGGAATAACTACATCTTGTTTCCTTATTATTGTATTGTTTGCTTGTACTTGTCTAAAATAAATAGCGGAAAAATTTGTGTTGAAATCATATTCTTCAACTGTGTTATCATCTGCCTGCCTGTAGTAGGTCCGGGAAATATAAAAAGGATTAGTTCCATAAAACACTTTTCCTTCATGGATAATACTATCAGTAGTTTTAAGTGTATCCGAAGGAAATACGGAACCAAAAGACCCGTCATCATTAAACAGGGAATCTTGATACACCCAATAATTCCCACTCGCAACAGGCCATACAGGTTTACTTTCCGTTTGACCACTACCTTGGTTATTGGTCGTTGTTTTGATAGAAGTAGAATTTTTTGTACAAGATAAAAGCAAGAGCAATAAAAAAAAGAAAGTCAGTTTTTGCATAAAGCTAACGTGTAAAGTGTATGGAATTGTTAGAGAATTTACCGATAATTCTAACGACTTTCATCGTAGATTTATTGTCTTCAAGTAAATTTTAATCGCCTCCTTACCTTCCTCCAAATAACTGAGAGACGAAAAGGTATTCAACAAAATTTCATATAAGAGTTAAAAGTCATTGCCTTGTGATTTCGTGGATCTGTAAGCCAAAGTGATACCGGCAATAATTGTTATAACTACAAAAGTTTGTTTTGTAGAATTGATTTCTTTCCATTTGTTAGCGGTTAAGCCCCCATAGATACAAGAACAAATCGCTATTACAAGTTCAATGATTTGAAAAAACTCCAACATAACCAACGAGGCTTTTTATTATCAATCAGATTGCTACCCTTTTTGCTGCCTACTACAAAAACAAAAGGATAAGTAATTGATTTACAACACTTATCCTTTTAATTGTGGAGCTGAGCGGAGTCGAACCGCTGTCCAAACATATCTGCCATAAGCCTTCTACATGCTTATTCCGGAATTATTTGTCGGGAAGCAGCCGGAACCGGACAAACCAATTGCTTCCTTAGCTGGATGGTCTTACACTACAATCACAGCCTTCTGTAGTGGCAACCTGTTTTGTTTGTTTGATTGGGCGGGGAAGCGTGGCAACAGGTCAGCCTGCATTCCCGGCCATAATGGATGCTAATTCTCTGAACTAGGCAGCCATGGCGTAAGTATTTTCGCCGTTTGTTTGTTGAGCTTTCAGATTAAAGTGCTAATAACACAACGCACTGCATGCTTATACCCACAACAACCTATGCTGTCAAAACCAGGTACAGCCCCATGTGAAATGCAAATTTACAAAACATTTGTATAGCAATGTTTATCTTAACGTTTTTATTATAACAAATGCTGACAAAAACGACACCCGAAGAAATATATCAAAAACAGGTTGCTTTTTATACAACCGGTCTAAAAAAACTTAAAATAAAAAGAAGCAGGCTTGGCTGGCTTCGGCTCATTATTGTACTAAGCATTATCTTAATGATTTATTACCTCTTTTTCAACTCATCTTTATTCGTCTGGGTAGCTGCAGCAGCAGGAATTGTACTTTTTCTGTACACTGTCTCAGTTGATACAAATAACAATAATAAAATTAGTTATCTTGAAAGGCTGCTTCTTATTAATAGTGAAGAATTAGCAATATTAAACGGCAACTATTCAGGCAGGGAAGATGGACTTTCTTTTTTGCCAAATGATCATCCCTATGCCAGTGATATAGATTTGTTAGGTACCGCTTCTATTTACCAGTATATCAACAGGTGTACTTCTGAGCAATCAAAAAAAATGCTTGCAAAACATTTGTTATCTCCTTTAAAAAAAGAAGTCATTATTCAACAACGGGAAACAGCAAAAAGTCTCCATTCGCACATAGAATGGCGACAGGATCTGCAGGCTGCCGGCTTAGCCAATCCTTTAACTTTTGCTACTGAGGAAAAAATAATTTCATGGATAAAAATGCCCATTCCTTTCAACCAGAAGTTCTGGCAATTTATCCCATTGATATTTAGCTCAATTACTTTAGCCACCCTTGTCGCATATTTACTTGATTGGATAAATGCATCTGTTTTTACACTTCTTCTTTTTATTTTCTTTTTAATAGCAAAATATACGAGCGGCAAAGTACATGAGATATACATGGCATTATCTAAAATTGAACCTGAGGTTAATACCATTCAGCAACAATTGAGGCAGGTAGAAAACGTTCCTGCTTCTTCGCCACTTCTACATTCTTATAAATCTTTGTTGACATTAGAAAAAAGCGGTTCTGCAAGCATTGAAGATCTGAAAAAGATATTAAAAAGATTTGATTTTAGGTTAAATGTGTTTGTGTTTTTGGTTCTTAATACTTTTTTACTATGGGATGTAAGACAAGTAAATGGTCTTGGAAAATGGAAGCAGAAAAATGCAGCCTCGGTGCCAAACTGGTTCAGTATTATTACAAATATTGAAGTAATTAACTCATTGGCTACATTAACTTTTAATCATCCTGATTGGGTTTTTCCAGTTATAGTCGATACTCATTTTACGCTGGCCGGAGAACAAATAGGGCATCCTTTGATTGATGCCAGAAAAAGGGTAAATAATTCTTTTTGTACAAATGGAACAGGAAAAGTAAGTATTATCACAGGTTCGAACATGGCGGGCAAAAGCACTTTTTTGCGAAGCGTTGCTGTAAACCTTGTACTTGCACAGATGGGAGCGCCCGTTTGTGCAAAAGCGTTTATATTTAGCCCGGTTCATTTGTACAGCAGTATGCGCATTGCTGATAATCTTGCCGAAAACACTTCTACCTTTTATGCAGAATTAAAAAAGCTGAAAAGCATTATTGACCAGGTAAAGCAACATGAAAAAATATTCATTTTGCTTGATGAAATATTAAGAGGTACAAATTCACTAGACCGTCATACTGGTTCCGAAGCATTAATCAGGCAATTGATCAGAGAGCAGGCTGTAGCAGTTATTGCTACCCATGATGTAGAACTTGCTAGTCTTGAAAGTGAATTTATTGATGCAATCACCAATTATCATTTTGACGTGCAGGTAGAAGGGGAGGAGTTATATTTTGATTATAAATTGAAAAGAGGCATTTGCAAAAGCCTGAATGCCTCTATATTAATGAAAAAAATTGGTATAGAGATATAGAACTACTGTACAGCGCCTTTATGACGCGGATGTCCTCCGAAGGTTTTTATGTCTTCTTTACAGTTGAAAAAGGCCCTTATTATATTAATATTATTTCCTGGTGGGAGTTAGCACTGCAGTAAATCCTCCATTTGGAAGCATATTAATGTTTATTGTGCCGTTTTTCTTTATATCCATCTCACTTACTTTTATTTCTCTTGCTACGTCACCATCTGAAAGTACAACTGCTTTATAATTACCCGTTAAGAAAGGAAGTTGTAAGGTAATTGCCTTTTGTAAATTCTCTCCATTCGCTCCGGCTATGTACCATGTATTTTTATTTCTTCTCGCTAATATAGTTTCTTTGCCAGGCTCCCCTTGTATAAACTTTGTATCGTCCCAAACCGTTGGAACAGTTCTCATAAATTCTTTTATTCTATTATCAAGGTTTTCGTAAGAAGCTGCTTTATCGGCAAAATGTAAAATACCTGTTTCAAATAAAACGCTTAATGCCAGCTCATGTGCATTTGTAGTGATGTGCGGACAACATTCATAATCAGAGAAAGTAACAGGTGTATAGTCCATCGGTCCTACCACATTTCTTGTATAAGTAAAGATGTTGTTTTGTTGCGGGGCTGCCTGTGCAAATTCATTACTCCAGCCATAATTTTCTGCACCTCTTACGGCTTCCATACTCATTAGGTTAGGGTATGTTCTTGACCATCCTTTAGGTATTGTGCAACCATGAAAATCAACAAAAATATGTTCTTTGGCTGCATCACTTAAAATATCATGATATAACTGAATAACGTTTTGTTTATCACTTTCAAAAAAATCAACCTTCACGCCTTTTACACCCCACGATCTTAATTTTTTAAATTCTTCTCTTCGCCTTGCCGGGTCGCTCATGATGTCTCTTGGTTGCTCTGTAACATCGTTATGGGGCCCTCCTGAATTATACCATAGTATTAATCCTATATTCTTTGTTGCAGCATACTTGACCAAATCCTCTATAGTTCCGCCTTGCATGATGTTCCAGTTAGCATCAACCAGGGAATATTCCCATCCCATTTCTTTAGCTAGATCAACAAAGCTTTTTAACTTATTGAAGTCTTTGCTGCTGGCATGGTCGCTCCACCAACTCCACGAAGCACGTCCTGGTTTTATCCAACTTATATCACCAATTATATTGGCATCAGATAAGTGATATACTAAGTTTGATTCTACTATCGTACCTAATTTTTTTCCACAAATTATAGTGCGCCATGGTGTTGCAAAAGGGGTAGAACCAGTTGCCGAAGCCGTACCTGTGCCTTTTGCTTCCTGTTGGCCTGGTAACGACAATTTATACAAGCCGTTTTCGCAATTTTGTTGTAAGTGCGATGAGAAATAATTTTTATGTAAGTTGGATTCTGTTATCAGTAACCAATGATTATTGGTTTGAAAAAGTGCTGGAAATGCCCAACCACTGGAATCTTTTGCATTAGTGCCTATAGGAATACCATTTGTATATACATTTTCATATGGTGGTGAATAAGGTTCAAACCAGGCTTTACCATTGGTCGGAACAGCAAATCCAGTCGCTTCATTGGTAACGGTTATATTCTTTCCTTTCCCGGGAAATTGGTAACGAAAAGCCATCCCATCATTGTATGCTCTCAAATCTATTTGCAGTAATGTCTTATTCTCATTTCTGAAAACAACACTTGTTTCATTGGCAGTAGCATGATTTTTTTTTCGTTTGCCTATGGTCAACGTGTACTGCTCATCAATTTTTTTTGAAGTGGTTTTTACGAAAGAAAGATTGCTTAAAAAATTATTGTTACTGGTTTCAATTCCTAAAGAAGATGGTTGAATTAATACTTCAGGACCAGCCAGGACCTGGTAAGAAAGTGTTCCATTGTTGTTAGATAATTTTATAGCAAGAGAATGATCAGGGGAAAACGCGCTCCATTCTTTCTGAGCATACATCATAATTTGTACAAAAAAGAAAAGCAAAATAAGAGTAACTTTTTTCATGAAATGTTTTTAAAATAGGGACTATAAAATTTATAGTTGAATCGCGAAAAATAAAAGACTTAAAATTAGGAATAAACTTTTTAGTTGAATTTTCTTTTTATGCCTATTTTGAGTTGTTTTCCTGCATTAATATAAAAAGGTAGAAAAAATATTTGTTATAAAAAAAATCATTAAAAAATATCGTATGGCCAGAGGTTACTCTTCTCTCATTATTGTTTTACTTGCGGGTATGATTACAGGCACAAGCTTTAAAAGTTTTTCTCAAACCATTATCCCGCTGTATACTGACAGTATTCCCAATTCAAAGCCTACGCAGGATGAGGAAAAATCAGAAATTAATAAAGACAGCATACTAATCATAAGCAAAATAAGCAGGCCTGCGTTAACCGTTTACCAGCCGGCGAAAGAGAAAAGAACAGGTGCTGCTGTAATTATCTGTCCGGGTGGTGGTTATTCGGTAGAAGCAGCGGGACACGAAGGCGCAGACGTAGCCAAACGGTTTAATGAAATGGGTGTAACAGCTTTTGTATTAAAGTACCGCATACCTGATGATGAGACCATGATAAACAAAGAAATCGGGCCATTGCAGGACGCTCAGCAGGCGATAAAAATAGTTAGAGAAAGAAGTGCAGAATGGGGCATCAATAAAAATCATATTGGCCTTATGGGTTTTTCTGCTGGTGGGCATTTAGCTTCTACCATCGGAACTCATTTTGATAAAACTTACATTTCAAATCCAAATCATACAAGTCTTCGACCCGACTTTATGATTTTAGTATATCCTGTTATCTCCTTTACTGATAGTATAGGACACATTGGGTCGAGAGATCAGTTGTTAGGCAAAAATGCGTCTGAAGAAAAAATAAAAGAATACTCCAATGAATTTCACGTTACTACCAAAACGCCACCTGCTTTTTTAGTGCATGCAAAAGATGACCCAGTTAAAGTTCAAAATTCACTGGAATTTGAAAAAGCTTTAAAAGAGCATAGCGTACCAGTAGAAATGTACCAGTACGAAAAGGGTGGACATGGATATGGCATGAACAATAAGACCAGCCCTGTTAAGTGGATGGATTTAGTGGAACAATGGATGAAAAAAATGAAGTTTATGTAATCAGTATCGAACGTTTAATTTGAATGCAATATATTTTTTGCTTTTAAACTTTATCAAAATCAGGATGTTCCCACGGCTGGCGATAAGGACGCTTAAGGAGGCTGGTGGCCTCAGTATCTCCTACAATAATACGCTTCTGAGGGTCGTAGACTAATGGTCGTCCTGTTTTCATTGATAAATTGGCCATTATGCAGCTTGCTGTGGATATGTGGCCTTGTTCTATATCGGCTACGGGTTTGCTATTATTAGCGATAGCACCCAAAAAGTTTAGCATATGCAATCTTGTTGCGGGAGCTGTATGTAATTCAATCTTTGGTTCTTTTAAATCCTCAGGATATTTTTCTTTTTCGTAAACCACGTCTTTGTGAATCTTGCTGCCTTTCCCTTCAGGTATAAAATCATATTTATAAACATCTGCCTTTAAAGTGCCTTTTTCTCCAAACAATGTAAACGCCCAGGGGTACTCGGGGTCTGATGGAGTTCCCCATGTTCTGTGTTGCCATATACAAGTAAGATCATTATATTCAAACAATGCTGACTGCGTGTCTGAAATGTCTGATTTTCCTCCTTTATTCATGTAAATGCCCCCTGTTGAACTAATACGTTTTGGCCATCCCAGGTTTAACATCCACCGTGTGGCATCAAACATGTGTATGGCCATATCCCCGACTATGCCATTTCCATATTCCATAAAAGTCCGCCACCAGCCAACATGCGGAAGGCCATCATAAGGACGAAAAGGGGCAGGGCCGGTCCACATATCATAATCAAGAAAATCCGGTACTGGAATTACAGGAGGATTGCTATTGTTCCGCATATGATAGTAACAACACATCTCCACGTGCGATACTTTTCCAAGCAGGCCGGCATCTACAATGTTTTTCTTAGCTTCTATAAGATGAGGAGTGCTTCTGCGTTGCGTGCCAACTTGTACTACCCTGTTATACTTTCGTGCTGCAGCCACCATAGCTTCTCCTTCAATCACATCAACGCTTATGGGTTTTTGCACGTACACATTCGCCCCGGATTTCATTGCTTCTATTGCCGTCAGCGCATGCCAGTGATCTGGCGTTCCGATAAGTACAATATCCATTGCATTTTCGGACAGCATCTTTCTATAGTCATTGTAAAGTCTTGGCACTTTTCCCGATTTTTGCCGTTGACTTACCATGTCTGCAGCCTGGCTCAATTGGTGTTTGTCGACATCGCAAAGAGCAACCACATTAACAGGGGCAACTTGTATTAACCGGAATAAGTCACTTTTACCATACCATCCTGTTCCTATCAACGCAACGCGAAGCGTTTTGGGCTGATAAATAATGTCCATAGCGTTGGCGCCAAGAGCGGTTAAAGCGAGGGTTGCAGCAGTTCCCTTAAGAAATCTCCGTCGGTTGATGTTGAAATTATTCATAGGCGGTAATCGTCAATTTGTATAAATTAATTTTTAAAAGCTACTGAAAATATATAAAGACTATTAATTGTTTTCTCCCTGTTATCTATTGCAATATGCTTTTCACATACATCTTCGCACTAATAAAATTACTTTTTGTGATTTTTAAAAAAGCTATTTAGAATGTTGTAAACTTCAATCATTCTATATTCCTCTTAGGTACGGCAAGATATTATATTTCTTTTTACAAAAAACCTATTGCTGATTTTGAATTAAAATTTACGACCCCCGAAGTTAGAAGTAGGCGCAGTTACTGTTACAAAAAACTTGTACGGCATTTTTTTATTCGTCTTTTCTATTGTCATGAATGCATAGCAAGGAAACACCGAGTAGGTATGAGCCAGCGTAGAGTTCCAACAATTAATGATTGTTTTTCTTATTTGCAAAAAGCCCCTTTCTGCTATCAGCAGAAAAGGGCTTTGAATAGATTTTTAAAAAGTTTTAGGAAGAATGATTAAAAGGCTCTGATTGCGCGTACACCGGCTACTGCAGTCTTACTGATTTTAGTAGGTCCGTTGCTGCCATCGGTGTCAAAACTTTGACCCCATGCAGTATCAGCGTCAGCTTCGGAAGAACTGAGACGATATGCGCTGTTAAATCCGATCAGATCACGATACTTATACATTTCGGCTAACTCATCTCTTGACGGCATGTACCAGTCAGTAAATCCGTATGAACTTAAGTCATCACAAAATTTAGCTGCTGTAGCTTTGTCACCTAAAGCTGCAAGAATAGCCTTAGTATTAGCCAGACCACTACCTATTTCGGTTTTCAATCCGGGTACGCTTACAGAAACGGTTGCCCATTCTGCAGTCTCATTTTGACCGGGCAATGCCGAAATTAAACCGTGGTGTGTTGTTGCATCTATGTAAAAAACAACTCCTCCACCATAGCGTTGTCCTATTTGTACCGCTGCAATTGTAAAGTCTACCTGCTTGCTATAACCGGTGCCTGCACTATTGGTTGCATAAGCCCGCGCATAGTATTTTGTGTTAGGTTTCAATCCTTTTGCTATTTCTAATGAGAAAGCTCCTAATTGCACGGTTTTAGCTTTTAAGATGTTGCTGTTAATTGTTGGATTAGGAAGCGTATCATATACTATACCTTGCTCTGTTATTTGGAAACCGCCATCTGCTGTTATTTCAGCACCTATTGTAGCTCTTGTTGCTGTTATATTAGTTGCACTTGCATTTATTAAAACTGGTAATTCCTTGTTTACAGTGTCAGCAGAATTATTAGTACTGTCTGTTGTATTGTTGTTGGTGCTATCGGCTGTAGTTGGCGGTATTGTGGTTGTATTCTTCGGTACATCAGTCAAACCCTTTTGGCAACTGGGAAGAATAACAGCGGATAGAGAAAAAAGACACAAGGCATAAATGACAAATTGTTTTTGCATAAAATTTTTAGTTGTAATTGTGATGAATAAATGTGGTTTTTGTACAAAATACTAATCAATAGATAGGTAAATCTTCGATATGGTTGCAGAGGTATTTAAAAATAAATACCTGGGAATAGAACAATGATTATGAAAAAGAGATACAGTTGATGGGGAAGAAGGGAGAAGGTGATAATGATGTAAAACAACAGCTCTTTATTTTCGGTAATTATTATTAAAATGTTTTCCACTAAAATATTTCTAGTAAGCTTCGGGGCGAACGCACTTATGTGATTGTTTTTACCTGCATCGCCATTTAAGGTTATTTCCCTTTTCAAAATTACTTTTCCAATATAATGGTTGTAGGTTGTCTATAGCATCGGTTCCACCTTTAGCAACGGGTATAATGTGGTCTATTTCCCAGCCATGAACGTTGTGTCTATTGCCAAATTGACTATACTGAATAAGATGTCCGCATCTGTCTCTTCTCAGTTTGTTAGGGTCATAGTTTAAAAGTGAAGAGCCTTTTTGCCAAACTATCCGTTTGATTTCTTCAGAAAAAGGCTCCCCATTAAGGTCTGTATTAAATTGCCTTTTCATGGGTAAGGGTATGATATAAAAGTAATAATTACGTTTTGCATTGTCAATGAGCTGATTAATAATATTTAGAAAAGTTGGAGAGGCTGCGAGGAAAAGCAACAGTCGAAAAAGGAAAGGAAATAACAGATATAATCCTGCAGAAATGGATCGCTGTTGTCGATGGATACTAATTCACAAGACAAATGATATCAGATCATATATAATATTGTTTAATAAAATATTTTACCTTTATTAAACGTCTATTTATACATTTGTTGTAATTACATAAAAACACTGCATTGATAAATATTAATCGCTTAACTAAATACTATAAATAGTTGCCTCGCTTTATCGCTATATTATTTTTATCGTTACAGTTATTGACCAATACCGAATTATGCCAGCTGATAAAGTTGCCTGTATTGATTGAACACTACAAAGAGCATGGAGGTGCGGATAACGGTATATCCTTTTTTGCTTTTCTTAAGATGCATTATTTTAATGGTGATGCTAAAGACGCGGATTATGAAAGAGACATGCAATTACCTTTTAAAACAAATGCGGGAGCTCTTATCATAAGCCATAGTCATTCCGTTCCTGTTCCTTCCTCTGCAATTGTTCTTATTTTGCCCGAAAAAGAGATACTAAATCATTTCAATAAGAATTATGTAACGTGGATTCCTTCTGAAAAGCATAACGACATCTTCCAGCCTCCCCGGTTTTCCTGGTCATAAATAATGCTTGCCTGGCCTTGACAGTAACTGTTGTTAAGGCAAATTATTTCTATTATTGAATTAACACTGATTAAGATTTTTTTGCTTATGCTTAATAAAATCATTGCATTTTCTATTCGTAATAAGTTAATTGTCGGGATGATGATGCTCGCCCTTATTATATGGGGCGTGTATAATACCACTCGGCTTCCTATTGATGCCGTACCAGACATTACTAATAACCAGGTACTGGTAATCACATCCTCACCTTCCTTAGGTGCATCTGACATTGAAAGGCTCATTACCTTTCCTATCGAGATAGCAACACGTAATATTCCCGGAATAATTGAGCAACGTTCTTTTTCCCGGTTTGGCCTCTCCATCATCACTATTGTTTTTAACGATAAAACTGATGTGTATTGGGCAAGACAGCAGGTAAGTGAACGATTAGTGCAGGTGCAAAGCCAGATACCTCTCGGACTTGGAACACCTACATTAGGACCGGTAACAACCGGTTTGGGTGAAATTTTTCAATATGTGGTTAAACCAAAAACGGGTTATGAAGGCAAGTACGATGCAATGGAACTAAGAACCATACAGGATTGGATCGTACGCAGGCAACTACTTGGTACACCCGGCGTTGCAGATGTAAGCAGCTTTGGCGGCAAGCTTAAACAATACGAAATAGGAGTGAACGCAGACCGCCTTAAATCTTATAACCTTACCATTAGTGATGTATTTACTGCCCTTGAAAAAAACAATCAGAATTCGGGGGGAGCGTATATAGAAAAAGGGCCTGCGGTTTTATTTATACGAAGTGAAGGATTGGTAAAAACAATAGATGATATTGGAGGTATTATTGTAAAAACGCTACAAGATGGAACCCCCGTTTTGATACGCAATATTGCCGACGTACATCTGGGATTTTCTACACGTTATGGAGCGATGTGTTATAACGACCAGGGTGAAGTGGCAGGTGCGGTAGTAATGATGCTTAAAGGCGAAAATTCATCTAAAGTCATTAAGGATGTAAAAAGAAAAATTGCGCAAATTCAAAAAACATTACCGGAAGGTGTAATTATAGAACCATTTCTTGACCGAACCAAAATGGTTAATAACGCAATTAGTACAGTTAAAAGAAATCTTATTGAAGGTGCTTTAATTGTAGTATTAATCCTGGTACTATTTCTTGGGAATTTTAGGGCCGGTTTGCTGGTAGCATCTATTATACCGTTAGCCATGCTGTTTGCCATCAGCATGATGAACCTTTTTGGTGTTAGTGGTAATTTAATGAGTCTTGGGGCGCTCGATTTTGGATTGATTGTAGACGGCGCTGTTATTATTGTAGAAGCGGTAATGCATGCGCTGCACAAGACCACCAGCTTCAAAGGTTTGCAACGTCTCTCTCAACAGCAAATGAATGAGGAAGTAAAGGAAGCATCAGGCAAATTGATGAATGCTGCTGTTTTTGGCCAAATGATAATCCTGATTGTTTATTTACCAATTTTATCGTTACAAAGCATCGAAGGAAAGATGTTCAGGCCTATGGCGGAAACAGTATTATTTGCCATTATAGGGGCTTTTATACTTTCACTTACCTACGTGCCTATGATGAGTTCTTTGGTATTAAGTAAAAAAGTAGTAACCAAGCCTTCTTTTGCCGATAAAATGATGAGCCGGCTGGAAAAAGCGTATCAGCCATTATTGAATAAAGCGCTTTCTTTTCCAAAAATGGTCATCGGTTTTGCTGTTTTATTATTGGCTGTGGCGCTTGTTATTTTACTAAATCTTGGAGGTGAATTTATTCCTAAATTAGAAGAAGGCGACTTTGCTGTTGATACAAGGGTGCTTACCGGCAGTTCTCTTACGACTACCATAAAAGCTACTCAGCAATCATCACACATACTGTTAACAAAATTTCCTGAGGTACAAAAAGTGGTAACCAAGATCGGTAGCGGCGAAATTCCTACAGATCCGATGACAATGGATGCCTCCGATATGATGGTTATCTTAAAGCCTAAAAAACAGTGGACGTCAGCCAAGACGTTCGACGAACTTGCAGAGAAAATGAGCAAAGCGCTGGAAGACGTTCCGGGGGTGACAGCAGGTTTTGAGTTTCCTGTACAAATGCGTTTTAATGAATTGATGACTGGTGGAAGACAAGATGTAATATGTAAAATTTTTGGAGAAGATTTAGACACCCTTGCAAAGTATGCAGCAAGAATTGGTGGCATTGTGAGCAGGGTTGATGGCGCCAAAGATGTTTATGTGGAATCGCAAACGGGCTTGCCACAAATTGAAGTTAACTACAACAGGGCAGCTTTATCACAGTTTGGTTTATCAGTGGCAGATGTAAACAATGTACTTCAATCCGCATTTGCAGGAGCGGTAAGTGGGCAGGTTTACGAAAACGAAAGACGATTTGATTTAGTGGTTCGGCTAAATAATCAAAACAGGCAGAGCCTTACAGATGTACAAAACCTGCTGATACCTACACCAAAAGGGCAACAACTTCCTTTGCAGCAAGTAGCTGATGTACAAATAAAAGTAGGGCCTAATCAAATACAGCGTGAAAACGCTGAGCGAAGAATTACCATTGGTTTTAATGTTCGGGGAAAGGATGTTCAAACGGTAGTAAAAGATCTTCAAGGCAAAATTGCAGCTCAAATAAAATTACCAGCGGCCTATTACATTACTTATGGAGGGCAATTTGAAAATTTAGTACAAGCCAAAAAACGACTTAGCATTGCCGTTCCTGTTTCGTTGCTGCTCATTTTTATCATGCTTTATTTTGCTTTTAATTCTTTAGGAGAAGGCCTGCTCATATTTACAGCCATTCCGCTTTCTGCTATTGGCGGTGTTTTAGCTTTAAGCATGCGAGGTATGCCTTTTAGTATTTCTGCCGGCGTAGGTTTTATCGCCTTGTTTGGTATAGCTGTATTGAATGGAATTGTATTGCTGACCGAGTTTAATCACTTGAAAAAAAATGGAGTGCACGATGTAATGGAGCGTATCAGGGAAGGCACGTCGACGCGTCTAAGACCTGTACTTATGACAGCCTCTGTTGCTTCTTTAGGTTTTTTACCTATGGCTTTAAGCAATGGGGCAGGTGCAGAAGTACAAAGGCCGTTGGCAACTGTTGTTATAGGAGGATTAATTTCGGCCACCCTTCTTACACTTGTAGTACTACCTGTTTTATACATGTTATTTAATAAAGTTCGTAACAAAGGAACATCTAAAAATATTTCGGATCCATTTAAAGCAAAAAGCAAAACAATAGCCTCTATTATTTTTGTTTTACTAGCAACCTCCTTTTCGATTAAAGCACAGGAAAAAAAGATTTCCTTGCAAGCTGCAATTGATATGGCCGTAACGCAAAACTTGTCTGTCCGGTCTTCGCGGCTGCAGACAGAAACGCTTCAAAAACTTGAAAAAAGTGCATGGGATATACCATTTACTGCGGTCGAAGGAGAATATGGCCAGATGAATACAATTGCGAATGATACCCGGTTTACGTTAACCCAGTCTATAGCTTTTCCGATTGTGTATAAACGACAGCTGGAGGTTTTAAAAGCCCGGACGACAGGAAGTCTATTGAATGAAAACATAATTAAGTTAAATATTAAAAGGCACGTTACCCAACTTTATTACGAATTGTTGATGATGGTTCAAAAAAGGAATCTTTTAATTAGAGCAGATAGTTTATATGCTGCTTTTCTTGAAAGGCAGGAGCAGCGGTTCAAAGCGGGAGAAGCTAACATTGTTGAAAAAACAGCAGCAGAAACACAACGGATGCAAGCAACCAATCAATTGCTGCAACTAAATGCTGACTTTCAGATCGTACAAGCGCAATTTAGCTACCTGCTTAATAGTACATCTTCATTTGTACCTGAGCAGCCAGACTTAAAAGTTGCACTTATTAACTTACCTGATACAGGCTCCATAAGCCAACATCCTGTAGTTCTGTTTAAAAAGCAACAGCAGGAAATTGCAAAGCAGGAAATTAAATTGAACAAGGCCCGAACGTTACCTTTATTAAATGCAGGTTATAGCAATCAATCTATTATTGGTTCTCAAAATATAAATGGAAGTGAACACTACTTTACATCTGCCAGGCGGTTTTCCTCCGTTTTAGCAGGCATTAGCATACCCATCTTCAACAAAAGTGGAAGAGCAAGAGTAGCTGCAAGTGAATCGCAATATGTTGCAGTGCAAGCTGAGTACGCAGATACGCTGGCACTTCAAAAATCAGCGGTGCAGCAGTTGATTTTACGATACAAGAAAAATGAACAAACAGTAAAGTATTATGAAACTGTTGCTTTAAACCAGGCTTCAATTCTTTCGGAAAATGCAACGCTTCAATATAACAACGGCGCTATAAACTTTTTAGAATGGTCAATGCTTATCAATCAGTCCATTAACCTTCAGTCAGAATATATCAGTGCATTAAGCGAAAGAAACCGCACCGTTATTGAACTAAATACTTATGCACCTAACTTTTAAAGTATCAATTATGAACAAATTCTTTTTTATATTATTTCTACCCCTTTTTATTGGCTGCTTTTCAAAAAAAGAAGAGCCAAAAAAAGAAAGTGCACCTAAACAAAACGCAGTCACAACAGTTAGCCTGACAGATGCGCAAATAAAAAATGCAGGCATTGTAACCGGAAAGCCGGTCATGCGTAGCATCGAGGCAGTGCTAAAAGTAAATGGATTAATAGATGTACCACCTCAGAACATGGTAACGGTAAGTTTTCCATCGGGAGGGTATCTGAAAAGTACCCATCTGTTACCGGGTATGAAAATTAGCAAAGGGCAGGTTATAGGGGTAATGCAGGATCAGTCTTTTGTACAAATGCAGGAGGATTATTTGATGGCGGTTGCAAAACTTTCTTTCTTGCAAAAAGAATATGAACGGCAAAAGCTGTTAAATACTACAAAAGCCACTTCTGATAAAATATACGAACAAACAGCGAGTGATTACCAGTCAGTAAGAATTACGGTAAAAGCATTGCAACAGAAATTGTTGCTGTTAGGAATAAACCCTTCCACGCTAAATGAAAGTACTATCAGCAGGACTGTTAATATTTATGCCCCTATAAGTGGATATGTTGCTGCTGTTAATGTAAATATTGGCAAATATGTAAACCCCACCGATGTATTGTTTGAACTTGTTAATCCAAAAGATTTACACCTGGTTCTTACAGTTTTTGAAAAAGATCTCCGATCTATTCATACAGGGCAAAAAGTAAAAGTGTATCTAACCAGCGATACTACTAAAACCTATAATGCTGAAGTGCTGCTTGTTAGCAAAACACTTGATAGTAACAGGAGTGCTACGGTTCATTGTCATTTTGATGGAGCAACACCGCCCTTATTACCGGGGATGTTTGTAAATGCAGATATACAGGTAACGAACAATACAGCTATCACAGTACCAGAGGAAGCTGTGGTTCGCTCAGGAGATAAAGAGTATATTTTTATTGAACGTAAAAATAAGCAGTTTGAAATGATGCCTGTAAATACTGCTGTATCTCAAAGCGGATTGGTTTCAATTAGTTCTACCGATACCGACATGCTTAACCAGGTTATTATTATAAAAAATGCTTACGCTGCTTTAATGAAGATGAAGAATACCGGAGAAGAAGAATAAGCATAAAGATGAATTTTCAAATTCTATTTTAAAATCATCCATAGTAACATTAGAATTTTATGGTAATTCTAATGTTACTTTTATAGCACTCCCTTTTGTTGTAAAAATACAGTTGTAATTACGATAAAGAATGAGGCCTCTGTTTTTATCAGCTATTGCAATTGCTTCTGTTGCATACACTACTGTATTAGTATGCAAAATGCCTGCTTAGTTTAATGTTTCCTAAAAAGTCTAAAGGATTGTTTTTTTCCACTTATCCTTTTTCTGAATTCAATTTATTTTTTTTATTGCCGTTTATCCAAGATACATATTTATGTGATTGCGTTGAGATGTTTTCCTTCATTTTTTTGCATCAACCAAAATATAAAAAACTGTAATTATGAAAAAAATTTTAATTCTTGTGGCGACAGTAAACTTATTGTTTTCCTGCAAAAAAAACGATGACAGATCGGGCACTTTTAGTGGTCCTGATGCAACTATACAACAAGGAAAAGGAAAAAGCTGGATTAAATTGGGTGCCACTGGTGCACCTGAGCAATTAGGATTAACGATTACTGATGAAGCGCTAAATAGTATGCCTGCAGATGGAGATGAAAGTGAAGTAAAGCTTTCTTTACCTGCGATGGCTAAATCGTCTACCCCTTTTGACCATATTGAAGTAGGTTGGAACCCTCATGGCCACGAGCCTGCCGGTATTTATGACAAACCCCATTTTGATTTTCATTTTTACATGGTGTCAGAAGGAGAAGTGGCTGCTGCAACAGATACCGCAAAGCTAAATGCAAACCCCGCTGCTGATTACCTTCCACAAAATTATGTACCTGGTCCTCCTGTTCCTCAAATGGGCAAACATTTTATTGATGTAACTTCTCCCGAATTGAATGGACAACCATTTTCACAAACGTTCATTTATGGAACATATGATGCTAAAGTAACTTTTTTTGAACCGATGATAACGCTTGCTTTTCTGAAAAGCAATTCAAACTTTGAGCGTATAATACCGCAACCCGCAAAGTTTAAGAAGGCTGGCTATTATCCTACCAAAATGAGAATAGCAAAACATGATGGAGTAACAGACATTGTACTTGACGGCTTTGTACTAAGGCAAGCAATATAGTTAAGCAATCACCTTGCGAACAATAAAAGAAAGAGGCATTTGATTTTTTTCAAATGCCTCTTTCTTTTTATTTTGTTTCTATCTAATATATTTTTACCATTCAATTTTTTTTATGAAAGGCTGGAGTAATGTCAGTACAAGTTTTTAGAAGAAGGCATGAAACTTTCTCATACCTTTAAAAAAACTACATTGCCCTGCATGCTTCAGCGCATTCTTTACATGCGCGCGCGCATTCCTGGCAATGCTCAGTCTGGTGCTTAGAACATTCGGCACTACATGCTTCACATAAATCAGCACAAATGCGGCAAATATCTTTTGCCTTTTCACTGCCTAAACTCATTAGCTGGGCTGCTGCATAGCAGATAGCTGCACATTCCATATCTAGCTGAATGCAACGCGCCATCATTTTTACATCTTCTTCTTGGGTGCATGATGAAGCGCAATGGTTGCAAATAGCAGCGCAATGTAAACATGCATCAATACAATTTTTGTACGTGTGATAACCTGTCATAATTTTAAATTTTTAAGTTAAATAATAAATAAAGGGTTAGGGAAATATCAGGATTAGTTCTTTTTCATCTTCATCTTCATCATCGACGGATATACTCTAAGAAATACTTCAAACGCCATCGGATTTTTGCCATATAAACTGTTTAATCTTTCATCTGCGTGATATAATGTGTATTGACTTCCTGCCGCCACGCGGGTTTGTTTAAAGTGCAACACATCGTAATTGAAACCAACAGTAAAAGCATTAACAGGAAACACTGCATCATGTTCAAATTCTCTTCCTTCTAAAGATAATTCTTCTGTAGATTTCTGGGTAAATTCATACCGGGTATAAAGTGCCAGTTTACTTCTTCTCCATGAGCCTTCTAACAGAAAAGCATTTTCTCCCTCATGATCTTTTATTTTGTTTAACCCCCATATTGCAGTTGCATTAAAAGTGCCGTTATCGGCTATAGGGGTACTATATATAGCAGAGGCTGTAGTGCGATGTATATCTTCTGACGGATGCAACAGTTCCGGGCTTTTAATAAAGCCGTGTGACACCTGCAGAGCCCAGTTTTGAGAAGGATTATAAGACAACCTCCCACTCCATGAATTGAACAATGGTTTGTCGAATGAATATCTGTTTTCATCAGGTTCACGGCCAGTGAACGAAGATCCTTCTATTTTAAAATCACCATATCTTACACCCAATGTTGCTACACCAAATGTTATGTGCGTAGCATCTACCCAATGATGCGAAATAGGTGCATCAGGATTGTCTAATGCCGAGGGACGATGCATAAACGCTACGGGACCTAATGCAGGCTCACCGGGATAACCAATATAAGCAAAAACATCTGCTTTTTTTGATAAAGCGTGTGAATAGCTTACTGATAACTCAGAAAATAGATCATGAGGGTGCTGGCGGTCAACAATCGCTTTGCCTTTATATGCTTCACCACTTTGAAACAACAAAGGATAGCCTGCACCGCCGCCAATAGCTGCATCTAAAGAAAACATAGTGCTAAAATGAAAAAGGCCGTTTTTTCCAACCTGTCGTTGCCCCATAAACATCACCCAGTCTGGGGCATCAAATTTTTTATCTCCCCTGGAACCTTTGTTTGTAAAATCCTGGTTGTTATATCTTAAAAATAAGTTGCCATGAAGCATGTACATCCATTTGGATGCATGAAACATGTAGCCGTACATCGGAGATGCGTCTGGCAACCAGGCGGTGCCTGAGCCATTTCTATTCATTGGCAGGTTTAATGAATACACATGACTCATACTATTATGGTGGCTCATATTCATATTGCTTTCACTGCCCATATTCATTCCATCCATCTGCATGCTGTCAGACATTTTCTTTTCAGTATTGGCTGTATCATGCATCATGTGATGTTCGTGCTGCGCCCTTGCCACATACACGAGCAAGCAATTTATTATTATCAGGAAAAATAGCTTTTTCATATTTTATCTTTTAAAATCTTTTAGAGTTGCCGGTAATACATTTATAGTAAAACGACCTTATATTTTTAATCTTTCTTTTTATCCTCGGTGCTCTTGCGATCATACTGGCAACACTCATCTATATCATTATAAGCTTTGTCATCTCCTTTGTATTTTTCAGTATCATATCCAACAGCCGCTATATTCTTTTGTATTTGGTCATTTGTAATTTTTGTTGAGTCATATGTTACCGTAAGAATCTTTGTTTTTTTATTCCAGTCTGCTTTTGCAACACCATCAACTTTTAATGATGTTTCTATATGGTTTTTGCAAAGGGAGCAGTTTCCCCAAACTTTTATATCCTCAGTTTTTGCAGTTTGTGCAAATAATGTTGCCGAGATAAAGACCATAATGGTCATTATTATAAATTGTATTGATTTCATTTTAATGGTTTGATGTGTAATAAGAAAAAGGATCTTAAAAACGGTTATATCAATAATATTAGATTGGTTTACTACAGAGCGAAAGGGAGATGTATTGCCTTCAAGCCTCATACATGCAGATGTTCTTTTAAAACATTTAAGTTGTCGTTTGGCTAAGTAGACAAATTGCTACCTGGCGAACTGCTGTTAGGGGAGGAGTAAATTAAATGAGAAAAACACAATTGCGAATAAAAATAGGTAAGTCACTTTTACCCGGCGGTGAATTAGAAGAAAAATAATTTGCAACATCATTCAGTTGTATCACACTTGGTTCAATTGCGTAATATTTGGCGGGTAAACTGGTAGTTTTAGTTGCAGAAACACCTGTTACAGGAATAGTGTATTTTTTTTCAAGTTTTACAACTTGTTGTTTCTCCTCGCAGCAACCTTTTTTATTGGTCATGCCACACTTATGGCAAACCTCTTTCTTTGAAAGTGGATGCCCCAAATCCATTGATTGAGGCTTCCCCATACAATAATGAATATTAACGGTAGCACCTGTTGATGCTATGAAATATATGAGTGTTAATATGGTTGCTAATACCTTCTTCACCTGTAAGTATTAAAATCTATTTATTCTTTTTTGTAAATAAAACCGTAAAGATATTTAATGTAAAGCTACCCGGTTTGTTTTGTAAACTTTAAAAGCAATCTTAACATCTAACAAACTAAGCCGAACAAAAACTTTGCCCGACTTAATAAGAAATTTTTTAAGCTACTTTTTCTGCTTTATACCCGGCTTTTTCAACAGCTTTAATTACTTCATCTTCATTTAATTTATCAGTAGATACCCGTAGTATTTTTTTCGGATGTAGCGTATCTACCTTCCAGTTTGTTTCGCCCACTGTTTCATTTAATATTGGGGTAACCTTTGCCACACATGAGCCGCACATTATGTTTGTTTTCAGTTCTATTGTTTTCATGACTTTCTGTTTAATTTTTTTATGATGTAAAATTACTTTAGCAAGAACCCCAGGTTGTTACACAATTCTCGATTTGTTTTATATAATTTTTGGTCTTCCGTTACAAATGCACAGTAATCCTGCGCATTTTTCTTCAGTTTCTGGGACGTCCCTTTTGCAAATCTCCGCCGCTGTATTATAAAATGCTAATGCGACTTTTATTTTTTCACCTAAAGGTTTTTTGACCGCAGGCGCAAGCTATTTGATACTACAGATACTGAACTTAGTGCCATAGCGGCGCCGGCAATCATTGGATTTAATAGGAAACCATTAATAGGGTATAAAACACCAGCAGCAATTGGAATGCCTATAAGGTTGTAGATAAATGCCCAGAAAAGATTTTGTTTTATAGTTGCCACCGTATATCTCGATAGCATTAAGGCTTTAGGAATTTTAGTCAGGTCAGAAGAAATAATTGTCATTTTAGCTACATCCATAGCTATGTCGCTACCTTTGCCCATTGCAATACTTACGTCTGCCTGTGCTAATGCGTTACTGTCATTGATGCCATCACCGACCATTGCTACAACCTTACCTTTTTTCTGTAACTCTTTTACAAACGCTGCCTTGTCGGCAGGTAAAACTTCCGCTTTAAAATGTTTGATGCCTATCTGGTCTGCAATGGCTTTTGCTGTCGATTCATTATCTCCGGTTAGCATATAAACCTCTATCCCCAAATCGTGCATTTGTTTTACAGCTTCTGCAGACGTTAGTTTTACTTTATCTGCGATACCAATAACTGCTAATGCCTGCTTTTCACTTGCGAAATAAATAACTGTTTTAGCTGCGCTTAACCATTCAGATGCCACCTTTTCTAACTCCAAGCCAACAGAAATATTATTTGTTTTTAGAAGCAGCGCATTTCCTATATAATACATTTCATTACCTACTCTTGCCTTTGCTCCTAAGCCTGTAATGCTTTCAAAATCAAATACCGGTAAATGATTTGTTTTCCCAAGATGCTTTACTACTGCCTCCGCTAATGGATGTTCTGATTGTTTTTCGATAGAAGCTAAAATATCTAAACCTTTGGTGTCATTATTTAACCAACGAAGGTCTGTTACAATTGGTTTGCCCTCTGTAATGGTACCGGTTTTATCAAAAATAATTGCATTTACTTTTTTTGCTAATTCCAAACTTTCTGCATCTTTTATAAGAATACCGTTTTCTGCTCCTTTACCTACTCCGGCCATAATAGCTGTAGGTGTTGCAAGGCCTAAAGCACAGGGGCATGCAATCACTAAAACCGTAACTAATGCTAGTAAGCCTTGTATAAAACTATTCTCTCCGCCTAGTATTAGCCATGCGATAAGGCTGAGGAGAGCTACAAGAATAACTATTGGAACAAAGATTCCTGCAATTTTATCGGCCAGCTTTTGTACAGGTGCTTTACTGCCTTGTGCTTCCTGTACCATTTTTATGATTTGTGCTAATATAGTGTCTCCTCCTACTTTGTCGGCAGTAAACTGGAAACTCCCTTTTTGGTTAATTGTTCCGGCAAATACTTTGTCATTTTGTCTTTTTTCAACAGGTATAGGTTCTCCGCTAATCATACTTTCATCTATAAAAGAATTGCCTGTAGTTACTGTTCCGTCAACAGCAATCTTTTCTCCCGGCCTTACCAATAGTGTGTCGCCTACCTTAACCCTCGCAATTGGTATTTCCATCTGTTGACCCTTGCTTTGAACTACTATTACTGTTTTAGGTTGTAGGCCCATTAGCTTTTTGATAGCGGAAGACGCGTTTCCTTTCGCTTTTTCTTCCAGTAGTTTACCTAATAAAACAGAGGCAATTACGCCTGCTACGGCTTCAAAATAAACATGGGCGTGGAAGCCTTTGGTATGCCAGTATCCCGGAAATAGAGTATTAAAGACGCTAAATAAATATGCAGTACCAGTACTCAAGGCTACCAACGTATCCATATTAGCTGAAAGATGCTGAGATTGTTTCCAGGCATTTATAAAAAACTGTTTGCCAAATATTAGTACTATGGGAGTAGATAAAGCCCACGTGATGTAATTGGCATAAGGAATATTCATAAAAAACATTCCTATAATTATTGCAGGTATCGCTAAAAGAATTGCGCCCCTTGTTCTTCTTTTAAGTTTTAGATACTTCGATTTTTGTAATTCTTCTAACTCGTCCTTTGCTTCTACGCTTTCGTCAGTCATCAGATCATAGCCGATGCTTTGCAGTGCAGCTTTTAACCTGCCCGGGTCTGTTATAGTTGGAATATATTCTACCAGCGCCGTTGCATTTGCATAATTAACAGCGGCAGCTACTACTCCTGGCTCGTTTTCCAACATGCTTTGTGAACTGCTTGCACAAGAAGCACAAGACATATTAAGAACAGGAAAAGTTTTTTTGATTGTTTCTACATTATACCCTAAATCACGAATAGCTTTAACCGCATCTGGTAAAACGTCTGCATCTCCATTAGTGTTTATGACTGCCCGGTTGTTATTATATTCTACTTTATGTGCTGTAATGCCTTTTACCTTACTTAATCCTTTATCAACTATTATGGCCCCATGTTCGCTTTCTATGCCTTCTAAGGGCAGGTAAATAGAGTTATTATTTCCGATTGCCATTTAATTTATATTAATATAGCAAAGCTACCATTGCACTTATAAGTTATTGTTACACAATTATGGAAAAGGTTTTCAAGATTTTTGGGTGAAAGCTGTAATGAAAAAATAAGAGCGGGGAATAGGCGCTGAGTCAAAGGAAATTAGATGAGTGACAGACGAAGAACAATGAATGGTTTAAACAAAAAAGCCACCTTAATGGAAGGTGGCTTTTTTGTTAATATACTTATATATATTTAGTTAAGTAAAGAGACATTAAAAGCCTCTAAACCTTTCTGTCCTTGCCTGGTTTCAAATTCAACTTTTGCCCCATCAGTTAATGAGACACCATTAAGCCCTGAAATATGAATAAAATAATCCTTTCCATTAGTGCTTGTAATAAAACCAAAACCCTTTAGTGTGTTAAAAAACTTAACTGTACCTGTTTCCTTCATGATAATTTTAATTAATAAATTAAAGATATCGTTATTATTTAAAACAGCAAACTATTTATCAATATTTGTTATGTTAATTAAACAATCGCAGTATGTTTAGTGATATTTTTTAGATGAAAAATAGCTGATAATCATTTCAATAGACCAACCGGCGAGGCTTCCTTTCAAACAGTGTTGTTTGCAGTTTAATTTTTTTTATTTAAGTATATGTAAGCAGAAATTAGAAAATAAGGTCTTTGGTAAGAAAGGATTTCGCGCTTATACTACCACATATTTGATTATTGCTAGTTTTTAATAGCAACTCTAAGTAATGGCAGCAACAAACTGGATTGTTTGAAAAGGTATGTGAGTGTCTATTCTGAAAGATAATGCATTCTTTATTGTTCATCGCCCCTATTCTAGTCTCAATAAAAGTTGTAGCAGGATTGTTTGCGCAAGTTTTAAAAACTGTCAATTCATTGTGTAAGTTCCTTTTTGTTTCATCCACAACTGAAATTTCGAAAGGAGTGGGAACGTCAGGTGGCAACGGACGTTTAAGACCTTTTGGTGGATTTTTTAAAAGATGTTCTAGCGAAAGTGGCGATTCCCAAATATTCCGCTAGAACATCTATTTATATTAGAATATGACAAATTAGAAATATGACAAATTAGACTTAATTAAAAAGGAGCAGCTTCATCAAATCCTTCGTCAAACTCTCCTGTATTCATTTTACTTCCTTTTTGTATAAACAGACGTGCTCCATCATCTGATGGTGGAGCACCGGGTCCACCGCCGGGAGGTATCGGCTTCCAGTTTCCCCCCGGTGAAGGGGCAGGACCCGGTCCTAAATCGTCACCTTCTTCTTCAACAAACTTTTGAATGTGCAATAAGGCTCTTAATTTAATAGTTTCCAAACTACCGTTACGATGCTTTGCAATTCTTACATGCGTTTCACCACGGTTGCTTTCACCCATTTCATTAGTTACAATTTCGTAGTACTCAGGGCGGTACAGGAACATCACCATATCGGCATCCTGCTCAATTGCACCTGATTCACGAAGGTCGCTCAGTTGAGGCATCTTGCTTTCCTTCCTTGTTTCTACCGCACGGCTTAACTGGCTCAAGGCAATTATCGGCACCTGCAGTTCTTTAGCAAGACTTTTTAAATCTCTTGAAATACGGCTAATTTCCTGTTCACGATTAGAATTACGGTCCCCGCTGCCGCTCATTAACTGCAGGTAGTCTATAATTATTAAACCAACATTATGTTTGTTTACCAACCTGCGGGCTTTTGCACGAAACTCAAAAATGTTGAGTGCAGCAGTATCATCAATAAAAATTGGTGCATCGCTAAGCTTTGTAACCCCTTTACTGTACAATTGCTGCATTTCATAGTCTTCTAACCTTCCCCGACTGATTTTCTCCAGCATAATACCACTTTCGGCGCTAAGAATACGTTGCACCAGCTGGCTTGCGCTCATTTCCAAACTAAAAAATGCTACACCCGTTGGTTTTGTTGGATGTAATGCGGCGCTCCGTGCAAGGTTTAGCGCAAAAGCTGTTTTACCTACTGAGGGACGAGCAGCGAGAATAATAAGGTCAGTGGGCTGCCAACCGTAAGTGACTTTGTCCATCGTTGGAAAACCTGTGGGAACGCCTGAAATATCTTCCTGTTTGTTTCTCAGGTCATCAATACGTTGAATGGTCTTAACCAAAACAGTACCTATATCGTCAAAATTCTTTTTAAGGTAGTTATTGGTTATGTTAAACATTTTGCTCTCACTTTCGTCAAGCAGGTCAAACACATCGGTGCTGTCCTCGTAAGCGTCACCAATGATCTCACCACTTATACGTATGAGTTCGCGTTGGATAAACTTTTGTAATATAATTCTTGCATGCGCTTCAATATTGGCGGTGGACACCACCATATTGGTCAACTTCGTTATTGCATATGGACCGCCTATAACATCAAGTTCCTCAGTTGTTTTTAACTCTTCTACTACTGTAAGGATATCTATTGGCAGGCTTTTCTGCGCAAGTGATTGAAAAGACTTAAAAATTTTCTGATGTCCTTCTACATAAAAACATTCTGGTTTTAAAATTTCTACAACATTATCAAATGCGCTTTTTTCAAGCATTATTGCACCTAAAACTGCTTCTTCAAGTTCTTTGGCTTGTGGAGGCACTTTGCCGTACACCATTGTGCTAAGGTCAATGGAAGACTTCCGCCTGTTCTTCCTGTCCTTATTCAAGTTCGTTAGATCCATTATTTTTTAGGTGGTCTTTTTATACGTGATTTTTTCTTACTTCCCCTTCCATTTCGCCTTCACAATTCACTCTTTTTTTTAATGTTACCAAATTGTTATCCGACTCGGGGGAGGCGAATATAGAACCTTAAAAACTGAAGAAAAAACTTTTGCCTAAAGAATAATTGTTCTTTTTTATTCAACATTGTTTTTCCCCAAAACAAAGGTTTATTAACAATAAAAGCTGGCATATTCACAAATTACAAAAGTTTTCCGCTTGTTTTACAAACAATATTCACACAATGTGTGTACAAAGAATTCTCTAAAAAAAATTGCAATGATGGCAATTAAAACCTATTGGAATAGAAGAATTTTTTAGAAAAAAATAAAAAGTTTATCATGAAAAAATAGATTGAAAACAGATACTCATTCTCTACAACATCTCCTCGATTTTGAGATGATATAAATTGGCTCAGATGCTTTAATAATATCAATTACAAATACCTTTTTGTATATGTGTAGTGAGCATAAATTGAAATATACTTGTGCCTGCCAATTTCTTATCTGGCTAATAAAACCACTATTAAAAATTATTTATTAAATTTTATAATATCATATAAACCTTTTTCTTACCTTTGCACTCCCAAAAAAGTTCTTTCAGAAGAATTGATTGATTTGGGAGTTCCGTTCTGAAAATTATCAGGTGGAACGTTAACACCAAAAATTTACATCATGGCAAAAGAAATTTCCGGCTACGTAAAGTTGCAGGTTAAAGGCGGTTCAGCCAACCCTGCACCTCCTATTGGACCGGCATTAGGTTCAAAAGGTTTGAACATTATGGAGTTCTGCAAACAATTTAATGCAAGAACCCAGGATAAAATGGGAAAAGTACTTCCCGTATTAATTACTGTATATACCGACAAGTCTTTCGAATTTGTTATCAAAACTCCTCCTGCAGCAGTACAGTTGCTGGAAGCAGCAAAAATTACAAGTGGTTCCAAAGAGCCTAACCGCAACAAAGTTGGAAAAGTAAACTGGTCACAGGTAGAAGCTATTGCTAAAGACAAAATGAGCGACCTTAACTGCTTTACTGAAGAAAGCGCAATGAAAATGGTTGCTGGTACGGCTCGCAGCATGGGCTTAACTGTAGAAGGTCAGGCACCATGGGACAAATAAATTGATCAATTTCTAAACTGATTAACAATGGGACTCACTAAAAAAAGAAAAGCTGTAGAAGCTAAAATCGATAAAAATAAAATATACTCACTTCCTGAAGCTTCTGCTTTGGTAAAAGAAGTTAACCTTACAAAATTTGACAGCTCCGTAGATGTTCACGTTCGTTTGGGCGTTGATCCTAAAAAAGCTGACCAACAGGTTCGTGGTACAGTAACGCTTCCTCATGGAACCGGTAAAACCAAAAGAGTACTTGTACTTTGCACTCCCGATAAAGAGAACGATGCAAGAAATGCCGGTGCTGACTATGTTGGATTGGATGAATTTATTACTAAAATTGAAGGTGGATGGACTGATGTTGACGTAATAGTTGCGACACCATCTGTGATGCCAAGAATTGGTAGATTAGGTAAAATATTAGGTCCGCGTAACCTGATGCCAAACCCTAAAACCGGTACTGTAACAAACGATGTTGCCGCAGCAGTTAATGAAGTAAAGGGCGGTAAAATCGCTTTTAAAGTTGACAAAGCGGGTATCATACACGCATCTGTAGGAAGGGTTTCATTTCCTCCTGAAAAAATTGCTGCTAACAGCACTGAATTCATCAATGCAATTATGAAACTTAAGCCATCCGCTGCTAAAGGTACATACCTTAAAGGTGTAAGTATAGCCAGCACGATGAGCCCAGGTATTACAGTCGACACTAAATCATTCATCTAAACCTTGCGCCGATAGAAAAGTGGTAAACAAAAACCTTTGGGGTTGGGCAGTTACTTATCGTCGAAAAAATAAGCGTTATGACCAAAGAACAAAAAAACGAAGCAATTGAAGTTCTCAAAGAGAAATTCAATCAATATAATAACTTCTACGTTACAAATACAGAAGCATTATCTGTAGCACAGGTAAATAAACTGCGCAAAATATGTTTTGACAAGAATGTAGAAATGAAAGTGGCTAAGAACACTTTAATTAAAAAAGCTCTTGAAAATATTGATTCTGCAAAATACTCAGGCGTTTTTGATAGCCTGAATGGTGTTACAGCACTACTGTTTAGCGAGAATGCTAAAGAGCCTGCAATGATCATCAGTAGTTTCCGTACAGATAGTAAGGGAGACAAACCGGTTTTAAAAGCGGCGTTCATTGATACTGATGTATTTGTGGGAGACGATCAACTCGAGGCTTTAAAAACACTAAAAAGCAAACAAGATCTTATCGGGGAAATTATTGGATTGTTGCAATCTCCTGCTAAAAATGTTATCAGCGGCCTAAATGCTGGTGGTAAATTAGCAAGCCTGATCAAGGCTTTGGAAGACAGACAACCACAAGAAGCGTAATTAAATATCAAACTTATTCAACCAAGCCTGAAGGTTGAAATACACAAATTTTTTTAATATACCCGCCGGAGCACAGGCAATGAAGGCGGAAAAAATTTGAAACAATGGCAGACTTAAATGCGTTCGCAGAACAACTGGTTAACTTAACAGTAAAAGAAGTTAATGAATTAGCTAAAATTTTGAAAGATACTTATGGTATCGAACCTGCTGCTGCTGCTGTAGCTGTAGCTGGTCCTGCTGCTGGTGCTGGTGCTGGTGCACCTGCTGCTGAAGAAAAAACTGCTTTCGATGTAATTTTGAAAAGCGGTGGTGCAGCTAAACTACAAGTAGTTAAAATCGTAAAAGAATTAACTGGCTTAGGTTTGAAAGAAGCTAAAGACTTAGTGGATGGCGCTCCAAAACCAATTAAAGAAGGTGTAGCTAAAGCAGAAGCTGAAGAAATTGCAGCTAAACTAAAAGAAGCTGGAGCTGATGTAGAAGTAAAATAATTATTTCATACTTTCTGAATTAACAAAAAGCCGGCAAAATTTTGCCGGTTTTTTGTTTTATGCACGTACTTTCTTTTTCATCCCCGTTTTTGAGTAGATCTTTAAAAGTACTTTTAATGAAAAAGAATCTTATTCGCCAAATTATTGTCAGGAAACTTGCACTTCTTTAAAACATGCTATATTTTAGACTTGGCAACGCTTGGTTAGTATAATCTATCGAAATTCCCATTTCTTCTACAGAAACGCTCTAACCTGTCCCGATTTAAACACCTTTTCTCATATCGTTATTTCTCAATTTATATCTAACATTTATAAATCGACACGTTATGGACAAAAATTCAAATTCTCTTAATTGGTTCGAAATTCCTGCTGTGGATATTGAAAGAGCTACCCAATTTTACGAAACTATTTTTGATGTTAAAATGGAAAGGTTCCCTGACATGATGGGCATGAAGATGGTTGGATTTCCTGCCGATATGGGAAACGGAAAGGTTTCGGGAGCATTGGTGCGAAGTAATAATCACAAGCCTTCGATGGAAGGGTGTATCATCTACCTGAATGCAAATCCAAACATTCAGACAGTCATAGACAGAGTTGAGAAAGCAAATGGAAAAGTGTTGGTGCCAAAGACACAAGTAAGTCCGGAAATTGGCTATATGGCCTTCTTTGCAGATACAGAAGGAAATAGAATTGCTTTACACGCACAGAATTAGCACCAAAATCAAAAAGGCAAAAAAACTTTCCTTAAATCATTATTTGCCAAATATTTTTATCACGCCATTTACCCCAGTTTTTCATAGCAGAATTTAATTGTATTTTCAAATTACTGATATTGGTTTTTTTGCCCTTTTTGGGAGCAAGCAATGTAGTCTCTTTTACATCTACCAGTTCGACCTTAGTTGCAAACCATGTGGTATTTAATCTTGGAACAGCAATTCCCAGAATCATTCCGGGCAAGCCTGAAAAAGACTCAGGTCCGCCTGAAGTGACAATCTGATCTGTAAAAAAGGCAACAACAAAAACAGAATCCATAATGATAGCTGTTGCTTTTCTACATTCAAAACCTGCGATTGTTCTTGTATCTGCAGTTATTTTCCAACTCATTTTTCTAACGCTATCTTGTATATTGTATATATCATCAAACACGGTTTTCTGGCTGATTGCATTTTGCTGTTCCAGGTCTGTAAAAACAATATTATCTGTAGCAGGCCCATCAAACCACTCAGGCACTTTTTGTGCGGAAACTACTTCACGGCCAGGTGTATAGACGGTTTTATTGCCATTGAAATATAAATCAAAATAAGAGGTTTTTGAGGCGGGCAGCATTTTCTTCATCATATTTCGCCAACTCTCATCTTCTTCGTTATCCAATTGTTTATAAAGATTTACTTTTTTTTCGAACTCTATTTTACCTTTTACAATAAAGGGTGTTTGCGCTGTTACTTTTAAAAGCATAACAGTAAACAGTAATGTAATTATAAGTTGTTTCATAATAAATTTCTATGGCATTGGCGAGGCGCCTCCGGGATTTTTAGAAAAGTTCCAGGTAAAGGTTAACTGGAAGTAACGGCGCAAAGTTTCATAAGTGTCTTCCCGTAAAATATTGGAGTTAAGGTATCTTTGATATCCACGGTTTTTATCGAGAATGTCATTTACACGCATACTTATCATCCCTTTATCGTTTTTAAACATTTTCCTTCCTAAGTAAGCATTCCAAAGTATAACGTTATTATTTCCTGTAAACAGGTTAGTTTTTTGCCTGAAATTTGCCTCTACATTTGAATTTATTTCAAATTTATAAGGTAGCGTTACATTCAAATACAAGTTATGGCTCTGGGTAAAATAATTTGTTTTTATATTGGGATTGACGGTTGAAGTGGAACTGTTGTAGTTGATGTTGCCATAATAGTTTATGTCATATTTCTTTTCTTTATTTTTATAGGTTCCGAAGTTGAAGCCGTAGCTGTTGTTATTTGTCCTGTTTTTAATACTGGTAAGAGCATTGTTATTTAGTGTGCTTACGATATTGTTATACCTGCTAATGTTGATGTTAAAACCAAAATTGAAAGAAAGATCAATTTTTTGTATTTTAAAGTTGTACCCTCCACCTGAGTAACCGTTATAGTTTCCATTAAGGTTTACATATTGGTATGTTCTGATACCTGCAGAGTCTCCGCTTGTAATAGTTGTTTCATTTGTACTTATCGAATTAGAAGTTGTATTAAACGACCCGTAAATGTAAAAGCCACGTTGCTTTAAAACTTTATACGAGTTAAGGTTAAAATTGAACCGGTGATTAAATTCCTGCTTTAAGTTCGGGTTACCGATTGCTACATTCAATGGATTTGTATTGTCCCTGACAGGTTGTACCTGCTCAATTGACGGTTGTCTTGTGCTGCCATTGTAATTAATATTAAAACGGCTCGTCGCATTGAACTTATACATAAAATTAGCCTTTGGAAAAAAGTTGGTGTAATTGTACCTGTTTTCTGATTGGTGCAGAACATCTGTTTGTTTAAAGTCTGCCAGAGCTATATCTCCCCCGGCCGAAGCAGTTGTTTTTTTGCCGTTGTACCTCCAAACCATGCCACCACTGTTCGTAAGAACATAATATTTATAATTATTGCTGAAACTGTCGTTTAAATTTTCATACTTGCCTGATCCATTTCTGTCATAAGACAGTTTTTTAGATTCGCTGTTGCTGACCCTTACCCCATAGCTAACCTCAACAAATACATTTTTTACGACAGGTTCTGTATAAGCAAGTCGGGTATAATATCCAGAATTTATAATATAATTTACTTTCTTTTGATCAACAGTATCAATATTTTTAAGTTCAACTTTATCATAAAAATTATTGACAGAATATAAAAAACCTGTTGTATTTGTAGCTTTACTCTGCTGGTCAAAAGCAAGAGAAACCGTTCTTCCAGGCTTTTGAAAACGGTGTCGAAGAAGAAAATTGGTGTTTAAGCTGCTGTTGTCTCCAATCGCAGAAGTGTTACGGTTGCTTTCTATTTTATTGCCAAAATTATCTAGTGACTGACTGCTATAACTGGTAAAGCTGTTTTGGTTACCCGCATAGCCATTGGCCTTAATTTTTATAGATGTAAAACTGTCTACCTGGTAGTCATAAGTTCCGTTTAATGAGTGTCTTTGCTTAGTGCTATATGCAGTGCGGCTTTCTTTGTTGTAAAATACATTGCCGGGTAATATAGATTGTGAAACGGTGTTGCCACCGCCAATAGTATTTAATTTATTATACCTGTAACTGCCGTTAAAATTCTGCTTATCATTATCAAATTTTCGTGAATACTGCATTCCCCCACTCCAGCTTGTGGGTAATCCCTGGCCGTAGTAAGAACTGTTATTGAGGTCATCTTCATTATTAAAACTAAAAAAGAAACCCCCATCCTCATCATATTCCATGTTGTTGTTTTCGCCGTATTTGCTGTTCTCTTCCCAGCTCAAACCAGTTTTGCCTGTACTGCTCATAATGCCATAAACCGATAATTTTCTCTTCGCCTTAAAGCTGTTAGCCATTACATTATTATTCCACCTGTTTTTAAAGTCAGATGCTAATTCTACTTTTCCAAAATATCCTTTCTTTTTGTCTTCTTTAAGGGTAAGGTTTAATGTCTTCTTTTTTGTTCCATCATCTATTCCTGTAAAGGCCGCCTGGTCGCTCTTTTTATCAAAAACCTGTACCTTTTCTATCGCATCTGCCTGCAGGTTTTTTGTTGCCATTGTCGGGTCATCACCAAAAAATTCTTCACCGTCTACCAGTACCTTTTCGACCTTTTCTCCCTGGGCGGTTATCTTTCCGTCTTTATCTACCTGTAGCCCCGGCATTTTTCGCAGCATCTCTTCTACACTTGCACCTGCATGTACTTTAAAACTATCGGCGTTATATTCCAGCGTATCGCCTTTCATCCTTACTGCTGCCACTTTTTGTTTCACCAAAACTTCTTCCAGCAGTTTTGATTTTAAAGTCATTTTTACAATGCTAATATCTGCTGCAGTATCTGCTTGCAAGGTTAGCGGGTAAATATAATCAGCGTAAGCAGGATAAGATATCATTAAAAAAAAATTGCCCGCAGGCAAATTCTTCATCTCAAAATTGCCGCTTTTATCACTTCGTGTAAATTTTACCAGTACAGAGTCTTTTTCTTTAAGTAGAGAAATGACAGTATTTGATAGATTTTGTTTGTTTAAGGTATCGGCAATACTTCCTTTAACGCTAGCACGTTGTGCCAAAACGATTGTAGAACAAAAAAAGGAAAAGAATAAAATAGCAGAAGCTTTTTTCACGCAGACAATTTTATTGGTATTGGAAAGTATAAAAAATAAAACAAAAGGCTACAGAAACAGGAGGAAAGGTTATTACTAATGATGAATGGTGAACGCTGAATGAATAAATCATAAAACATGTTTAGATTGATTTAGATTAAGAAAATGAATATTTCCATAAAAAGGTTGATAACTAGTTGCTCCTGAAACAGAGCAGGGTAAAATTTAAGCAATCGATAGGCTCATCATATTTTTTGAGTAATTATTATTGAATAAGCCGGTATAAAGGTTTTTCAACTGAAGTTCAATTGTGCGGAGTAAATAAAATGATTGCTTTATATAATAAAACTCGCTAGCTTAGTACCAAACAACTAAGTTTATTTGCTATGAACCAAATCGAAAAGCTAGCCATAATCCAGGAAGATTCCTGGTTGGATCCATACATGTATGATGTTCACGAACGATTTGAGCGTTATAAAAGAGCACGCAAAGAAATTGAGGATGCAGAAGGTAGCTTACTCAACTTTGCCAGGGGACATTATTACTATGGTATCAACTTCGACCAAAACAGAAATGGATGGACTTATAGAGAGTGGGCGCCGGGAGCTCATGGTTTATGCCTAATCGGCGATTTTAATAACTGGGACAGAACTTCTCATAAACTTGAGAGAAACGATAAAGGAGATTGGGAAATATTTCTTCCCTATGACAAATACAGAGAAACTTTTGTACATGGCAGTAGAGTAAAGGTAAACGTACAAGCTGGAAATGGTTCGAAAGACAGAATTCCCGCATACATGCGCAAAGTAATTCAAGACCCTGAAACGTATGATTTTGCCGGGCAGTTATGGTTCCCTGAAAAAGCCTTTGAATGGACCGACAGCAATTTTGACCTGGCTGAAAATTTTCAGCAACCTATTATTTATGAGTGTCATGTAGGTATGGCACAGGAACATGAACGGGTTGGGACCTATAGAGAATTCGCCGACGAAATTTTACCAAGAATAAAAGAAGGCGGATACAATGCTATTCAATTAATGGCAGTAATGGAACATCCTTATTATGGATCATTTGGCTATCATGTTTCCAATTTCTTTGCTCCGTCTTCACGGTTTGGAACTCCTGAAGATCTTAAATACCTTGTAAATAAAGCGCATAGCCTGGGAATTACTGCCATTATGGACATAGTACATTCTCACGCTGTAAAAAATCTTGCGGAGGGATTAAATGAATTTGATGGAACTGATCACCAGTATTTTCACAGTGGCGGCAGGGGTTACCATGAAGGCTGGGACTCTAAATTATTTGATTATGGCAAATGGGAAGTAAAAAAATTCCTTCTGTCAAACGTAAGGTATTGGCTGGAAGAGTTTCATTTCGATGGCTACCGTTTTGACGGAGTGACCTCTATGCTTTATTTTCATCACGGCTATACTTCTTTCGATCATTATGATAAATATTTTAAAGAAGGTGTTGACTGGGATGCCGTTACTTATTTGCAATTGGCAAATGATGTAATTCATGAATTTAAAAAGAATGCATTATCTATAGCCGAAGATGTAAGTGGCATGCCAGGATTGTGTAGAAAGCCGGAAGAAGGAGGTTGTGGATTTGACTTCAGGTTAGGCATGGGAATACCTGATTACTGGATTAAAATTTTGAAACATAAAACAGACGAAGAGTGGGATATATATGAAATGTGGGACGTTCTAAGCAATCGCCGTTATAAAGAAAAAACAATTGCATATGCGGAATCGCACGACCAGGCACTAGTGGGAGATAAGAGCATTGCTTTCTGGCTAATGGATAAAGAAATGTATTTCCACATGCGTTTAGATGATCCAAACCTGATAGTTGACCGCGGAATAGCGTTACATAAAATGCTTCGGCTGTTTACTATAAGTCTTGGAGGTGAAGGTTATCTGAATTTTATAGGTAACGAATTCGGTCATCCTGAATGGGTTGATTTTCCGCGGGAAGGCAATAACTGGAGCCATCATTATGCAAGAAGACAATGGTCGCTGGTGGATAACAGTGAACTCAAGTACCAGTACATGGCTAACTGGGATAAAGCCATGATACATATCATTAAGGAAAATCAAGTACTTGCCTCGCAACGTGCAAGACAGATACACCTTGACGGAAATAACAAAGTGATAGTGTTTGAAAGGAGTAATCTGATTTTCATTTTTAACTTTAGTCCTGCTAATTCCATTTTCGGTTACAAGTTCTGGGCACCTGAAAAAGGTACGTATCAAATTGTACTTAATTCTGATAAAAAAGAATTTGGAGGATTTGAAAGGGTGGACGACAGTATTGATTATCCAACAGACGAACATCAAAACGTAAGCGTCTACCTTACCAACAGAACTGCGTTGGTTATGAAGAAGAAATAAAATAAAAAGATATTAATAATAAAAACTCATGTCGTTATAGGGCATGGGTTTTTTTATTATGTGAAAATTGCGCCGGGTACACCGGGTAGATGGTGGCCGAAACCGAGGTAAAACAAGGACAAGCTTCACAAAAATCTTTACATTTTTATAAAGCAACCGACAGATATAATAAATAATTTATTTCAATTAATGCAGGAAATGCTTTTCTTTATTTTTTAAAAAATACTAATATGGCCGAAAAAAAGAAAAATCCAATTATAAAGAAAGAAACAACCAATCCAACGCCTACTGCTAAGAAGACCCCAGTTGCGAAGAAACAAGCTGATAAGGGCACAGCTTTAGATAAAAAAAACTCAGCTACTAAAAGACAAACCGATGTAACAGAAGCATCAATAAAAAAACCTGGAGCTTCTAAGAAACATGTTGCCGTGCCAGCGACAACTAAAGAAGTTTCAGCTTCTAAAAAAGAAATTGATTTACCTGCATCTTCAATAAAAAAAGCCTCTGCTGCTAAAAAACAAGCTGATGTGCCGGCACCGCCTGTAAAGAAAAGTTCAGCTACGAATAACAAGGCAGTTGCTTTACCAAAAAAAGGGGTTCTTTCTAAAAAAGAGATAGATATATCTGCGCCTGCAGTTGAAAAAGTCTCAAAGGTCAAAGCCGAAGTTATCGTTTCAGACAAGGTAGTTGCTAAATCCAGGAAGACTAAAAAAGTCGAAGGTTTAGCAACTTCTGTGGCCCAAAAAACACAAACTGTCATAACAGAAAAAGAGCAACAACCAATCAAAGAAAAATATGAGGATGCTGCCTTTATCGATACTTCAAAAAACGTCTGGAATTATTCTCTATTCTCTGACGACGTCATTACAAATTTTCAACACGGCACCTTATATAATGCCTATCAGTACTTTGGTAACAAACAGATTGAGGTGTCGAATAAAAAAGGAACATATTTTTCAGTTTGGGCTCCAAATGCAACATATGTAACAGTGATTGGTAATTTCAATGACTGGGATAAGCATTCACATCCTCTTTTTGTACGTCTTGACAGATCAGGCATTTGGGAAGGATTTATACCAGATGTGTTGGGGGGCGAAGTTTATAAATATCACATTCATGGTTATAACGGCGTTCAAATTGATAAAGGAGATCCTTATTGCCATTTCTGGGAAAAAAAGCCTTTAACAGCTTCTATTACCTGGGACACAAATTATGATTGGAAGGATGAACAATGGATGAAAAAAAGGGCAGAACATAATTCGCTTAGTGCTCCGTGGTCAGTATATGAAGTTCATCTTGCCAGTTGGATGCGCCCCAGCAGGTATGATGAAGAAAGTTATAATTCTTACGTGCAAATAACAGAACGGCTCGTGCCATACGTAAAAGAAATGGGCTTTACGCACGTAGAACTTATGCCGGTAATGGAGTTTCCTTTTGATGGCAGCTGGGGTTACCAGGGTACCGGCTATTATGCCCCTACGAGCCGCTTTGGCTGCCCACAAGAGTTTGCTGCTTTGATAGAAGCCTTTCATAAAGAGGATATAGGGGTTATTTTAGATTGGGTGCCCTCACATTTTCCTTATGACTCGCATGGCTTATTTATGTTTGATGGTGCGCATACTTATGAATACGCAGACATGCGAAAAGGCTTTCATCCCGATTGGAACTCGTACATCTTCAATTATAAAAGGGGAGAGGTAAAATCTTTTTTAATAAGCAATGCAAGATTTTGGTTCGAAAAGTTTCATATTGACGGCATAAGAGTAGATGCGGTATCATCTATGTTTCGATTAGATTATAGTCGCAAGGAAGGTGAGTGGGAGCCAAACGAATCGGGAGGTTTTGAAAACCTCGAAGCAATCGCTTTTATAAAAGAAATGAATGAAATGGTTTACCGGGATTTTGAGGGAGTTCAAACCATTGCAGAAGAATCTACAGACTGGCCGGGAATATCGAAACCAATTGCTGAGGGAGGTATTGGATTTGGCATGAAGTGGATGATGGGTTGGATGCATGATACGCTCAATTACTTTAAACGAGAACCAGTACACCGGCCCTGGCACCAGGATCAGTTGACCTTTAGCATGGTGTACTATTACCATGAAAATTTCATGTTGCCTTTGAGCCATGACGAGGTAGTGCATGGCAAGAGTCCTATGATTTATAAAATGCCTGGCGATATATGGCAGAAGTTTGCAAACCTGCGGTTACTATATACTTATATGTTCACTCATCCCGGCGGGAAACTTCTCTTTATGGGTGATGAATTTGGTGACACCAGCGAATGGAACTATAAGAGCGAATTGCAATGGAATTTATTGAGTGAAAGTTCTCATCGCTTGCTGCAGCATTGTGTAAAAGATTTAAATCACTTGTATAAAAAGGAACCCGCGCTTTACGAAAAACAATTTGATTCGGAAGGATTTGAGTGGATCGATCTTAATCACCGGGATCAATGCATACTTGTTTATAAACGCAAGGGCAACCAGGAAAAGGATGACCTGCTGGTTATTTTAAACATGAAGCCGCAACCATGGTACGATGTTGAAATAAATGTAAAAGGTAAAAAAAACTGGAAAGAAATCTTTAATAGTGATTCTAAAGATTATTGGGGAGCAGGAGATGTTTATAACCCAACGGTAAGATCAGAGGTTATAGATACAGAAGAAAACACATACAAGCTTACGCTAAATCTTCCTCCTTTAGCAGGAATAATTTTGAAGTAAGAAGTACTTAAATGACTTATTCCTTATATAAAATGATAAAAATAAAAATGGCGGTTTAGTCGCCGCCATTTTTACTGCGTATAAAAAGCAAGAGTTATTGCTTTGATTTAACCAGTTTTAGCATTACTCGTTCATTTCCTTGCAACGCCTCGATGAAGTAAAAACCCGCGCGATAATTATCTCCTATTCTTGTACTTCCGTTAGCTGCGATGTTACTTTTTACTTCCACTATTCTTCCCGTTGCATCTATTATTTTAAGGCTCACAGGCTCGTTATTGTTACTTTTGAAATTGACGGTGAAATAGACAGGAGAAGGATTTGGTGAAGCAGTAACAATTAGCCTTCTTTCTGCTGAATTCACTTTAGTATCAGTTATTGGCCTCTCTGCCATTATTGCTGGAGGGTTGGTAACGGTTACTGTAATGCTTTCTGTGTCTGAAAGCCTGGGTGAACCATTATCTGTAACTTTTACGGTAAAGGTAAAGCTACCGGCAGTGGCAGGTGTCCACGAGAAAACGCCGGAGCCTGTGCCTATACTCGCGCCAGACGGAGCATTTACCAAAGAGTAGGTTTTTGTCTGACCCGCATCTACATCAGTGGCAGTGGCAGTAAAGGTTAGTTTAGAACCTTTCACTACAGTCTTGTTTCCGATATGATTCAGCACGGGAGCATCATTTACCTGTGTTATTGATATATACACTTTTGCAGGAGAAGACGTTTGACAACCCCAGGTAGTAGTAAAATAAAATGAATCTCTGCCAGCGTAATTAGCTTTTGGGGTATATGTTCGGATAGCCCCTGTGCCGGTAAGTGTACCATTTTTAGGTAGGGTACTTATGGTATACGTGAGTGGTATGCCTCCAATACCTGTTAATGTGATCGCTTTTGCCGCATCTTCACCATCTGTTATACTTTGAGCAACAGCTTTGGGATCTGCCTTCTGAACCACCAGGCTTCCGAGCGGAGTGCCGCCATCTGTCGCTGGATTTAAGTGACGTAAAACAGTAAAGGCCTTAGAGGATGTAAGTTTAAATATAGTGCCGCCATTGTATGTGCCGCCCTGGCTTGTAAAGCCATAAAAAGCACCATCTGACGCTTGCGCTAAGTTACCTCTTGGATAACCGCCTTCCTTTGCATTCGAAAAATTATGCAGAACTGTTAATGTGCCGGTTGGGGTTATTCTAAATGCAGTTCCATAACCATACGTGCCACCATAAGTGGTCAGGCCATAAAAGTTGCCATCTTTCCCAACTAGAAGGCTGTTACCATAAGGGTTACCGCCCGTGACAGAATAACTGAAGCTTTTAATAACTGTAAAAGTACCCGTTGGAGTAATTTTAAAAATAGTGCCATAACCACCTGGACCGCCAGCATAACTCAAACCATAAAAGTTACCATCGTTGCCTTTTACCAGGCTGCCGTATAGATAGTACCCATCAGTATTAGGGCTTAAACTTCGTAATACTGTAAATGTACCGGTAGGTGAGATTTTAAAAATAACGCCATAATTATTTGCGCCCCCCTGAACAGTTGTGCCGTAGAAGTTACCATCATTGCCTTGTACAAGACTGCCCTCAGGGTAACCTCCGGTTGTGTAATAATCCAGGTGTTTGAGCACCGTAATAGCGCCGGCCGGGGAAATTTTTAAAATAGTACCATAACCTTTAGAGCCGCCCTGATAGGTAGTGCCATAAAAGTATCCATCGGTACCTTGTACCAGGCTACCTTTAGGTCGCCCTCCATTGACGGTTAATTCTAACGACCTAACAGTAGCGAAATAACCACTGGTACAAAGTTTAAAAATAGTGCCGTAGCCGTAGTTGCCACCCTCCTGCGTTGTGCCATAAAAATACCCGTCTTTGGCTTGTAAAAGGCCTTCCTGTGGATATATGCCTTTTGCATCATCCGGGAAGCGCGCCAATACGGCAAAGCCGCTACCTGTAGATGAGATTTTAAAAACAGTGCCGCCGTTATAATAACTGGTGCCACCCTGGTAAGTCAAACCGTAGAAGTAACCATCGCTACTCTTATACAAGCTTCCATAAGGGTTACTGCCATCAGTGGTATTTTTTAGATGACGTAAAACAGTTATGGAACCGGTGGGTGTAACCTTAAAAATAGTACCATTTCCGTTAGTGCCTCCCGCCGAAGTCAAGCCATAAAAATTACCATCAGCTCCCTGTAGGAGATTGCCTCTGGGGTAACCTCCGGTGGTATAATAATCTAAATTACCGAAAACTTTAAAACTTCCTGCCGGGGTTATTCTAAAAATCGCGCCATAATATTTACTTCCCCCATAGTAAGTCAAACCATAGAAATTACCATCATTGCCTTTTATTAAACTACCAGTTGAATTGGATCCGTCTGTAAGAGTATAATTAAGATTGTGCAAAACAGTAAGAGTTCCAGTTGGAGTTATTTTAAAAATAGTACCGTAATTATTTGTGCCTCCCTGGTAAGTCACGCCATAGAAGTTACCGTCATTTCCCTGAACTAAACTGCCATAAGGATAGATACCCGTAGTTGTGGCCAGGTTCTTAAGCACTGTAAAAGTACCGGTTGGTGTAACTTTAAAAACAGTGCCATACCCCCCAGTACCTCCTTTTTGTGTCAGACCATAAAAGTATCCATCGGTAGCTTTTATTAAACTGCCGGAAGGATAACCGCCGGTGGTATAGTAATCTAGGCTTTTAATAATGGTCAGCGTGCCAGTGGGCGTAATTTTGAAGACAACACCATAACCCTTGGCACCACCACTTGAGGTGAGGCCATAGAAACTACCATCTGTAGCGTTTAGTATTAAACTGCCGTAAGGATAAGCGCCAGTGGTATAATAATCTAAATTCTTAATAATGTTTAGCGTACCAGAAGAGGAAATTTTAAAAATAGTTCCATAACCTTTCGTTCCACCACTAGAGGTCATCCCATAAAAATAACCGTCGGCGCCTTTCACAAGGTCGCCATGTGGAGAATATCCTGCATTTAAGAAATTCCGGTGAAGTAGAAAATTGCTGCCCGTGGTTTTTATACTGAAAGCTGTGCCTGCTCCATTTTGGCCACCAACGGACGTTAATCCCACCAGGATGTCTTGGGCGAAAGAAGTTGCAGATGTTGCAAGCGAGAAGGACAGGTAAATGCAAATGGTTTTGAAGCAATTAAGAAACTGACCGAATCGTTTTTTTTGGATCAAATCTTTCTTTGCCATACCCACGGCAGTTCGGAATGAAAATACAGAGGGGCTCATAAAAACATATTTTAGTTGTTTAAAAAATAAATTTTAAAAGCAGGGAAGCATGTAAATTCTGTAGAACTTCGGGAAGTAAGTCTGATAGTATATTGGCAAAAATGTGTTAATAGGATATTGAGTGACAGGCGAACACAATACCATGAAGAAGTAAAGACAATGAAAAGTAGATAATATTTTTAATATTTGCAATAGTTTCTGCAAATATCTGCCCGTATTGGTGCCCCTCAATTATGGACGGTATGGTAAAATTTGAAATTGGAATTTATCTTTTCTCATTTTGTTTTTGAAGAAAACTTTCAAACTGTTGCAAGGTAAAACTGCTTAGATTTTGTTGTGAAGTCAACCCTCCTTTTTGAGCTGCCAGCACACCGTATTTTATATCGCCGAATGCATCAACTGCATGTGCATCAGGATCAATAGATATGAGAACGCCTTTCTCTATTGCATAAGGAATATGTCGCCAATCCATATCAAGACGGCGGGAGTGCGCATTTAATTCGATTACTACGTTATGTTTCGCACATGCATCTATAATCTCTTTGTGGTTTACCGGGTAGCCATTGCGGCTCAACAACAATCTACCGGTCATATGACCGAGGATCGTCGTATACGGATTAGCTATAGCTTTCAGTAATCTTGTCATAGCTTTCTCCTCAGTCATCTTTAAATTAGAATGTACGGAAGTAATGACAAGGTCAAATGCAGAGAGAATGTTATCGGGGTAATCTAGGCTGCCATCATTTAAAATATCTGATTCTATACTTTTAAATATTTTAAACGGTTTGTATTTTTCGTTTAGCTCATCTATCAATTCATGTTGTGCTTTTATTCGGTCCGGGTATAAGCCTTTTGCATAAAAAGCGGACTGCGAATGATCACTGATAACAAGATATTCAAAACCTTGCTGTATTGCCCCTTGCACCATTGCTTCAATTGTATCGCCGCCGTCGCTCCAATTGCTGTGGCTATGTATTATGCCACGAATATCTTTTTGCTCAATAACATCAGGCAAAGTATGTGCAGCGGCTAGTTGTAAAACATAAGGCGATTCACGTAAAAAAGGCGGAATAAACTGAAGCGAATTTTGCTTGAATATCTGCTCTCCATCTACATAATTTTCTCCGGGCTTCCAGCCGTACTTTTCTGTAAAGGCAGTAAAAAATTCTGGACTGCAGCTTCTAATAAATAATTCACCAATGAGACTGTCAGCGGGCGAATAATAAAACTCAAGGTTAACATTGTCAGCGCCGCGTACAGAAAGTATAGTGTCTGTTATATTTACCTCATATTCCTGCTCTCTAAAAAATGTTTCTAAAACATGTAGATCTATATCTGTTACCCATTCAAGTTTATGTATCACTTCTGCATGGCGAATAAAATCACCTGTAATTGAAAATGTGTTTGATGGGAAAGTTTTTTGAAGCCTTTTGGTAAATGCAGGAGCATATTCTTCTATCTGCCTGTATAGGTGACTGCCCTGGCTGTTAAGGTAAAACCGTATCGCATCGCCGATGTTTTGTTGTGTCTTCGCTCCGAAGCCTTTGTACAGCAATAACCTGTTTTCTTCGCACGCGTATAATAATTCGCCAATACTTTCTATTCCAAGCTCTTTCCATATCACAGATATTTTCTTAGGGCCCAACCCCTTTATCTTTAACAAATCGAAAATGCCTGCCGGCGTTTTGTTGATGTACTCATCAAGACCAGCAAGTCTTCCTGACTCAATTTGTTCGATTATTCTTTTGCCAATGGTGGCTCCTATACCTTTAATCGCATAAATTTTTTCTGCTGAAAGTGTAGAAAGTTGTACAGGAAGTTTTTCTATAGTATATGCCGCCGATGAATATGATTTGGCTTTAAAACTATCATCTCCATGAATATCTATAAGTTTGGAAAGTAATGAAAAGTTATCAGCGATAGCATAATTATTCATAGAGGTAGTTTAGCGCAACGAAGGTAAAAACCAAAAATGTGATTACATCAAAAACCCTCAATAATTGAGGGTTGGTATATAAAGGAGTAAAAGGGTTTAGCCCTAAAAGTAGCCGTTCAACTGATCATTCTCTTTAAGTTCGTCCAGCCCTTCGGCAGTTAAAGGTTTATTTATAAAATCAATAACTATATCATACCTGTTTGCTCTTAAAAAATCTTCAGGGTTTACTGTTGAAGATAAAATGACCACTTTTGTTTCGGGTATTCTTTCAGCGTACTTCATCAAATAATCTTCGAGAAAATCCCATCCGTTCATGACAGGCATGTTAAGATCAAGGAAAATTACTTCAGGTGGATTTGGTTTTGGACCAGTGTTAGTTTTTGAAAAATAAGCAGAAAACCATGCTAACCCTTCTTTGCCATTTTGCGCTGTGATAACGTCTTTTGCAAACCCCGATTTTTTAATTACCATGTCACAAAGCACAAGAGTGATTTGATCATCATCTATGCAGAATACCTTGTTTATCATAGATATCAGTTTTTAAAGGTGATGATGAAAGTAGTACCTTTATCTACCTCACTTTCAACATCTATTCCTCCTCCCATAACCCGTATTTGCGAATTTACCATATACAGACCTAATCCTTTGCTATCGGCATGGTTGTGAAAACGCTGATAAAGGCCAAATATACGATCTTTATTTCTTTGCATGTCAATGCCCAGGCCATTATCTGAGAAGTACATCTTTATTCCCCCGTCAATTTTTTCTGTTCTGATTTTTACCTGTGGATCACGTTTTGGTGAGCTGTATTTTACAGCATTTGTGATCAGGTTTAATAAAATACTTTCAAGATACGTCCGGTTAAATTCTACTTCATAAGCATCATCAAAATCAGCTATGATAGTCATGCTTTTTTGATCGATGGTGTTTTGTACCGATTGCACAACTTTTTCGAATGTCTTTCTCAAATCAAGTGTTTCCTTCTTAGAGTCGCTGCTGTTTTTAACGAGTAGGATATTAATGAGGTCATTAACCGTTTCATTTAACTGTATCGTACAATCTTCAAAATTTTTCAAGAGCATCTTTGTCATGGGATCTGAGATCGAAGAAGTGTCAAGCAATTTAATGATCCCTAAAAGGTTACCCAGCGGTGAGCGAAGGTTGTGAGAAGTGATGTACGAAAACTGCTGCAGGTCGCTATTGTTTTGTTTTAATTTCTCAATAAACATTTCTTTTTCGATCTCATTTCTTTTTTGTTCTGTTATGTTTTGAGATGCGATAAGAATTTTATTAATCTTTCCATCGGTTTCATACAATGGTACTGCACTTATCATGTAGCTCAGGTTGTCATAGGCTGCTTCAAATACAACGTTATTGTCGGCAAAAACCTGCATAAGCTTATCATAAACTTTTTCTTTTTCCGGAGAATGAAAATGCGAAGTATATGCTGTATTTTCGAAATAAGATGCATTAGTTCCGGGAATGTGAAATTCTTTACCGGCAATATATAAAATGGTAAGATTTTTATTTAAAATGGCAACTTCACCATTAGGAAAATTCTCTGAAATGGTTCTAAACATTTGTTCGCTTTCACGTAGCTGTTCTTTAGCCCTGTTCCTTTCTGTTACATCATGTATAACTGCAAGGCAGGCATTTTGCCCGTCAATTATAATTTCATGCGAACGCATTTCCACATCTATAATCTCCCCGTTTTTTTTTCTGTGTTTATGATCGATGGAGTAAAGGCCGTTTCTGCTGACGTTATAATCACTTATTGAAATCGGTTGGTTTACATCTTCACTGCCTGGTTCCAACTCATCAATAGTCAGTTTTAAAAATTCATCTTCTGAATAACCGTAATGTCGTACAGCTGCCTCATTTACCTTTAAAAATTGATGTGATGCATTATCATATGCGCACATTGGCAATGGATTGTGATCGAACAGCAACTTATATTGTTCCTCGGATTTTTTTAGACGGGCAAAAATCTTACTTCTTTCAATTCCATATTGAATGCTTTTTGCCAATACCGCAGGCGATGAATCATCCTTTACAATATAATCCTGTGCTCCTATTTGTAAGCTTTCCAGTGCAAGTTTTGTGTCACCTAAGCCGGTTAAAATAATAATGGGAACCTGTGGCGCTTTTAAATTAATGGAGAGAAAAGAGTCTATACCCATTCCATCAGGCAAAGTAAGGTCTAAAAGAATAACATCTATATTTTCATTTTCTAAAAATTCTATTCCTTTTAGTAAAGTATCTGCATGAAAAATAGTTGCTTTTGGAAAACTTTCTTCCAGGTATTCATTTACCAGTATAAAATCTCCGGGATTGTCTTCTATGACTAATAATTTCAGGAGAGTTTGTCGCATTTTCAATTTTTAGACGGTAGTTTAACAATGGAAATCCAGAAATCTTCAATCATTCTCACTACATCGAAGAACTTGTTAAAATCTACCGGTTTTGATATAAAACAATTAGCATAGTTATTATAGGCATCAGCAATATCAGACTGATTGGAAGAAGTGGTCAACATGACCACGGGGATTTTTTTTAACCCGGGGGTAGTTTTTATAAAATGAAGCACCTCCTTACCATCTACCCGTGGAAGGTTGATATCGAGCAAAATTAAGTCAGGCAAAAGCTCTTCGACATTTTCAAACGCTTTTGTAAGATAATTGATCGCTTCTTCTCCATCTCTGCTTACTGAAACTTTGTTTTTTATATTGGCTTCTGCCAGCGCTTCCTTTGTAAGCACAATATCTCCTTCATTATCTTCTACGAGTAAGATGTGTGCGTTTTTCATCATATTGGCTCTAATTTGGGTTTAGGTAATGTAAAGTAAAAGGTGCTTCCATGTTCGGGGGCTGAAGTAACCCAGATTTTCCCACCATGTTTTTCCACTATTTTTTTACATATGGCTAAACCTATTCCTGTTCCCGAATACTGTTCTCTTTTATGTAAACGTTGGAAAATAATAAATATTTTCTGAAAAAACTTAGGATCAATACCTATTCCGTTATCAGTGATGGCAAATTTATAGTAGTTAATATCTTCTTTATAAGTGATATCTATTATTGGAGGTTTTTCACTTTTGTATTTAAATGCATTTCCAATCAGGTTTTGAAACAATTGTAAAATTTGAGTTTTATTACCCTTTATTAACGGAAGTTCTTCACTATTTATTGTGCCATCAGTTTCAAGCAGCAGATTTTTATATGTTATCCTTAAATCATCAATTATTTCATTTACATCAACATCTTCTTTTTCTATAACGCTCGAGTTTACTCTCGAATATTCAAGAAGATCTAAAATAAGGCGTTTCATTCGCTCGGCTCCATCCACTGCATAGGCAATGTATTCATGCGCCTTTTGGTCTAATTTGTCTTTATATCTTTTCTCAAGCAATTGTAAAAAGCTTGTGACCATCCGTAAGGGTTCTTGCAGGTCGTGTGAGGTAACATAAGCAAACCTTTCCAATTCGGCATTTGATTCAGATAATTCTCTTGCTCTTTTTTCCAAATTCTGATTCAATTGCTGCAGCATATTTTCATGGATCTTCCTTTCTGTGAGATCCTGCATAGCGCCAATCATTCTTACAGGAGTTTTATTCTCATCATATATGGTATAGCCTCTTGCGGAAATATACTTATAAGTGTTTTCGCCAATCTTAAACCTGTATTCATCTTCCCAATGTGATTCTAATCTAAGTAGATGATCCTGCAGTTTGCTTTCTATCCTTTCCCTGTCATCAGGATGTAGATTTTTTAGCCATCCATCCATTTTTTTCATTACTGAAAGATCTTCAATCTGAAACATGCGCTTTACTCCTTCGCCCCATTCTACCTCGTTTGTTTTCAGATCAAGGTCCCAGATAGCGTCAAATGTAGCAAGGCTTAGAAATTTATATCTTTCATGAATCTTTATAAGTTCCCTTTCAGCCTTTAACTGTTGTGTACGGTCAATTGATAAAACCAGCTTAGCCCGGGTTCCCTGAAATTCTATAAAATTTGAAGTTATCTCTGAATGGAATATTTCTTTATTTTTCTTTTTGTGCTTCCATACTCCTTTGTGATCTTGCCTGTAATAATCTTTTTGCTGATATAACTTTTCAAACTTTACCACCTCTTCGTCGTCAAGCAGATCTTTAACGGTTAAATGTAAGAGCTCCTCGTGTGTGTATCCGTAGTGGTTTGCAGCCGCGTCATTTGCCTCTAGCAACTGATATGTTTCTACATTGTATATCCACATTGGCAAAGGGTGGTTTTGAAATAGAATCCTGTATTTTTCTTCAGATGCTTTTAACGCTGCCTCTGCGGCTTTTTTTTCCGTAGCATCACGCGCTATACAATAATATTTCTGGTCTTCTTCTTCCCATTTTGATGACCATATTAATCTGGCAAGTGAGCCGTCTTTTCTACGATACTCATTTTCAAAATTTGTAGTAATTAAACCATTTTTAATATTATCATAAGCTTCAATGGTGCGAGGTATGTCTTCCTCATGTACAAAATCTATGTAGCTCTTGCCAACCAGTTCTCGCGGTTCATAGCCTAAAATGGGTTTGCAGGCCTGGCTTACTCTTGTAAACATCCCTTTCGAATCAAGGACACAAATGATATCTAGGGAAGAATTTAATACTTTTTTTAATTTACTTAGGACTGATTTAAATCGGGTTTCCCTTAAACCGAGTGTAGTGCGAATGGTCCTGTTTTCCTCTTCCTTCTTGCTGAACGACGGTACACCTAAAATTTCAAATCTCTCCACTACCTCCTTGTCATTATCCAATACACACACGTTCCAATTTAGATCTAAAATATCTTTCCCCGTTTGTAAAGGAATTATTGCAGTATGAAGATTGTGACTTGTTTGTTCAGCTTTTTCAAAAATGTTCTTCCAACGTTCCTGATCAGCTATACTAAAAATGTTTAGAAAGGTTTTCTCCTGACCGTTGTGATCCAGGATATTTTGAAATTTCTTGTTGCAGCTTACAATATTTAGCCGAGAATCCAATGTAATATAAAAGCAGTTATCAGCTTTTTGCAGTATTTGGGAAGTGCAAATGTTTTTCATATAATTAGATTAATATGAAGATAGGGGTTTATTACTTTACAGGGCAAAGTGTGCCTCCAGAATTTCCCTAAGTCATTTTATCCGACTATGTGAAAAGATATAAAACAGGTTTTAAGGCAAATAATTGTATAAAAAGCAGAGGTGGCAATAACAGGAAAAATATTTTATTCAATATTTTTATTTAAAAGCAGCACAATGAGGAAATTATAAGTCTTGAATGAATCGGAAATATTAGTTGAAATAAACTTTTGTTTCTATTATTAATGATTGATATATATAGGCGTCTGCTGACGACAATTTATAAAGTGGCTTTTCTTGAAAAGAAAGCTTAAAAAAACTAATTGTTAATGCAACAAAATGTAGATCTATCTGTATATATTTATTAAACAATTTTAATAACTGCTGTTTATGAAAAAAGTTCTGCTCTTTTTGTGTTTTATTACGCTATTATCTATCCCCTCATTATTGTTTAGCCAGGCAAGAACAGTAACCGGAAAGGTAGCAGATAATAAAGACAACGCTCCTCTTGTAGATGCAACGGTGTCTGTTGTAGGAAAACCAGTAAGTGTAAAAACAAAAGCCGATGGCGCTTTCACTATTAACGTGCCGGAAGGAGCTACCCAGCTAAAAGTCACGTATGTTGGGTATACAGATCAAACCGTTGACATTCCTGCTTCTAACAATGTAACTGTTGCTATGGCTGCTTCTTCTCAAAATCTTAATGAAGTGGTTGTTATCGGTTATGGATCGGTTCGTAAAAAAGATGCAACGGGGGCGTTGACTTCTGTAAAAGCAAAGGATTTCAACCAGGGCGTTATTGCATCGCCTGATCAATTGCTACAAGGCAAGGTTCCCGGCTTGGATATTACTACAAATAGTGGCCAGCCAGGTGCTGCTACTACCGTTAAAATAAGGGGTAATAATTCCATAAGAGCTAATAATAATCCTTTATATGTTATAGATGGCGTGCCTTTGGACGGAAGAACCGCCCGACCCAGCCTCGATTTTGGTTCAGGAGGTTTTGGTCCTACACCAGAGTCAAATCCTTTGCTCTATATTAATCCCGCTGATATTGCCCAAATCGATGTACTTAAAGATGCGTCTTCAACTGCAATTTATGGTTCGAGAGGTGCTAATGGTATTATTGTTATCACTACAAAAAGAGGTACGTCATCTGGAACAAAGCTGGAATTTGGTGCGAGCGTCGGAGTGTTTGCCGGATATATGAAAAAGTACAAACTTCTTAATGCAGATGAGTATAGATCTGCGCTCCATAAATATACTTTAGATACGTTTTCTACCTCATATGATCACGGCGGATCTGTAGATGCGTTGAAAGCAATTACACAAAACACATTGACACAAAATTATAATCTTGCAGTAAGTGGTGGAAATGAAACCGGAAAGTTCCGTGCCTCATTTTTAGGTTCCAGAACACCTGGCTTTATTAAAAAGACCTCTTTAGACAAATACCTGGGTAATTTCTCAGGTGGCTATAAATTTATTGATAAACGCTTGTCCATTGATTTTGGTGTGATAGCCGGACATACCACAGAGCATATGGGTCTTATAAGCAATACTGCTGGTGCTGCGGGTAATTTAATGAGCTATACCCTAAACTGGAATCCTACTGCGCCGTTTTATGCCAGTAATGGGATGTACAATTTGACCGCTAATTCAATTCCTAACCCTGTTGCTGTAATCGATGGTGTGGATGATGTGGCGGATGTAAACGTTTTTTTAGCAAATATTTCTGCAGGAGTTAAAATAACAAAAGCTCTTGAGTACAAATTTTTATATGCAATTAACCATGGCGCCGGCGTAAGAAACTCAAACATAGGAGGATGGCTAGAATCGATCCAGGACATTTCAGGTACAGGAATAGGAGCTATATCCCACGCAACTTTAACTTCTCAAACATTCACCCACACTTTAAATTATAATGCGGACCTGACCAGCAATTTAACGTTAAATGCTGTGGCAGGCTATGAATATTGGAAGACCGCTTACTCAAATTCGATTGTATCTGCAACCGGATTTAATACAAACCTAGATCAGGCAAACAGGATTCCTATACTTTATACTGATTTTTTGCAAAACGCGAGGACCCAAAATCCTTTAAGAACGACAGTAGATCCTACTACTGAAATTCAGTCGTATTTCGGAAGGGTTAATTTAAGCTTATTAAGTACGTATATATTAACAGTTACAATGAGGGCTGATGGTTCTAATAAATTTGGTAAAAACAACAAATACGGTTACTTTCCTTCCGTAGGTGCAAAATGGCTGATAAGCAATGAAGGATTTTTGAAGGGTAATACGACAATAAGTAATTTGGGACTGCGCGGTTCCTGGGGTATCACAGGTAACCAGGAGTTTCCGGCAGGAGCTTCACTTGAACAATTTACTTCGGGAGGTTATAACAGCATTGGACAAAGCAATGTTGCTAATCCTGATTTAAAATGGGAAAAGACCACTTCTTATAATATTGGCTTAGATTACGGCTTATTAAAAAATAGGATAACAGGTTCTATTGACTATTATTATAAAAATACAACCGATCTTCTTTTTCAAAGTACAGCCATTCAGCCAGCTCCGGCTTCTATTTTCTTTATCAATTTGCCTGCTAACCTTGTTAACCAGGGTGTGGAATTTTCGATTGGTGCAGCGATTGTTTCGCATAAGAAATTTGGATGGGATGCCGGCTTTAATATAGCTTACAATAAGAATTTGTTGAAGAATTTTGCCCAGGCTCCTATTGCAACCGGACGAGTTGACGGTAATGGTGTTTCAGGTGCATTAGCCCAAATCATTGCAAATAATTATCCGGTGAACGAATATTACCTGAAGAAGTTTAATGGTTTTGATCAGAGTGGTCAGCAGATTATTGACGATAATCCCGTGTATGCAGGAGACCCAAACCCTCGCTATATAGTTGGTTTTAGCAATACGCTTCGATACAATAAACTTTCATTAACCATCAACGGCAGCGGCGCCTTCAAATACTTAATATACAACAATACTTTTAATACGATTACTAACATAAGCCAGATTGCGAAAGGGCAGAATATTGCGGCGGCTAATGTAAGTAGTGCCGAAAGTGTTAAATCGGGGGTTGCCGCATCAACAAGATATCTTGAAAGTGGGAATTTCTTTAAAATGCGAAATGTTTCTTTAACCTATGCAGTTGGAGATGTCGGTCGTTACATTAAGAATTTAAATGCTTTTGTTAGCGGTACTAATTTGTTTGTAATAACAAAGTTTACCGGGTTTGACCCTGAAGTAAATGTTGATAAGAGTAGTAACGCTTATCCTTCCAGGAATATGGAATATCTGCCTTATCCTACTCCAAGGACAATATCTTTTGGCTTTAATCTCGGCTTGTAAAAAATTAAAATAAAATTTGCTTTATGAATACATATAAATATATCTCTGCCTTACTTATTTTCTTGCTCACCGTTACTACTTTCAGTTGTACAAAACTAGATCAGAAGCTAAATAGCGCACTTACTAACGAGCAGGCAAGGAATGCATTAGGTACTAATGGCACTTCATTGTTATTACAAACGGCATATACAGATATTGGAGTTCCTTTTTCTGACTTGGGTGCTATCTCGACCTTGGAAGAGGTAACGGCTGACGAATCTCTTGTTCCCACCCGTGGAGGCGATTGGGATGATAATGGAAAATTCAGGGCGTTACACCAACACAACTGGGCTGTAGATGGTGTTAATACTATTATAGAACAATTTAATGCTCTTAATAAAATGAGTTTTGATGCGACAAACGTATTAAGCTTTACGCCAACAGAGGAGCAGGCTGCAGAAGCAAGATTTATAAGAGCATTAGCTCTTTATCAACTGTTGGATTTGTATGGCCAGTTTCCTATTCGTCAACCTAACGAAAACCTCCTTAATGCGCCAAAAGTTTATACGGGAGACTCCGCAGTTAGTTTTATAATCAGCGAATTAACCGAAATATTACCTAAGCTAAGTGCTTCCAACGCAAGCTATCAGGCAAATCCGGATGCAGCGAAAACGTTGCTGATGAAATGCTATTTAAACAGGGGTGCTTTTAATAACCGCGCAGCTCCCACTTTTGATAATGCAGATATGCAGAAAGTAATTTCTTTAGGAAATGAAATTATTAACAGCGGAAAATACACGTACACTCCTAATTATTTTGATAATTTCAGTGCCGATAACGGACTAAAATCTAAAGAAGGCATCTTTACTTATAGGAACTTCTCGGGCGTTTCGGTTAATAATTCAGGTATTCATAACAGGTGGTGGCCAACATTACACTACAATCAAGGTCTTCCGGGAAAAATAGGCGGCTGGAATGGTTTTGCAACTGTAGCAGAATTTTACAATTCATTTGCCGTTTCTTCTACTGCCAAGCAAACGCTTGCAGACAGTTCATTAGATCAAAGGATAGGCGGTAGATTTTATAAAGGCGCGACAGATATATCCGGCCTCAGGCCCGGCCTTTTATTGGGACAACAATATTTAGATGCAGGTTTGACTGAGCCTTTAAAAGACAGGAAAGGCAATCCTTTAAGTTACACTCCAACTGTTGCCGCAGACTTGAAGGAAACAGGGAATAACCTGGAAATTACAGGTATTCGGGCTGTCAAATATCCACCTGATTATTCTAACAATGGAGCAAATTATGGGGATAATAAAGCAGGAAACTGGTTGATGCTATTTAGATATCCTGATGTGGTGTTAATGGTTGCTGAAGCAAAGATGCGGGCTTCTGCACCTGATAACGCTGGCGCCCTGGCTCTGGTTAATGCACTTAGGGTTGCGCGCTCCGCCACTCCGTTAACAGCTATGCCACTCGTTAATACAGCTAATGTTTATGACCCTAATACCTTATTGGCAGAAAGAGGACGCGAGCTATATTGGGAAGGGGTAAGAAGAACAGATTTAATTCGTTTCGGAGTATTTACTAAAGCATGGGCTTATAAACCAGCAAGTGATGCCCGTAATCTGGTTTTCCCAATACCTTCTTCGGCTTTAGCGGCTAATCCTAATTTAAAACAAAATGCAGGATATTAATTTCAAGCATCTTGAATTATAAGATAAAAAAGACCAGTTCGCTGGTCTTTTTTATTAATAAAACAGCCACTCTGTTTGATAGTTTAATTTACTTGTTTAAAATTTACTCTTATTTCTACATGTCTGTTTTCTCAACTTATTTAGAATATAAAAATTGTATTAGATATTGATCTAGGTAACAAATTTGGAATAGCAATAGTTTTTTACTAGTAAGCAGATAGTAAGAAATTGAGTAAGGCCCAATATTGTATTATGCGATAAGAATGAAAATTTTTGTAATCCACTTCGTACTATCCGTTTCTTTTGACCTGTCTGTTATTAGTGTTTCCCAGGGAATAACCGGGCTAGAAAGGTTATAATCACTCATATAGGTGCTCAATTCATCGAATGCCTTTTTTATATTTTCCGGACCTCCTGTTACATCGGCTGTAAGGGTTTTATCTTTATATATCAGCAATCGTTTAAACGAGATATTCCCCTCTCCCGGTAAGGGAATATTTGTAGGAATTGCAACCATCACTTCATAATGTGAGCTATCCTTCTTTGTAATATTTAGTCTCGGATAATCTACTTCCCTGGCTTTTTGGGAACTTATGTAGGTCCGTAATTCTTTGATGTGTTGATATATAAAAGGTATTGAAGGATAACTTGTTGTAAGCACCTTAATAGCTACCAAAGCTGTATCTTTTAATGTAGTATGGCGGATATGAAATTTATATACTCTTTCGTTGTCTTCAATAAAAGATTGTAAATGGTTAAGAATTACCGTCATATTTTTTTTGACATTTACCGCATCACGATATTCCTCGATTCGGGTAAAGGGATTAAGGCTCGTGGTGATAGAACTTTTCCATTGTACAATAAGAGAGTCCTCAGTAATGGGTAGTATTATAATTTTACCAGGTACAAGTTGATTCTTTTGTATTGTCTCTATTTCTACAGCATTGTATAATTTTTTGGATACCCGATAAGTGTAATTATTTAACCTGGGAGGAGCGTTTGCATTTATCGACTCTTCTTCGCGGTCAACAGGCCACCATTTTTCCCATTTGTTCTCGTCAGACAGATACCTGAATAATGCATTTGTGTTTGCCTTCATTACAGTTACAGTTGATATTTCAAGTCGAGTCGGAATAAATAAATAAATTGATATTAACGTTAACACCACCAATAAAAATAAACTAATTAACCTTTTTTTCATAGCTCATAAGTTAAATGCTATCACAACACTAACCTTCTATTCTTAAAAAGATTACTGTAAAATTTAAATAACGATAAAAAAATCGTAGTTCTAAGAAAATTTCTTTAGCTTAAAAGTTTCTTTTAGAATAAAATCCGTTAAATAAAAGATGAGACATTACTTTTGAGTTAGCCTCTCATTACCTTTAATAACAACCGAAATTATGAAAATACTTTGTGTCGGTGAAGCCTTAATTGATATGATTTGTACTGATATTGGCAAATCATTAACTGAAGGACAGTCTTTTTTAAAAAAAGCAGGAGGTGCGCCTGCAAATGTGGCTGCCGCTATCGCCGCATTAGGTGGCAAGGTAGAACTGGCAGCAAAAGTAGGTGCAGATCCCTTCGGTAATTATCTCATAAATGTGATGCAATCTTTTGGCGTAGGTACTCTTTGCATGCTGAAAGACGAGCGTTACTTTACTACCCTGGCTTTTGTCTCCCTAATGGAAAATGGTGAACGGGATTTTTATTTCAACAGGGGTGCGGATGGAGAATTAGACAGGCAGGAGATAGACGGTATAGATTTGAATTTATTCTCTATTGCACATTTTGGCTCAGCAACGGCTTTTTTACCCGGCCCTTTGCAGTCCGCATACCAAGGACTATTGCAAAAATGTTTGTTGCAGGAGGTCTTTATTAGTTTCGATCCGAACTACCGGCATTTGTTATTTAAAAACAATACACAACATTTTATTGACCAGTCATGGAACTTTATAAAAAGCTGTCACTTTTTTAAATTAAGTGACGAAGAGGCGTTGATGATAACGGGTAATGTTACCATAGAAGAGGCAGCCCATACCTTAATGCAAAAAACAAAAGCCATCTTTGCCATTACTCTTGGAAAAGACGGTACAATGCTGGGCATAAACAATACTACACAAATCATAACAAGCATACCTGTAAAACCGGTAGATACAACAGGCGCGGGTGACGCTTTTGTAGGAGCTGTATTGTATCAGTTAAGTGATAAAAATTTAAAAGCAATTCTCTCTTTGTCTGTAGAAGATTGGAAAGAAATTATATACAATTCTAACAAAGCAGGAGCACGGACGTGTGAATACATGGGCGCTATGGAAGCTTTCAAACATCTTAGCAGCGATATTTTCAAGTAGAGAAACAGGGACTAGCCACAATTACAATTTTTTCTTTAGTACTAAGTTTACGACAGACCGATAAAGATACCTTGGAGTGTTCGTTATAATGGTACATTTCGTTCAACTTTCATATTCATTTTTGTGTAAATGCAATTTGTGATAAGCAGCGATCGGCATTACCTATCAATCTTATAATACTAATAACCGAGCGATGAAAATTTATAAAAGGAACGCTTTTCAAAAAAATGTTATTATTAATCTCCTTTGTTTTCATTAAAACTGACAATGCTCAAAACACTTCAGCTCATAACAAGCCGGTGGAAGGAAGCAGTTGTGTGTCAAATTTATTCACCAAGTTTCAAAGGATCCGACTGCCACGGCATGACATAGTGGTGAAAGTGAAATAAACAATGCATTTAAATTAATATGTGGAAGCTTAAAATCTATTTTTTTATCTGTTGTATTTTTTTTAATCTCTCTTGTAAAAAATCTGAACAGCCCTTATATGAGTTGATGAAAGATACTGGCATTAACTTCAGAAACGACGTTATTGATGGAAAAATAGAAAACACCTTTGTTTTTCGCAATTATTATAATGGAGGCGGCGTAGCCATAGGTGATATTAATAACGATGGCCTTTCTGATGTTTTTCTCACCTCAAATATGGGAGAAAACAAGTTATATATTAATAAAGGAAACTTTAAGTTTGAAGATATTACAGAGAAGGCGGGGTTTAGGCAAGACAGCATGTGGAGTACTGGGGTGGTTATGGCAGATATAAATAATGATGGTCTGTTAGATATTTATGTTTGTAATTCGGGCCATATGACAAGTGGAAACAGGAGAAACAAATTATATATAAATAATGGACAGCCAGCGTCAAAAGGATCGGTCACCTTCACTGAATCTGCAAAAAAATATGGTTTAGATATTTCATCATATTCTACGCAGGCTTCGTTCTTCGATTATGATCTTGATGGTGATCTCGATTGTTTTATTATCGCAAATAGCCCAATGCCCATCAATACATTGGGGTTTGCCAATAGGCGCGATCTGCCTGCAAAAGATTGGCCCGTTGCAGATTTTGTAAAGGATGGAGGCGATCATTTATACCGCAATGATAACGGGCATTATAAGGAAGTAACAAAAGAAGCAGGTATTCATGGCACGCTCATGAGCTTTGGTCTCGGCGTTTCTGTAGGTGATGTAAATAACGATGGCTATCCTGATGTTTATGTTTCAAACGACTCTTACGAGCGCGATTATTTATACCTGAATCAAAAAGACGGCACCTTTAAAGACCAATTTGAGGAATGTATAAAGCATACCAGTTTTTCTTCTATGGGGGCAGATGTGGCAGATATAAATAATGATGGTTCGCCTGAAATATTTACTACCGATATGTTGCCCGGGGATGATTATCGTTTAAAAACACTAGGCGCTTTTGACAATATTGATGTTTATAATAAAAAGCTGCAGTTGGGTTTTTATCACCAGTTTATGAAAAATTGCCTGCAGTTAAATAATGGCAATGGTACATTTTCTGAGATTGCCAATTACAGCGGGGTAGATGCAACTGACTGGAGTTGGGGCGCTCTTATTTTTGATGCTGATAATGACGGTTTAAATGACATTTATGTTTGTAATGGTGTAAACAAAGATGTAACTGATCTTGATTTTATGAATTTTTTTGCCAATGATGTCATTCAAAAAATGGTGCTGACAGGTAAAAAAGACAATGTGGATGAAGTCTTGAAACATATTCCGGTTACCCCTATGCTAAACAAAGCGTTTAGAAACAACGGCAATCTAAAATTTTCAGATGAAGGAAAAGAATGGGGTTTTACACAACCCTCTTTTTCAAATGGGGCTGCCTACGCAGACCTTGACAATGATGGCGATCTCGATCTTATTATCAACAACGAAAATCAACCGGCGTTTGTGTATAAAAACAATGCCCGAGAGCAGAACAAAAACCATTATATAGCGGTGCAGCTAAAGGGTGATGCGAACAATAAATTTGCCATTGGCAGTAAAATAAAAATATACAAAGGCGGTGAGCTTTTTTGCCGGGAAATGTTTCCCAGCCGGGGTTTTCAGTCTTCTGTGGATTATAAGCAGGTAATAGGTTTGGGTCAATTGAAAGAAGTTGATTCAATGGTTATTACCTGGCCCGATCTTACCCGCACTCGTTTCATACACCCATCGGTTGATTCCGTGTATGATATTCATAAAAACGCTTCGGGCGTTGCACTGCCTGACACTGGGTTATCGTCTGTTATGACTGTGACGTCAACATTGTTTGACTCAGTAAAAAATACTTTCGAAAAACACCAGGAAGATGATTATGTAGATTTTTATTATGAAAGAAATATTCCTGAAATGCTGTCAAGAGAAGGTCCGAAGGCAGCTACAGGAGATGTGAATAACGACAGATTAACGGACGTATTTATTGGCGGAACAAAAGGACATGCCGGACAATTGTATATTCAAAATAATTCAGGTTTTGAAAAAAGAGATGAAAAAATCTTTCAGCAATTTTCAGACTTTGAAGATGAGGCAGTTCTTTTCTTCGATGCAGATAAAGATGGCGATCTTGATCTGTTTATAGGCCCCGGCGGAAATAATAATCCTCCTCACTCAAGGCAAATGGAAAACAGGTTATTCAAAAATGATGGAAAAGGAAATTTCTCCTTAGATGCTTCTGCATTTCCGACCAATGGCATGAATACAGCAGTGGCAGCAGCAAATGATTTTGATCATGACGGTGACCTTGATTTATTCGTTGGTGGCAGAAGCTCTCCACGAGACTATGGCGTAAGTCCAACCAGTTATATTTATGTAAATGACGGCAACGGCCATTTTAAAGATATGGCTGAAACAAAAAACCCTGATATTACTTCGATAGGTATGGTGACAGGTGCGCTTTGGGTAGATGTTGTAGGCAACAGTGATAAAGAACTGGTAATTACCGGTGAATGGATGGCTCCAAAAATATTTTCGTACAATGGAGATCATTTTATAGAGGTTAAGACGAATCTATCTGGAATGTTTGGTTGGTGGCAATCAGTAGCTGCTGCCGACATAAACCGAGATGGTAAAGCAGATTTAATTTTGGGAAATATCGGAGAAAATTTTTACCTGCATCCTGACGAAAAAAATCCGGTAAAATTGTGGATTGCAGACGTGGACGGTAACGGAGATGCCGATAAAATACTTACACGAACGGTGGAGGGAAACGATAAGCCCGTTTTCTTAAAAAATGATTTGCAGGAACAAGTGCCTGGAATAAAAAAGGAAAATCTTAAAAACCAGGATTATGCACAAAAATCGATACAGCAATTGTTTCCATCCAAAGTTTTAAGCAAGGCAGTTGTTAAAACCTTTAATTATACAAGTTCATGTGTCGCAATAAATAATGGCAATGGAAATTTCACAGTTCAGAAATTACCTTTTCGAGCCCAGCTTTCCTCGGTAAATGCTATATATTGCAGGGATGTGAACGGGGATGGTTATGTTGATTTGATCACCGGGGGTAACAATTCGGGTTTTCTTCCTCAATTAGAAAGGCTGGATGCAAGTTTTGGTGATGTTTTCATTAATAATGGTAGAGGCGGTTTTACATGGATGGGCGAAAAGCGGTCTGGCTTAAAAGTAGAGGGTGAAGTGAGAGATATAAAAGAATTAAAAGAGAAAAGTAGAAATTATTTGCTTTTTTTAAGAAATAATGATTACCCAATGATGTACAGGATAAACAATTAAATCATTGCATTACAACTGCTTATATTATTAAGGTTAAACTGTTATAAAAAAGTCCAGTTAGAATCCTTTGCAAATTATTAAAGGAAGCAAAGAGCTGCCATGAAAAAAGAAATGTACAAGTGAGTGACACAACAATGATGATTTGAAAAACAACTGCCGGTATACAAATAAAAAAGTGATAATTACAAAAAAGCAGCTATTTAATTACAGGCGTTTATGATGTATTGTGAACCGAAAGTGAGATTTTTAATTTTAATAGTTTCTTTATTTATTTTAAATTCATGTGCTTCACATGCGCATAAAGAAGATCCGGCTTTGTTTGAAGTATTGGACAATAAAGCAACAGGTTTAAACTTTACCAATCATCTGACTTCAACCGATTCCTTCAACTTATTTAAGTACATGTATTTTTATAACGGCGCAGGTGTAGGTGCCGGAGACTTTAATAATGATGGAAAAATTGACTTGTTTTTTTCATCTAACCAGGGCAGCAATACCTTATACCTCAATATAGGAAAACTGCAGTTTAAAGATGTATCTGCAGAGGCAAAAATACCGAAAGATAAGGGGTGGAACACCGGCGTTTCTGTAGTTGACATTAACAACGATGGATTATTGGATATTTATATTTGCCGTGTTGGTAATTATGAAATACTGAAAAGTCGCAACCAGCTTTTGATATGCCAGGGCATTGATAAAAATGGAGTGCCTTATTATGCAGAAAAGGCACATGAATTTGGTCTTGACTTTTCAGGCTTTAGCACCCAGGCCGCTTTTCTTGATTATGATATGGATGGTGACCTCGATATGTTTTTATTAAACCATTCTGTACACCAGGATGGCTCATTCAGACCAAGAAGAGATTTTATCGGAACATACAGTGAGTTATCTGGCGATCGCATGTATCGGAATGATGGAAAGCATTTTACAGATGTCACCCGTGAAACTAAAATAAACAGCTCTGCTATCAGTTATGGATTGGGTGTAGTAGTAGCGGATATAAATCTTGATGGATACCCGGACTTATATATAGGTAATGACTTTCATGAAAATGATTACCTGTACATTAACCAAAAGGATGGGACTTTTAAGGAGGATATTAATGACCAGGTGATGCATACAAGTAAGTTTACGATGGGAGTAGATGCAGCAGATGCGACGAATGATGGCTACCCTGAAATTATATCAGTAGATATGCTGCCGGCTGATCCATACATACTTAAAAGATCGCTGGGGGAGAATGAATATGATATTTTTAATACTAAAATACGTGAGGGCTATAATTACCAGTATACGCGAAATAACTTGCAGTTTAACCGTAGAAATGGGATGTTCAGTGAGACCGGCTTGTATTCGGGGGTTGCAGCTACAGACTGGTCGTGGTCGCCTTTGTGGATGGATTTTGATAATGACGGTTTAAAAGACTTGTTTATTTCAAACGGAATCCCAAAAAGAATGAATGACATTGATTATATCAATTTTATCTCAGACCAGGAAATTCAGCAAAAATTAGCCGATAATAAAATTGATCCAAACGACGCTACTCTGATTGATAAGTTTCCTAAAATAAAATTACCCAATAAATTTTTTAAGAATAATGGAGAGCTGATGTTCCAGGACTTGTCGACTCAAATCGGCAATGACAAGCCTACATATTCAAATGGTGCGGTGTGTGCAGATTTTGATAACGACGGAGATTTGGATGTGGTAGTTAATAATATCGACGAGCCTGCTTTATTGTATGAAAATAAATACAATAATATAAAGCATAAAAGCTCTCTGGAAATAAAATTAAATGGATCTGCTAAAAACACCCATGCAGTAGGTGCTAAAGTTGTGGTGTTTGCAAATAATGGGATTAGAACGTACGAGAAATTTCCTGTTCACGGTTTTCAGTCGAGTATGGAAGTGCCCTTACAGATCGGGCTCGATAAAACTAAAATAGATTCAATATTTCTTATTTGGCCCGACAATACTTATCAATCCGTTACGCTGTCAAAAGATACAACTCCTGTTACAATTAGTTATCAAAAAGACTTACCGCTTTTTGATTATAAAAAAATAACCGGTTACTATAAACCTCAGAGTTTTCCGGTAAAAGACATAACTGCCGATATCGATATTAAGTATCAGCATGTAGAAAATTCTTTTACAGAATTTGACAGGGAGCCTTTAATTCCTCACATGATGTCTGCTGAAGGACCAGCTCTGGCGGTAGCAGATATTAATCATGATGGACTTGAAGATATGTTTATAGGATCTTCAAAATTATATAAAAGTGCAGTTTTTCTTCAGGATAATAAGGGCAAATTCACAAAATGTGAAACGCCTGTGTTAGATAATGACAGTACATGGGAAGATGTAGACGCTTGCTGGACTGACGTAAATAATGATGGTAATGTCGACCTGGTAGTGGCAAGTGGAGGCAATGAATATTACGGTGAGGATAAATATTTAATGCCGCGTGTTTACATGAATGATGGTAAGGCTAATCTTACTCTTGCTCCAAACGCATTTGATCATTTATATATTACTGCATCTTGTGTATTGCCTTGCGACTTTAATGGCGATGGCTTTATGGATTTGTTTATAGGTGGTCGGGCCGTCTCCTGGAAGTATGGAGAAATCCCTCGATCCTATCTTCTGCAAAATGACAAAACAGGCAGGTTTAAAGATGTTACTTCTCTCTATGCAAAAGATCTCGCTTACACAGGTTTTGTAACACAAGGTGTTTGGTTCGATATTGACAAAGACGGCGATAAAGATCTGATACTTTCACAGGAATGGGATGGTATTGTGGCTTTTATGAATAACAACGGAACTTTTACTAAAAAGGTATTAACAGACAAAAAAGGTTGGTGGAATTTTGTGATGCCTTGCGATATTGATGGCGATGGAGACATAGACCTGATAGCCGGCAATCTTGGATTGAACAGCAGGTTAAAAGCTTCAGAAAAGGAACCGATTAAATTATATTACAACGATTTTGATGATAATGGTACAAAAGAACAGGTACTAACATATCACCTTAATGGAAAAGAAATTCCTTTTGCAAATAAAGGGGAGCTTGAAAAGCAGATGCCATTTCTTAAGAAAAAGTTTTTGTACGCGAGTGATTTTGCAAAAGCTTCTTTGCAGGATATTTTTTCAGAATCGAAGTTGAGCGAAGCTAAAGTATACACTGCCGATTATTTCTCTAATGCCATTCTTATAAACAATGGTAAGCTTGATTTTGATATGAAAGCATTGCCCTGGCAGGCTCAATTAGCGCCTTACAAAGATGCAGTTGTGGTGGATGCAAACGGCGACAAGCTTCCAGACATTTTTTTGGTCGGAAATTATTATGAAAATAACGTAGAAATGGGAAGATATGATGCAGACTATGGTTCGCTGCTCATTAATCATGGCAACGATAACTTTTCTTGTGAAAGTTTAAATGGATTAAATATAAAGGGACAATCGCGTCATATAAAAAAGATAACAATTGCAAAAAGGGAGGCATTTGTAATTGCCAGAAATAACGATAGTACTAAGGTTATTCAATTTGAAAGAAAAAATTAATAATTGTAGAAACTTATTTCCTTACACCTTTTCTAGATCAGATTAATTAAATTGAGAATTAAATTAAAAAGCAAAAATTCTTTATTAAACAATAGGAATACAAATTCTCGTAATCCACTTAGTACTGTCTGTTTCTTTAGATCTGTCTGTAATAAGTGTTTCCCAATGAATAACAGGGCTTGTAAGGTTATAATCACTCATATATGTGTTCAGTTCATTATAAGCTTTCTTTATACTATTCAGCCCTCCTGTTACATCTGCTGTAAGAATTTTATCTTTATATGCTATCATCCGTTTAAAGGCTATGCTCCCATTTCCCTTTAAAGCGATATTGGTAGCAATCGCTACCATCATTTCATAATGTACACTGTCCCTCTTTGTAATATTAAGTATCGGACGATCCATTTCCCTGGCCTTTTGTTGAGTAATGTATGTTCGCAGGTTTTGAATAAAATGGTATATAACTTCGGTTGATGGATAACCTGTTGTGACTGTTTTTACAGCTACGAAAAGTGTATCTGTTAATGTGGTACGACGAATGTTTAATTTATAAACTTTGTCTTTGTCTTCAGCAAAAGATTTGAGGCTATGAAGAATGACAGTAATATTTTTTTTTGTGTTTAAGGCCTGCTGATACTGCTTAATTCTGATGAAAGGATTTATGCTTGTTGTAAGATTGTTATTCCATTGTACAATAAGAGAATCTTGCGCAATTGGAATAATAATAATTTTACCGGCAATAACTTGGTTTTTTTTTATTATTTCTACACCCACAGCGTTATACAATTTTTCTTTTAGCCTGTAAGTATATCCATTAAAATGTTTATAATGGTCTTCATCAATTAGTTTTATTTCATTGGTTTCAAGCGGCCACCATTGGTTCCACTTTGACTCATCTGATACATAGCGGAATAAAGCATTAGTGTTTGTATTCATTGCTGTACTTACAGAAATATGCAGTTGAGCGGGAATGAAAATATAAACGGATATTAACGTTAATACCACGAAAAAAGATAAACCGATTAACGCTTTGTTCATATTAAAAACTTTATGTGCTAGTCTGCAAAGTAACGTTCGCAGGTGCAGACTCAAAGAATATTAGTACAACTTTAAACTAGTATTAAACATTTTTATGTCGATATGGTTTGTGTAATTATCAGTGGATTGTCTCTATCTTTATTTCCTATTTTTTAAATTCTTCAACTACTTATAATGTTAAGACGATTGTCATTATTGTGTTTCGTATTCCTCGTATTACAATCTCTCATAGCACAGGACGTCTGGACTATAAAAGCTTCAGCTATCAATCCATCAAACTATTTTGGCGAAACTGTAGCGAATGGAATGGTAGGCATTGTATCATCGCCCGAGCCTTTTAAAGTAAAAGATGTTGTGCTTAATGGCGCTTTTGATTTATATGGTCGAGGTAGGGTAAGTAACATTTTAAAAACTTTCAATTTCGTGAATATGTATCTCGATGTAGATGGTGCAAGAATTGAAAATTTTAGCCAGGTGCAAAATGCTCAGCAGGTTTTAGACATGAAACACGCAAGCATGACGACCAGTTTCAGTATCGGGGAGAAGGCTACAGTCAGTTATAGCCATTATGCTTTGCGGCACTTGCCTTATACCGCTTTAGTCGATGTAACCATTACGGCTAAGAAAGATATAGAAATTACACCAGCCAGTGTAATGGAAGCTCCTGATATGCTGAAAGACGTGCAGAATTATTATAACGAAATTGACCGTCCACACGTAAGAATTTCGTTGCTGACATCTACTGCAAAAAGTCCGACAGGTAAACTATTGATGGCTGCTTCCAATAGCTTTTTGTTTGATGAGCCACATGGCTCTGAGCCTTCTGTTATCCATGAAATGTGGGATAACAATATGCATTTGCTTAAGTTTAGAAAGAAACTGAAAGCCGGCCAAACTTATCATTTTGCCGTTGTTGGCTCTGCCATCACTTCTGCACATGACGATGATCCTTTAAATGAAGCCGAACGGCTAACTCTTTTTGCAACGCTCGAAGGAAGGAACAGACTATTACAATTTCATAACAAAGCGTGGGATGAATTGTGGAAAAGTGATATTGTCATACAGGGTGATGATGCTACCCAGCGGGAAGTACACAGCATGTTGTACCACCTGTATTCTTTCGCGCGTGCAGGTACAGCTTATAGTTTATCTCCTATGGGGCTAAGCGGACTCGGTTACAATGGTCATGCGTTTTGGGATACTGAAATATGGATGTATCCATCATTGTTATTGCTTCAGCCAAAAATAGCAGAGTCGCTCATAGAGTACCGGTATCAACGGTTGCAGGCCGCCAGGCATAATGCTTTTGCTCATGGGTATAGAGGCGCCATGTATCCATGGGAAAGTGCTGCCAGTGGTAATGAGGAGACTCCTGTTTGGGCACTTTCCGGACCGTTTGAACATCATATAACTGCCGACGTTGCTATTGCCGCATGGAACTATTACGTTGTAACAAAAGACAAAGAATGGCTAAGAGAAAAGGGATACCCTATTTTAAAAGAAACTGCTGACTTTTGGGCCAGTCGTGTAGAAAGAAATGGACCTGGAAAATATGATATTAAAAATGTAGTAGCAGCCGATGAGTGGGCAGAAAATATAGATAACAACGCATATACCAATGCCGCTGCAAAAGCTAACCTGAAATACGCAACGGATGCAGCTAAACTTTTAAGCATCACTCCCGACTCAGATTGGATGAATGTGTTTAACAATATTCCTATTCTTAAGTTTCCGGATGGCGTTACTAAAGAGCACGCGACATACAAGGGTGAAAAGATTAAACAGGGAGATGTGAATTTGCTTGCCTATCCTTTAAAGGAAATCACCGATGCGGCAGCTATCAAAAAAGATCTTGAATATTACGAGCCACGAGTGGGTGAAGGTCCTGCTATGACACACGCTATTTTCGCTATTTTATACTCCAGGTTAGGAATTCCTGACAAAGCATATAAGGCTTTTAAGGCCGGTTATACGCCTAATATGCGCCCTCCTTTTGGTGTTATTGCAGAAACAGCTACCGGCAATAATCCTTATTTTTCTACCGGTGCAGGCGGTATGATACAAGCGATGCTTAACGGGTTCGGTGGGTTAGAAATTACCACTGATGGCATTACGCAATTAAAAACTAAGCTGCCTTCAGAGTGGAAGTCTTTACAATTAACAGGAATAGGCCTGGAAAAGAAAACTTACACAGTGAAATAAAAACTTTACAACTTCCTAAGGAAGAAAAGGCAAGTTGAAGCCTTCGTGTTTGTTATGGGTATACGGTTATTTACTAAATGTTTCTTCATTCGCATTTTAGTAAATAATATTTTCAAGCTGAAACAAAATTTCAATTCAGGAATTATTTGCCCGATTCCTTGAAAACAGGTAAATGGTAAAACCGATGCAATAGCTGTAGTTATCTAAAATTAAAAGTAAGCTTACTTCTATTGCAAAAGGTTTACATGCATTTCTTATTCTATGGATAAATTTCTTCTTATATAAGCGTCCATAGTGTTTTTCATAAGACCAGCAATTGTCATTGGTCCCACCCCTCCAGGAACAGGTGAAATGGCAGATGCTTTTTTAGCAACATTGGCAAAATCAACATCACCTTTTATACGGTACCCTTTTGCCGCGCTAGCATCATCTACCCGGGTTATGCCTACGTCTATTACAGTGGCGCCTTCTTTTACCATGTCTTCCCTTACAAATTCGGCCCTTCCAAGCGCGGCTATAATAATATCTGCCTGCAGTGTTATTTCTTTTAAATTGACTGTGTGGCTGTGACAAATAGTAACAGTGCAATTTCCATATGGCAGATTGCTGCTAAGTAAAATACTCATAGGGCGGCCAACAATATTACTTCGGCCAATTACAACCGCATGTTTTCCTTTCGTTTCCACGTTGTAGTGCTCAAGCATGAGCATAATGCCGTATGGCGTTGCGGGAATAAAGGTATCAAGCCCTTGAACCATCCGCCCTACACTTACGGGGTGAAAACCATCAACATCTTTATCGGGATTAATGCTATTGATAACTTTTGCTTCGCTGATATGTTTTGGCAGTGGTAGTTGAACTAAAATTCCATCTACTGAGTCATCATTATTCAGTTCTATTATTTTTCTCAACAGTTCCTGTTCTTCAACAGTTTCTTCCAGGCGTATAAGTGTGGACTTATATCCTATTTCGCTGCAAGTTTTTACTTTACTTGCGACATAAGTTTCACTTGCTCCATTATTTCCGGTTAATATAGCGGCAAGATGGGGCGCTCTTTTTCCTTGTTCCAATAATTTTTTAGTCGCTTCTGTCAAATTTTGTTTAACTGATTGCGAAGCAATTTTTCCATCAAGTAGTAACATTTGCCAAAGATATTGCCTCGGATTTAAATTACTGAAGGATAACTATTGGAATTACTAATAAAATTTTTGACTGATTAATTTCTTATTGCTACTTTCCAATCTTAATGCTAGCCGATTGAAATTGCTCAACCTGTTAATTACCATGGTTGCGATAAGTACTGCGAACGCGCAGGTGATTAAACAACCTCTGTCGGTACAGTATGGTGCACTCGGCGCCTACAGCAAAAACTTTTCTGATATTTTTTCAGCTACTTCTAACCAGGCTTCATTGGCACAACTAAAAACGGCTGGGTTTGCTGTGTATGGCGAAAAAAGATTTTTACTTGAAGAATTAAGTAATTATGCTGCTGTTGTCGCCATTCCGGCATCATCAGGTGTGTTTGGTTTTGAAGCAGATTATTTTGGCTCTGCAGAATTTAACGAAAATGAATTAGGTATTCTATACGGTAGAAAAGTTACCAGAAACATAGATATTGGTACAAAGTTTAATTATTATTCTCTTCGAATTCCCGGTTATGGCAGTGCAACTGCAATAAATTTTGAAGCCGGTTTGATTTTTCATTTAACTGATAAGCTGCATGCTGGTCTTCACACATACAATCCTGCCAGTAGTAAATTAGGCAAAAATACCAGGGAGCAATTAGCATCTGTTTATCGCTTGGGTATCGGGTATGAAGTTTCTGAAACGACGTTTGTAAGTGCAGAAGTCGTAAAACAGCAAAATCAGCCGGTAAGTATAAATGCAGGCTTTCAATACAACTTTCAAAAAAATATCTTTATAAGAACCGGCGTCTCAACCCTCACCAGTAATAGTTATGCTGCTGTTGGCTTACAATTGAGTTTTGCAAGAATTGATGTAAGCGCTTCTTATCATCCCCAGCTTGGCTTCACTCCCGGATTGCTACTGTTGTTTAAATTAAAGAAAGAAGATAAAATTTGAGGAAAAAAGCAGTAATATTATTAATTGCTTTTTGGAGCTCTTATGCTTATTCACAAGAGGAAGGCCCAACTCAACCCGGAAGTATTGCAGAGCAGCAATTGGAAAATATTACCGAACAGCAGGAAGCCGAAACAGAAGATGATAGTTACCTGCAGCAATTGGTTCAACTTCATCGAAATCCTATCAACATAAATACCGCGCAGGAAAATGAACTGCGTGACTTAAGAATCCTTTCTGATTTGCAAATTCAAAGTTTGTTAAGATACAGAAGATTACTGGGAAATTTTATTAGTATTTATGAATTACAAGCTGTGCCCTTATTGGACCTGGAGACTATACAACAGATTTTACCGGATATACGGGTGGGCAATGCAGTAGCTTTTTCTGCAGATATTAAAGACCGACTGGTAGCAGGGCAGCATTCCTTTCTTTTCAGGGCACAACAACTATTAGAAAAAAGCGATGGATTTACACGAAATGATACTGTCTCAAACCGATACATGGGAAGTGCTCAACGACTTTTTTTCAGGTATAAATATGTATATCGCAATCTTTTGCAATTCGGCCTAACAGGAGATAAAGATGCAGGTGAAGCATTTTTTAAGGGAAAACAGAAATATGGTTTTGATTTCTATTCGTTCCATTTGTTTGCAAGAAAATTAGGCGCTGTAAAAATGCTCGCCCTGGGAGATTTTGCAGTAAACCTCGGACAGGGGCTAATACAGTGGCAAAGCCTTGCTTTTAAGAAAAGTGCAGATATAACGGCGATTAAAAGGCAGGCAGATATTTTACGACCCTACAATTCGGCAGGAGAATACAATTTTATGCGTGGTGCAGGTATAACAGCAGGCGGCAAAAACACCAGTGTAACTGCTTTTGCATCTGTTCGTAAACTTGATGCAACTTTTAATGACGATACCTCACAAATGAATAGGGATTTTGTTTCATCAATAGCAACTTCAGGATATCATCGTACTCCTAATGAAAATGCAAAGAAAAATATAGTGACACAAGCTTCTTTAGGAGGCAATGTTTCTTACAATAAAAATAGTTTTCATGTTGGCTTAAATGTTATTGCCTTTAAATTTTCGATTCCTTTGATTCGTGATGTTCAACCTTATAATCAGTATGCTATACAGGGAAAGGAGTGGTACAATTATAGTCTGGACTATAGCTATACTTTTCGCAATTTTCATTTTTTTGGGGAAGCGGCAATGGATAAAAGAAAATCAAAAGCTTTTATCGGTGGTATCATAGCGAGTCTTGACCCAAAGGTTGATGCCTCAGTTTTATATAGAAACATAGAAAAAACTTACCAGGCTCTAAACGGTAATGCGTTTACTGAAAGCACTTTGCCTACAAATGAGAAAGGGCTGTTTACAGGAATAAGCATTAAGCCAGTTACTTTTTTAAAAATAGATGCCTATGCTGATATCTTCAGCTTTCCCTGGTTGCGCTACCGGGTAGATGCACCCAGCAACGGCACTGAATATTTGTTGCAGCTAACTTATAAACCTAATAAACAGTTTGAGTTATATAGCCGCTTACGAAATGAAAATAAAGCTATTAATGTTTCACGGTCAGATCTTCCAACAATACCTGTATATACCGTGCCCCGAATAAATTGGCGCATTCAATCTTCTAATGCTATAACTAAAGCAGTAACACTACGCGAAAGAATTGAACTATTATGGTTTGATACCCAGCAAAAAGACAGAATGGAACACGGGCTGTTAAGTTATTTTGAAGCGGTGTATAAACCTTTCAACAAACCTCTGTCATTAAACGGAAGGTTGCAGTATTTCAAAACGGATAGTTCAGAAAGCGGTCTGTATGCTTTTGAAAGTGATGTTTTATACAGCTATTCCATACCTCAGTTTACAGGACAAGGTCTCCGTTATTATCTAAACGTAAATTATGATTTTAGTAAAAAAATGGCAATTTGGTTCAGATGGGCCCAGACAATTTATACAAATAAAAGTTTGATTGGGGCGAGCCTGAATCAAATACGAGGAAATAAAAGAAGTGAAGTAAAAATCCAGGTGTTGTACGATTTTTAATAAATAATGTCTATTCAAATTGCTTTTTTTAATTTTTTTTTAATCAAAGCAGCATTTTCAGCTTTCCATCTGTCTGCGTTATTTACCGTTAATCTAAAAATAACTTTTTTAAAGGTTTTTTTTAACTTTTTGTTTCAATTCACGTAGTTTTACGATTTTATTAGAGAAAAATTTATATGCACATGAGAAAATTTTTATCACTTTTTACAATGCTCATGCTTGTAGTTATGCTGGGAATCGCACAAACCCGGCAAATTGCAGGAAGAGTTTTAGATGAATCAGGGCAACCTGTAAGTGGAGCATCTGTCCTTATTAAAGGTACTAATACCGGAGCTTCTGCTAATGCAAGTGGAGATTTCACTATTAATGCAAAAACCGGTGATGTACTGGTAATTTCTGCGGTAGGTATACCTTCTAAAGAAGTAAGGGTTCCCGCAGGTTCTTCTATTTCAGTTTCATTGACAAGACAAAGTGAAAATCTTTCAGAGGTGGTGGTTACTGCCTTAGGTATCAGAAGAACCCGTAACCAGGTTCCTTATGCTGCCCAAACAGTCACAGGCGAAGATGTCAGCAAAACAAGAACTTCTAATTTTGTTCAAAATCTATCTGGAAAGGTATCTGGTTTGGAAATAAGGCAGCCTAATACTATGGGAGGTTCTACAAACGTCTTGTTAAGAGGATCAAAGTCTCTTACAGGTAGTAACCAGGCCTTATTTGTTGTCGATGGGGTTCCTTTTGATAATGGTAATAATAATACTCTTGACCAGACAACCGGGCGTGGAGGATACGACTACGGCAATGCTGCTGCGGATATTAATCCTGACGATATTGACAATATAACTGTCTTGAAAGGAGCTGCTGCAAGTGCTCTTTATGGATCGAGAGGAAGTAATGGAGTAATATTAATTACAACTAAGAAAGGCAAAAGAGGTTTGGGAATTATTATAAATTCCGGTGTAACCGTAAATTCTATTTTAAGAAATACTTTTCCTAAGTATCAAAAAAAATACGGTGCAGGTTACGGCTCTTATTTTGACGAGGCTGATGTGAATGGTGATGGAGTTCCTGACAAAATAGCCCCAACTTATGATGATGCTTCCTGGGGTACTGCTTTTAATCCGAACTTAATGGTTTACCAATGGCATTCATTTGACCCAACTTCTCCAAATTATAAAAAAGCTACGCCTTGGGTAGCTGCAGCGAACGATCCTTCCACTTTCTTTATAAAGCCAGTGTCTCTGAATAACAGTGTTTTTCTTCAGTCTGGGAACGATAGAAGTACATTTGCACTCGGATATACCCGGAATAATGAAAAAGGTGTACTACCAAATAGTAGTATAAACAAAGATTTACTTAATGTGTCTGCTACTTATAATATTACGGATAATTTAACTGCAGGTGGATCAGCAAATTACTCAAGAATTAATGGTCTGGGGCGTTTTGGAACAGGATACGATGGTGCCAACGCCTTAAATCTTATGACAAATTTTCGTCAATGGTGGGAGGTGAATGTAGATTTAAAGGAACTAAAAGATGCCTATTTTAGAAATCGACAAAACGTAACTTGGAATCAGCACTACGGCCCCAGTGGTGAACTTCAACCTGAATTCTGGGATAATCCTTATTTTACACGGTATGAAAGCTATGAATCAGACAGCCGTGACAGGTATTTTGGAAATGTTTATCTCAATTACAAACCTGTAAGTTGGTTGAATATCTTAGGAAGAGTATCCCTTGACAGCTATTCTGAATTAGAACAGGAAAGAAAAGCTGTAACCAGTGTTGGTGTTCCTTTCTACAGGAGATACAATCAAAATTATAATGAGATAAATTATGATTTGATAGCTAATGCTGATTGGAACATTACTAGTGATATAAATATTAAAGCGCTTCTAGGATCTAATACACGAACACAGTATAGATCAAATATTGACGCAAATACGAATGGTGGGTTAGGTGTACCTAAACTTTATACTATAGCTAATTCCATTAATGCTCCGGCTCCGCCGCTTGAATTTGAAGGAAGAAAAAGAGTTGAAGGCGTATTTGCAGGTGGAACTTTTTCTTATAAAAACACTTATACTTTAGATGCTACTATTCGTAGAGATCGTTCCTCTACATTACCTGAAGCAAATAATGTTTACTATTATCCTTCTGTTTCCGCCGGCTTTGTATTCTCTCAGTTAATAAAACCTACATGGTTAAGCTATGGTAAATTAAGAGCCAATTATGCCGAGGTAGGCGGCGATGCTCCTTTATATACTGTCAATGATTATTACGTAAGTGACATTGATGATAATTCTGGGCAGGAAGTAACTTCTTTTAATGGTAATGCGTTATTTTCTGTTAACGGTTATAAAAATAACCCAAATCTGAAACCTGAACGGACCAAAAGTTTTGAAGTAGGATTGGAAATGGCTTTTTTCAAAACCAGGTTGGGCTTTGATGCAACATACTATAAAGCACAGACCGTAGATCAAATTCTTCCACTAACAGTATCTACTGCTACAGGTTATTCCAGAAAATATGTAAATTCAGGAACTGTTCAAAATAAAGGATTTGAGTTGTCAGTTTATGGCACTCCAATTAAAACACCTGACTTTTCATGGGATATTAATATTAACTGGACACGAAACAGAAGTAAAGTAACCAAGCTTTATGGCGATATAGATAATATTGTTTTAGGATCTTTCCAGGGAAGTATAACTTTAAATGCTTCACTTAACGAGCCTTATGGAACAATACATGGAACTGATTACATTTATACTAATGGCCAAAAAACTGTTGATGAAAATGGGAATTACATGATTACCCCAACAAATAATATCACTATTGGTAATGTCAATCCTGACTGGATTGGTGGTGTTAGCAACAGGTTTACTTATAGAGGAGTGTCTCTTAGCGGTCTTATTGATGTACGGCAGGGTGGTTCAGTGTTCTCTACTGATATGTATTATGCATTAGCAGGAGGACTCTATGAAGAGACAGCAGTTAATAATGATTTAGGTAATCCTATAAGAAGCCCTCTTACAAATGATAGTAAAAGTGGTGGGATTATTAGGCAAGGTGTTACCGCTGACGGTAAACCTAACACAATTCGGGCCAGTATCGAAGATTACGGTTCTTTTGATAGTTATGTTTCATCACCCGATAAGAGATTTGCTTATGATGCCAGTTATGTAAAATTGCGTGAGCTTTCTTTGGGATATTCATTACCAGCTAAAATGTTTCGAAATAAATTTTTTAAAGGCATTGATGTTGCTTTAGTAGGACGTAACCTTGCTATTTTGCATAAAAATTTACCTTATGCAGATCCGGAGGATAGCTTTGGTGCAGGAAATTTGCAAGGAATTCAAATAGGTAGCTATCCTGCCGTTCGTTCTTTTGGCTTTAATGTAAAAATCAAACTTTAGAGAAATTAAACTTACTATACATGAAAAAAATACTGTATTCATGTTTTTTTATAAGCACTTTTTTATTAGTGTCGTGTAAGAAAAACATAACAGACTTAAATATTAATCCAACCCGGCCCGCTGTAGTTTCATCAGCCAATCTGTTTTCCAACGCTTCGGTTAACCTTTCCGATAGAATGGCAAGCACAAATGTTAATACAAATAACTTCAGGCTTTTTGTTCAATATTGGACGGAGACAATTTATAGAGATGAAACAAGATACAATTTAAATCAAAGAAGTATTAGTGATTTTTGGTGGGCTCATATGTACAGAGATGTCATTAAAGATTTAACCGAAGCTTCTACTGTGGCAGATAAAGAAACATTGAATCTAACTGCTGAAGAGATTAAGAATCGTAAAGCTATCAATGAAATATTGATAGTATATTCTTATTATACTTTAGTTACAAGCTTTGGTGATATTCCATATACAGAGGCGCTTGATATTGAAAATCTGCAACCTGCATATGACAATGCTGCTGAGGTGTTTGCAAAAATCTCTGCCAGGCTCGATGCTGCTTTGAGTGCACTTGATCCTGCTGCTGGTGCTTATGGTTCTGCAGATGTAATATTGAATGGTGATATAGATGGTTGGAAAAGATTTGGAAATTCATTAAAAATGAGGATGGGAATGTTGGTGGCAGATGTAGATCCCACTACTGCAAAAACCATGGTTGAAGCTTCAGCTCCTAATGTTATTCTAAGCAATAATGAGAATATAAAAATGCATTATTTGGCTTCGCCTCCAAATACCAATCCGGTATGGGAAGATCTGATACAAAGCGGTCGACATGATTTCGTGGGAGCTAAACCGTTTATAGATACTTTAAAAGCTTATAATGACCCTAGGCTTCCCTTTTATTTCAACAAGGATATCACAACAGATAGTTTCTATATAGGTCAAACACCAGGAGTTAGAGCTACATTTAATAATTTTTCCGCTCCTTCTTCTACTTTAAGTCAGCCCGAATTCCCTCATACGTTTTTTAGCTATTCTGAAATGGAATTTTTAAAAGCGGAAGCACTTGAAAGAGGATTTGCTGTAGGAAGTACTGCAGAAGATCATTATAATAATGCTATTGATGCAAGCATTGAAGAATGGGGTGGAACTGCAGCTGATGCCTTAGCTTATAGATCTCAATCCATTGTAAAATACACAACTGCGGCAGGAGATTATAAAGAAAAAATCGGTGTTCAGTCATGGATTGCATTATACAATCGAGGTTACGACGCATGGACACAATGGAGACGTTTAGATTATCCCAAGTTAGTGGTTCCAACTGGCGCTCTTTTTTCAGATCAGGAAACTCCCGCTGTAATTACCAGGATGACTTATCCTGTAGTTGAGCAAAATTTAAATAAGGGAAGTTACCAGAAAGCGTCCTCGGCGGTGGGAAAAGATCAGATAACTCAAAAGTTATGGTTTGATAAGTATTAAGGAATAGTAAAAGATTTATTCTGAAAAAGAGGCTATCTCACCGAGGTAGCCTCTTTTTCATTTAACTTTTTTTCTGAAAAAGAATCTGTCCCTTAATCTTAAATTCTGTAATCACAGTTTCTGGAATTTGCAAATTGCTTGTTGGCTTCTCTTATAAAAATCTTAGAATTACCACGCCTCAATCTGCTAATTTTAGGAAAAAACAATTGCTGTGTAGTTGTTAGATAATTGACAAGGGTAATAATTTTATTACGTGCCCAACCTTGGTTAATGTTCCCCGCGATATTAAATCATTTTTTTATAAGATGCAGCATTTGGTATGAGTAATATGTCATGTAAGCACATCCCTATATTTATCTTCTTACAGAAAGTGCTCAGCACATAAGTATTTTATAAAAATTTATAGGCAAAATGAAAAAAATATTTCAAGGAGTTATATTGCTAATGTTTTATTCAACGTTGGCAATTGCGCAACAACGGGAAATTACAGGAAAAGTACTTGATGAAAATGGACAGCCCGTAAGTGGCGCTTCTGTGGTGATAAAAGGAACAAATAAGGGTACTTCAGCTGATCTAGAGGGAAATTTTAGAATAAGTGCTAAAACGGGTGATGTATTGGTTGTATCAGCAGTAGGCACTCCGGCAAAAGAAATAAAAGTTTCTACTGGTACCACTTATTCTGTTTCATTAGCACGGCAAATCCAAAATCTTTCAGAAGCAATTGTAACTACAGCTTTAGGTGTGAGAAGACAGGCAAAAGAGTTAGGGTATGCAACAACTTCAGTTAGTAACAAAGTTCTTACCCAGGGGAGGGCAGTTAACGTTCAGCAGGCATTAAATGGTAAGGTATCAGGATTATCCGTTACCACAACAAATAGCAGTGTTTTTGAAAATGCTAAAATAAACATTAGAGGTATCCGCTCGCTTACAGGTAATAATCAGCCAATGTTAGTTGTAGATGGTGCTCCTACTCCTTTAGGATATCTGTCATCCATTCCTCCTTCTGATATACAGGAACTTACAATTTTAAAAAGTGCTGCTTCTGCCGCTGTGTATGGTCCTGATGCTGTTAATGGAGTTATAGTGGTTACTACGAAAAGAGGAACAGCGAATGCGCTTACTGTATCCTATACTTCGTCTGTACAACTGGCCAGGGTTGCTTTTTTTCCTAAACTGCAGAAATCTTTTGGAGCTGGTGCTGGCGAAGTTTTAGATCAATATGGAAACTTTGGATACGTTCCTTATGAAAACCAGCAATATGGCCCGGCGTTCGATGGTACTATGAAACCAATTGGGGTTGCTCTTGAAGATGGTTCAATCCAGAATTTTCCATATACTAATGCTCATTATAAAGACAAAATTAAGTTTTGGAACACCGGGTTAACTTTTCAAAATTCGATTTCTCTATCAGGCCAGGATTTTTATGCAGGCATCGACGATGCTAATATAAAAGGGCTTACACCTGATGATAAAAACAGGAGAACAAGTTTTAGATTTAATGGAGGAAAAACTTATGGCAAGCTATCGGTTAATTACGGATTGAACTATGTATTGCAGAACTATGACATTATCAATGAAAATGCATTACCTACTTTATCTCCCTCCTATAATGGTAGTTTATTTTTCCTTGTTATGCAAACGGCTAATAATGTTCCCCTCATTTCTTATAAAGATTGGAGAAATAGCAAATTTGCCCAATATTCAAATTATTATAACGAGTATGCTGTTAATCCTTACTGGGCTATTGGCAATTTGCGTACAGTGGGCAGGGAAGATGATTTGATTGGAAACATTGACGTTAATTATCAAGTTGCTCCATGGATCAAAGCATCAGTGAAAATAAGCTCAAATCTAGCGTTTGCAAATTCGAAAAGCTCAACTGCCCCAGTTGTTGTAACAGATTGGGCTGCTAAAAATCGAAACCCTACACAGTTTAGCAATCGGCCGGGGGCAGTGGCAGATGACGAAAACTTTACGTCAAGAATAAATTTTGATTACTTCTTAAGTGGAGAGCGTGATATAAATAAAGATTTCACAATAAAGTATTTGGCAGGTGGAACAATACGTCAAAACCGGTCTAAAGATGTGGCTGTAGGAGGAACTAATTTGGTAGTGCCTTTCTTGTATAATGTTTCTACAAGAAGTGGCGATGCAAATGTACCTACCTATGGAACTGTAAATAACGATTTATATCCTGACGGAAATTATAACTATAATGTTCAAACGCGCTTGCTCTCTGCTTATGGTACACTGGGGTTAGGATATAAGGGGTATGCCTTTCTTGAATTGACTGGAAGAAATGATTGGGATAGCAGATTGCTACAGCAAAACCGTTCATTTTTTTATCCAGCAGCTAATGCTTCTTTTATTCTTTCTGACGCAATACCTTCAATTAAAAATAATGGAGTTATTAATTATGCAAAGGTGAGAGCTGCTTATTCGAAGTCCGGTAATGTAAATATTAGTCCATATGCACTTCAGGCAACTTTTGAACAGTCTAATAATAGTATAACGCCTTCGGGGTTTCCTTACGGAAATGTAGTTGGCTACACAGCTAATGCAACAATTCCTAGTCCCAATTTAAAGCCAGAATTTGTTATTACAAAAGAGGTAGGAGTTGAGCTTGGACTTCTTAAAAACAGGATAGATGTAGGCGCGACCTATTTTTATCAAAACTGTAATAACCAAATATTACAGGTCTCACAGTCAGCTACTACAGGTTATACCTTTGGTCTTGCGAACGCAGCTAGTTTTAAAAACTATGGAGTGGAGATGGATCTAGGTTTAAGTCCTTTATTCTCAATAGGAAAGGGTAGAATTGATTTTAAATTTAACGCGACCTATAACAATAATGAGGTTACTAATACTTTAAATAATATACCTGTTGTTGTAGGAGGAAATAATTACTTTATACAAAATTCAGTAAGTTCTCCTACTGCTAATAATATAGCAATTGTGGGGAGGCCTGCATTTGCCTTTCAGCTTACAGATTATTTAAGAGATTCGACAACGGGAAAAGTTATAGTAGACCCAGTCACGGGAATGCCTTCACAAGCTGCGGAATTAGTTAATAAAGGTAGAAGTCTTCCCCTTTGGGTATTAGGTTTTACACCTTCTTACTCTGTAGGTAATTTCTCTATAAGTATGACCTGGGATTACAAAAGCGGCCATAACTTTTACTCAGGTTTGGGAAGTGACGAAGATTTTGCAGGTATTTCTGCACGAAGTGCAGAATATGGCCGTCAACGATTTGTTTTTCCAAATTCTGTTTATTATGACGGCGCTAAGTATGTCCCTAACACAAATATTCTGGTACAAGATGGTAATTATGGATTTTGGACCGGCTCTGCAACCAATACTGGTATAGGGACTAACTATTATGCAAGTGCTGCTTCATGGCGGCTTCGTGAGGTTAATATATCTTATAATATACCTCAGCGTTGGATTGGTAATGGAAAGGTTATTAAAAGATTAACCCTTAGTGCTGTAGGAAGAAATTTATTTCTTTTTGTTCCTAAATCTAACCAGTGGGGAGATCCAGAATTTAACTATTCTTCCACTGGTAACACGTACGGACTAAGTAGTGCCTATCAGTCTCCATCATCGCGCTTGTTTGGAGGTTCTTTGACAGTTCAATTCTAATTTAGTATATAAAATAATAGCAATGTTTTACGAAAAAAAGACATTTTCTTTTATAATAATTCTTGCAATAACGTTATCATCAAGTTGCAAAAAAGATTTTTTAGATATTAACAATGACCCGAACAGGGTTACTGAAAACAATATTACCTCGGAATTGATCTTTCCTCAGGCTGCACATGCCACAGGGGCAAGGCTCGCCAGCCGCGACTTTCAGTTTCTCGATACCTGGATAGGGTACTGGGGTGAGTCAGGCGATTTCGCAATTGATCAAACAGAAACTACGTATAATATTAGCTTTGATTTTGGTAATACGTTGTGGTTAAATCAATACAACGTTTTATTTGATTTGTACCTGACAAAAGTAAAAGCGTTAAGTCAAGGTGATACAGTTCTGGCTGGTGCTTCTATTATATTATCGGCGAAACTATGGCAGGAACTAGTTGATCTTTATGGAAATGTTCCCTATAGCCAGGCATTTAATAATAATAAGTACACCCAACCATCATACGATAATGCCTCTGACATATATGCATCGCTACAGCAAAATTTAGATACAGCTATTGCATATATGGGAAAAGAGCCAAGAAGCACATTTGAAAAAGTTGATATAGTAAATCATGGAGATGAGGGAAAATGGATAAAGTTTGCAAATACACTAAAGCTACGATTACTAATACGTCAATCAGAAGTTTCCGGATTTAATCCTGGAGTCGAGGTAACTAAAATTGAGGCTAACGGAGGTGTTTTGCACCAGGGAGAGTCTGTTACCGTAAATCCCGGATATTCAAATGCTACAAATAAACAGTCTCCGTTTTACGCTAATTACGGATTAACACCTACAGGCGCAGAAGCTAATACAAGCACAAGAGCCAACGCTTATTTTGTTAATCTTCTTTCGTCTACTTCTGACCAAAGGATTTCAAGATTTTTTGCTCCTCCTTCTGCCGGTGGACCTATCACAGGTACTGTTTTTGGGCTCGCTGCCGGCAACCCCAAAGGGGCTAATAGTTCGGCCATAGGACCTGGCCTAGTAAGTAGTCCTGAGCAGGATCAATGGATTTATCCTTCTTTTGAAAGTATGTTCTTAGAAGCAGAAGCAATTGCAAGAGGATGGATACCGGGTGATGCTAAAGCGGCTTACGAAGCTGCTGTTACTGAGTCATTTGTTTGGTTGGGGGTAGAAAATGCTGAAACCGAAGCTGCTAATTATCTTCAGAACGCTGTTATAGCTAACTGGAATAATGCAGGTACGTCAGTGTTAGAAAAAGCTAAATTTATAGCTTATCAGAAATATATAGCTCTGGCCGGAATTGATCCTTTAGAAGCCTATAGCGATTTGAGAAGATTGAATATGATACCAAACAAGGGATACATATCGGTTAATCCGGGAAAAGTTTCCCAAACACTTCCTGTAAGATTGCTTTATGCCCAAAGTGAGTATACGACGAACGCAAACAATGCAAAAGCACAGGGTAATATCAATCCATTTACTTCTAAAATTTTCTGGCAACCTTAAGCTGTAATATAAAATTAATATTATGAATCTGTATATAATAAGAAAGTCAGCTACTTTAGTTGTGATTGTTGCTTTTGCCCTCTCAGGTTGTTTAAAAGATAAGGATTTTGAAAACGGAGTTATTCAATCACTACATTCTGAAAATCCAAACCAGAATATTGTAGAAATTAGTTTGACTGCAACTTCGACAGATAATTTCTTACTTCAGGGATATGATAAGTCAGATAAAGATACCATAATTGATTTCATTCCTGTTAATCTCGTATCGACTGCGGTTGCCGCTGAAGATATTCATGTTACATTAGCTCTGGATACAACATTGGTTTCGAATTATAATACTGCCCACGAAACAAATTATGTCATACCTGCTTCTTCAATGTATGGTATTGTAAATGAAGGTTCTGTTGTAACTATACCTAAAGGCTCAAAAACAGGATATCTGCAGGTAAAATTAAAGACGGCTGATTTCTTAGGTGGAGAATGGGCGCTCGCCTTTACTATAAAAAGTGTTGATAAGCCGAATTATATTATAAGTGGAAATTTAAATACGGGAATTGTAGCATTTAGTATAAAAAATGAATGGGACGGTACTTATACTTCTAACGGCTATGTGTATCACCCTACGGCTTCCAGACCTATTACAAATCTGACAAAAGTAGGAGCCACTGCAGGAGCTAATTCTATTACGATGGGATTAGGAGACCTGGGAGGTGCTGGTTACATTGCTTTATTTACAATTGAGGGAACTAAAGTTACTATCACTGCCGCCCCTGGTTCTGCAGGTGCACCATATATTATGTTCAGTGCTGGTTTGCCTTCTACAAATCCTGGTTATACGCCAGCTTGGTCGGGGTCAGAAAGTTGTAATAATACTTATGATCCTACGACAAGAACGTTTTATGTAAGATATGGATACTTAGGCGGAAACGGTTATCGAGTTGCTGAAGAAAAGCTAACAAGGCAGTAAGAAATGCCAATTCAAATACTTGTTTTCATTAGCACAATACTACAACTGTTTATTTTAAAGTGCTGAAAGTTTTAAATAAAAATCTACAGGTTTTACTGGCATTGCTTTTAGAGTTAAAAGACAATTTTCTAATAGCCCTACAATAAACAGCTCTTTTTAAATGATAGCCTGATTTTATTAATAGTAAGATATGCAATCATTATTATTTATAAACATGTTTGTTTCGCAAGCATGATAATTTAATCTTTGTAAATAGAATGAAGTACGGCCTTGCAGCTTTAATTATTATGTCTTTCTTTTCCTGTCGTCACCGGCAGGAGGTGAAAGCTATGATATTTGAACGAAGGGAAATAACTCAAAATCGGCTTCTGCTCAAGTATAAGTACATGGTAGAAGGCAAAACTTATATAGATAGTGCTTTTGTCAGAAATATAGTTATAGGCAGCGACTCAATTAATATAATAATTGACCCTGCTAATGCTCAAAAAAGTCTTCCTGATTTTTGAGATAACGAACGCTTTCCATTTTTAAGTTTTTCTTTCAAAATTTTTTTTCCAATATTTTGCTATTACAACTTTTCCCTTACCTTTGCCATCCCTAAAATAAACATGGCTTAAAAATGGGGTATAGGTTTGTGATGTAATTTTATTATTTCCCTTCTTATATCAGTTCTTAAAATAATAGTTTTAATTTGCCGAAGTAGCTCAGTTGGTAGAGCAGCTGATTTGTAATCAGCAGGTCGGGGGTTCGACTCCCTTCTTCGGCTCACGATAATTATAGTATGATTTTTTAGTTATACTATAATGTGTGTATACGGGCAGATGGCCGAGCGGTTAAAGGCGACAGACTGTAAATCTGTTCTCTCACGAGTACGTAGGTTCGAACCCTACTCTGCCCACGATTAATTTTAAAAATGAAAGTAATTAGAAAGTTCTAGTGCTACATTTTAAAGTTCTTTAATTAATGATTGAATATTTGATTGTGCTTATAATTTTCGAATCGAGGCAGTTTCAAATCTTTTAATCTAAAAAGCGGAAGTAGCTCAATTGGTAGAGCGATAGCCTTCCAAGCTATAGGTCGCGAGTTCGAGACTCGTCTTCCGCTCAAAACTGGTTATAAGACATTAAGTCAATGGGTCAGTAGTATTTGTACTTATTGACTTAATGACCACGACTTCAATGACTTTCAAAAGCTGTTGTAGCTCAGGGGTAGAGCACTTCCTTGGTAAGGAAGAGGTCGTGAGTTCAATTCTCATCAACAGCTCTGCTTATTGTCGCGCAGGCTGTGTTTAATGACAGGAGATAAAACAACTACTCTGCTTCGCGGAGTATTGGTGTTAAAAGGTGTGAAGGAATCCTCAATATATTTTTAGGATTTAATGTTGATTAACTGGCGATAGTAAAAGAAATGAAAACAAAAGCCTATTTTCGCGCATTGAAAGCAGGTCTAATTTTAAAAGAACCACAATCTAAAAACAAATAAAATGGCAAAAGAGAATTTTAAGAGGGATAAACCTCACGTTAACGTTGGTACCATAGGTCACGTTGACCATGGTAAAACAACTTTAACTGCCGCTATTACCGATATTTTGTCAAAAAAGGGTTTAGCGGAAAAGAAAAACTACGATGAAATTGATGGTGCACCTGAGGAGAAAGAAAGAGGTATCACTATTAATACTGCTCACGTAGAATATCAGACTGCAAACAGACACTATGCTCACGTTGACTGTCCTGGTCACGCTGACTATGTGAAGAATATGATTACAGGTGCTGCACAGATGGACGGTGCAATTCTTGTAGTTGCCGCTACTGACGGTCCTATGCCTCAAACTAAAGAACACATTTTGCTTGCACGTCAGGTAGGTGTTCCACGTATTGTGGTTTTTATGAATAAAGTTGACCTAGTTGATGATCCTGAATTGTTAGAGCTTGTAGAAATGGAAATCCGTGATTTGTTGAGCTCTTATGGTTTCGATGGTGACAACACTCCAATTATACAAGGTTCTGCTACCGGCGCTTTAGCTGGTGAGGACAAGTGGGTTGCTAAAATTGACGAATTGATGGATGCTGTTGATACTTACATCCCTCTTCCTCCCCGTCCTGTTGATCAACCATTCCTTATGTCTGTAGAAGACGTGTTTTCAATTACAGGTCGTGGTACTGTTGCTACTGGCCGTATAGAAAGAGGTCGTATTAAAGTTGGTGAGGGCGTTGAAATTGTAGGTTTAATGGAAGCTCCTTTGACTTCTACCGTTACTGGTGTTGAAATGTTTAAGAAATTGCTTGACGAAGGTGAAGCTGGTGATAATGCAGGTCTTCTTTTACGTGGTATTGAGAAAACTCAAATCCGTCGTGGAATGGTTATCTGTAAGCCAGGTTCTATTACACCACACACTGAGTTTAAAGGTGAAGTTTACGTACTAAGCAAAGAAGAAGGTGGCCGTCATACGCCGTTCTTTAATAAATACCGTCCTCAGTTCTACTTCCGTACAACTGACGTAACTGGTGAATGTGTACTTCCTGAAGGAACAGAAATGGTAATGCCAGGTGATAATACTAGTCTTACTGTTAAATTGATACAACCAATTGCGATGGAGAAAGGTCTTAAATTCGCTATTCGTGAAGGTGGTCGTACAGTAGGTGCCGGTCAGGTAACTGAAATTTTAAAATAGTACTTAGTTATAGTATCAGGTATCAAGACATTAGTATCAAGAGAAAGATGTAATTTTGTTTTATCTTGACGCTTTATACTAATATCTTGATACTTTTTCTTTACGGGAATAGTTCAATGGTAGAATAGAGGTCTCCAAAACCTTTGATCAGGGTTCGAATCCTTGTTCCCGTGCTTAGCAATCTGAAGATGACTTGTCAATGGGTTGAAAAGAGTAGTTTTTTTTCAAATTGACTAACTTTCACGTTTCCAAATTAAAACAATGAACAAAATATCTAACTATTTTCGTGGCAGTTATCATGAATTAACAGAGAAGGTAACCTGGCCTACATGGTTGCAACTTCAGCAATCTACTATAATAGTGTTGATTACAACTGTTATCTTAACTGCACTTGTTTGGATAATGGACTTTGCATCACAAAATTTTTTAAAGGCTATTTATTCTTTATTTAAATAATGGAATCAACAATTGAACAATCACAGCAGGAGACTCAGCATGACGATACGAAGTGGTATGTTCTTCGTGTTGTAAGTGGTAAGGAGCGTAAAGTGAAAGAGTACCTGGATAAAGAAGTTAATCGCAGTGGCTGGAGTGAAACAATTAAGCAGGTTTTTTTACCAATGGAAAAGGTATATAAGGTTCAGAATGGTAAAAAAGTAATGCGAGAGAAAAACTATTTTCCAGGGTATGTAATGATCGAAGTTAGCGATGGTAAGTTAACAGATGATATGGTGCAACATATAAGTAATGTTAGTAACGTAATGCATTTTTTAACAGATGGAAAAGGTGCAAAGGGAAACATTATTTCTTTGCGCAAGGCTGAAGTAAATAAAATGCTGGGCAAAGTAGATGAGATGAATGACCAGGGTATTGTAATGAACGAGCCGTTTATTGTGGGAGAGACAATTAAAATTATTGAAGGTCCATTTAATGATTTTAATGGAGTAATTGAGGAAGTAAATGATGATAAGAAGAAACTGAAAGTAACAGTAAAAATATTTGGACGTTCAACTCCTGTGGAATTGAATTATATGCAGGTTGAAAAGTTGAGTTAGCGATTTTCATTTTGAAGATTATTATAAGAGGCTGCTTGTATTCAGGCAGCCTCTTCTGTTTATAAAAGGCCTTTTGGTAAATCAAAAACAAATATATTTTTAAGAAAGTGAACGGTGTGCTTAATTTGTCTTTGATTTGTTGTTATATCAATTGCAATTCTGTCAATAATTACAATTGATATTGTTTTAAATAAAGGTGGTCGCAGTACCTGGTAAAAATATTTTTGAAGGGCCATTTATTCAACTCTACCTATTGTTTTAGGTCGTAATAGCCCGCATAATCGGTGTCGAAGTGTGAGTATAATAATGATTAAACAATGACATGTTGCTATCGTTACAGATAGTTTATTAATCATTTTAACAAGTGATTGGAAAAACTATACTTTCTGCTATATTCCTTCGGCCTTATAAATAAAGCAATTAACAATTAAGCGATTAGTACACGTTTTAAATTCCTTCTGTATTCAGTAACTACAGTGAAAAATAAAATAATATACAGCACTATTGCATATTTAAATTTTATATTATATCTTTATTCTTGCTGGTTCACTGGTGCTCAATTAACTGCCATCTGCTTTTTGTAACAAACACTAACTTCATATCCTCTATCCTAAATTAAGGCGAAAGCTTATTAAAGGTGTAGTATTCCTAAGCACCGCTTAAGAACTTATTCGGCTATAATACAATATTTATCTTTTTAATTAGTCGAGATGTCCCGACATTAATTTTATAGTACCCTTGATTTTAAATCTGTTGTATGGAAAATCTTTATTCCTTCTTTTACAGGTGCAATCTTTCAAGCGAAGACCTTTCTCCTCCCCTTAGCCAACAATAGTACCCTACTTTTAAAATTACATTTTATTCCAGATAAAAATAACATTATGTAAAGTCATAATTACATATCTATGGGCAATAATGACGCCGGTAAGACAAGTGTTACTTCTGTCAATTTTTGCCGTGACATTTTTTATGATATCCCTCTGGAAATAATACTTTCTATAGGTAAGGAGTACTTTTCCCTAAAACATTTCAAATAATTCATTTTTATTTTTTAAAAATAGTTATCATGGAAAAGAAAAACCTTTTACTTATTTTATACATGTTTTTTTCCGTCATTGTATTTGCAGGAAAAAAAGATGGAAGAAATGATGTTGCTTGTCCTAAATTAATTACAACAATAAACGGCGTCACTGTAAATTCTAATAATGATGGCGTGCCTGATAGGGGTTCAATAACTGTTTGTAATAACTCTAATATCTCTTTCGGTGCCTTTAGTGATGCGAACGGTTCTACCAATCCTAATATTAAGGTTTATCAAACAATTTTGCGCAATAATGTAACAGTTCCATTCTGTACTAAATGCTCAGCAAAGATTGGAGCTTTTGAAGGAAGTAAAGGCACCGCCGCACTAATAGATGCAGCTAAGCCTGGTTATTTGGTGATGATTTTTCAATCGTTTATTGATGATAATAATAATGGCTCTGTAGATGCAAATGAATGTGCAGGTGATTCCGTTATTTATACCGTAACTGTTTCTCTAAACCTGGTTACGAACATAAACGGTACTACTGCGAACTCAAAAGATAACGCTAGCGTAGCATTCACTGCTTGCAACAAACCCGATAATATCACCTTCGGACCATTTACCGATGCAAACGGTTCTACCGATCCGAGACTTAAGGTGTACCAAACTACTCAGCTAACTAATGTAACTGCCCCATTCTGCAATAACTGTTCGGCACCAATTGGAGCTTTTGATAAGCAAAAAGGCACTGCCGCTTTGATAGATACAAGCAAGAGTGGCATATTGGTAATGACGTTTAGAGCATTTATTGACTCAAATAAGAATGGAGCAATAGATGGAAACGAGGCTTGTACACCGGACGGCTTAGTTACTTACACGATAACAGTGTCGAAACAGCTTACTCTTGGTTCTTGTACAAAAACAGATGCAACCTGTTACCGGAGTAGTGATGGCTCTGTAACTGCAGGAACTGTGTCTAATGCAGTAGGTGATGTTAGCTATAAATGGGTAGATTCGCTGGGTAAAGTCGTTGGAACAACATCTACTGTAAACAACCTTCCGGCAGGTCTATATACCCTTACTGTTAGTGACAATTGCTTCTCAAAAACCTGCCAGGTTATGATTAACCAGCCTAAACCTATACATTTATACACCACCATTAATGACAGAGTTATCGAAACTCATCACGATGGTGATACAGACCGTGCTTTTTTAGCTGTTTGTAACAAAACTGATAATGTAATTTTTGGTCTCTTTAAGGATGCAAATGGTTCTAGTGATCCCCTGCTTAAGGTCTACCAAACTACTGAGCTTAGTAATGTAACTGCACCATTCTGCAATAACTGTTCTGCTAAAATTGGGGCTTTTGAAGGAGCTAAAGGTACTGTAGCATTGGTAAATACATCTCAACCGGGTATGTTAACAATGAGATTTAGGGCATTTATAGATGCAAATAACAATGGAAAAATAGACGCAAATGAATGTACAAGCGATGTAAACGTTTACAGGATCAGAGTAGGTCAGTTAACCCTAGGTAGCTGTTCTTGGACAGACGCTTATTGTGGTAATAATAATGGCTCAGCCACTGCGGGTGCAGTATCTAATGCAGTTGGAGACGTCAGGTATAGATGGGTAAATTCTGCTGGTAATTTTGTAGGCAGAACCCCTACTATAAGCAACCTGCCCCCAGGTGATTATACCTTAACAGTTAGTGATAATTGCTTCACAAGAACCTGCCAGGTAACAATTAAGGAAGTTTCATCTACTTTAAGAGGTGGAAATATTACTATGTCTCCTGAGACTCCTGTTCCAGGGCAAAAACGCTTCACTATTTACAGAGGTTATGGTCCTCAATGTGCTACTTTAACCGCACCACCTGTAAGTGGTGGAACTGCGCCTTATTCATACAGATGGAATACGGGAGCAACAAGTTCATCTATACAGGCTTGTCCAACCAGAACTACGACTTACACTGTCGTCATAACCGATAAAAATGGATGCAGGCTTGTAAGAAGGTTTACCATAAACGTAATTGATGTAAGGTGCGGAAAAAATCTGGAGAGAATAGTAATATGTGAGAATGGACACGAAACAGAATGTGTTCCTAGAGGACAAGTACAAAGGCACTTACGTAATGGAGACAAATTAGGTTATTGTCCAGGTGACCATAACATTGATGAATATTACAGACCATTGCCAGATGAAAAGGCGGCACCTGTGATAACATACAAAGTAACTACCTATCCTAATCCATTTACCGCATCAACAACTATTCAATACTCTTTGCCATATGACAGTAAGGTGTCTTTGAAAGTATATGATGTTATGGGTAGAGAAGTTTCTACTCTTGTAGATGGATATAAGACATCAGGTAATTACACAGTAGAATTTAATCCTGCGAACTCTGGTAATTATTATTATAGATTAAATGCAGTAGCTAAAGAAAAAGTATTTAACCAGATGGGCAAAATGATCAAATTAAAATAGAGTCCAAAAGTTTAATTTCTATTAACGAAAGAGTAGCTGTAAAACGGCTACTCTTTCTTGTTTTACCCTCACATTTACAAAAAAAGTTGTTGGAGAAATTTAAGTCAAAATATGCTGTTGCGACAACTAAACAAGGGGCTAAACTTAAAGACGAAAGCCTTGATGCCTGATTATTTTGTTTCTGCTTCCAGTTTTATTCCAGGTTTAAAAACAGGTTATTTAAAGATTCGGCATAGAGCGGATGAGCAAAAATCATATCGGCAATGGTTTTGTAAGTGATGCCTCCTGCCATTGCCATTTGTAATACAGACATAATTTCTCCACCCTCCTCGCCTACGATGGCCGCGCCCAATATCTTGCCTGTTTCGGCGTCAACCACCGCCTTTAGTACTCCCCTGGTATCTCCTGTTTCAACCGCGCGCGCTACTTTCTCCATTGGCAGCTTAGCTACTTTTATGGGCAAGCCTTTTTTGCGTGCTTCCGTTTCCGTTATGCCTATACGGCCTAATTGTGGATCGGTAAACATACAATATGGAATCATACGACCTAACGTAGTTTCTGCTTTGTTATACAGTAAATTATTAGTAAGAATGATATAATCGTTGTAGGAGATATGGGTAAATTCAGGACCTCCTTTTGCATCACCTATTGCATAAATACCTTCTACAGAAGTTTCGAGCTTCTCATTCACTACTACCTGGCCTCTTTCATTTATTGCTATATCGGTTGCAGGTAAATTTAAAAGATCAGTATTTGGTGTTCTTCCAGCCGCAACAAGAACATGACTGCATTCAATTATTTCATCAATATCATTTATTCTTACTGTTAATTGCAGTTTCACAGACTGTTTTTCGACTTTTGTTACCTGTGCATTTGTTACAATTCTAATACCTTCTTTTTTTAAAAAGTCTTCGACTACCTCTGCAATATCTTCATCTTCTCTTGACAAAAATCTTTTACCTTGCTCAAGTATAGTAACTTCACTTCCAAATCTTCGATACATTTGGCCAAATTCTAAACCAACATAGCCACCGCCTATAATTAATAAATGTGATGGAATTTCAGTTAATTCCATCATAGAGGTTGAGTCGAGGTATGATACTTGTTCTAACCCGGGAATAGAAGGAACCGAAGGGCGATTGCCAACATCAAGAAAAATTTTATCTGCCGTTATTATTTCTGTTGTCCCATCTTTCAGTTGTACCTGTATTTTCTTTTTATCAATAAAAGATGCAGAGCCGAAAAGCCAAGTAAGGTTTTCAGTTTTTTCTACACCTTGCTGTGAACCATTTCTAAAACTATTTACTACCTTTCTTTTTCGTGCAATAACCTCATTTATATTAATAGAATAGCCGTTAGTTATAATTCCCAGCGCGTTTGCATTTGCTATAGTGTAGGCAACTTTAGCTGAAGCGATCATAGTTTTGGTGGGAGTGCATCCATTGTTAATGCAAGTGCCGCCGATGAAATCTTTTTCCACTAATGCCGTCTTCCAACCTGCTTTTGCAAGTTTTTTTGAAAGGGGGGTACCTCCCTGTCCGGAGCCAATTATAATAGCATCAAAAGTTCTCATAGCGATTATTTTTTTTGCGGGATGGTTAATGCTATATCGTCAACAAACCGGCAGGCTATACTAGCCTGGCAAGATTTCACCAACTTTGCTGTTACAATGTAAATTTAAATATGAAAAGGCTTTGGCGTAGTACTTTTATTTTCTGCAGCGTCAATGGCGGCCTTTATGTTATGCTTTGTTTTAATGTCTATCTGGTCTTCTGGACTTGCCGGATCATACCAAAATCCTTCTTTTGTTTTGTACAATTTGCAAAAAATGTTAGAGGCATCTTCTTTACCAGTAGTAATTATATATTCAATTAATGTGGCACTTACTTTACCTATAGGGTTTTTAATTACCGCTTCCAAAGTGGAGTAGTATAACGTTTGGTTAGAAGTTTTTAAAACAATAGAAGGCATAATAACATTTATTTCTTCAGTATTAGATGCACTTTAAAAGAAAAAAGTTTCATGAAATGGGGGATAATTTGGTTTTAGAGGTGTTTTATTGAAAAAAGATGCTTGAGGTGGTATGACATGAATACGTTTTTGTCTTAAAAACATGCCCGCTTGCAAATGAAAATATTTAGGTACCGAAGACAAATGACCTTACTTTTTCTATTGAATTTAATGCAACTCAGATTTTTCTTTTTGAAAAAATACAGGTTTAAGTCAATAGAAACTTAAACCTGTAATAGAGAAGTTAATGATTAAGGTTTTAATTAATCGTGTCCTTCAAGTTTTACAACTTTATTGTAGAGCCCGAGTAGTAAAAAAGGTGCTGCCCATTGCCCTACAAACAAAGCTTTATCATTTTTATTTGCTATTTTAAAGCCCAGTGAAACTGCCATAGAACCAAGGGCAGCCCATAAAAATAAATCGGAGGGCAATTTTGCCGTTTGTTCCTCTATAGCTTCAGCTACAGGTCCTTCCTGGTGTTGTGGATTGAAGTTAGTACTCATACTTTGTATTTTTAGTTATTTATTAGATTAATTAATCATTTCAATTTTCTTGCCATCTCAAAATTTTGTAGATGTATCATTTAATTTAAAAATACTTGCTTCAAAGTGTTTAACAGTTATTAGAAATCTGCCTGCTTTTGTTAAGCATCGTATAGTGATATTATTTTAGATCAAAGTCTTTTCATGAGACATGTAGAAAAACATAAACGGAACAAAATGGAATGGGGAAAAGGGAAATCTGTGATTACTGTGTCTGTATAAATGGTATAGAAATATGTAGTCATGATACTAGGAAATGATAATCAACACGGGGGCAAGCAATAGGGCAGAAGTAAATCGGTTAAAAACATTCTAAGTAACGATACGGGCATCCTGAGAGGCAGTAGACGTAGCCAGTGGGGCTGAGAGATTATCTGGAGAGGAAGCAGAAACAGCCGGAAATAAAGCGATAGAAGGGATAAAACCTGGAAAAGGATGTTGACTTGAGACCTTTAAACAAAAAAAGCCACTAAGTATACTTAGTGGCTCCCAACGCTTATAGCGTCAGCAGATCATTATAATGGAGAAACCCGGTTAGGCGATACCAACCGAAGGTTTCCATGATTTATCTGTAGATTGCATGAATACCTCCTTTTCTTTGGTGAGGAGTAAAATTACGATAAAAAGTAATTGCGAAAAGTATCTTTATAAATTTTTGGAGGGTAATAAATCATTTTTAAATTTCTTTAAGAAAATCAGCGGAAATCGTTATTGACATCTAATTATTGTAAATTCTTGTTTGGTACAACAAGTCGTTTTCCTTCCTGTCCTGTCAAGCTCTGTGAGTGCTGATTAAATACTTTTGTTTTATTATTTCACTCATTTTTTTTCCATGCACTTTGCTTTCTACCCATGAAATGATATCGAGATAGGCAAAAGATCGGGTTGCAAAACGATCTTTTTCGTATTTTTTTATTGTTTGTAAAAATTTCACAAATTCCGGCTTCATTTTTTCACGAGATATACGAAATGACCTTCTCAGAAACTTAAACATTTCCTCTTCAATTACCGTAAGTTTTTTCATTTTTGCCATGTAACGGTAGACCGATTTTATCAAATAATCTATGATTTCAAAATTACCCAGTTCATAGTGCGCCATCATATGTACTAATCGTGCATAACATTGCAGATCATTAATTGAATCAACATTGTTATTGATTATCTTATGAAGATAATCAATCGAAGTACCATAATCTTCATTTCCAAAATACAACATTCCTATCTTGTAATGAATAACTGCAACTCTATGCTGGTCTATAAATAATGCATATTCTTTCAGCTTTTCTTCTATATAAGGAACCATGGCAAGGCCTTCCTGAAAGGTGCCACACATAAAGTGCTGATTAATTTTTGCACTGTATATGTAGACAAAGGTTTGAATACGAAAATTATCATGACGCATGGAGGGATCAGAGTGTGAAAACTTTTCAAACTGCTGCAAGGTTTCATCGAACTTTTTGAAATTTCGAAGGTCAAAATGTGCATTTAGTAAATTGTGCATTCCTTTAATATAATGACCTGTCTCAACGTCTATCATTATTGGTTCTTCGTGAAAAAGATTTACCCACTTTTGCGTATAGCGGTAGTACATTAAAAAATCCTGGCGGATATAGGCGTACCAGCAAAAGCTTTGGAAGAGATACATTTTTTCATAAAATCCTTTCTGATCCTGTGCATTAGGAGGCAGGTGCTCAAAAAAGAATTTTTTTACATCTTTTTCTTCATCCTCGTTTCTGGCGTGCCCGTTTTTTATATACCAGCTATACAATTGTAATGCAAGGTTTGAAAATTGTGTAATGGTAGCTCTTCTCTCACTTATTTCATTTGCTTCTGCCGTCAGCCTGTCTGCCCGGTCTTGCATGCTTCGTGTTATATGTAGAGTCTCTATTTTTTTTTCCAGTGAAATAACCTGTATTAAAAAGCTGTCCTGGTTGTAAAACCGGGCGAACTCTTTTAATTTATCTAAAATTTTTAAGCTTTGCAGATACAGTCCCTTGTTGTATAAGATACGTGCGTAATCCAGTTGCTCATGTAGTTGAAGGTCGATGTTCTCTGAAGTTTTTAATATTCTAAGACTTGCCAGAAGCTGTTTATACAGGTGTGTTTTTAAATTTGATAATTGTGGCTTCTCTATAGAAGAAAGTTTTTTAAGAAGTAACTTTTCATCATACTCACTCAATTTATCCATAGCATCGAACAGCTGAATAATTTTAAGATCTTCTTTCGACGAATTTCTTTTGATATAAAGCTTAAAATTCCTTTTTTCTGACTTTTCCAGAGAGTGTATAAGCTGAAATAATGTATCTGAAAATCGGTTGGACATCATTATGAAAATTAGGTTGAAATCTAATACTGGCTTGAGTTTTAACAAAAGCATTAACCTCTTAGCGGTAATGAAACGATAAATACTTTGTTTATTTTATTGTAAAATACCGACCTACATTTGTATTGCAAGGATGAGAAAAAACAAAAAACGAAATTTTTGAAATAAGTTCTCAAAGCAAACTAAGCTGTAAAAGTCAGCGCAAAGATAGATTATTCGAAGATTTTCATATGGCAAGCAATCGTTAGAGGCCGCTCCGTTTCCACGGAGAGGCCATTTTTTTTAGCCAGACTTTTTATTCTCAAACTAATCCTTAGATTATATCTTAAAAAAATGTTTTGTTTTAATGATTTACTTTTTTACGAAATCAGAAATGATCTTAGCAGCATTTGCTGATGCGTTACCTCCCTGCGAAAGCAGGTTTTTAAGATCTGTATAATCCTTTTCCAGCTGTTTTTTTCGATCAGTATTTTCAAGCAGCTCTCTTAACTCTTTTGTGCAATTTTCTGTAGTCATTTCATCCTGTATCAGTTCTTTTACGACAGCCTTATCCATTATCAGATTTACCAATGATATATATTTTACTTTAATAACCCATTTTGCGATGCGGTAAGAGATAGGGTTGCCTTTATAACAAACTACTTCCGGCACACCGAATAGTGCAGCTTCTAATGTAGCTGTACCGCTTGTTACCAGGGCAGCCGTAGCCTTGTTCAAAACATCATATGTCTTTCCTGCGAGGGCAGATACATTACCATACTTTATAAGAAAAGGTTCATAAAAACTATCTTCCATTCCAGGGGCTTTTGCTACCACAAATTCGTAATCGGGAAAAGCTTTGCTTACCTCCAGCATTACCGGAAGTTTTACATTTATTTCCTGCTTTCTGCTTCCGGGTAAAAGGGCAATAATTTTCTTTCCTACAGTTTCCTCTTTCGGGTGTTTCAATTTGAAATTGTCAATAACTTCCACCAATGGGTGACCCACATATTCAACTTCGTAATTCCATTTGCCATAAAAGTCTTTTTCAAAAGGTAAAATCACGAGCATTTTATCTACATACTTTTTTATAGTATGCACCCTGTTTTCTTTCCACGCCCATATTTGGGGCGAGATGTAGTAAACGGTTTTTATTCCTTCCTTTTTTGCCCATTCAGCAATTCTGATATTGAAGCCGGGATAATCAATTAAAATTAAAATATCAGGTTTGAAAGAAGTAATGTCTTTTTTACAAAAATCAATGTTTTTTAGAATGGTACGTAAATTCATCAGTACCTCTACAAATCCCATAAAAGCCAGGTCTTTATAATGTTTTACAATTGTTGCGCCTTCAGCCTTCATCAGGTCTCCGCCCCAACAACGTATATTTGCATTTGCATCAAGGACGTGCAGTTGCTTTATTAAATTACTGCCGTGTAAGTCTCCACTTGCTTCTCCTGCTATTATGTAATATCTCATATCAAATCTTATCAAAGTAGCATTGCAACAGATTATTGCACTACAAATTAAGTTAATTAAAGAGTAATAAATTTTATAGAGTTAAGAACAATTATAAGACTCTTTTAGAATTCGCTTTTAAAAGTGTGTTACAACTTTCATTTCTTATATAATGCGTATATTTAAACTGCCTTTTTTACCAACCTTCAAAAATTTTATTTTTAATGGCTGAAAAAGGAATATACTCACCCGTTGTTCGCAGGCTTATTACTGCTGCCCTGTTTGTTGGTATAACGGGCACTTTTATTTCTATGTATTACCTCGTATTTCTGCCTCAGCAACACGCAGATTTTAATTTAAGGACCTTTAGAATATTACATGAAATAACCAGTAACTTTTCGGAAAGATTAGAAAATTTCAGAGCTTTTAGCATCAATCGTTTTTTCAACACCCATTATTTAAAGGACACTAAAATAAGCATTAAGGATTTAAAAAACAGTTCTCCATCTGGCTTTGCCAACACTTTTAAAGGCTCTTTTAAAGGAAACCCTTCACAAATTGATTCCTTGTTTTCATCTAAAAATTTTATCTCTTTAGGCAGAAGCAGAGAAGACACTCTGTTCTCTGAAATACGACAAGATAACAAAGTCGTTTTAACAGAAGCGCAGCCATTAAATGAAATACTGGAACCTCTTATCGCCATTTATCCCAATACATTTGAAGCCGTTCTTCTTGTGAAACAAATACATAACCTGGCAAGCAAAGAAGAAAAAAATATAAACAGGTACGATTCTATTTTGTATAAATCAGCAAACATAGATATTGCCAACATTGATGTTGATTCCCTTTTTAATAACAATCTTGAAGCGCCTGTATTAAGAGATGTAGACATCAAAGGAATTACTTATAAAATGTTTCTTATCCCTTTTAAGATGAGAACTATTTCTGATAAAACTTTTGTATTGGCAGGCATTATTTCAGAGAAAAAATACAGGCAGCAATCGCAGGCCATTCCCGTAGATTTTATCATCGTCATAGGGGTACTGCTTATACTTCTGCTGCTCGCCTTGCCTTTTTTAAAGATTTACGTTTTATCTGTTCATGAGAACATTACTATTGACGACGTGCGACTGATTATTGCTATCATTTTCATCATACCAATTTTTGTAACCTTAATATGCACTTCTATTTTTTTGTATAATTATCCTGACCGGTTTTCTAAAGAAGTATTGTCTTCCCTACAAAACGAAATAACCGATAATTTTTACAATGAGATTAAACAGGAAATTCTGCAGGCGAAGCATTTCGATAGTATCCTTAATAATCCTCCTTTAAACGTTTTTATAAGGGATAGTGGAAAAGTAAAAAGTATAGACTCTCTGCCGGGGATAGATACCATAGACATAAAAGATTTCATCTTCTATCCTCAATATTATAAAAATATTGAAAACGTTCATTGGATGGACGTTAATGGAAATGACATTGCAGCATGGAATTTCCTTAAAAAGCCAGCTACCTATTTCAAATTATCTGACAGGCCATACTTCCGGGATATCAGGTACAATAGAGGTTATTCTTTACCCGGTTCCTCAGATACTTTTAGTTTGTACCCAACCTTGTCGCGGCTGACTGGTGATTACACAATAAATATTGCCATTCCTGCCCACGTTAAAATAGCAGATGAAAACAAAGTAGCCGTAACGGGACTTTCAGGCAAAATGTATTCTCTATACAATACGGTTTTGCCTGCGGGTTATGGTTACTGTTTAATTGATGAAAACGGGGAGATAATGTGCCACTCAGACAATGCAAGAAGTCTCAGGGAAAACCTGTTTGAAGAGACAAGCAACAACCAGGACTTATTAACCGCGGTTAACCATAAAGACAGTGTTTTAATAAACAATATAGATTTGTATAATGAACCGGTAAAGATGATGGTAAAACCATTGGATGGATTACCATATTACCTTGTTACATATTATCGAAAAAGAGGCGAATATCTTTTTACTTTTCATGTTGTTGCCTTTGTTTTTGTTTGCGAAAGTATCCTCCTTTTATTTGTTTCTTTATTCTCTTACTGCATCATGATTTCGGGAAAACGAATGTCAAAATTGTTTTTTGTTCCCGGATCGCTTAAGTGGCTTAAACCATCACCATGCAAGGTGGTATACTACAAGAAAAACTATATTTATTTAATTATAAGTGTTTTGGTTATTTATCTTTTTTCTCATTTTATATCTGCTGAAAATACCTATATCTATGGGGTGTGCATTGCTGCCCTGCTGCCCTTATTTTCCGTTACGGGTTATTACATTATTAAAAGAGGACAAAGATTTATTTATTGGTTTCAGCCAAAAGGTGAGAGAAAAGGTCAATTAATTTTCAGGAAAAAACTCTTTTCCAGGTTTTTATTTTCGATAAAAAATGCCCTTTTTTTATATATATCGTCCATCTTATTATTTTCAATCTTACAACATGTTCTTTTTTTTAATCATCACAATATCAGTTATAATGATGTGACAGTAAGTATATGGATCTTAATTGTGTTATTGCCCATTATTATGTTTATAATAGCAGGTACTGATTTTAAATCAATGTTTTCTGGTAGAAAGAGAACTTTTGTAAGCTTTTCCAATCAGCCCGAAGAATGTAATTCTAACTATTTAAATCATTTTCTTATTTCCCTGTTGGTATCTGTCGCTGTTATTTGTGTAATACCTGCTATCACTCTGACTGCTTATGCTTTTCATGAAGAAAAAAACCTCCACCTAACGTCTTTCCAGGTAGACCTGGCAAAAAAAATACAACAAAGAAGAACAGGAATTAATTCAAAACAATGGCAAACAAAGGTCTTATTATCGCCAGAAGATGGAGCGCGTTTTATTGACAGTCTGAAATTTTATCGTGATAAAGGATTGTACTTACATAATAATATTTTACGAAAAGAGGTATTTATAAATTCGCCCGCAATTGATCGCAGTTCACCTTTTTATAAGATTATTACAAAATTCTTATTTCTTCCACCAGACCACAATGAGTTTTATGATGATACCAGCCACAATACATTTTATTATTGGAAGAAATCTGATGTGAAAAAGAATATTCAATCTTTACAACTGCACTACAAGAATTTAACCGACCACCGTAACCCTGATTCTTTTTCTTTAACCGCTGAGTTCCCAAAGTTCTCTTTATTTAATTATTTCTTTCGCAATTATCTCGGGTTATTCGTTTTGTTGTCTCTGCTTATGTTTCTGATTGTTTTTTACAGGATTATTTATTCTGTTGCCACGAGGATTTTTCTTGTTGGATATTTTGTAAATAACGATCGGGATGACCCTATAACTACGGACCGCCAGGACAGGGAATGGGTGAGACAGAAGTACAACATTATTAATCTTTGTGACTTTTGTAAAACCTTTTCTATTGCCCCTGATAAAGTAAGTTTTGCGGAAATTAGAAAAAAAGAAAGGATACTTCTAAAGCAAAATGATGGGGGAGAGGGAATTTTAAAAATACACCTCGCCTTGGTTCCTGTTTATGAAAACATATGGAAAGACTGCACCGACACAGAAAAGTATACTTTGTACGATTTTGCTCTCGATGGATTTACTAACTACAAAAGAATATTAACCTTATATGGTCTCTACAACAAAGGTCTGTTGATAAAAGATGAGGACGATAACCTGACATTAATGACCCAGAGTTTTCGAAATTTTTTGATTACAAAAGAAACGTCTGAAGAAATAAGGAAATTAAGTACAGAAAACAAAGGTTCCTGGGCGATAGTAAGAACAGTATTTTATATCATTATAATCGCCGTAGCCGTGTTTATTTTTATTTCTCAGGAAGAAGCTTCTAAAAGATTGATAGCAATCATTACCTCATTAGGTGCTTTATTACCCGCTATGCTTAAGCTTTTCGACAAGGGCACTTTTAATAGCCCGGGCAATAAAAGCAGCTCGTAATGCTGTATCAGGGTGGAGTTGCTGCCGTTAGCAGCTAAAGCGCACAGACTTACTCTTTTGCGTTTTATTCAGAACCTCCTGGTGTATATTGCCCCAGCAAGTCATACATTTCCCAGTTTTCTTGCATTCGGGCATGGTCTAAGGGGCTTTTGCCCCTTACATCTGGTACGTATATATCTGCTCCTTTTTTTAGCAACATTTCTGCAATTGCAAGATGGCCAAAGGTCGCAGCAAATGTGAGGGCAGTAGCTCCGTTTGCATTTCTTTGATTAACGTTTGCACCCATATCAAGAAGTTTTTTAGCTATTTCCGTATATCCTTTAAATGCGACACCCATCAGCGCGGAATTGTCTGAACCATCAGGTGAATTAATTATTGCTCCTTTTTCTAAGAGAAAATCTACTACCTCCGGTTGATTGTTGTAGGATGCGAGTATTAGTGGTGTAAAGCCTTTAAAATCTGCGGCGTTAATTATACCTCGATCTTCTTCGTAAAGTTCTTTCACTCTCTGCAAGTTACCTTGTCTGCATGCGTCAAAAATATCAGTTGTATTTGAGGACATTTTTTTATTTACTTAAAGATGGATTGCAAATATAGTTTTCAAAAATTTTAATTTTTATGATTAAATTCTTTGTTTGCAAAAGCATTTACCAAGCAGGTTTCTAAACAGGAAGAAAAGTCTCTGTTTATTTTAAATTTGGTTAATGTCTTTGTACAAGAAAGAAATAAAAGCCTTTTTTAGTCTGATTATCAATGTTTAATAGTTGTAATACATTCTGCCTCATTTAGGATTTTTAAACCACCGTTATTGACAATATTGATTTAAAATGTTATTTTTAGTCTTTCTAGAAAACTTACTTTATGGCTGTGGGAAATACACCTCTTTCGGTTGATGACTTTATAAATAATAGTTCAGTAAAGGAGTGTATGGCCAGGCTTTCAGCAGAATTTAAAAGCAGACCGTTCATTGTATCTGATGTGTTAGACGATAAAGGTTGTCAGTATGCAAATCTTGTACAAAAAGGTGGCGGAGTACTGGGCATAGCTCTCGTTGGCTACACCTATATACTCGAGGAGATGGGAATTCGTTTTATCAGGCTCGCTGGTACTAGCGCTGGAGCCATTAATACCGCTTTGATGACTGTAATAGGCAGAAAAGAAGAAGCCAAGTCAATACGGGTACTGGATGAAATATGTAAACTTAATTTTTTCAATCTTGTAGATGGACATCCCGCGGCTCGTTGGCTAATTAAAAATTTTATTACAGAGCAGGATTTTACTGCTAAAGTAAAAAAATGGATAACGGGAATTCTTCTTACACTTGCCTTGTTATTTGCCGCAGACTTTGTTTTTCTCGGTTTGCAGCATGCTCTTCCCGGGATATCTGTTGTAACCAAAGCTTTTTTTATTTTTACCGGCTTTTTTCTTTTGTTACTTTCCATTCTCATTGCCTACATAGCTACTCTATTAAAGCGCCTTAAAAACTCAGGTTATGGCATCAATCCAGGCGATTATTTTTATGACTGGATAAAGCAGCAACTTCTTGCAAACGGGGTAAAGACTGTATCTGACTTAAATGCTAAAGCAGAGGCTCCAATACCGGGACTTCATCTAAGAGTGCCAAATGATGAAGGACTGATCGGGCTTAAAGGTGATGTAACTTTTATAGCATCTGAGTTAGTGACACAAAACAAAATACAATTTCCTGCTATGTGCAATCTTTTTCGAAGAGAAGAAGATATAGATACTCTTCAGCCCGCAGGTTTTATACGCGCCTCCATGTCAATACCGGTTTTTTTTGAATCTTATTTTATAAACGATATTCCATGCAAGGAAAACGCAATAAAAGACGAATGGCAAAAATTAGGTGAAAAGGATCCACCAACAACAGCGCGGTTTGTCGATGGTGGCATATTGTCTAACTTTCCTATTAATTTGTTTTACAATCCCAGGGTTATTACACCGCGACTGCCATCTCTTGGTATTGATCTCGATGACACAAAACCTGATAATGCCAGTAAACATTCAGAAAGTTGGAGCATTGGAGGATACTTTTATAGAATGTTTAATACAATTCGTTTTTACTACGACAAAGATTTTTTAATTAAAAATGCATTTTTTAAAAAAGGTATAGGTACAATTCATTTACCAGATTTCAACTGGCTCAACTTTTTCCTGACTGACGCAGATAAAATAAAGATGTTTGTACTCGGTGCGCAGGCAGCTACAGATTTTCTAATAAAGTTTAACTGGAATGATTATAAAAATGATAGAAACGAGATGAGAAAGCAATTGCTGAAGGAGCAAACGCCCGGTATGCCCATGCCTTCAAAAATTTTGACAACTACTTAAACTGGTACAAGCATGTCTCTTACAATACATAACGAGTTGTTTGTCTTCTGTCTTTTATTTGGTTTAATGTTGCTTCTAAGTATTGTTATGACTATTCTGGGATCAGAATTTTATACAAAAGATGTGGTAATCCGTAAGTTTAGTATATTTGATATTGAATTGGCTGCCAATCCTCTAGAACTGGCAAACATTATCAAGGGAGTATATATGCTTCCTCCTTCGCAATCAGGAAAAACACTAAAAGCAATAAGAGGTCAATTATTTTTTGATTTTTTAGCAATGCCTTGTGCATACGGATCTGTTTTTCTTTTATGTAAAAAAGTTGCGGAAAGAATGGACACCCCGTTGGCGCAACAAGCATTTATGATTTTAGCATGGTTACAACTTGTAGCGTGGCTATTTGATATCGTAGAAAACATCTACTTGCTTGTTAAAATAAATCCTGATCCTATAATGCCCAGCCGACCTATATATACACTGTATTTGATGATGGAAGTTGTAAAATGGGGAATTGTGCTTGTTGGTGTTGCGTGTTCAGTTAGTGCAATTTGTTATTTCTGGTTGTCCGGTCATTATTCTCCTGGTTCAGTACCTTATATAATTATTGTAATAGTCGAAGTAATATTGTTTTTGGCGGTTTTGATTTTCATTCCTAAGAAAAACATCCTCGATGAAAACCAATAGAAGAAGGACTTACAAGGTGTTCAATATTTTGTTTTAATAAGTGTATAATTAAAATTAATTAACTGACGAACCAAAAAGGTTCTCGGTCAAGAGAGGCGTTACAGTCACTGTTTTGTTAAGCCTATAGACAATAGCATCAGTAGCCAGGCTCAACAATTTATTTAGATACTTAAAAGAGCTAAATAAGAAATACTTAAAAGATCAAATGACGCCTGAGTTTAGTTAGAATTGTCGAGAAAGTTTAAAAAGAAGAACTGAAAAAGTTCGTACTATTCTTATTCTTTTCAAGCAGCTCTTTTTGTTACAGAAGTTGCTACCGATTAACATTAAATATCCTAATATTCTACTTGTTTATATTAAAGCTGCAATTGATTTTCTCGATAAAAGAATCGAAAATATCGGTATCTATAAATTTTTCGTTGAATATTATCACATTCTTAAAGTTATTTATGGAGTAAAAATATTGATTGGCGAAAATACTATAAAGGCAAAATAGGAGTTTTAGATGAATGCAGGACGTATGTAAATGAAATCAATAGCCTATATACAATATACTAAAACAAAAACATGAATGAAAAAGCAAATTTTTACACTATCTCTTTTTTTTATTTTTACAGGTGCCTTTGCACAAAAAGATCTTCGTCTTCAGATAAGAGGAGAAAGAGGGTTGACGCAAAGTTTTACCACGCTTGATAAAAATCTGCAGATAGCTTTCAATCCTGCGAACGCAAAAATAGCTTTTGGCCTGGATGCTTATTCAGATCTTGTTTTGCAAAAAAGCGAAACGGATGATTTAGGTATGATTCATTATCGCTATTATCAGACCTATAAAGGCATTGCTATCGAGAATACAATGTACATAGCGCATACTGAGAAGGGAAGATTAACATCTTTGAGCGGAACTGTTGTCACTGAATTTGACCCGCAAATTGAAAAACGTTCTTTTTCTCTTTCTTCAGAGCAGGCTATTGAAAATGCTTTGAATTATGTGCATGCAGAAAAATATGCCTGGGAGGACTCCAATTTTCAACAGAGGATAAAATTCAGGAACGGAAATAATGCATCCTATTATCCCAGTACTTCAAAGGTTTGGTATAGCGGACCAGGCGAAATAAATCCATCTCATCTTACACAGGCTTACAAAGTGGATGTGTACAGCCTGGTACCGCTCGATCGCAAGTACGTATATGTAGATGCACAATCCGGTGAAATACTGGGAACAAACCAGATAATAAAACATTCTGATGCAAAGGGAACTGCATATACAGGATATAGCGGAGCACACACTATTCACAGTGATTTTACGGGTTCGGCATACCGTCTGCGCGATTACACAAAAGGCAACGGAATCATCACTTTGCATGCCAATGGGAGTCACTCGGACTATACAAGCAGTACCGCCAATTTTAAATATTCAAACGTTGATCAATGGGCATTGGACGCCCACTATGGAGTTGTCTCCACATATAATTTTTATAAAAATAATTTTAACCGCAATAGTATCGATAACGCCGGCTACCTTTTGATAAGCTGGGTTAATGATCCTAATAACCCAGATAATGCTTATTGGGATGGTTCTGAAATGGATTATGGTAATTTGTCTTCTAATGGCAAAGGTGTTGTAGGTATTGATGTTATAGGGCATGAACTAACGCATGGGGTTACAGAAAGAACAAGTGGTCTGACTTATAGCGGAGAGCCAGGCGCCATGAATGAGAGCATGAGCGACATTATGGGTAAATCAGTACAGTTTTATACAAAGCCGAATGACAGCAGCTGGATATTAAGTAATGATATGAGTTGGGAAATACGCGATTTCTCTAACCCAAATGCAGATGGCCAGCCTGATACGTACAAAGGCACTTATTGGGTTACAGGGTCCTCTGATAACTATGGTGTGCATACAAACAGTGGAGTAGGTAACTTTATGTTTTACCTGTTGGTCAAAGGTGGCTCTGGTACAAACGATATAGGCAAAAAATATTCGGTTAGCGGAATAGGCTTAGCCAAAGCAGACAAGATAATTTATAGAACCAACACTACCTACCTTACCAGTATGTCTCAATATGCCGATTGGAGAATTGCATGTATTCAGGCTGCTAAAGACCTGTACGGCGACACATCTAACGAAGTAAAACAAGTGCAAAATGCCTGGTACGCAGTAGGTATTGGCACTGCTAGTGGAACTGTTACCGGCATTACTTATTGCGCTTCTAAAGGTACAAGCACCGCTTATGAATTTATTAAAAAAGTAGCAGTTGGTACTATCAGCAATACAAGTACTAATAACAGTGGTTATAATGACTATACTGCCCTTAAAACCAATCTTACCGCAGGCAAGACTTACAGCATTACACTTACGCCAGGCTTTACAAGTTCGTCTTATACCGAATACTGGACAGTGTATATAGACTACAATAGAGATGGCACATTAAACGGGCCGGGAGAGACTGTAGCAGGAGGAAATGGTACTACGGCCAAAACGTTGTCATTTACTGTTCCTTCAACAGCTAAAACAGGAAGTACGCGATTGCGTATTCAAATGAGTTACGGCTCTTCATTTATCGATCCGTGTGCTACCTTTAACTATGGAGAAGTGGAAGATTATACGGTAAATATTGGCAGCGCCACAGCCGTTGCGCCTATAGTAGCACAGGCGGAGGATATTGAGACTTCGCTAACAATTAGCCCGAATCCTGTAACGGGGTCAAATGCATTAATACAATATAATTTAGCGACTGATGGCAAAGTAAGAATGAGGTTGATTAGCGTGGATGGGCGTTCGCTTCGAAATGAAGAGCTTGGTTATCAGAAAGCGGGAATGCATACGTATAATTTAAGCACTCCTGGCACTCTTCCGACCGGGAATTATATTATTGTTCTGCAACAAAATAATATTATAATTGAACGAAAGCATATTATGATTAATAAATAAAAGCAAGCTGTATACGCAATAAAAAAGCTATCTATATCGGGTAGCTTTTTTTGTACATAAAATGTGTCTTTAGTTTCATGTAACTTTAAATTTTTAGAAGTAATTAGAATTAAAACGTTTGAGATAAACAACCACAATTCATCAAGTAAAGTATAGCCTTTCTATGGTAGCAATAAAATCGATAAAGGGTAAATGCGTAAGTAAAGTAATGATAGCATTTTTTGCACTGCTTGCAATCTCTTCAAATGCCCAATTAAATGTTCATCCTCAATCAACAGAATATGAATGGCCATCGGATCAACAGGTGAAAGACAAATTAGATAAGTGGCAGGATCTTAAATTTGGAATGCTTATCCATTGGGGCCTTTATGCGGTACCTGGGATAATTGAATCGTGGTCGATTTGCTCGGAAGACTGGATAGAGCGGGACAGCACCATTGCTTATGAAGATTATAAAAAATGGTATTGGGGTTTAAAAAAAGATTTTAACCCCGTAAGATTTAACCCGGAGTCGTGGGCTGACGCTGCAAAAGACGCTGGAATGAAATATGTGGTTTTCACAACAAAACATCACGATGGATTTTGCATGTTTGATACAAAAGAAACGGATTTTAAAATATCTAATGGACCGTTTGCAAGCAATCCGAAAGCAGATGTAGCTAAATATGTTTTTGATGCTTTTAGAAAAAATGGTTTTATGATAGGAGCTTATTTTTCTAAACCCGACTGGCATTCTGAAAATTTCTGGTGGCCAAAGTATGCAACACCGGATAGAAACACCAATTATGACATCCGCAAATATCCGTGGAGATGGAATAACTTTAAGAAATATACTTTTAACCAGATAGGTGAATTGATGCACAACTATGGCGCTATGGATATCCTTTGGCTCGATGGCGGTTGGGTAAGACCCTTGCCAACGGTTAATGATGAAGTCCGGGCATGGGGCGCACCAATTCCGGCATGGAGCCAGGATATTGATATGCTGGCGATTGCTACAATGGCAAGACAGGCACAGCCTGGATTATTAATCGTTGATCGTACTGTGCATGGTCGTTACGAAAACTATCAAACACCCGAACAAAGTATTCCAAAAATACAGCTCGATCACCCTTGGGAAAGTTGTATGACGCTCGCTAATAACTGGGGATATGTTCCTAATGATAAATTTAAATCTTCTGCAAAAATCATTCATACCTTAATAGAAGTAGCAGCCAAAGGTGGAAGCCTGCTACTGGGCGTAGGCCCGAAACCTGATGGCACATTACCCGAAGAGGCTGTGCAACGTATGGAAGAAATCGGAAAATGGATAAAAGTAAATGGCAGTTCTATTTATAAGACACGTACGACGCCTGTTTATAAAGATGGCAATACATGGTTTACAAAGAGTAAGGAGGCTAATGTGAAATATGCTTTGTTTTGCATTGAAGAGAACTCGGCCCTGCCCTCGACAATAAAATGGAAAAATAATATTCCAAAAAAAGGAACGAAAATGCGATTACTACAAACCGGTGAAAACGTAAAGTGGGTGCAGCAAGCTGACAGCGTAGAAATTTTTCTTCCAAAATCATTTATAAAAAAGAACACTTATTATCCGGCTATTGCTTTTCAATTTACCAGTATAGACAAATAAAGAAAGAGGCGATAAAATAAATATGTTTTAGCAAAGGCAATTGTTTTCTGCCACGGTATGTTCCAGCCTAATTTCTTAATGCAATGCCATTATTGGAAGCCGGTTTAACCGTGATAGTTCTTTTGTATAACTTTTGTGAAAAAGACTGTCCCAAATACCATGCTTTCGCGGGATTACAAGCAATAGTTGGATGTGCTCGTTTTCTACAAAACGACCAATAGCACCTACAACTTCACTTTCGTAAAGTGTATGGTAAACGGGCGAAAGCTCATCCAACTTTTCATGAACAAATAATTCATTTTGTGCTTCAGCAGGGTCTTTTTTTACTTCATCACCAGCTACATATACCACGTGAAGTTTAGCCTCAGTAAATTGAATGATTTTTTTAAGAGCATTGAAGGGGGTGTATCTGCTTACACTTTTAAGATTGCAAGCAAAAGCAATATTTTGCAGCGGACTAAAAGTAACATTGGGTGGTATAGTTAATATGGGAACCGAGAGATCGCGTAAGGCAGTTAAAATACTGTTATCCCACGACCATAAATCACCGTAATGTCCGCCTGCCCCAATGATTACCAACGAAGCATTCATTTCCTGTATCTCTTCTTCCAGGCCTTCGAGCAGCCGGCCCGTTGTTACTTTGCCTATAACATTTATAGTAGGATATTCTTCATGAACCCATTCCAGTTCTTCGTGCAGATCTTCTTCAACATATATCAAGCTGTTATTTATTGTTACGAGGGCGATTCCATCACCTGAATAATTTGGGGGAATGGTAAATATGTGCAACAACAAAATATCAAAAGCCTCTTTATTTTTCTTACTGTTTATTAATGAGCAGGCATAAGTTAAAGCATTACGTGATGTTTTAGAAAAGTTAGTGCAAACAATAATGGTTGGCATAACAGGCTTTTTTTAAATGAGTAAGTACCCGAAAGTTACTTTAATTATTTATACTTGCGATTTTTAAAATAGGTCACCTGAGAACAGTTTGTTTCAATTCTCTAAAAACTGATTTTGGAAATTTATTTAAACAGTAACATTTTTAGTAGCAGAAAAAAACAGAGAAGTAAAAAAGAAGACATAAAAAAAGGCAAGTTACTTATATCGCACCGCTACAACCATTTACCCTTGCTACATTCCTGTCCTGGGGGAGTTCAATAGGAGCTGGTCGTATAAGACTTGCCGCTGCAAATGTACGGTAAGCAAACTACATATCAAAATCGTTTAAAAACAAGATTTATAATATTTTCTAAGTAGCGGTTGATAGGAGCGTAATAGGTTTATTTTTAATATTACCGGGAAATACGGTCACCAATAATTTGACGTTTTTTCGGGATAGTACAGATAGTAACTTTTGTAATAGAAATCTTGAAAAAACTTTATTTTAAATTTTTTGTTTATAAAAGTTGAATAATAATTTCCTTTTTTTCTCAAAACTTCATTCGTTAAATCTCAAAATCTTGTTTTCAATTTTCAATAATAATCGCAGTACTGATAATTCTATAAATAGAAATTCTAAAAGACCCGTTTTTTTGCGTGCAAAATGGGAAAATCTTGTAATGCTCAATTACGAAATTGATTCCAAAATCTTATTGCCCCATCTTCCTCCTGCCACTGAATTAGATACTTTTAATAATAAAACCCTGGTAAGTGTTGTTGGTTTTATGTTTAACAATACTAAAGTGTTAGGTCTAAGATGGCCTTTCCATTCAAACTTTGAAGAAGTGAATCTTCGTTTTTATGTAAAGCATTTTGACGGCCTGACCTGGAAGAGGGGCGTGGTCTTTTACTCTGAAATTGTACCAAGGCCAATAATTGCAACAATAGCCAACTTATTATACCGGGAGCATTACAGTGCAAAACCAATGATGCATGCAATGTCCGTAAAGAAAGATGAAATTATTTTAACTTACAAATGGAAGCATCGTAAAAAGTGGAACAGTATTGATGTAACTGCAGAAGCTTCCTTCTCTGACATACATGCCGGCAGTGAGGAGGAATTTATTTTTGAGCATTACTGGGGTTATAATAAGTACAATGAACAAACAACCATCGAATACGGTGTGGAGCATAGTATGTGGCAGGTGCATAAAGTAAAAGAATGGAAACTGGATTGTGATGTTGCTTCTTTGTACGGTGAGGCTTTTGTACCTTATTTATCAGCAGAGCCAGATTCTGTTTTTCTAGCCAAAGGTTCTGAAGTGTTGATAAGAAAGCCTTCCTTTATAAAAACGTAAATGTTGAAAAAATGCGAAAAAAGATAGAAGTTAAAAGCAGAATCGACATCAAGCTCAGTTAATTCATGCTCCTTTTAAAACTGCTTTATCGGTTTTTATCTTTACAATTGTAATTATAATTTATTTCAATTTTTATTAATGCCCCATCAACATTTATATTTAGTTACTATAAACTGGACTGGCAATAAAGGGCAAGGAACGAGCAATTATCGTTCATATGACCGAAGTCATGTCATTTCAGCCAAGGGTAAAGCGGATATTTCCGGTTCTTCTGATGCGGCTTTCAGAGGCGATGCAAGCATGTACAGCCCCGAAGATTTATTTGTAGCCTCTCTCTCCGCTTGCCACATGTTGTGGTACTTGCATCTGTGTGCAGAAGCCGGCGTAGTGGTTGTGGATTATTTTGACAATGCTTTAGGAACGATGGTTGAGTCCGCAGATGGTAGTGGTCACTTTAGTAAAGTAACATTAGCTCCAGAGGTAACCGTTTCAGAGGCCTCAATGATAGGCAGAGCGAATGAATTACATAAACGGGCAAATGAACTTTGTTTTATTGCAAACTCATGTAATTTTCCGGTTTATCATAATCCTGCTTGTAAAGCTGTAAACTCTTTGGATTAATGCGCTTAATATAAACCCACGGGCAAGATGATCTCCCATTGGTTGGGTTGATTTATTTTAATGGTTTTATAATCGAGCAGGCGACTGTAGCGAATGCCAAATGAAACATCCTGTTGGTTCCACCATTTGGTGTCGAAAAACAATTCTGCACCCACGGTTCGGAAAGAAAATCTGTCTTTCGTAAGAAGGCTTTTAACCCAGGTGTTATCGAAAAATGTATTTGCTCTTATACGTTTAAAATAAACAATGTTGCCAAAACCCCAATCCGGATATAGCAAAGGAAAATGGTAGTTAGCGCCAAACCTCCACATGCGGGGGAAATCGAAAGACGAATACCCTCGTGAAAATGGAAAGCTATTGGAAAATATATATTGTCTTAATGTATCTCGCTGCTGATAAGCGGCAGTTAAAACGATATTGTGGTTTATGTGAAAGCCAGGCAAATAAAGGTAACCGGAAGCGAGAAATTGGTTAGCTGAGTATTTATTGAGAATAGTTTTATATTGTACAAGAAGAGTTTGTGCCCATCGCGGGTATATATGTTGTGCAACTTTTTGTATTTGCCCTGAGTACTGTAACTGTACCTGCCAGAAATTAAAATTTTTATTTTGAAGAAGATTTTTGCCGATGCCGTTCCATTTTACCTGCTGGTTATTTATTGTTCCGTTTAGTGTAAGGTAGCGGTATTGCCGCCCTGCAGAAAAATTTAAAGGAAGACGCAAACCGGCATTTGCATTTAGCTCGTTATAAAAAAAGGTAGTATCGGCATTGTAAAATATATTACGATTCCAGGTTTGATTTACGCTAATCGTAGGTTGAATGTACCATCCACCGTAAATAGCAGTAAGGCCTGCGCGGTGGCTGCTTTCGTTTCGGTTGTAGGTGTATAAGACTTCAGTACGAAGCGTATTTAAAATGTTCTCACCCAAAAGAGTTAAGGCAAATTCAGGGTCGCTGTAAGTTGGCTGAATACTATGAAAATTAAGCAAATTAAAAGCCTTGCTATATTTTCTAACAGGAAAATTTCTATTAGAAATGTTTTCCAGTGTGGCGGAGTCTTCCTGCTGAAGTGCTTTTGCAACATACAGATCCGGTAAAGCGGCAGTATTAGTATTCACAGGTTGCCAAAGTAAGCTGTCATTGCTAATGCTAGCAAGCCTATAGCCAACGGCAGTAAAATTAGAAGTAATGAGTTTTTTTTCTGCATTATTATATACTGCCTGGTAATAGCCAGTGGCGTTTTTAGCAACCCTTACCATTTGATTCTTACTTTCGATAAACGCCCATATCTCATCACTTCCATTAAAAGAACTTGTAAAAAAAATAGTATCACCCTGAACAGTTGGAAAACCAATAACTCCATTTGAGAAAGGCATCAACACTGTTTGTTTTCCTGTTGCCAGTTCTATTTTCAGCAATGTCATTTTCCCATCTTCATTTCGTGACGGTGAGTAAATAAGAGAGTCGTTTGCTGAGAACTTGGGATAAGTATAAACAAGTCCGCGAGCAGCTTTTGACCTGAATAATGTTTCGCCTTTTTGATTTACAACTATTAAGGTGGAGACTTGGTTGGGGCGCATTTCAACTGCAACTATCTTTTGACAGTCGTGCGAGATATCAGGTGAAAAAAGTCTTTCTTTATTGGTGATTTTCTTTGTTTTACCTGTTGTGGCATCCATTAATTTTATATCACTATACTCACGATAGCCCCATCTTTTATCTGCTTTGTAAGAGGCATAAACAATTTTGCCATTATTATAAGAAAAGTAATCATCATTTGCAATATCTCTTACACCAATCTTATTTTCTTTTCCATCTGCTAAGATTTTGTAAAAGGCGGGAATATGGCGATAGCTTGTTTTTAAAACTACTAACGAACCATCAGCAGCTATGTAAGGATATTTATAATTTGTAACATCATTTTTTCGGACTGGTGTTATAAAATTAGGCGCCTGCTCTTTTTCCTGCTGCCACTGATTATTATAAAATGCGAATGCATTTGTTGTAAATCTTTTAAAAGAAACGCCTGCAAATTTTTTGACAGCACCCTGCATCGGATAAAAAAGAGGCTTGAAGGCAGCAGCATCGTGAGTAACATTTTTCCAGAAATCACGCCCGTATTTTTCACGGCCATACGCAACTAGCAGGTATCCTAAATCATAATGATCGGGAACATAATGTCGCAACGAACCATTTCGAAGTTTCATATAAGAATACTCTTTACCCTCCAGGTACAACGATTTATAACCGTTGAAAAAAGCCGGTAATCTTCCCCTTCCTTGTTGGCTTAACGATGTTTCATTAAAAACCGCGTCACCTTCAAAAAACCAGTTAGGCACCGCGGCTGCATTTGCCAGTGCCTGCCCCTGCTGTCCAAATAATATACTTGCCAATTTTGATAAACCAACATCGAAATTGCTGTATTGCTCTACGTGCCGGTACTCGTGAATCGATAAATTATCAACCCAGTTTAAAGAGCCTAATGAAAAACTATTTTGAGGAGCAAACAGATAAAATTCGCTACGATAAGGTCCAAGACCAACATATGCATTGGAAACAGTAGTTTGGTTTTGCAGAACAATGTTTATTTTTTTTAGCCTGTTTCCAATAGTAGCCGCATGGTTTTTTTGCAGATCATGAATTATTGACGCCACACGCTCGCCTGCACTTTCAAGTCCCGCCGGAAAAATTACCCGGGCTGTATCAGTACTTATTTGTCTCCATTTAATAGAAGAAGGATTTCCACCAAATTCCTGGGCTGTGCCTGGCAGTGCATAAAAAAGAACAATAGCGACAACAAATAAATATCGGCAGCCCTTGTGCATTCAATCTTGGTTTTGATAGTTGCAATAGTAAAAACAAAAAGAGTTGAATTATCAATTATTTTAATTAATTTTTATTCATTCTTTATCTGCGTGTAAAAATGAAAGAAGCCCGCTTGCAGAAACGGGCTATATTAAAAAGTCTTATTTTTAAAACTAATCTTTAGTCAGATGAATCTTAGTCATCTCAAGATATTTGTTTTGAAAATCGTGTAAATATATTGGTTGCTTTATATGCCGTTTATCTTCCCGGTACCACATTTCAAAATTTGAAAAATCATCTGGCTTATGTATAAGAACTCTAAACGCTCCTTTTGAATATTTTGCTGAACCATCACTGTTTGCGTGCTTTTGAAATCCAAGTTTAAATAGTTGTGCTTCATCCAATATAAGAGGCTTCAAATGTTTTGGTTCATACCAGAATTCCTGGCCGTCTGCGGTTAAAACGCAAACCTTTTTATCAAGGGTATCTACATCTGTTATTTCCCCCTCTTTTATTTGTCCTTCAAATTCTGCCATTATAAAGTCTCCCACCTTTAGTTCATTGAATTTCAGCATACGTTATGGTTTTAAAATGATAAATTTCATTATTTTTTTAATTATTGCAATAATTATTATACCATGTATTATTCTTTTTTAATCGAATATTTTATTGTAATAATATCATTGAGGGTAACCAACATTTAAACAACTATTTACCATAGTTGTGTCACTCACTTTTACCGCAACTCTTTATTCAGCTTTTATTATGTATTTTACCAATCCTTGTATATCTATCATTTATTTGCAGGTAACAAGTGTAAATTACTGAAATTGCAAAAAGGTAAATTAATAATTTTAATAAAATTATAGCTTGAAACGAATCGGATTAATATCAGATACTCATGATTACCTTGACGAGGCAGTTTTTAAGCATTTTGACAAATGCGATGAAATTTGGCACGGGGGTGATTTTGGTTCCTGGGCGGTTGCCGAGCAACTAGAAAAATTTAAACCATTAAGAGGGGTATACGGAAATATAGATGGAAACGATATAAGAAGCAGATTTCCTGAAGTGCTAAGATTTACGTGTGAAGAAGTGAAAGTACTGATAATACATATCGGCGGCTATCCCGGCAAATACACATCACTTGCCCGAACGGAGATAACTGCTTTTCAACCACAGATTTTTATTTCCGGGCATTCACATATTTTAAAAATTATGTATGATGAAAAATTTAAATGCCTTCATATCAATCCTGGTGCCGCAGGTAAGCAAGGTTGGCATAAAGTAAGAACACTCGTTCGGTTTTCGATAGATGGTGCAAATATAAAAGACTGTGAGGTGATCGAATTGGGTAAGAGGTGAGTTGTAAACACAGTCTTCGCTTTTATGATGGAAAATCAATTTTTTTTTACAACCTTACAATAAAGTTCTTTTTTCTTCGTTAAATAGTTGTCTGCTTTAGTTTTTGTTTAATGAGATAATTTTTCATTTTTTTTAAAAAACTCCTGTGTCTACAGGGGTTTTTTATTTTAGACTATTACGTTATCAATTACTTTGATTATTTATTTGAAACTAAATCAATACCGATACAATATCACTCGGTTTCCTTAACAACCTGTCTATTGGGCAAGCCTTAGCAATTTCTAACATCCTTTTTTTCTGTTCATCAGTAATGTCTCCTTGTATTTCAACTTCACAAAAAAAAGTATTGTTACCTGATTCTATATCAGCACCTTTCACAAGATTTGCTTTAACTTTTATAACATCTGCTTTCAGGTTTTTTCTTTGGGCATACATTCTTAAAGTAATCGCTTTGCATGAAGCTAATGCCATACACAAATAATCCCCGGGTGCGGGTCCTTCATCTTTTCCTCCAACCTCCTGCAACTCATCAGCTATAAGCAAATGCTGATTTATTTTCAATTCAGTTTTATATATATCGCCATTATTTTCTGCTAATGCCGAGGCTATGATTTTTACTGACACTCTTTATAAACTTTTTTTTGTTAGAATTAAATGCAAGACGATAGGCTACTGCATAAATGGTCAAATTCTATATTTCAAGTTCCCTCTCTTCAATAACCTTTTATATAATTGTTTTTAGCACCCCTCCATCCACTCTTATCGCAGATCCGTTTGTTGCTGATGATAATGGGCTGCTTATGTAAACAATCATATTGGCAATTTCTTCCGGACTGGCAAACCGTTGGATAATTGAAGTTGGACGGGCAGTTTTAAAAAAATCTATTTCCATTTCTTTGCTGGTTTTGTTTTGGTGTTTTGCCAGGTTATCAATAAAATCTGCCACGCCTTCACTTTTTGTTGGTCCAGGCAACACAGAGTTTACTGTCACATTTGTTCCTTTGGTTAGCTCAGCCAGTCCTCGAGCCACTGCAAGTTGCGCAGTTTTGGTCATACCATAATGGATCATTTCTTCAGGTATATTAATAGCGGATTCGCTGGAGATAAAAATAATTCTTCCCCAGTTGTTTTGTATCATTTTAGGGAAATAATGACGGGATAGCCGTATGCCGCTCAAAACGTTTATTTCGTAAAATCTTAACCATTCTTCATCGCTGATCTCAACAAAAGATCGGGGTTCAAAAATGGAAACATTGTTTATAAGAATATCAACTGAAGGAAGTTGTTTTACAATATTTTGCACCTCCTCCACTTTTGAAAAATCTGCTGCAATACCAATAACATTTGCTCCTGGCACTTGCTGCTTTAATTCGTCTACTGCTTTGTCTACTCTTTGCTGGCTACGTCCGTTTATAACGACCGTTGCTTCTTCCTGCAATAACTTTTTTGCAGTTGCAAATCCAATTCCCTGGGTTGAACCGCTTATAAATACTGTTTTCCCTTTTAATTGTAAATCCATAGTAATTGGTTTTTAAATGTGATTAATACCTGAGCTCAAATAGATAGAATTTAAGTGGCAATTTTTGTCAGCATTACTCCTGTCTAACTTTTCTAAAGTTATATTTGTTCGAATTGAAATAAATCTATCAACCGGTTTAAAGACAATTATACATTGCTGTTTTTCTTTTGAAGTTAAGCACTTAAAAAATTAAAGGTCTGAATCATTATTTACGTTATGAAAAAAATTTTGCTTACAGGAGCCAATGGATTTTTAGGGCAGCACCTTACCTTGTCGCTGCAGCGTGCAGGGTGCGAAGTTATTGCAACAGGAAGAGGCGAAAGCAGAATTGGGCGTGAAAATAAAATTACATACACAGCCGCCGAACTTACCAACAGGAACGCGGTGAGAACTATGTTAAGTAATTACAAGCCTGATGTAATCATTCACAATGCGGCCTTAAGTAAGCCGGATGAATGCAATAGCAACAGGCAGCTTTGCCGGCAGGTTAATGTGAAAGCAACAAGATTTTTACTTGAAAACGATGCAGATCATTTTATTTACATTTCTACAGATTTTGTATTTGGAGAAAACGGCCCCCATGCAGAAGACGAAGTAACTAATCCGCTAAATTTTTACGGTGAAAGCAAATTGCTTGCTGAACAACTGGTAACCGAAAGTGCGATCAGAGCAACAATTGTGCGACCGGTATTTATTTATGGACAGGTTTGGGAAGGCATGAGACCAGGATTTTTACAGTGGATTAAAAGTAGTCTTGAACAGAAAAAGGTAATTAAGGTAGTAACTGACCAATTACGAACTCCTACTTATGCTAAGGACATCTGCGGCGGAATCGAAAAAATAATTACAAAACAGGCAGAAGGAATTTATCACTTTGCTGGAAAAGATGTAGTGTCCCCTTACGAAATGGCGGTAAAAACAGCCGAAGCTTTGCAGTTAGATGCTTCACTTGTTGAGAAGGTAACCGCTGAAACATTTCCTGAACCTGTAAAACGTGCCAAAAAATCAGGACTGTTAATTGAAAAAGCCAAAAGGGAACTGGGATACAATCCTGTAAGTTTTGACGAAGGAATTAAGTTAACCTTCGGCCTGTAAAAAGGTGTAGTATTCATAAAATGAATTTAGGTAAAAGGTTAACTATTAACTTTTATCGGCCAATTTTCAGCTTTCCTCATTAAAGCGATTGCCGGCATTTGGATATTTTGCTATCACATCTTCTATGTCTTTTATGTCTTGTTCCGACAGTTTTATGTTTATACTGCCCGCATTGTCCTTAGTTTATTTCGTTTTTTAGTTGCGGGAATGAATGTGCAAAGTGGTATTTTATACCTGCCAGCAGGAATACCAGGAAAACAATCAAAATCTTGCACAGCTTTTGCAGAGGTTGCAACAAAAAAAGGCCGCCCGCCCGCCCAGCTTTCACTTGCCTGGCTTCTTGCCAAAGGCGATAATATTATACCGATTGACGTGTATGAAATATTCCCTAAAATTCTAACCCCAAAATAAAAGGAGTTGTTTTACAAGGTATAAATTTTGAATAACTCTCTCGGAAAGGTTTTGTGTTTTAAGAATGTGGGCCAATACCAACACCAATACGACTTTTTTTAAAATAAGATACATGGATATCATTACAGAAATATTTGGTCAGGGTAAAGACATTAATTCTCTGCAAATGAGTTGCCGTTCAGTTGTCATGTTTATTATAGCCCTTCTATTAATAAGAATCGCAGGTATAAAAACCTTTGGTAAAACCTCTGCATTCGATAATGTTATTACTATTATGCTTGGCGCAGTACTAAGCCGCGCTGTAACAGGAGAAGCGCCATTTGTTGCCGTTGTGCTTTCATGTCTTACAATGGTACTAATGACACGTTTGATCTCATGGTTTCTATCCATCACCCTTCATTTGGTGTTATGGTAAAAGGGCAACACACATGTCTTTATAGAAATGGTACCATTAACGAGGCAAACCTAAAAACATGCCTGCTATCTAAAAGCGATCTCATGGAAGGAGTTCGAAAGGAGGGAAATACAACTTCACTTGATGATATAGATGAAGTGTATATAGAAGCTAATGGTGAATTTAGTGTAATAAAGAAAAGTAAGTAATGCAGTTAACGAACACATTATTCTTTTGATTTTGAATATAAAATAATTTTCATTTAAAACATGGATATATTAAAAATTATTAGTAAACTTTGAATCAAAATCAGAACCATGAAAAAGATAATTTTACACGGTTTCGCAGGTATTTTTTGTTTTACTATAATAACAAGTTGCGGCAAAGATGTAAAAACACCAAATGCCAACACTACGGCAGCAGCTAAAACTGCCTCTTCTCCGGCTACACAAACAACAACATCAACACAAGGACAAAACAATCACTCGTGTGGTAGTCAGTCAGGCACTTCCGGCAACCAGTCCGGTTCGAGCAGCAGTAGCAGCGTTTTTTAATAAGCTAAAAAGTATTATTGCCTTGTAAGCATTTCCATTAAATCGTTCTATTTCTATTGCACAACAACTTTGTTTTTCTAATAGAATGTAATGGATATCAACATTTTTAAGTAACAAATTGGAATTCTCAAAACAATAGCTGGACTTGTGTAAGTAATAAAAAGCGCGTTTAACAAAACTCTTTTTTAAAGCCTATAAAAGGTTTACATGCAGTGAACTGAAGTTCTTTAATGACGAAATTTTCAAATCAGCAATGCTCCATTTTTCGTCTTTTTGCTGGCTATATGTTGGCACAACAACGCATTTCATTCTTGCTGCTTTTACGGCAATCATCCCATTAACTGAATCTTCAAAACAAATACATTCAAGAGGAGAAGATTGTAAAGCGGCAGCACAGTCGAGATAAACTTGCGGATGCGGTTTCCCATACGCCATTTTTTCTGCAGATGTTTTTACCTGTATATATTTTTCTATTTTTAAAAGGTTGATTACAGTGTCAGCAACCCGCATAGGAGAAGAAGTAGCTAACCCGACTTTATAGCCTCTTTGATGAAAAAAATCAAGAATATACTCAACACCCGGCATTACTTTTCCCTGTAGCCGAATTTTTTTAATGAGCAGCTCAACTATTTTTTCTGCCGCCTTCTCCAGCTCTGTATTATCAAACTTATAATCCCGTAGCCACCAAGAGACAAACTCGCTTGTACGTAACCCCGTCGTTGATGCAAAATCAGCAGGAGTCATTTTTTTTCCATAATATGCAAATACTTCCGTTGCAGCTTCGCTCCACAATGGTTCGCTGTCTATAAGCAAACCATCCATATCAAAAATTACCGTATTTAGATCCATCTATTATATTTATTGGGGGCGCAAAGATAACTTTCACCGTGTCATTTCTTGAATTGTAAAAATTAAAAAACTGTTTTATTTGATAAGTATTGAAAAAACTAATATTTACTTAAGTGCAAAAACAACATTTACTTCATATTGAAGTTTCATTTTTTTAAAATCAATGTTTGGAGTTTGCTCGTCTCCGCCATTCATTGCCACTTTTGCCTCCATCATTCTATTGTTATATAAGGGCTGAGGAAAAGGATTTATTTCATTAGGCTCGTTTATAGTAAGGGCTTCACCAGCTTTTTCATTTATTGCATCAGCAAGATAAATCGCTTTCTCTTTTGCTGATTTAACCGCCTGTATCTTCAGTTGCTTTTTAAACTCCTGTAGTTTGCTGTGGCTTACTTTCGAAATGAAGAAATTTTCGGTGGCCTCATCATCTAACTTCTGTACAAGTTCATCCATTTTTTTGGTACTCGATAGCTTTACCTGGTAGGTTATGCTAGCTTTCATATCCGGGTTTTTCTTCTTATTTTTTTTATACCACCAAAAATTTCCATCCCAACCCTGGTAACCTTGCACACTGATGTCATTTTCACCCAGTCCTATACTTGTGGCTGCTTTCAAAAAATTATTTTTTATTGACTCTATGTCTATTTTAGAGCCTCCTTTTTTATCATATTCTCTAAGCTGCACCTGCACGTAAATTTCGTCTGGAACCACTTCCATTTCGGCAATTCCTGATGCATTTATGGTTTTCTGTTTAATTGTTTCCTGGCTTAGGGCATGCAAGCCGTATAGGCTAAAAAAAACAACGAAGCCTGTAATAATTCTTTTCATAACTTTATTTATTTAAATAATGATTAAATAACCTGTGCAATTACATAAAATAAATTTTAGTCGTTGAGTTCTTAACATTGCGTTTACATTCGTTATTTTGCATCAATTGATTGCTGGAGCCTAAATCAACTATATGAGCCAACTGGTGGAAAAATTAAAACATGTTAAAATAATACGTGCTATAGTGTATTTCATTGTGGGCGTCATCTCGTACCCCATGCTTGCTATGGTGAATAAACTCAAAATTGAAGGCACTGAAAATATAGAAAATCTTCCAAAAAGCAATGTTCTATTTGTAAGTAATCACCAAACATATTTTGCAGATGTTATTACTTTTCTGCATATTTTTTGTGCTGTAAAATGGCGCAGGCGAAATCGATTAGGTTTTCCCATTTATTTATTAAATCCTTTTACAAATGTTTATTATGTAGCTGCCGAAGAAACGATGAAAGGTAGCTGGATCAGTAAATTATTTACCTTGGGCGGAGCGCTGACTGTAAAGAGAACGTGGAGGTCAGAAGGCACAGAAGTAAGACGCGGCCTTGATCCTTCTGACACCCGAAAAATTGAACGGGCACTGCAGACGAGCTGGATCATTACTTTCCCCCAGGGTACTACCAAGCCTTTTGCTCCTGCGAGAAAAGGAACAGCGTACATCATAAAAAATCATAAGCCAATTGTAGTTCCGGTTGTTATAAATGGATTTTGGAGGGCTTTCAATAAAAAAGGCCTGGCTTTTAAAAAGAAAGGTTCGTTATTAACAGTTAGAATAAAAGAGCCTTTGGTAATAGATTATTCACAACCGGTAGATGTAATACTCGAGCAGGTAATGGATGCCATCGAACAAAGTAAAAAATTTATGCTTCAAGGCAAGCACCACCGAATGAAAGCTGCAGAAAATAAGGTATCTGGTAAAGGTGAGTCAGTTTAAGTTTACCTCACTGCCTGCAACCAATAATACTCTTGAATAACTTCTACCTCGCAAAATAAATTTTTTAGACTCTCGTCTAATTTTAATCTTTTATAAATAACGCTTTAAGTTCACTGGCGTCATTCGGCATCATTTTTCCGCTGAGTACCAGTCTCACTTGTCTTCTTCTAAGTGCCCCCTCGTACAGTATTTTTTCCTGCTCTGTCTCGGTAATAATTGGCGGAACAGGTCTGGGTTTTCCTCCGGGATCTAGTGCCACAAACGTGAAGTAAGCCTCATTGCTTTCATACCGGTGTTGGTGAAGCATGTCTTCTCCCCATACTTTCAGGTGAACTTCCATAGATGTGTGGAAAGCCCTTGATACTTTTGCCTCTATATGTACAACATTTCCTAGTTTTATCGGGTTTTTAAAACTTAAATTGTCTACACTCGCTGTCATACAAGGAAAGTTGCAATGCCGTGTTGCAGCCATACTTGCCGCAATATCCATCCAATACATCAACCGCCCGCCCATTAAGTTGCCAAAAGTGTTTGTATCATTTGGTAATACAAATTCATTCATTATAATAAAGCTGTCGCTTGCTTTCCTTCCTTCCATTCAGAGAATTTTTGCGAAGTTAGTTGAATAAAAACAGGTTGCAGGCAGAACAATACTTATTTAAAAAAATCAAAATATCTCAAAAAGCATGATAATGGATCTGTGGATCTATAGTTTAAAAGGAGCGTCGCAATGATGATGCTACGAAGAACAAATGACGGTGATAAAAATCTCTAGATAATATATATAAAGCAGTTCGAACTTTTGAAGTACCCAGCACGATTTATTGTTGTAATGGCAATCGATCGGGGATTTGTAACAAAGCAGTTTTTTTTCTATAAAGAATATTTCTTTGCGCAGCATAAGGGCTTGGCGAATACTGATCGAGGAGAAAAAATAGCCGGGTGCTTTTTATTAAATGCAGCCTTTTCATTATCAATAAACTCTTGCTAATTGGAACATTAATTGCAGTACAATGTTGGTTTGGGAAAAAAAAATAATATAAAACGATTGCAAAATCTGAAAGCCATTGAAGGGTAGCAAGTAGTTGAAAGTATTGTAGTAAAGAATTTTTTATTAAGCATCAACTGCCGATATTCGCAATGAATTTCCATCTATATCTATGAATATTTCTTTTGACAATACTGAAAATGCGTTTGCTTATAAATCAGTCAAAGACCTGAAAAGAGCTAAGCTGCTTTTTACTTCTATGAACTATCAGTGGGTGGTGGACGCTGGTGTTCGACTTACCCCTTTTGCAATGAAAACGGGTTTGCCGGTAAGAGGACTTATTCGTGATACGATTTTTAAACAATTTGTAGGCGGCGAGACGCTTGAGGAAACAGCCGTTGTAGCAAATACTCTTGCAAAATATGGTGTAGATGTCATTCTTGATTATGGTATTGAAGGCAAAGAAGGAGAGGAAAACTTTGAGCGTGTTACGCAGGAGTTTATAAACGTTATAAACTTTGCTGCTACACAACCACATATTCCTTACGTCAGCGTAAAGATAACAGCTTTTGCAAGATTTAAGTTGTTGCAGAGACTGCATGAGGCGCCGCGGCTGAGGTCTGGCATACACGACAATGAAGCTGAGGAGGAAGAATGGAAAAGAGTAAGAGAAAGAATGCATCGCATCTGCAGTGTTGCTGCAGAAAAAAATATAGGTGTACTGGTAGATGCAGAAGAAAGCTGGATACAAGATCCTGTTGACCGGCTTACTATTGAAATGATGGAAATATTCAATAAAGAAAAACCTATTGTTTATAATACCATTCAACTTTATCGTCATGACCGGTTGCATTTCCTGAAGTTATCTTATAGCATTGCCAGGCAAAAGAGTTTTATTTTAGCTGTTAAGTTGGTAAGAGGCGCATATATGGAAAAGGAGCGTGCAAGGGCGTCGCAAAAAGGTGTACAGTCGCCTATTCATATTAATAAACAAAGCACTGATACAGACTATAATGCCGCCGTAGCATTTTGTATTAACAATATCGAAAACATCGCTTGTATAGTTGCTTCTCATAATGAAGAAAGCTGTTTACTTGCAGTAGAATTGATGGAAAAAAAAGGTCTTCCTTTAAATCATCCACATCTGCATTTTTCCCAGTTGTATGGTATGAGTGACCATATTTCCTTTAACCTTGCGAAGGCAGGTTTTTCCGTAAGTAAGTATTTGCCTTTTGGCCCCCTTAAAGAAGTTATTCCCTACCTGATGCGCCGTGCCCAGGAGAACAGCAGCGTAAGTGGGCAAACGGGTAGAGAACTGTCTCTTATAAAAGAAGAGTTGAAGCGAAGGAAAATACATTAATTATTCATCCAGTTATTTTATCCCCCGGTGGTGCATTTTTGCAAAAGAATTTCTTAGTATTCTAAAGTTTTACTCGTTGAAGTATTGATTAGCGAGCTACCTGATATTCAAAATGTAAACATTTAAAGGTAGACTTAAGGTAGCATTCTGCTTTAGCTTATCATACTATTTCCTTTTTTTAACTAAAAACTTCTGACAGGTAGATGATGTAAAGGAGGTGCACCCATGTTTTACATGCTGCACTTTCTTACCTTCGCAGCGTTATGGAAATAAACGTACAAACTGCCCGGCAACTTCGGCTTACGGACGAAGAATTTGAGCATATAAAAAAAATAATGGGCCGCACGCCTAATTTCACAGAACTGTGCGCCTATAGTGTTATGTGGAGTGAGCATTGTAGCTATAAAAATTCTATAAAGTGGCTAAAAATGCTTCCTCGCGAAGGCAAAAAAATGCTTGTAAAAGCTGGCGAGGAAAATGCTGGCCTGATGGATATTGGAAACGGATTTGGTGTTGTTTTTAAAATTGAGAGTCATAATCATCCCAGCGCAATTGAGCCTTTTCAAGGCGCTGCAACGGGAGTCGGCGGTATTCACCGTGATATTTTTACAATGGGCGCACGGCCTATTGCGGCGCTTAATAGTCTCCGTTTTGGAAACCTCAACGAAGCAAAAACACAACATTTGGTAGCAGGTGTTGTACACGGTATTGGTCATTATGGTAACTGTTTTGGTGTACCTACAGTTGGGGGAGAAGTTTATTTTGAAGAAAGATATCATACCAACCCACTAGTAAATGCTATGAGTGTAGGTATAGTCAAAAACGGTGAAACAATAAGTGCAACGGCAGAAGGCATTGGCAATCCGGTATTTATCGTAGGAAGCGCCACGGGTAAAGACGGAATGGGAGGTGCTTCATTTGCAAGTGCCGATATAACCGAAGAAAGTGTTGAAGAATTACCGGCAGTACAGGTTGGTGACCCTTTCCAGGAAAAAAAGTTACTGGAAGCATGCCTTGAAATAATAAAAACGGGAGCGGTTGTAGGTATGCAGGATATGGGTGCAGCAGGAATTATTTGCTCAACGGCTGAAATGAGTGCCAAAGGTGGCGTGGGCATGGAGATTGACCTCAGCAAAGTACCGACCCGTCAAAAAAATATGAAAGCATGGGAGCTGCTCCTAAGTGAGAGCCAGGAAAGAATGCTGATTGTTATTGAAAAGGGCAAAGAGGCTAGTGTTTTAAATATATTCGAAAAATGGGATCTGCCGTGTATGCAGATAGGAACCGTTACTGATACTGGCCTTCTCCGCTTTTATATGAATGGAGAGTTGGAAGGTGAATTAAATGCAGAAAGTCTTGTGCTTGGTGGCGGTGCTCCACAAAATGACAGGGAATATAAGGAACCGGCTTATTTTTCAAAGATCAAAGCTTTTGACCCGGATAGTATTGATGTTCCCCACGACTTAAAAAGTGTAGCTAAAAAGCTAATTCAAATTCCAAACATAGCTAATAAAAGATGGATTTACACTCAATATGATAGCATGGTAGGCGCTGCAAACCTCAGCACCAATGCTCCCAGTGATGCATCAATCGTTTTGGCAAAGGGTACAGGTAAAGCACTTGCCATTACTGTTGATTGTAACAGTCGGTACGTATTCGCAGACCCTTACAAAGGTGGAATGATAGCTGTGGCTGAAGCTGCCCGAAATATTGTCTGTTCAGGTGCAGAGCCTTTGGGCATTACCAATTGCCTCAACTTTGGAAATCCTTTTGACCCGGAATTGTATTACCAGTTTGTATATGCAGTAAAGGGAATGGGTGATGCATGCCGCAAGTTTGATACCCCTGTAACAGGTGGAAATGTCAGCTTTTATAATCAAAACCCTGATGGCGCTGTTTACCCTACGCCGACAATAGGAATGGTTGGCGTTCTTGATAACCTGGAAGATAGAATGACATTAGATTTTAAACAACCGGGTGATGTTATTTATCTGATCGGGAAGAGTCGCAACGATATAAATTCATCTGAGTACCTGCATAAGCTGAACCGGGTAGAATATTCTCCCGCTCCTTACTTTGATATAGAAGAAGAATACAGGTTACATCAAAGCATTAAGCAATTAATCAAAAACAAGTTGCTTCAAAGTGTACACGATATAAGTGAAGGCGGACTAATTACTGCACTACTTGAGAGCGGGTTTAACCGTGGTCTAGGTTTCGATGTACAACAAAGTGCTACTGATATTCGCAAAGATGCTTATTGGTTCGGTGAAGCGCAAAGCCGTGTAGTTATAAGTTGCACACTGAAAAATGCAGAAGAAGTTTTGGCACAATTAAATGCTTTAAACATTCCATATGAGTATTTGGGAATAGTTACTGAAAGTAACATAGATATGGAAGGAGAATATTGGGGACATATCGAGGAATGGCGCACGCTATATGATACCGCAATAGAAAGAATGTTAGTAACGTCAGGAGAAGTAAAACGAGACACTTCAAACATAAGTGGAGAATCTCCAACTCTAAAAGAACAGATAAGAGATGAAGCTAACAAAGAAAAGGGAGAAGTGAAGGGATTTTAATATAAGCCTCCCACTCTAACATATGAATATTAGTTGTAACAAAAAGGTTTATTCTTTATTTGAGGAGGACACAAGTGCTGGTTCTCCTCTGCCATCCCCAAGCCAGCCTGTAATTATAATAACGGGAGCCGCCGGGTTTATTGGTAGCTGTATGGTGCAATACCTGAATGAGCAAGGATATGAAAACCTCGTTTTAGTGGATGATTTTGGTGTAGAAGGCAAGAGGCGAAATTGGGAACGGAAAAAATTTGAAGCTATTGTTGAACGATACAATTTATTTGATTGGTTAGAAAGAAATAATCCTTCTGTTGATTTTGTTATTCATCTCGGTGCAAGAACTGACACAACTGAATTTAATTATGCTATTCACCAGGAGCTGAATGTTGAATATTCGCAGAATGTCTGGAAGTATTGTACGCATAACCAAGTCCCATTAATTTACGCTTCATCTGCCGCAACATACGGCGGTGGCGAATCAGGCTATGATGATAAAGAGAAAGACCTCGCTAATTTTCACCCTCTAAACCCTTACGGAGTTAGTAAAAACGAATTTGATAAATGGGCGCTTCAACAGGAAAAAACGCCTCCATTTTGGGCAGGGCTTAAATTTTTTAATGTTTACGGTCCAAATGAATATCATAAGGGGCGAATGGCAAGTGTAATCTTTCATGCATACAATCAAATAAAGAAAGATGGAGTTGTAAAACTTTTTAAAAGTCACAAGGCAGGCTACAAAGACGGTCAACAACTGAGAGATTTTATTTATGTAAAAGATGTCGTAAAAGTCATTTACTGGATGATGGAGCAGTACAAGTCGCTTGTTGCTAGTTCAGGAGAAGGAAGTTCTTCCTTATCTGTTAACCGTCATCTTTCATCTGGCATTTATAATTTAGGAACCGGTGAAGCAAGAACATTTGAAGACCTCGTAAAAGCTACTTTTGCCGGTTTGGACATGGACACCAATATTCAGTACATTGACATGCCGGAAGATATTCGTGATAAGTACCAGTATTATACTGAGGCCAATATGCAGAAATTGAAAGAAGCAGGTTATGACAGTAATTTCTATTCTTTAGAAGAAGGTGTAAAAGACTATGTGAGAAATTATTTAAGTAAGGGAAAGATTTATTAAAATCTTATTTCAAGAAGTTGTTATTCATATTCCTAATTATTCTCCATCATAAAAAATGAATAAAAAAATTGCAATCATCGGCGGCGGAAATTTAGGCACAGCTATAGCCGAAGGCCTCATCAGCAGCGGTTTTAGCTCACCTGAAAATATTCTCATCACAAAACGAAACCTGCATACATTAAAATCCCTGGTAGAGAAAGGAGCTAATGTTAGTAGCGACAATAATGAAGCAGTGCGGTTTGGTGAAGTAATCATTGTTGCGGTAAAACCTTTCCAGTTGCAGGAAGTGTTGCTGGGTATTAAAGCTTCTCTTGAAGAAACCAAACACATGCTTGTTTCTGTAGTAACAGGTGTTTATATTAAAGATATTTACTCGATTATAGAAAAACAACTACCTGTTTTTCGTGCTATGCCCAACACCGCAATTGCTATTGGTGAAAGTATGACTTGTATTTGTAATCAATCTGCTACTCCCGAACAGATAAAATTTGTTGAAGATACATTTGACCAGTTGGGTAAAACAATAACTATTGATGAAAAACTCATGGATGCTGCAACCGTGCTAGGGGCATGCGGCACTGCTTATGCTATGCGTTATATCCGGGCAAATATCCAGGGAGGCATTGAAATTGGTTTTAGTGCATCTGTTGCATCTTTAATAGCGGCTCAAACAGTAAAAGGTGCTGCTGACCTTCTGCTAAAACATAATTCTCATCCCGAGCAGGAAATAGATAAAGTAACTACTCCTAAAGGCTGTACAATTGCCGGCCTCAACGAAATGGAGCACCAGGGCTTTAGTTCGTCTTTGATAAAAGGATTAACTGCCAGTTACAAGAAGATAACGACCGATATGTAGAGGTTTTATACCAGTATTTGAATTTGTTTGAAAAGATTTCGGTTTTTCTGAAATATATTTAGTGAATTAATTCATATTTAAAGCAAAAATTGTAATTATTAATTTTAGAAAAATACTTTAATAAAACAGTAAGCACCGTTATGCTTTAAATAAAAGCTCTTCGAAAGCCATTCAAATCCAGAAATAAAAAATAGCAAAATGAAATTGATAATTTATTTATTCGTAGCACTCTTTTTTGCCTCGACCAGTATTACAAATGCCCAAACAAAATCTGAAAATGATTATCAGTCATTATTCGATGGAAAAACATTTAATGGTTGGAGACTGGCCACGCGTGATACCGCCCCGGGTATTTCATGGAGCGCTGAGAATGGAGAAATATCATTCGACCCATCAAAAGGTCATGGAAGTGATATAATTACTACCCGGTCATTTAAAGATTTTGATCTTTCGGTCGATTTTAAAATTTCTGAAGGTGGTAATAGTGGCATAAAATATTTTCTTTTGCCTGACACTAATTTAGGCTGCGAATTTCAAATAATAGATGACAGCAGGCATGCTGATGCAAAATTGGGTGTAAACGGAAACCGTAAGACAGGAGCACTTTATGACCTTATTCCTGCTAATGCTAACAAACCTTTTAAGGGTGCAGGCCAATGGAATACTGCCCGTATTGTTTCAAAGGGTAATCACGTTGAGCATTGGTTAAATGGAACAAAAATATTAGAATATGAAAGGGGAAGTAATGAATTTAAACATGCGATTTCTCTTAGTAAGTTCAAAGATATTAAAGGTTTTTCGGAAGCTACTTCTTCTCCTATATTACTGCAGGCACACGGAGATAAAGTTTGGTATAAGAATATAAAAATCAAAGAACTTTAAATCTAAAGGTATGCCGATGCAAAATTCCAGAAGAAGGTTTATTAAAAATATGACCGCCGGATCTACTGCTGTTGCATTTGGTGGTATTGGTGTAGGCTTTTCATCAAAAAGCTATGGAAATATTATTGGTGCAAATGACCGGATAAGAGTAGCTGTTATAGGTTCTAACGGTCGGGGTTCCGGTATGGCCGGAACGTTTGCAAAACAAGCCAACACAGAAGTGATATACATATGTGATGTAGAAGAGAAGGCTAGGCAAAAGGGAATTGATGCTGTGGTAAAAGCAGGAAAAGATGCGCCTAAAGGTGAAAATGACTTTAGAAAGGCCCTGCTAAATAAAGACGTGGACGCAGTTTACATCGCTACGCCAGATCATTGGCATGCACCTGCTACCATTATCTGTTGTGCTGCCGGCAAACATGTTTATGTAGAAAAACCATTATCACACAATCCGCATGAAGGAGAAATGGCGATAGCGGCGGCACGAAAATATAAAAGGGTAGTGCAGATGGGATCACAACGTCGGTCATGGAAATTGCTGACAGAAGGTATTAACGAATTGAAGGGAGGTGCGATAGGGAAGGTTCATCTTGCAAAATGCTGGTATACAAATTCACGAAAATCAATCGGTATTGGTAGGGAAACACCAATAATGCGGGGCCTTGATTATGATCTTTGGCAAGGACCTGCACCCAGAATGCCTTATAAAGATAACCTCATTCATTATAACTGGCATTGGTTCTGGCATTGGGGAACGGGAGAGGCGTTAAATAATGGCACCCATGAAGTAGATGTTGCGCGTTGGGGACTCGGAATTGATTATCCCTTGCGTGTTAATTCCACAGGGGGAAGATATTATTTCCAGGATGATTGGCAAACGCCAGATACGCAACTTATTACATTTGATTGTCCCGGCGCTACTGTCCTTTGGGAAGGTCGAAGTTGTAACCAATTTAAGACAGAAGGTTTGGATCGCGGTGTTTTGTTTTATGGAGACAAGGGAGTGCTGCTGACCGGTCACGACGGATACATTATTTATAACGAGGATGGAAAGGTTTTAAAAGATATTAAGTCAAATGCTGTTCTTGAAGGCCGCAATACATCGAGCCCCGGCGAGAGCCTTGATAGTGTACATATAGCAAACTTTTTAGATAGTATTCGTTTATCCAAAGTTCCGAATGCAGATGTAGCAGTTGGTTTTAAAAGTACGCTTTGGGTGCAGTTAGGAAATATTGCACAACGGGTAGGTCATACTTTAAATATTGACCAGTCCAACGGTAATATAGTATCAGACCCAAAGGCAATGGAATTATGGGGTCGCAAGTATCAGCCGGGGTGGGAACCTACAGTTTAGTAATAATTTACGGAGCTATTTATAATGTTTTTCAACCTCACATTTAAGTAAAGGAGTAATGAAAGGAATAACCTATGCTGTCACACTGTTTTTATATTCAATAATGTCCATTTCCTTAGCGAGTAGCCAGTCCCTTAACAGTACAGGGAGAAAGAACTTGGAAGATGGTGCTATTGTAAAATTAATCACCATAGATCCGGGCCATTTTCACGCAGCCCTTGTTCAAAAGGAAATGTACCCTGGTATCGATTCTGTTGTAAATGTATATGCGCCAGACGGGCCAGAGTTGCAGGCTCATCTAGATCTGATAAAACAGTATAACGAAAGAAAAGAAAACCCGACGCATTGGGTTGAACAAGTTTACAAGGGAGACGATTACTTAGATAAAATGCTAACAGAAAAGAAAGGGAATGTAGTGATAATAGCAGGCAATAACCGCCGCAAAACAGAATATATCAAAAAGTCAATTGATGCCGGTATAAATGTGTTGGGTGATAAGCCGATGGCCATTAATTATGCTGATTTTAATACATTGCAACAATCGTTTGTTGAGGCTGCTAAGAAGAAACTGCTATTATATGATATCATGACTGAAAGGTCAGAAATAACCAACATCCTTCAAAAAGAGTTATCGCATTTACCCGGAGTTTTTGGAGAGTTGGAAAAAGGTACCGTCAACGACCCGGCGGTCACTCTCGAAAGTGTTCACTATTTTTATAAATATGTTTCAGGAAAAGCCCTTACACGACCTGATTGGTTTTTTGATCCGTTGCAGCAAGGAGATGTAATAACTGATGTAGGCACACATTTAATAGACCTTGCACAATGGGAATGTTTTCCGGAGCAAATAATAGATTATAAAAAAGATATTAAAATTCTTTCTTCAAAGACTTGGACAACACCTCTTACCCTTTCGCAGTATGCATTAATAACCAAAGAAAATTCTTTTCCCGGCTTTTTAAAACAATATGTAAAAGATGACACAGTACTGCAAACGCATGCTAATGGTGAGATAAATTATACCCTTAAAAATATACATGTTAAAATAACTGCGCGGTGGGATTATAAAGCAGAAGATGGCGGGGACACCCATTATTCCAGGCTCAGGGGTTCAAAGGCTACGCTCGAAATAAGGCAGGGAAAAGAAGATGGTTTCCAGCCTGCGCTTTATATTATTCCTACAAGTCAAAAACAGGGCAGTGAATATGCGTTAGAATTGAAAAGGGCTGTTCAAAAACTAAACAGCACCTACCCGGGAGTTGACTTAGAAAAAAATGCTCAAGGTTGGAAAGTTATTATTCCTCAAAAATATAAAGTAGGACACGAAGCACATTTTGGACAGGTAATGTTGCGTTATTTGCAGTATTTAAAAGAAAAAAGATTGCCATCGTGGGAAGTGCCGAACATGATTTCGAAATATTACACTTCTACTAAAGCTTTGGAAATGGCAAATAAATAACAATAAAGATTTAGAGAAAAGGTTTTAAGTATTCAAAACATCGATTGCGATATTATTCGTTTTTATTCATTGGTAACCAGATACGGAACAATATGAAAAATTCAAGAAGAAACTTTATTCAGAAAGCGGCATTAGGAATGGCAGGGGCAGCAAGTACACCTTTTATTGGGCAGGCTGCTGTTTCTGCAATGGAAACTTTCAAAACCGAGGCGCGTTTGCCAGTAGGGATAGCCGGCTACACATTTGCAAAATTTGATGTGGATAAAGCTATTGCAATGATGAATAGATTAGACGTCCGTTTTTTATCTATAAAAGATATGCAATTGCCTTTAAACAGCAACGACGAACAGATCAAAGAAGTTCTTTCGAAGTTTAAAGAGGCAAATATAAAAATATACACTGCGGGCGTTATTTACATGAAGACAAAGCAGGAAGTAGACGTTGCTTTTGATTATGCTAAAAAAGTAGCGGTCGATATGATAGTAGGCGTACCTACTTATGACTTACTCGATTATACAGAACAAAAAGTAAAAGCTATGAATATAAAAATAGCTATACATAATCACGGTCCTGAAGACAAGCTTTATCCCGGACCTCAAAACGTATACGAGCACATAAAGAACAGGGATCAGCGCATGGGCCTTTGCCTGGATATTGGTCACGCAACCCGGGCCGGAGCCAATTTGGAAGATGCAATAAATGATTACAAAGACAGACTCTTTGATTTACATATAAAAGATGTAACCGGCGCATTTAAGGATGCTAAAGCAATTGAAATAGGTAGAGGTGTTATTGATTTCGAGGCGCTGGTTAAAGTTTTATATAAGATTAATTACAAAGGCGTTTGTAGTATTGAATTTGAAAAAGACATGACAGATCCTTTACCTGGCATTGCTGAGTCGATAGGATTCTTTAGAGGTGTACTTGCAGCTGTGAGTTAAATTCTTTCCTTTAAGTATTCTATTGTCTTTTTATGTGCATCTTCTTTGGCTTCTTTATTAAAACTCGGGTTACTGGGATTTGCGAAGCCGTGGCCCGCCTCATAGCGGTAAACAGTAAGTTTTTTTCCGGCAGCTTTCATGTTACTTTCAAATTCTGAAACTTTTTCGGGTGTTATGCTCTTATCGAGATTTCCAAAAAATCCTATTACATCTGTATTTAACTGTTTTAGTTTTTCAATATTTGTTTCGGGTCTTCCATAATACATAACACATCCTGCACCTTGTTTCCCTGCTAATATAGCGGCCTGCAAACTCCACATGCCGCCAAAACACCAGCCAACGGTGTAAATTTTTGCATCTTTTCCTGCATACTCTATTGCTCCTTTAATTATGTTTTCGAGCCGGTCGCTTTTTGCCTCAGATACATATTTCATTGCACTATCTGCAGTAGAGGCAACTTTGCCGTCGTACAGATCAAGAGCAATAACATTCACATTATCCAATTCATTGCTTAAAATATCACTTTCCTGCTTTATGTAATCATTTAATCCGTACCACTCGTGTATTACAAAAAGATAGTTTTTTGTGTTTTTTTCATCTTTTATTTCATATCCGGACGCTTTTTGCCCATCAGGAGTGGTAAAGGAAACAGTTGTGCCTTTCGCATCCTGTAGCTTAAAATCAAACGGATTTTCATGTAGAGCTGCAAATTCTTTGGTTGCTGCTTCAAGCCGGGCTATTTCTCTTACATCGGAATAACAATGAGCATAATTCCGGGCTTTAATTGTAGATGGTTTAATGTCAGATTTTAAAGTATAGCTGAGTAGTGCTGCAGTTATTAAAGCTCCTATAGTAAGTAAAAGAAAACTTTTCATACAGCTAATTTTTATAAATTTAACAAAAAGCCCTTTTGTTAGTTAAGATTTAGAATGAATTTTTTTGAAACATAAAATTGCAGTAGGTTTGTACGACCTCTGAAAATATTTTAGTTGTCACTTCAATTACTTAATGCGGAACTTTTAAAATTGGTTATTTAGTAATAGCTTATACTTTTCAAGCCCTGATCTTAAGAAAACGTGCCTTTACCTTTTTGATAGTAAAACTCTTTTTAAGATAAAATACGGTAAAAGCTAAGTAATGTTTTATGAGTACAAGTGAGTGACACAACGATGCTGAGCCAAATGATATAGCTGGTCACAAAAGAAATTTTAAAACGATAATAATAACTTCTTAACCATATATTATGGCCAAATTTATTTTTGTTACCGGCGGGGTAACGAGCAGTTTAGGAAAAGGAATCATTGCTGCTTCACTTGCTAAGCTGCTGCAGGCAAGAGGAATACGTACTACTATCCAAAAATTCGATCCTTATATAAACGTAGATCCGGGTACACTTAATCCTTATGAGCATGGTGAATGCTTCGTAACGGAAGACGGTGCAGAAACCGATTTGGATCTCGGGCACTATGAAAGATTTTTAAATGATTTTACTTCCCAGGCGAATAATGTTACAACAGGCCGTATTTACCAGACTGTTATCAATAAAGAGAGGGAAGGAGCCTATCTTGGTAAGACCGTCCAGGTAATTCCTCACATTACTGACGAAATAAAACGTCGGATGTTGTTACTGGGCAAAGATGATAAATATGATATTGTAATTACAGAAATTGGTGGTACGGTTGGTGATATTGAAGGATTACCTTTTATTGAGGCTGTTCGTCAATTGCAATGGGAACTGCCGGAGGAAGATTGCCTGGTAGTGCATTTAACCCTCATTCCATACCTTAAGGCTGCTAAAGAACTAAAGACAAAACCAACTCAGCACAGCGTGAAGCTAATGAGCGAAAATGGCGTTCATCCTGATATTTTAGTTTGTCGTACAGAAGAGCCTTTAAATAACGAAATAAAAAGAAAAATCGCGCAGTTCTGCAATGTTAAACAGGAAGCGGTAATTGAGTCGGCAGATGCCTCTACCATTTACGAAGTGCCTTTGATGATGCTAAGAGAAAAGCTCGACGTTATTACGCTGAAGAAATTAAACATTACCAATTACAACGAACCTGATCTAACCCGGTGGAAGGTTTTTCTGGATAAACTTAAATATCCTAAAAGTAAAGTTACAATTGGCCTGATTGGAAAGTACATCGAACTGCAGGACGCATATAAGTCAATACTTGAAAGTTTTATACACGCCGGTGCAATGAATGAATGTAAGGTGCAGGTGGTAAATGTACATAGTGAGTTTATAAATGATGAGAATGTAGCGGAAAAACTTGACGGACTTGATGGGTTGCTGGTTGCTCCGGGTTTTGGACACAGAGGAATTGAAGGAAAGATAATCGCGGTAAAATATGCAAGAGAAAATGGACTTCCGTTTTTTGGAATATGTTTGGGCATGCAAATGGCGGTAATAGAATTTGGTCGAAATGTTTTGGGACTTGCCGATGCCCACAGCACAGAGATGAATCAACGAACACCTTACCCTGTTATAAATATGATGGAAGAGCAGAAGAAAATTAAGGAAATGGGGGGGACAATGCGACTGGGAGCCTATCCTTGCGAGATTAAAGAAGGATCCCTGGCATCAAAAATTTATGAAACAACGCATATAAGTGAACGTCATCGTCACCGCTACGAATTCAATAATGATTTTCTAGAGCAGTTTGAAAATGCGGGAATGATCGCAAGCGGCGTCAACCGGGAAACGGGTTTAGTGGAAATAATTGAATTGCAAAATCATCCTTTTTTTATTGGTGTTCAATATCATCCTGAATTGAAAAGTACAGTTGAAAACCCCGCTCCGTTGTTTGTTCACTTTGTAACAGCATCTAAAAAGTACAATGAAAAGCGGACCTCGTTTAAAAATCCGTTGATGCAGAGTGAATTGATATAGAGTACAAGTAGTAGTAGATAATTAAAAAAGCAACTGAATAAGTTGCTTTTTTAATTATCAAGATAAATCGATCTTATTCTTTAACCCTTTCAACGTATTCGCCGCTTTTTGTATTTATTCGTATCAGTTCACCTTCATTTACAAACAACGGTACCATAACAGTAGCGCCGCTTTCTACAGTAGCAGGTTTTAAAGTCCTGGTAGCTGTATCACCTCTAACCCCTGGTTCGCTGTATGTTACCTGCATCACTATTTTATCTGGAAGCTCCACACTCATAGGTTGATCAGTTTCAGTATTGATCAATACTGAAACTTCCTGTCCATCTTTTAAAAATTGGGGAGCATCGATCATTGTTTCTGCCAGAGAAAGTTGCTCAAAAGTTTCGTTATCCATAAAATTGTAGCCACTTTCATCTTTATACAAAAATTGGTAGGGCTTTTTCTCAACTCTCACCGGGAAGACTGTATCTCCACTATTCCATGTATGCTCAATGCTACGGTTATTATCTACCCCTTTTAATTTTGCCCAGAATTTTGCTGCTGCACGAGCCGTTTTGTTCTGTCCAAATTCTATTACAGTATATAAACTGTTATCTAATTTCAAAATCATTCCACGACTGATATCAGCGGTTGTTGCCATAAAAAATAAATTTAATCAAATATTTCTTCAAAACTTTTTAAGAGTCGCAAAAGTAGGAGAAGCATTTCAAATTGCAATGATGTACTACATAACAATTACAGCAGACTCATAGATTGCCATTTTTCACAATAGTAGTTGTTGGAATTTAATTCCATTTGAAGCTTTTTAGTGTCTTTTAGCTTTTTTATACCTGGCAATAAGGTCAACGACCTGCTGATTCTGTAATATGGCGGGATGCAGGTCAATAAGCTTTTTAACCTGTCGCGGAGAAAACTCCATTGCTTTTTCAAGCTGCAAAATTCCTTCTTTTGTTTTCTTTAATGCAAATAGGCATGCACTGAAGTAGTAGATAAATAAAGTCTTGCCCTCGGTTATCTTTAATGCAGCAACACATTGTTCCAATGCTTCTTCGTAAAACTCTGCTTTAAAAAGGCAGCGTATTAAAGCTTCCCAGCCGGCTACACTTTTTGGGCGAGATCTGACAACATTTCCAAAATACAAAATTGCTTCTTTAAATTGTTTGAGCTGCATTTTGCACTCGCCCATAGCAAGATTATATTCAGGTAAAGTGCGATGGATGCGCATGGCACTATCCAGTTGTTTTACTGCACTGTCCCATTGTTCTTCGTTTATGTAGGTTAGTGCCATTTTGTAATACAACTTACTATCCTCAGGATTTAAATGCGAAGCTTTTCTGTAATTGAAACGTGCTTGCGCAAAATTTCCTATTTTATGGTAGCAATGTCCTATAGCTTCATAAATTACATCTTCGGGCCGGCTTAGCTCAAGCACCTTTTCCAGTACTTCTATGGCTTCTTTAAATTTTCGCAAGCGCAGATAGGCATCGCCCATGTTGCGATAAGCATAATCAAACTTTTCATCTATTGTTACCGCGTACAAATAAGCATCTATCGCTTTTTCGTACAGTTTCAATCCCTGGTAAGCAGCACCAAGGTTAAACCATGCTAATTCATTATAGGGAAATTCTTCAATTATCTGTAAATGTACTTGAATGCTTTCCTCATTCCGCCCGGTGAAATCTGTCCAAAAGCAAATTTTATATAAGGCTTCCTCATTATTTGGCTCATCCTCCAATATCAATTTAAGGCAATCAAATACTTTATCAAACTCTTCATAGTCATCATAAACATCCGCAAGTTCAAATAACAGTTCTATCCGTTCATCTCCTTCAAATTGAAGCAGGGCTGCTTCTAAAAGTTCAACCGCCTTGCTTTGCTGGTCTAGTGCCAGGTAGGCATCTGTTTTTAAAATAAAAAGGTTGATATCAGTACTGTCAAACAACTCGGCTTTTTCCAAAATTTCTAAGGCAGCCCAATATTTTCTTCCGGCAAGTAATAAGTCCGCTTTTTTTATCATTAAAACCGATGAAAACGGAAACTGCTCTATACCAAGATCTGCTGCTTCCATTGCTTTAAACAGGTCGTCCTTTTCATCAAAATGGTCTATAATTCGCTCAAATGCTTCTTCTTCCAAAAAGTCATGTTGAGTTCCTGACCTTAAATTTTCGAACTGCCGCAGCAGTTCTCTCAATTCTTCCCGATCTTCTCTATCTTCTCTATATGAATTTTCGCCCATTTTGTCTTTCTATTTATGAAAGTTAAGATACCTTACAAAAAAAACAAATTTTCTTTTGTAACTTTTTTAAATTTTAATAGTCTTTATATAATGAATAAATAGTTGTTAAATATTCGGAAAAAAATTTTAACTTTGTCTTGTAAAAGTGATGTTTATGGAAAAGGTAAAAGTGAAAAAGGTAATAATAGCACTTCTTTTAGTGAGTGTTACACATATAGCAATGGGGGCTTTTACAGGTACCTCAGAGAAAAAGTCAAGTAGTATATATTCTTTAAAGAACTTTAATAGAAATTTCTATAGAAATACTTCATACTGCTCTTTAAGAGCAGGATTTGAATATAAAGGAACCCGATTTTTAAGCCAAAAGAAAGAACTAAACGGGGATATTACCATGATCTCAATGATGCGTTTTGAGAAAGGTAATACCACATATATTTATCCTTATTCCCACAAAATTATTATTCCTAAGTTCAAAACTCCTATGCCTCCCGCTTTCAGATAATTGGTTAAAATCAATTATTTATAGTACCCGGTATCCGCTTTTTGGCAGATCAAACATTGCAATAGGTACAGGCTCTACAGATATTTTAGTGGCGGAATATTTTACTTTCGTTTTTCCTTCTACAGATTCTGATTCGTATTCAAGCACAAATCCCGGCAAGTCTTTAAATTGATATTCAAAGTCCTTGTTAGAAGGTGAAATGGAAGAAGTATAATAAACATTAAATGTAGATCCGTCGGTTAGTTTGGCTATTACCTTTTTGCACTCGTAGCCCAAGATAGTTTTCTTTTCATTTGTGTTAGCGAACTGAATCCCTTCATATTTTTTATTTTGCGCTTTTCTCTTACTATTATTTAGGTAAGAGATATAATTGGTGTTGCCAAGTTCTCTCAATATAACAGTTGTATCGCTTTTTGCGTCTGTTAATGTTGTTTGCTTAAAGCCTGGAGTTATTAAATCACTTCTGCTTTTCGATCCTTTTATATATAGCACTTTAGTTGCTCCAGCCATTGATTTTATAACTTGAGGATCTGCGTTCGCATCCTCTATAGAAACATTAAAATAGACAGTACAATCTGATATTGTTTTTGTTCCCTGCGCAAAAACGCTGTGATAACACGAGAAAATAATAACAAGTGCTGCAAAAATTTTTTTCATATCTTTTTTAATCGACAACAACTATTAAGAACAGTCAAAAGGATGAAACTAAAATAATCCTCAACTAATATTACCCTCACCTCTTGTTATCTGTACGCTGCTTTATATCCTGCAATTTTTTCTGTGACTCCATCACCTGGTCATAACGTTGCTGCCATTTTGATTTTACCTTTGGTTTTTTACGTGTTTGTTCAATTTTCACCAAAATCTTATCATGATTGATAATGTAGTTCTGGATTACAAACTGTAGAATTAAGGTAATAAGATTAGAAACTGTATAATACCATGTCAGCGCCGATGGCAATTTGTTGAATATAAACAGTAGTATAAATGGGAAAAAATAAGGCATATACTTCATTACCGGGTTTCCCTGGTCAGGGGTCATGCTCATGTTGTATATGGAAATAAGAAAACTGGTAATAACAGCAGTTAAAGTAAATAGGCTAATGTGGTCGCCAAACCCAAAAGGAATTGAAAAAGGAAGCTTTGCAAAGACGTCATAAGAAGAAAGATCTTTAGCCCACAGGAAACTCTGACCGCGCAACGAAATCTCAGAATTAAAAAAACTGTACAGTGCAAAGAAGATAGGAATTTGCAGAATAGCCGGTATACATCCTCCTAACGGATTAACGCCTGCTTCTCTAAACAACTTCATTTGTTGCATCGCAAATCCTTGCTGGTCATCACCAAATTTCTTTTTTAATGCATCTAACTCGGGACGAAGCACTTTCATTTTAGCGCCGCTCAGATAACTGGTATAGGTTAGCGGAGAAGTTACCAGCCGTATAAAAATTGTAAGTAAAGCAATTACCCAACCATAATTTCCAATAAAGCTTGCAAAAAAATCAAAAACGGGAATTATAATAAACCTGTTAATATATTTTACAAAAGAAAACATACCCGAACCAAGGTCGCGGATGTTTTCCATCTTCAGGTTGTACTTTTTGAGTACATTAAATTCGTTGGGTCCGTAATATAAAGCCAGAGGAACAGTGGCGGATGCACTTGCAGGAAGTTGCATTTTCATATTGGCAATAGCTTTTTCCACAACCAGGCTTGTATCATCGGGGGCTGTAACCGTTACTTCACCGGAATTAAAATTATTTTTGGCAACCAGGGTAGCATTAAAAAATTGTTGTTTTACAGAAACCCAGTTAACAGGTTTTTCAAAAGTTTCGGCAGTACCTGTTGCAGCGTTTTTATAATCATAGCTATTATCTTCTACATAGCATAGGCGTGATTGGGTTCGCTCGTATTTGATGTCGCTTTGTTGCTTGTGTGCCTGAACCTGCCAGTTAATGTTCAATGAATTACCTGTCAAAAGCCTGTTAGCGCCATTCATAATGATATTCCAATCTATCATATAATCATTTGGCTTAACAATAAACTGATGCGTAATGCTTTGCCCATCGGCCGACTGCAGGTTATAACTAATGATTTGTCTGCCATCAGGCTGTTTGGCGATCACAGGGGAATTAAAATATAATCCACTCGTAGGTGCAGATTGGTTGGCTGATGTATTGATAGTATATGAAAGATTATCAAATGCAGAACCAGCCATAACTACATTCGTACTATCATAAGATTTATAATTTTTAAGTTCAACGCTTTTAGGTTGCGCTCCTTTATTGGTAAATGTTATTTTAATTAGTCCGTTGTCTACTACAGTAAGTTTTTCGCTTCCGTTTGCAGCACTTTGAAAATTGCCGGCAGCAGCAATGTTATTGAGAGAATCTCTTTTTAAAGAGTCTAATTGTACTGTTGCAGGGTTAACCGTGGGAGCTGTTAAAGCTTTTACCCGGGCTAGTGAATCTTCAGTTCGTTTTCTTTCCTGTAAAATAGCCTGTTGCTGGCGGTTTGAGAACCAGAAATAACCAATAAAAAGAATTCCTATCAACACAAAACCAATGACCGTATTATTATCAGTCTTCATATAAAAGAAAAATTGAGCGGCAAAGGTAGGGATTTGAAGAATAGGTAGAAGCCAACGGTTTATTAAGGCTTGTTTTCCAACTTTCTATTTTTGGTGTAAGGGGAAAAAATTAAAGTTTTTACGATAATCAACTAATGCTTGACAGCCAGAACAGCTTTTTTACGATGGCCGGGCGCAAACGGACGTGAAGATTTTTTACCGTACAGTTTTTTGGCCTGGCCAGGAGGTAGGTTATTTCTGTGAATAACCGGACTCTTTCTTTTGTCGATATCCTGGTCTTCCCTTCTTTCTACAATTACTGGTTTCTGATCGGGAACAATAAGAACATTGCCGTTTTTAATTTTAGGAGGACGCGCCTTTATTTCATTCCTTGCCTGACTCCTGGCTGTAAGCGAGGAAACAACCATAATTATTATCAGTAGGGTTTTCATAAGGTGTTGTTTTTATTAAATTTGAAAATTATACCATTTTTACTCAAATCTAAATTACTGTTTTAAAAGATATTAACCTTACTACAAATAGTTTTCATTTTTATAAAACACCTTTTAAAAATTGTATTTCAGCAATTCTTGTTGGTTTAAAATCCATTGTTCACCTTTAGATAGATCTTTAAGAACACAATTTTCTTGCTGCAATTCTTTGCTTCCTATGATAACCGCATACGGTATTCCTTTCTTATCTGCGTATTTAAATTGTTTATCAAACTTTGAATTTTCATGAAAAATTTCAGCTGCAACTCCTTTATCTCTTAATTGTTGCATCAGCGAAAATGCAACTTTACTCTCTGCTTCTCCCAGGTTGAAAAATAAAACTTTTGTTCCTATTTGTACTTCTCCCGGAAACCGTTTCAGCTCTTCCATTACATCATATATCCTGTCTACCCCAAAACTGATACCTACTCCCGGTACGTTTGGTACCCCAAACAATCCCGTTAGATCATCATATCTTCCTCCCCCGCCGATACTGCCAATTTTTACACCTTTGGCTTTTACTTCGAAAATAATTCCTGTATAGTAATTTAAACCACGGGCAAGGGTAAAATCAGTTGTTAATTCATCAAGATAACCATTTGAAAAAGAAGACGGAAGATAATTAAATATATACTCTATTTCTTCGATCCCTTTTTTGCCAGTATCGAGATGCCCTAACAGTTTTTTTAAAGCCGACAGTTTTTCTTCATTATTTCCTTCAATTAACAGGTAATTTTCAATTGTAGTTATTTGCGCTGCATTCAGGCCACGTTGAGAAAGTTCTTCTTTTACTTTCTCCATGCCTATCTTATCCAGTTTATCTATGGCAACAGTTATGTGCATCATTTTATCAGCTCCTCCGCATAATTCTGCCAGGGCTGCTAAAATTTTTCTGCTGTTTATTCGTATTTCTACATCTATTCCAAGCCTTTTAAATACAGTATAGTAGATGTTTGTTAATTCAACTTCATTCAAAAGGCTATTGCTTCCGACTATATCTGCATCGCATTGATAAAATTCCCGGTATCTTCCTTTCTGCGGACGATCCGCACGCCATACGGGTTGTATTTGGTAGCGTTTAAAGGGTAAAGTAAGCTGGCCGTAATTAGTTGCCACATACCTTGCAAATGGAATGGTAAGATCATATCTCAAAGCTCTTTCGGTAAGCTCTTTTGTGTTTTTGCCCTGCAGTATTTTTTCGAAGTCGTCCTTTGCCTGCGCGTGTTTTGCAGGATTGTCTAACCCATTATTTAAAATTTTAAAAATAAGTTTATCCCCCTCTTCTCCATATTTTCCCATTAAAGTATCGAGGTTTTCCATTGCTGGTGTTTCCAAAGGCTGAAAACCATACAATTCAAATACTGTGCGGATAGTTGAAAAAATGTAATTGCGTTTACGAACGACTTCGGCGGAAAAATCTCTTGTGCCCTGCGGTAATGTTGGTTTCATGCCATAAAGCCCTAGAAAGGCTTATTTCTATTTTTTAATCAAATAATATAAGTTCTGAAAATGATCGCAGTATAAATAAGCGATGGGCTACAAAGCTTCTGTTTTTGCTGCGTCAGCCAGTGCATATTTTTTTACAATCACTTCACAAGCTTTATCAATTAATTCATAAACTTCAGTAAAATCATCTTCCCCTCCAAACCAAGGGTCTGGAACAATTCGGTTTTCGCCCGGATAAACTTCATTTAAAAGAAACTCTACTTTTTCTTCACTCCATGTATGACTGCATATTTTTCGTACATCGTTATAATTTTCGTCATCCATCACGTAAATTTTGTCAAATTCATCGATATCTTCTTTGGTAAAATGACGGCATTGGTGTTTGCCAATATCAATCCCGTAATTCTTTGCTATATTTTGAGAAGACTGGTGAGGAGGACATCCCGGTTGATAACCATTCGTTCCTGCACTGTCTATGTACCATTTAAGACCAGCTTTTTTCACTTTGTCTTTCAATATACCTTCGGCGAGTGGACTTCTGCATACATTTCCAAGGCATACCATTAAAATTTTCATCGTGCAAAGATAGTGGGTCAATAATCTATTAAGACAATAAGATCAGGAGCAACCCGGATCAAAACCAAACAGCTTATCAGGGAATTTATAGATCAGGTTTAATAATGTTTAATTACAATCTGTTATTACCAATCTTATTTTTTGTTTTATAACTTTTTGAAAAAAGTGTGGATTTAATCAAATGTTTGCATCTAATCGATACGATAAGGCAAGGTTTTTTTATAGCATAGTGAATAGGTTTTTACTGTTTCTTGTTGCTGCGACAGAAATAAAGGACTACTGATAAAAAGAAAAAAATATAAAAACTGTTAAAGGTGGCGCGAAAATTGAATGCGAAGACAGCGTTTTACAAATGATCAGAGTCGGATTTAAAAAAGGCTTTATTTGAGATAACTGCCTGATTGGAGAATTGAGTACAATTAGATGATTTGTCATATAACAGCTCATTAAATTGTTCTTTGAAATATTTATATTGCAAATCTTTAAAGCTATTTAAATGGATAAAGAGTTTAAGGATTTAAGAGAGAAAAGAACAAAAAGCTACTCCGTCATGCGTTCGCTGATGGATTATACAATGGGTATATTATATCTTGCGGCTGCGGCTTTTTTGTTTTTTGCTGAGAGGTTCGGCTTCGAGATGGAAAATTTCGATATAACTTTCAGATATATTTTTGGAGGTCTGTGTGCTGTCTATGGTTTTTGGAGAATTTACAGAGGATTTAAGAAAGACTATTTTTAGTTATGATAAAAAATTGGAAGGTTTTTTTAGCGGCGATACTGTTGTTTGCTGCTTGTAAAAATGAACCTGCAAAAAAAGTAGAAACAAATTCTCAAACAATCAAAACACTTTATATAAGTGTTGATGAAAGCTTTGAACCCGTGATAACCGAACAGGTAAAAGTTTTTGAATCTTCATATCCTGATGTAAAAGTAGTAGCAGAATATAAACCCGAATCAGAATGTATCAGGGATTTGCAAAAAGACAGTACTAAAATTGTAATTATTTCAAGAGAGCTTTCGCGTGATGAGACCCAGTTTTTTGATCAAAAAATAGAATATAAACCTGAATTTGCTCAACTGGCTAAAGATGCGGTAGCGGTTATTGTAAATGCAAAAAACCCAGATTCCGTCTTTACTGTCAACGATCTAAAACAATTGTTAACAGGTAATGGAAATAAAAAATGGAACGTTGCAATAGATGGTAACAGGGCAACAAGTACTGTAAGGTATTTGAGAGATTCGGTTTTGAAAGGGGCAGCTTTTGGAAAAAATATTACTGGCGCTAAGAATAGTGAAGATCTTATCAACTATATTGCAAACACTGATAACGCAGTAGGCTTTATAGGCATAAGTTGGATAACCAATCCACAAAGCACACAACAAGAGCAAGCTGTTGCCAAAGTAAGGACTGCACTGATTGAGTGTAATAAGAACTGTGATAAGGGAGAATTTGCAAAACCATCACAACAAACTATAACATTTAACCAATATCCTTTGGTACGTGGATTGTATTATGTGCTCAAAGAGAATTATGCCGGATTAGGATCAAGATTTGTAGGTTTTTTAAGTACAGAACGGGGACAATTAATATTTAAAAGGGCTTTATTAGTACCGGTTAAAATGAATTTTAATCGCAGAAAAACTAACATGCAGTAAAGTGAATAATTAAACAAAACAAAAAAAACAAAGAGACATGAAGAAAGTTACGACATTGTTATTAGCGGTTTTGCTGTCAGGTAAATTACTTATAGCACAATCTGTTGATGACGCAAAAAGAAGTCTGTATTACGGACGCGTTACCTCTGCTAAGCAAGCGCTGGATAAAATTGTTGCAGGTAATGCAAAAGATGCGCAGGCAATTTATTGGCTTGGTCAGACTTATTTAGCCATGGATAGTATTGGTGGAGCCAGACAGGTTTATCAAAATGCTTTAAACAGTGGAGTAAACGATCCGTTAATATGGGTAGGAATGGGCCATGTAGAGTTACTGGAAGGAAAAAAAGATGCGGCACGCCAACGTTTTGAAGCAGCTGTAACAGCCAGTACAAAAAAGAAAAAAGAAGATGTAAATATTCTAAACGCTATTGGTCGCGCCAATGCAGACGGTCCTGCTAATACCGGTGATCCTGCTTACGCGGTTCAACTTTTAAAAAGAGCAATAACTCTGGATCCTAATAATTCAGATGTTTTTGTAAACCTTGGTATCAATTATTTAAAATTAGGTCCTGATCAGGGTGGTAACGCTTATGAGGCGTTTAATAACGCTATCAAAGTCGATCCTAAAAATGCCCGGGCAAAATTTAGGTTAGGAAAGATTTTCCAAAGCCAGGGCAACAGCGAAAAATTCTTGCAGTATTACAACGAAGCAATTGCTGCCGACCCGGCTTTCACTCCTGTTTATCTTGATCTGTACGACTATTACGCAAACAGGGATGTTAATAAAGCCAGAGAATATCTTGAGAAATATATAGCAAACTCTGATAAGGATTGTGGTGCTGATTATTTATTAGCAGACTACCTTTTCCGCTCAGGAAAATACCAGGAATCTTTGGATAAGGCTAAAGCAATGAGTACCGGAGCATGTGCGAACTATCCGAGACTAAAAGTTTTGTTTGCCTATAACTATGACAGGTTGGGAGATTCTGCACAAGCAAGGTCAAACATTCAATCATACCTTTCTGGTTTAACTCCCGATAAAATGTCTGAGTTACAAACAAAAAACATAGGCGCAGATTATCTTTTTGCTGCTTCTGTGTTGAAGAAATTCCAGGGCGGCGAAGATTCAGCAATAAACTATTTGCAAAAAGCGCTTGACTTGGATACTGCAAGGGCTAACAGGGTTAAATATATGGACACTATTGCATTTTTATATAAAAAAGCAGACAAACCTAAAGAAAGACTTGAGTGGTTACAAAAAAGCTTTAAACTTAATCCTAGCCCGTCCAACTTCGATATGTACAATATGGCAGATGCAGCCATTACTGCTGGTGACACTGCATTAGCTGATAGCATGAGCAGAGCTTATATCCAAAAGTATCCTGACCAGGAATATGGCTATGTTCTATTAACACGCGCCGCTAAAGCTGCAGATCCAGACTCTTCTAAGGGAACCGCCTTTGACCAGGTTGAACAATATATAACCTTCTTAAAAACCCAGGATTCTGTTAAGAATGCTTCTAAAATCAAAACTCAATATTATTATATTGCGTCAGTTGCTGCAGATAAACTGAAGGATTACAAAAGATCTTTGGATGCAATTAACCAGATACTTGCTATAGATCCTGCTGATACCTTTGCTTCTCAGGCGAAGCCAGTGCTGGAAAAAGCCTTAAATCCAAAAAGTTCATCATCTTCGTCGAACGGATCAGGAACTAAAAAAACAGGAACCTCAACGAGAAAGAAAAAAAGCTAACTTATAATTAGCTGATACAAAAAAAACTCCCCGTTAAGCAAAACGGGGAGTTTTTTATTTGCATACAATTTAAACAGACTCCTTATTTTTACAGAGAAATAGAAAATTGTAAACATGTACTTTTTAGATGCAGCAATCACAGAAACAAATTCATCTGCGAATTATTTTCCTATCGGCATTCAATTTTTGTTTGCCATTGGTTTTGTAGCGGTAATGATGGGCGCGACCCATTTTATTGGCCCCAAAAGAAATACAGAAGATAAATTGCAAAACTTTGAAAGTGGAATAGAATCGGTTGGAAATGCACGCCAGCCAATGGCAATAAAATATTTTTTAGTTGCCATTCTGTTTGTTTTATTTGATGTTGAGGTAATCTTTTTTTATCCGTACGCGGTAAATTTTCGCGAGTTAGGCTGGTCAGGCTTTGGAAGTGTAGCTATGTTTGTTGCCTTTTTTCTTGCGGGTTTTTTCTATATTATTAAAAAAGGTGGCTTGCAGTGGGAAGACTAAGTTTAAGTAAACAATATTTTTATGAGCAGGTTTACAGACCTGCTTTTTTATTTAACTTTTATAAAGCTTTATTTCTATGTTTTTTGCAACTTTTCTAAAAGTTGCGTAGTGAGAAATTACTACTAAAACCTTTTACATTCATTATTTTGTCACCAGTTCTATTTTAATTGCCTTGTAAGTTCCAAAAGCAGTAGGTCGTTCCATAAATACTACAAATCCCCTTTTTGTAAATTCTTCAAATTGCTCTGGTAGAATAAAAGTTTCTGTCGTTTTAGTTTTTTTGGTATTCATTACTTTAAATCTTTAAATTATTTATTAATTTTGGTATATGTTGTTATTATCAAAGTCAATACTATGCCTTACTTATCGATGGAAATGTGATAATAACCTCAGTCACATATAGAATAAGACGTTGCAAGAAGATAAAAAGATGACAGTCTTATAAAAAAGATCAATTTATTTTCATCCTTGTATTTTTTGAAGCATATTTTTTTGATAAAAAGTAATGAAGTTTTAGAACAAAATTTTTATATTACACTATTAAACATTTTCTATGGTAAAACCAGAAACAATAAGAAAAGGCAGTAAAGTATTTTTTGCAGATACTAAGGATGAGCCTGTGACAGTACTTGACAATACTAATGGTAAAATATCAGTTCAATTAGGTAAAATCGTTACAACAGATGCCTCTGAACTATTTCCCGTTCCCTTAACGCCCGAAATGATTAGCCGTTGCTCGTTTATAAAAACCGACCAATATGTTTTTGAGCATCCGGAGGACCAAATAGAACTGGAATATGATTACCAGGGCGTAACTCATATGAGGGTTAATAGGAGCGACGTGGCACTTCAACTTACGGCGTTGCATGAACTGCAACATGCATATTGGGTAATCACTAATAAAGAATTAGCATACAATAAAGCCTTTTAAACTTTTTCAAAATTCCTTAATTTATCGATTTTATCATTTGGCTAATAGTTTCGTCCCTTTATATAAGGATAAACACCCTCCCTTAAAATTTATTACCTAATGAATTGCACCACATAACGTTATGCTTATGGGAATATAATTAATTGCGTTAGTAAAAATTGCCTGCACATCCACTTTATATTTTTGCGTCTTCTTCCATTCATTAAGCCGCTATTTTTGGTTTTATTACTACCTGACATGAGAAGCATGTGAAAATAATATTCGTTATCTTACATATTGAAGCAACCCTTTTTGTGAAACCTCGTATTCACATATAAAACCTATTCTTACTCTGGATAGCTTGCTTTATACTATACAAGGTTGTGTGCAAAACAACCCGAGAGATCAAAAGAAACTCTACGAGCAGTATTATGGGTATTGTTTGAAAATTGTCTTCAGATACCTGTATCATTATGATAAGGCGGTAGATGTTGTAAATGATGCATTTGTAAAAATATTCGGAAAGCTTAATTCCTTTTATTGCAACCAGCCGGAAAATATAGAACCAATGTTTTTAGGTTGGATACGCACGATTATGATAAATACTGCAATCGACCGACTAAGAAAAGATAATTTTTTACCCGAAATTGGAATTATAAATGAAAATGTTTGGGTAGAAGATAAAGGCCAGGCTTCTGATCAATCGTTGCTGTACAAAGAACTTATACTCGAAATAAAAAAGCTTCCACCGGTTTACAGGGCAGTATTTAATATGTATGTGATAGATGGATTTACGCACCAGGAGATTGCAAGTCAACTAAAAATTGCTATAGGAACCTCAAAATCTAATTTATTTAAGGCAAGAGAGATATTGCAAAAGGCAATCAAAAGAAATGAAAACGAAATTAAGATATGCAGGATGTGAATGACGATATGGATGAATTATTTAGGCGTGCAGCAAATGGTTATCCCCTTAGTACCGCCGGTGCTGATTGGGATAAAGTGTTTACTGCCCTGCATTCAGATGGAACCAAGGAAGTTGATATTGCTGAACAGGATAATTTTTCTCGGCCATCAGGCAAATATCCAAACGTTTTATTGCTTTTGTTGTTGCTGGCAGTTCCATTAGTTTGTGTTGATTATTTTCTTATAAATAATCGTATCATTTCCGCCGGAACAGCAAAGAGACCTGAAGGTGCTACTTCTGTTGAGCCTATTGTCACCAATAACCATGGAAATATTACGGCAACCAATAAAAACAGGCAAAATTCAATTGAGAGACATAATAGCAATGATGGCTACAGAGGAAAANATTTTAATAAGAAAGCTCCAGACAGTTACAATTTAAAGACTTATAAAGATGAAATAGCAAGGCTTGTCCCAAAAAATAAAATAGACGGAAAAGACATTTTTCTATTGCCAAACCGAAGTTTGAATAAAGTTGAAGGATCGCCAGTAGATAAAACTATTGTAGAGTCAAGGGATTTAGATAAGCAGTTTTATTTTAGGCTAAAGACAGACAGTATTACCGGCAGTAGCAGTGTACCGAAAAAAACTAATGATCTCAAGAATAATTCAGAAACAGTTGCAGGTAATCAAATTACAGAAAAGAAAGAATTGGCAGTTAAAAATAAAAATAAACACGCATTGTACGCCGGTCTTATTGCGGGACCTGATATTAGTACCATTAAGCTTCAACCTGTAAATAGAACCGGCTTTTCCGTAGGGCTTTTGATAGGTTATACGGTCGGTAAAAAATTAGCTGTAGAAACAGGGCTTATGTGGGATAAAAAATTTTATTACACGGACGGTAAGTACTTTAACCCGAAAAATTCGGTCATTCCCTCTTATATAAATATAAATGACGTAGATGGTAGTTGCAGTATGATCGAATGGCCTGTTAATCTTTCTTATACAATCAAATCGTTTAGTAAAAGTTTTCTTACTGCAAATGCGGGCATTTCATCTTACTTTATGAAGAATGAAAATTATAGCTATACTTTTCAAAGAAATGGTGTTGAAAATGAGTGGAGCTTATCGTATAAAAACTCATCTAATAATTTATTTTCAATTGTAAACCTCGGTATTGGCTTTAATCATAGTGTTTCCAAATCTTTGATGCTAAGAGCAGAGCCTTACATAAAAATCCCGGTTACGGGCATAGGTATGGGCCGCTTGCCCATCACTAGTTCGGGTATATTTGTTATCCTTACAAAAAGGAAATTATAGAAGTGAAAAATGTGTATCGAATTAACGATACCGCCAAGCTGCAAACTTCATATATACCTTTTCATGTAACCCTATTTAACAGTTCATCTTCATCTCATTTTTATAAAACTGCCTGGGGCAACCCTTTTCTGCCGCGCCACGTATAATCTGAATGTTTAGTTTATAGCTCATTTTCATTTCATTAACCTTAAATCTTCTTTTATGAAAAAGATTACCAAAACAATACAGACTTTCTGCCATCTTGCTGTATTGCTGCTTTTGTTTTCAGTACTGGTATTACCAATTGCCTGTAAAAAGCATTTTGATCAGCAGGTACTTAAAGAATTCCGCCAGGTAAACCTTGTGGGGAACAATAATGAATACGGTGCTCCTCACATCGATCCCGCATTGTTGAACTCTTGGGGGCTTGCATTTAACCCAACTGGTATTGCCTGGGTTAGTGCACAAACAGGGCATGTTAGTACTATTTATGACAAGCTAGGGAACACGCTCAGAAAGCCCGTTAATATTCCTTCCCCCGAAGGCCCTAAAGGTGGAAATCCTACAGGCATTGTTTTTAACAACAGCGATGGTAAATTTTTTCTCTCAGACAAGCAAAAAGCAACCTTTTTATTTGCAGGCATTGATGGAGTACTTTCAGGATGGAATCCGACAGCAGGGGATAATGCATTGCTGATCAAAAACAACTCTGCCACTTCGGCTTATACCGGTTTGGCTATAGGTAAGTCTAATGGAACTGATTATTTATATGCCGCTAATTTCAAAACTCGTAAAATTGATGTTTGGAATGGTTCTTTCTCATCCGTATCTATGTCTTTCAACGATCCTGATTTGCCTTCAGGTTATGCTCCTTTTAATATTCAGAATATAGAAGATAAATTATATGTTGCATATGCAAAAGTGGCATCTGATGGAGATGAAGAGCCAGGCAGTGGAAATGGATTTGTAGATATATTTAACACCAATGGTTCTTTTGTAAAACGTTTTGCATCGAAAGCTACACTCAATGCTCCATGGGGTCTTGCAAAGGCACCTGCAAGCTTTTTTGCTGATACTGATGATAGTGGGCTTGAAAATTTGTTGGAAAATGGACATAAAGATCACACGCAGCCGGCAATACTGGTAGGCAATTTTGGCGACGGACGAATAAATGCTTTTGATCTTAACGGCAAATTTTTAGGGCAGTTGAAGACTGAAAACAAAGTAATGACGATCGATAAGTTATGGGCAATTTCCTTTCCGCCTTCAACTGCTACCAGTATTGATCCTAACCGGTTATATTTTACTGCCGGCCCTGATGATGAAGCAGATGGCTTGTTCGGGTATATTGTAAAACAATAATTAACGGTAAGCTTCTGGTTTTTGATTGTAGCAATACAAATAAAAAGCATCTTAAGTAAACTAATACTAAGGTGCTTTTTTCATGTAGAAAAATTAAAGATTAGATTGTAAAAAACGGAATCGTGTCAAAGTTTTTAGTTGGTCTTATACCATCTCATGGAGAAATCCTTTTTGATTCCTTAATGAGCATATTTTGTAAAATAAAAACCATTATCAAGGCATTTTCTTGATAATGGTTTCAACAGTAATTAATATATATAAGAAAAAGTCTTTTGTAATTATTTCACTGCTACTTGCCCTGTCATACCCGTATGGATTTTGCAATGATAAGCAAAAGTACCTGCAGTAGTGAAGGTGTGTGAATAGGTGTCACCTTTACTCAAATTTCCGCTGGTAAAGCTGTTGTCATCTGCTGTTACAGTATGAGACATATTATCGTTATTCGTCCAGGTGACAGTGGTGCCTTTATTTACGCTTGTAGAAGAGGGGTTAAAAGCCATGTTTGCAATGCTTACCGTGTTGCTGGTGCTGTTGCTACCGGTATTGTTGTTATATCCGTAGGTACCACTTCCACTTTTGGTGCATGATGAAAGTAATACAAGACTCACCTGGATTGCTATAAAAAGCTTCTTTTTCATTTTTTTTATTTTTTTTAATAAATACGAAGAATATTAGAAGAGGTTGCTTCTGGGGTATGTTAAACCGATCTTGTAAGGAAGGCTGCAAGACAAAACACAGGTAGTCTTTTGCAACCTCGAAACGAAAAAAATAATGAATAGGATTTTTTGTAAAAAATTTTCCTTTACCAGGATTTATTTGTAAAGATTTAAATAAAATGCAGGATATTGCGCAAGGCTAATATTAGCTTTTGCTTAGAAATAACATAAAACCGTTTTGCCATGAATTCTCGTCGTGACTTTTTACAAAAACTTACCGCAGCAACTATTGTTTTACCCTCTTTACCTGCTTGTGCTTCCGGAAGCAGTAAAGGGCCCTCTATGAAGTCTTACGACGGACCTGTGCTGCGCGTAGCAATTATGGGTCTTGGCAGTTACGGAACACGCGTGGCTGAGGCAATGCAATCGTGCAGAAAAGCTAAATTAGTAGGAGTAATAAGTGGGACCCCATCAAAGATTAAGGCCTGGCAGGCCAAGTATAACATACCTGAAAAAAACTGTTACAACTACGAGAATTTTGATAGTATTAAAGACAATCCTGATATTGATGCAGTATATGTAATAACACCCAATGCATTGCACCACGACCAGGTTATAAGAGTAGCCAAAGCCGGCAAACATGCAATTTCAGAAAAGCCAATGGCTGTAAATGCTAAAGAAGCACAGGAAATGATTGATGCTTGTAAGAATGCAAATGTGAAATTGCTGGTAGGATACAGGATGCACTTCGAACCACATACACTGGAAATTATTCGTATGCGCAAAGCAGGAGACTTTGGAAAAATTATGTTTTTTCAGGGATTGTCTGGTTTTGTAATAGGTGATCCAAAACAATGGAGGTTGAACAAGCAATTGTCAGGTGGCGGAGCGATGATGGACATCGGCATTTATTCTATTAACGGTTCTCGATACATGACCGGCGAAGAACCGGTATGGGTAACAGCAGAAGAAACCAAAACTGATCCTGAAAAATTTAAAGAAGGCGTTGACGAAACAATCCAATTTCAACTGGGCTTTTCAAGCGGAGCGGTAGCATCATGTTTGTCAACCTATAAAATGAATTTTCTCGATCGGTTTTTCTTAAATGGGGAAAAAGGTTTTGCTGAATTAAATCCAGCTACAGGGTATGGTCCTATTGAAGGCCGTACTAATAAAGGGGAATTGAAGCAGCCCATTGTAACTCATCAAACTGTACAAATGGATGAAATGTCTGATATAATTTTGAAAGGTAAACAACCAATCGTACCAGTAGACGGCCAGGAAGCGCTGAAAGATTTAAAAATTATAGACGCAATCTATTTGGCAGTTAAAACAGGCAAAAAGGTGGATTTGGCTGTATAAGACTCGAGCCGATCGGAAAGAATAAACTTTTGTAGTATAAAGCAAAAAAAGCTTTTCATGCAGGCTTTATTAACCGAGGTAAAGGAGTATGGGATTGCATTCTTGATTTATTCTTGTTATCACCATTTTGTTTTTAATAATGATTGGAATTATCAGGCGAATTCTACTCCCTGTCATAAATCGGTTGGTTAGAATCAGGTAGACCTGCGTTGTGTTCAGTTTAGCTATAATTCCATATATAAAAACCAAATTAGCCTTGCCTCTTAATAATGTCCTATCTGGTAATGACACCTGTCACAATATCAAATGATCCTTGTCATTTGCTACAATTGTACATTGTATAGTTTCGTATCGTTATCCATTTTTCATTTAAAAATGTAAGCGATGTGGCACAGGTCTAATGGAATGTTTTGGGGTATGCACTTTCTCTGGTGGCTTTTCCTCTTACTGATTGTAGCGGTGTTTTTTGTTTTTCGTAACAATATAATTCAACGAACTTCTGATAAAGAATCGCCTTTGGACATTTTAAAAAAGCGATTTGCCAGAGGGGAAATTAATAAAGAAGAATACGAAGAGCGCAGGCGTGTGCTGGAGCAGGGTTAAATAAAATAAAGAGTAAAAGTCCTTTTTACTGTAGAGATAAATTTCAAAGATTTATTGATGGTCAACGAACGGGCTTTCCTGGGTGATTAAAAACCATTTAATGTAGTGTGAAAAATGTACAGTTAGGTTTAAAAGAAAATTGGCAACAGTTTACACTGCTTGTCATCATCAACGCTTTTGTAGGGGGAATGATAGGTTTGGAAAGAAGCATACTTCCCCAAGTTGCTGAGACGGAGTTTCATATAGCTGCAAAAACGGCGATTCTTTCCTTTATCATTGTTTTTGGAATTGTAAAAGCAACTACCAACTACTTTACCGGAGCCTTAGCCAATAAAATAGGAAGAAAAAATTTATTAACGATTGGATGGCTTATCGGTATACCCGTCCCTTTCGTACTGATGTTCGCCAATAGCTGGAATTGGATTGTAGCCGCAAATGTTTTATTGGGCATTAACCAGGGATTGACCTGGAGCAGTACAGTAGTAATGAAAATTGATCTGGTAGGAGAAAAGCAAAGGGGGCTAGCTATGGGCTTAAACGAGTTCGCCGGATATATTGCAGTGGCGTTAGTTGCCTTTTTTACTGGTTGGGTAGCCTCCAGATATGGACTTCGTCCCTACCCATTTTATATCGGCATTGCTTTGTCATTAATGGGTTTTTTCGGAAGTTGGCTACTGGTGCGAGACACCCAACACCATGTTGTTAAAGAAACATCTTACAGTAAAATCACAAGGCTTAAGAACATTTTCTGGGAAACTACCTGGAAAGATAAAAATCTGGGTTCGGTAACACAGGCTGGCTTAATTAATAATCTTAACGACGGCATGATGTGGGGTATTTTTCCTCTTTTACTTTCCTCAAAGGGTTTCAATATAGAACAAATTGGAATTGTGACTGCCGTTTATCCTGCAGTGTGGGGGCTAGGGCAATTAGTTACCGGAAGAATGGCCGATCTTTTTTGTAAAAAAGATATACTTTTTATCGGTATGCTATTGCAGGGCGTAGCCTTGATTGCCCTTTTGTTTGCCACCTCTATGACGCATTATGTACTTCTTTCCTCGCTTTTAGGCTGGGGAACGGCTATGGTGTATCCAACGTTTTTGGCGACAGTAGCAGAAAACACTCATCCGGTTGACAGGGCCAATAGTTTAGGCATTTTTCGTTTTTGGCGAGATTTAGGCTATTCAATTGGTGCCATTCTTACGGGAATCGTTGCCGATACTTTGGGTATTAGCTCTTCTATATTACTTGTTGCTGTTTTGACCTTACTATCTGGATTCCTCATACTCTTTAGAATGAAATGCAGCGATAGCTTTATTGATCAGTCACTAAAGAACAGATTCTCGTTAAAAAGATACATGGCTCATTAAGTTCTATTCAAACACGTACAACGAGGGTTGATCACTTTACTTGCTCTTTTTTTATTTAATTAATTGGTAACTACGAGGACATTCTTTTTAAAGAACAAACTCTTTCACTTGAATGAAAGCCTATAAGTTGTGTGAATATTAGAGAAGTGACATTCAGGCAAAAGGCTGTAGCAAAAGCTGAAATAAAAAATGCAACAGGCTGGAAATAAAGGAAATTTAGAACTTTAATGAATAATTCAATTAAAAACAAATTAATGATCAGAAATAGTTTATTGGTTGCAACGATCTTGATTCTAGCCGCTTGTACAAGCACGCACAAAGCAAGCGGGGGTAGCGGCTGGATTAGCCTGTTTGATGGTAAGTCTTTTAATGGCTGGAAAGCCAGTGAAAAGCCGGGTACGTTTAAAATTGAAGATGGAAGTATTGCGGTGTCAGGCCCGCGATCACATTTGTATTATGATGGTCCGGTAATGAATCATAACTTTAAAAATTTTGAACTTCAGGCGCATGTAATGACGAAACCAGGTTCTAATTCAGGAATGTATTTTCATACAGCATATCAGGAGACAGGATTCCCTGACAAGGGATTTGAGGTGCAGGTAAATAATTCTCATACTGACTGGAAAAGAACAGCCGGTCTATATGACATTAAGGATACTCGCGAGGTATATGTAAAGGATAATGAGTGGTTTACTTTATATATTAAGGTTCAGGGAAAAAGCGTAACTACGAAAATCAACGATAAGATTGTTACAGAGTACACTGAACCGGAAAATGCCGAAGCTCCCAAAGGTCATCCCGGCAGATTAATTTCAAGTGGTACATTTGCTTTGCAGGGGCACGATCCCAAAAGCACAGTCCTGTTTAAGGACATAATGGTTAAACCCTTGCCTGATTAGGCTCGTGTCGTAAATTCAATTATTTAACTTATAAAAAATATGAGACCTATTGTTCAAATTTCCCTTGATCTGACAGACATCGATGAGGCTCTTGAAACTGCCGCGATGGCGATGCGTGCCGGCGTAGATTGGCTGGAAGCGGGAACGCCGCTTATTTTAGCAGAAGGTTTGCATGGTGTCAGGAAATTACGGGAAGCTTTTCCGGGTGTTCCTATTGTTGCTGATCTTAAAACAATGGATGGCGGTTATCTTGAGGCAGAGATGATGGCAAAGGCCGGAGCTACTCATGTCGTAGTTATGGCAAGAGCCCATGAAGAAACTATTAAATGCGTGGTTAACGCGGGCCGAGATTTTGGTGTAAAGGTAATGGGAGACAATCTTGGAAGTGATGATATGGTCGAGGCGGCCAGGTGGCTTGAAGCTCTTGGCTGTGACTATGTTATCCATCACATCGGGTATGATGAGCGGCGCGGTATAGCTGCAAAAGGTAATCGTATGCCAAGTCCCCTTGACCAGTTAAAGGAAGTAGTGCAGGCCGTAAAAATCCCGGTACAGGCGGTAGGAGGCCTCAGTTTAGAACAGGCTATACAGTGCCCGCAATTTGGTGCACCATTGGTGGTGCTTGGCGCTCCGCTGACTATCGACAGTGATAGCTTTAAAACAGCAGGGGGTGATCTTGAAAGTTCACTCCGTCTCATCTGCGATAAAATTCATTCGTACAAAAGCGATTTAAAAGATATTTAATTATGAAATCAGCATCTGTAGTTAATTATGCTCCTGAAAAAGGTTCAGTTGAAATCCGTGAAATTGAACGGCCATCCATTGGTGAGGAAGATGTGTTGCTTGAAGTTGCTAATGTAGGCGTCTGTGGCAGCGACCTTCATCAATGGACTGCTGACCATAGTTGGCCGGTAAACTATCCGGTGGTCCTTGGTCACGAATTCGGGGGTGTTATTGTTGAAAAAGGTAATCGGGTCACCGGGTGGAAAGAAGGTGACAGGGTGGTGAGTGAAACTGCTGCAGTAATTGATGCAAATAATCCGATGACCCGGAAAGGGTTATACAACCTTGATCCTACGAGGAAAGGTTTTGGATATGGCGTAAATGGAGCAATGACACGATTCGTCCGCGTACCGGCGCGTTGTTTACATAAAGTCCCGGACCAGCTTCCATTTGAACAAGCCTGCCTTACTGAGCCTTGCTGCGTAGCCTATAGTGCTGTCGTTGAAAACACCCGGCTTAAACCCGGTGATCGTGTTGTCGTATTAGGACCCGGAACGATTGGTATTTTATGCGCCGCAGTTGCCAGGCTGTGCGGGGCAGAAGTAGCAATCGTAGGACTGGACGCAGATAAACACCGGTTAAATATTGCTAAGCAATATGGTTGCGAAACGATTATTGGTGATGCGACTAGTTGGGCATACGAACGTGACGGACTTGGTGCTGATTGCGTTATTGATGCGGCAGGGTCGAGTATTACTTTAAAAATAGCTTTACAGCTTGTGCGGCCAAATGGAAAGATTACGAAAGTTGGATGGGGCCCGCAGCCACTGGGATTTTCGCTCGATCCGCTGGTTCAGAAAAACATAACTCTTCAAGGGAGTTTCAGCCATAACTGGCCCATGTGGGAACGTGTTATTGCATTACTGGCAAGCGGTCAGCTTAATGTAAAACCAATTATAGGAGGCGTGTGGCCAATCTCCGAATGGCATACTGCCTTTGAAAAGATGCACAAGGGTGAAGTTATAAAAAGTGTGCTGAAACCTGTATAACGCCAGGCGATGAAGGTGATGGTACTGGATAATAATTCTACAGGAGATGAAAAAGTAAGAATAAAATAAAAATTGGTCTAGAAGCGGACCGTCTCCAAAATATCTAAAAAGAATTTTGCTCTCCCGCTACAGATATGAAAACTTCTTTTATAAAATTTGAAATAACGGATGCGTTTAAAAAATAAGGTTATTATTGTTACAGGCAGTTGTACAGGCATTGGAAAAGCGATTGCGCTTCGGTGTGTGGCAGAAGGCGCAAGCGTTGTAATTCATGGGTTAGAAAAGGACCTGGGTGAAAAGGTTGTTGAAGAACTTGAGAAGGGGAGAGCTGTATTGCATATTGAAGATATTACTAATGAAGGAGCGCCCGAACGGTTAGTAGCCCTCGCGCTTACAACTTTTGGCAAGCTGGATGCAGTTGTGAATAATGCTGCTTTGGTAGCCTCGTCTAACCTGCAAACAACTGACCTTGCTTTTCTTAGAAGAATATTGGAAATAAATACCATTGCTCCTTTTGCACTCATTAAAGCTGCATTACCGTCTCTTAGTAAAGAAAGGGGCTGTGTGCTGAATATCGGGTCTGTAAATGCCTGGAGCGGCGAACCCAATTTATTTGCTTACAGTATTTCAAAGGGTGCTCTTATGACAATGACACGTAACCTCGGCGACACACTTCATCGTGAAAATGGCGTGAGGGTAAACCAGGTAAATCCGGGCTGGGTGCTTACTGAAACTGAGATACTGCGAAAACGTGCACATGGTTTGGCCGATGACTGGTACAAAGATATCCCTTCGGTGTATGCTCCGGCTGGTCGCATATTATGGCCTTCGGAAATTGCCGCTGCCGCTGTTTATTGGTTGGCGGATGAAAGTGGCCCCATCAGCGGTCAAGTGGTGGACCTGGAACAACATCCATTCATTGGACGAAATCCTCCAAAGGATGCAAGTACAATTAGATAAGTCGTTCGAACAATTTTCTAACTAATTTATTGTTTCTCATTTTTTTTAATTTATATAGTATGCCCCAATTAGCTGTTTTTCCAAAAGCATTTATGAATGCACTTTGCAAAGACGGAACCATGCGTGTTTCTGAATGGATAGATTTGGCTGTAAAGCTTGACATCGAAGGTATTGAATGGTATGCGGGATTCCTGGAAATGGCTGATGAAGAAAACTGGCCACGATTTCGACATCAGGTTGAAGAGCATGGTAAGTCTATTCCCATGATGTGCTGCTCACCTGACTTTACTCATCCTGATGCTGCATTTCGCGCAAATGAGATTGCGAAACAAAAGCGATGGATTGATATGACCTATGCTTTGGGTGGATCATATTGCCGTGTACTTTCAGGGCAACGCAGGCCTGAACTATCAATAGATGAAGGGGTGGAACTTGCTGCGCAATGTATTGAAGCTTGTTTGCCATATGCCAAGGAGCATGGTATCACGCTTATCATTGAAAACCATTACAAAGATGACTTTTGGGAGTACCCGGAGTTTGCGCAAAAGATGGATGTGTTTTGTAAACTCGTTGACCGCGTGCGTCATCCCAACTTTGGGGTGAACTATGATCCCAGTAATACTTATTTGGCAGGTGAAGATCCACTTGATTTGCTGAAGCGGGTGTCTGACCGCGTGGTAACAATGCATGCAAGTGACCGTTATTTAAAAGAAGGAACGATTGAAGATTTGCGTAAAGAAGAAGGTGGCTCTTTAGGTTATGCGAAACGTCTTAGTCATGGCGAAATTGGCAAAGGATTAAATGATTATAATGCCATTTTTACTGAATTAAAGCGTGTAGGTTTTAACGGATGGATCAGCATTGAGGATGGCGTGGAAGGTATGGATCAGCTGGAGCGAAGTGTAAGTTTCCTGCGAAAAAAAATATCGGAATATTGGCCATAATAACTCTTTCACTAGCAGAGCTTGTCGGTGGCAACAATGTACTCTCAGGCATTTTATGGTACTAAGCTTCTTGCAGCAAAAAAATATTCATTTCCCCAAAATGAACAAATTACAGGTAAAAAAGTCTGCAGTAAAAGTTAGAGGTGCCTCAAATAGTTATTCAAATAACCCATCATCATAACCATCAAACTAAAAACTATGTCAGAAAACAAAATGAATTCATCTGGAGGTAATACCCGCAGAGATTTTATCAAAAATACTTCCCTTAGTGCTGCCGGGTTTATGATCGTTCCCCGTCATGTATTAGGAGGCCGCGGGTTTCTTGCGCCTAGCGATCGTCTAATTGTAGCAGGCGTTGGTGTAGGAGGTAAAGGGAAGTCAGATCTCGCTAATTTTTATAAAAGTGGAAAGGCTGACATAGGTTTTCTTTGTGATGTTGATGATCGTATGGCGGAAACTTCAGTCAAAGCTTTCCCTAAGGCTAAGTACTATAAAGACTGGCGTGAGATGTTTGATAAAGAAGCCAAAAATTTTGATGCCGTGTCCGTATCCACTCCTGATCATACTCATGCCGTTGTTGCAATGGCAGCGATGCAAAGAGGCAAACACGTCTATGTTCAAAAACCAATGACGCACGATATATATGAAGCCCGTAAATTAACAGAAGCAGCTGAGCGTTATAAAGTCGTTACACAAATGGGAAACCAAGGCTCTTCCGGAGATGGTGTAAGGCAACTACGTGAATGGTATGACGCCGGCGTTATTGGAGATGTTGATACAGTTTATATTTTTACCAACAGGCCAATATGGCCACAGGGTATCCCCTGGCCTACAGATAAACCTCCTGTGCCTAAAGGACTTGATTGGGATTTATGGCTTGGTACAGCGCCTTATAAAGATTATGTAGATAAATTAATTCCGGGAAGCTGGCGGGGATGGTGGGATTATGGTACAGGCGCATTGGGTGATCTGGGGTGCCATCTTATGGAAGCTCCTTTTAGTGTACTTGGCCTAAAATATGCGACCGATGTACAAGCCTCCGTTACCAGTGTGTTTACTGATTTTGGTAAAAGAGGTGTTTTCCCTGATAGTTTTCCTCCTTCCAGTCATGCAACACTGACTTTTCCGAAAACAGCTAAAACACAAGGCCCGGTAACCATGCACTGGATGGATGGAGGAATAAAGCCGGAACGTCCTATTGAGCTAGGTCCAAATGAAACATTTGGAGATGGAAATAGCGGAATATTATTTATTGGAACTAAGGGGAAAATGATGGCCAGTGAATATGCAGCGGATCCTCGTCTAATACCACTTTCACGTAATAATGAAGTTCACGTAAAGCAAACCCTCGCCCGGGTTCCCGGAAGCGCAGATGGTCATTATGCGCAGTGGGTAGAAGGAGCGATAGCAGGTTATGGTAACAAAGAACTGAGTTCTCCCTTTAATTTAGCTGGTCCGTTAACAGAAGCGATCTTAATGGCAAACCTCGCTATCCGCGCCGCCGATACGCCTAAACCAAGAGCTTCAGGTAAAGGTTTTGATTACCCTGGAAGTAATATGAAATTAGTCTGGGATCATGAGAATATGCGTGTTACAAATTATGATGAAGTAAACCAATTTGTAAAACGAGAATATCGCAAAGGTTGGAGTTTAGGAGTATAGAAATAATGATAAAGCCCGGGAGCGATAAATTGAATGTGTAGTGTATAGCCGCAGCATGCAGAAATTTTGAAAATGAGTTGTGAAGTTGAATAATACTTGTTTGACAGACAAGGCTTGGTTTCATTGGAATTTGGAAAAACTTATGTAGTTGGTGCAATGACTTCATTCAAAGACAATTTTATTGAAAGCGAAGCACATTTATTAGGAGTTTGCCTTAAACGAAAATCGGAGTTTCTTAGATATTGCTATTGAATGTGGATATTATAACCATTCGCATCTTGCCAATGAAATCAATCGAAACACGGGAATTTCACCCTCACTACTTTAATTTGTCGCATTTCTACAAAGTGCAAGTGATTGTCCAAAAGTAATTTTGCAGGAACATTAAAATTCAAAACAAATGCGAAAAATATCACTTTTCATTGCAACAAGTTTAGACGGCTACATTGCAAAACCCAATGACGACCTTGGTTTCTTAAAACTCGTTGAAAAGGAAGGCGAAGACTATGGTTATGCGGAATTTACAGACACAATTGACACATTAATTATTGGTAGAAGAACCTATGATTATGTGCTTAAAGAAATCGGTCCATCTCATTACGACAATGGACAACGAGATGTTTATGTCATAACAAGAAATGAAAGACCGCAAGTAGGTAGAACGACATTCTATACAGGAAACCTGACCAAATTAGTTGAACGATTAAAGTCTGAAAAAGGAAAAAATATTTATTGTGATGGTGGTGCAGAAGTTATAAATGAACTATTGAAGCACGACCTGATAGACGAGTTTATAATTTCGGTTATCCCAGTTTTATTAGGTGACGGAACAAGACTTTTTAAGGACGGAAGACCTGAGCAAACACTTGAATTTACCACAGTAAAAACATTTGAAACGGGATTGACACAACTGCATTACGAGCGAAAAAAGTAAACAACGAACCGCCAACAAGGTATGGCGTAATGGCGGCTGACGAAATTCTATTGATTACTCGCACAAGGCTGAACAGAAGTATTTCTATTCAGCTATTGTGCTAAAATCCGCCTCTACGCCAATACCGTAACCGTTAGCCGACATTGTAATTAACAACTTTCACCAATTTAGGCTGACATATCCAGGTAACTACTGGCGCAATCAACCTCTTTTTTGACGCGATTATACCTTATTTATTTGGAAGTTAAGCGGTACGTTTGGACACTATAAATCAATTATAATAACTATGGCACTCATCAATCCTCACATTAACTTTAACGGAAATGCCGAAGAAGCTTTTACCTTTTACAAATCAGTATTTGGCGGAGAATTTGCAAAAATTATTCGTTTCAAAGACCTTGCAAGCCCAGAGTTTCCGGTGGCGGAAAAAGAAGAAAATAAAATTATGCATATTGCTTTGCCTATCGGTAAAAGTAATATGTTGATGGCAAATGATGTTCCGGAAAGTATGGGAAAAACAAACGAAAATGAGAACAGAAGTAAAATTGTAATAAATGCGGAGAGTAAAGAAGAAGCAGACAAATTATTTAATGGGCTTTCAGTAGGAGGACAAATAGAAGGGCCAATTGGTGATAGCCCCTGGGGTTCATACTTTGGTTGTTTTAGAGACAAATACGGTATTGAGTGGATTGTGGAATTTGACCCAAACTATAACGGAAAAATAGAGATGAAAACAACGAACGCCTAACAAGGCATTTGCAAAAGCAGGACTGGCCGAATTCAAATGCCCTGCCTTTGCAAATACCCAAACCGTTAACCTAGCGAATCGTTTAGTTTAAAATTGAATATTCCCAGGTTAAAAAGCAGGATCTAAACGTCCGGGTGGAAGTAAAACTTCTTCAACATTTACGGGTTCAATATGTAAAGTGGCGCACCAGTTTATAAACTTGTTATATACTTCATCGAGCAATTGCTTTTGCTTGGCCGTTAATTCTTTAGCATAAGCCCTGCTTATTAACCTGATTGGTAAACCTCTTCTTCTTAAGAAATATTTGGCACTCATCGGATAAGCATCATGAATTAATTCATCCACTGGGGTCAATTCTTCCTGCAGCCAGTGAACTTTCGATGTTTTATCGTGATTGGTAGCGTTATTACAAAGCCAGGCAACTAATTCAGGAAAAAAGATTCCGGAAATAGAAGATATTCCTTTTGCTCCACAATTGAGGGATTGCAAAGCATTTGGAGTATAAGATTCGAAAATTTGTAATGATGGAAATTCTTTTGCTATTTCAAGTTTTGCTTTCATAACATCCGGATCTACCGTCGCATCTTTGTGATAAAATATCCTGTCAGTTGCAAGCAGCTTTTTAAATACATCTGCTTTTAATATACGTTTGTAAGGAACAGGACACTCATACAATCCCATGGGTATGTTGTCAGTTAATCTAAGCATCTTTTCGAAGTTCTGTAATAGAACATTATCACTCTCATCTGCATTGGCATAATGACTTGTTATTAAAATAACCGCATCAACACCAATAGCGTAAATTTTCCTGGTAAATTCCGCTTTGTCAAAAATAGTTAAACCAAAGGAGCCTGTTGCTAAAACAGGAACACGTCCTTTAACCCTATGTACAATATATTTTGCAAGTTCCAGCCTTTCGTCCTCACTTAAGCTATACATTTCGCTGCTAAAACAATTTGCAAAAAAACCTTTAGCGCCTGCAGCGAGGTAAAAATCAATCAGGCGACCTAACACATCATAATCAACTTTTGCTTTCAAGTCAAAAGGAGTTAATAGAACAGGAAACAATTTATTTTCGTTAGTATTCATAATGCTGTTATTTATAAGTCGGCGACATTTTGCTTTGGAATTCTGAAGAAATATTTATTAAACCTTGTAATCAAAATTAAAAGGTTTTTCCCTTAACCATTACAAATTAATTGAATGGCAGCTATAATACTTTTCAAGGGCAATTAGCAATAAGAGGATAAAATGAAAGCTGGTGTTTAACAATAAAAAAGCAAGCCGTGAAAAGTAGATAGGCTGGAAAATGAAAAGCTTTAGGATAAACTGCGCGTTAAATTTATATGCGATATCATTTTTTGAAACAGTAGTTAAGGCCAAACTTCTAATTGAAGATCTTTTTGTAATAATAAGCCCTTACAGTAAAGAGCATCTATTTGGTTCTTAACATCTGAGGTAAATGTTTTGCCTGGTGCACGTACCGTTGTTGAAATGTTTATAACTTGTTTTTGTAGACAATACTTAGCTGAAATAGGATAAACGTTATGCATAATATCCATGTTTCCAACAAAGAAATCCATCACTTTGTCTACTTCCGTATCCAGTTCATCGTTGTCATAATTCTTGCATAACCAGCTAATAAGCTCAGGAAAATAATTGCCCTGGATGCAGGAAAGGCCTGCTGCACCTGCTTTTAAAGACTCCACAGCGTTAACCATATACGCGTCATACAGTCCAAAGTCGTGTCCGAAACCGGCCCTGATTTTGGCTTTAACCTGGCTTAAATCAAGACAGGTGTCCTTTAGGTATTTTACCCTGCCAGTGTCTATAAATAGTTTTAATTGATCGGGAGATAGCAGCCTCTTATATGGTACAGGACATTCATACAAGCCGACAGGAATATTAGCTGTAAGGTTCAGTAATTGAAATACACGTTGGTTAAAAACATCCTCTCCCTCGTGTTGTGTCGCCATAAGCCCTGTTATAATAATTACAGCCTGCGTACCCACGTCATTCATGCGCTTAATAAATTCTGCTTGCTCATTTATTGAACCTTCAAAAGTTCCTGTAGCTACTACCGGAACAGAACCATTCGCTACTTTCACAACATGTTTTACCACCTGCAATCTTTCTACTTCAGTTAATTCATACATTTCGCTCGAAAGGCAATTGGCAAATAATCCTTGCGCTCCCGATTTCAAATAGTATTCTGTCAACTGTGTTAAACAATCATAATCAACTTCACCACTCACCTTAAAAGGAGTAAGCATTACAGGAACAAACTTTGTATTCATAGAAACATTCATTTGTAAAAAAATAAGACCGGTGTTTAGTTATAATACTTATGAAAAATAGGGTTAGATTATACCTCAACTAATTCGAATCTTTTTTTAAAATTTCTTTTGCTATATGTAAGTGCAAGCCCTACTAAAAAAATGGTAAGTGTTCCAATTACAATAACCATGTTTTTATGTAGAGGATTTTTTAAAAAATAATATTTCTCAGGTAAATAGGTGGAGAATGTCATCCACAATATAACAACGATGCCAATTATAGTTGCAGTAAGCGCTTCATGATTTTTTGTTTGACGGCTTATAATGCCTAAAAGAAAGAGACCAAGCATGCCGCCTGCAAATATTCCCGACAACTCCCACCAGGCATCCAATAGACTTTTTACGCCAATCATGGCAATACCGGTGCCCATTCCTAACAATCCAAACGCTACCGTTCCAATATAAAGAACCTGTAAATTCTTTTTTTCTGAAAGTTCTGGTTTAAAATACCTTTTATAAATATCAACGGTAAACACAGTGGCAGAAGCATTCATGCCGGAACTTATTGTACTCATGGCTGCTGATAAGATCGCAGAAATAACGAGACCGAGTATTCCTGCAGGCATTTTAGTAACCATGAAATGTGGCATTACTTTATCCCCATAATCCTCCGGTTTTAAAGTAGAGGCGAGTTGGCTAATTTGATGAGAAGAAGCCAGGGAACCAAGCTTTTCACCTGCAACCTGCTGCCGTACAATTTCGATATCCTGAGGATGAACCTGGTAATACGAATAGAGTGATGAGCCAATTATAAAAAACAAGAGTGAAGCAGGAACATACATAGCAACACATAACCAAAGTGATTTTGAAGCCTCTTTTGAAGAAGTGGCGGTATGGTATCTTTGTATATAATTCTGATCCATACCAAAATTATTGAGGTTGATAAAGAACCCGTAAAAGAGAACTACCCAAAAAGTCGATTCGACAAAATTGGGAGAAAAAGCTCCTAAACTAAATTTGTCATCGTGATTGCCTGTTTCCAATACTTTTGATATTCCTCCTGGCATGTCGTTGATAATTAAATAAAGGATAACAAAAGCTCCCAGGGTTTTTATTACTCCCTGTATCACTTCCGTCCATATCACAGCCTCCATACCCCCTAAGACGGTATAAAGAATAATACATATTCCCATTACAATCATAATCGTTGACATTGGGTAGCCTACAAGCGCCTGTAGGCTTAAAGCTATTCCAAAAAATATTGAACCCATTCTTGCAAGCTGAGTCAGCAGAAAGCATATAACCGTATAGGTACGCGCCCATGAGCCGAACCGGTGTTCAAGATGGGTATAGGCAGATATTTCACCTGTTTTACGGTAAAATGGCACAAAATATTTAGAAGCGATCCAGGCAGCAAAAGGCATAGAAATACTAAAAACAAAAGCATTCCAGTTGCTTCCAAACGCTTTGCCCGGAACCCCCAGAAAAGTATTACTACTTAAAAAAGTAGCGTAAATTGACAATCCTATAGCCCACCCGGGAATAGAACCTGAAGCTTTGGTATATTGAGCAGAACTCTTATTCTTTCGCGAAAAATAAAGACCCACTATCACCATTGCCAATAAGTAAATGATAATGATGGATAGATCTATAATCGGAAGTCTTTTCATTGGCAGGTTCAAAAGGTGAAAATTGTGAGATCACTTTTATTTTAAGAGGCGAAACCTAAGATATCAATAAATCAAAAAACAACAGTGAAAACTTTTATTCCCGGTAAAAGTCTTAGCGCTGACCACGGGATTCAAGAACAACATGCTTCACATTCTTCCTATCGTAAGTATAGGTAATGTGCACTTTTCCATCTTTTGTTTCAATGACAGCCGGGTAGCTATATTCTTCCTTTGTGCCATTTTCCAAAATAGCTACGTCGGTCCAATCTTTACCATTTTTTGAAACGGCGACATTCAGCTTTGCCCGTTCGTTAAAGACCTCTTTGCTTTTCGTTGGGTTATAAACTAAAAGTTGCCACCCGTTCTTTAAAGTAACTGCATCGATGCCTGAATTTGGATTTGGAAGATCTGTTTTGGATAAAGTTCCCCATGTGTTCCCATTGTCTTCAGAGTAAGCTTCGATAATTTTATCATTCTTGCTTCTGCAAACTATTTGTAGCCTCTTGCCAGGATGAAATAATATACTAGGCTGAATGACATCAAACGCTGTATTAGGATCAACAGGTATCGATTGCCACGTTGCACCCAGGTCAGTTGATTTTTCTATATGCACTTTCCAGCTTTCTCTTGTTTCTGTACTTGACGGAGCCAGAATAGTTCCATCAGATAGTTGGACAGGTTTATTTTTAATAGGTCCTAAGATTCCATCAGGTAATTTTTGAGGAGCAGTCCATGTTTTTCCATCATCTGTTGAAGTTCGAACCATTCCCCACCATTCACGAGGTGAGGGTCCCACTTTATAAAATAAAAAAAGTTTACCTTCTTTTGCCTTAAATAAAACCGGATTCCATGAGGGGTAGCGAAGTGTATCGTTAATCACTCCGTCTGCAATTAATACCGGAACATTCCACTTTCCTTTTTCCTCTACTGAAAGCCATATACTAACATCCTTATGACCTTCACCAGTACCTGCAAAGTATGCTACCATTCGTTTTCCTGGCTTAACCTCCACAATGGTGGATGCATGGCATTGGGCAAAAGGCGGGTTATTAAAAATTAATTCTTCCTTAGCAATTCGCCATGAGTTTTGTCCCCTGCAGGTAAATGATAAAAAGAATAATCCAATAAATAATGTTTTGAATGATCTCATAAGTATTTTAATTGTGTTGTAAGTAAATGCATTTTATTATATAAACTTAATAACAGCGGTACTCTAACAATAAAAAATTGCATTAAACCAGTCTATAATTATCCGGTCTATAAAGATGGTTTTTAGCATGTCCAAATGAAAATGGATTGTAGCCGGATTTCAATCCGGCTTTTTGTTGATCTTCCCGCCTGCTATGGCCTCTTTTCGTAAGGGTGTTGAAGTTAATCTAACAACTTTCATATCTTGACTGCTTCGTAACCTTTCTTCGGAACCCATTGTGTTTTTTCTTGTTCAGCAGCATGAAACGGCACGGTTAAAGTATCTGCCATTAATACTTTAGAGTCTATGGGTGCCGTAGATAATGCAAACCTGCAATCAATAGCCGCAGAAGTCAGTGGCAAATTAAGAGCGGTAATAGAGCGGCTACACATTCATCCGTCCTGCTGAAAAAGAAATGGGATGATAAAAAAACCTGTAAATATATGATAATCAAATAAGTACAAGGTTTATTAAGTGCGCAGGACTAGAATCTTAAGATGTTGATTTTTATTATTTTTCAACCTTGTTTGTCTTTTTTTAGTCAGCAGGCAGTTCGAATCCTAGCTGATGTTTAAATGAAGGAGTTGCAGGCTTTTGATTTGCTTTAGTAACAAGCTTATAAATAAATTAAGTAAGTAAAAATCGACTCAATCTTATAAATATTTCTATCAATGAATTATGAGTTTGCAAGGTATTTTGATATTTTTTGGATCTTCATTTAAGTTCCTATTTACTTCGTTTATAATTTGAAAAAGTAAAATTGCGCCTTGTTTACCAACTTCGTAGAAATTTTCTTCAATTGAAGCGACTGGCTTATTTTCCAAATAGTCAAATAATGGGAGGTTGCCAAAGTCTGTAAAATCTATCAAATCTAACTTGTCCGGATATTTACATTTTATAAACTCAATAGCATCTAACGTAATATAATTTTTGAAAGTGAAAATTGCTGTTGGAGCAGCTTTTAATTCCATTAACTCCTGCATCGCTCTTTCTGTATCTCTTTTGGTAAAATCAACCACTTTTACTAGCTCCATATCTAAAGGGATCATGTTTTTTTTAAGTGCTTGTTTATATCCCCGTAAGCGGAACTGTGAAATGTGTCAACGTCTGGTCCCATTATATGAGCTATCCTGCGGTGCCCTTTTTTAATTAAAAAATCTGTTGCTTTAAAAGCTCCTTCCTCGTTATCTATTGAAACGCAATTAAAAGAATGATTTTGAGGTTCTCTGACAATACACATAACAGGAATACCGACAGTTTTAAATTTTTCAAAGAATGCCATGTCTACCGTGCTTTTAGTGACGACAACTATCAAACCATCTACACGATTCTTTATCATAACATTTGCTATGTTTTCTTCCTTTACAACATCCTCATGTGTTTGAGACACAATAATGTTATATTTTTCTTTTTCAGCAATCTCTTCAACACCATTTTATAGCAGGTACAAAAAATTGATCAAGCAGGTCGGGCAATATCAACCCTATTGTCAGGCTTTTATTCAATTTAAAATTTCGGGCAGATTTGTTGGGGATATAACCCACTCTTTTGCAAGGTTACTTACTCTTTCTTTTGTCAAAATACTTATTGAAATATCATTATTAAGAGCTTTTGATACCGTTGATATGGACATATTTAACCTTCTCGCAAGATCTTTTAAGGTTATACCTTTTTTCATTACTATCATTTCTTTTTCTCCCTTAAAAGAACTTGTTATTGAAAATAATACGAAGCAGAAGAATCTAATATATTAAAATAAATATTAGTAATTTTTAAAAGAACTAAAGCGGTAATAAAGAAATATTTACTGCTAATATAAGTGGCTATAGTAAAAAAATAACGATGTTTCTATAGTTTTTTAATTATTTCAAACGTTTGTAGTAACAATTTCAAACGTTGTAATAATCATTTTACCTATCGTGATCTTGCAACTCTAAAATTTAACCATAATTTAGCTGAAGAGTGGTGGCGGGATATGGAACACAAAAAAAGTAAACCTAACCAGAGCCGTTTCTACTATAAAAGAATCTTCTAAATTAGCTGTTTCGAGAAGGAGAAATGATATCTGTGTAAACTACAAGAAACGAGGCAAATCACGCATATAGAGCTTTTGCTATTATGTTAGTGATTATAATAAAATTAGAGCATGCAAAAAAAACACGTGTATTTATGTCGGCATTATTTACTAATAGTCTTAGTGGTTTTGTTATTACCTATGGCAATAGCTTGTAACAATAAGCCCGCTTCTCCGTTTAGTAAATCTGCCGAGAATTCTTTATCAACTTTCGAATTAGAACCAGGATTTAAAATTGAGTTGGTGGCAAGTGAACCGCTGATCAGCGATCCTGTTGCTATGACTATAGATGAGTTGGGTAGAATGTACGTAGTTGAAATGCAGGGGATGCCGCTGGATAAATCGGGAAAGGGAAAGGTAATATTATTAACTGATACAAATGGTGATGCGAAGATGGACAAAAGTTCAGTTTTTGCGGATTCACTGATTCTCCCCAGCGGTATCATGCGTTGGAAGAAAGGAGTAATAGTTACCGATCCTCCAAATGTTTACTACATGGAGGATAAAGACGGAGACGGCAAAGCTGACTTTAAACAAACAATGCTGACCGGTTTTGATACATCCAATCTTGAAGCAAATGTCAACAACCCCCTTTATGGCTTGGACAATTGGATTTATCTCGCCAATTTGCCTGTCATAAAAGAAACCAATATTCATTATCCTGATGATACTTCCCGACGACTGCCAGAAACATCGGTACGGTTTCGGCCAGAACAGAAAAAGTTAGAGTCGTTATCAGGAAAAACACAGTTCGGACACACATTTGATGCATGGGGAAATCATTTCATGGTAAATAACAGTAAACACATTTACCATGAAGTAGTCGCCGACAGGTATCTTCAACGTAACCCCGATTTGATTATTTCTGATGCTACAAAAACACTGGCTAACCACTCTGAAGTATTTCCTATAACTAAAAATCCTGAATATCAGATGTTGACAGATGTAGGAGTATTTACATCAGCTTGCGGTCTTACTGCTTATCTGGGCGGCGCTTTCCCGGAAAAATATAATGAGAATGTAACCTTTGTTGCAGAGCCTGTAAGTAATGTACTTCATGTTGATCGTTTAGAGTCTGATGGGGTAACCTTTAAGGCAAACCGCATTCTTGAGCATAAAGAGTTTCTTGCATCCACCGACCCTTACTGCCGTTTGGTAAATACATACATCGGTCCCGATGGCGCGCTTTATGTTGTAGATTTTTACAGGCAGGTGATAGAAGGGCCTGAGTTTATGTCGGAAGAAGTGCTTAAAAATGTCAATTTATACAATGGAACCGGAACCGGGCGAATTTATCGGATCAGTGCTTCAAATGCTGGTTCTGCAGACTGGACTAAAGGCGTGCACCTCGACCAGGCAACGGAGGAACAACTGGTAGAAAAGCTAAACGATAAAAATATATGGTGGAGGAACAACGCACAAAGATTGCTTGTTGATCGAAACTCAGATAATGCAACAGTCCCATTAATCAAAATGGCCCAAAACTCAAAGGCTGCAATGGGACGATTACATGCGTTATGGACATTGGAAGGAATGGGTAAATTAACTTCAGATTTGATCATTCAGGTATTAAAAGATCCTTTGCCTGGCATAAGAACTAACGCAATTCAATTAGCCGAGTTACACTTAGACGGCGACAAAAACCTGGTTTCGCCACTGCTGGCAATGAAAAATGATCTGGATGCAAAAGTCAGATACCAGTTGCTTTGTACATTAGGTTCCATCAATACGCTTGAAGCGGATAGGGTAAGGCAGGAACTTCTTTTTAAAGATATTAATGATAAATGGGTACAAATTGCAGCGCTAAGTGCAACTTCGGCTCAATCTGTTTCTCTGCTAAATGCAGTGCTTTCCAGGCTCGATCCATCAGTTCCTGCACATGCATCTTTAGTTAACCTGTTAAGCGGTATAATTGGGAAAAGCCAGGAAGCATCTGTAATTCAGCAATTAATTCAAAAGGCTACTACGGCAAAAAATGAGCTAAATTCGTGGCAGCCTGCACTTGTTGATGGTTTAGCCCAAGGGCTTGGGTATAGAAAATCTATACCAGTTGAATTAGGTACACAACGACCTTTGATCATCAACACAATTTTGGCCGATTCTGCAAATTCAGACTTAAAAGCTTCTCTTTTGCATATTTTAAAAGTAATTGGTCTTTCAAATGGATCTCAAACTTCAGCCGCCATGGCCAAAGCTGAAAAATTAGCCGGCAATGAGAGCGTAACTCCAGATAAGCGGGTAGTAGCTATCGATTTTCTGGCACTGGGAAATCCAAAGCAATACGATCAATTTCTAAAAAAGTTAATCACTCCAAGTAATCCTTTACCTGTTCAAATTGCGGCTTTAAGAACGCTCAGTGTTATACCAGGCGCAGACGTCAGTAAGTATTTGCTACAACAGTGGGAGACATTGACACCCGAATTACGGACAAGTGCAATTAATACTTTTATTGCAACCGATGAAAGGATTAAATTACTTCTTGATGCAATCGAAGCCGGAAAGGTCAACCGCGGGGCTATTAACTGGGGTCAAAGTGTTGCGCTTAGGTCACATGGAGAATATATGGATCGTGCAAGACGACTATTAACCGAGAAGGGAGACAATCGAAAAGACGTTATCGCACAATATCAGGATGCTGTGCAATTAAAAGGAGATCCGGCACAGGGAAGATCACTTTTTCAAAATAATTGCGGTATCTGTCACCAGGTTGCGGGAAAGATAGGCAGAGCCTTTGGACCAGACCTCGGTACCGTTCACGCGTGGTCCTCTGCAGATATCATGACTAACATTTTAGATCCAAACAGATCTATTGCTAACGGTTTTGATATGTGGAATGTTAAACTTACCAACGGAAGGACCGTTCAAGGAGTTATTTCAACGGAAACTCCCACAGCTATAACCTTAAGCAACACCAGCGGAGAAGTAACCAATATTGCGCGGCAAGACATTGTTTCATTAATAGCTCTTGGAATGTCGGCTATGCCAAATGATTTTGAAAAGAAAATTAATAAACAACAAATGGCAGATATTCTTGCTTTTTTACATAAAGGGGAGTAAACTATTAGCAATAAAACAGTTAAAAAGCAAAAAGGTTATTAAATGTTTCGCTTCATTACCAGTAAAATTAATAAATGAAAACAGGTCATTTTACCCGGAGGCGTTTGATTGCTTCACTGGCAATGGGTTCTTTTGTTTTTTCAGTTTCAGATCCTTTCTCATCTTTTGCAAAGGAAATTAGGAAAGGTAAAACTTCTAACAGATCTGATTTGCTTTCTTATGTTGATGCAAGTGGTGAAAAAAAGGCGGTTACAACTTTAAGAGAATGGGAAATAAAAAGACAACAGATACTTGATGGAATGCAAAAGGCAATGGGTAAACTTCCAGGCCTTACTGGGCTGCCTGCCTTCAATATAGAAATCATTGAAAAGGTTAAAGAAGCTGATTACACTCGTTTAACATTGCGCTTTACAGCAGCAGAAAAAGAAAAAGTTCCGGCCTATTTATATATACCCGAGAAGAAAAGCAAAAAGAAAAGATATCCTGCTATGCTTGCACTGCATGAAACGGATGAGATAGGAAAAATGAGCGTAGATGGCAAAGGACACAATCCCAACCTTGCTTATGCAAAAGAGCTGGCTCAGCGAGGATATGTTGTTATCGCACCTGACTATCCCGGATTTGGGGATTTGAAAGGCTATGATTTTACCAATGATACTTACGAATCAGGCACGATGAAAAGTATCTTCGATAATATACGTTGTATAGATTTCCTGCAGTCGAGAGAAGATGTTGATCCAGATCGCATAGGAGTCATCGGCCATTCCCTAGGTGGTCACAATGCTTTGTTTACAGCTGCTTTTGACACAAGATTAAAAGTGATTATATCGAGTTGTGGCTGGACCATTATGGATTTTTACAATGCAGGTGAAGATGTTACTAAAAGGTATGGAGGACGATTAGGTCCCTGGGCACAAGACCGTTACATGCCATTGTTGCGTGAGAAATATAAATTAGATCCCAAAAAAATTCCTTTCGATTTTAGTGACGTCATAGCTGCACTTGCACCACGCGCATTTTTTTCAAATTCTCCTGTAAATGATGGCAATTTTGCTGTAGCGGGAGTTAGAAAAGGAATTGAAGATGTGTCAGAAGTATATCGTTTTTTAGGGGCGGAAGATAAATTGGAATTGCGTTATCCTAACTCTCAACACGATTTTCCGACCGAAGTTCGTGAAGAAGCTTATTGTTTTATTAATAAAATATTCGGCGTTGCTCATACTTAAAATAGTATAACTAAATTTCTTTAACTAAACCCGGTTTATCGTGTCAATATCAAAAAAAACTTACTCTCGCAGAAAATTTATCGCCAATACAAGCTGTCTTGTTCTTGGGGCAACTTTAAAGGTGAAAGGTGCCGAAATGCCGGAAGTAAAGAAGGAACCCATTATAGATATCCACCAGCACATTCATTATCACGAGCGTACGGATGAGCAAATGCTTTTTCATCAAATGGAGATGGGCATAGCCACCAGTATTCTCTTGCCTGCAGGAAGGCCGGTAAATTCAGCATCAACACATAACGGCATTTCAAATGGATTGCAGGCAGAAGCCGGTGAAAATGCAGAATGTTATTTATTTGCCCAAAAACATTCAAAAGAGTTTCTTTTTGGAGCCAACAATGTGCCTGACCTACCCGATGCAATACCTGAAATTGAAAAATATTTAAAGTTAGGAGCAGTGGTAATAGGTGAGTTGAAGTTTGGGATAGAATGCGATTCTACAGAAATGCAAAAGATTTATCAGTTGGCGCAGGCTTACAAAGTGCCTGTACTGATGCACTGGCAATACCAGATGTATAATTATGGATTTGAGCGTTTCTATAAAATGCTTGAAAAATATCCGAGAGTAAATTTTATCGGACATGCCCAAACATGGCATGCAAACCTAGACAAAGAACATAAAGATCAGTCGGTGTTATATCCAAAGGGCGCTATTGCAAAGGGTGGACTAACAGAAGCGTATCTTAGTAATTACCCGAACATGTTTGGTGATTTGTCAGCAGGTTCGGGGCTTAACGCTCTTACACGAGATGAAGCTTTTACCCGCGATTATTTAAATCGGCATCAAAATAAACTTCTTTTTGGAAGCGATTGTGCAGACATGGCAGGAAAGGGAAAAGATTGTGATGGATCCCAAATCATAGAGGCAGTTCGCAGATTGGCACCAACAAAAGAAGTGGAGCGTAAATTATTGTATGAAAATGCAAAAAAGCTATTCAGGCTTTAACATCATCGTCTTGATAATCCGGTAATTAAAACCGATACCAGTATATATGATCAAAGAAAAAACAAAATTGTTTAGAAAAAAGGTTTTGATTAATAGCGCAAAAATTTTAATAGGATTTGCAATATTAAGCGTTGGATGTGAATCCAAATCGCATTACGATGGTCCGCTTTCGCCGGAAGAGTCTGTAAAAACTTTTGAGTTTGCGGAAGATCTTAAGGCGGAAATTTTTGCCACAGAACCTAATGTCATTGATCCTGTAGCAATGGAATTTGATGAGCAGGGAAATGCTTATGTGGTGGGAATGCTGGATGCCTATAAACCAGATTCGGTAAAAGGAAAAGGGCGGATTGTGATGTTAAAAGATTTAAATGGAGACGGACGAGCCGACACCTCAATCGTTTTTGCAGATAGTTTGAGAGAAGCAACAAGCATATTGCCATGGCAAGGCGGATTGATAGTAACCGCTGCACCTAATATTTTGTATTTTAAAGATACTGATGGCGACGGACGTGCAGATTCCAAGGAAGTGCTTTTTACAGGGTTCTTTAATAAAAATGAAGAGGCTCAAATTTCAAATCTTCGCTTTGGTATTGATAATTGGATTTATGCAAATAACAATGGCCAGGCAGGAGAAATAACTTTTAACAGAGTGCCTGGTGCACGAAAGCTTTTAATGCAGGGGGCCGACTTTAGGTTCCGTCTCGATAGAAATCAATTTGAACTTACAACAGGTACAGGACAATATGGATTAGCATTAGACGATTGGGGGCATCGTTTTTTTACACAAAATTCGCTTCACATTCAGCAGGCTGTTATTCCCCGGCGTTACCTTGAACGCAATCCTTTCCTTCCCGCTTCTGCAAAAAAAGCAATTGTAAATATTTCCGATCACGATCCTTTAATGTTTCAAAAAACCCCTGCCCCGTACTGGCGGGCAGAACGTACAAACCGAAGAAATAAGCAGTTCAAGGAAAATCATTTAGACAGGGTAGAATATGAAAAGGATCATTTTACTGCAGCAACGGGCGCAACTTTATACGATGGAGATGCACTTCCAAAAGAATATTATAGTAATGTTTTTACCGGCGATGGGTCCGGCAGTTTGGTTCACAGAGACATTCTTTCAAATAGCGACACTGCGCCGTTTTTCGTAGCACGCAGGCCCGAGCAAGAGAAAAACAAAGAGTTTTTAGCTTCTACTGATACGTGGGTTCGTCCTGTAAATTTTACAGTTGGCCCCAACGGAGATTTTTATATGATTGATATGTATAGACAACATATTGAAACTCCTATGTCTATTCCTGAAGATTTACAAGTGGGTATGGACTTTAATGCCGGAAACAGATATGGAAGAATTTACAGGATTGTTCCTAAAAATGCTCCTGCATATAAAAAAGTTTCTGTCGATCTTAGAAGTACCAAATCATCCGATCTGGTTGCATCACTTTCTCATCAAAACCGTTGGTGGCGTTTGCAGGCGCAAAGGCTCCTTTTAGAGCGCCAGGATAAAACTGTAATTCCTGCTGTTCGCGATTTATTTAATAAAAGTGAAGATCCGCGTTTCAGGCTTCATGCCATTTATGTTTTGGAAGGGATGAATGCATTAGATGCTGAAATTGTAAAAAAGGCAATGAAAGATCCATCTGCCGGGGTGCGGGAAAATGCAGCAATGTTGTCTGAGCGTTATCCTCAGTGTTTGCCCCAACTTAAAGAAATGACTACTGACTCTTCAATTCGAGTAGCTTTCCAGGCAACGTTAAGTCTTGGTGAGTTTAATGAGCAATCAGTAACTGCGGTATTGGCAAATGTTTTAGAAAAGCACGGCCAAAGCGCATGGTTTAGAACAGCAGTTTTAAGTTCTTCAGCAGGGGCATCAGTTGACTTATTGAAAAATTTATCTCAAAAAAGTTCATTTTTTAATTCGACTGCCCCCTGGAAATTTCAGTTTCTTAACGACTTTGCTACGGTTGTAGGCGCAAGAAATCAAAAAGCACAAATAATTGCTTTATTAGAAACAATATCTCAATCTGCAAAAGCCAAAAGTTGGCAGCCAACTGTTGTAAAAGGCTTAACTACAGGTCTTGAAGTATCAAAAGGATCAGATGCATCAGTAAAAGAAAGCCTGAAGAATATTGAAGCAGAGGTAGATGTTAACACTGCAAAAGCAGTGCAGGACTTAAAAGCAGTTTTATTATAATTAGCCCAAACGAAACGTTTTAGATGAGAAACAAGGAATATTCACGAAGAAAATTTATAAGTAAGTGTATAGGTAGCAGTAGCATTTTTATGGCGGGCGGCGCACTGATTTTTAGCAGTTGCGATTCAAATAAATCGAATCCAGCAGATAAAAAACAGACATCAGCAACTAACTTTTGCGACGATCTTTCCAATGTAAGTAAAAGTGAATTGGAGAAGCGTAAGACGTTTGCTTATGTCGACAGGTCTCCTTTACCCGATCGTTCTTGTGGTAATTGTGCTTTATTTGTTCCAAAAACTGACAATCAATCTTGTGGAGAATGTATGTTATTTAAGGGTCCGGTCCGGGCTGCCGGACATTGTATTCAGTGGGCATCTAAAGAGCAACCTTAAATAGTTGTATAAGATTTTTATAGTATGGTGTCATGTGTAGGTTGTAATAGTTATCACTTTGATACATTTTTTAAATACGAAATAAGACAGTATAAGTACCTGAAATGAAACATTTGCAAACCTTTTTTACCCTTGCTTTATTTACTACCATCGTTTATGCGCAACCCAAAAATTATAAAGGATGGAAAGCTGGCGTTAGCCGTGTAAAAATCACTCCTGAACAACCCCTTTGGATGGCGGGCTATGCTAATCGAACTCATCCATCAGAAGGAACATTGGTAGATTTGTGGGTAAAGGCTCTCGCACTTGAAGATGAAGAAGGTAAGCAGGCGGTACTTATTACAGCAGATTTAGTAGGAATTCCGAAAGCTCTTTCCGACTGTGTAAGAAATCAGCTGGAAAGTAAATATCATTTAACAAGGTCACAAATTCTTATCAATACATCTCACACTCATTCTGGTCCCGTATTAACAAATGCATTATTAGATATTTATCCTGTTAACCTGGAGCAGCAACAAAAGATTGATGAATATACCAATCAGTTAGGAGAGAAAATGGTAAGACTGGTAGGTGAAGCATTACATGCATTGCAACTTGCTGATCTTTATTCCGGAAACGGCGTTACACGATTTCAGGTAAACAGGCGCAACAATGATGAAGCAACTTTGTCCAGGCAAACTGAATTAAAAGGTCCTAACGATTATTCAGTTCCTGCAATTAAAGTCGTAAGTAAAACAGGAAAATTATTGGCTATTACTTTTGGCTATGCCTGTCATAATACTGTTTTAAGTGGCTATAAATTTTCAGGCGATTATGCAGGATTTGCACAGTTAGAGTTAGAAAAAGCCTACCCAGGTGTTACTGCAATGTTTACTCAGGGCTGTGGTGCCAATCAAAATCCTTTGCCTCGCCGGACAGTAGCATTAGCTCAACAATATGGACAGGAATTAGCAGCGGCTGTAACAAGGGTGCTTAGCGAGGATATGAAGGCATTAGCTCCTCAGCTAAAAACGGCATATGCAGAAATAAAACTGCCCCTGAATTCGCCCACGTCAAAAGCAGAGTTGTCTAAAATAGTTGAAATGAGCGGCGAAAATTATCAAAAACGATGGGCTGCGCGATTGCTGAAAAAATTAAATGCAGGAGATTCTCTCATTACCTCATATCCTTATCCGGTAGAAGTTTGGAAGCTTGGCGATCAATCTATTTTTGTTTTAAGCGGAGAAACAGTGATTGAATATGCAATACAACTGAAAAGGGTTTTTGGCGAAGATATTTTTGTTTTTGGCTATTCAAATGATGTTATGGCCTACGTTCCAACAGCAGCAATATTGCGCGAAGGAGGTTATGAAGGAGCATCATCACAAATGGTGTACGGGTTGCCGAGTACATGGGCATCAAGCATTGAAACGGATATTTTGTATGAGGCTCAGAAGTTAGCGGCAGAAGTTGGGGTGTCCCAGGCAGAGGCAAAAATCAACTAAATTAAAAAAAGGTGCTAAAATGTTGAACTAGATTTTGCATCTTAACGGTGAGAGGTAGCAGGCGCCGTTAATCATTTTCAGGATAAAATCATAAAATCAAACTTAAAATTATTGGTAATGAAATTTCAAAAAAGCTTTCGCGCCTACTGTTATTGCCTTGTTTTTATATCTGTTTTGCTTTTTAGTAAAATTTCATTGGGCCAAAAGGCGGATGCTGCTCAAACGATGGACATAGGGGTAGCTCGGGTTGACATTACTCCCGAGGGTCCGATACGTCTTGCCGGTTATGGCGCCAGACCCAAGTCGGAGTCGACCGGGGTGCTTCAGCGGCTGTCAGCTAAAGCAATTGCTTTTGGTAGCGATGCACAACATCCATCTATTCTTATTACTGTAGATCTTGTTGGGATCCCGGCACGCATCACGCAGGAATTAGTTGAGCAAATTTCAAAAAAAGCCGGAATAGAGCCCGCTCAGATTGCTATTTGTGCCTCACACACTCATGGTGGCCCCGAAGTTGGTAACCTTTTAAATATTCTTCAATACCGCGGCGAAAACTTCAGCGACTCATTGCTAAACCTGGAACAATTGGTACATATAGCAAAATATACCGAGCAACTTAGCCAGAAGCTGCAGGAAGTAACCTTTGCGGCTTTAAAAGGCAGGAAGCCGGCATTTGTTGCATGGGGACAAGGGCAAGCCGGATTTGCAGCAAATCGCCGCACAAAAGATGGTCCTGTTGATCCTTCTTTGCCTTTTATGCGGATTACAAATCCGGATGGAACATTAAGAGCAGTATTTGTTAATTATGCATGTCATGGTACCACATTAGATGGTGATGTCAATGAAGTTCACGGGGATTGGATCGGAGAAGCTCAACGTGCTATAGAGGAGCGGCATCCTGGAGTTATTGCTATGATTGCCCTTGGTTGTGGTGCTGATGCCAATCCTCAACCGCGAGGTAACATGGAAGATGTACAGCAGCATGGAAAAGAGATAGCTGATAACGTAGATAAATTACTAAAGGCACAGCTTCAGATACTTTCAGAGCCCCCCGCCGGCAACATGAAATGGATTAAGTTACCGTTCTCTAAAGTTCCTACTGTTCCTGAACTAATTCAATTAACACAGGATAAAACAGTTAAAGGTTACTATGCTCGTCTTGCACTTGATCGCATTCAAAGGGGGCAGGCAATTCCTTCAGAATTAAATTATCCCGTTCAGGTCTGGAACTTCGGCAACAAGTTGGCGATGGTTAATTTAGCTGGTGAAGTTGTAGTAGATTATTCTACGAGGTTGAAAAACGAATTAGGTGCCGAGCATCTTTGGATTAATGGTTACTCTAACGATGTACCGTGTTATATTGCTTCACGTCGTGTTATACAGGAAGGTGGTTACGAAGCTGAGTCAAGTATGTATTATTACGATAAACCGTCACCTTTTGCTTTGGAAGTTGAAGATATTATTGTGAAATCCGTTCATGATCTCATGCCTGCATCTTTCAAAGAAGAGAGAGACACTGTTAATGATCGAAAACTTGTAAAAGCCGGAACTGATGGAACGCTTTACCTTGACGCTGCGATGGCAGAGGCAATCGGATCTAATATCAAGTACATGCCGGAATGGAAAGCATTTGGCTGGTTTACCACTGACGATAAAACGGAATGGGATGTGGAAGTAGGAAAAAAAGGTAAATATAATGTTTATCTCGACTGGGCAGTATCTGATGCTGAAGCAGGTAAGTCATTTGTTTTTGAAGGAGGCGACAAAAAACTAAAAGGCAAGATAGGCAAAACAGGGTCATGGTTTACGTACAAAAAAGAGAAAATAGGTACAATTCAATTACCGGCAGGTCCTCATAAAATGGTATTTAGATCAAATTCAGATTCGGCAAAAGGTGCAATGCTCGATTTGCGCCGGATAGTACTTGTGCCTGTAAAATGATTTTAATAATGTGTGTTGGAAACTACTCTATGAATAATTACAACCAGGAACACTTTATCCGCACCGCGGATTCATAGCGACCTGGCGATGTCGGTTGTTTTTAAAAACAAAATGTGGGTAATGGGTGGCTGGTATAATGGACGTCTTGAAGGGACATACGGCCAGCAACGAAGTATGGTCATCAAAGGAAATGAACCGTTCGCAAACTTTTTTCTTCTGTCTTATTTGTTAACTGAATGAAATGGGCTTGGGTTAAGGATTAGTATACACATACACTTTTATTATTTTTCTTGACATTATTAATCGAACATTTTGAATTTACAAATCATTAAAACAAATAAATGACTTTCAATACACTAGATTTAGTTGTTATTATTCTTTTCTTTTCAAGCATGATTATAATAGGTGTAATTTCTTATTTTAAAAGTAAGAACTCTGAAGACTATTTTGTTGCGGGAGGAAAACTACCTTGGTGGTTAGCAGGTATTTCTCATCATGTTTCAGGACATAGTGGAGCTGTATTTGTTGCATATGCTGCAGTTGCCTATACTCATGGCTTTACTATGTATATGTGGTGGGCTTTCCCTGTTGCTATTGTCGTAATCACTACTGCAAAAATATTTCCTGTTTATTGGGTTCGTTTACGAAAGGAACTGCTTATACAATCTCCGCTTGAATACTTACATGTAAGATATAATGTATTAACACAACAGATCATAGCTTGGTCAGGTGTATTACTGAAAATTTTTGATGTGGGAGCCAAATGGGCCGCTATTGGTATTTTACTAAATGTAGTTGCCGGCGTTCCAATGACACCTGGTATCCTTGTTTCAGGTGTTGTTACTTTAATTTACGTGACGTTCGGAGGATTGTGGGGTGTAATTATAACTGACTTAATTCAATTTATTGTTCAGATACTTGGTGGTATTGTTATGTTTGTGCTGGTTGTCAAGCAGCTTGGTGGAGTAGGATCTGTTACAAGAATGTGGAGCCGTCTGCCTCCTGGTCATAGTGATTTATTTAATGATCCTTATACAGCAGGTTTTGTAGGCGTCATGTTTTTTGTTTACTTCCTAAGTTATAATGGAGGCATCTGGAGCCTGGCGACAAGATATATTTCATCACCAAATGAAAAAGAAGCATCAAAAGCAGCGCAGCTTTCCGGGATATTGTACTTAGTCTGGCCTTTAATATTATTTTTTCCGATGTGGGCTGCTCCCATTATTTTGCCAAATTTGGAAAACCCTAGTGAATCTTATGGATGGTTAATGGTAAAAATATTGCCTCAGGGAATGATAGGACTGGTGATCGCGTCCTTATTTGCCGCTACGATGGGCATGACCTCTTCAGATGTCAATACCATCGCTGCCGTCATCACCAGGGATATACTCCCTGTTGTTTCAGACAAATTTCGCAATGATAAACATTCACTTCGCACTGCCCGTATCACAACTTTTATCTTTACGCTTGCAACACTTGCTATAGCGCTAAATTACGAACGCTTTGGTGGAGTACTGGGACTTATTGTTAACTGGTTTGCGGCTTTATTGGGCCCTACAGCCCTGCCGTTATTATTAGGTTTGCTTCCCGTGTTTAAGTCCTGTGGTCCAAAAGCAGCTATCTCTTCGATTATTGGGGGGGTGATCACTTTCGTCATAACAAAAGACATGCATGTAAGTAGCCTGGCGCTGGAAGTGGGTTTGCCTACAATTGTGTCAGCAATTGTTTTTATAGGATTAGGGTTGACTGCAGAAACAGTACCTGTTAAAGTAAAAAATCTCATTGTTGCTCTTAAACAGCGAGCATAAAAGCAAATCCTTATGCAAGCTGAAATGTTATTTAAATTGATGAACCTTTAATAATAAAAATGATAAGGTAATATTTCAATTAAATAGCAAGGAGATACAAGTTGACACAGTAATTAAGAATGGAAAGATTGTTTTTGAGAAATGATCGTGAAACAAAAGAAATTTTAACTATGAAAGAAAAGCAGTTTGGTTTTGGGATAATAGGAGCCGGGGTAATTTCAAACATTCATGCTATGGCTATCAGTGCAATAGACAATGCAAGGTTGATTGGGGTGTATAGTATTAATAAAAGCAAATCGAATGCGTTTGCAGATAAAAATAATTGCACTGCTTATAATACTTTGGATGAAATGCTGAATGTTTCTGAAATAGATATCGTTTGTATTTGTACTCCATCAGGTATACATCTTGAGCCGGCAATTAAATGTATTGAAGCCGGAAAGCATTGTCTTATTGAAAAACCATTAGAGGTGACTCTTGAGAAATGCGATAGAATAATTGATGCCGCTTATAAAGCAGGCGTAAAAATTGGCGTTATTTTCCCTTCCCGTTTTTATGAAGCGAGTAAACAGATAAAAAAATCTATAGATGAAAAAAGATTCGGCGATTTGGTATTAGGCGATGCTTATGTAAAGTGGCACAGAAGTCCCGAATATTATAAATCGTCTGCATGGCGGGGTACATGGGAATTCGATGGTGGCGGTGCGCTGATGAACCAGGGTATTCATTCGGTTGACTTATTACAATGGTATATGGGCTCTGTTGAATCGGTTCAATCTGTTACTGCCAATATCCGACACAAAGAAATTGAAGTTGAAGATACAGTAGTGTCTACTTTAAAATTCACTAATGGAGCATTAGGGACAATTGAATGTTCTACAGCTGTTTTTCCAGGCGCGTTAAAACGTATTGAAATAATGGGCACCGCAGGAACAGCCATCCTGGAGGAAAGTGGTTTAACAAAATGGCAATTTGAAAAAAAGACCAGCGAAGATGAAATGATAATGAATTCAATGTTAGGAGCAAGTATTTCACATGGCGGTGTTTCCAATCCTGCAGACATCAGCTTTACAGGCCATCAAAGACAAATAGAAGATATGCTGCATTCTCTTAAAACAGGAGACAAGCCTTTAGTAGATGGAATTGAGGGTCGTAAATCAGTTGAAATTGTACTGGCCATTTATGAAAGCGCCCGTACCGGAAAGATGGTTAGACTGCCAACATTTAAATAGTTCAAAATAAATCAGTTTTTATCAAATATATTAAATTACAATTTCAGGTAATGAGCCCGATAAAAGAATTAACAGCAAATAAATTGAAAGTTAGAATTTATGAAACGAGGTTACAAATGGGGGCTGATGCGGCTAAAGACGCATGCAAAAAAATAAAAGAATTATTATTGAAGCAGGGATTTGTTAATATCATTTTTGCTGCTGCTCCTTCTCAAAATGAATTTCTAGCTTCTCTGGCACAAGAGGAAGGTGTAGATTGGAGTAGGGTAAATGCTTTTCATATGGATGAATATGTGGGTTTAGAAAGAAATGCTCCACAAAGATTCGCTCGATTTTTAAAAGAAAAAATATTTAGTAAAGTGTCTTTTAATGAAGTGCATTATATAAATGGAAGTGCAGATGATACTGGCATGGAATGTCGGCGGTATTCGAATTTATTAAAACAATATCCTGCAGACATTGTCTGCATAGGTATTGGTGAGAATACTCACATTGCATTCAATGATCCTCATACTGCCGATTTTAATGATCCGCTTGTAGTAAAAGAGGTTACCCTCGACACGGTTTCGCGTGAGCAACAGGTACATGATGGGTGTTTTGCAACAATTGAAGATGTACCAACTTCTGCAATCACACTGACTGTTCCTGCATTATTTAGCGCAGAAAGTATTTATTGTATAGTACCTGGAAATAAAAAGGCAGATGCAGTTTATCATACCCTGAATAGTGAGGTGAAGGCGCATTATCCCTCAACAGTACTTCGAAAACATAGTAATGCTACACTTTATTTGGATCAAGATAGTGCCAAAAATTTATAGAGATTAAAAATTTATTCAACTGCATCAGGTCACGAACAATGTCGATTTTTATGCGCTCAAACGACTTTTCAGATTGCTCAGGTATTGGAAAAGGCGGCAACCAAATAGATATACCTGTAATATTTTAAAGAGTGTTATAAAAGCAGTTTAAATTGAATAAAGCAAAAGATTGGAATTATGTATTTTTTTATCATCTTAAAAACATTGTTTTGAATACTAAAAATTCGTTTGTATTATTTTTTTTAGTAATTGTATTAATTACCAGTTGCCAAAGCGGGGCTAATAAAAGCCCTGCTATTTCTTTTGATAAATACAAAATTGCAGATGGTTTTGAAATACAGTTAGCCGCTTCTGAACCACTGATTGAAGCTCCTGTAGCTATGGATTTCGACAATAAGGGTAGAATGTGGGTAGTTGAAATGAGAGGATTTATGCCTAATCTTGCTGGAACAGGGGAAGATCAGCCAAACGGGAGGATTAGTATTCTTGATCGGTTAGATAAAGATGGAAGAGCCGAGCATGCTAAGGTGTTTTTGGATAGTTTAGTGCTCCCCCGGGCGATAGCACTTGCTTATGGCGGCGTGTTGTACGCAGCACCTCCCAACTTGTGGTTTGTCGAAATAAATAATGACAAACCGGGTAAAAGGACCCTTGTTGATTCGATATATACGGACGAATATTCAAATCCGGAAAATCAAGCTAACGGCCTGCTTATGGGTATTGATAATTGGATATATAGTGCATATTCAACATCCCGTTATCAGCTTAAAGATGGGAAGTGGATGAAGGAGCCTACTTCCTTTCGGGGGCAATATGGTATCACAAAAGATAATTTCGGCCGGCTTTATTACAATTACAACGAGATACAAATCGCGGGTGATTATGTTTTGCCAAATACCGTTATAAGTAATCCATATTACAAACCAAAAGAAGCAATCAATAAATTATTGACAGAGAACCAAAGGGTGTACCCTTTACATCCTACAACGGTAAATCGCGGTTATGTAGAAGGAATACTTAATAAAGACAGTGTGCTTGTTAACTTTACTGCAGCCTGTGGACCTTTAATTTATTCCGGAGACCAATTTCCCAATAATTACAGTCAAAACGCTTTTGTTTGTGATCCGGAAGGAAATCTAATCAAACGTGATATACTTACTTTTGAAAGCCTTAAAACGACAGCCACTCAAGCCTGGAATGACCGGGAATTTATTGCTTCAACAGATGAAGGCTTTCGTCCTGTAAATTTACGGAATGCACCAGATGGCGCCATGTATGTAGTAGACATGCATCGCGGTACTATGCAACACAGGGTATCTGCAACGCCATATTATCGTAATGGGATAGCCCACAAAAAACTCGATACCCTTTTAAGTGCCGGACGAATATTAAGAATAAAAAATAAAGATAAAGAGCTTGGAAAAATTCCAGATCTGATTAATGCATCAGCTACTGATTTGGTTTCAATGTTAAAAAGCAATAATGGCTGGGTTAGAGACAGGGCACAACAATTATTGATTTATAAGCAACAGAGAGTAGTAATTCCTGAATTAGAAAAATTGGTACAAGATAGTAAAGATGCAGTTCCTGCGATACATGCTTTGCATACATTGGAGGGACTAAACGCACTGTCTTTTGAATTTCTTAAAAAAATAGCGGCTAATGGTTCCTCAATGCTTTCGGCGCATGCCCTGGTGCTGTTGCAAAAGTATAATACGAGTAATCATGTGAAGCCAATGCAGGAATTGGCCACTCATTTAATGTCGGGGAATGATACCACTGTCAACCTTTATCTGGCGATTTCTTTAGGTCCCTGGGCTGATACTTCACGCGACATGTTTTTACCAATACTTGTAAAATTATCTAACACTTATCCAGCGAATGCTGTTTTTCAGGAAGCGGTCATAAGTAGTTTAAAGGGACTCGAAGAGGATTTTCAAGCACTAACTCTTAAGTCAAAAGACAATAAAGGATCAGATGAAGTAATAAATAAGTTGTTGAATGAAGCCATTAAGAATAAGCAGGAGGGGAAGAAGAATTCAATTTTCGTACAGAAAAAAATCCCCATGCCGGGACTTCAAAAAGGCCTTGTGATTTTTCGTAACACCTGTGCCGGTTGCCATGGCGCAGATGGAGAGGGCATTAAGTATGTTGCTCCGCCGCTGAATGGCTCTGAATTTGTGGCTGGAAGTACAGATAGATTAGGAATGATTATTTTGAATGGTTTAGAAGGTCCCCTTCATGTAAATGGGCAACTTTATAAGTTCAACGGTGCCATGCCTAACTTCGGAAACAATTTCACAGATGAAGAAATAGCAGGTATTATTGATTATTTACACAATTCATTTGTTGCTGCCAGCCCCAAGCTTTCCTTTGGCCGCAAACCCGTTAAAGCAGAAGAAATAAAAAATCTTAGAAATAATAAATCAGGTATTTTGAAGGAAAAGGATTTGCTTGAAATGGCCGATTTAAAAAATTAAGCAATTCTACCCAGTAATGTCAAAGGTTTTAGAGTTTTCTTGAAGGATATCCACCTTGATAATTTTATTGATTTTAATCGTTGAAATTTTATTGTAAACAATGGTTTATCTAATTTGAAAAAATATGAAAAAAAACTTACCTCGTCGTCAATTTATCCGCACTGCAACTGCTGCAGGAATTGGAGCTGCTCTTTTAGAAAGCTTTCCTAAACTGTATGCAAAAAATAATGCTCGAAATGAAGGAAGAGTTGGAATTATTGGGCTTGACACGTCTCACAGTGTTGCTTTTACAAAATCCTTAAACGGTACGGAAGCAGCACCCGAATTTAAGGGCTATAAAGTAGTGGCAGCATATCCTAAAGGCAGCAACGATATAGAATCGTCTGTTAAGAGAATTCCGGGATACATTGAAGAAGTAAAAAAGCTGGGTGTAGAGATTGTAGGCTCTGTGGAAGAATTGCTGAAAAAAGTAGATTTTGTTCTATTGGAAACGAATGATGGACGCCCTCATTTGGAACAGGCCATGAAGGTGATAAAAGCCGGTAAGCCTATGTTTATTGATAAACCTGTAGCCGCATCTTTGACCGATGTGATTTCAATTTATGATGCAGCAAAACAACACAATGTTCCGATATTTTCTTCTTCCTCTCTTAGATATATGGAAAGCGTGCAGGACGTGGTCAAAGGAAAAGTTGGAACTGTATTAGGAGCTGATACCTTTAGTCCGGCTACGATCGAAAAGACTCACCCTGATTTTTTCTGGTATGGCATTCATGGTATTGAAATATTATTTTCAGTAATGGGGCCAGGTTGTAAAGAAGTGAGGCGTGTAAGTACTAATGACACAGACATAGTTGCGGGAACCTGGAATGACGGTAGAGTGGGTACATTCAGGGGAACTCGTACTGGCACCCACGATTATGGCGGCACCGTCTACGGAGCCAAAGGGAATATCTGCCTCGGACCCTTTAAAGATTATGATGCTTTACTAGTTCAAATTGTTGAGTTTTTTAAAACAGGCAGAGCTCCGGTAAGACCGGAAGATACCGTGGAAATATACGCTTTTATGGAAGCTGCAGACGAAAGTAAGCGAACAAACGGAGCCGTTGCGAACATGCAAGGTATTTGGACGAATGCGGCAAAACAAGCTGAAAAAAAGCTGAAAGATTTTATTTAAGTTTTGGGCGAAGGTTTAAATACCGGTATTAGTATGCAAAATCCTTTATTCATGCTAATATTTCCCTGACAATAAGAAACATATGATTTTAAGATTATTACCTATCCTTTTTTTTATAGTCATTTTCCGTTCTTTTTTTCTTTGCTTGACTGTTGTAGACAACGTTTAATAAGAACATTATCAAACATTTAAGTGCATTTTTTTTGGGCATCTTTTTTCAGTATGTAACCGTGTAATTTTTCCTAAAACTTTTTGGGGATGATTTTGTTAAGGAACAAAACTGTTTGTTGAAATTAGACAAACTGTTGTAGCCGCACTTGTAACCGATTTCAGCTACAGACTTGTCAGTTTCTACCAGTAATTGTTTGGCTTTGCCAATTCTGATTTCATTTACAAATTGTGTAAATGTTTTTTGAGTTCTCTTTTTAAAATAATGGCAAAAAGCGCTTGCGCTCATGTGCAATAGGGCCGCTATTTCTGCTATATCTAAAGGATCACTGATGTTATTGTAAACATAATTATAAATCTTATTCATTCTTGTGCAATCTTCTTTGTTAGAATACTGTTTAAAGTCGCTACTGGAAAGGTAATAACAGTCTCTAGAGTTTGCAATGATGTCAAGTATTGCAAGTAAAAGCAAGGTTTTTTCAAACGTTTTCAGCGACAGTATTCTTATTAATTTTTCCTTTACCAATTCCCTCGTCGGGTTCTTTATACAAATTCCCCTGTTACTGTTGCTTAGTAAATTGTTTATATGAGCTGCTCCTATTGTTTCGAAAAAATTTTCACCAAGAAAATATCTTTCAAATTGTACAACAATAGCATGAGAATAGCTGTTATTAGAAATGTTATTCCCATTGCTCCAAAAATGGGGGAGGTTTTCTCCCACCAAAACCAAATCTCCAGCTTCAAAATTTTCAATACTATCTCCGATAAATCTTTTTCCTGAGCTTTCTAAAATCAATGTAAGCTCAAGTTCAGGATGAAAGTGAAGTGGAGCAGAAAATTTTTTCGCTTTTACCTCACTGACAAGAAGAGGCTCTCCGGGCAGAGCAATAAGCTTTTCGAAATGAACTTTCATTTACTAAATTCTTCTTTTTGAACAAAAATTTAAATTAACGATATTATTATTTCAATAGAGTAGAAGTATTTGCAAATTAGAGGTTTAAATCAATTTGTTTTGCGAATATTTTTGCTTCAATGAAAGACCATCACTTCGTTATTAGTTAGCAAAATGATGTGTTCAATCTCGGATAAAAAGAATTAGTAAGCTCTTTTTATGCAAAAATTCCACTGAATACTAGCCTTACTACAATTAGAAACTCCCAGCCACCAATCAGTGTCGCTTGAACGCAGGGAAAAAATAATTGTACCCCCCAATTTTGTCCTTATGACTAGCAGTATTAAATAACAAAAAGAACAATTAGGTCTAATATAAAAGAAAAAAAGAACAGCGGAAACACTTCCTGCCTTTTGGGAATCAATGTCAAACTAATGTAGAGTCAATTTATCTATTGTTTAAACCAAAAAACATGTCTATGAGATTATCTAAAATTTACTTAACCTGGCGGTCGCGAAGGGATTTATTAAAAGCACTTTCGCTTGTCAATTTTACAATTATTCTTTTATGCGCTATTTGTGTTAATGCAAGTGCTAAGGCATTACCTCCAGCCGCAATAGGCGGAAAAGTAACCAATGAGAAAGGTGAGCCACTGCAAGGAGTGTCTGTATTAATAGCTGGCACTAAAAAAGGAACTATCACCGATAATGACGGGCGATTTGCATTAAATGTTTCCAATGCAGAAAATATAGTTCTCGACGTTTCTATTGTAGGATTTCAAAAGAAAACAGTGAATGTCGGCAAGAAAACTGAAATCAGTATTACTTTAGAAAAGGTAGCTGCCGGATTAGATGAAGTGGTTGTAGTCGGTTATGGAACGCAGAAAAAAGTTAACCTGACCGGTGCAGTATCAACCGTTAAATTCGAGGGAGCTTTAGAAAACCGTCCGATTACAAATGCATCTCAGGCTCTTGGTGGTGCAGTTCCCGGTATCTGGGTCAGCCAGAACTCCGGCTCTCCGGGAAGTGATGCTGCTCAAATAATGGTAAGAGGTTGGGGTACCCTTAATAACGCAAATCCATTAGTACTTATCGATGGTGTTGAAGGTTCAATGAATGAAATAAACCCTAATGATATTCAAAACATAACAGTTTTAAAAGATGCGGCAAGTTCTGCCATCTATGGATCAAAGGCAGCAAATGGTGTTGTACTGATAACCCTTAAATCAGGAAGATTCAATGGGGCAACGCAAGTAAACCTATCAAGTTATGTAGGGGTGCAATCACTTGGAAGAAGATATGACATTATTGACAACAGTGTTGAATACATGAATTTATGGAACCAGGCGCTTGTAAACCAGGGAGGAAGTAAATTGTTCCCCGACGATGTGATAAATAATTTTAAGAACAATAACGATCCATATAAATATCCCAATACAAACTTTTTTAAAGAAGTATTCAAGACCGCTCCCATTACTGGTCACAATCTATCTTTAAGAGGTGGTTCGGAAAAAACGAGGTACTTCATGTCGTTTAACTATTTGAACCAGGATGGTATTATGCAGAACACAAGTTCACAACGATATGGCTTAACGGTTAACGTGGATTCTAAAGTCAAAGACTGGCTCACTATTGGAGGCCGGATAAATGGCATAAAAAAGTTTTCAGAAGAGCCTTTTGATTTTGGTCGCATATTATACATTTTTGCTAATGGAGCTTATCCGTTTACAGCACCATATACCCGCGATGGTCGTTATGGTTCAGTGCAGGCCATTAATAGTAATGGGGATATTATTGTTGGAAACAGAAATCCGTTAATTGAGACGGCAAATGGAAAAAGGCAGGCGGAGAATAATTTTTTAAAAATGAATGCATTTGCAGACGTTAGGTTTGCAGATTTTTTGACTTTGAAAACCAGTTTTTCTACTCAGTACAATAACAATTTAGGGGATAGATATAATCAATTAATATCAGGATTTACTGATGCCGGTGTCGAAGGTAAAAATCTTGATTACCAAACTCAGCTACAGGCAATAAGAACTAATGTTCAAAGTACTTATAACGTTTTATATTCCACGCTCAATTTCAATAAAAAGCTGGGACATGTACATGACGTATCCGCAGTTGCAGGTATGCAGGTGGAAAACTCAATAATCAAAAATTCTCTTTCACAAAAGACAGATCCTCCAAAAGAAGGATTGACGCAGGTAGATGCCGGGACCTCAGGTATTGTGGCAGCTGGTAATATGAACGCCTTGCGTGGCATCTCTTATTTTGGCCGTGCTAACTATACTCTGTCTAATAAATATTTATTCGAAGTAAATTTTCGTGCAGATGGATCATCCCGTTTTAAGCAAGGTTACCGATGGGGATATTTTCCTGCTTTTTCCGCTGGCTGGAGACTTGGTGAAGAGAGGTTTATTAAGGATTTGAATGTCTTCTCGAATATGAAACTCCGTGCTTCATGGGGAAAGTTAGGAAACCAGAATATCAATCAATACTGGCCCTACTTAACTGTCGTTAATCAAACCAATGCTTTAAGCTATAATTACGGAGGAACATTTGCCCCGGGAGCTGCAGTAACCAGTTTGGTCGAAGACCGAATTAGCTGGGAAACGGCAGTAACTTCCGATATAGGTGTCGAATTCGGAGTTTTAAATGATAAATTATCAGTAGAAGCTGACTATTTTAGAAAAACAACGAAGGGGATTATTGTACAGTTACCAATTCCCCTGGTTTTAGGAGGAATGGAGGCTCCGCTTGAAAATGTTGGTGAGATGACCAATAACGGTATGGAATTCTCCATTAATTACTCAAATACTGTCAAGGACAGGAATAAGTTTGGGTTTAACGTGGGAGGTAACCTGACTTATATTGTGAATGAGGTAACAAAGTTTAGAAAAAACTCTCCTGATCAATTGTATCTGATTCGTGAGGGATATTCTTACAGGGAATTATATGGATTAAAGGCAGTAGGAATTTATCAGTCTGACAAGGAGGCGAAGGACCATTTGTTTGCAAATGGCTACATACCACACGCAGGCGATATTAAATTTGAGGACGTAAATAAGGATGGAAAAATAGGATTTGAAGATAAATCAAGTTTAGGAAATACTATACCGAAATTCACTTTTGGTTTCAATACAAATTTATCTTACAAGGGATTTGATCTGGCTATTCTATTACAGGGTATAGCCGGTGCTAGTGTTTACACACAAAATGCCTGGACTCAGCCGTTTGGTATCTCTGGAGGAACAGTAACAAAAAGATGGAAAAATGCCTGGACGACGACAAATACGCAAGCTGATATTCCCAGTATAAAAATTAATGACACCTGGAACGGTCAGGCTTCTTCTTTTTGGGTTTCTGATATTTCATTTGTTAAATTAAAAAACATACAGTTAGGATATAATCTTCCTACCAGTGTTATTAAAAAAATAGGAGTACCCAAACTTTATATCTATTTAAACGCGCAGAATGTGGGCTCTCTAGTAAATAAGGGTTACGAAGGTTTTGACCCCGAAAGAAATACTTTCGATTCAGGAGAAAATTTTTATCCAATTCCGAAAATATTTTCTTTCGGAGTTAATCTCAATTTATAATATTATCAAAATGAAAAAAAATCTAATATACAGTTTAATTGCTTTATCACTGCTAACATCCTTTGGTTGCAGTAAGGAATATTTGAATGTTCTTCCTGAAGACCGGATAACTACAGCTACCTTTTGGGAAACTGAAAATGATGTAAACCTGGCTTTAAATGGTATATATAGTATCTTAAGACAGCGGGGTGTTTATGGTTCCGGCCCCACCCTCGATGCGTGCACCCCGGACGCGTATCAATGGGCGCATTGGAATGGTAAGGAAAAACAGATTGGAAACGGTTCTATTACTCCGGGAGACGATGGATTAATAATTGACCGATGGACGAGTTGTTATCAAATTATCAGCCGGTCAAATTATTTTCTCGCTAATTATGGAAAGGTGAGTAGCCTCAGTAATGACGCAAAAGCAACTTTTTCAGGAGAAGTTCATTTTTTACGTGGAATTGCATACGCTCTTCTGGCGGAAACATACGGTGGAGTTCCTATTATTAACTCAGTTATTGGGGTAGATGAAGCCAGAAAAGTTACACGATCTACACGGGAGGAAACGTGGAATCAGGCTATTGCAGATTATGACACTGCAATTGCAAGTCTTCAAGTGGATGCTCCCGAGGTAGGCAGAGCTACAAAAGGAGCAGCGTTAGGTTTAAAAATGAGAGCATATCTATATCAAAACAAGTATGCAGAAGTTTTAAATGTGATCAACGAAATAGAGGCTTTAAATAAGTATTCACTTTTTCCAAGTTATAATGGTCTTTTTCAACTTGAAAATGAAAATAGCCAGGAGGTGATGTTTGATATACAATACATTGGTGGTCAGTTACAACAGGGAAACTTTTTTGCGTGGCTTGCATTGCCTCAAAACAGTTCATCGGGAGCAAGTGATCCTGCCCCCACTCAACATATTGTTGATGCTTATGAAATGGTTGATGGATCTGCTGTTGATCCAAGCAATCCTTACCAGGGACGTGATCCTCGTCTGGATTTTACAATTTTGCGTCCAGGTGCACTATTCGAAGGAAAAGTGTATCCTACTGAAATTAAAAATCATACAGGTCAAAGGGTCGGTTTTGGCTTACGGAAAAATGTAGGAGAAAATGTGCCTATCACAACTGCACGCATGTCTCCGCTCAATTTTATTGTTTTGCGTTATGCTGATGTTTTATTAGCTAAGGCAGAAGCGCTCATTGAAACAAATCAAAATATTGATGAAGCTATTTCACTTATAAACAGAATTAGAACCGAGCGAAAAGATGTCAGAATTACTCTTCTCCCTACAGGGTTATCTCAGGTTGTAGCGCGTGAAAAACTCAGGCACGAGCGTAGGATAGAATTTTTTGGAGAAGGAATTAACTGGGCTGATATCAAGCGCTGGAATATTGGCCCTGCTATTTATCCTGTTGAGGTACATGCCGCAGATGCAAGTTTGATAGAGACAAAGTTTCCGGGAGGATATAAGGAGAAGGATAACTTATTACCTATTCCCGACAATGAACGTGCGGCAAATCCAAATTTAGAACAGAATCCAGGGTGGTAATTTTTAAAATGGTAAATAATAACAACATGAAAAGAAGAATGTTTGTAAAAAATGCAAGTGTAATATCGGCGGCAACAATTTTAAAACCACGAATTGTTTTTGGAACAAAAGCTAATTCTGCAATTCGAATGGGTATTATCGGGTGTGGAGGCCGGGGAACGTCTGTTATTTCAACAATGTCGAAAAATACTAACATCAACATTATTGCAATGGCGGATCTTTTTGATTACCAGTTGCAAAGCGGCCTGGTTAAATATAATGATCTGAATAAAGCCAAAGGACTTCCCGAAATACAAACATCTAACATGTACCAGGGTTCAAAAGCTTACCTGAAATTACTGGAGAATAAAGACGTAGATGCGGTATTAATATCGTCACCCTGCTATACTCATCCCGAATTTATGAAAGCAGCTCTTGCAGCCGGAAAGCATGTTTATTGTGAAAAGCCGGTTGCAATGGACGTCGATGGATGCAGGCAAGTTGAACAGTTGGGTAAAAGTTTAAATGGAAAATTAAGTGTGGCAATTGGATTTGAAATTAGGTATGCTACCCCTTATGTCGAAATGATCAACAGAATCCACAATGGGGATATAGGAGATATAATAAGTGCCGATTTATACTATTTCTCATCTGCAGTTCCTCTTAAGCCTTATAAAGGGGTACCAAACGATGAAGCCCGTATTAGAAATCACTTCCATTTTTACGAATTATCCGGAGGAATATTAGTTGACCAGGGAATTCATATGCTGGATATTTCAAACTGGGCCCTTAAAGCTCATCCTGTTGAAGCAATGGGTACAGGGGGAATAAAAGGCTCACTTGAGTTTGGCAATGCATGGACCAACTACCAGGCGTTGTATAAATATCCTAATGACGTAAATATGAGCATTCATTCGACACAGGTAGGACCTGCTTTTGGCGATGTTTGTGCCCGGTTTATAGGAACAAAAGGAATTGCCGAGGCTCATTATAACAGGGGAGTATATATAACCGGTGAAAATAAATGGGATTCGGGTGTAGTAAAAGGTGAAGCTACCCCTGAACAAGTTGCTACAGGCGCTTTTTTGTCATCACTACATGATGCAGATGACAACAAAGTGAAATCTTTTATCAAAAGTATTGAAACAGGAAATCACTTAAATGAAACTCAACAAGGATCTGAATCAACACTTACGGCAATTTTAGGAAGAAATGCTGCTCAGACACATAAAAAGATTACATGGGATGAAATGCGTTCATCAAATCAAAAAATAGATCCGAAGTTGAGTCTATCGCAATTCGATAAAAAATAGCTCATTAGATGTAAACAAAAATTATTTTAGTCACATAAGCAAAAATTATAAATAAAAAATGACAGCGACAAACCGCAGGAGCTTTCTTCTTTCTACAGCATTAGCTTCAGGTTTACCAATATTAAAAGGTCTCGCAAATACCGCAGAAAAAAGAGATGAGCAGGCTTTGAAAAATATTTCGCTTGGTGTGATATCAGGAGCCAATAACCCGGAAGAAGAATTGAAGGTGGTAAGAGACTTAGGCTTCCCAACTTGCCAGTTAAATATTAAGGATTATTCCCCTGAATTAGCAAAACGTTTAACAGCTACGCTTGAAAATTATAAGCTTTCAGCCACTACATTGATTTGCATGGGGCCTGGTACTTACACCTGGGACTTAGTGGATGGCCCTTCAACCATTGGTCTTATTCCGCGAGAAACAAGGGTACCTCGTATAGAAAGGTTAAAACAGGGAATTGATTTTTGTAAAGCCGCTGGTATTCCTGCTGTTCATGCCCATTTTGGTTTTATTCCGGAAAACCCTAAAGATGCACTTTATACTGAGTTTATAGGTATTATGAAGCCTATATGCGAGTATGCTTTAAAAAAAGGCATAGATGTGTACTTTGAAACAGGGCAGGAAACACCTGTCACCCTTCTTCGAGCTTTGGAAGACATCGGTACCGGTAACCTGTTTGTAAATTATGATACGGCTAATCTTGTACTATATGGAAAAGCAAATCCACTAGATGGACTGAAAGTGCTAGGCAAGTATGTAAGATCTTTTCATGCAAAAGATGGATTATATCCTACGAATCCCAATGAACTGGGAAAGGAAGTGCTTATACCAAAAGGAGAAGTTAATTTCCCGGCCATCATTTCCTTTTTGAAAAAGATGAATTTTAAAGGAAATATTACAATTGAATGTGAACTTTCCGGAGACAATAAAGACTACATTGTAAACACAAAAAGGTACTTGGAAAAGCTAATTTCTGCATGATTTAACTCCTTTGCAATAGTGGAATTGATAGCCATAAAGCTCTTTATAACTAGTGGGAGAGGTGCGGGAAGAAAGTAGCCAGGTAAATATTTTTCAAAGTATTTTTAGTACTCAACTTCAACAAATGATGCCTCCACAATCAGTTTAATAATTAATAAAACATTATACTATGTTAACAACGGAAAAAGCTAAAGATTTATCCGGATATCATAAGCCGATCTCCAATTTCTTTAAGCAACCCTCTAGCCCCCAAGAATGGGAACAATATAAGCTCACCGATGAGCAGGTAAATTTTTTTCATGAAAACGGATATTTGTCTAATATCAAAATGCTGGAAGAATGGCAGGTAGATAAACTGAACGATGAACTTGCTGCCATTACAGACCCCGAACACGCTGGCAATCACCTATTCTATGAATTTCATTCCAATGAATCTGCTGATACCAATACCACCCTCTTTCATGCCTTGGGAGCATGGCGGGTTACAGAAGGTTTTCACGATGTGTTATGGAATCCTGCATTTGTGATGGCGGCAAGCCAATTATTGGGAGATAAGGGCGTTCGTTTTTGGCACGACCAGCTTTTCTGCAAACCGGCACATCATGGAGGTGTAGTAGCATGGCACCAGGATTACTCTTATTGGACACGCACCACCCCAATGCAACACCTTACCTGCTGGACAGCATTGGATGACGCCAGCACCGAGAATGGCTGCCTGTACTATGTACCTAAAAGCCACCAATGGGGGTTGCTAGATAAGCCTGAACTGGCCGGTAATATGGAAGGTTTGTTGGATTATTTGACCGAAGAGCAAAAGGCGAAATTTAAACCTGTACCTATAGAGTTGAAAAAAGGATATGCAACCTTTCATCACCCTCTTATGGTACATGGGTCATATGAAAACAAATCAAATCGCTCCCGCCGCGCTTTTGTTTTGAATGTATTTGCTGATGGTACTTTGTCTGATACAAATAATGAACTTCTGCAAGGAGTGCCAGTGGTGGACAAAGGAGAAAAAATGGAAGGACAGTTCTTTCCTTTACTTTTTCAACCCTTTTCAGAACATGCGAAAATTTAAAAGTTTTTGAATCAGCATCAAAAATCTTGAAAGGAATAGAAATAGTAAGGATGATTAAGAAGGGACAACTTACTTTTCCTGAAATTATTTATTTCAAAACATCCTGTTGATGCTTAATTTAAAGAATTGAAGTTGATAAGGCAATTAATAATAAGATTTATCCAAAAGCGCTAAAAGTGGTTATCTTGTCTGATAAATGTTGGGTTTATATTGAAGCGGCTAAAAAAGGTAAGTCAAAAACAGACACATTATTCTTAAAGTTAAAAATAACTATACATATGAAAGATAATCGAAGAGATTTTTTAAAGTTGACAGGTCTTGCCGGTCTTGGCGTCGCGAGTGGTATTATGAATGGTTTTGCTAACGAAACGGAAAAATACCCGGTTCTGTCGGAATATGAGAAATTTGGTGATCAGCAGTTCAACATGTGTGGGTATGCTGCTCCTAAAATAGATACGGTAAGGGTAGGATTTATCGGTCTCGGTCAACGAGGGCCAAGTCATTTAAATAATATGACAAAACTAGGCGGGGTATCAATTGTGGGATTGTGTGACCTTCGCGAAGACCATGTGCTTAAAGCTCAGAAGCAGGTTGACAATTCAGCGCATAAACCCACTCTCTACTCTGGCAACAAAGATGCATGGAAAAAGCTGTGCGATCGTAAAGATGTTGACCTTATATATATTGCTACACCCTGGGCTCTGCACGTTCCTATGGCTGTATACGCAATGGAGCAAGGAAAGCATGTAGCAATTGAAGTTCCTGCAGCAAAAACAATGGATGAATGCTGGCAGTTAGTTAAAACATCTGAGCGTACAAAAAAACACTGTATGATGCTTGAAAACTGCTGCTATGATTTCTTTGAGCTAATGACTCTTAACATGGCCAGACAAGGTTTTTTTGGAGATATAGTTCACGCTGAGGGAGCATATATTCATTACCTTCTTGATGAAAACTTTGATAAAAACGCATATTGGGATATGTGGCGCCTTAAAGAAAATATTGGAAGAAATGGAAATCTCTATCCAACGCATGGTCTTGGTCCCGTTTGTCAGGTGATGAATATTAACAGGGGTGATAAACTTGATTATCTGGTGTCAATGTCGGGCAACGATTTTATGATGGGAGAAAAAGCAAAAGAGCTTGCTGCCAAAGATGATTTTTACAAGGCATATGTAAATAAACCGTATAGGGGTAATATGAATACTACTGTTATACGTACCAATAAAGGCAGAACCATCATGATTCAACATGATGTAACATCTCCCAATGTTTACTCAAGGATACACAAGATCAGCGGAACTAAGGGGTCTGCGTTAAAATATCCCTTACCTGGTAAAATAGCTATGGGACACGAGAAATGGCTTTCTGAGGAGGAAATGAAATCGATGGAGGAAAAATACCAACCTGCAATTGTGAAAAAGGTAGGGGAAATGGCGAAACAGGTAGGTGGCCATGGAGGAATGGATTTTCTTATGGATTGGCGGCTGATTGATTGCCTTCGTAATGGTTTACCTCTTGATCAGGATGTGTATGATGCCGCCCTATGGAGTGCTATTGCACCTTTGAGCGAAAAATCTGTAGCTAATCGCTCGACGTCTGTTGATATACCCGATTTTACAAAAGGAGCATGGAAGCAAAATATGCCGGTTGATATATTGCTCGAACGGGGTGGAACAACAACGGTTAAAATATGATTGGTGGTTCTTTTTGGTGATGAGGTCTTTGTAATGAAAAGGCTTATCGGCAAGAGGATTTGAAAGTTGATAAAAATAAGAACGTGAAATATCGAGATTTAGAAGAATTACAATTGTCAGCCTTGATGCAATTTTGTTCTCAGCTATCAATTGTTGGTGGATATTAAAAACTTTTGCTTTCACACGCAATTGGTAAAACCAGCATTAAAAATTGAGGGCTAAAAAATAGATTTTGAATACTTTCCTAGCCTGAAATAGAAGGTGAGTGAGACTAAATGCTTGGAGACAAATTACCTTAAGGTACGCCAAAAAAAATGACGTAACACTATAGCCAGAATACTTTTGAACTAACCTCTTTATTATTGAATGTATTGAAATAGTAAGAACTTTTAAGTTATTAAAGCTTACGCTAAGGGAACTGTTTATCATACATTGAAGGCAAGTTAGTGGTTTTGGAAACGTTGGAAAGTAAACAAATATAATATGAATTGAAGTTTAGCTTTTTTGAGAAAAATAGTATTATGAATCTAAACAAAAGTATTAGATTGATAAAAAGCAGGGAGTTAGTTTTGAGCACGTAATTATTAGAAATATGAGCAAGCAGTTATTTTTTTTAAGTTGTTTTTTTGTTTTAGCTAATCTCTCATACTCGCAGCGCAGTACACCACTCTTTAACAACGTGGATCTTTCAGGATGGAAGATAAACGGTACTGAAAAATGGTACGTGCAAAATGGAGAAATTGTTGCAGAGAGTGGTCCCGATAAAGGATATGGATACCTCACGACAGAAAAGCCTTACAAAAATTTTATTTTATCTCTTGATTTTAAACAGGACGCTAATGGAAATAGTGGTGTTTTCATCCGCTCGGCAGTCGAAGGAACAAAGATCAGCGGCTGGCAGGTAGAGATAGCTCCTCCTGGCCAGCATACCGGGGGTATATACGAATCATATGGAAGAGAGTGGCTGATACAACCTAAGCCGGAGGACGAAAAGGTATTGAAATTCGGAGACTGGAACCATATGAAAATCGAGGTAAAAAATGACGAGGTAACAAGCTGGCTTAATGGAAAAAAAATGGTACATCTGAAAGATGAGCTGATCGGAAAAGGAGAAGGGGTTATTGCTTTGCAGATCCATTCAGGGGGCGGCATTAAAATACGATCTAAAAATATCCGGATTAAAGAATTAAAGTAATTTTTTAATATAATTCATATTTAGCCTATGCAAAATAATAAAAAAGCTTTGAGGGTACTTGTAGTGGGTTGTGGAAATATGGGATCATCTCATGCCATGGCTTACCATACCAATGAAGGCTTTGAAATTTGTGGACTTGTTTCTAAAGGTAATTCCAAAGAGGTCTTGAATGCAAAGCTTGGAAACAAGTATGCATTATTTGATGATATGGATGAAGCAATGAAAGCTACACATCCTGATGCGGTTTGTATTTCAACTTATCCTGACACACATGAAAAATTTGCCATAAAAGCATTTGAGAGTGGATGTCATGTATTTATTGAAAAGCCATTAGCGGATACTGTTGCAGGCGCGGAAAGGGTAGTGGAAGCTTCAAAAAAAGCAGGTAAGAAACTGGTGGTAGGCTATATATTACGTCATCATCCTTCGTGGGAACGATTTGTTGAATTGTCACACGAACTTGGCAAACCGCTGGTAATGCGAATGAACCTGAATCAACAAAGTGATGGTAGCATGTGGACCCTTCATCGCAACCTGATGAACAGCTTAAGTCCTATTGTCGATTGCGGTGTACACTATATTGACGTAATGTGCCAGATGACACGATCAAAGCCGGTACAGGTATATGCAATTGGGGCAAGATTGACGGAAGAAATCCCTGCAGGCAATTATAATTATGGTCAGCTACAAATACGTTTTGAAGACGGGTCTGTTGGATGGTATGAAGCTGGCTGGGGACCTATGGTAAGTGAAACAGCATTTTTTGTAAAAGATGTGTTCGGTCCTAAAGGTTCGGTATCGATAGTGGCAAAAGACGCCGGCGGCTCGGGAAAATCTTCTTCCATTGAAGCGCATACAAAAACAGAAGCGCTCCGGTTTCATCATGCTGACTTGGATGAAAATGAAAAATTTGCTAAAGAAGATACGTGGATCAATCTGCAGGATGAACCAGATCACCAGGAACTGTGCAACAGGGAACAACGCTATTTTATGAAAGCAATAGTAGAAGATCTGGACCTTTCTGCCCATGCAGAAGATGCAGTAAACAGCCTGCGGATCGCCTTTGCCTGTGATGAATCTGTAAGAACCGGAAAGGTGGTGTCATTAGTGTAACGTAAAGGCTGTGATGTAAAAGGGTGGGAAACCTAAATGATTAATGCAATAATAGCAGTTATATTATGTCAATTAGAACCAAAGAAATTGGGGTTGGTGTTGTTGGTCTCGGCCTCATGGGATGTAGTATCACAACTTGCCTGCTTATGGCTGGGCACCCGGTGGTAGCAGTTGCACCCATCAGTGATGATTTGAAACATGCCGAGTCACGCGTTCGTAATCATCTTTTAAAGTCGCGCGAACAGGGGCTGGTAAATGAAGTGCCAGAATATTACATGAAGCATTTAACGATCACCGAAGATTATTCATTGCTGAAGAATTGTAAGCTGGTAATAGAATGCACCATTGAGAACGAGGCTATAAAGAAGTCAGTATACTCAAAAGTTGAATCTGTAATTGCTGATGATGCGCTTATGACCAGCAATACCTCAGCCATCCCAATAAGTTTGCTGCAAAAACTTACAAATAGACCGGAAAGATTTTTCGGTTTGCACTGGGCTGAGCCTTCGCATACTACCCGTTTTCTTGAAGTGATCTGCGGAGAACTGAGTGACGTAAAAAAGGGTGAGTACCTGTATGAACTTTCTCATTTCTGGGGGAAGGAGCCTACACTGGTAAGAAAGGATATCCGTGGATTTATCACCAACAGGCTGATGTATGCAATGTACAGGGAAGCATTTTATCTTGTTGAGAATGGCTATGCTACTGTTGAAGATGTAGACAGGGCCTGCCGTAATAATGCCGGTTACTGGATGACGTTAGTAGGTGTCTTTCGCTGGATGGATTTAACCGGCGTTCCTGCTTATCATAATGTAATAAAAGAGTTGTTCCCCACTCTCTGCAATAGTACAGAAATGCCAAAATTGATAGATGATATTGTTAAGGCAGGAGGCAAAGGTGTTGCCAATGCCCACGGATTTTACTCTTATACTCCAGAAGAGGCGAAACTATGGGAAGAGACATTTACCGCTTTCAGTTATGAAATACGAAACCTGGCATTGAAATATCCTGCTGATGTTGTTAAAAGAAAACTGAAAGAAAAAGAAGAAGAAGTTATAATATAAAATATTAACTTAACGAAGTTTGATACTTACTACGATTTAAATAATATAGGAAATCGTGTTCCATTTTTATCTGTAGATAATCATGTACCTATTAACAATCCTTCTCTGACACTTGATGTCATTATAAGAAATAGTCTTGACGTGATGCCCCTGGCTATCATACACCTAAAAACTTCAAGTTTTTTTGCAATTGAATACAGTGACGGCTGCTTATGCCTAAAGTATTACGCAAGTGAAAAATTTGCTAAAGCCATATACTCTAGTCCTAACGAGCGTGTATATAAAGACAGTTGCTTTGAATTTTTTGTTCTCTCGAAGACGAAAAAGAATATTACAATTTTGAATTTACCTGTGTAGAAAGTTGTTTGCTGGGTTTTTGAAAGGAGAAGGCCAACGGCAAATTGTTACCTAAACAAATTATTAGCGTGGTTTGTCATCAAGCCCTAATAAAGTCAACGAAAAGCCTTGATGCAAATATAGGTTGGGAACTTACGATAAAGATAGCCAGAAAGGTTTTTTATTATCACAATATAAAAACACTGAAGGGAAAATGTGGTAGACTATTTTTTACAGATGTTGAGATGAATTGCCTGAACCACCTTTTCTTACTTCGAATAATATCAAAACCGAACATCTATATTTTCATGGATCAGTGGAATTTAGCTGAGGTGAACCTTTCTGCAGGGTGATTAAAAAAACCGGCAGGGCAGAGTTATAGAATAAAAATAAAATCGATTCCATAACTAAGATCCCAAAAACAAGCAAGCAAAAGATTCCTTAACTAAACGACCTGAATTTGCTCGTCGCAAATATCTGAAGGTTTACGGAGCCGTCACAATTGCCTATTATATCCATCAATATGACGTGAACGTATTATAGAGTCTTTTTTTTAAGCTCTATAAATGAACGCGTCCGTTTTGCAATTGAAGATACTTTTGATATTCTGTCAAAAAATAACAACTGCCCATAAGTTCGTGCCATTTATTTAGGCACCTGGAGAAACGAACTATAATTTTTAAGGTAAGGTTTTAAACTCGATTTCCTTAAATTCTTATTGCATTCTTAAAATTTTTTTCGTGAGTCTCAATCGACTTGTCCGTTCTTTCGAATAAAAACACGTTGTACTAAAACCTGGCGATATTGAAAGTGATGAAGTGAGGGACTTTATGAAAAATAGTATTACTAATGTAAATAAAAGTACCAAATTCATCTGTAAATGAAAGTTATTTTTGAAGACACCTTTTAGAAGATGGATTAAGAAATTTAATGCTGGTAAGACAAACATGTAGGCTTACATAGCACGCCTGTCTGTCGTTGATAAGCTGAAAGAAAGCAATCTTAACATCAAAGAAAAACTACTGTAATTATATCTTCTTTCTGATCAATAAATAATCATAAACCCTAAACAAAAACGTATGAGCCTTATTTTTACTGTTGAGCAAAAAAAAGTGGATTCATGCTCTTTAATTAAAAGGGATCCGCTTCACAAAAGAACGTTATATATCTTCATTTTTCTACAGGTTCTTTGGTTCTCCTCTTTTGGTCAGACGAAAATTTCAGGGCTGGTTAAAAATGAAAAAGGCGAACCGCTTTCTGGTGTTAGTGTAAATTTCAAACAAACTTCAATTGGGAGCACTACTGATCAAAACGGAAAATACGCAGTTAATTTTCGTAGCAAAGGAATTCTTGTTTTTACTTCCATCGGTTATCTAAAACAGGAAATTAATGTTAATGGTCGGACTTCCATTGATGTTGTACTGGTATCACAAGCTAACTCCCTAAACGAAGTAACTGTAGTTGGTTATGGAACACAAAAGAAGACGAGTCTTACAAGTGCTGTAGCAGATATAAAAGGAGAAGATTTGAACAAACGTTCGGTGGCAGATGCTACTCAGGCATTGCAGGGACTCGCACCAGGCGTAACGGTAACAGATCAAGGTGGTGGACCTGGGCAATCACAAGTCTCTATTAGGGTAAGAGGTATAACAACATTAAGCGGTAATGATCCGCTGATTATGGTGGATGGTATCGAACAATCTCTGAATGATATCAATCCAAGTGATATTGAAACTCTTACGGTTCTTAAAGACGCCGCGTCTACAGCAATTTACGGATCCAGGGCTGCAAACGGTGTTGTGCTGGTAACTACCAAAAGAGCAAAGTCAGGCAAGTTGTCGGTAAATCTGAATAGCTATTACGCGATACAGAAAGCTGTTTACTTTCCAAAGCAGATGGGGATGGCTGATTACATGCATATGCAAAATGAGGCTTATGTCAATGCAGGGAAGCCCGCCCCATTTCCTGAAGATACCATTACAACCTGGGTTAATTCCACTGACAGAATAAAATATCCATTGGTAAACGATTGGATTAACGTAATGTTCAGCCCTGCTCCCCAGCAAAATCACACACTATCAGTATCCGGCGGTACGGATAGAATGAAAACGTTATTGGCGGTAAATTTTTTCGACCAGGATGGAATTATTCATAATAGTCATTCCCAAAGACCAAGTATTCGTTTAAATACAGATTTCAAAGTTTCTGACAAAATTACTCTGTCAGGCGACTTCAATTATCGTTTGAAAAATTACAGGGCTCCGACCTATGAGGAAAATGCGATCAAATATATGTGGGCCAGTTCCAATTTTGCAGTTCCACGTTATCCTGATGGAACTTACGGCTTAAGCTCCGACGGCATCAGCCCTTTGGTGCAGTCGGATCTCCGGGGAATATCTCACTTTAAAGATAATTTCGGCTTTGCTAATTTAAAAGCTAATATCGAGATATTGAAGGGACTGAAATTTCAAACACAATACGGCCTTACACTTCATGGATTAAGTCAGAAGATATTTTCAAACGCTTATACGATTCGCGATTACTATGATCCGACTATAATCAGGCAGCAGGTATTAACAAACTCACTTACAGAAACCCGTGATTACTCAGAGCAGTCAACACTCAATAATCTTCTAACTTATGAAACATCAACCGGAAGCCATTCGTTCAATACTTTGTTAGGTTACTCGCAGGTCGCTTATAACTATAATTTATTATCTGCCAGCCGCAAGGATTTTTATAATAATGATGTTCAATCTCTTTCTCAGGGGTCACTTGCTTCAAGGGACAATACGGGATATGAATCTGCGTGGGGGCTGCGCTCTTATTTTGGTCGGTTTAATTACAATTATGCAGAAAAATATTTTTTTGAATTAAATGCGCGTTACGATGGTTCGTCCAGGTTTACAGGGAAGGACAGGTACAGTTTTTTCCCTTCCGTATCGGGTGCGTGGCGTATTTCTAAAGAGAAATTCTGGGACAATTTATCGAACATAGCAGATGAATTTAAGATACGTGGATCATGGGGTAAAACCGGAAACCAGAGTGTAGGGCTGTATTCTTACCTGGAAACACTATCGGCAAGAGATTATAATTTTGGTGGAAGCCCTGTTCAAGGCCTTTACCAGGCAACACTTGCCAATAAAGATCTTACGTGGGAAACAACCGTGCAGTCAAATATAGGTTTGGATGCATCTTTCCTTAGTGGAAAGCTCGGTCTTTCATTTGACTACTATAAGAAAAAAACAGAAGGGATTCTTCTTTACCTGCCTATTCCACTATCGCTAGGGTTGGATGCACCTCCGCAAAATGCGGGAAATGTAGAAAATAAAGGATGGGAGCTGGGAGTTTCCTACAGGTCGCCGGCAAAGAGCTTTCGTTACAATTTCGCATTTAATATTTCAAACGTTACAAACAAAATAACAAATCTGGCTGGCTCGGGTCCTTACATATATAACAATTTCTGGGTGACAACTATTCAGAAAGAAGGACTACCTATTAATTCATTTATGGGATATAAGACGGCGGGCTTTTTTCAAAGTGAGCGGGAGGTTGATGATTATCCAACTTTATACCCGGGAACTAAGCCGGGAGATCTGAAATATGTAGACGTCAACAAAGACGGGATATTGAACTCCGATGATATGGTTCCCATTGGTTCCGATATACCACATTTTACTTTCGGAATGAATATGAATTTTGACTATAAGAACTTTGATATGAATCTTTTTTTTCAGGGAGTCGGCAAAGCTGAGGCAATGATAGGGGAAGCGGCAGGCAACATTGAGTGGCAAAGTTTCGTAATGGATTTTGAAAAAGATTACTGGACCCCACAAAACCCTAATGCAAAGTTTCCTCGTCCTGAGGCTTTTGCTGATAAAAACTGGGTAAATTCTGATTTTTGGATAGTAAATGCGGCTTATTTAAAACTGAAGAATTTTCAGCTGGGATATACGTTGCCTTCTTCTCTCACAAAAAGAGCGAACATACAAAGATTGAGGCTCTACGTTGCTAAGTCGAATGTATTCACTATTTCCAAAGTTAATAAATGGGGAATGGATCCGGAATTTAACACGAGTATGCGTCAATACCCCCAAGTTTCTTTAACTACAGTTGGCGTCAGCCTTACCTTTTAACCTCCAACATTTCAATAAAGAATAAATAAACTCATTATGAAACCGCTATTAAAAATATACATAAGCATTTTCATTGTTTTGGTGAGTGTAGGTTGTAAAAAGGAGTTATTAAATACAATTCCTAACGACCGTATCACTTCAGACATATTCTGGACTCAGGAAAAAGATGCAGTTACCGCTTGCAATGCACTCTACACCTTTCTTGATGGTACCAACCAGTTGCAGAGGGACGTATTCAGCGATGTTGCGCATACAAACAACGAATATGGCGATTATAAAGCAATAGAAACAGGCGCTTATAATGCTATTAGCCCGGTAGTTCAGGCAGAGTGGACGAATGACTACAAAGGCATTCACGGTGCAAATTATTTTCTTGAAAATATTGGAAAGGTCGCATCAATTGATACTGGCCTTATTACCCATTTGACCGGAGAAGTTCGTTTTCTCCGTGCATACTTTTATACAAACCTCGTTTTTATTTATGGTGACGTACCACTTATTACAAAATCCCTTTCGATTGATGAAGCAAAAAATGTGGTTCGAACTCCTGCAAGTGAAATCGTTGATTTTATTTATAACGAACTTAACGAGGCTGCAAATGAATTGCCGGTTAATGCGACTGAAAAAGGAAGGATTACGAAAGGAGCAGCTCTTGCATTGAATGCCCGAACAATGCTTTATGCAAAGAGGTTTGATAAAGCTGCTGAATTGGCGAAAGCCGTTATTGATTTAGGCGTTTATAGCCTCTATCCATCATATAAACAGCTTTTTTCGTATGCTGCGGAGAATAATAGTGAGGTGGTTTTAGATAAGGAGTTTTTGAAAAATGTTTATGCAAATAATGTAATGGAACTCTTTGCTCCTTTTTCAATATTATCAAATGGAGTAACCGTAGTACCACTTAAAAAGATTGCAGATAATTATCAGATGACAAATGGTAAGGGCATCAATGAAACCGGCAGCGGCTTTGATCCTTATAATCCATATAAGAACCGCGATCCACGCCTCAAATACTCAATATATGTTCCGGGTGACACCCTTCCTACAGGGGCTATTTTTGATTCGCGGCCAAACAGTGGTACTGCTGACGCCGTAGGTTCGAACTATCAGGTGTCTGTAACAGGATTTTATGTAAAAAAATATATCAATAGCGAAGACATTACTGATCTGGGAAATTGTGGAATTAATATCATATTGATGCGTTATGCCGAAGTTTTATTAACGTATGCTGAAGCAAAAATTGAACTTGGCCAAATTGATGGATCTGTTTACGATGCCATTAATGCAGTGAGGCAACGTCCCGATGTAAATATGCCTTCAATCAGCGAGGCCCAAACACAAGCAGAGTTGAGGGAAACGGTTCGTCACGAACGCATGGTTGAATTGGCGTTTGAAGGACAACGATTCTTCGACATACGACGATGGGGCATTGCAGACCAGGTTTTTACTGTTCCTGTTGCCGGAATTACTTATGTAAAAAATGGACAATTGACAACTGTTGTTCAACCTGGATTTGTGAGAAGTTTTCAAAAAAGGGATTATCTATGGCCTATACCGCAGAAAGAGCTTGATTTAAACAGGGATTTAAAACAGAACGAGGGTTGGTAGATTTATTTTCAAAAGGATTGATGGAGCATTACTTAATTCAACAATAAAAGTGATTTAATGAAAAAAATTACATTTTTTACAAACTATACCGGAACATCGAAGTACAAGTTGTTTATAATTCCGGTAATAATATCGACGTTATTTGTTTTTTGTAAACCTGGTCATTCTGACGATAAAAGTGATAAAACAACTGAGGTTGACGGGTTAAAAGTGCCTGCCGGTTTTTCTATTGAGCGTGTTGCAGGACCTGGTATGGTTACCTATCCAATGTTTGCGTCTTTCGATGGACAGGGGCGGCTCTTTGTTTTTGAGTCTGATGGAAGCTCACCATCAACAGAAGATATGCTTAAAAAACCTCCTTATCATATTCGGCTGCTTGAGGATACAAACGGTGACGGAATTTTTGATAAAAGCAAAATTTTTGCCGACTCTCTTTCTTTTCCAAAAGGAGGGGTCTTTTATAAGGGAAGTCTTTACGTAACTGCCTCACCTGATCTTTTACGCCTTACTGATACCGATGGAGATGGTGTAGCAGATAAACGTGACGTTATCCTTACGGGATGGGTACTAAATCACAATGGTGCCTTATTAGGTGGGCCTTTCTTCGGCCCTGATGGTTGGATGTATCTAACAGATGCCCGGAGGGGATTTGATATTACTACGAAAGAGGGTAAAAATTTAAAAGGAACAAGTGCCCGCATCTGGAGATGCAGGCCTGATGGAACAGGGCTGGAGTCTATGTCGGGTGGGGGATATGACAATGCAATTGAACTATCCTTTATGCCTTCTGGCGAAACAATTGGCACTATGACCTATTTTATCGAGCCACAAGGCGGGATGAGAGATGCGCTTATGCATTGGGTAGAGGGAGGTGTGTACCCCAAACCTTATCCCGTTATCGAGCAGGATCATTTTAAATTGACAGGAGACCTTATGCCCGTGATGACTAAGACGGCCCGCGTAGCGCCATCAGGTTTAATGAGGTACAGGGGAGCGGGTTTTGGAAAAGAATATACGGGAAACCTTTTTAGTGCTGAGTTCAATACAGGCCGTATCATGCGTCACCAGATTACTCCTGACGGCGCTACTTATAAAACGGTTGATGAGCCTTTTATCACTTCAACTGTTTCTGATATACATCTTACCGATGTGTTAGAGGATGCCGACGGAAGTATGCTGGTACTTAATACAGGTGGATGGTTTATTGCAGGATGCCCGTTGTCAAGGGTAGCTAAATTAGATGTACATGGCGGCATATACCGGATAAAGAAAAAAGGTTCAGAGCATGTGGAAGATCCCTGGGGGCATAAGATACAATTTAAGTCTCTTACACCCGAAAATCTCGTAGCGTATATGAAAGATCCACGTCATGCGGTTCGTGACAATGCAATTGAGCAGCTTATTGAAATCGGAGAACGTTCTGTTGTTCCAATCAAAAATTCAATCCTTGCATCCAACGACGAGGAGATTCGGGCTGCGGGTGTCTTCGCCCTTTCCAGGATCAATACATTAAATGCATGGCAGGAAGTGCGGGCAGCTTTGAATGATTCATCGGCAATAGTCAGGACCGCCGCCGCACGTGTTTTGGGATTAGGAAAAAACAAAGAAGCGGTTAATAAACTTATGGAAATCGTTCAGAAGGACAAACCATCAGTTCGCCGGCAGGCAGCTACGGCTTTAGGTCAAATTGGAGACAGTCGTGCGGTTACTGCACTGTTAAATGGGGCAACAGATAGCATTGATCGTTTTGTAGACCATGCAATAACGTATGCGCTTATTAACCTCAAAACGCCTGCTCCACTGATTGCTGCTTTACATCATTCTTCTCCAAATGTAAGAAAGGTAGCAGTTATCGCGCTTGACCAAATGGACGGGACGCCTTTGCAGAAGGAAGCGGTCGTCCCTTTTCTTGCAAGCGAAAACACTCAATTACGGAATACAGGAATTTGGGTTGCTTCACATCATACAGATTGGGCAGATATAGTTGTAAACTTCCTTCGCAACCGTTTAAATAATGCCAATCTTTCTACTACAGATGCAACCCCTGTACGCGATCTGATGATTACGTTCGCTGAAAACAAACAATTACAAAATTTTGTTGGAGGTCAACTTGGCAACGATGCGACACCTGTTGCAAGAAAAGCTTTAATGATAGATGTTATTAATCATTCGTCTGTAAAGGAAATTCCCGGTGTTTGGGTTCAGCAATTGAGCAAACTTCTACAGTCGGGAGATCCTGAATTACGATCACTCGTACTGGCACTTATTGAATCAAGGAACATAAAGGCCTTGAATGAACAATTAAAATTAATTGTGCAAAATCCAAATACCCCTGCCGATTTTCGCCTTAAAGCGCTCGGCTCTATGCTTTCATCTGATCCAAGACTTTCTGAAACAGAATTTCGAATGGTATTGAACTATCTTGATGCAAAAAATGAATCTCCGGTAAGACAATTGGCTGCACGTGTACTTGGTTCCGCAAAATTAAGTAATATGCAACTTCTGACACTTGCTAAGGAAGAAGTTTCGCAGACCGATGTTTTCCTTTTGCCAAACCTGGTAAACGCTTTCCAGGGGAATAGTGATCCACAAGTAGGCAAAGCGCTCATTGCGGCACTAAGCAGTAAAGCAAACCGCTTGGATAATCTTTCTGAACAGGACCTCGAAAAATTATTTGGTGAATATCCTAAGGATGTAAAAGCTTCAGCCGAACCATTAATGGCAAAATTGCGTGAGCGCAATGCTGGCCGTCTCGCACAATTACAACAGGTAGAAGCCAATCTGAAAAGAGGCGATGTCGCGCAGGGGCGAAAACTTTTCTTTGGAAAAGCGATTTGTTCTACATGCCATTCTGTGGGAAATCAAGGCGGAGATTTTGCTCCTGATTTAACAAATATTGGAGAAATACGCTCAAGACATGATATATTGGAGGCGATTTTATTTCCCAGCGCCAGCTTTGCCAGGGAGCATGAAACATCTAAAGTGATTACGAAAACTTCCACTTATACTGGCATTATCAGGCAACAATTACCTGAAGCCCTTATTGTATCAATTGCACCAGGGCAAAATGTTCGCGTTCAGCGTTCAGAAATTACAGCAATTGAACCACAAAGTGTTTCAATGATGCCACCAGGACTCGATAAACAACTAAGCAACGAAGAATTATCAGACCTAATAGCTTATCTTACTTCTCTTCCTGATGGAATGGGGGGACATGGAAATGAACACTGATTGCTGACATAAAAATAACAATTTACAAATGAATAAAGTATTTCCTGTACTGTTTGACTTCCTCTTGTCTATGCTTGTAATGGCGGGCTGCACCACTGCGAAGTTCCCGCAGAATACAACGGATATTGCCGGTTCAAAACGAGTGAACTTATTTAATGGTAAAAATTTAGACGGTTGGTACAAGTTCGTTCAGTACCGGGGCCGTGATAATGATCCAAAACAAGTATTTACTGTTCATGATGGATTGATACATGTTTCGGGGGAGGAATATGGAAGTATTATAACTAATGATGTCTTTGAAAACTATAAACTTGTTGTAGAATTTAAATGGGGTACACATACATATTCACCCAGAATAGAAAATGCGCGGGATAATGGTGTGCTGATACATTCAAACGGTGAGGATGGAGGCTATTCAGGTATCTGGATGCATTCCATAGAATGCCAGATTATTGAAGGCGGAACAGGAGATTTACTGGTAGTGGGCGATTCTACCACCAATTTTTCGCTCTCGAGCCCGGTGGCCCAGGAAAAACAAAATGGCACCTACATTTTTCAGCCCAATGGTTCTCTTGCAACAATTCACGGCGGCCGCATTAACTGGTTTGCTCGTGACCCAAATTGGAAAGATATTAAAGGATTTCGGGGTAAAAATGATATTGAAAAGCCTACCGGAGAGTGGAACCATATGGAATGTATTGCAGAAGGGGATAAAATATCAATAATGCTCAATGGTACTTTAGTTAACCAGGCTGTAAATGTTCGGCCTTCTAAGGGGCGTATTCAAATACAATCAGAGGGAGCAGAAATATTTTTCAGGCAGGTAACACTTACGCCATTAGACATAAAATAGATTTTTATCGATGTTTGATACAGGATTATGGGTCGATTTCGGCTAAAGATTGCCATTGTAAAGAGGAGTAAAGAAGCAGTCTGATGCTAAAATAAATGGTCTTTCCATTTTTTGAAAATGGACCCTTGTCCCTTACGATACTGAAGCTATTGTGTTTTCTTTGAAGTAGTAATATTAAGGAGACGACGTTGGATTATAATTGAGATTATAAAAATAAAGTGTAGACTCATTTTATTGCATATTGGTTTGACGAGAAAAGAGTTTGCCAAAGTGAAAAATTCTAATTACTTTTTTGTTTCCAATAATTAACTGTTTATTTAATGAAAGCTGTAGAATACCGTCTGCCACAGGAATTCGACAAATCCTTCATTGTATTTAAAGAAAAGGGTAAGTTTTTTCCATGTCCCTGGCATTATCATCCTGAATATGAATTAGTATTAGTTACTAAAAGTACCGGTGTCCGAATGGTTGGAGATAGTGTTGGTTATTTCGCCGAAGGCGACCTTGTATTTATGGGTCCTATATTACCACACCTTTGGATAAATGATCCGGAGTATATCAATGGCCAGGCTGATTCTTTAGCCGAAGCTATTGTAATTCATTTTGTTGACGATTTTCTTGGAGAGAATTTTTTTGACCTCCCTGAAATGAAGCCCTTAAAAAATTTTTTAACTCTATCAAAGCATGGGATGGTGATTAAAGGAAATAGCCGGGAAAGAATAAATGTCCTAATGAAACAAATGCTGCACATGAATGGTATACAGAGAATTGCAGCATTATTTACCATATTCGATATTCTTTGTACTAGTTCTGATTACGAACTTTTAGCAAGCCCGGGTTATTTAAAACATAGCCAGCTAAACTGTACAAATCGCTTTAGTAAGGTTACGGCCTACATTATGAGAAACTTTGATAAAGACATAACGTTGAAAGAAATTTCGTCCATAGCAAATATGGCCGTCACTACTTTTTGTAACTTCTTCAAAGAGCATTATAGAGTTACGTTCGTTGAATATTTAAATATTGTAAGAGTTGGCCATGCTTGCAAGTTTTTAAGCGAGCGCGATGAAAGCATAGTTGAGATTGCTTACAAATGTGGTTTTAATAATCTAGCTAATTTCAACAGGCAATTTAAAAAAATAAAAAAAATGACCCCTAGCGAGTATCGTAGAAGGGTTAATGTTAACTCGATGGAATTTGCATAAAATAAATTTAAATAATTGCAGATGCAAGTCTAGAAACGTTAAAAGAGAATGCAAACATCTGTTTCCATCTTTTTTTCCGGCTTTTAAAACCCTTTTAAAACCCATAATTAGTTGGCGGGAGTTTCGCCATTATATTTTTTCAGCAAATAGTCTCGTAATCCTTCGCACAAATTTTCAGTAATATCAATAGCAGATATAGATCTTTCTTAAGAAAGTTGTTGAAAGCAGTAAGGCTAGTTTCAAAATGTCGGTTTCCGGTTCGTCAAAAGTTAGTCAAAAAAGAAGGTAGAAAGAGAAAAAAAGCGGTTAAAAATGGCCCACAGGAAATAATAAACCCTTGTAAATCAATAGTAATTAAAGAAATACAAGGGTTATTAAGTGCCCAAGACTGGATTCGATTTCCGCTGATTGTTAACTATTTATTAATACTGCTCGTCTTTTTGTTACATTAAGTACTAGTATTAATCCTATCACCCGTGCCTGTTTCTAAAAAAGTATTGCTAACCCTGTTACCGCGGCATTTTAACGGCGCAAGCTACGAGAACATTTGTGCTAGTCATTGTCGTTACCCAGGATGATTGAACATGACCTTTTCGCAGTTTCCCTTCTACCGTTCATTCCTAGTTAGTCAGTCTTTTACCTAAATTATTCCGTATCCTCACTCACGTTACCGTACGGAACGTTTGGGTAAGGCTGCGTGATTTGTTTTTTTATGGCCGCATTACCTACCACTTCCATGTGTAAGATTAATATGTCAGGTTTCTTTCTTGATTTTGCTGAAAATGGAGGCAAATGAATACAAGCGTCTAAAGAAGTTAAACTCGTTAAAAAAGCATAATTATTAGCAAAATAAGTGAATTTTTATGCTTAAAGAATCCTCTACATTTATCTATCCAAGCTAACACTCTAACGGTTATAATCATTACCATATGAAAAGAAAATGGCTTTTTTTTAGGTCATTTATTAAAATGACTCTAATAGTGATTTTCATTTTTTCTATTCCTTTTATCACATTTTCACAAACTTCACAAAGCGGCCGGGTTATAACAGGGGTTGTAACCGACGATAAAGGGGAGCCTCTTTCCGGAGTAAGTATTTCGGTAAAAGGCAACACTAAGACCACAACTTCTGACGACAATGGAAAATTTTCCATTCCTGCTGCTAACAACAGTACCCTCGTCCTTTCTTACGTTGGGTTCGGTTCAAGGGAAATTGCTGTAAGATCACAGACTACGGTTAATGTAAGACTTGAAGCAGAAAATAAAACATTAAATGATGTTGTGGTGGTGGGGTATGGCACACAAAAGAAAGTAAATGTTATAGGATCTGTCGTAACTGTTGGAAGCAAAGAGCTGTCCTCTTCGCCTGTTCCAAATATCTCCAACGCATTAGCCGGACGCCTTCCCGGAGCTGTCGTACAGCAGTCAAACGGAGAGCCGGGAAATAACGGAGCAACTATTTTAATTCGTGGAATGGCCACGCTGGGAAACAACGAACCACTTGTTGTAATAGATGGTATTTTGGGAAGGGATTTAAATTCCATCAATCCAAGCGATGTAGAAAGCATTAGCATTCTTAAAGATGCATCTGCTGCTATTTATGGTGCACGAGCTGCTAACGGAGTAATCCTTGTTACAACTAAGCGCGGGAAAGAAGGCTCTCCTCTCACTGTTAATTATAGCTTTTACCAGGGATTGCTTACACCAACCGCACTTCCAAAAATGGCCGATGCTGTTTCTTATGCGCAAATGATTAGAGAGGTGCAAACATATGGAGGTGTTGACGAAGCAAACAAGAAATTTTCACTTGATGATATAGAAAAATATAAGTCAGGAAAGTTTCCATGGACACATCCTAATACTGATTGGATAAATGCATCTTTCAGGAAATTCAGCCAGACACGGAACCATAATGTAGCACTAAGTGGTGGAAATAAAGCGGTAGACTATTATGTCTCTTTTGGTACTGAATATGAAAATGGAATATTTAAAAATTCATCAACTTCATTTAACAGGTATAATCTTAAAGCAACAGTTAACGCTAAAGTAAACGAGTATTTAACACTTGGAGTTGACATAAATGGTTCGCAGGAAAACAGGAATTATCCTTCCGTAGATGCTGGCTTCAATCTCGATGGCGCAATTAAAAGCCTTCCAACCTCTCCTGCAGTTTATCCCAACGGCCTGCCGGGACCAGACATTGCGTATGGTCAAAATCCTGTAGTAACGGTAACAGATCAAACGGGTTTTGATAATTCTAAACGTTACAGGGCAAATAATATTTTTAGTGCTAATCTTAAAATTCCGGGCGTAAAAGGCTTAACTCTTTCAAGTTATTATGCTTATGATATTAATCTCGGTCAAAGAAAATTATTTCAGAAACCATGGACACTTTACCAGTTAGATGAACCGGCTTACCTGGCTGCGGGCAACACAGGAGTGGAAGATGGTTCTGCTTTCCTTGTAGGAACATTAAAAGGAGTGCCGGAACCATGGCTAAGAGATTTTTACGATGATGCCAGAACGAAAACCTTTAATATAAAAGCCGATTACACTGCTACCATTAAGGGAGTGCATAATATAAGTGCCTTTGTTGCTTACGAATCTTCTGAATATGATGGTAAAGGTATTGATGCTTATAGAAGGTATTTCATTAGTTCGCAATTACCTTACCTGTTCGCTGGGGGAGATGCGGAAAAGAACAACAACGAGTTCGTGTCGCTTGATTCGCGTATCAACTATTTTGGAAGACTGAGCTATAATTATAAGGAAACGTATTTATTCCAGTTTTCGATGAGAAGGGATGGTTCACTACGATTTTCAAAAGAACACGGGCGGTGGGGTAATTTTCCAAGCGTACTGGCAGGCTGGAGAATATCAAACGAAAATTTCTGGAAAAATAATATCAGGTTTATAGATTACTTTAAGTTGAGAGCGTCGTGGGGGCAATTGGGTAATGACTTGGTTGCACCCTTCCAATATCTGACTGCATATTCTTTAAGTACCGGGTATGTTTTAGGATCCGGCAGAAGTTACTCAACAGGTCTTAGCCAAATAGGCGCTACTAATCCAAATATTACTTGGGAAGTGGCAAATGTTTACAACGCTGGCTTTGAGTCGATGTTCTTTCATAACCACTTTACACTGAATGCTGACTTTTTCTACCAGAGACGTAATAACATCCTGGTAAAAAGAAATGCATCTGTGCCTGATTTTACCGGTATTCAATTGCCAGATGAAAACTTTGGAATTGTAGATAACAGAGGTTTTGAAATATCATTAGGATATAATAACAAGGTTAGAGATTTTATTTACTCGCTCAACGGGAACATTGCATTTGCCCGAAACAAAGTGATAGAGTTTGATGAACCAGCACGCAACGTTCCGTGGCAGGTGTTAACAGGTAAACCACAGGGTTCAGAACTTGTTTATCATTCTATAGGTATCTTTAGAGATGAGGAGCAAATCACTAAAACTCCGCATGTGTCTGGAGCTATACCCGGAGATATAATTATCCAGGATTATAATAACGACGGGCAGATCAACTCTGATGACCGGGTATTGCACACTAAAACTGTTAACCCTGAGATTACTTATGGAGTTTCTTTTAGCGTAACCTATAAGAACTGGAGCCTGAATGGCCTTGTGCAAGGTGCGGCAAATGCAAGCAGGAGGGTACTGGTAGGCTTACAGGGTTTTGCCGGTAATTATTTTGCTTATGATGCCGATGGCAGATGGACCCCTGATAATATTAATGCTAACAAGCCAAGAGCTTTTGATAGAAATGATGCTTATTGGAGGAATGACTATGTAACGGACTATTCCTATCAGAGTGGAGCTTATGCACGTTTGAAAAATCTTCAATTAGCTTATACGATTCCAGTAGGTATACAAAATAAGATACGCCTTAAAGATGCGCAAATATACTTGTCCGGGCAAAATCTCTTCCTGCTGTATTCTGGCAACAAACTGATTGACCCGGAGGTGGGCGGCATACGCACTACCGTTGCCACCGACCCTGCTCCTGGCGTGTATAGTTATCCTATTATGCGAGTGTTTACAGTCGGAGCAAGAATTTCCCTATAATCAGTTTTAAAATCAGTTTTAAGATTTAGAATTAAATAAGAAATAGATATGAAACTCTTTAAACTATATATACCACTTTTAACCCTCGCCATCTTTTTCCTTGCGTCATGTAGCAAGATTTTAGATAAAACTCCCCAGGATAAATTTTCAGATGCCCTGGTGTTCTCAGACATTAACCTCGCCGACCGCTACCTGCTCAATACTTATAATGAAAGTTTACAAGGCGGCTTTGGGTATTTATCTTATGCTTCTATTTCAGATGAATCGCACGATACACATGGTTTCGAAACAGGAAACTACCTGCAAGGAAATATTTCACCCAGCGCTACCGGTCCGTTTGGCAACTGGGCTTTCCATTATACCAATTGGGGAGTTATGTACAAGAATATTCAAAGACTAAATATATTTCTGGCTAACATAGAAAAAGTTGCTGACGCTTACCCTGCACCACAACAAGCGGCTATTAAAACACAAGCTGAACGAATGAAAGGAGAGGCGCTGTTTCTAAGGGCCTTTTGTTACCATCAACTTGCCCGTAATTATGGTGGACTGGTCATTATTACTCAACCTTTTCAGATAGGAGAAGATTATCTTTCCATCAAGCGATCAGGTTTTAAAGAAACAGTTGATTTCATTTCAGGACAATGTGATTCCGCTGCTGCATTACTGGGAGATAAGGCGGACATGGAAATGGGAAGGGCAACTAAAGGAGCCGCTCTTGCCCTGAAATCAAGACTTTTACTATATGCTGCAAGTGATCTTACCGCAGACGGTACTGCTGAAAATGAATTTGTAGGATATAAAAGCGCTGATCGTACTGCATTGTGGACAGCGGCAAAAAACGCAGCAAAAGCGGTAATGGACCTGGGAACATATAAGGTCGAGGATTTTGGCGCTCCAGACCAGGCAGCAGTGTCAGCAGGTTACTTTAATTTCTTCAAAGCAAAAGATCTGTCAAGCAATGAGGTTATCTGGGGGAAAATGTTTTTGAAAGATGTAGGAAGCCGTAACCAGATCAACCTTATCAATGGCACAAACGGGTTTGTAATGTATGGTTGTAATGCTCCTACCGGAAACCTCGTAGACGCTTTTCAAATGGCTGATGGATCAGATTTTAAAAACCATTACAAGGTAGATAATAACGGTTTCTATAAAAATATCTCCACCAGGTACACGAGCCCGAATATGTATTATAACCGCGAGCCAAGGTTTTATGCCGAGATATTATACGACAGTGCAGTTTGGCAAAAACGTTATGCTGATCTTGCCGGAAGAGATCCTCTTGGAATTTATGACAGACGCACTCGTGTCACTATACAGAATGGGCAGGAAGTAAGTAAAATATTTGGAATTGACACCCGGCAAGGTCCTGTTGACGGCGACGATGGAACCTACACAGGATACACTTTTAAGAAATACCTTGACGATAAAGTGTACGGCACCGAAACGAATAATAATGAGAATGCCTGGTTTGAATTTAGGTATGCAGAAATTCTTATGAACTATGCGGAGGCCAGTTTGGCATTGAATGAGACGGGCGAAGCAACTAAATACATCAATATCATAAGGAACCGAGCAGGTCTTCCTGATTTTACTGGTGACATTACCGCTGCATTAAGATATGAAAGAAGGATTGAGTTTATATATGAAGATATTCGTTGGTATGACATCAGGAGGTGGAAAATTTTAAGCCAGGCGCTTACCGATGCGACTGGAGTTGATATTGTTGAAACAAGAAATAAGGATAATAATACGGTGACTACAACATGGCGGCAGATTGTTGTTCAGAAACGGGGACCTGCAGATAAAAAAATGTATTGGGTTCCTATTCCGGTTGACGAGATGAACAGGGCACCTCAACTGGTGCAAAATCCGGGATATTAATCGTAAAGATTTTAACGGAGAGTTGGGCACATTGCATCGTCAGAACTCTTCGCATTAATTGAAATAATAGTTGTTTTGATAATCAGGAGTTAAAAATAATATGCTTGTGCATAATAGATTTTAAGTGGTGACCTGAAGAGGCACGTAAAGAAACTTCAGGGGCATCTACTACAAGCATTCATTACGCATAATGAAAGTCTACAAAAGAATATTTCTATATTTTATATTTATAATTACTGCAAGTAATCCCGTTGCGTTAATGGCGGAGGGACTAAGTCAGGCAGGTAAAATAGGAAACAATTTATGCGAGATAGCTGTGCATAATTCTAATAGTACCTTATGGACTTACCAGCTGGCCGAAGGACAAAATACGTTGAGTATGCAGGTGCCGGTGTTTGAAATTGATGGCAGAAAAGTTGCAGCAAAGGTGTCTGTATTTGATAAAAAGCCGGATATTCACCTTACTAATGGAGTTCAAGAATATACATTTGAAGGGCCTATTGTTTCTGATCCTTCCATAAAACTTAGTATACTTTTTCGGGTCTCTCCCGGTAATCCCATTGTCAGGTTTCAATATGCGTTGCACACCACCGGTAATCACCGGCTCACAAAGACAAGTGGAAAAGATAATTTCACTTATTGTTCTACTTCTTTAAAAAAGTTCAATAGTATTAAAGAAATACGGTTTTCAGAATTTAATGAAAAATATCATGCTTATTTGCTGCACGAAGAAGCTTTGGATAACCGCTATTTTGAAGACGATTTTTCAGCTATGGGGCCTATGATCGTTTTTTCAGATCCCAAAGAACAGTTTCTACTTGCTTATGAACACGGGTCACAATTGCCTGACCGTTTCCTCGAATTTCAATTTCATCCATCACATGATTTATCGCTCCAGGCAGCGAAATCAAATTACGTAAATAATCAGCCATTAAACCATCAACAGGCATATGAAACGCTTTGGTTTGAGATAGGTGGGGCAAAAGGCGACCAGTCTGCCCTGCAAAAGCATTACCGCAACTTCATGCTTCGCTATATTACAGAAAACCTGGAAAGTCGTAAGCCTTATATTTTTTATAATTCATGGGGAAGGCAGGAGCGTGATAGGGATGTAAGCGGGAGTTATTTAAGTAGCATGAACATGGCAACTACGCTTAAAGAAATAGATATTGCAAAAAAAATGGGCGTAGACATTTTTGAAATTGATGCCGGATGGTTTTCAAAAACAGGTGACTGGGATGTAAACACTTCTTTTTTTCCTGACACGCTTAAGCAAGTGAAAGCAAAATTAGACGACTATGGTATGAAGCTGGGCTTATGGTTCAACCCGACAGTCGCTGCTATTGACAGTAAATTGCTTACAGCTAATCGTTCTTCGGTAATGAGCTGGAAGGGAGAAAAGAGCAAACCGAAACTAATATGGGAAACAAAAGAAAGTGTTGATCTTTGTTTAGTAAGTCAATACTGGGAAGCCTATGCCGATAAATTAATTGAAACGATAAAAAAATTAGGCATTACTTATATTTATTGGGATGGTGTTGGTTCTTATGGATGTGATGATCCTCACCATTTTCACGGTACGACTGATAATTCAGAAGAAGAAAGGGCTGGAAGTTATGCATTTCAGCTTCCTATATACATGTCGAAAGTAATAGATAAAGTATGCAAAACTTACCCCCACACTATTTTTGATTTCGATGTAACTGAAAAAGGGCGAACTGTAGGGTTACAGTTTTTATCATCAGGAAAGTTCTTCTTCATCAATAATGGGCCCTACTATTCTAATTACGACCTGGCAGCCGAAGGCAAAAGTCCGTTGAAAAATGGCAACACTAATATATTTGTCAATCCCGGTCCGGCAAGGGGATGGTTTGCCCGATCTGTTTTAAACTATGATCAATGGATTCCTTCTATTTTACTTTTTGCTCCTTATATGTCCGATGAACCAAGAAATTCGCAAACCATCAATATCGCTTCTTTGATACTCGGTGCTAACGGTTTATGGGGTGAGCTTATGAAAGTATCGCCGAAAGGCATAGCATATTTTAATGAAGTTCTGGGCGTATACAAACAAGTAAAAAATGACATTACCGAAAGTAGTCTCGTGAGGCAAGGTGAGACAGGAACGAGCCCTGAAATATATGAAAAAATTAATGAAAGAACAGGCAAAGGTGTTATGGTAGTATTTGCAACTATTCCGGGAAAGTACACTTATGTTTCAGAAAATAAAGTAGCAAAAGATACCTGGAAAAATGAAGGAGTTGAGGTTTCATTTGATGCAAAAGGAAGAGCTGTTTTACAAATGACTTTTGATACAGGTGGCGCGAAAATCATATTCTTTGGAGCAAAAAAATGATTTTTCGAAAAAAGGTGCTGATATCATGCAAAGTTTACTAAGGCTGATGATATCTGTATCTATATTTTTAAGCTTGGTTCAAGCTAGTAACATCATGAAAAGGAGTAGTATAATATATAATTTCAAGAATAGAATTATCCTGTATGCTTGTACATAACCGATTGTTGTTCTTTTGGGTATTTAACCTACTGGTATGCGGCTCTTCTATAGCTCAACCAGCCTCTTCGCTGGTTACCTCTGTTGATAAAGGAAGCGCAAGCCTGGATATTACTCCATTTGGCGTCCTTAAAACATGGAGCAAAACGAAGGATCCTTTAGGAAAAACAGTTGGCTTAAAGGAATTTAATTTGAACACAACCACAGACTCGTCAGATGTTGGAGAGTTTTGGTGGAATGCAAGAGATATTGAAAGAATAGAGGTCGTTCACGAAGCAAACGTTGCTAATGACGCGGCTCGATTGCCTATTGTTCAATACTGGCATAAAACGTGGCCTGAAGCGCCTCCCAAAATGCCTTCTACGGAGGATTTAGAAGATGATCCCTGGCAAGGTAAGTGGATAACCGCAGCCACTAATATTAAAGCAGATGGGAACACAGTTACATATACCTTCCAGCCTTTGACGACAAACGAAAATCCTAATGCAGCTTACCTGCCTGGACAAATTGCTTATCGAAGAACATTGAAGCTCCGGTTACTATACCCGGTAAACCATGAGGCGATTAGATCCGTCCGTTTTTTTTCGACGTCAAAAGAAAAAAATACCGGTATAAGGATTCAGTTGCTGGACAATCAGAAGAAGAACTCAAGAATAGCTGGCAGTATTGATGTATTTAATGGCCACTTAAAGACTTTTTCCGGCCTGAATTGGGATAGGACAGATAAAAAAACAGGTGATAACGCTTTTGTCCTAAACTGGAATGGCAAACCGAAGGGCATTATTGCTGATATATCATCATCCACTCAAAGCCTTCCCGGTTCCAATGATGAAACAGTAGTCACTTTCCGATCTTCTGCCGGCACCTTTTCTTTCTCAATGAATGACGTTGAAAAAGGTCCTGTCTATATTCCATATGTCAATGTGTATATTACCAAAGCAAATGATAATGTTTCTTTTTCCAAATCAAAGGTAGAAAAGGGTAAAACGATACGGGAAAGAATTTTAGAAGAACCGGAACAAACGTATGATAGAGCGAGGAATGAAATTCCGCCACTCGATCCTACAAATAGATCACACGGTGGACCAATTGATCTTCCGCTCGCTTCTGACGCGAGCTGGCAAAAATTTGCGGTGCAATGGGGAGGTAACATTTTACTGGATAAACAGGAAACAAAGGCGCAGGGCAAAGAGCTTTTAAGATGTAATTGGATCGGAAACGATCTTAGATGGAATATAGGCACGGGCAACGACCCGGTTTTTAAAAGGACCAGGGACAATTGCCAGGTGTCGATGTTGAACGATTACCTGCCGGTAGTGCAGTCTTCGTGGAACCACAAGGGATTGAATTATCGGGAAGAAGCTTTCACCGTTTTGCTAGGCGGTCCTTTAGCGCCGAATGATCCTAAAAGAGATGAACAAACACCGGCTGTGCTGCTGGTTAAACTCACCGTATCTAATCCATCTCTTCATGCAGATACCGCTCACGTGTGGCTCGCTGCTAACAAGGCTATTAAAAATCTTGCTAAAGAAGGAGAATTCCTAGTGGATGAAGTAGACCAAAAAAATTACTTGAGGTGCTATATGCCTTCGGCGAACAAAACCGAGATTAAAAGCGAATTGTTGGCCGACAGCACAGGCGTAATGAGAACAATTCACCGTCAATTTTTCCTGCAACCCAATTCTTCGGAAACGTTGTATTTCTACTTTCCTTTTGTTGGTGACCTTACTGCTGCTAATAAGAACGAACTGGCGTCATTGAACTACGAGGTTCAAAAAAACAGGGTGACTTCGTATTGGAGAGAGCTGGTGGAAAAGTCAATTATTTTCAATGTGCCGGAACGGAAGTTTAATGAGATGGCAAAAGCTATTATTCCACACATTCGTATGAGCGTAACCAAGGAACCGAAAAGCGGCCTTTATATGGTTCCTGCAGCCGCTCTATCATACTGGGGATATCCTAATGAAGCAATTTTCCAGACGCTGCTGCTCGATCGTCTAGGAGATTTCAAAACTACTTCCGAATACCTAAATACATTTTTGCAGCTACAAGGAAGTGTGAAGTTACCCGGGACTTTCACCGGCGATCAAAAAGATGTTTTTTATGGGTTAAAGATTGATAGCGTTTATAATTGGACAGAAGGTAACGGGTACAACATGCATCATGGGACGGTACTATGGGGTCTGGCCAGTCACTATTTGTATTCAGGCGATCGGGAATGGTTGCTAAAAGCAGCCCCACATATGATAAGAGCTGCTAATTGGATTATTCAACAACGTGAGCAAACGAAACAATTAGATGAAAAAGGTAATAAATTGCCTCACTACGGTTTGTTGCCGGCAGGAGTTTTAGAAGATGTTCATGACTGGCAATTTTGGTATGCTACCAATGCGTATGCATGTTTAGGCATGGAGACGATGGCAAAAGCTTTTGAAAAAGCCGGTCTCCCGCAAGCCGATTCTTTTAAAAAGGCTGCGAAAGCGTATCATGATGACATCAGGGAAAGCGTAAAGACCTCGAGTGAACTTAGCCCGGTTGTTCGGTTGAGAAACAATACCTATGTTCCTTACGTGCCATCACGGCCTTACCAACAGTTCCGTTATTTTGGAACCAAGAAAGCACAGTATTATGATCGTTACCAGAAAGGCATATCTCCCAATATGCGTTTATCTGCTATTCGTGAAGCGTTATATGGTCCTATTGTTCTGCTTAAGGCTGGCCTGATTGACCCAGATGAGCCGATGGCAGACTGGGTACTGGATGACTGGGAAGATAACCTCACCCTATCGTCTTCCTTAAACCTTAATGTGCATGGCAAGGTGGATGATGAATATTGGTTTAGCCGGGGAGGAATGGTATTCCAGGCGAATCTTCAGAACCCTGTCGGGATATATTTAATAAGGCAGGAGATACCTGCCACGTTACGTGGGCTCTATGATAATTTTGTTTCCTGTTTATATCCTGATGTTAATGCCCATACAGAAGAGTACCACGAATGGGGACATGGTAGCGGGCCGTTTTACAAGTGTCCTGATGAAGCGCGTTTCATCAGCCAGGTTTGTGATCTTTTAGTGGCTGAAAAAAAAGATACATTATTATTAGCTGCGGGCACACCTCGTCGATGGCTCGAAGCCGGACAAAATATTGAACTAAAAAAAGCTCAAACCGAATATGGCGAAGTGAGTTATTCCTTACGCCAGGGACGATTACCGCAAACAGTTGAAGCGGATCTTCAATTGCCACCCAAACCGTGTCCGAAGATATTATTCTTTGTGCGCTCACCATTTGCAAGGCCGATAAAGAAAGTTATGATCAATGGACGACCATGGAAAGAATGGGACGCGGATAAGGAGTTAATAACAGTTCCGCAAACGGAAAAACATGCTCTAATAACAGTAGTCTATTAATCAACAATAAAACAGGGTTCAGCTAAACAGGTAGATTAAAATCTTTGAGAAAAAACTTATGAAGGACAGTCAGAACAAAATGAAACATGTTATAATTATTATATTTTCTATTGCAATTTGTCTTAAGGGATGGTCTAAAGATACTTTACAGGTAAGTTCACCCTTAGGTAAAATTGCTGTCAAGGTATGGATGGGTAAGCAGTTGCAATATCAGATTTTGTATGATAACAAAGTCATTCTCGCACCTTCGTCTATAGATTTTTTATTAGACAAAAACAGGTCTCTTTCTTCAAATAATTCTATTAAATCGTCTTCTGTAAAAAAGGTCAGGGAACAGATCATTTCCCCGGTTCCTGAGAAAAGAAAGGTAATACCAGATGTATATAATGTTTTATCTGTTGCATTCAAACAACCCTATAAAGTTGAGTTCAGAGTTTATGATGATGGGGTAGCTTATCGCATCTCTACTATGTTTAAAGATTCTATATATGTAAATAATGAAGTCGCAGAGTTTGCTTTCCCCGGCACTCCATCAGCTTATTTTCCTAAAGTGCAGAAAAGAGAAGATTCTGATATCTTTCATACAAGTTTTGAAGAGGAGTATCCATTGAGAAGAATAGATACTCTTGCTGACGGTGTTATAAGTTATTCACCGATACTTGTCGCTCCCGATTTGAATCCTAAGATTGCCATCACAGAGTCTGATCTTGAAGATTATCCCGGAATGTTTTTAGGTGGCACAGGTTCTTCGATGTTAAAAGGTGTATTTGCCCCTTACCCGCTTGAAGAGCAGGCAACAGAAGCGTTGTATTCAGAACTGAAGGTTACCAAACGCGCCCCTTATATTGCAAGAACCCGCGGCACGCGAAGCTTTCCCTGGCGGGTACTGCTGATTGCTGCTGAAGATAAAGAATTGCCGTCAAATGATATCGTGTACAGGTTAGGGGCACCTTCAAGAATTGGGGATGCTTCGTGGGTAAAGCCGGGAAATCTTACTGATGAATGGACGATAGATATTAATCTTTTCAATGTGCCTTTCAGAGCAGGTCTTAATACCAACTCTTATAAGTATTATATTGATTTTGCAAAACGATTCGGTTTTGATCGTATTATGATGGATGCCGGCTGGAGTGACAATAATGATTTGTTTAAAATAACACCAACTATTAGCATGGACACTTTGGTGGCATATGCAAAAGAAAAGGGAATTAAGATAAGCATGTGGACTTTATCAAAAACACTTGACAGGCAGTTGGACAGTGCCCTAAATCAATTCAACAAATGGGGAGTAGATTTTATTATGACGGATTTTATAGATCGTGATGACCAGAAGACGGTTAACTTTTATCACCGGATAGCGAAAGCGTGCGCAGACCATAAGATCATGATCATGTATCATGGTGCTTTTCCTCCAAAAGGATTTAACCGCACTTATCCCAATGCTGTAGCAAGGGAAGGTGTAATGGGTTCAGAATTTAATATATGGAGTAACCGGGTGACACCCGAACATGATGTTACATTACCTTTTACAAGAATGCTTGCAGGAGGCTTTGATTACGAGCCGGGACTTTTAAATAATGCAACAAAAAAGGGAACAAGACCCGTTGCCGGAGTAGTAACAAGCCCTGGCACACGCTGCCATCAACTTGCTATGTTTGTTGTTTACGACAGTCCTATGCAGATATTTTCTGGTAATCCGTCGGAAGGAATGCGGGAGGCTGAGTTTATGTCTCTTCTTGGCAATCTTCCAACGGCATGGGATGAAACAGTTGTTACAGACGGAAAAGTGGGTGAATTTATTGTTTCCGCAAGAAAAAAAGGAAATGACTGGTTTGTTGGTGGAATGAGTAACTGGTCTGAAAGAGATGTAAGTGTAAAGTTTGATTTTTTAAGTGATGGAAATTATAAAGCCACCATTTGCAAAGATGGAATCAATGCAGACAGGTATGCGGCAGATTATGTTATTCAAAAGGATGTAACAGTTAAAAAGAATGATGAAATGAAAATACACATTGCACCAGGGGGAGGATTTTTAATCAGGTTAGATAAGGAGTGAAAAGTGAAAAATTGAAAAGTAAAAAGTATGGTTGAGCATTGAGAACATGGTTCGCTGTTCATTGTTCACCGTTCATTGATTATTTATAAAAATTTTCTATGATAATAAAAGAGCGTTTTAAAGATAAGGTTGCCATTATCACGGGTGGCGCAGATGGAATAGGTAAGGGAGTGGCATGCAGGCTGGGTAAAGAGGGAGCAGTGTTAGCAGTTTTTGATATCAACCGGGAGTTGTTAGATTCGACTATTCGAGAATTTGAAGGTCTGGGTATACAGGCAAAGGGATTTGTCGTAGAAGTGAGCAGCGAATCCCAGGTATCAGAAGCAATTTTGGAAGTAGAACGGCTATGGAGTAAAATAGATATTGTGATACATGCTGCAGGCATCGTCGGTCCTACCAATACCAAAATAACTGACTTTCCAACTTCAGATTTTGATAAAATCTACGAGATAAATCTCAGAGGTACTTTTCTCATTACAAAATATACTTTGAAAGTGATGAAAAAGGCGGGAAAGGGCAGATTGTTATTAATTGCCTCTATAGCAGGTAAAGAAGGGAACCCGGGAATGGTGGGTTATTCGTCGACTAAAGCCGGAGTTATTGGCCTGGTCAAAGGAGTGGCTAAGGAATTTGCAGATACAGATATTACCGTTAATGGACTGGCGCCAGCCGTCATAAAAACAAGAATGAACGAAAATACGGCTCCCGAACAATTAGCCTATATGACTGCGAAAATTCCGATGCATCGGTTAGGGACTATAGATGAAGTGGCCGCCATGTCTTGTTATATAGTTTCTGATGAAAACAGCTTTTCTACCGGTTTTGTTTACGACATTTCAGGCGGTCGCGCCACTTATTAAACATTTTAAAAAGCGCAAATGAAGCATCAATGGAAACCGTTGTTACTTGTCTCATGTGTATTTCTGTTTACAGGTTCATTGATATGCATGAACGATATACTTTTGCCATCACTTAAAGACCTTTTTCACCTTTCATACGTCCAGGCAACATTTATCCAGCAATCGTTCTTCGTTGTTTATCTTATTTTTCCTATTCCTATCGCCTACTACATTTCGCGATTTGGTTACAAGATCAGTGTCGCGACAGCCCTTTCCGTTTGCGGCTGTGGATGTATGCTTTTTGTTCCTGCGTACTACGCTTTGTCATATGTTTTAGCTCTTGTAGCCATCTTTATTGTTTCGACAGGCGTTGCTATGATTAACGTAGCAGCCAATCCGCTTGCCGCTTTATTAGGAGATCCTTCTGGTTCACATGTCCGGGTAAATATTGTGCAACTTTTTAGTCGGATTGGCTATTCGTTCACCCCGGTTATAGGTACAAGTTTAATTTATGGAAGCGGAAACTCTATTTCGTTTCACCTTCCTTATCTCGTAATAGGTATCGGCACATTTCTGTTTGGGATCCTGATCCTGTTTTCAGCTCTTCCTGCTCTTAAGCCGGAAGTTCTTAAAGATTTTTCCCTATTTTCTATTATAAAGGAATCGAGAAATTATCCGCAATTGTTTTGGGGTGCGATCATAATGTTTTTTTATATGGGCGCCGAAGCGGGCACCGCCGGTTTTTTTATTAACTATCTTAGAGATAATTCCATTGCTGGCTTCTCAGCAGAAAAGGCTGCAACTTTTCTTACTTATTACTATATAGCGTCCACTATTTTTTGCGTAGTCGGAATTTATCTTTTGCAATCTGTATCTCCCGGCAAATTGGTCGCTGTTTTTGGCACATGTATGGTGATTTTGTATTTGCTTATCGCTTTTACAAATTCATCATTAAATCCTTATTATCTGGTAGGATTAGGCGCTTTCATATCTGTAATGTTTCCATGCATATTCAGCCTGGGAATTGAAGGCGCAGGAGCATTTACTGAAAAAGGTTCGGCACTGATAAACATCGCGGTAGTAGGTGGCGCAGTTTTTCCGCCATTGCAGGGAATGATTGCGGACTCAAGAGGTGTTCAGTTGTGTTACTTAATTCCTTGTTTTTGTGTTGTTTTAATTATTATCTACGGATTGTTTTGCGCTAAGCGAGCGGGTGCAGAAAAGAAACTCAGTGTCGTTACGCATGTGGAGAGAGTATAAATCACATCAATATTATGGATAGGAGAGAAGCGTTAACTGAATTAGGATTACTGCTGGGAACAGCTGTTATTAGCCGGGATTTAGCAGGACCGTACGTTAGCCAGGAGCAGCAAAAAGGAGATGTAAAAAGTAAATCAGAGAGAAAAAGCATTGTTCTTTCTGACAATTGGAAATTTCAGGTAGATATTAAAGATATAGGTGAGCGTGAGCAGTGGTTTACCAAACAGTTTAGTCATAGTGATTGGGGAAAAGTTATAGTGCCGCAAGCATGGGATTATTATGAGACAGCTCTCTGGGAATATGAAGGTATCGGATGGTATATGACAAAGTTAGATACTGTTGATTTTGATATGAGCAGGCGGACTCTGATACTGTTTAACAGAGTAATGTTTTATAGCAAAGTCTGGCTCAATGGGGAGTTTATTGGTGAGAATATCGGCGGTTATCTTCCTTTCGATTTCAATATTTCCGATAAGTTGAAACAGGGAATTGAGAATACGCTGGTTGTAAGAGTGGATAATAAACCAAGAATAGAGTGGCTGCCGGCCGCGAGGCAAATTGAATGGATACAATATGGTGGCATATTGGACACAGTGGAGCTTCTAAGTACAGATCATGTTTTCGTAGAAGACATGATTATTAAAACAACTCACAAAAAAGAAGTAGCCACGATTAATTGTGTTGTAAACATATTTAGTGAAAGTAATGGTGCCCCGGCACTTGATTTAGATATTTCTATTCTAAGAGATAAAATTATTTCCAGTAAAAAAGTAAAAGTTAATCTTAAATCAAACCAAAGAACGTCAATAAGTGTTGACCTGGTTATTACTAATCCGCAGCTATGGTCTCCTGAAACACCGGTGTTATACACAGCAACAGCAGCCCTAACAAAAGATGACAAAGTGATTGATGATGTGAGTGATCGTTTTGGTATAAGGGAGGTAAGCGTTCGCGGTACGTCAATACTTTTAAATGGTGAACCGATACATATAAAAGGTGTAAATCGGTATGATGAATATGGAAGATATGGGCCGGTCGTCCCCGAAAAAGTTTTGAGGGAAGAACTGGCTTTAATGAAAAGTGTTGGGATAAATTTTATCAGGATGCACTATCCGCAGTCTTCACGCTTGCTATCGTTATACGATGAATATGGATTTATGATGATGGAAGAAATTCCGTTAAACTGGTGGGGAGTAAAGTGGTATGGCGACACCATTCAAAGTTTAGATATTCTCCATTTTGCCAAACCTGCTCTTACTAAGATGATTGCGAGGGATCAAAATCATCCATCGATCATTTTCTGGAGCATGGCAAATGAATCTGAAACGAACAACGATATTGGAATAAAAGTTATGCGCGATTTATTGGTTCAGGCAAAGTCTCTTGATCCTACAAGATTAGTAACATTTGTGGTGGCAGGTAGTCCTGATGGTCATCTTGCATACGATAACGCAGATATTGTTTGTATTAATAAATATAATGGAGTTTTCAGTGAAAAAAGTTGTGATCATATTTCTGATATAGACAAGTTAGGTTATGAGCCATTTGTAAAAGAACTTGCTGAACATCGAAAGAAATTATCGAAACCTATAGTGATAACTGAGTTTGGTACGCAGGGTATTAAAAATATTCACGGTGATGTTTCTTATTCGGAAGAGTTCCAGTCGGCGTATATAGAACGAATATGGGAAGGAATAAAAAGTGTTCCGGGAGTAGCCGGTGGAGTCTTATGGTGTTGGGCTGATTACTTTCACAGGAAATATTTCATTACGTACGCCGCGTACGGCCCATATGGGGTTGTGACAGTCGACCGGAAAGCAAAAAAATCTCTTGAAGCGTTGGCGAGAATGTTTAAAGCGTAGAGAATGATAGATGTAGTTTTTCAAGTTAATAATTATGGTTCCCTCAATATTTTAAATCCCTAGCCACACTTTGATCTTAATGTCCATAAAAAGTTGTCGTTTTTCGTTTACAACGTGCGTTTCCTTCATATGCCTTTTTCAATACATTACCAATATAAAGAATGTAAAACTTTCATTGAAAAAGAGCTTTATTCGTCAAAGCTTCCGGATATTGAAAACCACTTTTCAAAGTTGACTTCGGTTCTCGCCATCTTACCTCACAACTCCGGCATATAATACAATGCCTTTCCCTTCACCTTTATTTCCACATCTACTAAATAGTTTCTACAAGCCTCCTTATCTACTTCAATTCCTAGTCCAGGTTTATCTGGTAGGTGTATATAGCCATCGCTATCAGGTAGAATTTTTTCTTTACCGATTTCCTGTGCTAAAGATTTTAATTCAACAGGGTATTCGCTGATAAAGTCTTTTTCAATACCTGCATAAGATTGAAGTGATGCACTTAGTGCAAGGTGGGAGGTAAAGGTATGATTAACATAAGTTACATTTCTGGAAGTTGCCAAATCGGCTACTCTTTTTGCCGTGGTAATTCCACCGATTCTTCCTGCGTCTATCTGGATATATGAAACGCCAGAGTAATCAATCATCGCTTGTGCTTGTACAAAATTGTTACACCCTTCTCCTCCGGCGAGCGGCACTTTTGGGTTTGAATTTGAAAGTTCTTTATATGGGCTCAGTGCGCCGTTTATAAAAGGCTCTTCAAACCAAAACGTATTTACCTCTCTGAGCGCTGCTAGTCTTTCCTGAGCAGCAGTAACCGCTTCTCCCCAGACTGTGCCTGCGTCAATCATTAAAAAAGCATCGTTACCCATTCCTTCACGCGCAGCCTTCAAATGCGCAATATCTTTTTCAATTCCATTTTTGCCAAAAGGACCCCAGCCAAACTTTACGGCCTTGTATCCCGCTGCGTTGGTTTGCTTCGCTTTTTGGTAAGTTTCCTCTGGTGTGTCACCAAACAATTGCGAAGCATAAGGCAACTTGGGAAAAGCTCTTTTATAGCCTAATAAATGATAAACGGGCTCGTTAAGCTTCTTACCCAATAAGTCCCACAAAGCAATGTCAATACCGGAAAGTGTATGATCTGCCTGTAAAAGATCAAGAGAGTTTTCATGAACTAAAGTAGAAATGCGACGAATGTCTGATACATCGTCTATACTTTTTCCTTCTACAGAGTATTTCAATGGCTTGCAAGCGCTATGAGACATCGGGCAAACATAACTGGCTATACTGGTGAGGGGAGAAGCTTCACATTCACCCCAGCCCTCATATCCTCCGGCTCTTACTCTTACCAGTAAAGCATCCTGGCTACCGTCTCCAATATCGAGTACTTCAGGCATGCTGAGGTAGAAGAAGTCAACTGACTCAATTTTCATTTATAATATTTAAAAAGTTATTGTTAATCCTCCGTCGACAGTAATTACCTGGCCGGTAATATAAGAAGCATCTTTGCCAGCAAGGAAAAAAGCAACACCCGCTATTTCATCTGCAGTAGCTGCCCTTCGCAAGGGCAAATGATGTCCCTGAACATAATTTGTTTTAAACCATTCGCTCTCTAATTCATTCATACCATTAACTCTCGACATAGCAGTGTCAACGAAACCCGGGGCAACAGCATTGACAAGAATGTTTCGGTCTGCAAGCTGAACGGCTAAAGACCTGCAAAATTGGTTGATAGCAGACTTTGCCATGGAGTAGCTGCTGGCACCAAATTCTGCACGAGTCCCATGTATTGATGTTACATGAATTATTCTGCCACCGTTTGGCATAAATTGAGCGGCCAATTTAGAAATGAGTATGCAGCCATTGACCATTGTATCAAATATCACCCTCCACCTTTCTATATCCATCGCTATCGGGTCTGTTTGTTCAGAAATGCCCGCGCAACTGACCAAAGCATTAAGACTTCCCCAACTTTCCCTGATAAGCTTTTCTCCTTCCTGTATAATTTCTTTATCAGCATAGCTTCCCTTTAGTATTAAATGATGCCCCGGGGGGAATTCGCTAAGTAAAGCAGTAAGTTTTGCGGGCTGAATATCATTTGCGCATACATCGTAACCTTCATGCGCAAACCGCAGAGCTGTTGCTCTTCCTATGCCAGAAGCTGCTCCTGTGACTAACACTTTTGGTCTATTCATTTAAGGAATATAATTAGTTTTTTCTCCTGCATAAATTCGTACTGTAGTGGTTAATTCTTCCCCTGGTTCCAAAACGGCGCTTTGATGTTTTGCCAGCGCATCATTTACGCTGATAGGCATATTTGTACAAGGCTCAAGTATAGCAGTGTAATGATCAAAGAAACCACCATAAGACGCAAAATACCATTGATAGGGAAATACTTTCAAATCGTAGCTGTAACTAAACAAGTATTTCTCATCGTTGCTCAATAATTGCATTTCACCTTTTGGCATTCCATAGAGATAAAAGAAATCCATCGTGTTACTTTTTGCCGGAATTATTGAAGCATCTTTATTTTCTATTAATGGCCACGCAAATTCATCAAATTGCGTAAAACGCGAATATTCAGGATCAACTACCTTACCATTTTTAGCGCCCGTTTCCAATTTGTCACCCGGTTTGATTTTCAATGCTGCATGGAGTTTCCATAAAAAATTTCGTTTTACGTCAGACTCATTTCTTATTTTGTAATCGAGGTAGAGGATAGGTTTGTTTGAATCAAGGTAAACCGTTTTACTGTAAAAAAGTCCACTGAGGGGAAGCCTACCAAAGACCGTAATTTTTTCATCTTCTACTTTAGATTGCAAAACTGTTGTCCACAATTCGCCATGGTCTGGATAAGTTATGGAGTCAACAGTTTCTGGAATATCATTTGGAATTAATTCATCAATTGCACCAAAGAAATTAGAATCATAATCAGCGCCTAGGGAATGGATTTTCAGAGAAAGATTTTCATTTGTCCATAAAAATTCTCTGTCAATACTTTTGTTGTATAAGCTGGTTATTTTCCCGCCAAGAGATGGAGCAATCGAGCAGAAGAGCTGATCATTTTCCGTTGTCAAAATTTCGATACCATCTTTAGTGCTATTTGAGATCATAAGTTCCGCTTAAAAAACAAATGAGCAATATGTTATATTCAGATTATTATTCTTGCAGCAAAAATCAGGTTTTTGAGAAAGCTAAAAATAGCCTTATTGAACTAATAATTATGTTTTTTTAGCAAGCACATCTTTTCTTCCCCGTTTACCCCGCTAGATAATAACAAATACACTGATTATTTTCCTTTATTAATCAATTTTCCATAACTTTTCTTTAATCTTTTTTGAAGAAGATTTTCTCAAAAGCCTTCCTGCAGGCGAAAAAAATATATAAATTGTCAACGCAAAGCTTTCGATTCCCCTTATGAGACCACAATTGCATAAGCTGCCTTTAAAAGACTGCTCTTTTTTATATAAGAACTGGCATTGTGACTATTTTGATAAACCATGGCATTTTCACGAGGAATATGAATTGGTAATGATTGAAAAAAGCAAGGGAACTAAATTTATAGGAGAAAAGGTAAGTGATTTTGAAGAGGGGGATCTCATGCTCTTAGCACCAAGGATTCCTCATTTTTTTCGTAACAATGTTAACTACTATAAAAGAAATGGCCGGCTTGAAGCGAGCTCGATTTTTATTCATTTTTCAGAAGATTTCCTGGGAAAGAATTTTTTTGATCTGCCGGAAATGAAACTGGTACAGAAGTTACTCGAAAACGCTCAGTATGCGGTGGAGATCCAGGGAGACGTCAAGCCTTATATTATAGACAGGCTTCACAGGATGAATGGTGAAAGTGCGGCGCAAAGACTGGTAAGTCTTCTTGATATTTTGGTAAAGATTTCCGAGAGGGCTGATCTTAATCCTGTCCTGTCTTCTACCTTGCCCAAAGGTGGGTCCACTGAAGCTGGTGGAGACCAGGAAATAAGTCGTATCAATACCATTTTTGATTATATAACAAATAATTTTCGCAGAGAAATATATGTACATGAAATAGCAGAGAAGCTGTTCATGAGCAAGGCTTCTTTTTCAAGGTTCTTTAAACATCATACCAGAAAAACATTTTCTGATTATGTAACAGAAATGAGGATCAGCCACGCTTGTAAATTGCTAATGAACGAAGATCAAAATATCACCCAAATATCTTTTGAGAGCGGTTTTGAAAACCTTTCAAATTTTTATAAGCATTTTCGACGCATTACCGGAGTTATTCCTAAGGAGTACAGGAGGCGATTTTTGGAAACAGGCCTGTAATAGTTCCTAAAATAGCCGGAGTTGCTTTAGTGATTGTGCTCTATATTAGGACCAAATTTCTTGCAGAAGAGTTAGTGCGATAATTATTGGAATTTCAAGCAGACCTTTTACTACATCCTCACTACTAACGGCAACATTTATTCCTTACTTACGTTGCACTTATTCGGGATGAGCTTACAAAGGGAATTAGACGACCTCTTCTTCAACCAATCCAAAATGCTTTTTTCCTTAAGATATACTTGGCTTTATTTAGAAACTTATACTATTTGGTTTGCCAACCCTATTTGTACCGTAATAGTTATGCCTTAATCAGTTTTCAGCCTGTTTTTTGTCCATTCATAAACTTTATTACGCATTTCATCAGAAAACCTATTATAATCATCAGGTGAAAAAAATTCTATGTTTTGAGACGAATTATACAGTTGATACACTTTCTTATCTTCATTTATGCAGTGTTGGACATCGCTATAAGTAGCATCTTTGTCTAGCTTAGGGGCAATTACAAGCAGCGGCCTTGGAGCGATGCAAGCTAATATTTCATTGAAATCATAAGGAATACGCGCTTCATCGCCTACGAACAATCCTAATCTTGGAAGCATTCCATTTAGGTGCGAATATGCTTTTATTCCTTCTGTACCCTTATCAGGCGTATCTGTGCGCATGGGTGTAAAGCCGCATACAGATACAACACCCGCTATTCTTTTATCTAACGCAGCAGTATACAGACCAACTATAGCACCGAGGGAATAACCAGCCACATAAACTTTAGCGCTATCCACAAAATCAAGATGTGTTAATGCATCAACAGCGCCTTTTAAGTCCGCAACTGATTTTCCCATCTTTGACCAATGAGGATATCGGTCATAAAAGTTGGTTCCTTCTTCTATCCTATTACCAAATCCAATTATATCGTATGAAAAAACCGCATAACCCTGATCTACCAGGGTCTCAAAGAAAGGATCAATCGGGTGATTAGAAGAAGTAAAACCTTCTGAGTATCCATATTCGTGGAGATAAATAATAACGGGCAATTTTTCTTTGCCGGTTTTCATCTTTTCCTCTTTGTTTAGAGGGTAGTACAAATAACCATACAGGTAATCGGCAAAACCTTTTGGATAATTATTAGACCCGGTACCTGCAGGAGAAATGTTTATTCTTGCCATTTTTGAAGTAGTCTTAGGTCGTTCAATAACGCTGCCAAAATACGCTTCGCTTTCGCCGTTGCTGAAGCTGTTGGAACCAACGGCAGTTACTCCCGGAGGCTCGTCGCCCAATCCCCACCGAATCAATCTTTGAATGCCTGTTTTCTTATTTTCCCAACTTTTTACTGATTGTATCTGTTCACCTGTCGCAGTGGCTAATAAATTATTCCGATTCTGTATAGGAAAATTTTTTGAATTTATATGCTCTCCACTTTTCCTCCGCCAGTTTTCGAAACTATACTTATACAATAACCTGTTCTCCGGTTTTTTCGTGCTTCTTTTAAAAACATAATCAAAGAAATCAATGTAATCTTCAATATCTCCTCCATTGGTTCCATGAAGTCCTTTTCTAAATCTGATCGCTAAGTTATTGCCTGCACCTAAAAAATCATATACTGTGCGCATCGAGTCATAAACTTGCTCGATACCCCATGGATTGCTTGCATCTTCGTTAATTGCTGTACTCAACATTAAACCTCTCGGAGCTACCAGTGCCATAAATGAATTTTGATCAATAGGTAGTTTATTCTCTCTTCCGACAAAAAATCTTAATCGAGGGTGAAACCATGAAGGCTGAGCACAAGTTAATAAAGCAATGTCTTCTACATCATATTTGACGCTGTTGTACCGCCATGGAACTTCTGCACCAGAGCCGCCGCTGCTTGGGATGACAGCGGAAATGCGCTCATCAAATGCAGCAACAATAAGCGATTGCTTGCCATTTCTTGAATGACCTGATAAACCAATCTTTCCTTTATCAATCTCGGGTAGCGTAAATAAATAGTCAATAACACGCGATGCTCCGAAAGCTCTTCTTGTCAGGCGGTCAAAATCATATTTAGGCCATATTTCGCCATATTTTTCGGTGTCGTCTTTATCATCAGATCCGGCATATACACAACCGACATATCCGCGTCTTACCGCAATTTGTGCCCTGCTGCGATGATCCCATTGTGTCATGTATACGGGAAAAGGCCCTGCTCCCGGTGGAATCATTAATTCTACGGTCATTTTAGCCTGGTGTTCTGGTCCAAATGTCAATTCAACCACGCGTAAAACAACATCGCCATCTTTCTTTTCGCTCATTATTTTTGCTGTTAAATTAGTTGGCGCGGGAGGACATGTACCGGTAATATAATATTCAAGTTGTTTCTTTATCCACTGCCGCTTATTTTTCCATTGAGACATGGTTGTAACAGGAATGTTTTTCCCTCCTTCATCCATTATTAATGGATTAGGTAAAAATGGGATAGAGGGCATTTTATCGAAGTCAGGAGGAAGTTCTCCTGTTCTCTTTAGCCAGTCTGCAAATGTTTTATCTTGAAATGAAACAGGCCCGTTGCTTACCCTGTCAGGCGGTAGAAGACTTACTATTTTTTTCAGCGTTTCCCGTCTTTTAACCGTATCTGATTGACCAGGGCGAATTGTATCGCCATCAGTAAACGCAGCTTTCGGTAAATAAGCGCCTTTCGCTTTTCCATTTATTGTAAAAATTAATAACAGCAAGCAGCTACAGAAAATTGAACGCTTAGTGTTTTAAAAGTCTTTCTTTTCATAATAGAATGAATATGAATAATAGTAAAAAGCATAATAGTTAGAAGAATATGACTCACTTAGTTTAATCTATTTCTTTCACTGACTTTATAGTGAATTGTTTTTATACTTTTCCATATAAGTTTTTAATTTTTCCAACCACCCTTCTAAGTCTAGCTTTTGTTCATCATAGATCAGCTAAGTCATATCGGGTCTTCTGTTTGCGAAATACGACATCATCCCAAGATGTTCTGATCATTCCATCGAATACACCCGACTGGCTCGCCTCTTTTAATGAATTATAAGAGTATATTCCACTTATTTTTTAAATCATGCATCAACTCTTCAGCAGTAAACCTATCAGCGGCAGAAGGATTTTTATCTAAAACAATATTCAGTGCATTTTTAAAAATAAAGTTTTCTCCATCTGCCACAACCTTTTGCGGATAAGGAATAACATACAAGCCTAAATCAGATAAAACAGTTGCTTTACATTCAACAGGGAAAAATGAATAAAGAAAAATGAAAAGCAAAAAACAGGGGCTGAATAATTTTCCCACTGCTCTACACATGTTGATCTTGATTTTTGCAACACTTAATTTTAAGAACGTCTTCAAATGAATTTTTTATTTATTTTACTTGCTGTGATATATTTTGTGTTCGACTTTCTTTACTTGAAAAGCTCTCGGGTTCCGCTGATACCACAAATAATAACTAATGTAATTGGTTTTTTGAATGTAATTGTAGCATTTCAAACAATAGATCCGCATTTGAAAGAAAAATTGGAGGAAGGTGTAAGAGTGACGACGCGTAATTTACTTGCCTTTACGGTAATTTCAAATCGTACTATAAATCCAGTTGAAAAAGCATTCTGTACTTTTTGTATATATTTATCAGCTTGTTCACCCAATTTCAAGTCTCGTGTTTAAGCGCGTTGGTGTTTCAACAATAAATAAATAGATAAAAGCATGGACAATCCCAAACACGAAAATTCAAATAAAGGCAGGCGGTCGTTTTTAAAGCAAACAGCCGTTACCGCAGCAATGCTTGCTACTACAGATTTTGTGTCATTTGCGGCTAATAATACTACTAGCGCAGCAATGCGTGCCGATAAAGTTCCCTGGTATAAGAGGATTACACGTTGGGGACAAATTAATATTACCGAAAAAGATCCCGGGCAATATGATATTGGTTGGTGGCGAAAGTTCTGGAAGCAGACAAATACAGAGGGTGTAATTGTGAATGCAGGAGGTATTGTTGCCTATTATCCCACTCTCATCCCACTTCACCATAAAGCTGAATATCTGCAGGGGCGTGACTTGTTTGGCGAACTATCGCGTGCTGCTCATGAAGATGGGATAGCGGTGTTTGCAAGGATGGACTCAAACAGGGCACATGAAGAATTTTACCAGGCACATCCCGATTGGTTTTCTATTGATGCTAATGGCAAACCTTACAAAGCTGCTGATCTTTATATTAGTTGCGTCAACAGTCCTTATTACGAGGAGTATATTCCATCAATACTTACTGAAATTGCTACAATGTACCATCCGGAAGGTTTTACCGATAACAGTTGGAGTGGTCTTGGTCGTGAGTCTATTTGCTACTGCGAAAACTGTAAAAGAAGTTTCCGTGACAAAACAGGAAAAAACATCCCTTCGAAAAACTGGGATGACAAAGTTTATAAACAATGGATAAGATGGAATTATGATCGTCGGCTTGAAATCTGGGATTTGAATAACCGCACTACCAAAGCCGCGGGTGGTGTTAACTGTATCTGGTCAGGTATGAACAGCGGCTCCATAAGCGGGCAGAGCAGAAGCTTTCGTGATTATAAAGAGATAGCCAGAAGAGCCGACATTATCATGCTCGATGATCAATCCCGTTCAGATGCCACCGGCTTTCAACACAACGGTGAAATTGGGAAACTGGTTCACGGAATGTTAGGATGGGAAAAGCTTGCGCCGGAAAGCATGGCTATGTACCAGCATCAGAGACCGTGGTTCAGGCTGTCAAGCAAGCCACAGGCTGAAGCGAGAATGTGGATGCTCAATGGTATCGCAGGAGGAATACAGCCTTGGTGGCATATGATATCTGCTTACCATGAGGATCGGCGCATGTATCATACTCCTGGACCCGTACTTCAATGGTATAATGTTAATGAATCTTATCTTTTGAACCGTAAACCCATTGCCAATATAGGAGTAGTATGGTCGCAGCAAAACACTGATTTCTATGGCAGGGATGATGTAGGTGAATTGGTAGATCTGCCATGGCGCGGCATGATACAAGCATTGGTACGTTCACGAATACCGCATCTTGTCGTTCATGCAGATCATATTGATCGCGATGCCGCCCAATTTTCAGTATTGGCGCTTCCTAATTTAGCATTGATGACTGACGAACAGCTAGCTGCTGTAAGACGTTTTGTTGATCGGGGTGGCAGCCTCATTGCTACCGGCGATACCAGCTTATTTGATGAATGGGGAGATCCACGCAGTGATTACGCACTTGCCGATTTATTTGGCGCTCACCTGGTCACATCGCCAACTTCGAAAAAAGGCGCCGGGATGGAGAAAATGGCAGGGGAAGCCTATCATACTTACCTGCGACTTACACCAGAGTTGAGAGGACAGATGGAAGGTCCTCACACACTAAACGAGCCGGTCATTACTGGTAAACGTCATCCTATTTTTAAAGGCTTTGAGGAAACAGACATCTTGCCGTACGGTGGCTTACTTGAACCGCTGAAAATAGATAATGATGCTGAAGTTCTCATGACCTTTATTCCACAATTTCCTACTTACCCACCTGAAAAAGCGTACATGAGGGAGCCGAAAACGGATATACCCGGAGTAATTATTAATACCAGAACTAATGGCAGCCGCATTATTTTTATACCTGCTGACATTGACAGGCAATTTGGTCGCTTCAACCTTCCTGATCATGGAGACTTACTTAGAAACATTGTTCGTTGGGCTGCAAAAGAAGACATTCCTTTGGATGTGGAAGGCGCAGGATTGGTTGATTGCCACTTGTACAGTCAACAAAACAAACTTATACTGCATGTTGTAAATGTAACAAGTGCGGCAACGTGGCGGCAACCGTTAGATGAACTTATCGCTATAGGACCATTGAAAGTAAGAATTAAGCTTCCCGGTAAAGTGGGTGGTGGAAAGGTTCGATCTTTAGTAACTGCTCAGAGTATTTCAGCCAACGTGTCAAAAGGATGGTGTCAATTTGAGATAAAATCTATTTTGGATCATGAAGTAATAGTGGTTTCTTAAGCAGAGGTTGCCGTTGCTACAAGCAGCTTGGTATCGAGTAGTTTGCTGCTATGTTTTCTATTTTGCGTAAGTTCTTCATCCTGCCTGCTCTGTTTAAGGTTACTGAAAGGATAATTGTGAAAAATAGCCAAGGTTGGATGTGTGTGCCTTAAATGCTGCAACAAATGGTTCACTTTTGTCGCACCTCCCTACAGTATTTGGTAAAGGGGTGAATTTGTTGGATTTTTAAAGGTTGTTATTTTCCTAAAGATGTTATTCTGCAAGCCATAGTGTTTGCTATTAATGCTTTACGAGGGGGTTGAAGCAGATGAATAGACTAATACTCCTTATAGGTAGCAGCCCAAAGGACAAAGTTGAAAAAAGACGGTTAGGCCCCATAAGCATATTTTTAAAAATGAAGAGCTCATTTGTGGCTAGACGTTAAACATTCAACTGTAAGTCATTATTTTCTGATATACTCTTGAAGTTTCATTGCCTCTGTCTGCCATTACACTGTATCGTTGCAGAACTGCATTTAGCTTAGGGAACGATGAGTATTTGTTGGTATCCAAAACAACATTCAGTACGTTAGCGATAGCCCTTTTGGTTTCCGTTTTTCCATACTGTATTATTGTATATCAATTGGTTTCAGTTGGTAAACTTGTCCTTGTTTGCTATTTTCAGCCCTCTTTAATCCAAATGATTGTTCTATTATTTTTGTGGCTTTTTCAGACTAATTACGACCAAGGTTTTGGCGTATATATCCAGGGCCCATCCTCTCTTACTTTAATCGTGACAATAAGTAGATGTGGATGCCCGGCATCCTGGCGTTGGTAGACTAAATAAGGCTGTTTTCCAAGGCCTATTTCATCCATGTATGTCTGTGCCATGTCTGTTAACTTCACACTTGAAGAGTTTTCAGAAGGATCGAAATTGAGAGAAATATGTGCGCTGTTTCGGCGAACATTTTTATTGAGTCCGGCTTGGTTTATCAACCTATTTAGTTTGTTATTTAAAGATAAATTTTCCACATCTTTTGGATAATTACCAGTGGCTATACATTAAGCGACTCCTTCTCAAACTTTCCTTCATTGTAATTCAATATGCGGCGAATAGAATGGCCTGTTTTAATAAGTAATAATCCAGCTTCTACATTCTGGGATTTGCTGTAGTGTATGTAGTTTTTTTACTGCCTCTGGGAAGTTATTTCCGCCTTTATTTAGTTCGGCTCTTAGGTTAATCGTTCTGCCACAAAGTCATCAAAATATTCATGTCTCCATTTAGCCATTAGGGATTTATCTAAATATAATCCTCCTTGCATAATCACTAATCTTCACGTACGTTATTGCTAAATTCCTTTCGAATTTCCATATATTCTTCCGGCTTCGACAACGCGAACTCATTTTGTTCTGTTGGTTTGCTTAATGATCACAATCTTATTTAAATAATTTAAAGATATTTTTCTTTTCTTCCGAAAATTCTTAATACGTTATGCAAATACTTTTTCTTCACCAGGCCACCTTAGTAATGGATTGATGTTAAGCGAAAGGGTAAGGGTTGGAGTTTGACTAATAAAGCATCATAAGTGCGCCTGCTAAAGATTAAAAATTTTCTTCCCCGTACTATAGCTGTACAATGTTAAGTGCTTATAAGCAGGCAAAACCAATTTCACCGACGGGATTGTTTCACCAATAAGAATCGGCCTTGTACTTATGATGCCAGTTGTACTTCATAGCCTAATTGTTTCAGTT
>NZ_KB893380.1 GCF_000374045.1 Segetibacter koreensis DSM 18137 | reverse complement strand
TAATCACTTTATTAACAAATATTCTTCACTACCTTTTTTAGCTTTAATATAAAGCATATACGGTTCTGGATCATCAGATTGATCTATATCTTTTTGATTTTATAGACATTTTTCTTTCATTCTGAAATTTAATTTTTGAGTTTTATTATCATTATCTGTTTGAAACAACATACTTGCTGGTTTAGGATAGATTTTCAATTTTTGTTGTCGCCTAGATTCTCATATTCTTTATCTTTTTTAATTTTTATGGTGATAGTGGAGACGGAGATTTAATTAATGAATTTCCTGAAGCGATCTATCTCGTAGTAGCGTTAATATTATCAATCATCAATTACTTCTCTGTAAAAAAGAAATATACGTCGTAAGACGCTAACTAACGAATTTGAGAAAGTGAACTAATCGTGTTTAATTCACTCTATAAAAAATGTCCTAATTATTAATCTAATAACGTTAAGATGAAGCTTCAACACTGTAAATAAAATAAGAATTAGAAAGGAGACTTTTATGATTATAAGTAAAGTGTATATTAAAAATTTTAGAAGTATTAATGAAGTTAAATTAGAGTTATCAAATTATAGTGTGATTTTTGGAAAAAACAATGAGGGTAAATCTAACATTATGAGAGCTATTTATAGAGGTTGGACTTTACTTGAAGATTTTTCTAATCATAATCACAATGCTGTTCGTTTAAGACATAATAAAAATGGTTTTAAAATAAGAACTAGAGGAAATTTAATTTCAAATACTAGTAAAGAAGTAGAAGATGATATAACCAAAGACTCGGACGATAAAAATAATTTAATCCAAATTGGTTACTATTTTGATTTAAGTGATGAAGAATATATAGAAATTAATAAATCTATGAATAGTAAGACTAAAATTACCAAAAAAATTTATGTAGAAATTCAATATGATGATTCTTTATTTTATAAATGCAGAGTTAAGCTAAATAGTAATGGGAACTTTTTAAGTTCACCCAAAAACATACTTGCCAGCATTATTTTTATACAAAAAAAATTTGATATTGATTATATCCCTTCAATTAGAACAGAAGAAACAGCTACTGAAATTGTCCAAAATGCAGTTAAAGAGAGGCTGAAAGACCTAACGTTAAGAGATGAATACAATGAAGCAATCAATTTAATAAAT
>NZ_KB893379.1 GCF_000374045.1 Segetibacter koreensis DSM 18137 | reverse complement strand
TTTTTGTTAAAATTATACTATAAATTCAACTTTGCAACAGAACCTTGTATTCCAAACAATTCTCAATTGAAATAATCATGTCTTTTTCCAGATTATAATCATTATTATTTACTAACGAGAATAGATTTAACGAGTTTTTTCAATTTATTTTTTGTAAATCTTCTTCTTTTACCATCCCTTATTTCTATTTTTCTTTGTATCCATTTCCTCTTTTTCTCTCGTTTAATATTTTTATATTTTTCTGTTGGGATTGTTATAAAGTAAGATAATTCCCATAGAATACTTCCCAATATCTTAAAAAAAGATTCCATAATTTACACCCGTTCTTATAAGTCCTATAATATACAACTTATTTTTTATTGAATAATTTAGAGAAAATGGATTGTTTTTGTTCATTTTGATCTGGTGTTTTTGTCTCAAAAATCTCTTCTTTTGTATTTAAATCGTCTGTTTCTATAGGATCATTATGACTTAATATATTTTGGCTATTTAAGTTCAATGATTGTTCTTGTTTTAAGGCAATTGTTAAATCGTCAATTTGTCGATTCTTTTGTCGAATTTCTGATTCTAAGTGTGCGATATATTTATCAATATAACTGTCATGACGTGTCTTCATAGGTTCTTTTTTGTTTGTCGATTCTTTTGTCGATTTTTCGTCAAAGCTTGACGATTTGTTTGTCGATTCTTTTGTCGATTTTTTATTTAAAATCGACTCTAAATAAGCTATTACACTATCATCTATTAATGATTTATTGCCTGTTTTTTTAACTTTTAAATTTGATGGTAAATTTTTTAAGTGATAGTGAATTGTTTGTTTAGAAACATTTAAACTTTCAGAAACTTCTTTTACCGTTTTCATCAAATAACACGTCCTACTTTATTTGTTCGTCTTATAGTTTTCATTTATATTCATTTTCTCTAAAAACGCTTCTTTTTGTTGTTCTGTAAATTCAGTTGTTTTGGGTTTGATAGGTTCATACTTTTTATTTTCTAACCATTCTGGCGTCATCTCACGATTTATATTTTGTTTCTTCTTACCTACATTCGCCATTTCAGGTTGTCGCTTTGAATGAATGCGTTTCTCAGGTTCAAAAGTGAACTCTAACCACTCAATTTTACGGCTTTTCTTAGCTTTGATTTTATTAATAGTCAGATCTTTAAA
>NZ_KB893378.1 GCF_000374045.1 Segetibacter koreensis DSM 18137 | reverse complement strand
TGAACTTTGGGTAAAAAGGTTTACCGGCGTAGGAAATGGTCTCGAGTTTAATACTCCTTCCTTCACCCTTGATGCTTCTGGTAATCTCTATTTAAGAGGCTATAGAGTTGACAAAGGACATTATGGAGACTTTGTCACAATAAAATATGACAAGATGTGAACGGAAATTTGGGCAAGAGGGTATAACAACCCGGAGAGGGGATGGGGCCATTGGCCTTCAATTGCTGTAGATGGTTGGGGAAACGTCTATGTTGCGCGACCAGTGTTCCGCCATACAATACTGGTAAACCTAAAATGTTTTTCATTAAGTATGATAAGTCGGGAAATCAACTTTGGGAAAAAACTTATAGTTACGCTGTTAATATAGGTCTGGCTTTAGACCACTTCGGAAACATATATGTAACTGCGAATATTCGAGGGCAAGGCTCTGACTATGTAGAAACAAAGCCACTAACTCTAAATCTTTCTATACTATACAACATCGTAAAGTATTCTGCCCCGGCAAGAATTAAACTGAATGCTACAGCAACTGATGAAGCTGGTAGAATAACCAAGGTTCGATTTTATAATGGCACCACTCTCCTTCATACTGAAACTGTATCTCCTTACGGATTTTTATGGGACAATGTCCCCTTAGGTAATTACACTCTTACCGCAAAAGCTTATGATAACAGTGGCAACGTAGCTACATCAAACACTATAAATAAATGTATCGGTAGTAGAGGAAAATGTACCGCCAGTTGTAAGTATTATAAATCCTGTTAATGATACAACCTATACCGGACCCGCAACTATTCATTTAATTGCGAAAGCAAAAGATCCCAATGACAGAATAAGTAAAGTAGAGTTTTATCACGGTTCAACTTTATTAAAGACTGGATACATTTATCCATATACTTATTCATGGACTAATGTACCGGCAGGTACTTACAACATTACAGCTAAAGCTTTTGACGTTAATGGTTTATCAGCTACATCTAAGGATGTGACAATTACTGTGATAAATGAAACAATTGTAACCAACAAATTAGTTGCAAATAGAAAGCTGAGTGGAGATTCCGGTGAAATTGACCACCCCATTCCGCTGGAAGCTGTGTATAGTCCTAAAATAGCTTTACAGCAATACAATATAGGATGACAGAAAAACGAAAGCAAAAAAACCGACCTAGTCCCCTGAGCAAACATCCTT
>NZ_KB893377.1 GCF_000374045.1 Segetibacter koreensis DSM 18137 | reverse complement strand
AAGAGCCGTGACAAGATTTTGTTATTTTTTCGAGATTTAATTCTTCAAAATAATATTTATTAATGTAATTTTTTATTTGTATACACCATTCTTCTTCTTCAGTATGTTTACCCATTGGATTACATTTCTTACACGGTCTGTACCCCAAATTAATAGCATCTTGAAAATCATTGTACAAAGTTACATTTTCTTTTTTGGGCAACCTTGCTTTACAAGAAGGTTTGCAAAATATCATTGTAGATTTAACAGCGTATATAAAGACATCATTTTCATTTTTATCATTATTCTTTATTGCTTCCCATCTTTTTTTAGTCATATTTAATTTTGTCATAATATCTACCTCCTATATTAACAATAACACATTTTAATATCCTGTTATTGCTTTTAAACTTCTATAACGGCTGATATTGGTGTTTTTCAAACAAAATAATGTTAAGGTTATATATATATTAGAGAAGGAGTTGTTCTACAATGACTAACATTTATTATAGTAGATTGTTTATCAAAGAAAATTTTATTGATCTATATGCCAGTGACAAAGGATTATGTTTTGTTGGTTCTTTAAATGTAGAAAATGAAATATACGATTACGCTGATAATATTACTGTCTTAGAAGATAATGAATATATGAAAGATTACAAAAATCAAATAAAGTATTATTTAGAAAATAGAATTAGTGAATTTACATTTAGTATTGACCAATTTATAAAGTCTTCAAATTTTAACATGAAAGTTTGGGATGCTTTATTAGAAATTCCATATGGTAAAACCGCATCTTACAGTGATGTTGCAAACTCTATAAATCAACCAAAAGCTGTTAGGGCTGTTGCTTCATCCATAGCTAAAAATCCGTTGCTAATAGTTGTACCTTGTCATAGAGTAGTTGGAAAAAATGGAAAACTCACTGGATATAGAGGTGGCTTGGCAATGAAAAAAAGTTTATTAGAAACTGAGGCTGAAAATTAGATGAATGTTAATATAAAATACTTCAATAGTGAAGGGTAACGGACCATTAATTTTGAATATTCATGGTCTTTTATTAGACCATTTCTGCATGCATAATTTAGTAGAAAAGTGTGATGTCAATCATTTCAAAAGATTATATATTGATTTACCAGGTATGGGTAAAACTACAAATTATGATGATATAATCAGTGCCGATGATATCCTAGAATCATTAATAAACTTTATAAATAAAAATTTCTCAAATGAAAAAATAATTATAGTTGGTGAGTCATATGGTGGTTATCTAGCAAGAGGTTTGATGAGTCAGTTA
>NZ_KB893376.1 GCF_000374045.1 Segetibacter koreensis DSM 18137 | reverse complement strand
GTAGGAGACTACTTAATTACTGGAGGACAGCCTAATAAATTAGATTATAAGATGATAGAAGATTTGGGATTTGAAATCGACTCTGGATATAATGAACTGAAAGAAAGAGTAGAATGACCTTACAAAGTGATTTTAAAAATTACAAGAAGAAGGTTTATATAGAGAGCTTAAATCTATTGAATCTATTCATGGTAAAGATATACCTNTAGATGGGAAAATGATATTAATTTCGCCTCCAATGATTATCGAGACAAGAAAAAAACTAAATCAAAAGACATAAATATTGCTTTAGTTTTTTTATAGGAATACAATTTTTATTAAAGACATTTCATACAGAAAAGGGGCTGTAAATATATGAAATCAGAAAATAAAGTAGCAATAATAACAGGTTCAGCAGGTGGTTTAGGTAAAGCAATAGCCGAAAGATTAGCAAATGATGGTTTTAATATCGTTGTTCAAGACATTAATAACGAGTTATTACTAGAAACAGAAACAGAATTCAAAGAAAAAGGATATAATGTAATATCTTTCAAAAGTGATGTTTCAAAACAAAAAGAACAAGAAGAACTAGTTAATTTTGCTGTAAAAGAATTTAATCAACTAGATGTTTTTGTTAACAATGCAGGTGTAGATGCTGTAACACCTTTCTTAGAAATAGACGAAAATCAACTAAACAAATTATTTAACATCAACGTATTTGGAACTGTTTACGGCATTCAAGCTGCTGCAAAACAATTTATAAAACAAAATACAAAAGGTAAAATAATAAATGCTTGTAGTATAGCAGGTCATGAATCTTACGAAATGTTAGGTACATATTCAGCTACTAAACACGCTGTTCGTTCATACACTCAAGTTGCAGCTAAAGAATTAGCTAAATATAAAATTAACGTAAATGCTTACTGTCCAGGAGTGGCTAAAACTAAAATGTGGGATAGAATCGATGAAGAAATGGTTAAATACGACGAAAACTTAAATCCTGGAGACGCTTTTAAAGAATTTTCAAGTGCTATAAAATTAGGTAGATACCAAGAGCCTAAAGACGTTGCTAATTTAGTATCATTTTTATCTTCAGAAGATGCAGAATATATAACTGGTCAATCAATTTTAACAGACGGTGGATTAGTTTATAAATAAAAAGTTTAAATATTGTAATTTTTATTCCAATTGCTTTATTGACGTTGAGCCTCGGAACCCTCAACATCAATAAATTTTCTCCGCATAAATGCGTGGTCTTGTTATAATAAATTCAAGAAACCAAATAGTCGTTCAACTATACTGAAAATTGCTAATACAATTTTAAAAGCCACCAAAATTTTAACTGGTGGCTTTTTTATTTTGTTAAATTTCAAATGCCTTTATTTTGAATTTTAAGGGGGTTTTTTAGAGATTTAGGGGTAATTCAT
>NZ_KB893375.1 GCF_000374045.1 Segetibacter koreensis DSM 18137 | reverse complement strand
TTCAAAGAGGTTATAACTAACTATCAAGATGACTTACGTAATGTTATAGCAATAGCGGTAAAAAATGGAATTCCAACACCTGGTTTCTCTGCAAGTATAAACTATTATGATAGTTATCGTTCAGAAAATTTACCTGCTAATTTAATTCAAGCTCAACGTGATTATTTTGGGGCTCACACATATGAACGTAAAGATAAAAAAGGTGTATATCACACACAGTGGACTGAAGAATAATTCTTATTCAAATTATTATGCGATTTTTAGTTAAATAAATTAAAGTTAGCAGTAAAGATATCTAGAAATATAGATTTTTACTGCTCTCTTTATGATAATTAAAAATATATAAAATTAAAAAGTGAACAATATTAAATAATAATATTAGGAAGAAGGCGTTAATTTTGAAACAAAACATTTCGGCTTTAATTACAATATTCGGAGCAACAGGTGATTTAAGCTATCGTAAATTATTTCCATCGATATATAATTTATTTCAAAAAGGTTATTTTGAAAAGTCGATAGCTATTATTGGGACTGGTTTAGATGAACTAACTACTGAAGAATTTAGGCAGCAAGTTAAACTATCAATAAAAAATCAAATTGAAAAACCACGAGATATTGATGAGTTTTTGCATCATTTATTTTATCAACAACAAAATGTTAACCAGCAAGAAAGTTACGAACAGTTATTACAATTAAGTCAAGACTTAGATGAAGAGTTTAATTTAGAAGGGAATCGCCTATTTTATCTTGCAATGTCTCCTAACTTTTTTGGAACAGTAACCAATAATTTAAAAGATTCTGGATTAACAAATGTACAAGGGGTTAGCAGAGTAATTATAGAAAAGCCATTTGGTGATGATTTAAAATCTGCAGAAAAATTAAATAACCAAATAAGAAAGTCATTTAAAGAAGAAGAGATTTTTAGAATTGACCATTATTTAGGTAAAGAAATGATACAAAATATTGAGCGTCTACGATTTGGAAATACTATATTTGAACCTCTTTGGAACAATAACTATATTTCTAATATACAAATAACATCTTCAGAAACGCTTGGTATAGAAAACAGAGGGACTTACTACGAATCAAGTGGTGCTTTAAAAGATATGGTACAAAACCATTTATTACAAATGGTTTCATTACTTGCAATGGAAGTTCCATCTAGTAGGAAAAGTAACGATATTAGGAAAGAAAAAGTTCGGGTTTTAAAATCATTAAAAAGTTTAAAAAAAGAAGAAATTAAACAAAATTTTGTACGAGGACAATATGATGAAGGCGTTATAAATAATGAAACAGTGCTAGCCTATAAAGATGAACCTAACGTAGATTCAAAATCAATAACAGAAACTTTTGTCGCAGGCAAAATAGAAATCGATAATTCTAGATGGTCTGGTGTCCCTTTTTATATTCGTACAGGAAAGCGTATGTA
>NZ_KB893374.1 GCF_000374045.1 Segetibacter koreensis DSM 18137 | reverse complement strand
AAAACATCTCTCCAATTTTCAGGTGCAGATTCCGGATAAACAAAAAATGTCCAATTACGTGTTCTTGTATCTCTCTTTTCACTCATGTTATAATTACCTCACTTATAAGTATAATTTATTTCTTAGTCGCCATTTGCCCTGGCGACTATTTTTATGCCTTTTTTTGTTCATTAACCCACATTGTAATCAAAGCAGATTTACTTAAACCTGTTTCTTTAGATAAAACTTCTATTTTTTCAAAAACTTCTTGATTCAAAGTTATCATAATTCGTTTTTTTTCTTGTTTTTCAGCCATATTTTTTCACCTCAACAATTTTCTATAAATACGAATTCCCTTATAAAACAATCTAACACATTTATAACTAAAGTGTAAGAAATTTATGCATTTTTATCGAAAAACCGGGTTGAGCCTTACTCTCCGTTGATGTTTCGCGATTTATACCCTTTCAGCCTTAGAGGCGCAAGGGATACAGAGTTTTGACCTCTGACCAGTGACCAACCTAGGGGGGGTCGTAGTTGCCCCCCTAGGTTCGAAAAATCCAAAGATTAAATACAAAAACAGTAATCAAAAATGTGATTACCAAAATCCATAAATCAAATCCAAACTTCAATTAACTTGTAATTTAATTTCCTTTTGACTTCACGATATCGAAAGTAATGATTTGGATTGGTTGTTAACTTGGATTAATCCAAGTTACAACTGCACCAATCGCTACTGAAGTAGCTATCATTATTTCTTTGCTCGTCAAAAGTATTTCTCATATCACAAGTTAATTAAAGTTTTGGCAAGCTTCGTATTTGCTAGCCACTTCATTCGCTAACGCTCATTTCGTTCTGCAAATACCCTTGCTGGGATTATATCCCAGACCCTTTATTTTTGCTAACGCAAAAAGCTAGCCATTTTGGCTAGCTAATTCAAATTCATCTAATTCTATGTCTAATAGATTTAATATAATTATTCATAATAAACGCTGAATTATCACAAAGTAACGGAAACCAATCATCAAATCTATTTTCCATAGCATAATCTATTAAGTCTTGAATCTCATCAATATCATTTTCTTTAACAAAACTAATCATTTCTTTAATTAATTGATATCTCTCTCCAGAATTGGCAGAAAGATATATTAAAGGATCAGCACCAGCATGACCTATTATTTCACTCTTACTATACTGAAACTTATTAGGATCATCCATATGAGCAAAATAACGCACCATACCTTTCAGATCCATAACCTTTTGAGGATTTGGTGCCTTTAACCTTAAAGTAATCTCTCTAACCTGCTCATAAGACTTTTTAGAAGCAAATAATATTAGTATGTGCCAATGAGCCTTTTTCAGTTCTCCATTAGAATCTACATCTTTATCATGTAATGGACTTTCTATCCACGGTATATGCATCTCGTTTAAAACATCTCTCCAATTTTCAGGTGCAGATTCCGGATAAACAAAAAATGTCCAATTACGTGTTCTTGTATCTCTCTTTTCACTCATGTTATAATT
>NZ_KB893373.1 GCF_000374045.1 Segetibacter koreensis DSM 18137 | reverse complement strand
TCTCTTTCTTATTTGGTCAATAGACTCGGTAGGCATATTAAACTTAGTTTTTCCTACTGTTACTAATTCTTTTACAGTCATATTTTTATCCCTTATAACAAAGAGCATTTCAAAAATATAGTTATAATGTTTATGTAAAATAAATACTATATTAAAATCTATATTTTCAGATTGTAGCAATTCCATTCCTAATTCAGATGTTTTATAAGTCTTTTCACCAGTTCTTTCTAAAATATTTAAATGAGTCAAAAAAGTTGTGAATTGTCCGTTGGATTTTTCACTTATATTATATGTTGATTTTAAGTAATTATATATACTATTAAAATCTGCATAATTACTAGATAAATCTAAAGTATCACTTATGGTATTTGCTATATTTTCTACTCCACCAGGAACATAACCTATGTTATTTTTTCGTTCTTTATAACTAGACCACTCATATTGATATGTGTCTTCTAGATAATTAGGTATAATAATTTCATTTTCTTCTTCTGTTTGATCGTATGTGAATCGTAAAATTTCTGAATTCTCAACAGGTGGATGCTCTTTCAAAAAAGCTTTACCACTTTCTGTAAGAACATACTTTTGTTCATAACTAATATGTTCTACCATCCCTAAATCCATAAACCAGTGCAATCTATCGTAAACTTGACTATTGTCTTTCCATGTCATATTATACGTTTTCTTTGCATCTTCTAATACACTTTTTATTTTCTTAGGTGATTGTATAAACTTCAACATCTCAGATATATATTTTACTTTTGCATTGAGAAGTTCAGGTATTATTTCTTCAATATTTTCATCATTCCATCCAATTAATTCTTCACTTATATACCACTTGCTATTTTTTTGCTCTACTATCCCTATAGGCCTTAATCTAATACAATAATGATTTAACGTATTTGAACTTTTACTACCTTCAAAGTCCATAATATGATTGTTTTCTTTCCCACTTTCTATTGCTTTAAGAATTTTAATTAAGGAAGTCACATATCCTCTACTATTTTGACTCCTTGGTATTCTTGGCATAGCTTGAACTTTGCTGTTCCATTGTCTCACTTTAATATTCAGTGTAATCACTCCATTAATCATAATTATATTAAATATACCAAATTTAAATTTTTGTTCCTCTTAAATATGGATTGTATTTACATATTTTGCATTTACACCCACTATGGTGTTATAATACATTTAACAAAAGCTTCGTGCATATATGCACCAAACCCCTCACTACTAGGAATAGTGAGGGGTTTTTTGTTGGTGTGGCTAGTGTCGCCTATTTACTTATCGTTACGGTTACGTAGCCAATACGCAAATAAAGTAACGATACAACCACTGATGACTGTGGTCGTGATGTGAACAAAAGCTTCGAACATTGATATGCACCTCCTCTCTACGCCAATTGACGCCTGAGAGATAGGCGACTCCACTATTATACCATCTGTATATATGTAAGCATATCCACTTCTGATAAGTTGAATTATGTCAGCTCAATGATAAAATAAATATACTTGTTTTAGTAAAAATAAGTTTTCACTTTTCCCCACATACTACTCTATTATCACTCCATCCCTTTTCA
>NZ_KB893372.1 GCF_000374045.1 Segetibacter koreensis DSM 18137 | reverse complement strand
TTTTCATAATTAAAATATTTATAAATGATTTAGAAGTTTCAATTAACTCTTGTCATAAGTAAGAAAAAACTTACGGAGGAATAGTTGAAAAATGATAGTGTTTACACATAGGTGTATCTTTAAAAGATCTCTGATTGAAAAAGGAGAGTTGGAAAAAGTCGAAGAATGACTGTTGTAAAATTAATAGATTGAAAAAGCAAATGCAAGAGTATAAATACCTATTTTAATAGGCATTGATTTCATTGAAGCAATAAGAAATGCTTTTATAAAATATTTTATTGAAATAATGCAGCAAGCAGCTTTTGATACCAGAAACATCCGCAGGAAGTATAAGAGGCAGAAAAGAAATTTTATAATTGCCAGTAAATAAAAAAGAGGCCAATATACTGACCTCTTTCAATTTATAAATTTGTCAAACTACTTTACAATTATCAATTGTTTTGTATCAATTTTATTAGAATTTACGTATAGAGTATAATTATAAGTACCGGCAGTAAGTTCACCGACATTCATATTAATCTGGCCTTCCCCTTTTGAAATATTAAAAGTCCTTAACACACTGCCCTTCATATCAGAAATTAAAATTTGCGCATTCCTTGTATCGTTTGGTGTATAGTAACTTATGACTGTACTGTTGGTTAAAGGGTTAGGAGTATTTTGTTTTATAAATGCAGAAGTAGGTGTAATATTTACTCCTGGTTTTGTTATACTTTGTAGTAAGGTTTTTAATTCATCAATTTCCAATTGTTGCTTATTAATCTGGTTTTGTAAATCATTAATTTTTTTATCCTTGCTCACGTTCAGCTCCTGCATTCCCTTGATAATAATAGGAATAAGCTCTGTATAATTTACAGCTTTAAAATCAATTATTTCTGATGCTTGTGTTGCTGCAGCTTTTGTTTGTGCTGGGTTTGACTCAATCTTCATACCGGGTAGTGCCATTCGCGTATCAAACTTAGTATCTTTTACCAGGTTAGGGAGTACCTGCTCGAGGTCTTGGGCAATGAGGCCAAAATGCGTTCCTTGAGGCAAATTCATTAGTTTAAAATTTCCATCCTGGCGAAACTCATATACTTTCGGCCTTAATTTATTAATAACGTCCATTGCACTTTCGAGGTTCGTAATGTTTTGTTTTAATTTCCTGTCAGAACCTAAATAGCTGCCACCGCTGTAGACATTACCGGCAAAATATCCGGCATAAGTACCTCCGCTACCAAAAATACCCGAACCATAACGACAATAGCCCGCTACACCATAACCATACGAATCATTGTTTCCATATACTCCTGTCGGATTTCCTGCACCTCCTCCTCCGGTATAGCCGTAGATGGCAGTTTGTACACCGCTATACCCATAAAGGCCAAAAGAGCTTCCACTTCCATACACACCTATACTTCCACCCTGGCCAAACATACCATAACCACTGCTGCTACTGGCATTGCCAGAAATACCATAACTGCCCCCATTGCCATAAACGCCCACAGTTCCTGCATTTCCAAAAACACCATAATTGCCAGTAGTATAACCGTAAACTCCATAATCAACTCCTGTTCCATAAACGCCATAAGTACTTCCACTTCCGTATACTCCACTGCCTGAACTGTTGTAACCAAAAATACCGTTGTTGCCAACATACAGTCCGCTACTAATTGAGGC
>NZ_KB893371.1 GCF_000374045.1 Segetibacter koreensis DSM 18137 | reverse complement strand
AAAGAATAAAAATGATTTTTCGCTATCATAATGACTCATTCTTTTCGTACCAAATCACTCAAGTTTATCTTTTTAATTAAAAGATGTTACGATACGTGATCAAAAGAACGTAAGAGTAACTTTATTTAGCTGTTTACAGCAAATAAACGTATATCTAATGTACTGCTAAGAAGAACATTAGATATACCTTACTACCTTTAGAAAATTCAATTTTTAACTTTAAGTTAGTAAATTATTATTCATTAATTTAAAATTTGTCTAAAATCATCAACAGTATATATAAAGTATATTTTCCCTTCTTGGTCATACCATTATTTAAACGTAGGGTTAAATGCAAACCAGAAGTCTGACGATAACTTCAAGAGTTTCTAGGAAGTTTTTGTTTTTTGGAATATTAGTAATTAAGGCCTCTCTTTTTTAGATAAATGTCAGATTTATTTTTGTATTTAATGGGAGTGCTTCACCCCGAATGTAAACATTTTTATTTTTTTAGTTTACATTTAGAACGCTTAGTTTTATTATCAGTACTAATACAGATATAGGAAAGAGTGGTGAAATGTTTGCTTGTAATCATGAAAAGGTGCGCTAGATATCATGTGTCTAGGTAAGACGATTACGGGGGGGGGATTTACCTTTAGCTGCTACTTTAAATTCTCAAAAGATTTATAAAACATTTTCAAGCGATAATCATGGTGTTAATGCATTTTTACATAGCTATACTTACACCGGTAACCAAATAGTATGTTCCATTGCTTTAGAAATTATTGTTACTTTTGTTCCAATTTTAAGCATATTAAATAAAGAAATTTAAAAAATGGTTATTATTTTTGAAAAAGCACTACACAATATATTAGATGAGGATGATTAATATGAATTTAGCTGAAAAGATTTTAAAAGGAGAAACCTTAACTAAAGAGAGGTTATTGAAAATATATGAAAATCCTAATATAGATACATTAGATTTATTAAACGAAGCCTATATATTAAGAAAACATTATTATGGAAAAAAAGTGAAATTAAATATGATCTTAAATGCTAAGAGTGGTATATGTCCGGAAAACTGTGGTTATTGCGGTCAATCTAGAGATATGAAACAAAAGCAAAGATACGCTCTAGTGCCAGAAGAACAAATTGTTAGCGGAGCCAAAGTAGCTCACGAGAATAACATAGGTACATATTGCATTGTCATGAGCGGCCGAGGACCTAGTAACAAGGAAATTGATCATATAAGTAGAACAGTAGAAGAAATTAAATCAAACCATCCTCAACTGAAAATATGTGCGTGCCTTGGTTTAACTAATGATGAACAAGCTAAGAAGCTCAAAGCGTCTGGCGTTGATAGATATAACCATAATATAAATACGAGTGAAAACTATCATGAAGAAGTTGTAACTACCCATACTTATAAGGACAGAACAAATACTATAGAAATTATGAAAGAAAATAATATTTCACCATGTTCTGGTGTGATTTGTGGGATGGGAGAATCAAATCAAGATATCATTGATATGGCTTTTGCCTTAAAAGAAATAGATGCAGATAGTATTCCTATTAACTTTTTACATCCTATTAAAGGTACAAAGTTTGGAGAAATGGATGAATTGACACCCATGAAGTGCTTGCGACTTATATCTCTATTTAGGATTGTCAATCCATCTAAAGAAATTAGAATTGCTGGCGGTAGAGAAGTTAATTTGCGTTCACTACAACCTTTGGCCTTAAAGGCAGCAAATTCAATATTTGTAGGAGACTACTTAATTACTGGAGGACAGCCTAATAAATTAGATTATAAGATGATAGAAGATTTGGGATTTGAAATCGACTCTGGATATAATGA
>NZ_KB893370.1:192715-267840 GCF_000374045.1 Segetibacter koreensis DSM 18137 | reverse complement strand
AGAAGTACCCGAAAGAAAAACAAATGCGGGTGCACAAAAATGCGTTATCCATCTTGTAAAAAATAACTGCGGAGTAGTTGTATCAAGATTGGTGGGCGAATCTGTGGATGCAGTTACGTGTAAAAAATCACGAACATGGTCCAGCGCCATTATAAGCATTACAATTCCCCGCAACATATCAATNNNNTGTATGCGTTGCTTTGGTTGAACTATAGTAGTACTCATAAAGCAGGTTAAGAGTCCTAATTTACGTTTTAATATTCACGCTTTCAACTTGTTGTTGTACATCACCAAACATATTGTCATTCTTTGGCTGGCTAAGCTATTTGGCTTGGTATTTATAAAACAGGCGTACCCTATCTACTCCAACCTTTAACGCTATTCTTGTAAGGTTTTGTTTAAAGAGCGGTCTTTTGATCATAGTTTCGCATCCAATCCAGAACACAGAACGCCGTTGGAAGATGTTTACTTACAAAGAAATCATTGCCCGTGATAAGGCTTTTTTAGACATCACCTGATTAAAAGACTAATTGCTTGGCGACATAGGTAACCTTTCCGATCCTGATGTGTTAGCAGAGGAGATAGCGGAGAATTTGGAGAGTGCGTTGGGGAGTTTTAGGGAGGTGTTGAAATGCTTGAAAGGTGTTTAGTTGCTTCGTCATTGGGAGGTATGAAGCAATCTGCTGATTAACTGTCGCCTTTTTATAATTTAGTAAAACTCTTAGTGCTATACCAGATAGGCACACTGTTCTTCATCACAGTAATTCTACAGCTGCATTGAAATACGATTCGAAAAACGGGCTGCTATCGTTTTCCGGGTTCTTTTTTTGTTTCTTCTGTCTTAACCGGGATTTTTGGGATTGGTGGGATTAGTAGGATAATAAGGATTTAAAGAAAAAATCAAGGTACGACTGCCCTTCACTACAGTACTACAAAAGCTTAATTGTAATACCAATCCGAGAATGGGCCGTTTTCATTCTCGGAGGTCTTTTTTTGTTTCTTTTTTGGACAAGCAAAAAAGAAAAGAAAGATGAACCAACTATAAAAGCTGAAAATAGAAAGTATGCCATTGCCAGGAGGAGGCACGACGACGAAGCAATCTGCCTTGACAATTCGGTGACATCTTTTGAGATTAGAGAAGTTAAAAATGAACAGGCATGAAAAACAAATGCTGAAGTCACAGTAGCAATATAGCTTAATCAAGGAACAGTGAAAGGAACGGGCCGTTATCGTTCCTTTCTTGATTTTTCTTTGGTTACTTTCTTTCCATCAAGGAAAAGAAAGTGACAGAAAGCTGAGGCAGTTACCTCGTTGAAAGATAAGTCACATGCTGAATTGGATAACCTTCCCGACCCTTGGTGTATTAGCAGACGAAATAGCCGAGAATTTGGCGAGTGCGTTGGCGAGTTTCCAGGAGGTGTTGAGGGAGGTTGAAAGGGTAGCGGCTGCTAGTCCTACAAACAGCTTCGTTTGAATGTAGAAAACATTCTCATTTTTAAAAATCTGCAACCGATCAAATACTAACGTCAGGTCATTTTTCCATATCCTGGTTATGATCGTGTCCGAAATGCAACAGGTGGAACAATGTACCTGCTGTTTATATTCCAATTATTTTTAACTACCTTTTGCCTTAATAAAATGCAATGAAAAAAATAATATCTATAGGATTTGTAATGGTTCTGCTGTCAGCCTTTAATCAAAAGGCTTTTACTTCAACGGGTAGTTATGTTGGTTTATCAGGTGATAGCATTATTCAACGTATTGTCTGTTTTAAATTTAAAGCTGGCACCACCGCCGAGGCAATTGAGCAGCACATGCGAGGCTTTGCTCATTTAAAGGACAGCATTCCGTACATTTTGTCGTACCGTGCCGGTTTTACCGTGAAGGGGGATCTCACCGAAAAGCCGGAGTATGATGTAATGCATTACTGTACATACAGGAATGAAGAAGAAATAAGACTATACTCAATTCATCCTGTTCATCAGCGTTTTATCCAACAAAACAAGTCAATCTGGGAAAAGGTATTGGTTATAAACTCGAAAGTTGCTCCTTAATAAAGAGCAGGCGTAAGATGGCTTGCCGTAGTGGGTTTGCTTATCCGACAAACAAATTTCTAATCCAGTTTAAAAATTATATAGAATGATAACACTTAATGACGCAAGAAAAATAATTGCTGCCGCTGAAGAAAAGGCTACGCAAATAGGACAACCAATGAACATAGCAGTAGCTGATGCCGGAGGAAATTTAATAGCGCACGTTCGAATGGATGGCGCATGGATCGGAAGCATTGACATTTCAATTAAAAAAGCTTTTACTGCAAGAGCCTTTGACATTTCTACCAAGGATCTTGCAATGCATTCGCAATCGGGTGGACAGTTTTTTGGTATCAACGCATCTAATGATGGTAAGATTATGATTTTTGCGGGCGGAATTCCACTTAAAAAGGACGGAAAAGTTGTAGGAGCTATAGGTGTTAGCGGAGGTTCAGGGGAGCAGGATCATTCAGTGGCTGAAGCCGGTGTTACTGCATTTTAAAAAAGGTAAATTTTTACCTGCGAAAAAGAGCACGCGAAAGTTTCCCGACAATTGGAAAGCCAGGTGATTAAAGATTTGCCAATGAACGAAATGCGACCCTTTGATTCTTTAGCGTAAACTCCACGATGATTAATCTGAGTTGCTTTAGTTTGTACAAAAATGCAAAACAAATACAAGGGCTTCGACAAGCTGAAGCCTGGCAACCAAAAATCGCGAAAGAAAAACAATCGCTTAGCGTCTAACTAAGCTTGGAAGGGCGCTATTTTTTACTCTTATTTATTATTTTATAAATATCTGTTCTCCTGTCTTTAAGGTTCCTGACGGCGCCAAAACTATGAAGTTCTTTTAATAGATCTACGTCAACATCAGCAATCAGGGTAGTTTCCGTATTAGGTGTTGTCTCTGCTTTAATTCCGTTACTTGGAAAGGAAAAATCAGAAGGCGTAAAAACTGCTGACTGTGCATATTGAATATCCATGTTGTGTACTTTTGGCAGGTTGCCTACACTGCCCGCTATAGCTACATAACATTCGTTTTCTATTGCCCTGGCCTGCGCGCAACTGCGAACGCGGGTATATCCGTTTTGGGTGTCAGTCATAAAAGGGACAAAAAGAATTTGCATTCCTTGTTCAGCTAATAATCGCGGCAGTTCCGGAAATTCAACATCATAACAAATCAGAATTCCGATCTTACCACAGTCTGTATCGTAAATAGTAATAGAATCACCACCCACCATCCCCCACGCATTCTTTTCCGCAGGAGTTAGGTGAATCTTTTGATACATTTCGTACGAGCCATCTCTACGGCACAAGTAACCCACGTTTTGCAAGGTGCCGTTGTCGAGGTAAGGCATACTACCAGTGATAATATTAATGTTGTAGCTAATAGCATACTCAATGAACTTGTCCCGCAAAGTAATGGTCGATTTAGCTATCTCACGCATGGCTTCTGCCCCGGTTAAATGATTATAGGCAGTCATTAAAGGGGCATTGAATAACTCGGGAAACAAGATGAAATCACTTTGATAGTCGCTTACAACGTCTACGAAGAACTCGATTTGCTCGCACAATGAATCCAAATCTGGGAAAGGCCTCATCTGCCATTGAACCAAACCCACTCTTATAATAGATTTTTTAGAGTTGATATGGGCAGCCTCCTCATTATAATAAATATTATTCCATTCCAATAGAGATGCGTATTCAAGAGATTCAGTATCGCCGGGTAGGTAGCCTTTTAAGATCTTTTTTACGTGAAAATCGTTAGCTAACTGGAATGATAGGGTAGGGTCGTGTATTTCTTTTCCTTTAACCCTGTCGAGATATTCTTTGGGTGAAAGCTTATCTGCATAATTTTTATACTGCGGAATTCTGCCACCCGCTATTATTGCTCTCAGGTTAAGCCTTTCACATATTTCCTTCCTGGCATCATACAGTCTTCTTCCGATTCGCATTCCCCGGTAATCAGGATGTACGAAAAAGTCGATGCCATACAAAACGTCTCCTTTGGGATCATGTGTAGAAAACGTATAGTTGCCGGTTATTTGTGCATAGGTATGATTGTCGCCAAATTTGTCGTAATCAACAATAAGTGATAGTGCACATCCTGCTATTGCGCCATTGACTACCAGGCAAATCTGGCCTTCTGGAAATATTTCTACCAGTTTACTAATATCCTTCTCGCCCCAAAAAGAGGCGCCTTCCCAATCTGAATAAGCTTCTATCATTGAAGCTTTTAAACCTATATAATCATCCTTTGTAAGCGTTCGTAACTCGATCTTTAAATCCTCGTTCTTAATTTCCATTTGAGTGCAATTTACCCCCGTTTTTTACAATATCATAAAGTCTGATGCCCATTGACTGAACTTTCACTTTTTACATTCGCAATAAAGACAATACTGCAAAATTCTAATTTGCGACATCATAAGTCAGTATTTGAAGAAATAGCAATTAAATTTGATTATACAATTATAGACAATGACAAGCGAAACTGTTTTAATCAAAATGGTGTTAGATGCATGGAATACGCATTTAAAAAGGACAGATGAATTGTTCAATTCATTGTCTGATGAACAATTAATGAAGGAAATAGCACCCGGAAGGAACAGGGGAATTTATCTATTAGGGCACCTTGCAGCAGTGCACGACCGCATATTACCTTTATTGGAACTGGGCAGTTCTTTACACCCAGAATTGTGGCAGCCGTTTGTAGAGAGGCCTGATAAAGAGGTTACAGAGTTGCCGACAACCCAAATGCTGCGTCAGTGTTGGAAAGAAATAAATACAAATCTTGCCAATAAAATCTCAGCCTTGTCGCCTGAAACATGGTTTCAAAAACACACTTCGGTATCGGAGGAGGACTTTGCAAAAGAACGCCACAGGAATAAGCTCAATATTATTGTTAACAGGACGAACCATTTAGCAAATCACCTTGGACAGCTTCTTCTTTTGAAGTCAAAGGATGAATGATTTGAAAAGAAGAGTTAAACGATAAGTACGGCATTTAAGCGTAACTTAAAACACCAGAAAGAATAATTCAGGTGAGATTACGCGGTAAACAACTTAATTTAGTTTTTGGTTTTTCTTCAAACCTTTTTCTGACCTTTTTTGTATTTCTATAAATTAATGAATTGACTATCGTTTATTGTTACTTTCTGTATCGGCAATATGGAGTCTGAGATTTAAAGGCAAAATTGGCGGAAGCAATTTTGCCCGAGATGTTGGCTGTGGGTAAAGAATTTAATAAGCCTGTTTATCGCAACAATATTAATAATAACAATCGTCTTCGTACATTCTAAAAATTATTCCCAAATCTTTACAAGTGTAAAAACACATAGCTTTTGAGATCCACCAATTGTCTGCGCCCTTTTTGTCTTTATTTATAACTTTTTATACCTTTATTCTTCTTTCTCTTTTTAAACTATATACCTCAAATAAAAAATCAATTATGATCATTGTTCATGATATTTTTATTTGCAAGCCAGGTAATGCTTCAAAACTTGCAAAACTTTTTAAAGAAGTAATGGAGAACAACGGAGAATTTGTCAACATTATGACTGATATGACGGGTCAATTTAATAAAGTTGTGATTGTAAGCAAATATGAGAGCCTAACGGCGTATGAACAAAATTGGGAGAAATACAAACAAGACAGTGAAGAAATGAAAAAGATGAACGAGAAGATGAAAGGGTATACAAACATGTACCTGACAGGCTCACGGGAAATTTACCAGGTCTGGTAATATTTCATATTCTCTGCATAGTAGCGACCCATTCAGTGCACATTTCCGACATCGGAAACTAACCTTAATGGCAATTTTTTGCTTCCCATTTTCAGGATCAATTTTTGCAAATACTAATAAAATTAATACAATTATTATGCGCGGAAAGTAAGAGGTCGCAGATGGAAGTGAAAAACGAAATGGATAGCGGATATCAAAGAAATTTTGGTGCGCCCGGGGCCTCTCCAACATATTGGCTTACTCGATTTGTCATCCTTCGTTTGCTGGGAGTAATTTACGCAGTAGCGTTTCTCGTTGCAATTAACCAGGTTATTCCTTTGATAGGCTCTGATGGACTTCTTCCTGTAGGTATTTACTTACACAATGTAAGTAAGGCACTGGGTTCAGATGGAGCAGCATTTATGCGCCTGCCATCTGTCTTTTGGCTAGTGCATTCTGATACAGCCCTTTTAACGGTTGCATGGATCGGATTCCTGCTTTCCTGCATCGTGGTCGCAGGTTACGCCAATGCGCTGCTGCTGGCTGTTCTCTGGTTTCTCTATATGTCCATCGTACATGTTGGCCAGGAGTGGTATGGATACGGTTGGGAAATTCAACTTACTGAGACCGGTTTTCTCGCCATCTTTCTTTGTCCAATACTTGATCTGCGCCCGTTTCCCCGGTATGCACCACCAATGCAAATTATCGTTTTATTCCGTTGGCTTATCTGCCGCATCATGCTTGGTGCCGGATTGATCAAGCTACGTGGTGATGAAATATGGCGTAATGGGACGGCCCTCTACTACCACTTTGAAACACAACCTATACCGGGTCCGTTAAGCCGTTGGTTTCATTTTCTGCCTCGGACAAGTTTGAGAATTGGTGTCTGGTTTAATTGGCTGGCGGAGGTCGCTGCTCCTTTGTTTGTATTCTGGCCAAGACTGGCACGTCATCTTGCCGGAGCGGTTATCGTCTTATTCCAGATCAACATTTTTCTTAGCGGCAACCTCTCGTTTTTAAACTGGTTAACCATCATTCCTGCTTTAGCGTGTTTTGATGATGGCTTCTGGTGCAAACTTCTTCCTTACAGCCTCGTTCGTAAAGCGGAAGCTGCCGCTAATCGCGCCGAAGTATCCCGTCCCATGATAAATACTGCCTGGGTTGTAACCACTGTTATCGCAATCCTTAGCATTCAGCCTGTGTTTAACATACTATCTCCGCGCCAAATTATGAACACCTCATTCGATCCTTTTGATCTCGTAAATACATATGGTGCATTCGGAACTGTGGGACAGGAACGTTTGAATGTAATATTCGAAGGAACAACGGATAAAGACTCGAGTGACAAAGCCAACTGGAAACCGTATATTTATAAGGGTCTGCCCGTATCCCTTGACAAGCGTCCACCACAAATAGCTCCTTACCAATTGCGGTTAGACTGGCAAATGTGGTTTGCAGCTATGTCGACTCCCGATGAATATCCGTGGACATTAAATCTTGTCTCAAAACTTCTTCATAATGATCCCGGCGCTGTAAGTTTGTTTGCTGCCAATCCCTTTGCAAATAAGCCGCCCCTTTATGTCAGGGCAGTTTTATATCGTTATAGGTTTGCAAAGCCAAACAATCCACAGGGCCTTTGGTGGAATCGTGAGCGGGTGAATATTTGGCTTCCGGCCATGTCAGCTAACGATCCACGTCTTGTTGAGTTTTTGAAAAGTGAAGGATGGATTCCTTAAATTGCTAGAGAAATCACGGTGCTGTCCCGCGGTTAAATCGTTCTCATATAGTAACCTGAAGATAATATTAAAAAGAATGAAAGTATAAATGTATTTCAGGCAAGCTTTAAAGTAAAAACGAATAGTACTTTTTTTAAAAAAATCAGGCAAGCGGTTCCAGACGCAGGATAGCTTTATCTGATTGTATCGCTCATTAACTGAAAAATTTAAAAAGAACTTTTTCTTATAAAATTCCTTCTTGCATTAGCTGAAAAAAATGTTTAAATTTATAAGTTACTTTTCTTAAAAATAATTCTTCCTGAACAACTTTGGCATTTCCAACCCCTTCTAAACTGACCGTGATATAGCATCGTTTACGTTTTTATAATTTTTGTAAATACTGCTTTTCTCCGCAATGAAGCAAATAATTATAAAAAAACAGCAAGGTTGATAAACGATAAATATTAAAACTTACATATGAAACAGTTTGCTTTATTAATCACAACAATTGTTAGTTGTTCAAACTTCGGCCACACTCAGGCGGGTCAGCTTGATGCGTCATTTGGCAAGAATGGAATAGTTACTGCAGATTTTGGTTTATCAACCAGTGCGGGCTGGGCATACGGTAAACAGGTCTTAACACAAAAAGATGGATCTATCTACCTTATTGTTTCAGACGGAAGTTCATCTTCCATTACGCGCCTTCACGCTAATGGTACTGTGGACTCATCTTACGGTTATAACGGTAATTCGAAATTCATTCATTTTCAAGTTGCCCACGGAGCTTTTCAGAGTGATGGAAAAATTGTAGTAGTCGGCTATACAGGAAATTATCCTGATTATGATAATTTTTCCCTTGGCCGTTACAACGCTAATGGCTCCGTTGATACCACTTTTTCAGGTGATGGAATACTTACCACCGATTTTGGCCCGGGCAAGGATGTAGCTTCATCAGTAGCAATACAGCGTGACGGAAAGATTGTAGCAGCAGGAACGAGTTCGGGTGATTTTGCCCTTGCCCGTTACAATACTAATGGCACTCTCGATGCTACATTTTCGGGTGATGGGAACCTTACGGTCGACTTTGCATCCGGCGATGATCGTGCTTCATCAGTGGCTGTACAAGAGGATGGAAAGATTGTAGTAATAGGCATTACCTCTAAAGGAAGCAAAAGCGATTTTGCCCTTGCGCGCTACAATACTAATGGATCCCTTGATAAAACCTTTTCAAAAGATGGAAAGCAAACAACTAATTTTAATACATATGATATTGCTTATTCCATAGCCATTCAAAGGGATGGAAAGATCGTATTGGCAGGAGGTACCGGCGAAGATTACCGAAGTCTTACCCTCGCCCGCTACAATACTGATGGATCCCTTGATAAAAGTTTTTCAGCCGATGGGATTTTAGTTCCTGATCCTGCTCTCCCTTGGGCTACCTCTGTAGCCATACAAACTGATGGAAAGATTGTAGCAGTTGGTGGCAGCGACTTTAGTGTTGCCCGCTTCAATTCTGATGGCACTCCTGATAGTACTTTTTCGGAGGATGGAAGACTGAGCGAGGATGTAGGTAGTGGTGGGGCATATCCTAATTCAGTTTCAATACGAAGCGACAATAGCATCGTAGTGGCAGGAACTGTGTACAATGACATTCCTTATTTTAAGGTTACCTGCTATAATGCGGATGGCACTCTAAACACTACTTTTTCAAAAGACGGAAAGCTGGAAGATTTTGTACACGTAAGTGATACTTATTATACCAACGTCGCTATACAAAGTGATGGAAAGATTGTAGCGGCCGGTAACTCACCGAGCGGTATCTTCACAGGCTATGGCTGGGCGAGCCAAGGTGCTCTTGCCCGCTACAACACTGGCGGTTCCCTCGATAAGAGTTTTTCAAAACAAACCCCTGACTTTACGATTTCTTCAATCGCGGTGCAGAAGAATGGAAAGATTGTAGTGGCTGGTACGTATGATGATGGATATGGAGATTTTAATTCTTCCGTTGCCCGCTATAATACCGATGGCACTCTTGACAATACCTTTGAAATATTTAATCAAACCTCTATTATTTTTGCCTCTATAGCGATACAGAGGGACGGAAAGATAGTAGTGGCGGGCAGGTATGGCAGTTTTATTGTTGCTCGCTTGAATGCTGATGGGACTCCGGATAGTACTTTTTCTGCAGATAGCAATCAAAACACTAATTTTGATTGTCAATCTATAGCCATCCAAAATGATGGGAAAATTGTATTGGCAGGTTCTGGAGGCGTTTATCCGAATTCTGATTTTGTCCTTGCCCGCTACAATACTAATGGTACACTTGATAAGACTTTTTCTGAAGATGGTAAGCAAACAACCGATTTCGGGTCATACCATGATATAGCTAAGGCTGTATCTATACAAACTGATGGGAAAATAGTGGTTATAGGTAATACTGGTGACACCTCTTATTTTGCTCTTGCACGTTATAATATAGATGGCACCCTTGATACTACTTTTTCTGAAGATGGAAAGCAAACTTCGTTCGCTGGTACCGCTAACACTGTGGTCGTACAAAGTGATGGCAAGATAGTCGTTGGGGGATCTAACGATCACTTTCTCCTTGCAAGATTTAATAAGAATGGAAGTTTAGACAATACATTTGGCAAAGGTGGAAAACAGGTGGATGAAGAAAGTGAAGGAGGTATTAACGATATAGCCATTGCAGGCAATAAATTATATGCAGTGGGGTATCACCAAAATCCGGGTAGAGTTGGAGCTGTAGCAAGATACCTTCTCGATGGAGTAAGCGAAAACAAACCTCCGACAGTCAGTCTTTCCATCCCTTACAATATTGTAAAATACTCCGCGCCAGCAAGAATTAAACTCAATGCTACAGCAACAGATGAAGACGGCGAAATAACTAAAGTCAGGTTCTATAACGGCACAATGTTAGTGCATACTGAAGATGTTTACCCTTATGGCTTTTTGTGGAATAGTGTTCCAGTAGGTAATTACCGTCTTACGGCAAAAGCTTATGATAACAGCGGCAATGTGACTACTTCTAATGCTATCAATGTAGCAGTAGTGGAGGAAAACGTTCCACCAGTAGTAAGTATACTAAATCCTGGTGACGATACAACTTATACAGGCCCTGCAACTATCCGTCTGATTGCACAAGCACATGATCCAAATGACAGAATAAGTAAGGTAGAGTTTTATAGTGGAAAAACATTATTAAGAACAGAATACATTTATCCTTATACCTATAATTGGTCAAATGTACAGTCCGGAACATACATTATAACTGTTAAAGCTACAGATGTCAAAGGTCTTTCCACTACATCTGCACCTGTTACAATCACCCTTACAAACGCAACAATAATAGGTCAAAGACCTTTTGAACAAGAAATTAACATGGGGCAACTAAGTCTGAAAGTAAGTCCTGATCCTGTACATAATATTTTACAGATCTATACAAAAGGTTTGCACCAAAGTAAGCCTGTAACAATATCAGTTATATCTGCAGCAGGAGTTGTAATGAAAACAGAACATGTAAATCTGCATCAGGTTATACAACTGGAAGTTTCATCACTGGCAAGTGCTGTCTACACTCTGAAAATTGTAAGCGGTGACAAGGTAATGTATAAGCAGTTTGTGAAATTGTAAGTGTTCATTTTCAATTATTTTTAAAGAAAACCGTATTTCTTCATTTTTTATTTAAAGCCCAGTTAATTGTCAGGCTATTTTTTATTATAAAAATTAATTAAAGTAAAGTTTATCTTGTAGACAAATGTTCCTTTAAATATTATTACTTGCATTTTTTAAAATACTTCTTTATTTTAGAGATGCAGTATAAGTTTGATAATTCTATGTTGAACTGAGTAATAGTATCTTTTATCGTAATCACTGAATGAACTGTTTATTTCCATTATCTATAGAAAAAGTTGGTATTTAATGCAATTGATTGCGATAATGTTATTTTTAATTTATTGCAGTTCCTGACAATTTCAAAATATCCTCCACCAATTTTCATGCTTTTCAAAAATTCGAGTGTATTACATTGTTTACCAATACCTAATACTGTAACTTCTGTGAAAAGTAAAGTCACTAATTTTCAATAAAAAATAGTAAAAACAAACAGCATTATAATCAACTCTTCACTAACAAAAAAGCCTGAATATGAAAAAATACCTTTTACTTTTTAATGTGTTTTTTTGCTTTTCTGCAATTATTTATTCGCAGCCGGGCCAGCTTGATTCATCATTCGGAGCGAATGGTATTGTAAAAACAAATACTGGATCTGGCAGAGATGTTCCTTCTAAAGCAAAACGATTGATGTTACAACTAGATGGAAGTATGTATATTCTTATTGAAGCTCCAGGTGAGAAATTTGGAACTTTCATTAAAAAAATACATGCTGATGGCTCGCCCGACATTAGCTATGGAAACAATGGCTACTCAAAACCATTACCTTTAAACCCATCATACTGTTGTCCGGTAGAGGGAGGAGCATATGCAGCAATGCAACCCGATGGTAAAATAGTAGTGGCAGGTTCTGTTAACAGTCATTTGGGAAGGGAGGTATTGATGGTTCGCTATAACACCGACGGGAGTCTGGACAATTCTTTTGGAAAAAAGATTGAAAATTTTGGTAGAGACTCTCAGGTCCCCTTGTCTCTAACGATACTAAATGATGGAAAAATAATTTTGCTTTGTGAGACTTCCAACTACAATGGAAATCAATTAGTTGTTGCATATTATAATCAGGATGGCAGTAAAGAACAAGTAGTAATGTTAAATCTATATGATTTTGATTCTCCATATGCATTTCAAAATGATGGAAAAATGGTTGCTGCTTTAGATTATAATCCTTATGCCGTAAATCGCTTTAATATTGATGGGAGTAACGATACCACTTTTTCAAGAACTGAAATCCCATCATATCCTTCAACCGTAGCAATACAAAGTGATGGAAAAATTGTAGTTGGTGGTCCTGACTACATATCCCGTTACAATAGCATTGGAGGCGTGGATAGTTCCTTCGGCAATAATGGAGTGATTACAACGGATTACACTCCAGGCTCCATACTTTTTGAAAATGATGGAAAAATAGTTGTTTCAGTAAAACATAATGTGTATGACCAATTTTTTGGACTTGTTCGCTTTAATTCTGATGGAAGCCCGGATAAGACTCTGTCAGGTGATGGGAAATTATTGTACAACACAGACTTAGATGTAGACTCCACCTACTATACCAATATCGTTATCGGAAGTAATGGTGCGATTTCCATAGCAGGTTATACAGATAAAGGAGGGCTTTCACGTATCGTAGCGGCCAGGTATAACAGCAATGGCAGCCTTGATAAAACATTTGATCAGGATGGAAAGTTAACCCTTGCACTACATTTCAGTGATCCTACTAATTATACAAGTTCTGTCGCGCAGGCTGACGGTAAAATTGTAGTTGCAGGATCGGAAGTCGCTCGCTATAATAACGATGGCTCACCCGATACTGGTTTTGGGAAAAATGGGAAAGTTTATTCAAGCGGTTGGAACGATATTGCCATTGAAACGGACGGCAAAATTGTAGTGGCAGGTAGCGGCATTGCCCGTTATAATACCGATGGCCGACCAGATGTTAGTTTCGGAAGCAATGGCAAAATAATGTCCGGCGATTATAACAGCGTAGCTGTTCAGGCCGATGGCAAAATAGTGGTGTCAGGCTCAGGCATTGCGCGTTATAATAAGAATGGATCAGCCGATTTGAGTTTTGGTATTAAGGGTAAAATAAATTCAGGTACGACGTGGAAAGACATTGCCTTGCAAAAGGATGGAAAAATTGTAGTTGTAGGTGGTTTATATGTTTTTGAAATTGCAAGGTTTAATAAAGATGGAAGTATTGACAGTACATTTTCTGAAGATGGATACCAGGCAATTGATTTTGCTCCGAATGATGAAAATGATGAAGACAATTATTCGGCAGAGGCGGTTGCAATCCAGGAAGATGGAAGAATAGTAGTATCAGGACAGTGGAGATATGGCTATCGCGGATACGGACCCCATATTACCATTGCTCGCTATAACTCTGATGGTAACCTTGATAGTACTTTTTCAGGCGACGGTGAATTGGAGGATTACCGTGGAAGTGACGCAAGGAGTGTAGCCATTCAAAAAGATGGAAAAATAGTTGTAGGCGGTAGCGTTGGCGATTTAGGTTATGATGAGGTGTATGACCCTTCTTTTGCTCTTGCACGTTATAATAATGATGGAACCCCTGATGAGAGATTTAATAATTTTCAACAAGTATCAATAAGTGGTACGATACAAAAAGTTCTTATTTCAGATAATAAATTGTATGCAGTGGGCGGGGGTAATGCATTAGGTCCTGTTGGAATTATAGCTCGTTATCTTCTTGCTGATGAAACCAAAGCTCCTGCTGTAACTCTCTCCATTCCAGCTAATATTGTAAAATACTCCGCACCTGCAAGAATTAAACTTAATGCTTTAGTTGCTAATGTAAGTAGTACAATAACCAAAGTTCGTTTTTATAGCGATACAACTCTGATACATACGGAGACTGTTTCTCCTTATGGTTTTTTATGGACAGATGTTCCTGCGGGCACTTATACGCTTACCGCAAAAGCATATGATGAAAACAGCAATATTATTACATCTAATGCTATAAGCGTATTGGTAGCAGATTCTAATGTAGCACCTGTTGTAACCATTATAAACCCGATGCATGATACCACTTACACGAGTCCGGCAACTATCCGCTTAATTGCTGACGCCCATGATGCAAACGATAGAATAAGTAAGGTAGAGTTTTATAATGGAACAACTTTATTGAGAACAGAATACATTTACCCTTACACCTATAATTGGATGAATGCACAGCCAGGAAAATACAAAATAACAGCAAAAGCTTATGATGCAAGGGGATTGTCAAGCACCTCTGCACCTGTAACCATAACTATAAATAGTACGACCATCGTAAGTAGCAGATTAATATTCGGAGACGGCAAAGCCGCGATAAATTTGAAACTTAGCCCTAATCCTGCCAGGAATGTTTTACAGGTTACTACTGTTCTATCAAATCAAGATAAACCAACAACTATTTCAATTATATCTGCGTCAGGAGTTGTAGCGAAAACAATTCAAACAAGTAATTCAAACGTACAAATAGATGTCTCATCTCTCACGGAAGGAGTGTATACTGTAAAAGTTGTAAGCGGAGATAAGGTCACGTACAAGCAATTTGTAAAGCTGTAGCTGAGTAATAACAATCTTTCATCAACTAATCATCTTACAACTGTTTTTAGAATTTTTGGTAATAGGGCTGCGATTTCTATCACAGCCCTATTTTAGATAGTCCCTATTTTTAGGGTGTGCGCAAATGGGGTAGGTGCAGAAGTTTCTTAAAAAATAAATGAAATTTGACTTCAAATGTTTTCACTAAAGTACCAAGCTTGGGTGTGTTTTAACAACAATAGCCAAGGAGGATTCGCACAATAAATACTTGTTGCATTTAAATTGTATTTAATTGCATAGCACGTTTAGAGTAACACACATTATCATAGAGATGCTCATGAAAATGTCAATATCGAATGTAAATAATCTCTATTTTTAATGAAGGTTTATTTGATTATATAAATAAAAACATAAAATGAAGATGTTAATAAAGTTAATAACTACGAAGAATAATAGTTTTTGTAATTATATCCTCGCCAAAAACAAGGTTTATTCATCCTGCTGATTTCCACGGTATTTTGTGCCCGATCACATCGGCTGGCGGCACAAACAACAAGTTCAAAAGTAGAGGTGCCGAATTGGGCTCTGCCAGGATCTGCAACACATAAACAAGTTCCGCCGCCATTAGATTTCCATCGACCTGCGCGAACAGAAAATACTCCCATAGGCATATTCGACGGTCAGAGCGATGTAGGGGCTGCACTGGTGTCCCGGCTCATCCAGTTATGACCCTGCTACCAAACAGTACATTATCAACTCTGCCGGTTATAATATCTGGTATACCCATGACGAATTCCGTTATCTGTGGAAGAAAATGTCTGGCGATGTATCGCTGGCAGCTGACGTTAGCTTTCCCGATACTACCGGCTACGCTGATCGCAAAGTTGTAGTTATTATACGCCAAAGCCTCGAGGATCATTCTAAAGAAGCCATGGTGGCCCTTCACGTCGCCGGTTTGATGCACCTTGCCTGGCGACCGGAAAAAAACCAAAATCTTAAAGAAATGCGTGTTGACGAGAAAGGCGCTCATCGTATTGGCATAGAAAAGCGTGGCGATGCCTTCGCCATTTTTGTCAGCATGAAAGGCGAACCGATGCACCAGTTAGGTAACCCAATCGAGCTGCATATAGATAGTCCATTTTATGTTGGTATTGGCTTCTGCTCACATTCACCTGATAAAGTTGGTACAGGTACATTTTCTAATGTTGTTTTAGAAAATGCTGCCGGTAAGGTGCGGTAAGAGATTGACGGGCCATATCTACACTCATCTCGGCTAGTTATAAGCACGAATGTTTTATGGCCCGACATAAATGCAATTTCCCCAAGGCGTGACGAGGTAATGGAACAAATAAATTTAAGATCGAAAATAATAATCCTTACTAATTTGGTCTGAAGCCCACTTGGAAAGAAGAATTATCAATAAAAAACTTTTAAGCTTGAAAAGCCTGCGCCTGGTCATGGGTATCTACCCAGGCAAAAAAAGAACAAATTTTTCCATCTTTTAAAGTAAACTCCATAAGCAGATCATGAGCAAAACTTTTACCTGTTGATTTCACGGTTGCTTTATGATTGCCCTTGACGAATACCTTGTCGCCATCGGCATAATATTCTTTTGGCTCAAACGCTAAATAGTTAATGCTTTCGGATAATAATGAAAAAAATTCTCCTGCACCTTGTTTACCATAAAAGGTTTTGGCATAAGGTACTCTAAGATTTTCATGCGAGCCCCAAACTACATCATTTGTGCAACAGTCAAGTATACCCTGTATGTTTCCTTTTGAAAAGTTTTCAAATGCTCTTTTTACAATACTAATATTGTGTTCTTTTTTTGAAGTTTGGGTTTCTTTTTGTTCAGCAAGGTAAGCCGCAGCTGTGTCAAAAAAATCATGAAAATATACCGCCTTGCCTTCTTCATTAAATTTCCAATGCATGGTCCAATCACATGCAATCTTGTTGCCGGTTGTTTTTGAAGTGGTTTTCATGTCGCCAAAAGCTACCACTTCAACATCATTGATATTATTAATAGAAGTGACATTGAAGGAGTTAAATTCCTCGTTTTCTTCCAGTTGCCTGAAAAAGCGAATTGCATCTTTACCGATATACATTCCGCCTTGCGGCAGAGAACCTTCTCCTGCGCCTATCCAGGTACAATCATCAGCTACATTGCTTAAAATGTAAGGAATGTCGCCACGGCTAAAGGCCTGGTACATTTTGGCTACTGTTGTTGCATTGTCAGTTAAAATTGCTGTAGACATAATAAAGGTATTTATAAGTGAAAAATTAATTTCGTTATTAAAAAGCTTTCTTACCTCAAAGGAGGGTCATAAGGGGTAAATAGTAAATGCCGAAAAAGAATAAACAATTGGATGGTTAGTCGGGAAATCAGTGCTAGTCAACAGGTTAATAATTATCAGAGAAAAGAAGTTTGTTTGTAATTGGATCCTAAAATCACCATTTATTAATCTGTATTTGGTATTTTAAACTCACAATATTTATTGAATAGTAAGTTCTGCAATAAATGCCGTATAGTAGGTAGCATAAGACCAATATCACAAGTAATAATTTTTACTTCTTTTAAAAAAATACGGAAAAGTGTTTAAGTTGGTTTTCCCCTGAAAAAGAAATTTTTAAACAAATAAATTTTTAAGGTTTTTTCTATTTGCGAGGTCCAGTGACATGTTCTTGCCCTCATATGTCTTACATTACTGGAATTGCCAATACCCCTATCACAACATCAACGACAGGTAAAAAGGATGATAAAAAAGACTTGACCTCAAAATTTTTAAACCAACGTTTTATTACTATAAAAACTACATTCGCATATATAAATACTACTCTCATTTTTATCTTAATGAGTTAAACAAATTCTATAAACTCCACCCATGTCAGAAAACAATTCAGTGGTGTATAAAGTAAAAGTGAATGAATTTGAATTTTGCTTTACACAAGATCAGGTTGAAGCCATTGACCTGGTTCAAAAATCGCCAACAGTATTTAACCTGTTGAAGAACCAGCGATCAGTGAACGCTGTTTTGATTGAAGCAGATCGATCGGCAAAAATGCAAACCATAGAAATAGAGGGCGAAAGTTTTCATATACACATCGAGGATGAACTGGACCTGATGTTGGATAAAATGGGATTTAGTACCGTGGCGGGTAAGCAAATAAAAGAGATAAAAGCCCCAATGCCGGGACTGGTACTTGAAATTGCGGTTTCTGAAGGACAGCAAGTGTCAGAAGGAGATAAGATCTTAATCTTGGTTGCTATGAAGATGGAAAACAGCATATTGATATATACAGACGCAACTATTAAGCGGGTTGCGGTTAGCGCAGGGGAGGCTGTTGAAAAAGGACAGGTATTAGTGGAATTGGAGTAATTCAAAGAACAATGAACAGTTTACGATAAACAATTTGGGATGAACAATTTATAATGAACAATTTATAACTAACAATTTATAACTAACAATTTATAACTAACAATTTATAACGAACAATTTATTTATAACGAACAATTTATAATGAACAATTTATAACGAACAATTTATAACGAACAATTTATAACCAACAATTTACAGTTTTTAAGCAGCTGGGCATCTATTGTTGTTTGCATTGTACCTAAAATACAGATTTTATGAATATTGATTGTTTAGCTCGAAAAAGAGGTAATCGGAAATTATAAAAGCTTTTAAAGTAAATATTTCAGATGAAAAAAATTTTAGTGGCGAATCGTGGAGAAATCGCATTACGTATCATGCGTACCATTCGTAAAATGGGTATTCAATCCGTGGCAGTTTTTTCTGAAGCTGATAGAAATTCACCTCACGTTTCATTTGCCGATGAAGCAGTGTGTTTAGGCGCTCCTGCTTCCGCCTCTTCCTATTTAAATGGGGATAAGATCATTGCTTATTGTAAAGAGTTGGCTGTAGATGCAATTCATCCCGGATACGGTTTTCTTAGTGAAAATGCAGACTTTGCCCGGCAGGTTGAAGAAGCGGGAATCACTTTCATTGGCCCGCGTGCTGAAGCTATGCGTGTAATGGGTTCAAAGCTTGCTGCAAAGGAATGTGTTAAGCAGTATAATATTCCTATGGTTCCGGGCATCGATAAAGCTATTGAAGACGTTGCTGTTGCGAAAGAAACGGCAAGGCAGATCGGCTATCCCATACTAATTAAAGCATCAGCAGGTGGCGGCGGCAAAGGAATGAGGATCGTTGAAAAAGACGCTGATTTTGAAGAACAAATGCAAAGAGCAATTAGTGAAGCTGAGGCTTCTTTTGGCGATGGTTCTGTTTTTATTGAGAAGTATGTAACCTCGCCCAGGCATGTTGAAATACAGGTGCTGGCTGATAACTATGGAAATACTGTTCATTTGTTTGAACGGGAGTGTAGTATACAACGACGGCATCAAAAGGTAGTGGAAGAAGCCCCTTCCGCTATACTGACTCCCGAAATAAGAAAGAAAATGGGTGAAGCTGCCGTCATGGTAGCGAGATCGTGTAACTATACAAGTACCGGCACCGTGGAATTTTTAATGGATGATAAAATGAATTTTTATTTTCTTGAGATGAACACGAGGTTGCAGGTAGAACATCCTGTTACTGAGATGATAACTGGTATTGACCTGGTAGAAGAGCAAATAAAAATTGCAAGGGGTGAAAAATTAAGTTTTACACAAGACGATCTGGCTATCAACGGCCACGCAGTAGAATTGAGAGTATATGCAGAAGATCCCCTGAATAATTTTTTACCATCTATCGGCACTCTTTCAACTTATATAAAACCACAAGGTGAGGGCGTAAGAGTAGATGATGGGTACGAAGAAGGCATGCAAATTCCTATTTATTATGACCCTATGATAGCCAAATTAGTCACCCATGGCAAGGACAGAACTGAAGCTATCCAAAAAATGAAAATGGCCATTAAAAATTTTAAGATTGAAGGCTTGTCAACCACGTTGCCGTTTGGCACTTTTGTTTTTGAACACGAAGCTTTTATTAGGGGAAAGTTTGATACTCATTTTGTAAAAAATCATTACACACCGGAACTCATAAAAGAAAAGCAAAAAGCAAATGCTGAAGCGGCTGCTTTAATAGGTGTGAAATACTGGCTTGAGCAACAAAAAATACTGAAACCGGTAGAGCACAAAACCACCAGTTGGAAAAGAAGATTGGCATAACTTAAACAGATTATTGCGGTTTTTAAAAATATTTGTAAATGAAATCAAAGGTCGAAATACTAAGAGAAAAGATTGAAAAAGGCAAATTGGGTGGAGGAATTGCAAGGATCGATACTCAGCATAGCAAAGGAAAACTTACCGCAAGAGAACGAATAAATTTATTGATGGATCCAGGTTCATTTGAAGAGATAGGAGCACTGGTTTTACACCGCACCAAAGATTTTGGGATGGAGGAACAACAGTATTATGGGGATGGTGTTATTACCGGTTATGGCAGCGTAAACGGAAGGCTCATATACGTTTTTGCACAAGACTTTACTGTTTTTGGTGGAGCTTTATCTGAAACGCATGCAGAGAAAATTTGTAAGATCATGGATATGGCTATGAAAGGAGGAGCTCCTATGATTGGCCTAAATGACTCTGGCGGTGCAAGGATCCAGGAAGGAGTACGTTCTCTCGGTGGTTATGCTGATATTTTTTATCGCAATGTTCAGTCGTCGGGGGTCATTCCCCAAATATCTGCCATCATGGGGCCATGTGCCGGTGGAGCTGTATATTCTCCTGCTATGACTGATTTTACCATAATGGTGGAGAATACCAGTTATATGTTTGTAACGGGGCCAAACGTGGTGAAAACAGTAACGCATGAAGAAGTAAGTTCTGAAGAGCTTGGAGGCGCATCAACTCATTCCACTAAATCTGGTGTGACTCATCTTACTGCTGCCAATGATATGGATTGCATCGGCCAGGTGAAAAAGCTGTTAAGTTATATTCCGCAAAATTGCGAAGATACCGTTTTGAAAAATCCTTACACTTTGGGGGATGAAACAAGGGAAGTATTGGAAACAATTATCCCTGAAAGCACTAATCAGCCATATGATATAAAGGCTGTCATTGCCGGCATTTGTGATACTGACTCGTTTTTTGAAATTCATAATTCATACGCGGAAAATATAGTGGTAGGTTTTGCCAGGTTAGCCGGAAGAAGTATCGGAATTGTTGCTAATCAACCCATGATACTTGCAGGTGTATTAGACATTGATAGTTCTAAAAAAGGAGCGAGGTTTACTAGATTTTGCGATTGTTTTAATATACCATTGCTTGTGATAGTTGATGTGCCAGGGTTTTTGCCTGGAACAGACCAGGAGTGGAACGGCATCATTACTAACGGAGCTAAACTTTTATTTGCATTGAGTGAAGCCACGGTTCCCCGCATAACAGTGATCACGAGGAAAGCATACGGCGGAGCATATGATGTGATGAACTCCAAACACATTGGTGCAGATATGAATTATGCGTGGCCCACGGCAGAAATTGCTGTAATGGGTGCAAAAGGTGCGAGCGAGATTATTTTCAAAAAAGAAATTTCAGAAGCTGAAGATCCTGCTAAAAAGTTATCGGAGAAAGAGGCTGAGTATGCCGAAAAGTTTGCCACTCCTTACCTGGCTGCTGAAAGAGGATTTATTGACGAAGTAATTGAACCTAAAGACACTAGGAAAAAACTGATCAAAGCATTTGCCATGCTGGAAAATAAAGTAGTGAAAAGGCCAAGAAAGAAACATGGAAATATTCCTCTGTAATGGGTTTAATTGGATGTAAATCTAGAAAAACAAACTTCTTCTGTGATTATATTCACCATTTCCAACACCATTAAGGTCAGCGGTAATTACCGTTCATTAAATAGTCGATTATTATATAATTACCGCTTAAGTTACTGCCAAATATGCGCTTGTACAAAAATTTGTAAAATTGCCCGCAACCTTTTTAAGAAACCATCACTCTTACACTTGGTTTTTCATAGAATATTGGATAAAAACGGGGCGGGATTTCTATCTCAGCCCCCTTTCTTTCCTCCTGAAAAAGTAACCCTAATAAATTTTTTTCAACAAATAGTCCTCTATTTGTGCTTAGTACACATTTGCTTAATAAATTTCAAACCACTTTCTGCAATATCCCAGGGTTTAGAATACTCGCGCCAAACACCAATAGAATTGGCAAAATCCGGATCGTTACGGGAAAACGCTTCGATAGTGAGCCAACCCCGGTAATTTATTTTTGCTAGTTTAGAAAACACATCATCAAAATCTACATGTCCATCACCAGGTGTGCCTCTGTCGTTTTCGCTAATATGTACATGTGTAAGTACAGGGGCAATTGTTGAGATAGCTTGAGAGAATTTTTTTTCTTCAATATTGGCATGATGAGTGTCGAACATAGCTTGTACATTGGGATGGTCGGCCATGTCTACCAGTCGTTTCAGTTGTTCCATCGTATTGCATAAATAACATTCAAAACGGTTGACAGCTTCTAACCCTAGCGTAATATTTGCTTCTGCGGCATACTCACCTGCACGGTGCAAAACTTCTGCACTCCATCCATATTCTCTATTTTGAGGCTCATGTTTTGCGAAATGTGCGTGGGCAGAATGAAAAGGGCCGGATATTATTTTAGCATTTAAATCATACGTTCTATCTATAGCCCACTTAATCCGGTCTAGTGCTTTGACCCTTACGGTCTCTACTTCGCTTATTGGGTTTTCTTCTTTTCCTACCACAAAAACAGTAGTTGCTTCTAAGCCGATATTTTTGACATAATCCCCCAACAATCTGTAAGCTGCTGTGTCAGGCGAACCTACCAGGAACTCTACTCCGTCGTAGCCAATTGTTTTTAGCCTATCTACAATAGGTTTTAAATCATCTGAAATTACCGCTGACCATGCCAGCACATTAAATCCAATTTTATTCATAAAAGCGAGATTATAAGATTGCTTGCTATTGCCGGTAAGGCACATTGATTTCTATTTTACCTGCCCACTTTTTGGGCACTGGTTTTCCTGCTGCCCAATGAATGGCATTAATAACGAGGCGTTGAAAAGGTTCGAGGTCAAAATCTTCGGGGTGGCCCAAAGTAGTCATAAAGAACTTTCCGCCGAAAGTATTTTGTCCCATCCAGGCTACGGGGTTATCAATAGCATCATTTTTATCAGGATTAATAGGGTGTCCCATCAATAGCCAGGTAGACCCTTTAGTGGGATAATCAGGTAACACTTTGTATAACCATGATTTAGCATGAAAATTATTATCAACGCCTGTAAGAATTGGGTTTTTAGCAGCCGATGGAATGATACTTACATCGGTAGTTGACTTATGGCCGTAATGGGTATGATTTGCTTTACCACCCCATCCTGGTGGAGCATTAAAGGCGAGCTCACCAAAAGAGTTCCATTTCTCCAACTCGTGTCCTTTGGGATAATTAAAAGCATGAGTAGTGGTACGGAAACCAACGACAGGTTTACCTGTCTTTAAGTAATCTTCAATATATTTTACCTGCTCGGCAGGTAGCCGGCGCCATCTTAGAAAAAATACGGCGACATCTGCCTCTTGCAAAGCTTCTAATCCAGGAATGTTCTCTTCCGAATTATGATCAGGAAACGCTTTTAGGACTTTAGTGCGAAATCCATAATTTTTTTCTAATTCCGCAGCAATAATTGGAAGCGTTGCTTCTCCGCTATATTCATGATCGCCGGTAACAAATACGATCAAGGGATTTTTAGCATTCGAACTTGCTCCTGTTTGGGCAGAGGAGTAAAAGCCAGGATGCAGGAAAAAACACAGCAAAAAACAGAAAGTAATACTTCTAAAATTTTTCATGAACTTATAAAATTGACAAGGGTTTATGACATTGATAATAACTATTGATTATTGTTCTCCAGGGGATGTTGTTTAAGCAATTCTTCAGGTGAATAGAAACCGGTTTTATCTTTTGTAGCAGCTCGTACCTGTTTTACCTTGGCTGGAGAAATAGCAGATGCTTTGTTGCCAAAAGAGTTTCGCACATAAGTTATTACAGCCGCAACTTCATCATCTTTGAGCATGCCGCCGAAAGGTGTCATAGGTACCTGCCCCGGATATTTTTTTCCCTGTACTTCAATAGGCCCATACAGTCCTTTTAAAACAATTTTTATTAACCTTTCCTGGTCTCCCAGCACCCACTTGCTTCCAGCGAGTGGAGGAAAGCCGGATGCGGTAAGACCTTTTCCATCGGGCTGGTGGCAAGTATTACAAAAGCCTTCACGGTTATAGATTACTTTTCCCAAGTTGAAAAGATCACGTTCAGCTCCTTTAAGATCAGTTTTTACTATCTCTTCTTTTTTCTCTTTCACCTCATGCCCATTCAAATAGGCGATGGCTGTCTCATAAGATGGGCGCATCCATTCGTCAAGCGGCTTCTTACCAGCTTCTATAACAATGGGAAGCCCCTTAGCTTTGTCTAGCCAGGAAGCTGCTACGATTGCCTCCAGGCGAACTCGGCCGTGTATGTCTTTTGCTGCCTGCATTAACAGGCTTGCCTGCTCAGGTACCTGGTGACCGGTATATCGCAGCACACGGACTGCCGCCGCCCTGGCCCGGTAGTCTTTTGCATGCAGTAACTGTCGAAGAAGCTTTTGATCAACTTTATTAAGTCCCCAGCTTACCCAAAGTGCTTCAAGCAAGTTATGCTCATACCCCGCATCTTTCTTATCAAGATTAGTAACCCAGGTGTTGAGATGAGAAAGTACATCAGATGCTTCACGACCACGCAGTTCACGACGAGTGCGGTAACGAGTGCGGTATTCAGGAAGCTTTAAATTATCCAGGAGTTCATCTATGCTTGCCCCATCCACTTTGGCGGGTGTAACCAGGGGTCTTGATGGATAGGTGATGCGGTAAATTCGTCCGTGCACATGATCCCGTAATGGGTCACGCGCATTATGTTGCATATGGCCAATTAGCACATTATGCCAATCAACGACATATAAGGAGCCGTCCGGGGCAAATTCCATATCGACCGGCCGGAAATTTTTGTCCTCTGATACCAAAAGGTCTTGCCGGTGTTTGCTTTTATACCCTGTGCCATTATCAACAAGCGTATGTTCTTTTGTTCCTAAAAAACCTATGGTATTGTTTATAAGAAAGTCTCCCTGCACATCATCAGGAAAGTGACGACTTGAAACAAACTCAAGACCGGAAGTTGGACGTACCCGATGTTTTTCTTCTACCAGGTTTTCTGATTTAGGTGAGGATACCCCATATCTTGGTTTAATAGTACCGGGCATCATCCATCTAACATCAGGACTTGAAGTCTCAGCAAAAAAGTTTTGACCCCAATCATCAAAAGCAATTCCCCACGGATTTGGGATAGCCAGTTGGGCAGTACGTTCGAGCTGTCTCCGCTGTGGATTGTAACGGTAAAAGCCTCCATTTGTAGCACGAACCGGGCCGTAAGAAGTCTCCACATTAGTATGTAGGAAAACACCCTCACCCATATAAATAGCCCCAGATGGATCTACAGTATAAGCATGGTGGGCATGATGTGTATCATGATCATCAAAACCACTCAGCAAAATTTCTTTTGTATCAGCTTTATCATCGCCCGTTGTGTCTTTAAGTAACACAAAGTTGGTCCCTTGCGAAACATAAACACCCTCCGGGGCCAGCTCAAAACCGACTGGAAGATGCAGGCCATCTGCAAAAGTAGTTTGTTTATCAGCCTTGCCATCACCATTTGTATCTTCCAAAATGATGATCTTATCGTTTGGCTTTTTATCGCCCGGCTTCCAATGAGGGTAAGTTGGCATGGTAGCTATCCAAAGACGGCCTTTATTATCAAAGGATAACTGGCAAGGATTTGCCAAATCACTAAATTCTTTTTCCGAAGCAAACAGTTCTATTTTATAGCCCGGGGCTACTTTCAGTTTACTTAGTGCTTCTTCTCCGTACAAGTACTCCAGGCTGCCATTTTTCTCTGGATTATAGTTCGTCTTTACGGGGGGAAGCTGCAGTGTTTTTTTGTCTGTCTCCGCAAGATCCATTTTTTCTCCTTTTGCCGCCTTCCAAATTGCCTCGTCTCTTATCGCCGTCATTTGGCGGATCTTTGTAAGTTCAGCGGGGTAATTGTCGGGTCCAAAAGGATTGAACCTGCGGCCGTAAACATGAACGCCATTGGGGATTTTAAGATCATTGTGCCACATCCAGTTTTTCTCCATTACTGCAGCATGTACGAGATCACGATGCGCTTCCGCTTTGGCTTCTGCCTTGCCAAACACCTCGTCACTAAGCAGTGTAGAGAACTTAGCATAACCAGAATCGGTAAGTTGAGAGCCATCTATGGTTAAAGGTGTATTAGTTGTTTCAAACCATTTTTTCGATGGGGAATAAGCATCTACAAAATGAACCTTGTTTCTAGCTGCAATTTCTTTCATAGCCGCACTATAAAGGGCAAGGTTTTCATTTTCCTTTTTACCATTTGGCAGGTCATATTTAGCAGAAAGATCCTCAAAGGCAATGGGAGAAACAATGGCCAGTTGCGGTGTTGTTACTCCATTATATTTTTGGCTTAGGGTATGTTTAATAAAGGCATCCAGCTCGGCTTTGTAGTTTTCGAGCCCTTGTTTTCCCTGGAAAGATTCGTTAAACCCAAAGAATGCTATTATGATATCTGCTTTATGCCGGGCAGTCCATTGGTCAGGTGTTTCATAATCTCCCTGGCTATCTGAGTTCCGGGCAAGTTCTGTCTGAAATTTTTCAGCGCCGGGAAAGGCCCAGGGTGACGGACGGCCTGAATGAGGTCTGAAGCCGGGCGTGTTTCCTCCGTCACACATGTTTCGGATATACAACATACTGTCAGGGTATCGAAGCTGCATTTCCGTTTCAAAATGACCAAAATTCATCATTCGAGAACCAAGATTATTGCCAACAAGGATAATGTGAGCACCTTTTTTTATTTGTAAAGTAGCAGGATCTGATCGGGTAAATTGAAAGGAAGCGAAACCTATTAGCAAAACTCCCAGAATTTTAAGTGTACCCTTACTATTATGCTTTACCCTTTTTATTATCATTCGTTTTAAGTTTAAAAAAGATTATAAAGATTATATAGAATAGGCCAATAAGTAAGAGGAACGAAAACAAGATGTTAACTTTCTATCCTGGTAAATATGGCAGCTTCGAAATCAAATCTAAAAGATTTATGGCCATTTACCAAAGGAGAAGGAATAAAACTTGGCATGGAAGCAAAATGAATTCATATGTATAAGCCGTCGTTGATAGGTAAGGAGGCTTTAAATCCCGGAACACAAAGAATAAACTTACAAAAAAATGCTACGGATTTGAAGTCAATAAAGCACTTTACCCTCATCTTGTCGTATATTTCACTTTAATACATTTACGATAAGCATATGAAAAAGCTGATTTTATTAACGATAATCCTTCCCTCGATTCTTTCGTTTACACATCAACCTAAAAGTATCAGCCTTTTTAATGGCAAAGATCTCACTGGCTGGCATGCAGATGTTCCGGCTATGGATACAAATACGTCAATAAAAAGTCCTTTTATTATTCGGAATGGTTTGCTGGTAAGTATGGGAACGCCGGGAGGTCATCTTATTACAAATGCTATATACGAGAATTACAAACTACAGGTAGAATACCGTTTTGCAGGTGTGCCCGGCAATTGCGGTGTGCTTGTTCATGCCTCCACTCCGAGGGCCCTTTATCAAATGTTTCCAAAATCTATAGAAGTGCAAATGATGACACAAAATGCAGGTGATTTCTGGTGTATAGAAGAAGATATTTCAGTTCCGGAAATGGAAAAACGGCGAGGGCCCAAGGAAGAATGGGGCGTAAACGGAAATAAAAAACGCAGAATATTAAATTTGACAGATGGTTCTGAAAAGCCGGTAGGAGAGTGGAATACCATGATTATAGAATGTGTAAAAAACTCAATTAAAGTTTGGGTTAATGGCGATTTGGTAAACTGTGGCTTTAACTGTACTGCAGCAAAAGGACAGATTGCGCTGCAAGCTGAAGGATCTGAAGTAGAATTCCGAAAAGTTGAACTAACGCCAATCGTGAAATTGTCAGGTGCTGATTGTGATACCGGCAAATGAAAAAGCTTTTTTACATTTTCCATGTTAAAAAGATCCTTGGCCTTCTTATAAAACAGCTTTAACGACTATGCACACTCTTGTGCCAAAAGGTATTCTTCACTTAATAACAACGCTGTTTCTTATTTCAAGGCTTCGTACAAAATCTCGATGGGATGTTTTGCAATTCTTCCTGTACCATCTTTGATCTGATGACGACAGCTGGTACCTGTTGCTGCAATAACAGCTTGAGACTTATTTCTGATGGCAGGAAACAAAACAAGCTCTCCTATTTTCATACTTACATCATAATGCTCTTCTTCGTACCCAAATGAACCGGCCATACCACAGCAACCGGAGGGAATTTCCTGCACTTCATAATTTTCAGGCAATGAAAGACATTTGAGGGTGTACTGTGTTGATGATAGAACTTTTTGATGGCAATGCCCATGTAGAATTATTTGCTTTGCCTCACTCGTAAAAGATGTTTTGCTAATGTTTCCTCGCAATATTTCCCTTGCAAACCATTCATCGAACAGGAAGGTGTTTTTGGCTATTTGTTTAGCATCATCCCTTTGTTCTGGTTGAACCAGATCTAAGTATTCATCACGTAAAGTGAGGATAGCAGAAGGCTCAATACCTATGATTGGTATCTCGTCATTTACTTTATCCTTCAATAGGTCCACGTTCGTAATCGCAATCTTTTTTGCTTCTCTTACCAGACCTTTCGATAAATAAGTCCTTCCACTTTCAACATGTTTCGGTATTATTACTTCATATCCCAGCTTTTCCAGCAACATGACTAGTTTCTGCCCGATTTCTACATCATTATAATTTGTAAACTCGTCACAAAACAAGTATACCCTGGTGGGAGCTCTTTCCTTACCCCCCATCAAAGGTTGGCGGTTTCTTTTCTGCCACCACTTTTGCAAGGTGGTTTTAGATAAAAGGGGCATTGTTCTATCAGGATGAAAACCTACTGTTTTATTGGCAATTCGCCTGAGTGAAGGGGTGCCAAATATTTTATTATAAGCCCATGGAGCTATTGACGCTAACTTCATTTGTTTACTGAAATTTCCAACTAGTTTTGAACGGACAGGTACGCCGTTTCTGTCATAGTATTGTTGCAAAAATTCGGCTTTCATCTTACTGACGTCAACACTTGAGGGGCACTCGGACTTACACCCTTTACAGGAGATGCACAAATCCAGTACATCCAGTACTTCGCTATATAATTCACCTGATTTCTCGGTTTCTATGCTAGTGTAAAAATGCCTCAGCATGTTCGCTCTTGCTCTTGTTGTATCCCTTTCACTACGCGTAGCCATGTAACTCGGACACATTATTCCGCCTGTTACCTGCGTCTTACGGCAATCACCTGAACCACTGCATTTTTCTGCTAATTGCAAAATGCTTTCCTCTTTTGTAAAAGAAAATGTTGTCTCAATGTGCTTTCGGGGTTTATCTTGCTCATACCTCAAAAACTCGTTCATTTTGGGTGTGTCAACAATTTTGCCCTTATTAAATGTGCCTTGAGGATCAAACAAATGTTTTATCTCCTGGAATAATGCGTAGTTTTTTTCGCCCATTATAAAAGGTATAAACTCTCCCCGTAGGCGACCATCGCCATGTTCGCCGCTTAATGATCCGTTATACTTTTTAACTATAATAACGGTTTCCTGTAAAATAGTTTTGAAAAGGTTTTTACCAGCAGTTGTTTTTAAGTTGACCATCGGTTCAACATGCAACTCTCCAGCGCCGGCATGTGCATACATTGAATATTTAACCTCGTGCCTTTGCAGTAATGCCTCTACTTCGCTGATGTAGTTGGGCAAGTCTTCTACATCAACTGCGCAATCTTCAATTAAATTAACCGGTTGTGCTTCTCCGGGCTCGTTACGTAGCAATCCTAATCCTGCTTTCCTGAGATCCCATGCCTTGTTTGTATCATCTTCCAGCAAAAGTGGATATGCGTATCCTAAATCTTCTACCTTCAAGGCTTGTATAAAAGTATTTGCTTTAGATAAAAGTCCTTCATCCGTTTTATCAAAAAACTCTACCATTAATATGGCTCTTGGTTCGCCTTCTACAAAAAAGCGGTTTTTAGACTGGTCTATATTTGTTTTGGTAAAATTTAATATAATATCGTCTACTAACTCTGATGCCATACAATTGTGCTTAAGCGCAACAAGGTTAGCTCTTAAGGCTTCATTAATAGAATTTGTATGAATAGCTACTACGCCTTTTTTAGAAGGAGGAAGATCAAGCAATTGAAGCTTAGCTTCTATTATAAAACAAAGTGTACCTTCTGAACCAGCTACCAGTTTGCTGATATTAAAAGATTTTTCTGAAGAAAACATTTGAAGTATGAAGTCTAATGCATAGCCTGTGTTACGGCGTTTAACAGATGCTTTCGGAAAACCTTCCCGTATGGCCGCCTGTTTTTCAGGATCACGCATCATTTTTTCTATAGATCTGTATATTTCTCCCTCAAGTGTTTGTTGTAAGCATTTGTCCTCGTATTCCTCTTTTGTTAAGTCTTTAAAAACCACTTCAGACCCGTCAGATAATATTGCATTCACTTCCAGCAGATTTGCTCTTGTATCTCCCCAAATGATCGAATGCAAGCCGCACGAATTGTTCCCGATCATACCGCCAATCATTGCACGGTTGGACGTGGAGGTCTCAGGGCCAAACATTAACTCAAATTGTTTGAGAAAAACATTCAGATCATCACGAATAACACCGGGCTGAACTCTTACCCATTTCTCCTGCTGATTTACCTCTAAAATAGAAGTGAAGTATTTTGAAATGTCCACCACAATTCCATTTCCTACTACCTGCCCTGCCAGCGAGGTTCCTGCTGCTCTCGGTATTAATGTTAGTTGATGTTTATTGGCAAAATGTACCAGTGACTTTACATCTTCCACCGTTTTTGGCAATGCAACTGCAAGAGGTTTTTCCTGGTAAACGGAGGCATCAGTTGCGTAAACCATCCTGATAGCATTATCACGTTTGGTATCTGAAAAATATAATTCGCCCTTAATCTTTTTCACAAGGTCATCAAATGGTAAAGTCATCTTTTGGTGCGGTTGTTTATCTAACTGCAAGTTATCATATAACTAATTACCTTACCGATTATAAAATGAAGATTATTCATTTACAAGGGTGTTGCAAACTTTAGAAACTATTTGATCTTAGCGAAGGGTTTCAACGGTAATTATCTATTTTCCCATTAAAATCTGAATTAATTCTTTTTCTTCCTGCCCTTTTTTGTTGATTATGCCAAAATCACTTTTATACTCCCATGTTGCCCAGGCAATGTTATTTTCTTCCAAAACCGATTTTACATCGCGAAACCATTGAAAACGTGCGGCATCCGGCACGGTGGTTAAACAACCCCATTCTCCACAGTATAGAGGCAGTTTGTATTGTTTCGCAATAGCAATGGGTTTAGCGAAATGTGCGGCTATCGTTTCTTTAGTATAATAATTTTTATTTTTTAAGATCTCTTTCCTTAAACTGTCGGGCAAATTTTTTAGGTCTTCCTCCTTCACAATTACACCAGGGTAATTTACCGGTCCTTTATAGTCTTTAATACGTGTCCAGGATGCTTCATGATGCGTTAGCAAAAATGGTTCATACATATGAAAGCTCAGGATGATATTTTCATCGTTTTCTGGAATACGTAATTTGTCAAAAGTGTCCGGGCTTTGCCAAAGGTTAGATCCGATAACTAATTTTCGCTTCGGTTCAGTTTTGCGAATAATTGCCACAGCCTTTTCAACCAGTTTGTTCCAGTCTTCAGGGTCATCTGCTACCGGCTCATTCATTAGTTCATATGCGACATCTGCTACAGGATATTTTTTTAGTGCATTTGATAAATCCCGCCAGCATTGAAAAAAACGTTCCTGCGCAGCAGGTTGTGTCCACAACGGTTTTTCCTTTTCATTAAAATGATGGGAGCGTAAAATATGAAGATCTACAACAGCCTTAAGATTATATTCCCTGCACCATTCAAGCGCCTGCTGCAAAAGTGAAAATCCTTCTTTGTCCTGCTCTCCGTCTTCCTGCCACAGTTGCATTTCATCTACAGGAATGCGAATATGATCAAAGCCGAGGCCGACCAGGTATTTCACATCTTTTTTTGTAAAATAATTTCGTCTTTCGTCACCCCTGGCCTCACTTTGAGAAAGCCAGTGGCTAATATTTGTACCTCTTTTAATAACAAAACCCTTTGCTGCTTTTTTAGATGGCAATGCAAACGTAGTTGAAGATAGAAAAAGAAAAGAAAGTAATAAGGCTGTTGGCAGCAATAGAAATTTTTTTACCATAGGTTGTATAATTCTTAATAATCTATAAAAACTTATGTATAAGTATATAGCAACTTAACTTTTTCTGATGAAAAAATTAAGAACGAAATAATTTTTTTTACAGGCATCTGCTAAGTAATCAATTCCAAAACCCTTCAATAGGAGTTTAATTAATGTTATTTGTAAAAACACCTTTAAAAATTATAATTTAAAGAATATTTTCTTGCGATATAAAAAATAAAGCATGCCCGCTTCCAAAGCAAATACTACCAATGATCCTAATATTTCTGCAGCTATTTTTGGAAAATGAATAATTGCGAATAAGCCATTAGTAATATCGAAAACATAGCCTGTAAACCATCTTGCGCCTACAATTTCAAAAAACAGGTAAATAAAAATAGAGTTCATGCCAAATATCATGAATAAAAAAAGGTTCTTTTGATGTTGTCTTATGTCGATCCACCAATACGATACTGCAAGAAACAGTATACACCAACCTCCTGATGCAAGTACAAAAGAACTTGTTGCTATTCTTTTAATGATGGGAGTAATACCTGATCCGTCAAGTCCAAAACCAAGAATTAATAAAGTAATGCCGGTTATAAGAAGATACTTCATCTTCTCGCTATAAGTCTTATTACTTAAAAGAAGTTGGCCTGCCATCATTCCCCAGATAGTATGCGCACTCGTCGATATACAATTAATGGCCACCCAGCCATCTTTGTTGATCTTGTTCATTAAAACAAGATCCATATAGTTTCCGAAGTTATGCTGGTCAGTAAAAGGCTGATCAAAATTTGGTATGTGCGTATAGCGATAAAGAAATTCAGGTAATAAAAGGCATAATATACTCACCCCCAGTTGTATACTTACAGGAAAATCTATAATAAGAAAAGTAACTAAAGTAGTAAAAGCCAGTTGGGTAAGTACATCCCAGAGTTCAAATGAAAGACCATTTTTTCTTACCGCATAATCTAAAACACCCCAAAAAAACAGCCATCCACTTCTTTTAAGCACTTTGGTAAATGTATGCCCCCATGTTGCATGTTCTCTTTGCTTTTTTATAGAAAAAGCCATTGCAGTACCTGCAACAAACATAAAAACCGGCTGCACCAGGTCCCACAAATGCAATCCATGCCATGGATGATGAAAAAACTGGTTCATTACATGTTCTCCCGCCGTACCTTCTAAAGCATGATGAAGGTGAGCGTATAACTCTGTGCTTTCAAGTGTTAAGAGTACCATTGTAAGCCCCCGTACAAAGTCAAGGGAGACTAACCGTTTGTTAGTGTTTAATAGGGGAGAAGCGGTTACGACATTCATATTTTGAAGGCTGATATAATTTTTTGATTGAAAAGGGAGATTTGTAATTAATATTTCTTCAACTAAAGTTGATACAATTATTTAAATAATATACTATTTCTCAGGCTGCAATTTTCTATAATAGTTATGCAAACGTTTGATTTTAATACGCAAACGTTTGTGCAACTTTTTGTTATATTGTTTATTTATATTTAGCAAACAACTTTTCACAATTAAAATTTTTATTACTTGAAAATTAAAAGTTTATATCCACTGACTTTTTTTGCAGTATTACAGGTTGTTTCGCTGGTTGCCTTTTCGCAGAGTGAGCCCGATGTAAATAATCTGAAACTAAAAGATTATCGCCCCGTTTCCATTTACAAGGTACCACAAACGAACGTTGAAAAAGCAAAATTTGCTGCTATAGATTTTCATTCTCACGACTATCCTAAATCTGATGCAGAAGTAGACGAATGGGTAAAAACAATGGACAATGCAGGTATTGCAAAAACAATTATTCTTTCCTATTCGACAGGAAAACGTCTTGATTCTGTAATTGATAAATATAGTCGTTATAAGAACAGGTTTGAAGTCTGGTGCGGCTTTGATTATACGGATAATGACAAACCAGGGTGGGAAAAGAAGGCTGTGGCAGAACTGGAAAGATGTTACAAAAAAGGAGCAAGAGGAGTGGGTGAATTAGGTGACAAAGGCTTGGGAGAATTTTATTCTACGCCAACACCGGGCTGGGGCATACACATAGATGATGCCCGCATGAAACCTTTGATAGAGAAATGTGGAGAATTGCATATGCCGATAAGTATTCACGTTGCCGAAGATGCATGGATGTACCAAAAACCTGACTCTACAAATGATGGATTAATGAATTCATCGAAATGGCAGGTTGATCTTACGAAAAAAGGAATAATTGGTCACGATGAATTAATTACAACCTTAGAGAATGCAGTAAGAAATAATCCGAAAACAACTTTTATTGCTTGTCACCTGGCTAATACTTGTTCAGACTTAAGTGTTTTAGGAAGGTTATTCGATAAATATCCAAACCTGTACGCTGATATTGCAGCACGTTATGGAGAACTTGCACCCATACCGCGCTATGTACATGCGTTTATAGAAAAATATAACAACCGACTCGTATATGGAACAGATATGGGGCCCGATAAGGAAATGTATCATACTACTTTTCGTATTCTCGAGACGGCCGATGAACATTTTTATGAGCATAATCAATTTGGATATCACTGGCCGTTATATGGATTGTCACTTACAGATGCTACATTGAAAAAGTTATATAGTGAGAATGGGAAAAAAATATTGAGCCGTTAAAACTGATTTGTTTTTTTTAAATAAATTTTTCAAAAATCATATTTTATCAGAAAAGCAATTAAATACTATTGGTGAATAAGAAATATTTAATAGTGCCAGCATTCAAGCACTATTAAACATTGTTGTGTCACTCACTTGTACTTTCTGTCTCTTTATTCAGCTTTTCTGACCTGCTTTTAAAAAAGTTAGTTCTTGCCGTTACTGCTTCGTTTTTCAAAAATTAAAACCTCTAACGATGAATCCATTAGGAAGAAGAGAATTTATTAAAAACACTGCAATAGCAGGCATAGGAACCACAGTTCTTAGCAACGATTTACTTGCAAACAATGAAAGTAATCAAAAGAAAGTAAAAAAAGTGATAGTTGCCGGAGCCGGCATAGCAGGACTTTGTACCGCTTATGAATTAATGAAAAAAGGACATGAGGTAACCGTGCTGGAAGCATCGGGCCGACATGGTGGACATGTAATGACAGTTCATGATGGACTTTCTGATGGTTTGTATGGCGATTTCGGAGCTGAGCATTTCACAAAACCAGGGTACGAAAAATATTGGGAGTATACCAAAGAATTAAACCTGACACCTCTTGCTTATCCAAGACGAAAAAATCTTTTAAGGCAAATTGGTGGTAAATTCTATACTGAGGAAATGTTAGCCGATCCTACAGTGTTAAGAAAATTAGGTTTTAATGAAAAAGAAGTAAAACATTTATCAAAAAATCCTTTTTGGGATTTAGAATCTTTATATGTAAGTCCATACCTCGACAAGTTTACGGATGAATATCAGCCTTTCAATGTTGGTTATGATCATTTAGATAAAATCCCGGTTGCTGATATTTATAAAAAAGATGGAGCTTCGGCTACGGCTTTAGGTTTTCTTGGCGGTAAAAATTCCTCTGCCTTATTTGAATTATGGAGATCGGCAATATTAAAGTTAAGGGGAGTGCCACAGTTTCCTGTAGAAGTATATCGTCTAAAAGATGGAAACCAGATGATGCCAAATGCATTTGCTAAAAAACTAGGTGCACGAGTGTGGTTAAATAGTCCTATTCTTTCTATACAACATAGCCCTACGGGAGTATCGGTGAAGTATCGCCAAATCAATGAAGAACAGGAAATGACTGCTGATTTTCTTGTTAATTGCATTCCTCTGCCTGCTTTCAAAAATATTCCTGTGACACCTGCGTTGCCACCGGAAAAAAAATATATAGTTGATAGTCTTGCTTACGATTCATATCAGCGTTTTGTTTTTCAGGCCAGTTCAAAATTTTGGCTTAATGATAATCTAAGCATTAATATGGAATTTGAGCATCCTGATCTTTGGTCGGTCTGGCAAAGTGCAGATGAAGTAGATACACACAGGGTAATCATATTAGGAACCGGGCCCGGAGGTATTTCCGTACAGAGAGCACTTGCTGCATTCAGAGAATTGTATCCTGGTAAAAAAGATACTATTGAACAGGCCGTAAGCAGGGACTGGACAAAAGAAACTTATTCTTATACCTGTGAACGACTTAGCTTTCCTATCGGTGAACTGCATAAGTTTTGGCCCAATGTAATGGCTCCGGTTGGTCGTATTCATTTTGCCGGTGCGTATGCAGACAATCTAAACTGGGGAATGGAAGCGTCTACAAGGTCAGCTAATCGCGTAGCTAATGAGATAGATAAAGCCTGATTTCTATTTTTTATGCTAAAAATAATTCACCGACATGAGTGATTCCAATTGGTTTACATGCAGAAAAGCAGTAATTATTTGAAAAGGTAAAACTTGTGTTTTAACGGGGTAAAACTTCCTTTCTGCTGTTTCCTTTATAATCAAAAATGTCAATAGAATTTACATCTTTACCAACTTTCAACTTTCTCGAGCTCTGCGAAAGGTAATTGCTGCCATAGTAAAACTCTTGCCGGTAAAATCGCCCATTTTTCTTTTTTACAATAGCATAAGCGTCAGTGTTTTTGATAGAAATGATACTTGCAGGCTTTTCCTTAAATTGAAAAGCCTGCATATTATTATCATTATTCGCAACTAAAATTACCTCTGAGCCGTTAGCAGTAATTTCTGCAAGGCCTTTTACATCTCTGTCTGCTTTAAAACCCGTAACAGAACTTTTTAGCGGCTTAAAATTTCCTTTTCCATCACCTGACAACAGCAATCCTTCCATAGCATCATACCTTCCCGTTGAAACCTCAGTGCTGTACGAATTACCGGCAATTAAAATATCCATGTTTCCATCATTATTATAATCACTTGCAATCATCCCAAAAACAGGGGCAAATTGTGCTTCCACAACAAGTGGCTTTCTTATAAAACTACCGTTCCCCTTATTTTCAAAGTAACTACTCTCAAAACACTCGCTTTTTATAACATATGCATCTGAGATTTCTGTCGGTAAAAAAGATTCTTCGAAAGTGGCTTTAGCATAGTCAGCGTAAGAAGGAAAACGTCGCCGCATGGAATTGATCTGCTTTATGATCTCGTCGCGTGTTGGATAAATGTAGTTTTTGCCATTTACATAATAACACATGATTGGGTCAATCCGTCCGTCCTTGTCATAGTCTTTTGCATAAATGCAAAGGGGTTCTTTTACTGTTGCTTTGTGCCGGCTATTAAGGCCGAGGTTGCCTGCAACGTAATCAATATCTCCGTCATTGTCAAAATCGGCCGCCGTAATACTGTTCCACCATCCGCTCGAATGTTCAACAGTCACCATTTTATTCAGCCTTCCTTTTTCATTTTTAATAAAAGTCAAAGGCTTGAATTCACCTGCAAGCACCAGATCCTGCCAGCCGTCATTATCGTAATCTGACCATAATGCCGATGTGACCATTCCGATATTTGAAAGATATGGGCAAACCTGGCTGGTGACATCAGTAAATTTTACCGTCACTTCCGATGCCTCCCCTGCTATATTTTCGTCAGCCGGGTGACTATCATTACGCAACAGATAACTTCGTGGAGGCAAAGGATAATTGCCGGGAGAAACTCTACCGCCAACAAAAAGATCTAGATCACCATCGTGATCGTAGTCGGAAGCAACTACACACGAGCCACTTGCTTTTGTATCTGGTAATGCCCCTGAGATCAACCGGAAGTTGCCCTTACCATCATTTTTAAAAAAAGCGTCCTGGTATTCTTCTGAGTTTTCCTGACTTTCAGAACCTCCACCTACTATATATAAGTCGAGATCGTTATCATTATCGGCATCAAACAGTAAGACACCCATATCATCTGACAATGATTTTTTTTCCAACGGATGTTGAATAAAGCTTCCATCTTTACTCTGAAAGAAAAAACTGCCATTCCCCGCTGCAGTGCCACCGATAAAAAAATCTTCTCTGCCATCTCCATTTACATCCCCGACTGCTATCCCCGGTCCGTTTTTAGAGAACATGTGAGGGAGTAAGGGCTGTATCTTAAAATCTTCAAAGTCAGCTTCTTTATGCTGATAGACGAGCCCCGTTTTACCTGTTATATCCGAAAAAATTTCCTGATGCTTTGCTACATTTTGTGGTTTATTTGAAATCTGATCTTTTACATCAAAATCAATCTGTAGAATTTGGCCTCCCTTTACGTTATACTCCGTTTGTTCACTTCCGTCGGGCCAGATAATTTTTAAACTGTCTGCTTTCTTATACCTTCCTAATCCGAAATGTACCACAGGTTCAACCGAAGATTCGTAGCCACGATAAGGATAAAATTCCTGGAACTGCATTTTACCATTAGTATAAACATACAGTTTGGCGCCGATGCCCTGGGTGTTTGGTTTCTTACCTTTCAACAGGATATTCAGGTAAGTATTCTTATTTGTCTCGCCGTTGTTCCTGTAAATTTTTGCTTCAGAATTAAAACAATTAATAACTAAATCAAGGTCACCATCGTTGTCAAGGTCAGCATAACAAGCGCCGTTCGAAAAACCTTTTTGTGTAAATCCCCAGTCGTCTGATCGTTTGGTTAAAGTAAGATCATTATTATTTTCGAAAAGATAACTCTGCAGCGGTACTTCTTCAAGGTTTTTTATAGCCTTAAGTTTTTCTTCCACCCTTGACGCTCTCGTGCCCATTGGATTTTGTTTTCGCGGCTGATAATTGATATAATCCAGGTTTCCAAGATCGCGGTAAAATCCATTGGTGACCATAAGATCTTTATCTCCATCATTATCGTAATCGGCCCACAATGCACTCCAGCTCCAGTCGGTACTGCTCACCCCGGACAAAAAACTGATATCGCTAAACGTACCGTTACCATTATTTAACTGCAGCGCATTTCGCGTGTATTGTGGCTCATAGCCCCGCTGAAGTAAAAGCTGGAACTTGTCGTAGCCGCCTGCCGGAATGATCATTTTTTTTCGATAGTTGTCTTCGGGCAACATATCAAGTGTATAAATATCAGGAAGGCCATCATTATTAAAATCAGCAATATCATTTCCCATCGAAGCAAAGCTTGTATGCTTTAAACACTCCGCAGTCTTATCACTAAAACTTCCATTACCATTATTTATGTATAAAATATCGTTAGTTAAAAAATCGTTTGACACATAAATATCCGGCCACCCATCTCCGTTAACATCGCTGATAGCTGCGCCAAGACTGTACCCTTCAACTAAAATTCCTGCCTCTCTCGATACATCTGAAAATGTAAGATCACCTGAAGGTGAGGCGCCGTTGTTCCGGTAAAGAATATCTGTCCCTAAAGACTCACCGTTTACTTTTCTTCCATGGACATCATTTACCCCGGCGACCATTTCATCGGCTGGATTAGTTATTAGAAAAAGGTCAAGATCGCCATCTCTATCATAATCAAAAAAAGATGCATTCATTGTTTGCCTTGTTTCAGCAACACCATATTCAGTCGCTTTTTCGGTAAACGTGACTTGCCGGTTCGGAGAGTTACCAGGTGAATGAGAAAACCCATTATTGATATAAAAAAGGTTATGGGTATCACCGAATTTTGAACTGCCGGCAACATTCACATAAATATCAAGAAAACCATCACCGTTTATATCTACCATTGAAACCCCTGTGCACCACCGGTTTGTCAGTAGCCCTGCTTTCTCTGTAATATCTTCAAACTTAAAATTTCCTTTGTTTAAGTATAATTTACCAGGTGTTTCATTTCCACTGAAATACAAGTCAACCAGTCCATCATTATTTATATCTCCGGCTGCTACTCCCGCCCCCGTATAGATATTCATATACTCAAATACGTTGTATTTATCATTTTCTTCCACTTTGTTATTAAAGTGAATGCCCGTTTGCGATGAAGGAAGCATTTGAAATAAGGTTTGCTTGTGGTTGCATGAGACAAATAATAACCCTAATACACAGGTCGCTAATGTCCAACAAATAGTATTGAAAATTGGATTTATATGATTTTTGCGTTTATTCAAAAGTTCAATTTGCGTTTTCTTCAAAAAAACTATAGATAACAACCGTTTGAATGTTGGGTGAAATTGTTAATCGACCACTGGATTGTGATAGATAAGAACTGCCATAATAAAACTGCTGCCAGCATTTCATACTGTTACGAAAGGTAGTACTTGTGTAAGTATCATCCGGATTAAAGGGACCTAACTTATGATTAGGCTTATTCAAACGATAAGCATGAAGACTATTAGAACTGCTGGTGTTAAGAAACATAGACGAATCATTTGTACCTGCTATTTCCACTACCGCATTGTCATCTCCGATAACATCGATCTGTTTCCTGTCTACCGTAAAATTCCCTTTGCCATTTACCCAAGAAGAAAACTACGCGCAGCAACGTAAGGGCTTGTTTGTGCTTCTGTTACGCGAATTTCCCGTACATAAAATATCCAAGTCACCATCGGCATTAAAATCTTCAGATGCCATGCAATTGATTGGGGCAAATTTTGCTTCTATCAGAAGATTCTAAATTACCAACTTGCCATTTCCCAGATTTTGAATTTACGCGCTGCTAAAAGTTTCGCAAATTAAAATGCACCCGCTCTCTTGGATGAAGAAACTTCCCTAAAAACTGTATGTATCATGTTTTTTAAAGGCTACTAGCTATCAACAAATATAAGTATAATAATATATTACTCTGTTACGGATTTTGTACCAGGCTTCCATGGTTCCTGTCAATTTCATCTTGCGGGAAGGGGAATATTTTAGCTCCCCCGATATTCCATCGTATCATATCAAAATACCTGGCGGGCTCAAAACAAAGCTCTTTTTGTTTTTCTTTTTGAAGCTGCTGCATAGAAACGCCGGTTAATGGTGATAACCCTGCCCTTTGCCTTGTTGCGTTTACAAGGGCATCTGCCGTTTGGTAAACACTTCCGCCCTTAGGTTTACCCCCGCTTAATAAAGCTTCCGCGTGCAATAGCAACAATTCAGAATACCGGAAAAAGCGCTCATTGTTAAAGCTAACCCCCTGTCGATAATAAGCAGGGTCAGCATTTTTTTTACCTAAATATTTTTTTATGGCAAGGCCTGTAGGAGAAAGAGATGTAGGACCAGTGAGCGCCGTAGTAAACACACCTGATTTCATTACATTTGAACCTGTTTCATATACTGTATAGTCTTCACCCTCTTTATAGTACAGAGATTCATCCAGTCTTTTGTCAGCAGGTTCTTCGTCAAACAAGTCTTTTAGTTTCCTGGTCGGCACGAACCAGCGATTGGCTCCTGCATCTGTAAGTGCAATAAAGAACGATTGGCGAGATGTTCCCTGGGTAGATTTAAAGTCTTCATTGCCATTATCGTCTAATATCCAGCTGTTATCATCTGAGTAAGGTCCGCCAAACTGAATTTCAAATATGGACTCATTGTTGTTCTCATTTGTTACGGCAAAATTATCGTCGTATTGGGGAAGCAATTGATAACCGGCATTTTTTTCAACATCTTCAAAGGCTACTACGGCATCATCCCATTTTCCCATCCACACGTCCACTTTTCCTTCGTAAGCCCGAGCTGTCCATTTGGTAGCACGGCCTGTAAAGGCGGCATCCCATGAAGTTGGCAAATCTATAGCCGCAGCCTTGAAATCATCCAAACTCGCCTGCAAAAGGGCTGTTGGATCGCTATTTTTAAAAGTTTGCTGAAGCTTTTTAGCTGTTTCCGTTATTAGCGGGGCTGTTTTCCACATTTGAGCGGCCAAAAAATGAAAGAAACCTCTTATAAATTTTGCCTCTGCAACAACTACCTTTTTCTCCTCATCGGTAAGATTGTTTCTGCCATTATCAACCTGCTCCAACACAATATTGGCCCTGTTTATTCCTTCATACGTTTCGGCATATACAGTGTAAATGAATCGGTTATTTGGTTTTAAGTTCAGCGCATCTACATCCATTACCTCAACGTCTGAATTATTTTGAGAAGTATTAAACTGCGCATCATCGCTTGCAAGCATGCTTGTTACCCAAAAAGAGGCAGCCCCGTTATGTCCGCCAAAACTTGTGGCACTGTTAACGGCATATAAATCCTGCATAGATGAGTAGGCGGCAAAGAGGCCTCCTTCAAAATCAGATTTTTTATTGAAAAAAGTGGAGGTCGTGGTTTTATCCAATGGTGTTAAATCGAGTTTATTGCAGGAAACAACAATTGCTGCCACGCTTATAGCGGCTAAAATTACCAAAAGAAAACGTAGAAAAAATTTTTTTCTAATATTCATATAGAAGATTTATACTTGTGATTTGTATACTTTAAAAATTAATTTGCCAGCCTAACTGAAACATTCTTGGTTGCGGTGAACTACCGTTATCATATCCATTTAAAAACTGGTTTTCTCCCCCTGCAAAACTTTGCTGCCTTGTAACTTCGGGATCGTAACCTTTGTATTTGGTAAATGTAAAAAGGTTCGATACACCTATATAAAAACGGGCATAAGAAATAACTCCTTTAGTCGCACTGGAAATTGATTTTATGTTGTAACCTAATTGCAGGTTTTTTACGCGAAGAAAGGCAGCGTTTTCTAAAAACCGATCAGTAAAGCCGTTGCTGGTATTGTAGCTGCTATTTGCACGGGGCATGCTATTGGTTTTATGAGTCGGAGTCCATCTCTCCAGCACGGCAACACTTTGGTTACTAGTTCCACTCATGCTTTCCAGACCTGAACGAGGACCGTCAAAAACCGTATAGTTACCTACGCCCTGCAATACAATTGACAAGTCAAGTGACTTATAATTGCCGTTTAAGCTCATTCCGTAAAAAAATTTGGGAATAGGGCTTCCTAAAAAAGTACGATCGGCATCTGTTAATTTTTTATCTCCATTCACGTCTACAAATCTAATATCTCCCGCCTTTGCACCAGCATATCCTTCTGTAGTGGGTACTTCAGCATCGGTTTGGTATATACCATCGGTTTTATACCCGTAAAAATAACCTAATGGCCTGCCCACCGAAATTCGCTTATCGTTGAGCTGAATATAATCAATTCCTTCAGGAAGCTTCGTAAATTGATTTTTTACATGCGTAAAATTACCACTAACATTGTAGCCAAAGTCGCCAATTTTGTCCCTGTAACTTAGAGTAACTTCAACTCCTTTGTTGGTTAAAGTACCCGAGTTTAAATCGGCAAACTGGTAAAAACCGGTAGTTAAAGCTACAGGAATGCTTATCAACAAATCTTTGGTTGTCCTGCTGAAATAATCAACAGAACCACTTAGCTTGTAATTAACCATGGAAAAGTCAAGCCCGATATTTGTCTGAATAGCTGTTTCCCATTTTAAGTCTGGATTAGCGAACAAAACGGGGGCGTAGCCAGTTACAATGGCCTGGTTGCCCTTGCCAACCACGTACTTTACATTGCTGCTAAGCGCAGGGAGATAGGAAAAATTAGTACCAGTAAACTGATTGCCAGACTGACCCCATCCAGCCCTGATTTTCAGATCATTAAACAATTTCGAGTCTTTTAAGAATTTCTCCTGGCTAAGCCTCCATCCAACCGAGAAGGATGGAAAATAGCCTGTATTATTTGCTTTAGCAAACCGTGACGATTTATCCTCCCTTATCGTAGCTGTTAGCAGGTACCGCTCGTCGTATGAATAAAACAAGCGGGCCAATTTACCCTGGATATTCCAATGATCGGCAGTTTCTGAAGAACCAAATGCGCCTGCTCCACCCGCTAATCCTAAAGGAGGGTTAAACAGGCCGTTAGCCTGTACCCTTAACCTACGTAGCAGGTAACTGGTTTGCTCATACCCAACTAAAGCAGTAAGTTTATTTTTGCCAAAAGTTTTGTCATAAGTAAGCGTATGTGTCAAGGTAAGCGTTGCTTCTTTTGGCTGCTCATTTACTATGAGTGAGGTTCGTGGGGCGCCACTGGCGTCAAAATCAATAGCATTCTGATAAAATACACCTGTTGCTTCGTTATAGTCAAGACCTATGCTGGCTTTATACTTCAAACCTTTTATTGGTTCGATTTCTCCATACAGGTTTCCTAATATTTTGTTATGTTGCAATTTAGTATAGCCCGCCCCCGGATCATTTTGCCAAAGCAGGTTTTGCGCGGACGCACCGCCCGTATTAGCGGTACTCGACGGGTTATACTCCCCGTTTGCCTTATAGGGCTGAAAAAAAGGAGCATTTGTAGTCGCAATAGATCCTGAATTCATCGTTTCTTCTGATTGTACCTGCCTTTCAGTTCTACCTAATAAAAGAGACTCTCCAAATTTTAGGTATTTACCAACTTTTACATCTGAAGTTGCTTTAGCCGAATACCTGGCGAAGTTCTGGGCTATTTGGATACCCTCCTGTTTGAAATAACCTCCCCCAAAACTATAAGTGGCATTTTGGTTTCCACCGGATACAGTGAGGTTATGGGTAGTGGCAACTCCGGTCCTATACACCAAATCCTGCCAATCCACAGTAGGTTTTCCGGCAAAAGCTGAAAAATCGTTATCCATTCCCTCCTTTTGAAATTTGATAAACTGCTCTGTGTTCAGCACTTTAAATAATTTATCCTTTGGAACCGCTTGAGCACCGACATATCCATCGTAACTAAGTACGGCAGTACCTGCCTTGCCCCGCTTAGTAGTGACCAGTATAACCCCGTTATTTGCACGGGCACCATATATAGCAGTAGCAGAAGCATCTTTTAATACATCAATACTTTCAATATCACTTGGGTTAATACCGGACAAAGGGTTCGATTCAGTACCGCTATTTGTGTTTACAGTTATCGTACTTGTATTTGTTGCAACAGGTACTCCATCAATTACCCAAAGCGGCTGGTTATTACCGGCCGTACCAATACCACGTATGCGCACTTCAATAGGAGCACCGGGATCTCCACTACGATTTGTGATATTAACACCTGCTATACGGCCAGTCAAAATCTGGTCCGGACTGGTAAAAGGTTTATTAGCAAAATCTTTTCTTGTTATTGAACCCACAGCACCTGTCAGGTCAGCTTTTCGTTGAGTTCCGTAACCAACGACAACTACCTCATTTAAATTACTTGTTTGAGCGCTTAAAGTTGCATTTACAGTACTTTTCCCTTTGGTTTCGACTGTGTTTCTGGCAAAACCTACAGATGAAAACTCTAACGTTGCATTTGATGGTGCATTAATTGTGTAATTGCCGTTAGCGTCCGTTTGTGTGGCTTGCTGTGTTCCTCTTATAGTAACTGTTACACCAGAAAGACCATTCCCTGATTCATCAGTTACTTTACCAGATACCGTTTTTCGCGAAGAGGAAGACACCGCCTGCGCGGAAACTTTGGTGTGTAAAATAACAGGTAGTCCGCTTAAAAAAATTAGGACAAAAGCTTTAAAAGCAATTTGCGAATTCATAGTTGTGGTGTTGTGGTTTGTTTTAATAAACTCAAACAATTAAAGTCAATTTTAAATTTCCTTATTATAAAATATAAGGAAGGCTGATTTTCTCATTTTCATTTCTAAAAAATCAATTATTTTCTTACTGATATTTTCTTACTGAAATATTTGAAATAAAAATTCTTTAAAAAAAACTTATTATGAGAATTTTACTATAAATTGTTAAAATTTTGTTCAAGTTAATATTTTTATCTAGTGCGAAAAATATTTTTTCAGTTACCAATTTTAAAAGCTGGGTGCAAACGATTGAGAAAGTAGCGCAAACGTTTGCGTAATTTTTAGTAATTGTTCATTTATGACATTTAAACAACCAACAATAAAAGAAATCGCTAAAAGGCTTAATATTTCAGTTTCTACGGTGTCTAGGGCTTTACACGATCATTCAAGTATAGGTTTGCGAACGAAAATGCGTGTTAGGCAAGTGGCAAATGAATTAAATTATGAGCCCAACCAGACAGCTATCTTTTTTCAGCAGCGAAAAACTTTTACTTTAGGTGTTATTCTGCCTGAGTTATCTGAAGCATTTTTTTCTACTGCTATTTCTGCTATTGAGGATACTGCTAATAAACATAATTACACTGTTTTATTAGGGCAATCGCACGATCAGGAAGAACGTGAAAAACAAATTGTCGAAACGATGAAAAATCATCGCGTCGATGGGTTGATTGTATCTATATCAAAGAATACCATAAATTTTGACCATTTCGAGGCGTTAAGAAAATATGCAATACCTGTTGTGTTTTTTGACCGGATTCCAAATATGCCTGATATTCATTATGTAGCGTGTAACATACAATCGGGATCACTACAGGCAGTTAGCTATTTATTAAATAAAGGACATAGAATAATTGGGATGATCAATGGGCCGGACAAAATGATGGCAAGCATGCAAAGGCTGGAAGGATATTTAAAAGCCATAAAGAAACACAGGCTAAAGTATGACCCAATTTTAATAGTATCATCAGATCTGACGAAGGAAGGCACGTATGATGCTATGCGGCAACTAACGACAATGCGTAGAAAACCTACCGCTATTGTTGCCTTCAATGATTATGTTGCTTTAGATGCTGTGCAATATGCAAGGGGGCAGCAAATGAAGATAAATGAAGATATTACTTTTGTAAGTTATGCAAATTTGCCCCTTAGTCATTATACGGCTTTTCCGCCTGCAGCTTCTGTTGAGCAATTTCCATATGAGCAAGGGCAGAAAGCTACAGAAATTTTATTGGACTTATTAAACAAAAACAAAGATGAAAATATACCTCCTTCTTATAACAACATTATCATTGAATCTAAGTTGGTAATCCGTAATAGCCAGTAATTCTTTTTCCTTTATTAGCGCAAAAGATGATCACTTTTAAATCTTCTATCGCCCGTGATACAATAAGTAATTGTAGTTAATTTTTTCTATATTGATTATGCTTTGTTTGATTTTTAAATTTTGTTTCAATAATTATTATAAATAGCATTCTATAATTCTTTACAACAGCAAATAAACACCTCGCCAGAAGCGATACTTTTCAGATAATCTTTAAATCCTACACAGCTGTTGGTAATTTTGTTGACTATTTAATTTAAGATATTAAAGATGCTTAAAAATTGTATTTTCATTATTTATGATAAATAATATAGTGCGCATAAAAGACATTGCAAAAAAAGCAGGCGTGTCAACAGGAACGGTAGACCGGGTAATACACGATAGAGGAAGGGTATCTAAAAAAGTAAAAGAAGATGTTTTAAAAATTTTAGAAGAGATGAATTATGAGCCAAATCTTATGGCTCGTGCCTTAGGTTCACATAAAGTGTATTTGCTTGCTGCTTTAATCCCCAACCCATTAACTGATTCGTTTTGGGAAGCTCCAAAATCCGGAATAGAAAAAGCGGAAAAGGATCTTAAACAGTATGGAATTGTTGTAAAACAATATATTTTTAATCCTTATGATGTCAATTCATTTATAGAAAAAGCAAATGAAGTTTCAGAAGATAATGTTGATGGCATTATTCTATCTCCCATATTCTATCGCCAGAGTTTGCTTTTTTTTGAAAAATGGAAAAATCAAAATATTCCTTTTGTATTATTTAATACTCAAATTGCCGAATATGATCCTTTGAGCTATATAGGCCAGGACTCTTTTCAAAGCGGATGTTTAGCAGGAAAATTACTACAGTATGGACTGCCGGATCCTTGCTCTGTTTTAATAGCTCACATAGACGAAGAAATAAGTAACGCTGCACACCTGATTACAAAAGAGCAAGGTTTTCGAAATTATTTCACCAAAAATAAGCTGGATAAAAAGTATACCATTTTAAGAATTGAATTAAACCGCTGCACTCAGAAAGTTTTCAATAAAAGGCTTGATGAGATTATTAGTAATACGCCAGATCTTGCAGGTATTTTTGTAACGACTTCCAAAGCTCATGTTATAGCAAAATATCTTGAGGACAAAAAAATTTCAAACATAAAAATAATCGGGTATGATTTAATTTCTGAAAATATACATTACTTAAATAATGGATCAATCAGTTTTCTTATAAATCAAAATCCAAAGGGACAGGGTTTTTGGGGAATACACCATTTGGCGGATTACCTGGTTTTTAAAAAGAAAGTGCCTGGTTTAAAATACCTGCCCCTTGATATCGTTACCAAAGAAAACCTCAGTTATTATGTAGAAGAAGGTAATAACCTTGCAGATTTGAATGTATCTGGTTAGGCCAAATCTTTTCATATTGTTAATAGGTTCATCAGCAGTATTTTTTATGCTTACAGATATAATTTGTACTTCCTTTTAAATTTAAAACTATTTCAATTTTAAAAAATATTACAGTCTTATAAAACTTTTACTAAATTGTGTGCGGGCACAACTTCCTCAATTAATATTTCTGATGAGTCAAATAATTAACCGCCGCAGATTTATCGGCCAAGGTTTAATCTTAGGTTCCGGCATTTCTGTAACACCTGCTTTAGCTTTTTCAGAATTTGCTGAAAAGAAAGTACGTCTTGGAATGATAGGTGTAGGGCTGCGAGGCACCGATCATCTTGAAAATATTCTTTTAAGAAAGGATGTGACTATACCTGCTATATGTGACATTGATCCGGAACGAATTGCCGTAGCACAGGACTTAATAACAAAAGCAGGTAACAAAAAAGCTGAAGTGTACTCCAAAAATGATCATGCCTTTCTCGATCTTTTAAAAAGGGAAGATATTGATGGTGTTATTATCGCTACTCCCTGGGAATGGCATACTCCAATGGCTGTTGCTGCTATGAAAGCCGGAAAATACGTAGGTGTCGAGGTGTCTGCTGCAAATACAGTTCAGGAATGTTGGGATTTAGTAAACACATCAGAAGCAACCGGGTCGCATTGTATGATAATGGAGAACGTCTGTTACAGGCGTGATGTAATGGCTGTCTTAAATATGGTACGGCAGGGTTTATTTGGTGAGATACTGCATTGCCACGGCGGCTACCAGCATGATTTAAGAAAGGTGAAATTTGAACCTGGCGTTGAGTTTGGAGCGAAAGGTATACATGAGGCACACTGGCGTACAGAACATTCTGTAAAACGAAACGGAGATGTGTATCCTACTCATGGTATGGGCCCAATAGCTAATATTTTAAATATAAATCGAGGTAACCAGTTTGTTTCTTTAACTTCTGTTGCTACAAAATCAAGAGGCCTGCATAAATACATAGTTGATAACGGTGGAAAAGATCATCCAAATGCAAAGGTTAAATTTCATTTGGGCGATATTGTTTCTTCCCTCATACAAACTGCCAATGGTGAAACAATTTTATTAACGCATGATACCAATTCACCACGGCCTTATTCCCTGGGTTTCCGTGTTCAGGGAACAAATGGTATTTGGATGAATGATGGAAATAATATTTATCTCGAAGGAACAAGTCCTTATGATAAATGGGAGCCATCTGCGGATCTACTTGCAAAGTACGATCATCCGCTTTGGAAACGTTTAGACAGTGATATTGGAAACGCCGGTCATGGAGGTATAGACTTTTTTGTAATGAACGCCTTTGTAGAAACCGTTAAAAGAAAAATTGCCCCGCCAATTGATGTTTATGATGCTGCCGCGTGGAGTGTAATAGCGCCGCTTTCTGAAGCATCTATTGCAAACGGTGGTGCTCCGCAAAAATTCCCTGATTTTACCAGTGGAAAATGGCAAAACCGTAAACCCGTATTTGCGCTTAACGATTCCTATTGAAATCAAAGAATCATAAACTGATAATGCAGATTGTATTATTATGGCTTTAGTGCAAAAAACCTAAGGTCAGAGATTAATCAGACGTTTTTATTAGAATAGAGATTACAACAATTATAAAGCAAAAAGTAATATTATTTGAAACTTTCAGTGCCATTTATTGATTCTGTCGGATCAGAAAGCAATATTGAAAAACTTGCCTTAGAAGCTGATAGCCTTGTAAGAAACCAAATTGCAATAACGCCGTGGCCTTTTTATACCTATAAACCAAATGTGTCTTTTGCAATTGCATATGGACCCAATTGCATCTTATTAAAATATTACGTCAGCGAAAAAAATATTCGGGCCGTTTATTGTACATCAAACGAGCCGGTTTATAAAGATACCTGCGTAGAGTTTTTTATTTCTTTTGGAAATGAAAAGGAGTATTACAATTTTGAGTTTAATTGCTTTGGAACTTGCCTGCTGGGTTACGGGAAAAACAGGGCGAACCGTAAACTACTACCAGAAACAATTATAAAGAAAATTAACAACCAATCTGTAATTACAACTTTTAATAGTCTCGGAACAGATGGGATAAATTGGAATCTTACCTTGATGATACCATTTGAAGTATTTTCTTATCATTCATTTACTTCTTTAAAGAACCAGGATTGTAAGGTAAACTTTTATAAATGTGGTGATGATTTGCCTGAGCCCCATTACGTGGTATGGAACAATATTGAATCTGAAAATCCTGATTTTCATTTATCAGAATATTTTGGTGATTTGAAATTTTTATAGGGGTTTTAAGTTGTTTTACCAAAGATGAAAAAAATATTTCTGGCTCAGTTATCTTTAAAACTAAGCCAGAAAAAGCTTATGTTCAACCTTGTGCTTTAAAGCCCTTCACTTCACAATTTCTGCAAGTATAACTCTCCGTTTCGTTCTTTCAGTCGATGCTAAAGCTAATTCGATCATTGAAATACATACCAGTACTCAAAGGTGTTAAGGACAATTTGTAAGCAATTATCATTTTTTATTCTAAAACTAGCTTTACTAAAGATCTTAAAGAGAATGTGATATAAGAAAAATTATTCAATCAAGTGAACTAAAAAAAATATTTAAAAAAAAATTAAGAATGTGCGCGAACACATGAAATAAACTTGTAAGTTTATAGGGTAAAAAAAATTGAATAAGATAACCATTATTCAATTGAATTGAAATTCATTCTTCAACTCTTAATCATTAACACCTTATAAAACTAACGCAAACCTAACTTCTTCAAACCCTTTTTATCCGTTAATTGCTGATTCGGACAACAGCAATTAATACTCCCGCAGATTCAAAACCTTACATAATTTAAAACTCTTTTCTTGTATGAAAATTTTTTTTAAGTACATTTTACTCTTATTTACATTGATATTTTTTAACTCAGTGTATGCGCAAGAGCGAACCGTAACGGGTACTATAACTACAACTGGAGAAGGATTACCTCTCAATGGTGTAAGTGTTTCAGTGCCAGGTGCTAAAATCGGGACAACATCAGGTGCAGATGGAAGATTCTCAATTAAATTACCACGCGGTAGTACACAACTCGAATTTAATTATGTTGGGTACACAACAACAAGGGTTGCTGTAGGTGCCGGCAACAATTTAAAAATAAGTATGGCGGCGGATGTCAGGCAGCTGAAAGATGTGGTTGTTGTTGGGTATGGAAGTCAGAAAAAGAGTGATATAACCGGTGCCATAAGTTCAATAAAAGGATCTGATCTTACGCAACTTTCTACACAAAGGGTTGACCAGGCTTTACAAGGCCGTGCGGCAGGGGTAATGGTATTAAATACGGATGGAGCACCAGGCGGAAATACAACGATCAGGGTAAGAGGAAGCAATTCTATTAATGGTGGAAACAATGCCCTCATTGTTATTGATGGATTACAAGGCGGTAACCTGAATTCTCTAAATCCTAATGATATAGAATCAATAGAGGTTTTAAAAGATGCATCAGCAACAGCAATATATGGAGCCCAGGGAGCCAATGGAGTAGTTTTAATAACTACAAAACTTGGCAAAAAAGGAAAACCCGTTATTAGTTACAATTATAGTTATGGCATATCTACATTACGTAAGAAACTGGATGTGATGAATGCCGCCGATTTTGCAAAAACTATAAATGCCAATGCTCTCACCCGCACTGCCGGCGGGGCTATACCTGTTCCGATTTTTTCAGATGCTGATATACAGAAATATGAAAAAAACGGCGGAACAGATTGGCAGGATGTTATATATCGTGCCGCACCCATTCAAAATCATGAGCTTTCAATTAGTGGCGGTACTGATAATTTAAAGTACCTGGTTTCGGGTGGATACCTGAACCAGCAGGGAATACTGGTAAATTCAGAATACCAACGCTTTTCTTTAAGGGCTAATTTAAAAACCGATATTAATAAGTGGTCAGCCTTTAGCTTAAGCTGGGCAGGATCTAAGGAGGCAGGAAACTCACCTCCATTTGGTAGTGCAGATATCAGCTTTCTTGGTAACTCTGTAAATGTTGCTCCCCGGTGGGCTCCTACAGAACCTATATATGATTCAATTGGTAATTACAGCGTGCATAGGCCAGGTTACGGCGCAAGTGACACGTGGAATCCGTTGGCAAGTGCTCTTGAACCTAAAGTTGATAATAATACGATCAGAAATGTTTTAAACAGCTACATTGAATTTAAACCTTTTGAAGGATTGTCATTAAGAATTACGGGGGGAGCAAATATCATTAACATCAATAATCGGATGTATCACAATTTAAAGACCTACGAAGGCAAACAAAACACAGGCCTAGGTTTATCTACCGAAAGTATGAATGTGAGATATCAAAATTCTAATATTTTAACCTACGATAAAACTTTTAAGGACCATCATATAACTTTTACGGGAGTGGCTGAACAACAGTATTCTAAATTTAATTTTTCTTCGCTGCGGGCAAGCAAGTTTTTAGTAGACCAGACAGGCGTAAATAATCTTGGTGGAGCAAATATTGTAGTGCCAACATCAGATGCAGAAGAAAGAGTTTTAAACTCATACTTAGGAAGAATTAATTATGCTTTTGCCGATAAATATTTATTAACCGCAAGTTATCGTGCCGACGGCTCTTCTGTTTTTGGAAAGAATAATAAATGGGGCTATTTCCCATCGGCATCAGTAGCATGGAAAGCATCGGAAGAAAGTTTTATTCGCAACTTAAATGTGTTTTCAACTCTTAAAATCAGAGGTAGTTGGGGTATTACAGGTAACCAGGCCATTAGCCCTTATCAAACACTGTCAAGAATCAGCTCTGGCAGTAATTATCCTTACAATGGAAGCGATGGAACTGATTTAGGCTTTTTCATTGCCAATGCTCCTAATCCATCGCTTAAATGGGAGAGTACCACACAAACCGATGTTGGAATTGACCTTGCAGTGTTTAAAGGCAGGTTAACAGTTAGTGCTGATTACTATAAAAAGACTACCAAAGATTTATTGATGTCTCGCACCATACCTGGTTACACTGGCTTTACCAGTATAATTGACAATGTAGGTTCTATTGAAAACAGGGGGATTGAAATTGAAATAGGTGGAGATCCGCTTGTAGGAAAGGTAAGATGGACCACCGGCTTTAATATTTCAGCAAACAGAAATAAAGTATTGAATTTAGGGAACATTGACAGACTTGGTTATAGAACAACAAAAGGAGGATATAACGTAAATGATCCTTTTATGTATTTAATTGTTGGAAAATCTTTTGGCCAGATTTACGGCTATAGTTATGAAGGTACCTGGAAGACAAGCGAAGCAAAACAAGCTGCGGATTATGGACAGTTGCCTGGTGATAGAAAGTTTACCGACATTAATAAGGATGGAGTAATTAATAAAGAAGACCTTACAGTAATTGGAAATGCTTTTCCAAAATTTATTTTTGGCTGGACTAACCGCGTCTCTTATAACAACTTCGAGCTTAATTTTCTGATCCAGGGAGCAAAGGGGAATGACATATTTAACATGGGAAGAATTCGCATGGAAACTCCGGGTGAAGGGACAAGTTCCCGTCTTTTAAACCGGTGGACTCCGGAAAATCAAAATACAGATGTTCCTGCTTTCATAGATGGAAAAACACGTGAAGAAGCGGGCTTGACTAGCAAAATAGCCATTGGTGGCGATCAAAGAATTAGCAGGTGGGTAGAGGACGGCTCTTATGTTCGGTTAAAAAACATTACTGTAAGTTACAATTTACCTAAATCTATTACCGAAAAATTCAGGCTATCTAACCTGAAAGCTTTTGTTAGTGGTGCCAATCTTATTACTCTTACAAAATATACGGGGTACGATCCGGAGGTAAGTTCATATAATGCTAATGATGCCCAGATTGGCGTAGACTTTAGCAACTACCCTCAAGCTAAAATTGTCAATTTCGGTTTAAATGTATCATTTTAAAAATCTTTATAATGAAAAATAATAGCATTTATCTAAGAATAATACTTTTTTTATTTATTGTAATACTAACTATCGTTTCATCATGTAAAAAGCTTGAAGAAACCCCTAAAAGCTTTGTTACACCTCAAAATTTCTATACAACTCCTGCCCAGGTTGAAGCAGCATTTGCTGCTGCAATGAATAATTTATGGGATTATTGGGGAGGTTATGGCTATGGACAGGGGACGTTTGTAAACGATGATCAATTAGATGGAGGAGACTTAGTGATCAGCCGGAATCATGGAAGTGATTTATGGAACAGGCACTATGCTGCAATAGCAAACCTAAATGCTGCTATAGGAGCTATGAAAAAAGGCAGTTTAGGAGCGGGAACATCGCAGGACGTTTACGATTTATTAATGGCGCAGGCCAAATTCCTCCGCGCTTACAATTATTTCATGCTTGTAAGAATGTTTGGTGATTTGCCTTTACTTACTGAAGATATAACAGACCCTATTACCGCCAAAATCGGGCGGTCGCCTATCGCAGATGTTTATAATTTAATTGTCAGTGATTTTACAGAGGCCGCCGGTAAACTTCCTGCAGAGTGGCCTACGGCACAACAAGGTAGGCCAACGAGTGGTGCCGCAAAAGGATTATTGGCAAAGGCATATCTTACTATGGCTACGGCCCCTTTAAATGATATTAGTAATTATCAAAAAGCAGCAAATCTTGCGAAAGAGGTTATACAGGAAGGGAAATATTCCCTTGTGCCAGATATTACGAAGGTCTTTGCCCTTGAGACAAAGTACGGGCCTGAAATGATGTGGAGCTTTAACTCCAACTATGCAGATATAAATACCGATCCTGAGATTTACAAACCAGGTCTCCTGGGCGGTTGGGGCGATTTTAGGGTACAACGTGAATGGGAACAACAATATCCTAAGGAGGCTCGCAAAGACGCTTATATTCTTACTGAAATTGATGGTAAGAATTATACAGAGTGGCCCGATGAGCAAAATCCTTTTATCAAAAAGTTTATGTATGATAAACAGGAAGACTTCGACAATTACTCATCCATAATGAATATGCCTATTTTACGCTTTGCAGATGTTTTATTGATTTATGCAGAGGCAGCTAATATGGCTAATGGCAGTCCTACCCAAGAGGCAGTTGATGCTATTAACAAAGTAATTGATCGTGCCAATGGTTATATAGATAACCCTTTGCACCCAAAATTGACAACTGGAATGACTAAAGAAGCTTTTGATATCGCAGTTATTGAAGAGAGAAACCAGGAATTATGTTTTGAGTATGACCGTTGGTTTGATTTAATAAGAAAAAGAATTTTAAAAGAAAAAAGTATTCCATCCATACAGCAGAATTTTTCTGAAGATGATTATTTGTTTCCTATCCCTGATAATGATATTCAATTAAATCCAATGTTAACGCAGAATCCAGGTTATTGATAAGAACAGAATTTTGATGAATAATTTCTGAATTAGGTTAAAAATTATTAGTAGATATATGAGTTGTAAGAGGTAGACTTAAAATAGAAAAAGGAAAAACTTCTTTAGAAGTTTAATCAATACAAGAACAAATGGGAGAATAATCCCTTAAACAAAAACATTTATCGTTAAGATAAATTACACTAATCAGTAACGAGTTTATTTGGAATTCCTCTAAAAATCAAATTCAGTTACATAGTATTTAGATAGTTATTAGTATGAATATAAAACAATTTACAGTAATGTTTTTTTGGAGGATTTGGATATCAAATGCTCTTTTGGAAAATCTTATTTATGTCAGGGCAGTTCGCCTCATGCCGATACTCATCTTTTTTTATCTGTTTCTTGGAAGTGCCGCAAAAGTGTGCGGACAGGATAAGACCGGCGCGAATGACAATAAGGTTGGCAACCAGGTAATAACCGGGGAGAGCTTGATAATATGGGCAGTTCCTGCCGAACAAAAAGTGCGTCCGGACGATAGGGTTGAAACGAATAACCTTGTATGGTCAAAGGAGAAGAAAAAAATTAATATCTCCGGAGCGGGTAATGAACATGTTCCGTTCCAGGTAGTAGTAACCGCACCTGTTCCTGCAGGCCGGGCGCCAAAAGCTCCTGGAGGGTTTTTTATTAAGGCTTCTAACCTTACTTCCCGGGAAGGGAAAATAATTCGTGAGGCTCAGATCAATTTCTATCTCGAGCATTATATAATGGTTTATGGAAAGTCAAGTTCCGTTGGAGAAACAGGTTATTGGCCAGACGCCCTCGCACCAATAAAAGAACCTTTTAGTATGGCTGCGCAATATGCAGTCGTTCACAATCGTCCCATTTGGGTTGATCTGTCCATTCCATCCTCAACGCCCGGTGGCGCGTATACTGGTACGATCACAGTCACACAAAATGGGACGACGATTGAAACGTTGAATGTGGAAGTGCAGGTCTACAACTTTTCATTGCCAGATAAAACTCACCTGATCACCTATATGAATGTGTCCAAAGGATCCCTGGCCAGCTTCTATCACAAAGAAGCCTCATCTCCCGAAATAGACCGCCTCACACAAACTTATTACGAATTCCTGTATGCTCATCGCATGGAGCCCTGGTTCAATGATCAGCTTGAGCCAAAAGTTGTTGTAAATGGTGAAAAAGTAGAGGTGAAGTTTGACGATGCTAGGTATCAGTACTACCTGGACAAGCTAAAGAGCAAACGTGTACTCCTCGAGAGTTATCCTTCTGATTTGAAAAGGCATAATTCGGCAGAAACTTTCTCTAAACCATTCAATCAGAAAGTGAAGTCTTATTTATCCCAGGTTGAATCGTATTTCGAGAAGCATGGGTGGAAGGACAGGCTGGTATTTAACAGCCCAATTGATGAACCCAATACAAAGCAGGATTACGAAGACACGCGGCAGTGGGCTACTCTTGTACATGAGGCAGCACCAGGCGTTCCGTTTTTAGCCACGGAATCACCGGTGACAGATAACCCTGACTGGGGTACTCTTACCGGACATGTAAATAACTTTTCAATGCATGGAAATGCTCTTAATGATCAACGGGTTAAAAAAGCAATCATAGAAGAGCAGGCGAAAGGTGGCGAAATGACATGGTATATCTCCTGTGATCAGACATTTCCACAACCCAACTACTTTATTGACGCACCGCCTCTTGATCCCGTAATGGTTCCATGGATTACAGATAGTTATAAAATGGCTGGTATTCTGTATTGGGCATCTAACTTTTGGTCTGAAACACCCAATCCATGGCTTGACCCAATCACTTTTATCTCCGGCTTTTTGTGTAGTGGTGGTTATTTGCTCAACGGTGAAGGGTCATTGGTTTATCCTGGAGATTACACAAAAAAATATACTGGTCAGCCTGATGTAAACGGACCAGTTTCTTCTATAAGATTTGAGCTCCTTCGGGAAGGCATCGAAGACTATGAGTATCTATGGATGTTGAGAGATTTCGGTGACAGGAAGTATGCAGACTCAATGGTACATAATATGGTTATTGATGTTAGTACATTCTCGCGTAACCGTGAAGATCTTTATTCAACGCGAAAGGCAATGGCCACACGTTTAGAAAAGTTAGCTCATGAGAAATCAGGCAATCACTGATGGCAACAGTGGTTACCTTTTCTTTAAAAAAATCAACATATTCATGATATAACTGATGATGCCCCTGTGAAAATATACTTTGCGCGTGGTTTTAATGGTTCTGCTTACAGATCGGATGATTTTGGTGCAACATGTAAGCGTATTAAAGGATATAACTTTAAATGCGGTAAAAGAGTTGGGCGATAAGTCATCGCTGCCCTTGACGCCTGCAGTGTTATGATCCCGAGCAATGGGTTATAATGCCGCATCTATTTTAGAGAAGTTATTAACAAGCCTACATCTCAAAATAAATAATCAAAAAACATTTAAATGAAGGTATTTACTTATTTACAGATATTACTAGCTCTGGTCGTGTTTAGCTGTAGAAACCAGCAGAAGCTTACAACAAAAGATGTAACTAAAGAAGAATTTCCTGCTGAAATGGTTGAATTTGTACCATATAATGCAAACCCCGTTTTTAAAGGTACAGGTACAAATTCCTGGGATCAAAAAATAAGGGAACGTGGCTATATTTTATACGAAGACGGTATGTATAAAATGTGGTATACAGGTTATAAAGGAAGCGATACGGTGGTGAAATATTTAGGCTATGCAACTTCAAGCGATGGTATAAACTGGGAGAGATACAACAAGAATCCTATTTTCAACGGGAAATGGACTGAAGACATGTGTGTTGTCAAAAATGCAGGCAAGTATTATATGTTTGCTGAGGGCAGGAATGATGTTGCACATTCACTTGTTTCAGATAATGGTATTAACTGGCAGGAGGAAGGGGATTTAATCATTCGTACTAAAGATGGAAAATCTATTCCCGGACCTTATGGTACGCCAACAGTGTGGATAGAGAATGACAAATGGTACCTTTTTTACGAACGTAACGACGAAGCAATATGGCTGGCTGAATCGAGCGATCATAAAACGTGGAAAAATGTACAGGATGAGCCTGTTATTACAACAGGTCCCGAGAAGTACGATGCCGGCGCTGTTGCTGCTAACCAGGTTGTTAAATATAAAGGCAGGTATTACCTCTATTATCATGCATCTTCAAATCCCATGTCATCCTCTATAGTTTGGACATCTAACGTAGCTATGTCGACAGATTTAATACATTGGATTAAATATCCTAAAAATCCAATTATTCAGGGTGACCACTCAAGCCCAATTATAGTCTCAGATACCAAGGGCTATAGGTTATATTCCATGCATCCCCAGGTGTTCCTCTATTTGAACAAAAAAAACAAGTAAATGTGTTGATGTACAAGTATTAACAGAAATCAGAGTCTTGCATCAAATATATTCTGATCTTGCTCACTGTTTTAACTGTCTGTCCTCATTTGTTTTGGCTACACGTGTTGTTACCTTCATCAACTTAACAACAGTGTATGAAAAGTCGGCAGCCATTACTGGTTTATATTGCGATAGCTTATTTTATTTCGTGGCTCATCTTCATTTTGCTGGCACTAAATCATCATCATATTATTTTCCTTTTTCAAGACGATGCGGCCCATGCCCGGTTGCAGGATGTTGTGCATTCTATTGGAGGGTTAGGTCCTATTAGTGCCGCTATTATTACTTTTAGGCTTTTTCATCAGAAAGGAGAATTGCATCAATTTGTGAGCCGTTACTCATTTAAAAAGCTAACGCTGAAAGGCTGGCTGCTGGCTTTTTCACCCTTACTGATCTTTGTGTTTTCTTTATTGGTGAGTCGCATCATCACACATAATTGGTTTGATATTTCCGGTTATTTTGAAAAAAACAAATTGGTAAAAACGTCCAACCTGTTTGCGTGGTTTTTACCTATCGTTTTTTACGGGTTTGGTGAAGAAGGAGGATGGAGGGGTTATGCTTTGCCTGCATTGCAATCAAATTGCGCGGCATTTAAGGCAACAGTAATTCTATCAGTCATCTGGATATGCTGGCATATCCCTTCTTTCTTTTATCGCTACGACTTCAAAGGAGGAGCCTACCTTGGTTTTTTACTTGGAATTTTTGCCGGAGCCATTTGGCTTACCTTTCTTTTTAATTATACAAATGGCAGCATACTCGCTGTAAGCCTCTGGCATCTTACCTTTAATTTTGCTTCCATGATTGGGAAAGACGACATAGTATTATCTGCAGTAATGAGTATTGCGGTAATGCTTCTCGCTTGTTTTGTTTTAATTAAATATAAGTTTGAAAGTCTATCTCCGGTGAAAAAGAGCACTTTACATACAGGGATTCCACGGTCGAAAGTGCTAATGACTACCCAGTTCCCTCATTACAAACGATAGTAACAAAATTCTAAACAAGGAATAGAAAAATTTCGCTGAATGAAACTTTTCTGCAGGTTATTTTCGAAAAATGCGTTTTTCTACACAGAGGAATTAATCTGTCCTTATTTTCCTCATTAGTCTGTAATCGGTAGTTGTCCAATGAAGAATCACATAGATTTTCAAGACAAAGTTTTAAATTCGGTTTTTCTTTTTTTAAATGAAATAAATCATGACGTGCCATCAATTCAGTGAACTTGCTCTTTCGTTTCCACATACTACAGCATCACCGCATTTTGAGAGAACTGCATTTAAAGTAGTTGGTAAAAGAATATTTGCAACGCTGCATGAAGAAAGTGAAACTGCCAATGTAAAATTTTCACCTGCTGATCAGTCCGTGTATTGTCTGATCGATAAAAAAGCTATTTTCCCTGTTGATAACAAATGGGGTTTGCAAGGTTGGACAACCTTTCAACTAGCCAGAGTTGACGATCAAATTATGTTTGATGCTTTACAAGAGGCTTATAACGACGTGTTGAAAAATAAGAAAAAATAGCAGTCGGAAAGAGCAGTTTTACAGCCTCAGATAAAATGGCAATCCCTTTTAAAATAAAGATGTAGCCCACAAGAACCGTTTCTCTGGTAAATAGAAATGCTTTTTATTTTATTCCAGAAACTTTTTATATTCGGCAAGATATTCCAGTGGAGTGGTGTGCCATTCGGTTACCCTAGTAACATTTGTACGTATACATTGGTAAACGAAATCATACAAAATCTTAACAATGGCCGGGTTCCGAATTTTACTGTTATTGTCAGCAACGATAAAAGCTCCACGTTTTCCCGTTTTTTCCTCTTTTGCAATTTCAAGCATTGCATAATAAACAGGTAATCGAGCTGTCTTCACCCGTTCTAAAATTTCAGGGGACTTTGCTACTGCTTTTTCAGCCTTGTCAAAGAGGTTGTTATATACTGTTATTAGCGAATCAGAAAGGAAAGTTTCTTTTTCCATAACGGGACTGCCAAAAATAGACAACTTATATCCCGATTGCTCCATGTTATTTTCGTGTAAAAGGTTTATGTATTCTTTTATTTGTTTTGATGCCTTGCCGTAATACCCTGACAGAAAATCATTCATTACTTCATCAATATTTATATTAGGGTTCCAAAGCAATTTGTCAATCAAGTAAGCGCGTAGTTCGGCAAATTCACCACCAATTTCCCGGTTACCTTGCTCAAAAACAGCAGAGACTCTGTTGTTATGCATAAATGTGAGGTTAGGTTGTAGTATGCGAAGGTTTGGAAAAGGAGCAAAAAGATTTGAAAACCTGATTACATAATCCCATACAATAATATTGTTTGTTAACTGGCCCCATCCTTTAAGGTCGCTGCTAAAAGAGGTATCACCTTTTTCAATCGTAGTATTTCTCGCACTTTCAATATTACATAGCATAATATTTACATTTTTGCGGGGAACGATATTTTTGGGCGGTACCCGGCTATATTGGTATGCAAGAGTTGATATAATTTTATCAGGAAATCTTTCGGCTACTTTATTAACGAAAGTTAATATTGAACCCATGCCAAGCGCAGGATATTTTGAGCCCCCATGAGTCGAATACATTTTATCTTCAGGAGCATAGGCAGCATATTGTTTATCTAATGCAGAACATTCGGGACACCGACAATAATTCACGTTGTCGTTTTGGCTAACCGACCAATATATTGCTTCTGGGTTTTTATTGATAGCAGCTTGTAGGTTTTTACAAACAATTTCCAAAACTTCAGGATTACTTAAACACAACTGGGCTTCAGGTTGTACACTTGCACCATCCCATGAGGGCACCGTACCTGCATGGCGCTTACCATCGTAAAAACTAAAATATTCAGGATGAGATTCTCCATATTCTTTTGGGTCTAACAAAGACCCGAAGGTATGAACCCAGTATCCCCATTCGCTTTTACCCGGTCCTACGTGCGAATCTAACTTATGCCAAAGTTGGTATTCAGGATCAACTGCATCTCTATAAAAAGTTTCCCTATAGGTAAAAGCAGGCAATTGCATGTCATTAATTGAGCTCACAACAATCTTTTTCTTTTTAGGTACATAAGTTACTGCAGCTGAATACTTGCGACAACCCATATACTTTTCAAGGAAAGTATAAACACCATACAAAATGCCTTTGTCTGTTCCTCCTGTGATAACAAGACTTTTACCGATATTTTTAATAAATAATCCATCCTTATCAAGCTTTTCTTTTGGTACCTCTTTTAATTCAGGCCTGTTTACGTTGCCTATTAAAATTTCACCTTCCTGCTGTTGTGTGTTATCCGCCTCAATTGGTATACTTGCTCCTGAAATTCTCTGAATATAATCCTGCAAAACTTTAGCAGCCTGTATTTCTACAACAGTTGCTTTTTCAGGGATAATAATCCTGCTTTTTGAAGTGCCTCTTTTTACAATGGTAAATTTTTGAGCTTGTGCTAATTGAATTGTAACAAGAAAAAAAGCGAGAATGATTGGTAAAATAACTTTGTTCATAAACGCAAGAGAGTATTAGGTTAGAAGGAATAGCTCTAAAATTAACTAAAATATTTGCACATCCTGTTATTTATTATTGTCAACGTTGTACAATCCGAACCTGAACCTGCTGTTAGAAAAGAGAGGGTAAATCTATTTTTATTTATTAATCAAGTATTAAAATAGGAAGGTAACACAAACATGACGGTTTTTCATGTCGAGTAGCTTGTAAAATTTTGTCTAAATAGGAGGGTAGGTAGGATTGAATAACGAGATAGCTGTAAAGGTGTTAAAAAGATCGATTGCATAACACAAGCAATCAATTCAATTCAATTTAAGTTATTAAACCGTCGAATTTTACAAATGCGAACAGGACTTAGACCTTTTTTTTCTATTAATGACAATTAAACATCAGTGGAGCTAAATACAAATTTTACCCCAAGTCTTGCTTAAAATCAAAATGTAACTTCCTTTGATTTGATCAGTTACTTGGGATAGAACTTGCTTTTAAACCTTAGATACTGTCTTTAGCGATAACACTCCAGTCGTCATTACCGTGCCCTTTAGCTATCCACTGATCCATTACAGCTGCTATAGCAGGTATTATGGCCAGGTCAGTTCCAGCTTCTTTTGCGGCACTAATCATTAGTCCTGCGTCCTTACGGGCCATACTTAGTTCCCACGAAGGTTCCGTGAACTTACCTTCTGTGATCTTCTTTAACCTTGCCGGAACCGCTGCCCCGGGATTCCAATTATTAAAAAGATTAAGAATCTCATCAGCTCCAATACCGTGAGCTTTGGCTAGCGCAAGGGCATCAGATAGTCCGGCTGTCAGGCTTAGCAAAAACAAATTACCTGTTAGTTTTATCCCTGCCGCTTTACCTTCTTCTGCACCAAAATTGATAACCTTTCCAGTCATTTTTGACAGTTCCGGCTCCAACTTCGTAATTACTGATTGATCACCGGAAACCAGCATAAAGCCACTACTTTCTAAAGCATTTTGGGGACCCATAAAAACAGGAGCATGAACATAGGTAAACCCTTTACTACTCCATGCCCGGGTTCTTTGAATAGCTCCTTTAGCAGAAGTTGTAGTATGATCTATAATTGTAGCCCCGTCTTTAAATCCTTTACTTGCATTTTCCAGTACTTCGTCAACAGTAGAATCATCCTTTAGGGTAACATGAATAACATCCGCACCTTTTACCGCTTCGTTCACGTTTTCGAATGCTTTTGCACCATACGCTTCTAATGCTTTTGCTTTGGCTACTGTACGGTTCCAAACGTGTACCGTTTCGCCTTTTTTCAGCATTGCCTTAACGAAATTGGACCCCAAGAGACCCATACCCAAAAATGCTTTCATAATCTTTGATTTTTGTGAAGTTGTTATAGAAATAGAAGGAGAATTATAGATTATTTATTAATCACTACTTATTTGGCAAGATGAAATATTACTGAGACCATTGTGTAGGTTCCCTATCCCAGCGATGGTTCTTTAATTCTTTCAACAAATTTTCCGGTAATCCTTTACCATCACTTACCGACATATTTGCCTCTACATTTCTCAATTTACGCATGCCAGGGATAGTAGTTGCCACATCTGGATTGCTAAGAATAAATCGAAGTGCCATTTCCGGCAAATTCATTCCTTGAGGCAGCAAAGGCTTTAAAGCATCTGCATGTTCTACACTTGCATTCAGGTTTTCGGGAACAAAATAAGTTCCTCTCCAGTCGCCTTCAGGGAAAGTCGTTTCTTTAGTCATTGTACCGGTGAGGGTTCCTTCGTCAAAAGGAACACGGGCAATAACACCAATATTAAGCTCGCGACAAAGAGGAAACAATTTATCTTCAGTAGCCTGGTCAAAAATATTATAAATCACCTGTACCGCATCTATCAATCCTGTTTGTAAGGTCTGCAGACTATTATTGGGTTCCCACCTGTTTACGCTAATACCCCAATGCTGCACTTTGCCTTGTTGGGTCAACTTGGTAATGGCTTCTTTCCATTCATCCTGTTGCGCCCAATCATCTTCCCATACGTGAAACTGCTGAAGGTCTATCGTCTCAACACCGAGGTTTTGCAAACTTTTTTCAGTGTACTCAACAATATAATCCGAAGGAAAAACATCAGTTAATTTAAATTCGGGTTTTGAAGGCCACTTGCGGTTTTTTGGCGGAACCTTGGTAGCTACATACAGTTTTTTTTGTGAATGCCTTTTGACAAGTGCATTTAAAATTTGTTCACTAAGTCCTTCTCCATATCCCCAAGCGGTATCAAAAAAGTTACATCCTAACTCGACAGAACGGTCGAGCGCACGATTTACTTCTTCGCTTTCCGATCCTGTCCAGCCTGCCATTCCCCACATACCATAACCCACTTCGCTAACTTGCCAGCCTGTACGTCCAAAAGTTCTGTATTGCATGTTTATTTTTTTAGTGTTTAAAATTAATAATAAAATTTTGCCATCATGTATTGAGGATTACGAGATAAATTTATAAAGTAAATTTCTTCTCATATTTGTGTCTGGCAAATACGTTCATTACTTTATAAAGATCTTTGTAGTAGAAAATCAACAAATCATTCAACTTTAACTACCACTTTACCCACCGTTTCTCCTTTTTGAAACAGGTGAATGGCATTATGCATTTCTTCAAAAGGAAAGACGTGACCAATATGCTGTGCCTTCAGCTCCAATGACTGTAATTTGTTAAGCATATTGTGCATCATATCCGTTTGCTCGTAGAGATAAATGAGGTTAAACCCCATAAGAGACTTGTTTTCTGTTGGCAAACGTAAAGGATCTATTTTTGGGCGAGTAAGGTATTTCCAAATGAGCCGCGAATAATCAGGCTTATTGCCATGGCTGGTGAAGCTGGCACTCCCGTACGCGATCATCCTGCCCATTGGCGCCATCGCTTTCCAGCTTTGTTTAAAGATTTTTCCCCCAATACATTCCATAACGAGATGTAATCTGCGGTCACCAAGAGCATGGAGCAACTTTGCGTAAAAATCACCATCCCGTATAATTACATCATCATACGCTTCCTCCTTCCGTAGAAAATCCACTTTTTTAGCATTTCCTACACTGCCAATGGTATAAGCACCGAACTTTTTACAAATGCGGTTGGCCATAATGCCAACTCCTCCGGCCGCACTATGGATGAGCACTGTCATTCTTTTTTGTAAATTGCCCAAAGTGGTAAGGGCGTAATAGGCAGTCAGCCCCTGAACGAGGAAACCGGCTACCTCTTCAAAGCTCCAATTTTTTGGAAGTGGAAGCACGTAGCGATGGTGGATATTTATGTGAGAAACGTAACCGCCAAACTTAGTAGCGCCCATCACTTTGTCACCTATTTTCCATTCTTTCACGGTTGTACCTACTGCTATAATTTCCCCCGAAAATTCCAGACCGGGAATAAGTGAGCCTTGAGGAGTTGCACTATAAAGGCCTTGCATTGCAAAGATATCAGCAAAGTTTAACCCTATTGTTTTCACTTGCACACATACTTCATCGGCTTCCGGGTCTCCCAAAAGCTCTGTTTGAAATTGCAAATTTTTTATGGAACCTGCTTTCGGCATGCGGTAAACCTGTCGTTGTAGCATAGGCTAAACTATAACATTTTTTGTAGCCCTTTACTTTTAATAGTTTTTATCTAACAATTTCCGAAAAGTGTAAGGTTAGGATTTAATTGAACAGCGCTGTAATAATGTAAATTCTTATGCTGAAAGTCATGTAAATTTTATCATATAGCAGTTAGAAGAATAATTATAATTATTTTGAATTATGATATTATTCCTTCTATATCATAATATTAAATATTTCTTATAGCTTTTTTTATAATGGTATGCTAATTGCTATTTCTGATATCAGATTAAGGAGAGGTAGCGGTTACCAATCTTTTTTCCTTTTCTAACACAACTGCCATCTATGGAGTTAAACAAGGATAAGCCATCTATCACTCAAACAAATCGACGTGATACAAGGATACACGTTTTGGAAGTCATCGGAAATGCCAGCATTGGGGGAATGGAAAGCTATATTAAAAATTTCATTTCAAATTTGCCTTCTAATCAATTTCAAGTCACCTGTATTTGCCCAAACGAAAGCGCGTTTACAGCTTCTCTTCGCGAACTCGGAGTCGAAGATGTTTTTATAACTCCGATTGAAGATGATCCTGCGTGGCGATCAATCCAGCTTACGTGCGAGGTAGCTCGTCTTCATCAAATTGATGTGTTGCACGCACATATGCCTAAAGCGCATATACTTGCAGGCATAGCTGGCTGCCTTATACATAAACCTGTGGTGGCAGCGGTGCATGGAATGAATGTAACATCACAAGAGCTGGGAATTACCAGGGCTATAGGATCTCATTTAATTACTAATTGCCAGGAGGCATACACTCAGGCGCTTGCTATGGGGGTGACAGCAGAACGTGTAAACCTTGTACGAAACGGTGTTGATCTCTCAGTTTTTACTCCTGGTTCCTCTGGCGATGATCTTCGTAATTCTATAGGCGTTCCCCAAACTACTCCATTAGTTGGGTTTGTAGGACGTTTGTCACACGAGAAAGGACCTGATCTGTTTCTCCGCGCTGCTGAGTTAGTCCACAGAATGCGACCAGATGTGCATTTCGTCATTATCGGTGACGGATTTATGCGTAATGAGCTCAAGGAAATGGCATCGCATTTCCAACTGGAGAAGCAGGTGCATTTTCTAGGGTGGCGGAATACATACGAGGTATACCCTTCGCTTGACCTTGTGGCTCATACTTCTAGAAGTGATGGCACGTCATTGGTGCTTCTTGAGGCGATGTCGTGCGCTTGTCCTACGGTTGGTATTGCCGTTGGAGGCGTGCGTGAAATCATTGAGAATGATACTACAGGCTTGCTAGCGGGAGCCGGCGACTGGGAGGGTGTAGGACTTAGGATTGTTCAACTGCTTGAACACCCGGAAAGCCTGCGAAGTATAGGTTCCGCGGCACGCTTGCGGGTGGAACGGTATTTTAACATTAAAAAAAATACTGCTCAAACGGCCGAAATACTTCGCCGTATTGCTTTTGCAGGTATTAACGGCCAATGCTTTGTCGGCAAGACTGCGGTGGCCAAAGAGATAGATGGCCGGAAATCGTTTGACAATTAAGGATTAGATAAAAATAAGGTAGGTTTTCAGTATTTCGTTATCAATTCGGGGATGAATGTCTCTATTTTGAGTAACTATTATTGAAATTGGAAAAAACTCGATGCATGGCAGAGAAACAATTTACAAAGATTTCTTTTTATGTAGTTGCACACGCTGACGACTGGCAACTTTTCATGCAGCCAAATGCCTATAACGATCTTGTGGCACCCGGTGGTAAAGTTGTCTTCATAATTACCACTGCAGGCGATGCTGGAGCTGGCGAAACATTTTGGTTTGCCCGGGAGGAAGGATCAAAAAGTTCCATTAGATTTTGCCTGCAACCTCTTGAGGCCCTTTCAGAATCTGTTGGCACAAGAGAGTTTAACAAACATACTATCAACTATTGGACCGCGAATAACGCTACATGTTATTTTCTTCGTTTGCCAGATGGCAACCTTGATGGTAATGGATTCTCGCAAAACCATTATCAAAGTCTTTCCAAGTTTAGAGGAGAGGAGATAAGTGCTATTACTGCCTTAGACAATTCAACCACCTATAAAAGCTGGCCAGACTTCTATACTACTCTTCAATCCATCATTAAGTCGGAATGTCAAGGTATATCAGAAATAATGATTAACTACCTGAACCCAAATACCGACACAAATCCAAACGACCACAAAGACCATATTGCAACAGGGCAGGCTATTCAGGACATGACTCTCATCTCAACTATTAAGCAGACGTTGTATGTTGGCTACAGCGTCAGTAATAATAAAGAGAACTTGAATCTAACAGGTTTATTCTGGAAATCAGGGATGTTTTCAGCCTATGAAAAAGCCGTTTATGATAATAGTGGTTATAGCACCTTGGGAGAAAGCGTTCCTACGTATTTGAGCTGGTGTTTAAGTAGCGCGGAGTTCATCACCGCTGATCCTTGAGCTGTTCATAATTAGGGGATGTATCAAAGTTGAACATACTATTGACATCCGCGGAATAATTACTGGTTGTCAGTAATAAAAAGGTATAAAAAAGCAGGTAACGTCAGTTTTATAATAAAAAGCCAGGATAAATAGTTTAAGATTTAGGACGTTTCGTTTCCTCAATCTCTTGATCCCCCAATTATATTGTCATTGCAAAAAAGAGTTATTCCGAATAAACGAACAGCAGGTATGGAGCAAAAACAAGCAACGCCGATTGTAGGAAAAGTAAATCTCGGCGATCTGCGCAGACTAGAGCCGTTAACCAGGTCCTTTGGTTATGATCGGGGGCAGCCCATTGACCGTTACTACATTAATAAATTTCTAAGTCAGCATTCAGCAGATATTTCAGGCCACGTTGTTGAAATTGGTGACGACCGATATACCCGCAGGTTTGGAGGTAGTCGTGTCTCTCAGTCTGATGTGCTTGATCAGGATCACCCTGACTCTTCGCCAACCATCATTGCCGACCTTACCAATGCCGATCACGTTCCATCTGACAGTTTTGATTGTATTATTATTACCCAAACATTGCACTTTATATATGATGTAACTGCTGCCGTCCGCACACTTCACCGTATACTGAAACCTGGCGGTGTACTGCTAGGCTCGCTTCCATCACTTAGCCCGATCTGCCGTTATGATATGGATCGCTGGGGCGACTATTGGCGCTTAACAAGCGCGGCCGTTCAACGTCTTTTTGGTGACTTATTTGGCCCCACTAATGTGGAGGTAGAGGCGCATGGTAACGTGCTGGTCGCTACCGCTTTTTTGTATGGTATGTGTGCAGAGGAGCTGACTGTAGAAGAACTTGACTTCAAAGACCGCGATTTTGAGGCTCTTATTACCGTGCGGGGAGTAAAAAGCGAAGTGGTTGTTTAGTGGGTTGCTAGCGATGGCTATGCAAGTGTTAGTCAGCCCAATGATACAGACAGTGATTTTGTTTGGGAAACAGCAAAAAATTATTAAAAAATCATATTTTTCACGGTTTTTTAGTTAGTAATGTTAGCCGGTTCTCGTGGTAAAAAACGCTCCTGTATAAGACATAGAGTAAAAATAGTACTCGATACGGATGAATTGAAACAGCAAATTAGAACCTGATGAGAAAATATTGGAAGTAATTTGTCTTAGCAATATTCTTGTCCTCGCCTCAACAGCTCAAGATAAGAGTACAGCAAAAATAAATGACAGAATAAGTTGGCTGAAATATTTAGATAAAGTAGCACGACCGGTTATGTCAAACCTGGCGGAAGACAAGCTAAAAGAAAAAATGCCGGGCATTTTATCTAAAAGAGTAGACAACGTCGGGCAACGGGCTAAGGTAGCTTATCTTGAAGCCTTCGGACGAACATTAAGTGGGATAGCTCCGTGGCTAAATTTGGAAGGAGGTTCAAAAGAAGAAGTTGCTTTACGCAATCAGTACCGGGCGTGGTCGTTAAAGGCAATTGCAAATGCAGTTGATTCAACCTCAAAAGACTATATGGTTTGGGAACAGGGAGGCCAGCCTTTGGTGGATGCATCCTTTGTTGCACTTGCCTTTATACGTTGTCCCTGGCTGTGGGAGCATTTGAATGAAACTGTTAAAAACCAGGCTGTCTCTGCTTTAATAAAGAGCCGTTCTATTGTTCCGGGATATAACAATTGGATTTTGTTTTCAGCAATGATCGAATCTTTTTTTTGTAAATATGGTTTAAATTACGACAAAGTGCGCATTGAATACGGTGTGAGGGAATTTGCTCAGCATTGGTACATAGGCGACGGTATGTTTTCCGATGGAATGAACTTCGCTTTTAATTATTATAACAGCTATGTAATACAACCTTACCTTGCTACCATAGTAGATATTGCAGACAGTAAAGACAACTCCTACGCCTGGTTTGAACCAAAACTTGATAAAATAAACAAACGTTATGCAGAGATACAGGAAAGGCTAATAAATACAGACGGGAGTTTTCCTGCTGTGGGCCGTTCCATTGTTTACCGCGGCGCTGCCTTTCATCATTTAGCGGATATGGCATTACGGAAACAACTGCCGCAATCTTTAAAACCGGCACAGGTGAGAGGAGCATTAACAGCAGTCATAAAAAAAACAATGGACGCTCCCGGAACATTTGATAAAGCAGGCTGGTTGACAATAGGTTTATGTGGTAATCAACCTGACCTTGCTGATGTTTATAATACAACAGGAAGCTTATATATCTGCACAAATATTTTCTTGCCATTAGGATTGCCTGAGTCTGATGATTTCTGGTCTTCCGCATCCCAACCCTGGACGGCAGTAAAAGTATGGAATGGAGAGGACGTTGCAGGAGATCATGCATTGGACCTAAGCAAATAGAGCTTTGAAATAAAAACAGAAATTATGTTACAATGTGTAAGTGGCTTGCTGTTTAATTTTACTACTCGTAGAGCACCAGCGTTTGTGTTTTTAAAATCTCATTAATTTAATTCCGCAACATTTTTTAATAAAAAAATCCCCTAAATGTTATATTTAAGGGATTTTTTTTATATCTGAAGAAAATTGCAAACGCTTTTAAGAACATTGCCAAGGTGCCTTCACACATTAAAGCTTTCGGATCTTAACGTTTCGAAAGGCCACCACATGATCGTGATTTTGAAAAGCTATTTTTCCTTTTGGAGAAGTCATAAAATCAGTCCAGGTTTTAAACTTGCTGTTAGCAACCATATTTTTCCACTCGTCACTGCCCTCTTGCACATCAACTGTTTTTATGCCATTAAAATAAAAAGTAAGATGTCCGTTATTCTGAATAATTCTGGCCTCGTTCCATTGTCCTACTGGTTTTGGCTTTGATAATGAAGCAGTGCCTGACAAGTCGTATAATAAACCTGCCAAATGATTTTCTTTTTTATTGTCAGAAGCTTTTATATTATCCAATACCTGCATTTCAGCACCTGTATTGTAAGTATCATGAAATTTAGGATCTTCTTTTATATCAAAAATAATTCCACTGTTGCCACCCTCAGAAATCCTCCACTCAGTAGAAAACTCGTAATTTTCGTATTCGTTATCTGTAACTAAATCTCCGTTACCACGGTCATCTTTTACCGTTGGATCCAGCAATATCGCGCCATCAACCACATTCCAATTTTTGGTTACAAAATCTTTATTGTAAGTATGCCAGCCATTTGTTGTTTTGCCATCAAATAACAGTTGCCAACCGTCACTTTGTTCTTTTTGCGTTAAAACATTTGGTTGTCCGCTTGCTGACTGGCTTCTTGAAGACGAGCATGCATAAAAAATAGTACTAACAAACAATAGAATAAAAAATGGAATTTTAATCATAAACAATGCTAATTTAATGCTTAGGAAATGTATGTATAGATTTAAAAGTGCCTGCAATATATGCAGATCTTAAAGACCTTCGAAATAGAAATGGGGTAGATGCGATATTTATTCATATTTACTCTGTAGTGAAATGGTTTTTGCATTTGCAAATTCTGGTTGCGAAGCCGGAGTGTCTGTAATCATAGAAAGGAATTGTTTGAGGATAAAGTGAGTTTGGATCTGAAAAAGATTGTAGGATGGTAAAAAAGTGATTACTTATAAATCATCTTAGAAATAATTGAAAGTAATTTATGTTTAGTTAACCTAATAGAACCTGTATACCAGGAGATTCTTCGAATGTAAATATTAATACAAAAGGGGTTGCTGCAAATACATTTGGCGCAAAAATGTTTTTGTAACAGACGGAGCTTGTATGACTTCAGTAAAAAATCAAAACCCGTCTTTAACTTTCATGGCACTTACTGCACGCGCAGCAAACTATGCAGTTGCAGCATTAAAGAAGGTTAGTATTTAATGAAACTTTAAACGATTTAAATGTTATTAATATTTTTATTGAAAAACGAATAAAAATAGCTTAAAGCATAAAAATGCCTTCGAAAAGATTTTATGCTATGATTTCTCGTACCTCGGTCTTAGCTGTTTGGGAGGCTAACTTAACGCATTGATTTTTATAAAGTAATTGTTATTAACATAACAATTGATAGTGCGGCTGTAAACAAAAAAAAACCGCCTCAATCTCTTGAGACGGCTTTTTGTTTGGTAAATTTTAATTCTTTGATTTAAAGAGCTTAACAGCCTTTTTTATGTTTTTCTGTATAAATTCCGCATAATAAATTCCGGGTAAATATTTGCTTCCTAGTACAATTGTTTGGCCAGGCCATATATTATTTCTTAATTCAACAATCTGCCCGTACTCATTGACCACTACTAAAGTTGCGTATTCTGCTAAGTCACTTTCCATTTTTAATGTAAAAGTGGTTGTGGATGGATTTGGAAATACCTGGATATTGAAACTATTATTAGTTACATCGGGTCTTGCTAATCCTGAACAAGAACCAAGCATTGCATCCGGAGTTAAGTAACTATCGACCAGTTGGGCATTAATACAGGATGTAACAAAACTGCCTTTAATCTTTCGGCAAATCTGAACATCAGCGCCGCACCTTACATTCATCATTTTTATTGTTTTCTTTATGATTGAACCGCAGCCCTTGCTGTCTATAACAGAGACGGTGTAAGTATCGGGAGCAGTTACTTTGTAAGTGTCAGACTTGCCAACTGTAGTACCGGCACTATTCTTCCAAATGTAAGAGAACGGGCCTATACCTTCAATAACATGAGCTCTAAGTGTAAGTGCAGATGCAGGAACCCAGCCATCATAAATGGTGTTTACAGCAACTCCCTTTGAATAGGCGTATGCATCTGGTATTTCGGCTACTACTTTACTTATTGTTATCGATTTACCATTATCGGGTGCTACAAACTCAGCTATCGTACTTCTTACTCTAATTCTATAATCGCTCGCCGTTGTTGTGTTTTGAGGAATATTAACTATTATAGCGCCATTTTTATTATTTGTTATACTTCCCAGGATGGTCGCTTTGCTGAACCTTCCTTTTGCGTCCGATAGCTCCGCAACAAACTTATTTGTTGTACTTGTGATACCTGAGGCCGTGTAGGGTACAGTTATAGTGCTGCCTGCACAAATAGCAGTATTAACATTACCGGTCCAGATTTGAAGCTCAGGTTGTTGGAAACCCTGTGTGACTATAGTTGCACCTCCTGCAAGCATAGGGGTAAATGTTTCTCCTAAGGTCCAGCTTAATTGTACACCTCCCACCGATGCAGACCCGCCAGAAGACGGTAAGACCGTAGTGGTAAGCGACTGAGCTTTTATATTCAGTGACATGATAAAAAATATCATGAAAACGAATAGTTTGTTATTGATCATTTTACGATTTTTTAAAGCTTGAATTAATAAACAAAACGACCGTTAAAAAAGCTGGTAGCATCTACGTTTATTCTATAACCTGTACTATTGTTAGGACTACCACCTATTAAGTAAACCTGGTATTGGGCACCTGCACTTGCTTTTACTATAACATTTAATTCAGCTCCCTGCTCTGTTGTTAGTGAACCCGAAGGAAGAAATGAAGAACCTACAATTTTGCCTGTGTTGTCTTTTATCTGCATTCTTAACGATGTCGAACCTGATGTATAATTTAAATGAGCAGTAAAAGAATATACTCCGGCTTTTGGTACAGTATATGAGTTTGTACTTATAGACGTATTGCCGACCGGGTCATTGAAGTTACTGCTACCAAAAGATAAAGCGGTTGTTTGATTTCCGGCTACAGTTGCTGCTGCTAGTTGTGTACTAAAGCCTATTGACTCAACTCCAACACCAGTATCTCCTTTGTCGCCTTTTAAACCTTGGATACCTTGCGCACCAGTTTCACCTTTTAAACCTTGAACGCCTTGAGCACCAGCATCTCCTTTTTCACCAGTATCTCCTTTGTCACCTTTTAAGCCTTGAGTGCCCGTTTCACCTTTTTCACCTTGTATACCTTGAGCGCCTGTTTCACCTTTTTCACCTTGAATACCTTGTTCACCTTTTTCGCCAGTATCACCTTTGTCGCCTTTTAAACCTTGAATGCCTTGAGTACCAGTTTCGCCTTTTTCACCTTGGATGCCTTGAATACCTTGTTCACCTTTATCACCGGTATCACCTTTTAAACCTTGAACGCCTTGAGCACCAGCATCTCCTTTTTCACCAGTATCACCTTTTTCACCTTGGATGCCCTGAATACCTTGTTCACCTTTATTACCAGTATCGCCTTTGTCGCCTTGGATACCTTGAATACCTTGAATACCTTGAATACCTTGAATACCTTGTTCACCTTTATCACCAGTATCTCCTTTGTCACCTTTTAGACCTTGAGCACCAGTATCACCTTTTTCACCTTGTATGCCTTGAATACCTTGTTCACCTTTTTCGCCAGTATCACCTTTGTCGCCTTTTAAACCCTGGATACCTTGAACACCTTTTTCACCTTGAATGCCTTGTTCACCTTTATCGCCAGTATCTCCTTTGTCGCCTTTTAAACCTTGAATGCCTTGAGCACCTGTTTCACCTTTTTCACCCTGTATGCCTTG
>NZ_KB893370.1:0-192515 GCF_000374045.1 Segetibacter koreensis DSM 18137 | reverse complement strand
ACCTTGTTCACCTTTATCGCCAGTATCTCCTTTGTCGCCTTTTAAGCCTTGAACGCCTTGAGCACCAGTATCACCTTTTTCACCTTGGATGCCTTGAATACCTTGTTCACCTTTATCACCGGTATCTCCTTTTTCACCCTGTATACCTTGGATACCTTGTTCACCTTTATCGCCAGTATCTCCTTTCAAACCTTGGATGCCCTGAATACCTTGTTCACCTTTATCACCAGTATCTCCTTTGTCACCTTTTAAACCTTGAACGCCTTGAACGCCCGTTTCACCTTTTTCCCCAGTATCTCCTTTGTCGCCTTTTAAACCTTGAATGCCTTGAGTACCTGTTTCACCTTTTTCGCCAGTATCTCCCTTGTCGCCTTTTAAACCTTGAATGCCTTGAGCACCTGTTTCACCTTTTTCGCCAGTATCTCCCTTGTCACCTTTCAAACCTTGAAGGCCTTGAGCACCAGTTTCACCTTTTTCGCCAGTATCTCCCTTGTCGCCTTTTAAACCTTGAATGCCTTGAGTACCTGTTTCACCTTTTTCGCCAGTATCTCCCTTGTCACCTTTCAAACCTTGAAGGCCTTGAGCACCAGTTTCACCTTTTTCGCCAGTATCTCCCTTGTCGCCTTTTAAACCTTGAATGCCTTGAGNACCTGTTTCACCTTTTTCGCCAGTATCTCCCTTGTCACCTTTCAAACCTTGAAGGCCTTGAGCACCAGTTTCACCTTTTTCGCCAGTATCTCCCTTGTCGCCTTTTAAGCCTTGAACCCCCTGAGCGCCCGTTTCACCTTTTTCGCCTTGGATACCTTGAGCACCGGTTTCACCTTTTAAACCTTGAACGCCTTGAGGGCCGGTTTCACCTCTCTCACCTTGAATGCCTTGCATACCTTGTTCACCTTGAGCACCAGTATCACCTTTGTCACCTTTTAAGCCTTGCACGCCTTGAGCGCCCGTTTCACCTTTCTCACCCTGAATACCTTGTTCACCTTTATCACCCGTATCGCCTTTATCACCTTTTAAACCTTGAACGCCTTGAGCACCAGTTTCACCTTTTTCACCAGTATCTCCTTTGTCGCCTTTTAGACCTTGAGCACCGGTTTCACCTTGAGCACCAGTTTCACCTTTTTCACCTTGAATACCTTGTTCACCTTTTTCGCCTTTTAAACCTTGAATACCTTGAGCACCTGTTGCTCCCTTCTCTCCCTGAGTACCTTGAATACCTTGTTCACCTTTTTCGCCAGTATCTCCTTTGTCGCCTTTTAAACCTTGAATGCCCTGAGCACCCGTTTCACCTTTTTCACCAGTATCGCCTTTGTCACCTTTTAGTCCTTGAGCACCGGTTTCTCCTTTATCTCCTTTTGCACCATCAATACCGTTTTTGCCATCGACACCATTCTTACCATCAATACCATTGATACCATCTTTTCCAGCTAAACCAGTATCTCCTTTGTCCCCTTTGTCCCCTTTGTCTCCTTTCTGGCCGGCAGGACCAGGAAGTCCTGGTACATTACTTTTTTCTGCATATAGTGCATATGGCACACTCATCATTTGTGTAGTACCTATATTAACATAGTTACTGCCACCCGCAGCATCAAACTCTACTTTTAAAAACTTTGAATTTATTCCCCAGTTAATAGCACTAAAAGTTCCGGTAAGAGCGGTTCCCTGGCCAACATTTATTGCGAATAAACCAAATTGATTTGTTGTTGGAGTAAATTTTTCCTTGTATACTATTGATCCTGTGGCTGAACCATCAAGTATGGTGAGTTGTACAGAAACGTTTTTATTTGAAATTAGATTTCCATTTGCATCCCTTGCAACTGCCTGGTATGGGATACCCATTGGAGTTCCGGCATAAGACTTACAAGTGAATATTAAAGCGATAAAAATGTTTAGTAAAAAAGTTTTCATGTCTTTATTTAATTTATAAATTGTTGGTTATTTATATTTTCGAATAAGTTGATAAAAGGATTAATAATTAGCAGTATTGGTAGCAGTTACTCCGTTTGTTGCGGGGGAACTAGCAGTAGTGTAAAGAGCGAAAATTGTAGCGATTAGAAGGAAGGGATTTTTCATGATTATTGTTTTTTATTATTTTTTGTTTTCTCCATATTCTCAAGCTGTGTTCCAATAACAATTTTTTTAAAAAATCGGGAAACCTGAACACGAATGTTAGCAGCATAAGTAGCTTAAAAACAATTTGTTGTGATATATTCTGATTTATTGGAAGAGTCATTGAAGCAGATCGTAAAATGTTGGGAAAGTTCCCACGGAGGTAAAGAAAATCTCTGTTTGGGACAAGGGAAGAGACCGGTTTTAAGCGACCAGGGACTTAGTTATCAGCCACTATACCCCCGGAACAAGGGGTTATTAGCATATATATAGCTGTTAAAAGAAGAAAAGGAAGCAGCTTTTAAAGTCAGTGTAAATAATTTTTCCGTTATCAGAAAAATTACCAATATTGTAAAAACTGACTACCTGATTTATGGGTCACCTGCCTACATTAATACAAGACCTCGCATTAATACTGTGTTGCGCTGCTGTAACCTCACTGGTATTTAAATGGTTGAAACAACCTGTTGTGTTAGGTTACATTATTACAGGCTTGCTTGTTGGTCCAAACTTCTCTTTACTTCCTAATATTTCTGACATTGAGGGCGTGCGTCTGTGGGCAGACATAGGTGTCATCTTCTTATTGTTTAGCCTTGGCCTTGAATTTAGTTTTAAGAAACTGGCGAGGGTAGGAGGTAACTCTTCAATTACAGGTATTTTTGAAGTTACCTGTATGACATGTGTTGGGTTTCTTGCCGGACGCTTGCTGGGATGGACTAAAATGGATAGTATTTTCCTGGGAGGGATTATCGCCATTTCTTCTACAACAATTATAATAAAAGCATTTGATGAATTAAAAGTTAAGGACCGCAAGTTTGCCGGAGCAGTTATGGGCATATTGGTTATTGAAGATCTTGTTGCCGTTATGCTTTTGGTTATTCTCTCAACTGTTTCTGTAAAAAATAATGTGCAGGGAAGTGAGCTACTGATGGCTTTGCTAAAATTAGCCTTCTTTTTATGTTTATGGTTTCTCTCCGGCATATTCGTGTTGCCGGGCCTGTTAAAGGCGGGTAAAAAATTAATGGGTGATGAGACGATGATCATTGTATCGGTCGGTCTTTGTTTTTTAATGGTAGTGCTGGCAACACAGGCCGGTTTTTCTGCACCTTTGGGGGCGTTTATAATGGGCTCTATACTGGCAGAAACTCCACAGGCGGAAAAAATAGAGTCGCTCGTAAAATCTGTAAAAGATCTTTTTGGCGCTGTATTTTTTGTGTCGGTAGGGATGTTAATTAATCCTGCTCTTTTAGTGAAATTTGCTATACCTGTATTTATTTTAACTCTCGTTGTTATATTTGGTAAAACCATTTTTGTAACTATCGGATCATTACTGGCAGGCCAGCCTTTACGTCAATCTGTACAGGCAGGTATGAGTCTTGCACAAATCGGAGAATTTTCTTTTATCATCGCAACCTTAGGGCTTTCGCTGCACGTGATCAATGATTATCTGTATCCTATAGCGGTAGGTGTTTCAGTTATCACCACTTTTACAACCCCTTATCTAATCCGTTTAGCAGACCCTTTTTATGTAAAGCTCGAAAAGATGCTGCCTAATAAATGGCAGGCCCGGCTAAACAGGTACAGCGCAGGAGCGCAAACTATACAGGCAGAAAGTGACTGGAAAGTCTTTTTGCAGTCTTATCTTTTAGTTGTTATTACTAATTCCGTCATAATCATCGCTTTCATATTATTATCCACCCGGTTTTTATCAGCATTAATAATAAATGAAATAAAAAACCGATTCCTCGCACTTATCATAACCACTATCATAACGCTGTTAATAACATCTCCCTTTATCTGGGCACTTACTATAAAAAAGATACACAAAAGCGCCTACACTACTCTATGGCTCGATAAGAAATACAACAGGGGCCCTCTTGTAATACTTGAAATAATACGAAACGTTTTGGCTGTTGTTTATTTATTTTTCTTGCTTGTACAGTTGTTTCGACCATTAATCGCCTTTGCCGTGGCTGTAGTTGTTATGGTAATAGTTCTTGTCATTTTTTCAAGAAGGTTGCAATACTTTTATTCGCGTATAGAACATCGTTTTTTAAGAAATCTTAATGCAAGAAGTATGATTGAAGGAACAGATGAGAAAAGTACTATTTCACCGTGGGATGCTCATCTTGCCTATTTTGTCATAAGCCCGGAGGCCATTTTCATTGGCAAGCCACTTGAAGAACTTCAATGGCGTGAAAAGTACGGTGTTAACCTTGCCAGTATTGAAAGAGGCAAAAAAACAATCGATGTTCCTACAAAATTTGAAATGCTGTTTCCTTATGATAAAATAGCCGTTATTGCTACTGATGAACAGTTGCAGACTTTCCGATATATTATTGACCCCGTTGCTAAAACTCCCGAGTCTGCCACTGACAAAAATCCTGTTTCATTGCACAAAATAATTGTAGATAATCATAGCCGTCTTCGCGGAAAAACAATTAGAGGTTCAAAAATACGCGAACAGACATCGGGACTGGTAGTGGGCATAGAAAGAGATGGAAACAGGATTTTAAATCCGGACTCCACAACTGTATTTCAATGGGATGACGTGGTTTGGATTGTAGGAGACTGGAAAAAAATAAAACAACTTATAGTGGAATAGACAGTTGCGTTAGGAACTTTTTGTAGTCATCACCAGAATATAAATGTATCTTTTGTTGCGTCGCACACTTTTACCCAATAACTTTATTCAGCTTCCATTATGTAATTATTCTAAATGTAAAAGGAATTGATAGATATGGTTATTAGACCCAAAGTTTATAGATCTTCTATAATTTTAAGCCAAGCCTGATCTGATTACAATTTAGATTTTTTTGGAGTTAATATAGCTGTCATCACACCTTTGAATAAAATTGTAAGGATAAATGACACCAGAGAGGAGAAATAAATTATTATCCGTTTTACAAAAGCGTCAGAATAATCTTACGGTTGTTTTGGAAAATGTGTTCGATCCACATAATGAAGCAGCGGTAATGAGAACATGCGATTCAGTAGGAATTCAAGACATTTACATAATAAATAACAGGATTCCGCCAAAGAAAAAATGGGGATTCAGAAGCGGTAGCAGTGCAAAAAAATGGTTGACAGTACACCATTTTACCAATCCGTCAGATTGCTTTAAGGAATTACGTAATTACTATGCCAAAATATTAGCAACACATCTTGCTTCAAATGCGGTTTCTATTTACGACATAAATTTTACTGAAAGTATTGCGCTCGTTTTTGGAAACGAACGTTTTGGCGTAAGCGACGAAACAAGAGCTTTAGCGGATGGTAATATTGTAATTCCTCAATGTGGAATTATTCAAAGCCTCAACATTTCTGTTGCCTGTGCCATTACTGTGTACGAGGCCTACAGGCAAAAAGAACAGGCAGGACATTATCAACAAGCATCATTATCCGTTGAAAAACGTGACCAGTTGCTTAACGAATGGGGATTTAAAGAGCAGGATATTTTTACCGAAGAGGAAAAATAAAAAAATGAGGAAACTTTCTTTTATAGTTGTTTTGTTAATGGTTGCTTTTTATAGCCTTGCACAAAATACACGTCCTGTTACTCAAATTATAAAAAGAGTCTCCGCTGAGGAAGTAAGGTCATTCATTGACACTACATCTGTTCCTACCATTGTAAACTTCTGGGCTAGCTGGTGCGGACCGTGCATTAGAGAAATTCCCTGGTTCGACAGCCTTATTTCAAAAAAGAATTTACCCGTTAAATTGTTACTTGTCAGTCTTGATTCTCCATTTGAAGACCCCGGAAAATTAGTTGCTTTTGTAAAAAAACAAGGTTACAAAGGAGAAGTAGTTTTTTTAAATGATGCAAACATTCATCATTATCTTTCAATAATTGATAAAAAGTGGACAGGTGAGATTCCCGCTTCTATTTTTATAAATAAGTCTAAAAAATATTACCAGCTATTCAACCAGCAATTGCCGCCCAAACGGTTTGAATTGGAACTGGAAAAATTAGTGCAATAACGGCAATAGCGTTACTTGGAGGATTCTCTCATTTTCTTGTTCCAACTGCATGGGCTAAAGTTAAAATTTTATATTATTTTGTTGTTAACCAATGATCACAACTTATATTTTAAGTTGCTTTTCCTTTTAGTTCCCAATGGTCTTTGAAAGTTTTACCGTCCTTGTCTTTTTTTAATGTGCGTGCATATCGTTCTCCTTTTATGGTACCCTGTTCTGTTTTTTTACCTATAAATAGCAAAATAGCATTTCCTTCCTCATCTGTTTTAAAAGACAGATCGTATCCTTTATACTTCATGTCAACCAGCGTGGAAGGTTCATATTTCCCGGCAAGTTTCTTTTGTAAGTCTTCGCTTAATGCCATTATTCATTTTTTAGAATAAATTTTATTTTTTCTCGTCCGATGCTTTTTTTATACTCTTTTCAATTAGTTTGACAGCAACTTCAGGTCCCTCATTTCCTAAAGAGTTAAATACATCTTCGCTTACATTGTTGTAAGACGCAAAAAAGTTAACAATCTCTTTTACGAGCCCCTCGGGAAGTTCATCTATGTTGTTTGCGGATGAATACATTCTTGAATCTAACTGTACAGCTATAACCCTGTCATTACGTACTTTTTCACCATTTTTTTTTTGCTCTACTTTTATAATTCCAAGCACTTTGCATTCAACCAGGCACCCGGGAAAAGTGGGAGCATCAGTAAGAACCAATACATCCATCGGATCGCCATCTTCAGCAATGGTAGAAGGGATAAAACCAAAATCGAAAGGGAAGACCATACCCGCAGGTAATGCCTTTTTTAGTTTTATAGTGTCTGTTTCTTTATGATAAACATATTTGTTGCGGCTGCCTTTTGGCGTTTCTATGACTGCATTTATATCCTGGGTAGCCTCGATAAAGGGTTGTGGTAGTATCATACTCACAACCATTCAAAATTTATACCTCCACCATAAAGGTAATTCAGTACATAGTCGGACGCCTTACCCAACTTTTATTGTCATTTTAAAACATAGTGAGTGTTATTCGCCTTGCTTTAGCAATTGCAAACATACTGGCATTGATACTTCAATTTGCTTGCCTGTTGCCTTAAGTAGTCCTGTTTGTTTGTTTCTTTTAAAAATGACAACATTATCAGTGTCTTGGTTGGCAACCAATAAATAATTACCAGTGGGGTCAATGATAAAGTTGCGCGGAGTTTTTCCCAGGGTAGATTGATAACCTTTAAGTTTTAGTCTGCCCGTTTGCGGATTTATTGAAAAAATAGTAATATTATTTTCATCGCCTCTGTTAGATGCATATAAAAATTTGCCGTCAGGTGACACATGAATGTCGGCGCTGCCAATGTCGCCTTTATAACCTGCAGGATGGGTGGGAACGTCTTCCAGTAAAGTAAGTTTACCATTATTGTATTTGAAAACGCCAACTGTTCCACTTAATTCCTGTATAAGGTAAGCAAACTTTTGATTGGGATGAAACGTAAAATGCCGGGGGCCGTTTCCTGCAGAAACAGATACATAAGGTGGAGTGGCAGGGGTTAATGGTTGTTGAGAATCAGGGTTGAACTTATATATCTTCACTTTGTCTATGCCAAGGTCTGGTGTAAATAAATAATCCTGGTTAGGGCTAAAAACGGTTGAGTGAAGATGTGCTTTTTCCTGCCGTGTGGTATTTGCACTACTACCCGAGTCTTGTAGCAATTGACTATATGGCTGTAGTGAACCATCTGTATTTGCAGCAAATGCAGCAGCGCTTCCTCCGCTATAATTTCCGACTATTACCCACTTGTTATTCTTGCCGACCGTTACGTAACAGGGATCATCACCGCCCGTCGACTGTTGATTTACAAAAGTTAATTTGCCTGAAGCTTTATCAAATGTATAAGCGCTTACCTTGCCTCCGTTTTCTCCGTGCGTTTCATTCACTGCATATACATATTTTTCGTTTGGAGCAACTGCAAGATACGAGGGACTCTGTGAACTGTCGGTATTGCTAACCCACTCGGCAGTACCTGTAGCGGCGTTAAAACGATAGACATAAATACCCTTGCTGCCTTTATTTGTATAAGTGCCAATAAAAAGATAAAAATTTTGGGCTGTGGCACAAAAAGAAAGAAATAAAAAAAGAGTGATAATAGAAATTCGCATGGTTACAAAAGTTGTTGCGCAATTTAATCATTAGTATCATAAATCCAAGAAGCGAGATTATTAAGAAAAAGAAACAGAAATAGATTTTGAAGATTTTATAATAACGATTAGAAATATAATAACGTATCAAAGTATTGAAAGAATGGGGATAGTTTATAAATGTTGTACCTGAGCAAATAATACTTTTAAGAAATCAATCTTTTTTACAAATAAAAAGAAATTTGCATGTATTGTGCAGGAAGAAAATAAGAGAAATTTTAAGATTGTTGTGAAAAGAATTTTAATGATTATACACAAAATCAGTTGGCACGAAATTACGAACAGAATGTTTTTTACATTTTAAAATTACCTTTGCGGGCATTTAATATTAATCATGAGCAGAATGGAAAATTCACCAGAAAAAAATCCGGATGTAGTTTTAATAGGTGCAGGTATTATGAGCGCCACACTTGGAGTGTTGCTAAAGCAGCTCGACCCGAATTTAACAATAGTAATCTTTGAAACCCTTGATGTTGCAGCAGCTGAAAGTTCAGACGCATGGAATAATGCAGGAACAGGACACTCTGCGTTTTGTGAATTAAATTATACACCAGAACTGGAAGATGGTACAATAGAAATTAAAAAGGCGGTAAAAATTGCTGAATCTTTTGAAGTCTCGAAAGAATTTTGGACTTATCTTATTCAGCAAAATTTTATAACCCTGCCTCCATCTTTTATTAGACCCATTCCCCATATGAGTTTTGTTTGGGGAGAAAAAAATGTGGAATTTTTAAGAAAGCGGTTCGAGGCTCTTACTACGTGTCATCTTTTTAAAGGAATGAAGTATACCGAAGACAAAGCTCTTTTGTCAGAATGGATTCCGTTAGTAATGGAAGGTCGTGATCCACAGGAAAAGGTTGCTGCTACAAGAATGGACATAGGAACTGATGTAAACTTTGGCGCGCTTACCAGGTGCATGTTTGATCATTTAAAAAAACAAGAAGGCGTTGCCCTTCATTTTAGCCGCCAGGTACGTGACCTTGAGAAGGATGATGATGGGGCATGGAAACTAAATGTAAAAAATACAATAACCAGCGAGAGGCGAAAACTGAAAGCAAAATTTGTGTTTATAGGTGCAGGCGGAGGTTCTTTACCGTTACTGATTAAATCTGAAATACCAGAAGGCAAAGGGTTTGGAGGCTTCCCTGTCAGCGGGCAATGGTTACGATGTGTCAACCGTGAAGTAATTGAAAAACATGAGGCTAAAGTGTATGGAAAAGCATCTGTAGGAGCTCCTCCTATGTCTGTGCCTCATCTTGACACCCGCATGATTGATGGAAAGAAGGAACTTCTTTTTGGCCCTTACGCAGGTTTTTCAACTAAGTTTTTAAAACACGGTTCTTTTATGGATTTGCCTTTATCCATTAAGATGAATAACATCATGCCTATGCTCTCAGCAGGGGTTAAAAATATTCCTCTTACCAAATATCTTATTGACCAGGTGAGGCAGTCTCCTGAAGATCGTCTTGCAGCGCTTCGTGAGTATCTTCCTGCGGCGCGGCTGGAGGATTGGGAATTGGAAATAGCCGGCCAGCGTGTACAGGTTATAAAAAAAGACGAAAAAGAGGGCGGTGTGCTTGAGTTTGGAACAGAAGTGGTAAGCGCAGCAGATGGAAGTATTGCTGCACTTTTAGGAGCTTCTCCCGGAGCATCTACCGCAGTTTCTATTATGATCGATCTTTTAAAACGTTGCTTTAAAGATAAAGTTGATACCCGGGAATGGCAGGGTAAACTGAAGCAGATGATTCCTTCTTATGGCCGATCCCTGGCCAAAGACGCTCAACTATGCCGGGAAATAAGAGCCTACACAAGTGAAGTGCTTGGATTACAATTTGTACCGGCGCATGCAGATGAGATAGCATAATGAATAGCTGATTTAATAACCTAATAATAAATGCCATAATCTTACTTTTTGTGGCATTTATTATTTCAAAGTCAGGAGAAATTTTATTGGTTATACACACAATAAAATAAGAGAAAGCATAAATAATTTTAAAAAATATCTCTAAATGTTGTATTCTTTATAATTTTAAACCTACCTTTGCCGACCTTAAAAAGAAAATTATGGCAAACCATAAAGCTACAAAGAAAGATGTGCGCCAGGCAGCAAAGCGTAGAGATCGTAACCGTTACTATGGCAAAACAACTCGTAATGCTATACGTGATCTAAAAGAAATCACTGAAACGAGTGCTTATACTGAAAAATTGCCTGATGTGGCTTCTATGATTGATAAGTTGGCTAAGCGTGGAGTTATACATAAAAACAAAGCAGCTAACTTAAAAAGTAAATTATCTAAGAAAGTTCCTGCAGCCGCAGCCGTTTAATTTGCAGTAAACATAAAAGAAGTACAAACCTGTAATTTTTTTGCAGGTTTTTTTATGCTGTTTGTGCAGGTAGAAATATGCTGAACCTGTTTATGTCAGTTGCTAAAGAATGATAGCTTATTGTGCCTCCATGTACATTCACTATTTTTTTTACAATTGACAATCCAAGTCCATATCCCTTTTTGTACTTCGAGTTTTCTCCGCGGAAAAACGGAATAAATAAATTTGCTTGCTCTTCAGGCGATAATCGCTTTCCTATATTATCGAAGTGTAAAATAATTCCTGTATTTGCACCATCAATAGTAATTTTTACACCCTGGTCTTTAGAATACTGGATTGCATTCTTTATTAAATTCATTATCGCTGACTTTATTAGGGATTCATTACCTATAACAGTTAAATGATTCTCGTTGTCAAAAACTGTATCAAAATCTATATTTATCGTAGCATAAAGCCATTCCTGCTTCACCAAGTCTGCCATTTCAAATAAAATTTCATCTATTCTCACAGGCAACCAATCTTTTTGAGAAGTCATTTTTTCGTAACGAGATAGGGTTAACAATGAATTTGTCAAATCTATCAGGTATTGCTGCTCTTCCCTTAAAGAGTATAAAATCCTGCGATAATCTTCTATATATAATATTTTGTTCAAAGCCGCTTCTGTTTGTGCAAGCATGGTAGCAAGAGGAGTTCTAAGTTCATGAGAGGCATGATGAACAAAGCTTTTTTGTTGCTCAAATGCCAGTTCCAGACGATCGAGCATTGCATTGAATTTTTTAGCTATTTGCGAGACTTCATCATTGCTTCTGCCAATAAATATCCTTTCTTTAAGATTTTGTTCATTTATTGTTTCTATCTGCAGCTTAAGTTTTTCAAGAGGCCTTATTGCTTGCTTAACAAGGAAGAATGCCAGTAAGCCTGACAAAAGAATGCCACCTAGGATTGAGAGAATGAGAAGTGCCTTTAAATTGTCGCTTTTTCGATTACCGAAAACATCAAGAGCCGAGGCGACTGCGTAATAATGATTTCCTTCTATACTCAACAATACTACTTCACGCTCTTTATCAGTATAAGAAAATTGTTTATCCTGTCTGGCTTTATTAAATGTTTCAGCAGAAATTTTCGGAATATGGCTTCCGGGAGTCGAATATAGAAGATGGAAAGCTGAGTCGTAAATGAAAAGATTTTCTTGGGGCAAAGAATTTACGGCATTTTGAAGCAAGCGCAAACTATCACCGGGGGAAGGCTTAGATTCACTAAAAAATATTTGTCCGCTTTCTTTCGCTTCTGTAGTAAGCCGTTTTATAAATTCTTCTTTTCTGAATTTCTCATTTAATAAGTATACGGATACGGCTGAAACCAATAAAATAATGAACACCGATAAGGTAAATAAAAGGGCGATCCGTACTTTTAAATTCATGTAACTATAGTTCCTTTATAAAATAGCCAAACCCGGCTTTTGTATGAATAAGTTTATCGATAAAAGGTTTATCAATTTTATTTCTTAGAAAACTTATATAAACTTCGAGCGTATTAGTACCAGTATCAAAACTTAATCCCCATACCTTTTCCAGGATTTCCTGTTTTGATATTACTTTTCCTTTTGACTTTATCAGAAGCGCAAGTAATGCAAATTCTTTCGAGGTTAAATTAATTGGTTTTTTTGCCCGGGTTACTGTTTTATTTATAAAATCAATTTCTAAATCGGCTATTGACATTTTTTCACTTTGTTCAGCAGAATCATATCTTTTTAAAAAAACTTTAATCCTGGCAAGAAGCTCGTTTAAATGAAATGGTTTTACAATATAATCGTCTGCACCAAGATTAAAAGCGTCCATCTTATCCTGTAACTCTCCATGGGCTGTAAGCATGATTATAGGAATTTCTTTTTTAGCTTTTCTAAATTCCTTACATAGTGCCAAACCATTTTTATATGGAAGGTTTACATCCAGTAATATTAAAGAATAATTGTGCTCCTCAAATAATTTTTCTGCTACAAGTCCATCAAATGCTACATCTGTTTGATATCCTTGTCTGGTAAGTTCCTCCTGAACGACTTGTCCTAACTTTGGTTCATCTTCAGCATAAAGTATCCTGTGATTATTCTCCATGTTTTTTAATAGAATTGTACAATAACGATTGTATTCGAAATGCTATTTCAGTAGCATCCGTTACTATTTTTTATTATTTGAATTAATGTAATACTGCAAGAAATTGGATAAGGGGAAAAGCAAAAAGCAACTACGGATTAGATTAACCGCTTTTAATTCTCATATGCAATTTTAATAAAATTTTAATTAAAATTAAATATACAATTAAATCTTTTGAAATGTTTGCTACCGCTATTAAAAAAAATTAATTCATAAAGCCTGATCTAGCAACTGTTAACTGTAAGTATTCCAATATTTTTAATGAAAATTCCTCCACAGTTGTTTAAGGAACCTTTATTACAGACCCGCTACCGGCAATATTTTTATTAACGGTGGCGTTGCCCCTGTATTTTACATCGCCGCTTCCAGCTATTGATGCTTTTAAAGTAACATCGGCAAATAGATTTGCATCACCAGAACCCATAATTTTTACAGTTGCATTTTCAGCTTTTAAATTAGGACTATCATAATTTCCACTACCGGTTACAGTAATCTCTACATTTCTTGTTTCTCCTTTCAGATACATATTGCCGCTGCCCGTAATACCCGCGTTTACAGCGGGAGCGTTAATGTTTGCAGCGATATTGCCACTGCCCGTAATGCTGAACGACATGTTGTTGCTGGAAGAAAATTTGTCATTGCAGGTCAGGTTGCCACTCCCTGTAACTTTAAAGCCATTGATTTCGGGTGCAGTGACATATGCTTTTACAGGGTTTGTAGAGTGTATATTTATATGGTCCCTTGTTTTTATATTCAGCCAATCATCTTCTGTGCGGGTTTCTATAAATTGAAGTATATTTTCATCTCCTTCTACTGTAACTGATGGCGCACCTGGCCCGACAAACACATCTATATCGCCAACCACATTTACTTTTCTTGTATTGCCAACATTGCGTGTTTCGCTTTTCCGGTTTCCGTTCCCCTCAACGGTTTCTCCGGCAAAATTGCAGGACATAAAAATTATTGATGCGAGGCTTATTACATAAAGAAAGCTTCTTCTCATATTAGTTGTTTTGGTATGCGGTATTTAGCAACAGTAAAAGTATTGTTTTATTTATTATCTTATAGATAGGTATCTTTCAAATTTTGAATGTTTTGGGGCCTGTTCGGGATTATTCCTGACCTTATTATTGGGACTGGTAAAAAATGTTATGATAAAGTTTGAAAGCGCATTATAAAGTAAACAAAGCAGAAGAGCAGGTAAAATAAATTACCTTCGCGGCATTTCAAACTTTAAGCTGATTTCTTATTTGTTTTTATGAACGAAAAAATTCTAATTCTAGACTTTGGAAGCCAATACACACAACTGATAGCAAGGGCTGTACGTGAGGCGAATGTGTATTGTGAAATAATTCCTTATTACAAACCTTATACATTTGATGCTTCTGTTAAAGGCGTCATTCTCAGCGGTTCTCCGTTTTCTGTTAATGATGAAAAAGCGCCGGTAGTAGATGTAAAAAAGTTTAATGAACAATTGCCGGTTTTAGGCGTTTGTTATGGAGCACAGCTTACAGCCAAGCAGTTTGGTGGCAGGGTAGAAAAGAGTAATAAAAGAGAATATGGAAGGGCGCAATTACAAATTCAAAAACAACATGATGTTCTGTTAGAAGGAGTTTCAAGCCATACGCAAGTCTGGATGAGCCATGGAGATTCTATTTTGTCACTACCTGAAGACTTTGAAATTTTAGCCACAACTGATTCAATACCTGTAGCAGCATTCAGAAAAAAAGAGGCAAATGGTTTTCCTTTGCATGCTTTACAATTTCATCCTGAAGTGTATCATTCAACCGAAGGAAAAAAAATTATTTATAATTTCCTCGTAAACGTGTGCCATTGCTCGCAGGATTGGACCCCAAATGCTTTTGTTGAAGAAGCGATTGAAAATATACAGCAACAGGTAGGGGATGGCCATGTTATTATGGCGTTGAGCGGAGGCGTAGACAGCACCGTAGCAGCCACTATAATAACCCGGGCAATAGGCGACCGCCTGCACGGAATTTTTGTTGATAACGGCGTTCTAAGGAAGAATGAATTTGAACAGGTTTTAAAAACTTATAAAGAGATTGGTCTTAACGTAAGGGGAGTAGATAGAAAAAAAGTTTTCTACGATGCTTTAAAAGGTAAATCCGACCCGGAAGAAAAGCGTAAAGCTATTGGCAAATTGTTTATAGATGTTTTTCAGGAAGAAGCTTCGTCTTTAACAAATATTAATTTCTTAGGGCAGGGCACTATTTATCCCGACGTAATTGAAAGTGTAAGCGTACACGGACCTTCTGCTACCATAAAGTCGCATCATAACGTTGGAGGGTTACCTGAAAAAATGCATTTGAAATTAATAGAACCGCTTAAATATCTTTTTAAAGACGAGGTTAGAAAGGTTGGCCTCGAACTGCAAATTCCCCACGATCAATTATTTCGCCACCCATTTCCCGGTCCAGGTTTGGCAATAAGAATTTTAGGTGAAGTAACCGAAGAAAAGGTTAAACTATTGCAGGAAGCAGACGATATATATATACAGGGTTTGAAAGAACATAAATTATACTCAAGCATTTGGCAGGCGGGCTCGATACTGCTTCCTATTAAAAGCGTGGGCGTTATGGGTGATGAAAGAACTTATGAGCATACACTTGCGCTGCGCGCAGTTACATCGGTTGATGGAATGACTGCCGATTGGGCACATCTTCCTTACGAATTTCTTGCTCATATCTCTAATGAGATAATTAACAATGTAAGAGGAATTAACAGGGTTGTTTACGACATAAGCAGCAAGCCGCCATCAACAATTGAGTGGGAATAGGCATCAATTTTGTGCTTAAGAGACAAATTAATAAAATAAATGAAAAAAATTTACTGCTTCCTTTTGCTATTAAGTATCGTGGCAGCCTTTGCTAAAAAAGCCAATGCTCAGTCCGATACTTTAAAACCGGTAAAAGTTGCAGTTTTTATTCCACTCTATGCAGATGGAGTTTTTGATACGCTTTCATATAATGCAGATAAACCGAGTCTTCCTAAAACCATATTACCCGGGCTGGAGTTTTATAACGGTGTAATGATGGCAATAGACAGCCTAAACCAGGTTGGTGCAAAAGTTGAAATTAGCATATATGACACAAAACAGGCGCATCAATCACTAGTCGAATTGATGAAAAAGCCTGAACTGAATGACGTAGGGCTTATAATTGCTGCCATTACAAATACAAAAGAGTTAAAAATATTTTCTGACAACGCCCTGGCGAAGAACATTCCTTTGATCTCTGCTACTTATCCTAACTATGTCGGCGTTTCTCAAAATCCGTATTTTGTCTTGCTCAATTCTTCTTTCCCTGCACATCTAGACGGTTTATACAAGCATATGAAGCAGTACTATTCTTCTAATACTATTCTTGCTGTCACTAAAAAAGGACCAACAGAAGATTACATAAAAAGATTTATAACAGACAAAAACAAAACTCCCGGGGCGGTTCCTTTAAAGATCAAATGGATTAACATAGATGCAAATAATGTAAATCTTGCCAACCTTAAAAATAGTCTTGACAGCACAAAAAACAACGTTGTATTTGTTGCCTCCCCGCTTGAAAGCTTTGGATTAGATGTGGTTGAGATGCTTAGCAGCAACGAAAGTTATCAGACCACAGCTATTGGGATGCCTACCTGGGATGGCATGAAAGATCTTGATAAACCAGAATGCAAAAATGTTGATATAGTTTTTTCAACGCCTTTTCTTTATTATTCTCAAAACCTTGGTTTAAGTGCCTGGGTAAATAAAAGATACAAGGAAAAATATTACAGCCGCCCCAGCGATATGGTTTTTAAAGGTTATGAAATAACATATCATTTTACCCGGCTGCTTAATAAACATAGAGACAGCCTGCCGAAGAATTTAAATGATAAAGATTTTACACTTTTCAATGAATTTAAATTAGAACCTGTCAGGTTAAGAAATTCAAGTCCAAAGCCTGACTTTCTTGAAAATAAGAAATTGTACTTTATTAAAAAACAGGCCGGGACTGTCAAGAGTATTATTTAAAATTGACAAGTCGCAACTTAGCGTATAATAATGATAAGCGTTTAAGATCAGGCTTTTGGGACAGGCATAAAGATTTTTCTCAACATTGTTGTGTCACTCCCTTGTACCGCACAACGATAGGCAGCCTTTTCCGGGCAGCTTGCATAAACTATTTTAAACCCGAGGTCTTCCTACTGTCAAACAATGGCAGAGTTTTTTGTGTAATTAAATGCTTCCAATTCATTATTAATGGCATTAATAGAATTTACCGATAAAGGATTATGTTGTCCGCAGGGAAAGTTTTACATCGATCCGTGGAAACCTGTTGACAAAGCATTGATAACTCATGCACATAGCGATCACGCCCGTTGGGGCTCAAAGTCTTATTTATGTCACACATACTCTAAGCCAATACTTCAGCTTCGTTTAGGCGACAATCCTTACCAGACAGTTGAATGGAATGAAAACATTTCTATAAATGGGGTAAAAGTTTCTTTTCATCCTGCAGGTCATGTCATCGGCTCTTCCCAGATAAGAGTAGAATATAACGGAGAAGTATGGGTTGTCAGCGGTGACTATAAAGTTGTGGATGATGGAATCAGCGGACAATTTGAACCTGTTCCATGTAATACCTTCATTACCGAATCTACTTTTGGCCTTCCTATTTATAAATGGAAATTACCCGAACAAATAAATAAAGACATACAAAATTGGATACTTAAAAACCAGGAAGAAGGCAGAACAAGTGTAATCATTGCTTATAGCCTCGGTAAAGCACAGAGGGTGTTAAAGGCGATAGCAGAGGTTACACAAAATATATTTGTTCACGGTGCTATTTACAACATACATGCGACATTAATGCAGGCCGGGTGGAATTTACCTGCGGTAAAAAGAGTAACCAATGAAACAAAAAAGGAAGAACTTGCAGGCAGTGTAGTTGTTGCCCCACCAAGCGCGGACGGCAGCTCGTGGATGAAAAGGTTTACTCCATATAGCGTTGGCGTGTGCAGTGGGTGGATGCAGGTTCGGGGTAATGCAAGAAGAAGAAACGTAGATGCCGGATTTGCAATGAGTGACCATGCAGATTGGGCCGGGCTATTGCAGGCTGTGAAAGCAACAGGTGCAGACAAAGTATTTGTAACACACGGTTTCCAGGCACAATTTAGCAGGTTTTTAAATGAAAACGGAATAGAAGCGGCAGAAGTAAAAACTGAGTATGGAAATGATGAAGAAGAAGGTCCAACAGCTTTAACCGCCGCTGAAGAGTAGGCATTGAAAACCGGGAAAATCGCTCCAAACTCTGCTGAAGGAGAGGCTTTCGAAGAAAATGAATAAAAATATAGACGATATTGAGAATCTGATTCAACTTGAACACCTGAGAGATTCAGCCCCTCCCACAAATGGTGGAGGCCTGGGGTTATTTGCAAACCTTGTAAAGGTCTTGGGCAGCAGCACAAAAACAAATGATAAACTTGAGGCGCTTGTTAATTATTTTGCCTTAGCAGACAATAAAGATAAAGTTTGGGTGATAGCGCTGTTTAGCGGGAGAAAGCCGAAACGGGCTGTTAATACAACTCAATTAATTACTTGGTGCATAGAAGTTACAGACTTGCCGGGATGGCTTTTTGGTGAAAGTTATCATACGGTCGGAGATCTTGCCGAAACTATTGCTCTTTTGCTTCCTGAGACCATCTCTTCTGAACAACAACATGAAAGCAAGCCATTATATTTCTATATAGAAAAATTCAAACAAATAGAAAAACAGGATGAATCTGTTAAAAGGAAATTCATTATTGAAAGTTGGGAACAAATGGACCAAAACGAAAGATTTGTTTTTAATAAACTGATAACAGGGGCTTTTCGAATAGGTGTTTCTCAAAAAATGATGGTAAATGCTTTAGCGAAATTTACAAGCCTCGAAGCTTCGGTTATTGCACATCGCATTAGTGGCAATTGGGATCCTTCCACTACTACTTTCGGCGAACTTTTAAATGAAAACCCGGCAATAACCGATTATTCAAAACCTTATCCTTTTTACCTCGCTTATGCTTTAGATGAAGAACCTGCAAACTTAGGTGATCCTGATAACTGGCAGGTCGAATGGAAATGGGATGGAATTCGTGGCCAGGTGATCAAGCGTAACAACCAACTATTTGTCTGGAGCCGTGGAGAGGAATTGATGACCGAAAAGTTTCCTGAGTATAGTTGTCTGAAAGATTTGTTGCCAGACGGAACAGTTTTAGATGGAGAGATAATACCAAGTATAGATAAAAAACCTCTGCCTTTTGCATTGCTGCAAACAAGGATTGGTCGGAAAAATGTAACAAAGAAAAATCTTCAGGAAACTCCTATAACCTTTTTCGCCTATGATTTGCTTGAATACAATTACGAAGATTGGCGCAATAAGCCGTTATCTGAACGACGAAAACAATTGGAGGCAATTATTCGCCCACTTACCACACCAACTATAATCCTTTCTCCTGTAATCTCATTTTCTGACTGGAATGAATTGGCTGAATTAAGACAAACTTCAAGAGAAAACGGGGCCGAGGGATTTATGATAAAGAGGAAATCAAGCCTTTACCAGGTTGGTCGTAAAACGGGCGACTGGTGGAAATGGAAAATCGATCCTTTGGTCATTGATTGTGTTATGATTTATGCAGAAAAGGGTAGTGGTCGCCGAAGTAATTTATATACAGCCTATACTTTCGCAGTCAAAGACGGAGAAAAATTAATTCCTTTTACAAGAGCTTATAGCGGATTAACAGACAAGGAGTTTGCGGAAGTAGATTCGTTTGTAAAAAGAAATTCGCTTGAGAAATTTGGTCCGGTAAGAACTGTGAAGCCCGAGCTGGTTTTTGAAATTGCCTTTGAAGGAATTGCAGCAAGCAATCGCCATAAAAGCGGAGTGGCGCTTCGTTTTCCAAGGATCAACAGGTGGAGAAAAGATAAAAAGCCAGACGAAATAAACACTTTGGAAGATTTAAAGAAGATGTTGGAGGTGTATGGCACAAAACCGCAATCATAGAAGAGCAGAGAGAACAATTAAAGCATTATTAAATTTAAGTAGTTGAAACTTCAGGAAACAAAAGGATATGAAGTTATTATTGAATGGCTGGCTTCAAAAGGCCTGACACCTTTTCCATTTCAGGAAGAGACATGGGAACAACTGCACATAAGTAACAGCGGAGTCGTAAATGCACCCACAGGTTTCGGAAAAACATTTTCAGTATTTCTCGGTGCTCTGATCAATTTCATAAATCAGCATCCGAAAGATTATAAAGCCAAAAAGAAAAATGGCATTCAATTGCTTTGGATAACGCCGTTACGCGCATTGGGAAAAGACATTTCCCGGGCAATGGAGGAAGTGATCCAGGAACTCGGCATGAGCTGGCAAATAGGAATTAGAAACGGCGATACCGATATAAATGAGCGGCAAAGACAAAAAAGGAGCATGCCCGAAGCTCTTATCATAACTCCCGAAAGTCTTCATTTACTTCTGGGCCAGAAAGATTATGAAGACATTTTTTCTACTTTACAAATAATAGCAGTAGACGAATGGCACGAATTGCTGGGAAGCAAGCGCGGTGTACAGGTTGAGTTAGCGTTATCGAGAATAGTTGGAGTGTGCAGGAAGTTGGAAGTAAGGAGCGAACAACGAACAGTGAACAACGAAAAGCAGTATCCTTCTATCAACTTTCAGCTCTCTATTTGGGGCATCAGTGCGACTATAGGAAATCTGGAACAGGCCAAAGATGTCCTTCTTTTCTCCCTTAACTTACAAAAACAAAGGCGTGCATTTTCTCCTGTTATTGTTAAAGCTCAGCTGCGTAAAGAGATATCTATAGAATCCGTTATTCCCGAAGAAATTGAAAAATTCCCCTGGGCAGGTCATCTTGGGTTAAATCTTGCCCAGGAAGCCGTTGATATTATCCGGGCAAATAACACAACTCTTGTGTTTATCAATACACGCGGCATGAGCGAAAGGTGGTATCAAAAAATACTTGAAATTGCTCCGGACCTTGCTGGTGCCATTGCCTTGCATCATGGAAGCATAGAACAGGAAATCAGGTTGTGGGTAGAAGAGGCGTTACATACTACAAAACTCAAAGCAGTTATTTGTACATCAAGCTTAGACCTTGGTGTTGACTTTAGACCGGTTGAAACGGTAATACAGGTCGGTTCGCCAAAAGGGGTCGCTCGTTTTTTACAACGCGCCGGACGGAGTGGACATCAACCGGGTAAGGTGAGTAAAATTTATTTTCTCCCAACTCATTCTTTAGAATTAGTGGAAGCTGCTGCGCTGAAACAGGCAATGGAAGAAAATATTATTGAAAGTCGTGAACCAAGAACTCTTTGCTTTGATGTGCTCATTCAATATTTGTGCACGCTGGCTGTCGGTGAGGGTTTTAGACCCGATGAAATTTATGAAGAGGTAAAAAATACCTGGTGCTATGCAGAGATGAATGATGCAGAATGGCAACAGGTACTATACACGATAGTTAGTGGAGGCGAAGCATTGCAACAATATGATGAATATAAAAAGGTGGAACAGGGAGAAGATGGCGTTTACAGGATAAAAAACCGGCGGATAGCTATGCGTCATCGCATGCATATAGGCACTATTGTTAGCAGTCCAATGATGAAAGTAAAGTTTATAAGTGGTGGTTACGTTGGTGTGATAGAAGAAACGTTTATATCAAGACTAGAGCCTGGCAATGTATTTACATTGGCAGGAAGGAATTTGGAGTTTGTGATGGTAAAAGAAATGACTGCTTTGGTAAGAAAATCAAATGCAACAAAAGCAATTGTACCTAGTTGGGATGGTGGAAGAATGCCTTTATCTTCCAACCTTGGTATGATGCTTAGAAGAAAGTTTAATGAGGCCCTTACTGCAAAAGATATTGAACTTACAGCGCTGAAGCCATTGTTTGTTTTGCAAAAAAAATTATCACACGTACCCCGGGAAATGGAACTGCTGATTGAACAGATCGAAACAAAAGATGGCCATCATTTATTTGTCTATCCTTTTGAAGGAAGGCTGGTGCATGAAGCAATGGCGGCGGTTCTTGCTTATCGCATTAGCAAAATTACTCCAATCACTTTTTCTATGGCTATGAACGATTATGGCTTTGAACTCCTTAGCGATCAGCCAATTCCTGTGGATGATACAAATGTTTATGAGCTTTTTTCTACCGAAAACTTATTTGCAGATATTCAGCGAAGCGTAAACTCAACTGAAATGGCAAGGCGAAAATTTCGTGATATCGGCGTAATAGGCGGACTCATTTTCCAGGGATACCCGGGAGAGCAAAAGAAAGCACGGCACTTGCAATCTTCTGCATCGTTATTGTTTAATGTGTTTAGTGAATACGATCCTCACAACCTCTTGCTTCGTCAATCATATCATGAAGTGATGGAGCAGCAGATGGAAGAAATGCGATTGCGCAAAATGTTAGAGAGAATTCAGCAATCTAAAATTATTCTGACTTTTCCCGCCCAGCTAACTCCTTTTTGTTTCCCTGTTAAAGTAGACAGCATGCGTGAAAATATGAGCAGCGAAAAACTGGAGGACAGAATTAAAAAAATGCAGGCTCAATTGGAAAAATAGAATTTTATTCTAATAGGAAGTGAACCAATAGTCAGGGAGCAAATAAATTTAAAAAATCGATTCAGTTCCAATATCATTTAAAGACTATTGATAAATGTTTTAATAATTTCTTTATTTGTTGTAGTAAGTTTACTCTTCAAATGCTTACCGTATGAAAATAACTGTTTGTCTTTTTAGAAGTTTTCTTGCAATTATTTCCTTAACTACATTTTTAGTGCTGCTTTCCTGTAAAAAAGATTCAACAAAGGAAGAAGCTTCTTCAAAAGTTGGTTCACAAGACACTTTAGGTGGCTCAACTGCTACAACCTACAAACTGGTATGGTCTGATGAATTTGACGGCAATTCTGTAAATACAAATAATTGGAATTTTGAAACCGGGGGAGAAGGATGGGGAAATCATGAACAGGAATATTACCAGGCATCTAATGCTACTGTTTCCAATGGTATGCTGCTGATAACGGCAAAAAAAGAAAGTGTAAAATCTAATGCTTATACTTCAGTAAGAATGACAACAAAGGGCAAACATGAGTTTACTTATGGTAAAGTTGAAGCCCGGATTAAAATACCGGTAGGACAGGGTTTATGGCCGGCTTTCTGGATGCTTGGAGCTAATATAGATAGCGTCGGTTGGCCTGCGTGTGGCGAGACAGACATTATGGAACATATCAATACCGATAACTTGATGTACGGAACGATACATTGGGATAATAACGGACATGTTCAAAGCGGAGACACAACACGCTCTACAACGACAGACTATCATATTTATTCTGTCGAATGGGATTCGGCTTCGATCCGCTGGTATTTAGATGGAAATAAGTACCACGAGGCTAGTATTCTTAACAATATAAACAGTACACAAGAATTTCATAAACCCTTCTTTATCATCTTAAATCTTGCTGTTGGAGGCGATTGGCCAGGCCAAAATATAGACAATAGTAAATTACCCGCGAGCATGTATGTAGACTATGTCAGGGTTTATAAAGGGATATAATCATAATATACGTTGCAAACTGTTTAAATGAAAAATGTAAAAATTTGAATTCCATATAAGGAAACTAGCGACTGAAAACACAAATGTGCCTGCACATTGTTATTTTTGCTGCAACATGAAGAATATTAGGAATTTTTGCATTATTGCTCACATTGACCACGGAAAAAGTACGCTTGCCGATCGTCTGCTTGAGTTTACACACACGATCAGCGACCGCGACATGCAGGCCCAGGTGCTTGATGACATGGATTTGGAACGTGAGAAAGGAATCACAATCAAGAGTCATGCGATACAAATAGAATATCCATACAAAGGCGAAACATATACACTTAACCTTATTGATACTCCCGGTCACGTAGATTTCAGCTATGAAGTTAGCCGGGCGCTGGCTGCGTGCGAAGGAGCTTTGTTGCTGGTAGATGCATCTCAGGGCATACAGGCCCAAACCATTAGCAACTTGTATTTAGCCATTGATAACAACCTGGAAATAATTCCTGTTATTAATAAAATTGATATGGATGGTGCAATGATCGATGAAGTGAAAGACCAGATCATCGACTTAATAGGCTGTAAGCCTGAAGATATTTTACTTGCAAGTGCAAAAAGCGGAATTGGTATTGAGGAAATATTAGCAGCAATTGTTAATCGAATTCCTGCTCCTTCCGGTAATCCTGATGCTCCTTTGCAAGCGCTTATTTTTGACAGTGTTTTTAATAGCTTCAGAGGTATTATCATCTATTATCGTATAATGAATGGAAGCCTTAAAAGAGGCGATAAGATTCAATTTGCCAGTACGCGGCAAGACTATTTTGCAGATGAAGTCGGTGTGTTAAAGTTAACCATGACACCTAAAGACGAAGTAAAGACAGGTGATGTTGGATATATAATTACAGGGATTAAAAATGCCAAGGAAGTAAAAGTGGGAGATACGATTACACTTGCAAATAATCCCGCTGAAATGATAAAAGGCTTTGAAGAAGTGAAGCCAATGGTATTTGCCGGAATCTTTCCTGTAAATACAGATGAGTTTGAAGAATTGAGAGATTGCATGGACAAATTGCAGTTAAATGATGCTTCTCTTACATTTGAGTTGGAAACTTCACAAGCACTTGGCTTTGGCTTTCGTTGCGGGTTTTTGGGAATGCTGCATATGGAAATTATCCAGGAAAGGCTGGAGAGAGAGTTTAACCAAACTGTAATTACTACCGTTCCAAACGTAAGTTTTATTGCCCATACAAGTCGTGGTGAAAAGATTATTGTGAACAATCCGTCAGAAATGCCTGACCCTACTAAGCTTGATATGATTGAAGAGCCTTATATCAGGGCACAGATTGTAACACAGGCAGATTATATAGGAAATATTATGACCTTATGTCTTGGTAAACGTGGTATTCTTATCAATCAAAGTTACCTGACGCCCACACGTGTTGAATTGATCTTTGAAATGCCACTAACAGAAATCGTTTTTGATTTCTATGATAAACTCAAGAGCACGACAAGAGGATATGCTTCATTTGATTATCATCCCATAGGTTATCGCGAAAGTGATATTGTAAAAATGGACATTTTGCTAAATGGAGAAAAAGTGGACGCATTAAGTGCATTAATTCATCGAGGAAGGTCACAGGATTTTGGAAGAAAGCTGTGTGAAAAATTAAAGGAATTATTACCAAGGCAACAGTTTCAGATCGCTATACAGGCAGCAATTGGTGCAAAAGTGGTAGCCCGTGAAAACATAAGTGCCATGCGTAAAGATGTTACCGCAAAATGTTACGGAGGCGATATCAGCCGTAAAAGAAAATTGCTTGAGAAACAGAAAGAAGGTAAAAAACGTATGAAGCAAATCGGAAATGTGGAAGTGCCGCAGGAAGCTTTCCTGGCTGTGCTGAAGCTGGATTAATGTAGTTGGCAGAAGACGGATAGATATAAAGGATAACAGACAACGGAATATTGTTGACAAGTGTTGTGAAACAATGCAACAAAAAATAATTTCAGTTTTCTATTCTTAACTCTTATCTTAAAGATTCCTAAACCTTCTGCCATATGAAAAAAAGAACTTTTATAAAAATCTCCTCCACCTTAATTTCCGGTTCAATGTTTTCACCTTTAGTAAGTTGGCAGCAAGGCAATAAAATAAAAAACTGGGCCGGTAATTTCGAATTTAGTACAGATAATTTGTATTATGCCTCCTCTGTAACACAAGTTCAGGAACTTTTAAAAAAATATAGTAAACTAAAGGTTCTAGGTTCAAGACATTGCTTTAATAGAATTGCGGACAGTACTGATAATCTTATTTCTTTAAAGGAGATGGATAAAGTGCTGTCGTTAGACGAAAAAGCAGGTACTGTAACAGTGGGTTCAGCAATGAAGTACGGACAGCTTTGTCCATATCTTGATGATAAAGGATTTGCCCTGCACAATCTCGCTTCACTACCACATATATCTATTGCAGGCTCCTGCGCAACCGCTACACATGGTTCGGGCATAAAAAATGGAAATCTTGCAACTGCAGTTTCCGGAATGGAAATGGTTACGGCAGATGGCCGGGTACTTGAATTGTCGCGGGAAAAAGACGGGGAAAATTTTTTAGGTGCAGTTGTTAATCTTGGTGCACTTGGTGTGATAACAAAAATGACCCTAAATATTGAACCTACTTACAAAATGCGGCAGGATGTGTATCTAAATCTTCCCGTCAGTCACCTTACAAATCATTTTGAAGAAATCATGTCAGCAGGATATAGTGTAAGCCTTTTCACAGATTGGCGGACAAATGATTTTAATGAAGTATGGATTAAAAGTAAGGTAGGCGAAGGAATACCTTTTACTTTACAATCAGAATTTTTTGATGCTACACGTGCAACAAAAAATCTTCATCCTATTTCAGATCTTTCAGCGGTAAATTGTACGGAGCAAATGGGAGTGCCGGGTCCGTGGTATGAGCGGTTACCTCATTTTCGTATGGGCTTTACGCCTAGCAGCGGTAAAGAGTTGCAATCAGAATATTTTATTTCCCGGCATAACGCTGTTGATGCTATTCTCGCAGTACAACGCTTGCACGAACAAATAAGCCCGCATCTTTTAATATCAGAGATCCGCACCATTGACGCCGACGATCTCTGGATGAGCCCATGTTACAAACAGGCAAGTGTAACCATTCACTTTACCTGGAAGCCCGACTGGCGATCAGTAAGCCAGGTGCTGCCGGTGATAGAAAAAGAACTTGCTCCTTTTAATGCCCGCCCACACTGGGGCAAACTCTTTACCATTTCGCCTATAAGACTACAATCATTATATGAAAAGTTGCCAGACTTTCAAAAACTTATGAAGGAATACGACCCTAAGGGAAAATTTAGAAATGAGTTTTTGAATCGGAATATTTATGAGAGCTGATTGATTTTTACTAAAAGCATTCTTTTTAGTGGCGTTTTTTTTTATTTTAATATTACCTATATCTTCATTAACAATGTAAATCTTATACATTCCTAATAAGATAATTTACCTCTGCTATTTTTTATTTTCAGTGTTAAGAATGTTTTGTTGTCTAAAAAAGTTCCTTTCTTAAGCCTCCAATAGTTCCATAAGTTATTCCACTCTTAATTTATTACTAATGCTTTTAAAAAGCAATGGAACTGAAGAAGAGTTATAGGTTTAGCAAAAGTTACAATGGAAAAAATAAATATTAAAATAAAGTTGCATAACAGATAATGTTTTTGTAGTTTGTTAATGATTTGATAAAACAATTAAGACAAGAAAGAGTTTTAGCAATGCAATTTGGTTTAGACTCAATAGTCAAGATTTATCAATAGACACCTTTTCAACTTCCGCTCCAATAGTTTTATTATCACATCAATTCACTTAAAAAATTCTCTGTCCTGCTCTCTCAGCTTAGGAAATACAGATTTATTTATAAATTATGAAACTCTTATTTTTTGCTCCTTCCGTTAGTTCTTACGGAAGAGGAAAGCTACATGTGACCCATTTAATAAGGGATGTAGATAGGTCTCCTCCGGAATAGGATTAACTATCATTTTATTGTACATATAATTTAACGATCGATATATAGTAAAACTCATACATCACAAATGAATACATTAAAGATAAAAAATCATTGTTATGCCACAAATTTTTAGAATTCGTAATAATTTTCAGAATATAGAAAAAAGTACAAATTTTTTTGCTTTAAGTACTAAAGCAATGATGGGTATTTTTTTGTTCTTAGCCTTTGTATTCTCCGGTACAGTATCCGCCCAGAATGTTTCGCAATCAAAGTTAAATTGCCCGAGCGGTCACTGTACATCCAACGACCTGCAAATAGTTAGCGTGGCTATAGATGCTCCTGCATGTGCCACCTGTACACCGGGCCAAACGGTAACCTATCCCTTAAAAATGACGATCCATAATGGAACCAAGTCTGTACGGACCTCTTTTGCTCTTTACGGGACGTTGAGCTCCGGTGCTACAATCAACGGAATTTCAGGCAACATCTTTGTTTGCGTGGGTCCCATTACGGTGAAGTCAGATCAACTCCTGCCCGGTGAAACTGCTCCGGGTAACCAAACTTTTGCCGTAGGAAGCATCACGTTTACCTGTGGTCAGACCCTGACGCTTACGAATAACTTCCTGGCGTGGACGGATGCTTCAGGAACAACATCTGATCGTTGCACCAAGTTCTCGAATGCAACCCAATGTAGCGACATAGAGCCTAAATGCGGCACTGCGTCATCCATCACCATCGTTGGTCCAGTGGTCGCACCAACACTTGCTAAAACGGATCCAACCTGTACTACATCTACCGGTTGCGTTACAGTCATTTCTTCTACAACTGGCTTTACCTTTAGCTTTAATGGCGGTGCCTATGCTCCTTATCCGTCAGGTGGTTGGTGTGGCTTAACTGAAAAAACTGAATATTGCGTTACATCAAAAAGAACATCTGATGGCTGTGTTTCTCCCCAAGCGTGTGTCACCATTGGTACAGCACCTGCAAACCCAGCAAGACCTGTTGTGACTTTGCAGGAAGCAACCATATGCGGAACTGTTACTACACCTTCTATAACTGTTTCATGTCCTATAGTTGGTACTTATAAGTTAACGCAACCAGGACAAACTGATCAGACTTTTTCATATACAGGATCAAATGGACCAGTTAAACTTACTGTAAAACCAGGTATTGGCTTTAGCATTACAGTTACCACTGCAGCTGGTTGTACCTCTGCTGCTACCAATTGTACTAACTATACTACTAACAGTTGTCCAGCTGGAAGACCTTCGCAGGTTGTAGCTGCGCCGAACATTAAAAAAGCACTAACACTGGTAAAGGCAGCTCCAAACCCTTTTAATGATGAGGTTAAATTCACATTACAATCAGGAGTATCAGGACAAGGTTCTTTAGATTTATACAACATGCTGGGTCAAAAAGTGAAGACAGTATATCAAGGTTATATTGAAAAAGGAAAAGTGCAAACCATAGAGTACAGTGTACCTAATGCTCAACGAACTAATCTGATCTACATGTTCAGAGTAGGTAATCAAAGAACAACCGGTAAGCTGGTAGGGCTTAAATAAAGATAATTATCTGAAAAACCCTTAATACTAAAGAGGCTGTCTCCTGTTTTTGCAGACATAGGAGATAGCCTCTATTCTTATGTAGTATAAGCTTACCAATTATATACATCTTAAAGAATAAAATCGCTTAATAAAGCTACATAGTACAAGTGTGCGACGCAAGAGAAGTTGAATAGAAACGCTAAGCTGGCTGCCAAAAATCTCTCTTATAAAAAGGACTTCATTTTTAACGTAAATATTCTATATCAATTTGTTGCCAATAACCGATATTTGCAATGATTATAATAGCGGTTGTTTCACTGATAAAATATACAAATGAAGGACTTCTCATACATCACAAATTCCCATCCTGCATATATTGAGAATTTGTACAACAACTTTGTTGCCAATCCTGAGGCCGTTGACCCGGAAATGCGAAAGTTTTTTGAAGGCTTTGACTTTGCTGTCAGCAAGGTTGTTCCTCCCACTAATGGTCATGCAGTAGCCGGTAAGCAGGTAGATGCTCAAACACTGCAAAAAGAATTTAGTGTTTTTCAGTTAATTAGGGCCTACCGTAAAAAAGGGCACCTGGTAGCAAAGACAAACCCCATTCGCGAAAGAAAGGACAGAAGGGCAAATCTTCAACTTTCCAACTTTGGCTTAAGTGATGCTGATTTGAATACCACTTTTGAAGCTGGTAAGTTTTTGGGTATGCCAAACGCTTCTTTAAAAGATATAATAGCTCATTTACAAAAATGTTATACGGCCTCAGTAGGTGTTGAATATTCGGGGTTGAATGACCAGGAGAAGATAGAGTGGCTTGGCAACGAAGTGGAAAATGAATTTCATAAACCCCTAAGTCTTGACCAGAAAAAAAACATTCTCGAAAAGCTGAACCAGGGAGTTATTTTTGAAAAATTCCTTCATACAAAATATGTAGGGCAAAAAAGATTTTCACTGGAAGGAGGAGAAACCACGATTGCTGCGTTGGATGCCATAATAAATACTGCAGCAGATTTTGGCGTGCAGGAAGTGGTAATAGGAATGGCACACCGCGGCCGTTTAAATGTTTTGGCAAATATTCTTGGCAAAACGTACGAGCAGATTTTCTCTGAGTTTGAAGGCTCTGCAATTCCCGATACTACTATGGGTAGCGGAGATGTGAAGTATCACATGGGCTTTCGTGGTGAACATACTACACGAGACGGAAAGAAAGTTAATCTTCAATTATGTCCAAATCCTTCCCACCTTGAAGCTGTAGACCCGGTGGTCATTGGTTTTTCACGGAGCAAGGCAGACGTGATTTACGAAAGTGAATATGATAAAATTTTACCAATACTAATACATGGTGACGCCTCGGTGGCGGGGCAGGGGATAGTGTACGAGGTGGTGCAAATGAGCGGTTTAAAAGGTTATTATACCGGCGGAACGATACACTTTGTGATTAACAACCAGATTGGTTTTACTACCGACTTTGATGATGCACGCACGGCTGATTATTGCACATCAGTAGCGGCGATGATACAGGCGCCTGTCTTGCATGTTAATGGTGATGATCCTGAAGCGGTGGTAAAGTGTGTTAACATTGCTACCCGCTATCGCCAAAAATTTAATACTGATGTATTTATTGATATGGTTTGTTACCGTCGTCACGGTCACAACGAAGGTGACGATCCAAAATATACACAGCCCCAATTATATGCATTGATAGAAAAGCATGCAAATCCACGTGAGGTGTATAACCAGAAGTTAATCGATAATGGCTCCATTGATGCCGAACTGGCGAAGGAAATGGAGAAGAAATTCTGGAGTGATTTGCAGGAGCGCCTTGATGAAATTAAGCAGCATCCGTTACCGTATAAATACCAGAAACCGGAATTATGGTGGCAGAATTTACGTAAGGCTACCAAGGATGATTTTTATCAATCACCTGTAACTGCTATAACTCAAGAACAATTCAGGACGGTTTTCGACAGTCTCATGAAATGGCCTGAAGGATTTCAGCCACTGCGCAAAGTCGAAAAGTTATTGCAGGATAAAATAAAATTGTTTGAAACTGAAAATGCAGTAGACTGGGCGACGGGAGAGTTAATGGCGTATGGCACTTTAATGCTCGAAGGAAAAGATGTGCGTATGAGTGGACAGGATGTTCGTCGTGGTACTTTTTCTCATCGTCACGCAGTTTTAAGGGATGAAAATACCGACAAAAGTTATAACCGTCTCAGCAGCATTCCCAATGCGGAAGGTAAGTTTCGTATTTACAATTCTTTTTTAAGCGAATTTGGAGTTTTAGGTTTTGAATATGGCTATTCAATCGCCAACCCAAACACACTGGTGTTATGGGAAGCGCAATTTGGTGATTTTTTCAACACTGCACAGCCGATGGTTGACCAGTTTATAAGCAGCGGTGAAACCAAATGGCAGCAGATGAGTGGTATTGTAATGCTGTTGCCACACGGTTACGAAGGTCAGGGGCCAGAACATAGCAGTGCGCGTATGGAGCGTTTTCTGCAGATGTCGGCAGAGCTTAACTGGGTGATTGCAGATATTACTACCTCAGCCAATTTTTTCCACGCACTTCGCAGGCAGCTAACCTGGCCATTTAGAAAGCCGATGGCAGTTTTTACTCCAAAGGCTAATCTTCGTCATCCGGGTAGTTATAGTAAGATGACTGATTTTCTTGCCGGAGGTTTTAAAGAAGTAATTGACGATACTTTTGTTCGGCACCCAGAAGAAGTTAAAAAAGTGCTTTTCTGTAGTGGAAAGATTTATTTTGATCTCGCAGAGCGTCAGCAAAAAGAAAACCGCCAGGACGTTGCAATTATCAGGTTAGAGCAGATATATCCTTTGCCAATGAAACAACTGGAAGAGTTATATAAAAAATACAACAAGGCTACGTGGTTCTGGGTGCAGGAAGAACCAATGAACATGGGAGCGGCAGGCTTTTTACAAATGAATTTAAAAGGAATTAATTATGGTGTAATTAGCAGGCAGCCAACTGCTTCAACTGCTACCGGGTATTCAAAAGTGCATGCACAGGAGCAGGCTGAAATAATTAATACTGCATTTTCAATTTAAAAATAATTTCTTTTTAAGAATAAATACTTTTAGATAAATAAGGTATGAAAGGAGCATATAAAACTTCTTCCATGCCTTTTTTCATCTTTAAGAAACATAATCGATGAATTGTAAGATCAGTAGTTGTTGCTTCTTAAAAGCTGGCGTGAAGGTTATTTTTTAGCTATATAAAGCATTTAATAATCTTCTTTAAATTTCCATAAAAAAACAACTTATTTCCCCGAAATTTGCAAAACTTAAAATCTTGGTATGATCGACATAAAAGTTCCGGCGATTGGCGAGTCAATAACAGAAGTAACACTTGTAAAATGGATAAAAAAGGATGGAGATTACGTAGAGAGAGATGAAGTGATTGCTGAGTTTGAAAGTGAAAAAGCAACCTTTGAAGTAAATGCAGAAAAAGCAGGTGTACTAAAAACAAAAGCGGCTGAAGGAGATACACTAAACATAGGAGACGTACTCGCTCAAATTGATGAAACTGCGCAAAAATCTGTTGATGCAGGCTCTATTGCAAGCCAACCAGCCCCTGTCGCTCAAACACAACCAAATCAACCGGCAGTTTCTGAGCCTGCCCCTACTTCCGCGGCAACACCAGTTGCAGCCGGAAAAGGAATTATTGATATTAAAGTACCGACCGTTGGAGAGTCAATTACTGAAGTTACCTTAGTGAAATGGCTTAAAAAGGAAGGCGATCTTGTACAACTTGATGAAGTGATTGCCGAACTTGAAAGCGAAAAAGCAACTTTTGAATTAAATGCAGAGCAAGCCGGCAAGTTATCATTAAAAGCAAAGGAAGGTGAAACCTTAAAAATAGGAGATATTATAGCTACCATCGATAGTGATGTAGCAGTAAGTGCTTCAGTTTCTCAACCAACGGCAGAAGCAAAACCTGCAGCACAAGCACCATCACCCGCATCAACTCCTGCTCAACCTGCTGCGCAGGCGCCTGTAACATCCATTCCTAATAATTTAAAAGCTACTCCCGTTGCAGCAGCTATAATAGCTGATAAGAAAGTAGAAGCTTCGGCCATAACTGCTTCTGGCTTTAATGGTAAAATAATGAAAAATGATGTTTTGCAGGCTTTGGCGAATCCGGGTAAAAAAGCAGTTGCAGGACAGGAATTATTTAGCCGTAATGAGCGCACCGAAAAGATGAGCAACCTTCGCAAGACGGTCAGCCGCAGATTGGTTGAGGCAAAAAATACAACGGCAATGCTTACTACTTTTAATGAAGTAGATATGAGCCGTATAATGGCGCTTCGTACTCAATTTAAAGATAAGTTTAAAGAAAAACATGGCACTAATCTTGGCTTCATGAGCTTTTTTACGAAAGCTGTTTGTTACGCGTTACAGGAGTGGCCCTCAGTAAACGCATACATCGATGGCGACTCTATTATTTACCATGATTATTGCGATATTTCCATTGCAGTTTCTGCTCCAAAAGGTTTGGTAGTTCCAGTTATAAGAAATGCTGAAAGCCTGAGCATGGCTGAAATAGAAAAGAAAGTGGTTGAACTTGCAGGGAAAGCAAGGGAAAATAAATTGTCAATGGCAGAAATGCAGGGAGGAACTTTTACAATTACAAACGGTGGAGTGTTTGGATCGTTGATGTCAACACCTATTATCAATATTCCTCAGAGTGCTATTCTGGGTATGCATAAAATACAGGAAAGACCAATGGCGGTTAACGGACAAGTCGTTGTAAAACCGATGATGTATCTCGCCTTGAGTTATGACCATAGAATCATTGACGGACGTGAAAGCGTAAGTTTTCTTGTGAGGGTTAAAGAACTATTGGAAACTCCTGAATTATTGTTATTTGGTAAAGACCCGGTTAAAACATTATTAGAACTATAATTTTTGATTTTAGATTAAGAAAGAGCTGCCCGGTGCAGCTTTTTATTGAAGAGACTTTTTAAGTAGATACTAAACAGGGGCAATTCGTGGACCTCGTCTTTATGTATAAACTTTTTTTAGTGTTAGGCACTATTTTCAGCCTTCTTTCATATTCAAAATGTGTTGATGGACTTTTTAATTGCGGATTAAAAAGAAACAAGGAAAAATAATACTACAGCTTGAATAAGAATAATTATTTTTTATTAGACTCCTTTAAACTTTTGTACTTCGTCTGTAAGTTTTGGTAATACTTCAAAGACATCACCAACCACCCCGTAGTCCGCTGCTTTAAAAAATGGAGCTTCAGGGTCCTTGTTAATCACCACAATTACTTTACTTCTGTTTACCCCGGCGAGATGTTGTATAGCCCCTGAGATGCCCGCCGCCACATAAAGGTTGGGAGCTATTGCTATGCCTGTTTGGCCCACATGCTCATGATGCGGTCTCCAACCAGAGTCTGCAACGGGGCGGCTACATGCTAACGCAGCATTAAGCGCTTTAGCAAGATTTTCAACTAATCCCCAATTTTCAGGCCCTTTTAAACCACGACCGGCGCTTACCACACGGGTTGCTTCAGTTAGTGGTATTTCACCTGTTACCTTGTTGGTAGCAACCACTTTTACTTTAGCCGCCTCCACAGGAATATCCAGTACACTTACCTCTGCCGTGCCTTCAACAGCTGCTATTTTAAAAGCATTCATATTTAGTGAAATGATCTTAATATCTGTATTTAATGAAACATTGGCAAAAGCTTTTCCGCTAAAAACAACTTTCTTAACTATAAAACCACCGGTTGTGTCGGGTAAGCTAACTGCTGCAGGAACCATGGCAGCTTTTAAGCGTGCAGACAATCTTCCTGCAATAGCCCTACCAGTATTATTGTGTGCTACAACAACTACTTTTGCTCCTGTTGCCTTTACTGCTTCTGAAATTACCTGGGTATATACCTGGGCATCAAAACTATTTAATACCTCGTTTCGAACGTGGTGTACTTTAGTTACCCCATATTTTCCTAATGAATTAAGATTTTCATTTACGGTTCCCAGCACTAAAGCTTCTGCATGTACACCTAGCTGTTCAGCCACTTTAGCTCCATAAGATAGCGCTTCAAATGTTGTCTTTTTAAATTGGCCATCTGTTTGATCTGCAAATATTAGAACCATGAAATTTGAAATTTTAAATTGAATGAAAAATTGAAACCAATTAGAAACTCAGTTATTTCAAAAAAATTAAATACTGTGAGAGGATATGTTTTACGTCGTTCATTCTATAGTCTTCAAACCCGGTTCGGAATTAAATTACTTTTGCTTCCTCGTGTAGCAGTCTAACCAATTCACTCAGATTGTCAGGATTGATAAGTTTAACACCGGCTTTCGGTGGTGGAAGTTCAAAGTTTTGTATAGTTGTAAAGACGGGTGCTTCAATAGGTTCTACTACTTTCAAGGGTTTTGTACGTGCTGACATGATGCCGCGCATATTCGGTATCCTGGCCTCAGCCATACCTTTCTGACAACTTACGACTACAGGTAGCGATACCTCATCAACTTCTTCACCGCCTTCAATTTCACGTGTTACAGTTGCAGTTGCGCCACTTATTTCAAAGTGTGTAGCCAAAGATATGTAAGGAAGGCCAACCAGTTCCGCAACCATTCCACCTATAGACGAGCCATTGTAATCAATCGTTTCTTTTCCTGTAAATATTAGATCATAACCACCGTTCCTTGCTACTTCTGCTATTTGGGAAGCAACATAAAAGCTGTCGTGCAAATCAGTGGTATTTATCCTTATGGCTTCATCTCCGCCTAAGGCAAGTGCTTTTCGTATAATTGGGTCCGCATCCGCACCTCCAACATTCACTAAATGCAAAACTGTTGAAGCATCTTTTTCTTTTAACTCAATAGCACGCACCAATGCGTACCATTCGTCGTAAGGATTTATGATCCATTGAACGCCATTATCGTCAAATTGACTATTACCGTTTTTGAACGCTATTTTTGCCGTTGTATCCGGTGTTTTGCTTATACAAACTAATATTTTCATATTTGGCAATTGAAGAATATAATAAAGTTGTTTATGCAACTACTTATTACAAATATAAGTTTCTTATTTTAAAAACATTTTCTAAGAATTTTATTTATAAAAATTATTATGGACAGGATAAATAAACTGAAGGAGTATCTTATCACATCTCCTGCAGATAGCTTTTTGCAACATGCCCTTGCGTTGGAATATATAAAAATCGGCGAAGATGGTGAAGCTCGAAAACTGTTCGAAAATCTCTTAGAACGAGATGCTGCCTACGTAGGAAGCTATTATCATTTGGCAAAGTTGCTTGAGCGAGCCGGAAATAATGCAGAGGCGATACAATGGTATGAAAAGGGAATGGCAGCCGCAAAAAAAGCAGGCGATCAGCATAGTTATAATGAATTACAAGGCGCTTATGAAGACCTGCTGTACTAACTTCTTATTTTGCGATAAGCAAAACAAAATGGTTAAACACCACGGTCCAAAAGTTGCAAACATGAAGGAAAAACTACTATTATGAATATTCAAAATGACAGCAAGCTTCCAAAATACCGCCAGGAAGAGGAAAATAGCTCGCCAGACTTTATAGAAAAAAATGAGGCAGCAGAATCAGCTAATGAAGATACCGACCCTCCATTGGATGAAGAAGACCTTGAAGAAAACGATTTAACGGTAGAAGAAGCCGATCAAATTGTTTGGGAACCGCCTAAAACCGGCTCATCGGGCTCCGAAGAGAAAGATATTACTGATTAAACGATTTTTACACAAGATCTTTATGAGATGATATGAATGATGATTTTCAAATAGTTTTGAAAATCATCATTCATACTAAATAAAGTCAATTGACGCTTCAAAAAATACTGCTAATCGTTTTTATTTGGCTAAACTTTGAATTACATCATACTTCGTTACGATGTGCACATTGCCGCTTTCATCCTTCGCCATAACGGCGCCATTGCCTTTTGTTATTAGTCCGCCAAGTCTTTCCAAAGGTGTATCAAAAGATACAATAGGGTAGGGAGGTTCCATAACAGTTTTAATGGTAGAAGTTTTTATTTCAGGATTAGAGAATATTTTTTGAAACAGGCCTCCTTCACTTAAAGCTCCAATCAAATTTTCTCCATCTGCTACGGGTATATGTTCTATGTCATATTTGCGCATCAATTCGACAGCTTCTGCTACGGTTTGGTTTGCATCAACAGTTACCAGTTTTGTACTTCCTCTGGCACTTATTAAATCTTTACATGTTTTAACGTCAAAAAAACCGCGCTCCATCATCCATTGGTCGTTATAAATCTTGCCTACATACCGGCTGCCATGATCAGCGAATATGACCACTACCAAATCATCTTTTTTCAATTTATCTTTCAATTGCATCAATCCCTGCAGCGATGTGCCTGCACTGTAGCCTACAAAAATTCCTTCTTCTCTTGATATACGCCTGGCCATTATAGCTCCTGCTTTATCAGTAACCTGTTCAAACCTATCTATAACACTCATGTCATAATTGTCGGGTACAAAATCTTCACCTATTCCTTCTGTTATATATGGATGCACTTCATTGGGATCGACTTTGCCGGTATCAAAAAACTTTTTAAGTAAAGAACCATAAACGTCTATTGCCCAAACTTGTATGTTTTTGTTTTTTTCCTTTAAATATTTTCCGGTACCTGTTATGGTACCTCCGGTTCCTGTGGCAATTACCAGGTGGGTTATCTTTCCCTCTGTCTGTTCCCATATTTCAGGGCCGGTAGTCTCATAATGCGCCTGACGGTTAGAAAGATTATCATACTGATTCATGTAAAATGAATTAGGAATTTCTTTTGGTAATCTTTTCGCTACGGAATAATAGCTGTGTGGATCTTCTGGTTCTACATTCGTTGGGCACACAATTACTTCTGCACCTACTGCTTTTAAAATATCAACTTTTTCTTTTGACTGCTTGTCCGTTGTGGTAAAGATGCATTTGTATCCTTTTACAACTGCAGCCAATGCAAGCCCCATACCTGTGTTACCACTGGTACCTTCTATAATGGTTCCGCCTGGTTTTATCTTACCTTCCTTTTCTGCTACTTCCAGCATTTTTACGGCCATGCGGTCTTTAATAGAATTACCAGGATTAAAATATTCGACTTTTGCAAGAACAGTGCAGGGAAGGTCTTTAGTAATGTTATTTAACTTAATTAGCGGGGTATTTCCAATTGTTTCAAGAATACTGTTTAGCCACATAGCAAGCTTAATTTTTACTCAAAGGTAATAAATGGATACAAGGTAGACTAAGAAGTACACGCACGTGAAAAGGAAAGAAGCAATAAGAGCATAATAATCCTTTCGATCTTAAAAAAATGAACGAATGAGGGATTTTGTCTCTTTTATTTCTGAATATCCTTCTCGTTTAACACCTGTAACGCTTTCTGTACAAAGTCATCTGATCGGTTCATTACTTCATAATAGCCTTCGTATCTCCATATTTGCCTCGCCACAAGTGAAGGAATTCGTTTTATAATGAGAGATTTGTCTTTCTCGCTTACTTTATTAAGATCAATTGAATCCCTTACAGCAAATTTTTTCAAGGCATTCCATTCATCTTCACCCGCTTTAAAGGCTACAATGTCTGCTGCTTTTTTATACTGGTTAAACTGTTCTTTATGCTCAATAAAATAAGTATAAATAAAATTACTTAAGGTTCCCTTCAGATAAAGCTTCATCACTTCATTACCCATGCTTGCTGTGTCAAAAGGCACATAAATATCAGGAGTAATGCCACCTCCGCCATATACAATTCTGCCTTTTGGTGTTTTAAAAGCAGGCCCCGATTTTTTTGTTGTATCACCTTTCAGTACCTCACCATCATGAAACCTGTTCATCACTTCTTCCTCATATTTTTCATAACCTTGTTTATAAGATTTTTGAATGTTTCTGCCTAAAGGGGAGTAATAACGTGCAACAGTAAGTCTTAAAGCAGATCCATCAGTGAGCTGAAATTGCTCTTGTACCAGGCCTTTGCCAAAAGTGCGGCGGCCTACAATAGTTGCTCTGTCCCAGTCCTGCAGCGCTCCAGTAAGCACCTCACTTGCACTGGCTGAGCCTTCATCTACCAACAAAACAAGATCTCCCGTTTCAAACAGTCCATCTCTTTTACATTTGTACTCATATTTTGGTACATGGCTCCCTTTCGTATATACTATTAACTTATTTCCATCTAAAAATTCATCGGCAATATTTACTGCCACACCCAGCAGGCCTCCTCCATTTCCCCTAAGATCCAGAATAAGTTTTTGCATGTGCTGAGCCTGTAAGTTTTCTAAAGATCTCATAAACTCCCGGTACGTACTTTCTGCGAATTTATTTATATGTATAAAGCCTGTTGAGGGAGTAATCATATATGACGCATCCACCGAAGGAACGGGAATTGTTCCCCTGCTTACATTGAAGGGAATAATTTGCCTATCGCGCATAACCGTCAACTTAACTATACTTCCGTTTTCACCCCTTAGTAATCTTCTTATGTCGTTGGGTTGTAAATGTTTGCCAGCTATAGATATACTATCGTTTACTTTCAAAAACTTATCACCCACTTGCAGCCCAGCCCTTTCAGAAGGGCCGTCCGGAAGCACATTTAAAACATTGACAGTGTCATAAAACATCTGAAATTCTACGCCAATGCCACTAAAATTTCCTCTAAGATCATCATTAACATAATCAAGATCACTTGCAGGGATAAACACAGAATGTGGATCAAGATGGTGAAGTACATCATTGATGGCATTGTTGCTAAGTGAATCTGTGGCTACCTGGTCTACATATTTTAAGCTTACCAGGTCTAACACCTCCTGGAAAGATGTTTTGTTGTTTATTGTAAAGAAATTTTTAATGCCAGACTCTTCGCGCAATTTGTATCCAATCACCATTCCTGCTACCATTATAACCGAAAACAGTAGCGGAAGCCATACCTGCAACTTTCTATTTTCCATACATCAAATTGAAATAAGCAGCGAATTTCATAAATTATAAGTTATAAAAAAACTATCTCTGCTTATAGCCTCTATTATTATCTAAACATTACAATATTGTATTGTTATCACAAAATATTTATTCTTAATACTAATTATCACACTGAGGAGTCTGTCTGTCAGTTAATTATAAATTTTTTTAATTTCATTTTTGTATGACTGTTAATGTGTCTGTTCATAATAGTGGTATAGGTCTTAATTTTGGAGTTGGAAGAAAAATTTCCTGATCAAATATTAATAGATGGGTAGATTAATTATAATATCTAACAGGTTACCGTTTTCATTAGATAAGAGCGGTGAAGATGTGAAAATAAGGCAAAGTTCGGGTGGATTGGTTTCTGCTTTAAAAGGCTATTTTGACCAAAGCAATGATAAGGGAAAATTTAGTGAAAAAATCTGGGTAGGAAGTTGCGATTTTGACGAAAACGACTGGAATGAAAATAAAGACAAGCTTCAGAGTACCGATTTTTCTATTAAACCGGTATTTATAGAAGATCAACTTTACTCTGATTATTATAATGGATTTTCAAATTCAACAATATGGCCTCTTTTTCATTATTTTCCATCTTTGACAGAATTTGAAAAGCAGCATTTTGAAGCTTACTATAAGGTAAATCAAATGTTTGCCGATAGTATCAATGAAATCGTCAGGCCCGATGACGTCATTTGGATCCACGATTATCAATTAATGATCCTGCCCCAGATGCTTCGCAGGCAAAATCCTGACGCTACGATTGGCTTTTTTCTTCATATTCCTTTTCCTTCTTATGAAATTTTCAGGCTGCTGCCCCTGCAGTGGAAAAAAAGTATACTTGAAGGATTAATGGGCGCTGATTTAATTGGTTTTCACACGTATGAATATGCACGATATTTTATCAATTCTGCAAAAATGGTTTTGGGATTAGAGAATCAATACAGCCTTCTGCAATTTGAAAACCGTGTAGTGCGTGCAGACCTTTTTCCGATAGGAATTGATTTTAATAAATTTAAAAAAGCGTCAGAAGATAAAGAAGTTATTGCTTATAAAAATGATTTACTTAAAAATTTTAAAGATAAAAAACTTATTTTTTCTGTTGACCGCCTTGATTATACAAAAGGGCTTAACTACAGGCTGCAAGGGTATCAGAATTTTTTAGAGCGATACCCTGAATGGCGAGAAAAAGTCATTTTTATTCTGAATATTATTCCGTCGAGGGACAAAATAGCTGCTTACAACGACAGAAAAAGAATGATAGAGGAGAAGGTAAGTGAAATAAACGGTAAGTTTTCTACTATACAATGGCAGCCACTTATTTATAGGTATAATCATTTGCCTTTTCAGGAGTTGTGCGGATTATACCTTGCGGCCAATATTGCATTGATAACTCCACTACGGGATGGAATGAACTTAGTCGCGAAGGAATATGTCGCCAGCAGCAAAGAAGGTGGCGTTTTAATTTTAAGTGAGTTAACCGGTGCTGCAAGCGAACTAAATGATGCACTACTGGTAAACCCAACAGATACTGAGGAAATGGCTGATACCATTGCTTCTGCGTTGAAAATGCCATTGGAGGAACAAAAGCACCGCATACAGGCAATGCAAAAACGATTGTCGGAGTACGATGTTGTACAATGGGTTAATGATTTTTTGGACCAGCTTTCAAAAATTAAGAAAGACCAGGAAAAAATGCAGGTAAAGCTGTTAGATGCCAACGCAATTCGAAAAATAAAAAATGATTATTCTAAGGCAGTTAAGAGGTGTATTTTGCTCGATTATGATGGCACTTTAACACCTTTGACTAAAATGCCATCTCATGCTTCACCGTCAAGAGACGTCATAAAGTTTTTAGAGGAATTATCGGCAGATGTAAAGAATGAAGTAGTAATTATCAGTGGCAGAGATGCTGATACATTGCAAAAATGGCTTGGGCATTTAAAGTTGAATTTCATTGCAGAGCATGGTTCTTTTATCAGATATAAAAACGGAGAGTGGGAGTCCCAGACAAATGTACCTTCAGGCTGGAAAGAAGAGATAAGACCTATGCTGGAAGCATATGTTTTCAGATGCCCTGGTTCTCACATAGAGGAAAAGCAAAACACGATCACGTGGCATTATAGAAATGCACATGCGGATTTAGGGTTTTTAAGGTCCCGGGAACTATTAAACAATCTTTCACAATTAACAGCCAATAGTCCACTGCAGGTAATAGATGGGAACAAAGTGTTAGAGATCAGGTTAACCGGCATGGATAAAGGTATGACAGCATTGAAAGTATTTAATAAGCTAAACCCTGACTTTACCTTATGTATCGGTGATGACACAACAGATGAAGATATGTTTACAGCACTTGAAGCAAAAGCTTATACTATTAAAATAGGTAATGGTACTACTGCTGCCAGGTTTAATATCGCCACTCAGAAGGAAGTATTGCCTTTTTTGCAGGAAATCGCTTCAGTGAAAAAAACAATAAAACAAAGAATATTTGATTTATTAAAATAGATTTTTTATCGTTCTATAAAATACGTTATTCGAATTTCCTCGAAAGGAAAATAGCGGCTATGCGCTCTCTATCCATGTGTTTAAGATAGAAGTGCTTGTCTTGCCAGGAATTCGAGCTTTTTATTTACGTCAATCAATTTATTGGTGAGGTCAATATTTTCTTTTCTTAATCTGTATACTTCAAAAGCTTTTTCTACAAATATTTTTACATCATCCTCGATCCAGGGTTTTGTTAAGTATTTGTACACCTGCCCGCGGTTTATGGCATCAATTACAGCATTAATATCTGTATACCCGGTAATTAGAATACGAATGGGATTTGGAAATACTGTTTGAATGCTTTCAAAAAATTCTATCCCTGTCATTTTAGGCATACGTTGGTCACTTAGAATAACATGAATAGTTTCTTTTTCCAAAATTTTCAATGCTTCGTCAGCGGATTCTGCTGTCGTAATATTGAAGTTTCTTCTGAAGGTTGCTTTAAAAGAATTTAGGTTATTAACCTCATCGTCAATATACAAAACATTAATATTCTTGTCGCTCATATAATTTAGAATTGTTATTTAGTTTATTGATTTCTGCTTGTTACTACAACAAACCATAGCAATAAAACGGCTGAAAAGAATAATAATTGTTGTAAGTAGAAAATTTTTAATAAAAAGGTCAACAAATTTTACGGAATACTTGCAGATACAAAATTTTTTTATTAATTGATCGTTATTATTGTACAACGACACTCTTTAATTATCCCCCCTTGAATCCAAATGATAACAGAAATAAAAATAAGAGCCTTCAGAGCCATTGAGGATCCTGATACGTGTCTTAGGTTTATCAGTGGCCACAGACGTGTTTTATCTATTTATGGAATAGAAAATATTACTACAAATACTGATGACTGGATGTATAATCCTGCCATCTTCGTTATAGTTGTTGAAAGTTTAGATGGTGAGAAATTATACGGCGGAGCAAGGGTGCAAGCGGCAAATGGAATAAATCCGTTGCCAATAGAAGAAGCTACAGGCAAGATGGATCCAAAAATTTATGAGATCGTAAAATATTATTCGCAGTTTGGCGCAGCAGAGTTGTCAGGATTATGGAATTCGAAAGAAGTTGCGGGTTTTGGAATTGGAAGTTTATTTCCGTCACGAGTAGCAGTCGCAATTGCAGAGCAAATAGGTGTAAAAGTATTGTTTACATTGTGTTCGCCCACGACGGTAAGATTTAAAAGTTGGATAGGGGGAACCGAAATGGAAAATATCGGCGATAAAGGAACTTTTTATTATCCTAACCTTGACCTTCTTGCAACAGCCCTTTATACCGAAGACGCTATTAATCTACCAGAGGCACATCCCAGAGAAAGAGAAAAAATATTTTTTCTTAGAAAAAATCTTGACCATATAGCAGAGGAGAAATCGCCTTTTAAAAATAAATTAGTAAAAATCCATTATTCTTTAAAAATTGCCAGTGCTAATCCAAATGAATTTAAGTTGGATGTGCTCATGCCTACTAAACCCTTTGAAATAATCTTATCCAATGAAAAAAGTTGCTCTCTCAATTATTAGTAATATACTAATGGTATTTCTCCCATTATTGGGAAACCCTTCATTGATTTTTCATCCTAAAATCTTAGTTATTATAGCTGGAAGTATTTGTATATGGCTAACCCAGCCTGCTTTTAGTATTGCAGAAACAAGTGATAAAAAGCAAAGCGATAAATTTTCTGTAATACTTATTCTTTCTATGTCTTTGATAAGTGGAGTCGTCCCCATAGTAGACTGGGCCTATTTTAGTGCTTCAGCCAATGATTATAATTGGATAACTGCCCTAGGTGTTGTAATGATTGCTACAGGCATTTGGTTTAGAGCGTGGGCAGTAAAAACACTGGGACAATTTTTTACGCCTACTGTTCAAATTAAAAAAGCGCACCAGCTGATAAATTCCGGGCCTTACAAGATCATAAGACATCCCAGTTATTTTGCTGCTTTTCTTAGTATAACAGGCGGAGCAGTTTTATTAGAAAGCGTTACAGGAATTGTTGTATCAATTATTGCTATGAGCATTGCTTATTATGTTCGTATAGGCATTGAAGAACGGAAATTGATAGAGCATTTTGGAAACAGCTACAAAGAATACATGATTCAAACAAAAAAAATAATTCCTTTTGTTTTCTAACTTTATGAAAAGTTTTTATTTGAGTACCAATACATCTTACGGAAATACCAGGTTTGTAATTGCTTTTTTTTTAATTGTTCTTTCAACTTTGTTTATTGCAGATGTACAAGCTGCTCCTGTAATAAGCATTACCGACAGTCATCCAACCATTTCTATTGGAAATTATGTTGAAGAACATGTAGACAAAGACACTTTTTCATCTTTAGAAACGGTAACACAAAAAAAATTTAATACTGTAACAGGTGGTACTCCCAATTATAATCCTGTTATAAAAAGCGTCTGGTTAAAATTTAGAGCTGTAAATAATTCTTCATCGCCTTCTGTTTATTTAAATATTGCTTTCTCAAATCTCGGACGTGTAAGTGTCTATAAAAAAAACAACGCCGGTTTGTCTCTTATAACTGAAGGAGGTAATGAGTTGCCTTTGAAACATACCATCGTTGCTTCACCTGATATTATTTTAAACTTAAATCTTCCTGTAGGCCAGGAAGGGGAATATTTAGTTCATATTACAAGTGAACATCCTATTGTTCTTCCTGCTTCTGTATGTGCATATAATGGGTTAGCTGATTCTATTATTTTTCAGACCTTTATTATGAGTTCCTACCTGGGCATTTTAGGTATTATGTTTCTTTACAATCTTTTTCTTTATTTCTCTACTCGTGATAACAACTACCTGTATTATATTATTTACATTTTCTTTCTAGCACTTGCACAATTAACGCTAGGTGGTTATGCCTATAGATATTTTTGGCCAAATTTTCCTTCAATAAATAAATATGCTGTTATTTGGACATCTACTTTTGCTACTGTCACCGGTATTTTGTTTTCAATGATATTTCTGCATACTTCCCGGTTTTTTCGTAAAGCCCATGTACTTTTAAAAGGACTTATTGGTGTGTATATCGCAGGATTAGTTTTAAGCATATTAGGCTACATTTCTTTCAGCTATTATATTTTAAACTTTAATGGCCTTCTTAGTGTTATCGTCGTATTAATAGTTTCTATTCATTTAGCCAAACGGGGTTTTCGTCCGGCCGTTTTTTACCTGATCGCCTGGCTTGCTTTATTACTATCTTTTATTGTTTTAATTTTTATAAACATTAACTTGTTGCCTTATAACACTTTCACTGCCTATATCTTTTATATCGGGTCAGCGATAGAGGTTGCATTATTGTCTTTGGCCCTGGCCGATAGAATAAACATTTTGAAAAAAGAAAAAGAAACATCGCAGGCGGAGGCTTTAAAAATATCAAGAGAAAATGAAAAATTGGTAAGGGAGCAAAATATAGTGCTTGAAAGAAAGGTAGCGGAAAGAACCGAGGAATTACAAACGACTAATGAGCAATTGTCTGGGGCATTTAAAAATTTGAAAGGAACACAGATACAACTGGTAGAGGCTGAAAAGATGGCTTCTTTGGGTCAGTTGACGGCAGGTATCGCTCATGAAATAAACAACCCGATCAATTTTGTAAAAAGCAATATCAAACCATTGCAGCTGGATTTTAAAGATTTGGTAGAGGTGATAGATGAATATAGCAAGCTGCATACGCTAGACAGCCAGGAGGTGGCATCTCATTTGAAACAAATAGAATCATTGAAAAAAAGTATTGATATAGATTTTGTAAAAGATGAGATCACAAGCCTAATGACTGGTATAGAAAATGGTGCAGAAAGGACCGCAGAAATTGTAAGAGGCCTGAGAACTTTTAGCAGGTTAGATGAGAGCGTAATAAAAACGGTAAACATTCATGAAGGAATAGACTCAACTCTGATTTTATTGCGAAGCAATATTCCTGCTAATATTACTGTTGTAAAAGAGTACAATGCAGATGGAACTATAGAATGTTATCCAGGAAAGCTGAACCAGGTATTTATGAATATTTTGTCCAATGCGATACACGCTATTAAGGCAAAAGAAAATATAGGCACGGACGAGAAAATAATAATTACCACAAACCGTGTTGTCGAGGATGAAATTGAAATAAGGATTAAGGATACGGGAAAAGGAATGTCAGAAGAGGTAAAGCAAAAAATTTATGATCCGTTCTTTACAACAAAAGATGTTGGAGAAGGAACAGGATTAGGAATGGCTATAGTTTTTAAAATCATTAAAGAACATTCAGGAAAAATTGAAGTGATTTCTGAAGAAGGAAAAGGATGTGAGTTTATAATAACATTAAATAATATAATACCCGGAAAACCCATAATTTAATTCATATAAATAATGAGTGCTAACAATAAGAAGATCTCTATTTTATATATTGACGACGAAGAAGATAACCTTCTCTCGTTTAAGGCTACTTTCCGGAGAAACTATGATATTTTTACTGCTACTTCATCTGCACAAGGTCTGAATATTCTCAATAATAATACCGTTCATATCATTATTGCTGACCAGCGTATGCCACAATCAACGGGAGTCGAATTTTTTGATATTGTAAGAACTGCGCACCCCGACCCAATGCGGATATTATTAACCGGCTATACTGACGTAGAAGCAATAATTGATGCGATAAATAAGGGACAAATTTTTAGGTATATCAAAAAGCCATGGGATAAGCTGGAACTGCAGACATCGATAAAAAATGCTTACGAGGTATATACCACAAGACAAAATCTTAAAATTAAAATAGAAGAACTTCAAAGAACAAATGATGAATTGAATAGGTTCGTTTACAGTACGTCGCATGACCTCAGGTCTCCGCTGGCGTCAGTAATGGGAGTTCTTAACCTGGCCAAGATGGAAGGTTCCGTTAAAGATCCGAACGGTTATATGGGCATGATTGAGAGCTGCGTGAACAAGATGGATTTTTTTATCATTAAAGTTATAGAATATTATAAAAGTGTTCGCGTAGATGAAGCTTACGAGATTGTTGATCTTAAAAAACTTGCAACTGATAGCATCGATCTTATCCGCATGCAAAATAGATCTATTATATTCGATTTGCAGGTAAATCAGCCAGAGGAATTCTGGTCCGATGCCTTCAGGCTATCTGTTATTTTAAATAATCTTATTTCAAATGCTGTTAAATATCAGAAACCAGATGAATGTAATCCCTTTGTAAAGTTAGTAATTGACGTTAACCAACAGGAAGCTAATATCTTAATAGAAGATAATGGAGTTGGCATTATTGAAGATCACTTAAATAATATTTTCAAGATGTTTTTTAGAAGCAATTTTACAGTAACAGGTTTGGGTATTGGACTGTATATAGTAAAAGAGGCGCTTACACGAATAGGGGGAGATATATCCGTTGCATCAACACCAGGCGTAGGTACAAGCTTTCTTTTAAAAGTGCCAAATATGAAACCTGTACGCGAATCAGAATAAATAACTTTTTAAGCCCTTATAACTCCTTCAAAATTCGGTTTTAACGTAAGCTTTTACTTTCATTTTTTCCGGTACTATTACGGGCTGTTTTACTGAAGTTAGCAGTTGAGCCCTAATTATTGTTCTCACTTTTTTTATTTTCTCTTTCTTATTTCTGTCAGTGCCAGAAGCGTTTTCAAAATAGCTTTCCTCCAATTAGTATTTAAGTGCAAAATATTGCAGAATAAGAATTATCTTTTCATGTACTTTTTTCACAAATGATTCCAAATGGCGATAAACAAAACAGTTAAAGACGCTGATGAAGCAATCCGCGATGTGTTTCCTGGTGCTACGCTGCTATTTGGCGGCTTCGGACTGTGCGGTATTCCTGAAAATTGTATTGCAGCTCTCGTTAAAAAAGGTGTTAATCAGCTAACGTGCATATCGAATAATGCAGGTATAGATGACTTTGGTATAGGGCTGATGTTGAAGAAAAAGCAAATTAAAAAAATGATTTCTTCTTATGTAGGAGAAAATGCAGAATTTGAGCGCCAGCTATTAAGCGGCGAACTAGAAGTGGAATTAATACCACAAGGCACACTTGCAACACGTTGTCTTGCCGCCGGATATGGCATTCCGGCCGTTTACCTTCCCGCTGGCGTAGGAACAGAAGTGGCCGAAGGAAAGGAAACAAGGAATTTTAATGGAAAAAATTATTTAATGGAGTATGCTTTTGAAGCTGACTTTGCTATTGTAAAGGCGTGGAAAGGCGATACTTGCGGCAATCTCATTTATAAAGAAACCGCCCGTAATTTTAATCCTGTAATGGCAATGGCAGGTAAGATAACGATTGCCGAAGTAGAACAACTTGTGCCTGCAGGTGAACTTAATCCTGATCATATTCATACTCCCGGTATTTATATTAAACGAATATTTCAAGGGAGTAATTATGAAAAAAGAATTGAAAAAATAACTGTGCGAAAACGTAATAGTTGATTTTTAAAATTCAAATTTTATACAAAAATGGCTTTAACCAAAGAACAGATTGCCCAACGTATAGCAAGAGAATTGAAAAATGGTTATTATGTAAATCTTGGCATTGGCATTCCCACACTCGTCGCTAATTATATTCCCGCCGGTATAAATGTAGAATTGCAAAGTGAGAACGGACTTTTGGGAATGGGACCGTTTCCGTTTGAAGGAGAAGAGGATGCTGATTTGATAAATGCAGGTAAGCAAACAGTTACCACGCTTCCCGGATCGGTGTTTTTTGACAGTGCTGTGAGCTTTGGAATGATAAGAGCAGGTAGAATTGATTTTACTGTTCTTGGCGCAATGGAAGTTTCTGAAAAAGGTGACATTGCAAACTGGAAAATACCTGGAAAAATGGTGAAAGGCATGGGAGGCGCAATGGACCTGGTAGCATCAGCAAAGAATATAATTGTTGCTATGCAGCATACTGACCCCAGAGGTAACAGCAAATTATTATCCACCTGTACACTTCCATTAACGGGAGTTGGCTGCGTTAAAAAAGTAGTAACCGACCTCGGCGTATTTGATATAATCGAGGAAGGTTTTTGCTGTATAGAATATGCACAGGGAGTGACTATTGACGAAATAAAAACCAAAACCGCAGGAAGGTTAACTATTTCAGCAGATGTTAAAGAAATGGCGATTTAACCCTGAAACAATTGCTTCAGATATAATTGTTTCTATTTTGCTTTTTATATTTTGAGTGTTGCAGCTTATTGAGAATTCTAATTTATTTCTTAGATTTATTGTTACTATTTATGAAAGAAGTATTCATTTGTTCGGCGATCCGAACTCCGTTAGGAAGTTTTGGTGGTGCATTATCTTCTGTCGCTGCAACAAAACTTGGAGCAACGGCCATACAGGGTGCCCTTCAAAAAGCAGGTATTGCACCAGAAGCGATCCAGGAAGTTTTTATGGGTAATGTATGTTCCGCAAATTTAGGACAGGCGCCTGCCAGGCAGGCTGCATTATATGCCGGCTTGAAAAATACAACTGTATGTACTACTGTTAACAAGGTTTGTGCATCTGCCGCTAAAGCCATTATGTTTGGCGCGCAAAGCATAATGCTTGGCATTAATGACGTAGTTGTAGCTGGAGGTATGGAAAACATGTCTATGGTACCTTACTATATACCTAAAGCAAGGTTTGGATATAAATATGGAAATGCAGAATTAATTGACGGTTTAGACAAAGATGGGCTTAAAGATGTTTATCTTCAGCAGGCCATGGGTTCGTTTGCTGATGCAACAGCAAAAAAGTACAGCATATCGCGGGAAGAACAAGATGCTTTTGCTGTCCGCTCTTACCACAACGCAGAAAAGGCAACAACATTAGGTTTCTTTTCAAATGAAATAATTCACGTAGAGGTGCCTCAACCCAAAGGCAACACAATAATTGTAAAAGAAGATGAAGAATATAAAAATGTAAAATTTGACAAAATACCTTCTTTAAAACCTGCTTTTTCCAAAGATGGTACCGTTACCGCTGCAAACGCTTCGACTATTAATGACGGCGCAGCCGCTCTTGTACTGGCAAGCGAACAAAAAGTGAAGGAGCTGGGTATTCAGCCAATTGCAAGAATAGTATCGTTTGCTGATGCAGAACATGAGCCAGAATGGTTTACTACAGCTCCTGCCGATGCTGCTCCTAAAGCATTAAAAACGGCAGGATTGTCAAAAAATGATATTGATTATTTTGAAGTAAACGAAGCATTTTCTGTTGTTCCACTTGTGTTTAATAAGTTTATGGATGTAGACCCTGAAAAAGTAAATGTATTTGGTGGAGCTGTTGCCCTTGGTCACCCGTTAGGCGCCTCAGGCGCAAGAATTATTGTTACTTTATGTAATGTTCTTCAACAAAAGAAAAACCGTTTTGGTCTCGCAGCTATTTGCAACGGTGGAGGAGGCGCTTCCTCAATTATAATCGAGCGTCTATAAGGATTGTCCGCCGGACAAAAAATTGAAAAAGACAAGAAATTGGTTTAGAAAAATGCTTACTTCAAAAAAGCGGTATTTTCTATTAAAACCATAAGTTATAGAATTGTACAAAGCTTTTGGTATATAACAAAAGCCGGGTCAAAAACAACTATATAATTTTCTGTTGCAAGATCTTAAAAAGAAACTGCTGTCCTATTGAAACCATAGGCAAGATCTTTTTTTAGTACTGCTTGATCCGCTGGTAAAAAAATTAGCAGCGCAACAAAAGCAGGTTGAAAATTTTTAATAGAAGATCATTATCATCTTATATACAGTTTTATAACTGGCTGAAAAACAAGGATAGGCGGTGTTGCTTTTGTTTTTTTTATTTTTTATTTTGTTGAGCAAATTATAAAAAATGAAAAGATTTACAATTGTTACTGCCATTACATGCGTGGGTATGCTCTTGCAGGCAGACATACACGCGCAGGGTTTTTTAAAGAAGCTAAAAGATAAAGCTTCTGACGTCTCTAATAGGGTTATTGACAGAAAAGTTGACAAAGCCGTCGACAAAGCTGTTGGTGTAGATGGCGCTTCAGATGCTTCAAATTCTCCAGAAACAGGTGGCTCGCCTACACGTGGTACAAGCAGCCGGAGCGGAAGGCCATCAAACAAGGTAGGAGAGGGCTTAAAAAACACAACACCTCCTGATGTAATTCAGCAAATCTCTGAAGCAGAAACTGCACAAAGTGCAGGAAACTTAAGTGATGCACGTTACTCAATCCAACAGGCGCTGCTAGGTATTGAACTGCAAATGGGCAAAGAAGTCTTAAAATCATTGCCATCAACTGTAGCCGGACTTCCAAAAGACACAACTGAAGACAGGGTTACCAGTACTCAATGGGGATGGGCCAATCTTACCATACAAAGAATATATAGGCAAGACGACAAGCAATTAACTGTTCTTGTAGGAAATAATTCTGCTTATGCAGGGTTTGTCAATATTTTTTTTGCTGGCAATTACACTCAATCAAATGGTGATACGCAAAACTTTAAGCAAATAAAAGTCAAAGGAAACAAAGCGGTTATAAGATTTGATCAGAATGAAGGTTATACTGTACTTGTACAACTTGGGCAAAACGGAATGATAACTTTTGAAGGAGTCAACTTCGCTACAGAACAGGACATGATGACTGCAATAAACACTTTTGATATAGACGGCATTAAAAAAATGCTTGGAGAAAAATAAATACTAAAATTTAATAATATTAAAATATGAAAAAATTATCCATATTTTCCCTGTTTCTTTTCATCGCCACCTATTCCTATTGCCAGGATTTTAAACAGGAAGTGGCAACGGCAAAATCTTCTTACAAATCAGGAAAACTCGAGGACGCACACTTTGCTTTACAGCAAACGTTACAGGCTTTAGACATTACAATTGGTAAAGAAGTTCTCAAACTATTTCCCGCCAAAATGGACACATTGCCAGTCAATATAAAAGACGATAATGTAGCGGGCAATGTAAGTTTTGTTGGTGCAACAATTCATCGCAGCTATGGTATGGGTGAGAAAAAAGCCGAGGTGGAAATTGTAAACAATTCTCCTATGCTTGGCACCCTTAATGCATTTTTAACATCGCCTCTGCTTGCAGGCTTAGGTAACGATGGTAAAAGTAAAGTTCTGAAAATACAAGGATTTAAGTCAAGACTGACAAAAGAAGATTCTCAAGATCAAAGCAAACCTTCTTACAAACTGGAAATGCCAATGAGCAATGCGTTAATTACCTTACATGTTGATAATACTAATGAATCTGAAATTCTTGCTATGGCTAATACGATTCCTTTTGATAAAATTGCTAAATTGATACAATAAGTGTATTCATATGAATAGCGAAAGCAGTCGTTTAGAGATGATCGTGGTTATTTGTACAAAGATCATTAAAAGGACAAATGCCAATCGGACCGAAATAAGAAAGGGCTATCTTTACAGTTAAGCAAGTAACAATCATTCTTAATACTTGATAAAGCTGAATGAAAGATCTTTTATGATATTGGTTTTAGCGAACTTTTTTGTATTTGCAAAAAGATCTTTCATTGCTTTAATAGTTCATTCTAAAAATTCCCATTTGAAAGTAACATATCGGTCTCTAAATATTCCTTTTAAACATCCTTTTACCATATCAAAAGGAACAAAAACACACCAGCCATCTTTAGTTGTAAAACTTGAACTTGGGCCATATTCAGGTTATGGGGAAGCTCCAGCTATTCAATACTATAATATAACAGTTGAGCAAATGATAGAAGATCTTGAAAAGAAAAAGATTTTTGTCGAAAAATTTGCTTTTACAGATCCCGAACGTTATTGGCATTACCTGCATCATTTATTTCCTCAAAACCCTTTTCTCGTATCTGCTTTAGATATGGCGGGCTGGGATTTGTTTGGACAGATCAAGCAAAAGCCATTATACAAGTTATTTAATGCTGATACCGCCAAAGTTGTTTTAACCGATTACACAATTGGAATTGATACAGTAGAAAGGATGGTTGAAAAAATGAAGGAAAAACCGTGGCCTGTCTACAAGATCAAATTAGGAACGGCAAGAGATATTTCTATCGTAGAGGAGTTGAGAAAGCATACAGATGCAGTTTTTCGAGTAGATGCAAACGCCGGATGGACAACAGATGAAGCAATGGGAAAAATACCTGTTTTAGCAAAACTGGGTGTTGAATTCATCGAGCAACCATTGGAAAAAGACAACTGGGATGGAATGAAGCAATTGTACGAAAAATCTCCTGTGCCTTTAATAGCTGATGAAAGTTGCGTGTTTGAAAAAGATGTGGAAAAGTGTTCAGGATATTTTCACGGAATAAATATTAAGCTTACAAAGTGCAGTGGAATAACCCCGGCCAGAAGAATGATTGCAAGAGCAAGGGAACTAAACATGAAAGTGATGATGGGCTCGATGAATGAGTCTACGATAGGTTCTTCAGCTATTGCCCATTTCATGCCACAATTAGATTTTGTAGATGTAGATGGACCTTTATTGCTAGCGGAAGATATTGCAACAGGCCTTGTATATGATTTTGGTCAGGTGAAAGTAACAGGTGCACCAGGTTTGGGAATAGTAGCCGAATTTTAGTATACTCTTAAAATGAAAATTGGGCTTCAAATTGTTAATATGGTATATCAAATACCTGGTTTCGCGTAGGTATATCTGATTTTTTCAGCCTGTTTTCAATCCCTTTTGCTTTTAAAACGTTCAATATATTATTATACTTCCAAGGCTCCATGTAGGGATGGGTTACAATACAAAAATCTGTGTTCTTCAAATTTTCAAGTGACAATTCAAAAAAATCATACGTTTTATCCTGGTTCTTTTGGATCACTAGAAATCTGAATTCCTCCTCATGTTTATAACTTAAATCTTTAAGGAAACCTTTAAACTTGTGACCACAATTTTTTAGTCCATCATCATGAGGATCAAAAGGTGATATTTTAAAATATTCAACCTTTCAATGTATCATTATGTCAAAATCCTCAGCATTCAATTTCTTACAGGAACCAATGATATTTTTACACAAACCCTTGGGGTTAAATTTTAACGCGACACTGTCTTTATTAGAGTAAGTATCCCACATGGCCAGCGACTCTCTGACACCAAGATACCAGCAACTCGCAAAAAACGTTTTTTGTATTTCTTCGAGCCGACTTTTAAACTTTTGTTTTATTTCGTCTTTTTTTTCAACTAATTCCTCTTTGCTTTTTTGGGGCAATCCTTCTTCTTTCTCCGCTTCTTCGTCTATAGCGTCCACGTATTGTTTATCTTGCAGGTGCTTTTCAGTTATGCCTTCGAAAGGATCAAAAAAAGTACTTAACGGAGAAAAAAATATGTTTTCTGTATTTAGAAAGTAGATGAGACGGTGAAGGTCCATATATCTCCACAAAAACTGGTCATCTTCGAAAGTATATTCTTTGTTTATTTCAATTTGCATAGCTTATTTATACTCCCCAAAAACCTTCCTCAATGCATCTGATATCTCACCAAGAGTACAATAATTTTCAACTGCATTAATTACCACAGGCATAAGATTTCGGCCATTTATAGCAGCAGCAGAAATTTCCTTAAGGCACAGATCAGTTGTTTCTGCTGATCGCCTGGCTTTCAGTTTGTTTAATTTTTCTGTTTGAATGTTCCTTATACTGTCATCAATTTTAAAGCCAGTTACACCTGTTTCTTCGGATATCTTAAATTTATTTACTCCAACAATAATTTTATCTCCGGTTTCAATTTTCCGTTGATATTCGTATGCGCTTTTTGCTATCTCATCCTGTATAAAACCGTTTTCAACAGCGCTTACACTTCCTCCCATTGCATCAATTTTTGCAATTAGTTCCCATGCTTTCTGTTCTACTTCCGCGGTAAGATTTTCAACGAAATAAGATCCTGCTAATGGATCAGCGCTGTCGGCAATACCACTTTCAAAACCAACTATTTGTTGCGTTCGCAAAGCTATGCGGGCGGCTTCTTCTGTTGGCAAACTCAACGCCTCATCATAACCGTTTGTATGTAAGCTTTGTGTGCCGCCCAACACTGCTGCCAGTGTTTGAATGGTTACCCGGCTAATGTTATTTTGCGGCTGCTGAGCAGTTAGTGTACTGCCACCTGTTTGTGTATGAAAACGAAGCATCATTGCCTTAGGATCAGTTGCTCCCAGCTCCTTCATCATTACTGCCCACATTCTTCTGGCAGCCCTGAACTTGGCAACTTCTTCAAACAAATTATTGTGTGAATTGAAGAAAAATGAGAGACGTTTGCCAAAAGTATTTATATCAAGCCCTTTTTGCAATGCAGCTTTTACGTATGCTTTTCCGTTTGCAAGAGTAAAGGCTACCTCCTGTACAGCGGTACTTCCCGCTTCACGAATGTGATATCCTGATATCGAAATTGTATTCCATTTAGGCAGTTCTTTGCTGCACCATTCAAATATATCTGTAATAATACGCATGCTTGGTTTAGGGGGATATATATAAGTTCCTCTTGCTGCATATTCCTTTAAAATATCATTCTGAATTGTACCTGTAATTTTAGAAAGGTCTGCACCCTGCTTTTTAGCCAAAGCAACATAAAGGCTCAATAATATAAACCCGGTTGCATTAATGGTCATGGAGGTGCTTACATCTTCAAGTTTTATGTTATGAAACAATGTCTCCATGTCATCGATGCTATCAATGGCCACACCCACCTTGCCGACTTCTCCTTCAGCAAGCGGATGATCACTATCGTAACCAATTTGGGTGGGCAGATCAAATGCTACACTGAGTCCGTTTACGCCTTGTGAGAGCAAGTAATGATATCGCTTGTTGCTTTCTTCTGCAGTCGAAAATCCGGCATATTGCCGCATGGTCCAAAGGCGTCCGCGATACATATCGGCTTGTACACCTCGTGTATAGGGAAACTGGCCTGGTCGCTCTGTCAATTGTTGGGCATCAACAGCAGACAGGTCAGCAGCGGTATAAACATTCTTAATCTCAATACCCGAATCGGTAAATTTTTTTGCAGCGCTCATGGTTGTTATTATACATTATTTATAAACCAAAGTTTATAACGCAGGTTTATTCGGTAGCTTGCTTACAATCGAAAAGGCTGGTAATAAACACCGTTTTAAAAAGTCCTTTGGTCGGTACTTTTTATCACTTTTTACTTTCAATACTTTTACTTCTACATCAGCTTTTTAGCCTCGTAACTCAGCACTTCACTTACCACTTCGTGTAGTTGTCCTTTTTTATCCGTCATCAGGTACTCCAATAAAAGCTTATTAAGGTCTAAACCGGTGGCATTGGGGGGTAAAGCGGTAGCAAATTGGTTTACAACAAGAATGTTTTGTTCTTTCAGATTTTTTACTGCATTCCATGCATCTGAAGAGACATAAATTTGTTGGGAAATATTATAATCAAATTCTTCTTTAACGCTTCTTGTCAGAAGCAGTTGCATGTCCCTTGAACTAATACCGTTTTGATTTACCCTGCTAATGAGGTTAGGCAAAGCTATCCTGTCAACCAGTACTGTTAATCTTTCATAAGCTTGTAACCGAAGTGCCCTGGTTGAGCTATCGACGTTTTCACTGTCGTTTTTATCGAGTTTATTTTGCTGGTTAAAGAAGTAAACGATAAATCCGCCGACCAACAAAACAATTATAATTATTAATACCGTAGTTGTAATATCCATTTATTATTTTTTTTACAAAATTACGTCAAACGCTTTCTTTTCAATTAACAGTACCATTGGTTTTAAAGTTACTGATCTATTAAAAGAACGCTGGAAAACAACAATTATGCGTGAAGGCTTATAAATAGCTACCATTTCAATTTTCTCAGAATTTGCTTTTGATCAGAATAAAACAATTTTTTAATAGCATTGTCTACAGGCGTCCATAAGATCTTTCTGTTTTCTTTGTTTTTAGCATATTTTCCATCAAATCTCATCAGGTAAAAGGCTACTATTTGCTTCCTGAAATTCCATTGAAATCTTTCAGCGTTTCCAATTTTATTAATAATTAAAACTCGTACCCCTGCTTCTTCCTTTACTTCTCTTATAGCAGCTTTTTCTTCTGTTTCCGATGGCTCAATATGTCCTTTTGGCAATACCCAGATAAAAGGAAAGTGCCTGGCGGACACTAATAAAAATTCCTTTTGTCCGTTTTTTTCTCTGAAAACCACACCTCCTGCATGAGTAGGCTTATTTTTTTTCTTCAAAAGCAATGAAGACATATTGCCGTTATTTTAGCTAAACCTTTTTTAGTATTCTAATCTAAGGTAAAAAAATCTTATAGAAGGTAATGTTTATAAAGAAAAGCATAAAGAAATGATGATAAGGTAATAACAAAAAGGTGCCTTTGTTTTCACTTATGAGTGGCTTAACAACGAGTTTTAGTAATAGTCATATACCTTTAATGGCTTTTAAGTAGGCTTTGTTATTTCATGAATTTGTAAAATTTGTTTTCATTATATGAGCTTAGTAGATGTGTCAGGAATATGTAAACAACAGGAAGGAGAAATTGTATTAAAAGATATATCGTTTAGCCAGCAGAGGAGACAAAAAATAGCAATCGCCGGAGAAACCGGATCAGGAAAAAGTACTTTACTGAAAATAATAGGGGGCTTCGTGCAACCAGATGAAGGCCGGGTGCTATTTGAAAATGTGAGGGTAGAAGGTCCTGCAGAAAAATTAATACCCGGACATCCTGGTATCGCATATTTGTCGCAGCAGTTTGAGTTGCCAAATAATTATTATGTTGAAGAAGTGTTAGAGTATGTAAATAAATTAGGGGGTGATGAAGCGCTTACTTTATATAAGATTTGCAGCATTGATCATTTGTTACAACGAAGAACTGATCAGCTGTCAGGAGGAGAAAAACAACGTATTGCCCTCGCCCGGCTACTTACCACTTCGCCTAAACTTTTATTGCTCGATGAACCTTTTTCTAATCTTGATATTATACATAAGAATATTTTGAAGTCCGTTATCAGGGACATTAGTGAAAGATTAAAAATCACTTGTACTCTTATTTCGCATGATCCTCTTGACATTCTTTCCTGGGCAGATGAGATCATCGTGCTAAAAAATGGCCAAATCATTCAGAAAGGGTCGCCCCAGCAAATCTATCATCAACCGGTTAATGAATATACTGCCGCTCTTTTCGGAAATTATAATCTTATAAATCCTTCACTATTCCAGGCGTTGAATAACGTAAGAAGCAGCGAAATAAATGGTAAAAAAATGTTTATCCGCCCGGAGAGTTTCAAAATAGTAGATAAGAATATCAATTCTTACGAGGCAAAAGTTAGGGAAGTAATTTTTTTAGGTAGCCTGTGTGAGATCGAAGTTTTACTGTTGGGCGATCGTATTACCATTAAAACAAATGATTGCAAAATTGAAAAAGGTGATACTATTTATCTTTCTTTATCACTAGATGCTATATGGTACATATAAGGTATACTTGAATGTCTTCTTATTTAACTAGTTGTTCATATAGTTTTACCAATGTTTCGCGGGCATCTTCACACAATCCCGAATGAACAGGTGATGTTTGAACAATAGTGCTGCGGGTCGCAGTGAGCCAACGAAATCGTTCAGCCATTGGCAGTTTAGCAATTGCTCCGCCTTGCTTATTTCCTTCACTGATTTTTGTAAATGCACCCAGGCACTCCTCCACTTCAGGTATATTTAAATTGCTTGAAAAGTTATGAAGCCGTTCCTTGTCGACTCCAAACATTGCCTGCAAAAAATGTTGTTTCCGACAATATAGTATTACACCCACATTTAGAAATTCTTCGCGTTCCACTCTTGGTACTACACGAATAACTGCGTACTCAAACAAATGCTTCTCTTGCATACTTCGCTTCTTTGACAAAAATTTCTGATAGGGAAAGGCGTGTTTCTAAAAAATGTTTGTAAATCTTCTTTTTTTCTGCCGGAGTCGCAGATGAGGAATCATCCGCTAACCATTCCTCGGGAAGCAAAGAAACAATTGAATCAATACGTTCAGAACTTAAAATTGAGCGATATTCTGTATCTACTGCATCTAGTTCTGTTGCCCATGGAAGCAGTACATGATCTTTGACTTGCGTAAATGGTTTCCGTGCCTGTTCTTCGAAATTTTGCCACGAGTGATGAAAGTAAAGTGATGCGCCATGATCAATCAGCCACAACTGCTTATTCCACATAAGCATGTTAGTATTGCGGGCTGTGCGATCTACATTCATCACAAAGCAATCGAGCCATACTATTTGCGAGGCAAGCTTTGCATCGATAGTCGTTACGACAGGGTCAAAGGTGATGGCCTGTGAAAGATAATGAAGACCAAGATTGAGGCCTACGCTTGCCTTAAGTAAATCTTGTATTTCCTCGTCTGGTTCTGAGCGTCCAAATGCAGCATCGAGATTGCAGAAGACAATTTCAGGTACCCTCAATCCCAGCAATCGTGCAATTTCACCGGAGATAACTTCCGCAATAAGAGCTTTTGCACCTTGCCCCGCTCCCCGAAACTTTAGAACATACAGAAACTCATCATCTGCTTCTGCAATTGCTGGTAGCGAGCCGCCTTCACGCAAGGGCGTTACATATCGTATTACATTAACAGTTCTGAGTTCAGGTGGACTATAGTTCATAAATTACAACTGCATATACTTATTCATTTTGCTCCTGCAAGTAAAAATTTACAAGATGTATTTACCGGGGCGAATGTAGAACGTTTTTTTAATTATCAGAATATTCCTTAAACCTGCAACAGCTATTATTACCATGGATCAGATAAAGAAAAACTACAATGATAATGTTTAAAAAAAGCTTTTTGTTAGTAGGCGTTCAGTTATTTACATTTAAAACTTGCAAATGGTATTGATGACGAATAATTTAATTTTTCTCTCAAAAAAGTTTGGTGCTTACCTTACACCCCCAAACTTTTCAATTTTTTCCCTTGACCGATTACCTGTTGTTTATTGATACTGAAACTTCGGGACTTCCAAATGATTGGGAAAAGCCTTATTCTGCTCAGGATAACTGGCCTTCTTGTGTTCAGATTGCCTGGATTATTTATACTAAAGATGGGCAGCAGGTAAAGCAGGAAAATCATTTTATAAAAGAGAATGATTTTAAAATTTCGAAATCTTCCACAAAAATTCACGGTATTACTGAATCGTTTCTTTCAATAAATGGAGAAAGCCGCAGGGAAGTCATGGAATTACTTTCTCACGATGTTATAACCTATCAGCCCCTGGTAATCGGGCATTTTATGAACTTTGATTATGACATGCTTGGAGTTGATTTTTATAGATCTGGAATTGATAATCCTATTAAAAAGGAAATGACTTTTTGTACCATGGTTGCTACAACGTACATGGTTAAAAACCCTACACTTAAATTTTTTAGACTGGGTGAGTTGTATGAATGTTTGTTCGATACTAAGCTTTACAATCAACACAATGCTTTGGTTGATGCAAAGGCAACGGCCGATTGCTTTTTCGAACTAATAAAACGTGGGGAAGTCACGGATGAAACGATTGCTTTTCAACAAAAAGAGGCACAGGCTTCTGAGATACAAGAGAAACAAACCGGCTGCATGGTCCCCATACTTTTAATCATTTTCCTAACCTTTTTAATACTTTATATTTTATGAATGATCGCCTGGAAATTCTTAAAAATACAGTACCCTTTAACAGCTTACCTGAAGATGTGCTGATTGGTGTTTCAGATTTATTAGAATATGTGAAATATAGTAAAGAGGCTATTATTTATCAGCAGGAGGTTACGAAAATGAATAAGGTAGATATCATTGTACAAGGTGAATATGAAACTTTTTTTTATGACAGCGCTCAAAATAAAAGGTCAGTTGAACTCTATCTTCCCGGTCATTCTTATGGAGGCATATCGGTACTGTTGAACAGAAAACGTTCTTTAAAAACTGTCATTGCTAAAAAGGGAACAGTAGTTTACACCCTGCCACGAAAAGATTTTGTTGAGTTATGTAAATCATTTGAAAGCTTTTTTCATTATTTCACAGCAGATTTTGGCAAGCATATGCTCGATGATGAATTTGCTCATTTTGTAAAAAAACCGACAACTTTTGAGGAAAGTTATATAGCTTCTGACCAATTGTATTCTCGCAAGATCGAAAGCATTCAATATCGTAATATTGTATCCTGTCCGGCCTCTACACCTATTTACGTCGCAGCGATAGCTATGGCAAAAAACAAAGTCAGCTGCTTATTTATAAAAGACGAATCTGAAAAAATAATTGGCTATATTACCGATATAACTATAAGAGATAAAGTTGTGGCTACCGCGTCAGACGCGCACAATCCTATAATCAGCATTATAGATAAGCCCGTCGTTTCAATCAGTACGCAGGCGTATGTTTATGAGGCTATTCTTATGATGTTTCGTACAAAAACAAAATACCTGCTGATAGAAGAGAATGGTGAATATATTGGTTTTCAAAGCCGCAACAAATTGTTAAGTGAACAGGCGCAGTCGCCGCTGGTATTTATTCAATCGGTTAAATCTTCTACTACTGTTGACGAGCTTAAAAAGAAATGGGAAAAAGTACCGTCGATTGTAACACAGCTTCTGGAGCGGGGAGTAAATGCAGAAATTGCGAACCAGGTAATAACAACCGTTGCAGATACTATTGCCATAAAGGTAATCGAAGGCGTAATAGATGAAATAGGGCAACCTCCTGCAAAATTCGTTTTTATTGTACTTGGAAGTGAGGGACGTAAAGAGCAGACATTGAAAACCGACCAGGATAATGCAATTATTTACGAAGATAAAGCCAACGAACAACGAGAGTTGGTCAGGGAATATTTTTTGAAATTTGCAGAAATTGTATCAGGCAGATTAAATGATATAGGATTTAGTTTTTGCCTTGGTGGCTTTATGGCAAAAAATCATGAATGGACACACTCATTGTCGTATTGGAAAAGAAATTATACCAGTTGGATAGAAGATTCACTTGCAGAGACAGCCATAAAGTTTTCCACCTTTTTTGACTGCCGGTTTCTCTTTGGTGAAGCTTCAATTATGGATGAACTTAAAGCGTTTTTAGATGAGGAATTGCAAAAACCACTTGAAAAGCTTTTTTATTTCATGGCCAAAAATGCACTGCAATATGAACCTCCACTAACGTTCTTTAAAAATATAAGAACGACAACGATAGGTTCGCAAGAAGTATTTGACATTAAAAAAGCAATGACGCCGATAGTAGATCTTGTAAGGGTGTATGCACTCCAAAACCGTATTTTTGAGGTGAATACCGGAGAACGCCTGAAAGCTCTAAAAGAAAAAGGAATATTTACTGAAACATCTTTTAATGAGTTAAGTCAATCCTACTACTTTCTCATGAGTCTTCGACTAAAAAACCAGGCTAATCAAATTATTATGGATCGCAAGGAGCCGGATAACTACATAGATCTTAATAAATTAACGAAAATAGAACAGGGAACATTAATAGAAATATTCAAGACGATTGCTAATTTTCAATCCAGGATTCGTATTTCTTTCACTAATAATCTTTTCGGCTAAGTTTCTTTGAAAACCGCTTTTGCAAACTATTGCTTAAATAGCAGGCGAAATTAACACATATCAGATTCCGTAGCAATATTTCAAAGTCTTGTAGTGAAGGCCATTTACGCTTTTTACTATATCTTATTTAGATGTTGCAATTGATTTTACCGGCTCAATTTCTGCGACCGGCATTGTTTTATCCCGCTTTAGCACCCCGGCTTTGATAAAATTTTCTTTTAAAACTATTTTTATTGTTCATTGGTTGCAGTTGCTAAGGCTTTGATCCCGTTGCATATAATTGAAATCGCACTAATAAACATAAAAGGAGTTTCAAAGAGAAGTCTATTAGAAATTTTGAGAGGGGAGGGGTGATTAATTTTCTGTAGTAGGCGGATAGAATTTCTAATGAACATCTCGCGTTCAGCAGTAAGAATAAAAGCAACTTTTTTTATATTACATCGTTATTTTACTTGACGCCAATTAAAATTTTTACCTTCGCGACGAATATTTGAACAGCTTATTCAAAATAAAAATGAAAAAACTTTCCATACTATCTATTTTGCTTTTAACTATTACGCAGGCGTTTTCTTGTGATATCTGTGGCTGTAGTTCGGGTAATTATTTTTTAGGTCCATTTCCACAATTCAGAAGCCATTTCTTTGGCACGAGGTATAATTTCAAAAGTTTTGAAAGCAGGCTAAAGTCAGATCATACACAGTTCAGCAAAGACTTCTATCAAAGTATAGAACTATGGGGAGGTTTAAATATTGGCAGAAAATGGCAAGTTCTTTCATTTGTGCCGTATAATATAAACAAACAAACATCTGACGATGGAACAAAGACTAACAACGGTATAGGTGACATAAGTTTTATTGTAAATCATAAAATATTAGACAAGAGGAATACGAATGCGAATGAAAAGATGATCAGCCAGCAACTTTGGGTAGGTGGAGGTTTAAAACTGCCAACAGGAAAGTTCTCTCCCGATGAAGTAGATATTATACCAGAGGCAAATAACCAGGCTGGCACGGGCAGTGTCGACTTTATATTAAATGCAATGTATACGCTTCATGTTGAGGATTGGGGCATTAACAGCAATGTAAATTATAAGATAAACCGAAGTGCGGAAAATTTCCATTTTGGTAATCAGTTCAATACTGCCGCATTTGTTTTTCATTCATTCTCAAGTGGTAGTGGCAATACAACAGTTAATCCCAATGCTGGTCTTCTATTCGAAAAAATAGATGCAAATGAACTAAACAAATCAAAAGTTGAAGATACGGGTGGAAATGCTCTGTTAGCTGCAGCAGGAATGGAGGTTAATTTTGCTAAAATGGCTGTAGGTTTTAACACTCAGCTACCAGTCAGCCAAAACCTGTCAAACGAACAGACTAAAGTGAAAATGAGGGGAATGCTGCATGTAACATTCTTATTTTAATGAGTTGAAGTTTGCACGTGCTCTTTATAACCAGTAATGATACATGATAGAAACTGTTTTAACCTCAATAGCCGTTTCAGTAAGAATTCTTTCCAATCCTTTAGCTAACGTTTTTCAAAAACAACTTACCTCAAAAGGAAATCATCCTTTACTCATCAATTTTCTAACTTATTTGCTATTGTCGATTGTTTGCATTTTTATTGCAATACCCGTACAGTGGAAAAATTTAGCAACGCAATTCTGGCTTTATTCTATTTTAGGCGGAATAGCAGGCGCTTTGGGAAACGGCTTTTTAGTAAAAGCATTACAAAAGGGAGATCTTTCGGTACTGGGACCAATTAATTCTTATAAATCTGTTGTAGGAATAATAGTTGGTATTTTCCTGCTTAGAGAAATTCCTAATCTCTGGGGAGTATTGGGAATTGCGTTAATTGTTTATGGAAGCTATTTTGTTTTAGATACAACTGAAGAAAGGTTTTCAGTGGCTCTGCTAAAAAAAGATGAAATACAATATCGCATTTGGGCAATGATATTAACTGCGATTGAAGCTGTATTTATAAAAAAAATTATTTTAGCTTCTTCTTCTACCATTGCTTTTATAAGTTGGTGCTGGTTTGGTGCATTTTTTTCTTTTCTCTTTTTGTTTGTTTATCGGCTTAATTTTTTAAAAGAAATTAGAAAAGTGAAATCTGCAAGTTTTAGTAGATATATGTTCCTTATCCTTTGTATCGGACTTATGCAGTTTACTACTAATTATACCTTTGCTCATATGCCCGTTGGCTACGCTTTATCACTCTTTCAACTCTCAACTATTGTTAGCGTAATTCTAGGGCACAGGCTTTTTGAAGAACAAGATATTCGTAAAAAGCTATTTGGTTCAGCCATAATGATTGCAGGTTCAATTGCTATTATACTTTTAAAAAATGATTAAAGTCTATTAAAGCTGACCAGTAAGCGCCTTAAAAATAGCGGTCCCTACCATTGCAAATAAAGAATAAGATTGTTGTTATTTGTCCAAGCTATTGAGCTCCGTTCATTTACGAGAAAGAAAACAAATAACTTCATAAAAATTAACCTTTGATCCCTACTAAACTGTTTTGCTTTCGCCAGTAGCACGATAAAAGTTTTATATTGCTTTTTGCAATAAGTAAAAAGAGGAATGTATAGAAATATCTCATGAAAAAACTTCACAACGATATTGAACTTTCTGCCCGCGATCTCTCTAATTATATCGCGTGCAGACATCTCACTTTTTTAGATCTGCGTGTAGCCAATGGTATTATTGAACAGCCCAAATATCGTGATCCCATGCTTGCAGTCTTACAGGAAAGAGGACTGGAATTTGAACAGGCCTACCTGCAATCATTAAAAGATAAAGGTTTTAGCGTATCAGAACCAACAAGTGATGAAAGCGCAGCGGGTTTACAAAGAACAATACAAGCAATGCAGCAAGGCGCTGATTATATTTACCAGGCAAGTCTTAAAAATGGAATTTGGCAGGGAAAAGCTGATTTTCTAAAAAAGGTTAAAAAACCTGGCAAGCTCGGGCCGTGGTCTTATGAAGTTATTGATACAAAACTGGCAAAATCAACCCGGGCAGGAACGATCTTGCAGATCTGCCTTTACTCTCAACTTGTCGCCGACATACAAGGATTGTTACCAGAGTTTATGTACGTTATCACCCCTGAAAACGATCTATCTATTAATACCTACCGGGTTAACGATTTTATAGCTTACTTCAGGTTTGTGCAAGAAGGGCTGGTTACTGCTATTAAAAAAGGAACGGATGACATCTATACTTATCCTAATCCCGTGCAGCATTGCGAGATATGTCGGTGGTGGCAGAATTGTGATAGACAGCGGAGAGATGATGACCACCTATCGTTGGTTTCAGGAATATCAGGCAGGCAGGTTGCAGAAATCAAAAAATGGGAGGTACACACTCTTAAAAATTTAGCTGAGTTGCCAATTCCACTTGCACAACAACCATCAAGAGGTTCAATAGATACATATGAACGGGTAAGGGAGCAAGCCAGGGTGCAGTTTGAAGCAAGAGTTAAAAAAGCACCGGTTCACGAGCTTTTAGAAATCAATCAAGAAAAAGGATTTTTCAGGCTACCGGAACCGTCAGAAGGAGATATTTTTTTTGATTTTGAAGGTGATCCTTTCGTGGGGACAACCGGCCTTGAATATTTATTTGGATGGGCAGTTGTAGATAAAGGCAAAGAAACTTACCATCGCATTTGGGCGCTGTCAGCCGCAGAAGAAAAAAAGGCATTTGAAGACTTTGTAGATGGGGTTATGGCACGTTGGAAAATTTACCCTGGTTTTCATGTTTATCACTTCACTAATTATGAACCAGCAGCACTCAAACGTTTAATGGGAAAATATGCTACGCGCGAAGATGAAATTGATCGCATGCTAAGAGGGGAAATTTTTATTGACTTGCATAGTATCACTAAACAATCTCTTCGTGCAGGAATAGAAAAATATTCTTTAAAAGACCTCGAAATATTTCACGGTTTTACCCGTGAACTCCCACTCAAACAGGCTTCTCTAAACTTAAGGGCCATAGAGCGATATTTGGAGCTAAACAATGCGTCAAATATCCCATCTCAAATAATCGAAGCGGTTGAAGAATATAATAAAGAAGATTGTATCTCTACAAAACGGTTGAGAGATTGGCTTGAGAAACTAAGGGCTGACCTTATTAAAACCGGAAAAGAAATTCCAAGACCTGAAGTTAAACCGGCTGACGCAAGTGAGTCTTTAAAAGAATTTCAGCAGCGCATACAACCTATTTATCAAAAGCTTATCGCAGGTATATCTATCGATAGGAGCGAGCGTAATGACAAACAACAGGCAAAATGGTTGCTCGCTAACATGCTTGAATGGTACCGTCGTGAGAAGAAAGCTACCTGGTGGGAGTATTTTCGTTTGTGTGAATTGCCTGACAATGAATTGTTTGAAGAAAAGGCGGCTCTTTCGGGTTTGCAATTTAGCGGGCAAAGGCAACCGGTTAAAAAAAGCTTCGTTGACCGCTACAAATACCCTCCGCAGGAGTGCGACGTACGCAGAGGCGATACCCTTAAATGTGGAAATGGCGACGATTTTGGCGAGGTCGTTTCTATTGATTATATTTCTTGTACGATAGATATTAAGAAAGGTCCGAAAAAAGAGAAAATACATCCTGCTTCTGTTTTCAGGCACAATGATGTACGAGATAGCATAAAAGAAGATGCAATCATTCGAATAGCAACATGGGTTGCAGATAATGAAATAGATGCAGATGGATCATATAGATCAGGAAGAGATTTGTTGCTAAGTTATCCGCCAAGGACAAAAAAGCCTGTAACGGTATATGATAGTTCTTTGGATTTAGCTGTTGAATGGGTACAGCTTTTAGATACCAGCGTATTACCCATACAAGGACCGCCTGGAGCAGGAAAAAGTCATACGGCAGCACAAATGATAATCGCGTTGGTTCGGTCTGGTAAAAAAGTCGGTATTACCGCTCTCAGCCACAAAGTTATCAGGGGGCTTTTGGAAAAAGTGATGAAAGCTGCAGAAGAACTAAACGTTGCTTTAAGATGCATACAAAAAGTATCTGTAGTTTCAGGACAAAGCAGTCCAGGAATATTGGAAACGGATGATAATAAGGCTGTTCTTAAAGCTCTACAGTCAGATGAGGTTAAGGTAGCAGCCGGAACGGCGTGGCTTTGGGCTCGCGAAGATTTTGCAGAAGCAGTTGACGTGTTATTTGTTGATGAGGCAGGACAATTCAGTTTAATTGATGCTTTGGCAGTTTCGCAAGCTGCTAAAAATATTGTTCTTTTAGGTGATCCCCAGCAATTGAAACAACCCCAGCAAGCAGGGAAGCCATCCTGAGGGTACCGAGGTTTCTGCTCTTGAGCACATTTTGCAGGAGCATAAAACCATTCCTGATGATAGGGGCATATTCTTAGGTGAAACCTGGCGAATGCATCCAAAGATTTGTGCCTTTATTTCAGAATTATTTTACGAAGGAAGACTGCATCCACGACCTGACCTTATTAATCAGGTAATAGAAGGAAAAACATTATTCAAAGGGGCAGGGTTGTGGTTTGTACCTGTTGAACATGAAAACAATCAAAGCTGTTCAGACGAAGAGGCTGATAGAGTTGCTGTAATAGTTAGTGAACTAACAAAGGATGACGTGTTGTGGACAGACAAGCACGGCAAAAAAAGAACCCTTACGCTTGCTGATATTATGATCATTGCACCCTACAATGCCCATGTTGTTGCTCTTGCAACCAAACTGCCACCTAATGCACATATTGGAACAGTTGATAAGTTCCAGGGGCAGGAAGCAGCGGTTGTAATATATTCAATGAGCACATCATCGCCCGAAGATGCACCGCGCGGAATGGAGTTTTTGTACAGTCTCAACAGGTTAAATGTCGCAGTATCGAGAGCTAAAAGTATATTTATTCTTGTAGCAAGTCCAAAATTGTTTCAGCCAAGTTGTAATAATCCTGATCAGATGAGGTTAGCAAATGCTTTTTGTCGTTATTTGGAGTTAAGTGAGATCGCTTAAGTAAGGATAATTATATTCCTCAGAGCGTTTACTAAATTCCTAATTTAATTAAATATTTATCTGTTCCTTTATTGTTACTGCACTATTTAAAAAAGAATTAGTATAGAAAATCCGGATTTTAAAAATTATAAAGTAAGAAAAGAGGTAAAAAGCAGCTATACTAGTTAATATTACATCTAGTTCTTGCAAATAACTATATCTAACCTGGTTAAAGACTGTTCATAAATGAAATTTTTAGTTTTCCCGTTTTTCCTACTGTTATTAAGCGGCATTGCCAATGGGCAGCTTTGCAATGGAAATTTGGGAGACGCCATCATAAATACCACTTTTGGCAATATACACAAGCCCTTACCCCGCACTACTACTACTTATGAATACGCAGGCGGATGTCCAGCAGCAGGCCAATATACAATACATAATTTTTTGTTTGGATGTGGCAATCGCACATGGGTAAAACTTACCGGCGATCATACAGGCGGTTATAATGGAAACTATATGCTTGTAAATGCCGAATCTTCGCCCGGAAACATATATGTAGACACCGTAACAGGTTTATGCAGCAATACAACCTATCAGTTTGCCGCATACATTACAAGTGTTATGCAAAAGATTACGTGCGACGGTAAGGCAGTATTGCCTGACATCATCTTTACCGCCGAAACCTTATCAGGAACCGTAATAGCGCGTTACAATACAGGCGACCTTCCTTTGACTGATGATAAACAATGGAAGGAATATGGATTGTCTTTTACGAATCCACCCGGTATAACAGTTGTAATACTGCGTATTAGTATAAAGCCTGGTTACGGCTGCGGAAGCGCCTTTGCATTAGATGACATAACCTTAAAGGTTTGTGGTCCTCCTGTAGCCGTTGCTATCAATGGAAACAGCGACTCTGCTCTCGACTTGTGTGAAGATTATACTTCCCCGATTGTTTTAAATGCAACTTATGGTTATGGTTTTTCTAACCCCGTGGTAATGTGGCAAAACAGCATCGACACAGGTAAAACATGGAATGATATGCCGGGTGAAACCTCAACCACTTACATTGTTCCGCATATGTCTGCTAAAACTGTTCTTTACCGCATATTAATAGCAGAAAATCGAAATATCAATTCACCGAAGTGCAGAATAGCCTCTAATCCTGTTTCAATAAGTGTTCATCCTTTACCTGCCCACCGACCTCTTCAAAACCTTCTGGGATGCCTGGATAAAGATCTGGTACTGCCGTATGCTGATGTATCTGCACGATCAGTGCGATGGACAGGTCCTAATAACTATTTTTCTACGAATGCAGTATCAACTGTTCCAAATATTCAAGCTAATGATACAGGCCTGTACAAAATCTACCAAAAGTTTGATTACGGTTGTACGTCGTTAGACTCTTTTTATTTAAAAGTAGCTCCTTCAGTAACTATTGCAGCAAATAGTTCCTATGCCTTATGTGAAAATAGTACTATAACGCTTACCGCATCAGGAGGGGAAACGTACAAATGGACGCCATCTTATGGATTATCAAACGATACTATAGCAAACCCGGTTGCAAACCCTTCAGAAAAGACAGTATATACAGTAACTGCCAGTAATTCTTATGGTTGTAAAGATTCCGCCTTTGTAACCGTGAATGTTTATAAAAATCCCTTTGCCAACGCTAGTAATAATATTACAATGATCAAAGGCGATACTGCAACACTGCCTGCAACTGTTGCTGGAACATCTGTAAATGTATCGTGGACACCAGCACTGTTTATAAATGATAGCCATGCAATAACTCCAAAAATTTTTCCTCCATACGATATGCAGTACACACTGAGTGTAGCCTCTTCAGTTGGCTGTGGTATTGCTACTTCTACTGTCTTCATAAAAGTGTTTGATAACTTCTATATTCCCTCTGCTTTTACCCCAAATGATGATGGTGTAAATGATAGATTTAAAGTAATGGTGCCGAGCGGCTACGCTTTACAAAAATTTATTGTTTATAATCGGTGGGGCCAAAAAGTTTATTCGGGTAAAGACGCTAGCAGTGGGTGGGATGGCAATGTAAACGATATACGTCAGCAAACAGGAACATTTATATATGAAGTTGAAATGAAAACTTCATCAGGGAAAAAAATATTTAAAAAAGGTACGGTAATGCTGATCAGGTAAGTCATCCTTTTAATTTGTATTTGATTTTAAAGATCACACCACCCTAGAATGTATGTAAAAGAAAAGCATTTACCAAAATATTCGAATAAATAGAAGCTTCTGATTGCTTAACTGCTGGTAAAAAGACAGGCTACCGGAAGAGAGATATCCAACTTAACTACATATTCAGATAGAAAAATAAATAAAGTTATTTATGAGCTGTATAAGTTGGGTGAGGAGTAAATTGGACTGTGGAGGCAGTTGAACGAATAATTATTAAAAAACGTGATTCTTATAGTTTTTTAAAAAATAATTAAAGGCCTTTACCTTATTTTTATTTCTCTTATGCCCCTTTTTTTAAGTTTGTAGAATATTATGAAGGAGAATGAATTTTTATTACTGGAATATTTACAATCCAATTCACCAAAAACTTTTAAAGAACTGGAGGATTTCTTTATAGGAAAATTTCCTAATAATAGAGAAGAATCTCTTATGATTTATCTCAAAAATTTAGAATGGAGTGGTTTAATTACTGATGAGCAGGAATTAATATTCATAAATGAAACGGGTAGAAGAATATTCAAAGAAGAAAAAGCAAAAAAGAACAAAATTGTTTACGAGAAAAATTTACAAATTCAAAAATTAGAGATTGATCTTGTTAATGCTAAAAGAGTATATAAAACTTATTGGTTAACCTTTACTTTGGCGATATTAAGTTTTGCTATTTCTTTAATACTACTAATCCTAAAATTTAAAGGGCTATAGCAACAAAATTCTATTCATGTTCTCTATAACATATATATGTCGCCCTGAACAATTAAACGAGAGGACATTTGCTAATAAATAATTTTATGAAACAACTTTTACTTTTTAGTCTACTTTCTATTCTAATTGTAACTTCCGCTTACTCTCAGCAAGCAGAAGTCATTTACAAAACCTATTGTGGAGGTTGTCATGGGGCAGACTTAGAAGGCAACTCAGCACCTGCATTAATTAAAACAAAATGGCTGCATGGCGCAAGCAGAAGTGCCCTGTTTAGAAATATTAAGGCAGGAATCCCGAATACGGAAATGAAAGGTTGGGGCAATGTTTTGAAAGACAACCAGATTAGCACATTGGTTGATTACATCCGCTCTTCTCAAAATAAACCTGCTAAAACAAAAGATACAATTCCTGCAAAACTTGTTACGGAAGATTATGTATTAAAAGTAGAAAAGCTTGTTACAACTGATATAACCACTCCCTGGGCTATTGAATTTGTAAATGCAGATCGTGCTTTGATTTCTGAAAAACCCGGCAAACTTCGTTGGATGATTAATGGTAAGCTTGATACCGTTCCCATCCTTGGACTTCCTGCTACACACATAGCCAGCGGCACAGGCGGTTTTATGGATATTGCTTTAGATCCAAAATATTCTGTAAATGGTTGGGTTTATTTGGGTTTCAGTTATACAAAAGGAGACATTCACGATAAAGACGCACCCGGGATGACAAAAATAATTCGGGGCAAAATAAAAGACCATGAATGGACGGATCAACAAACTTTATTTGAGGTGCCTGACTCTTTAATGGTTGTTCGGGGCGATCGATGGGGATGCCGGTTCTTGTTTGATAAGTCAGGTTATCTCTATTTCACAATAGGTGATATGGGCAAAGCTGACGCCTCTCAAGACCTGAGGCGTGCTACAGGAAAAGTTTATCGCATTTACCCTGACGGTTCTATTCCAAAAGATAATCCTTTTGTAAATACCCCCGGGGCACTGCCTGCAATATTCACTTACGGCAACCGCAATGTAGAGGGCATTGCCCAACATCCTGTTACGGGAGATATTTGGGCTACTGAGCATGGCCCAAGAGGTGGCGACGAATTAAATATATTAAAAAAGGGAGCGAATTACGGATGGCCTGTTATCACATACGGCATAGATTACAGTGGGAAGATAGTGTCGGAAAAGACAGCTCAAAAAGGTATGGAGCAACCCATTGTGCAATGGACACCCTCAATTGCAGTGTGCCCTGCAGAATTTTGTACCTCTCCGCTTTTTCCGAAATGGAGAAACAACCTGATGGTAGGGGCTCTTGCTTTTGAAGAATTGCGCAGACTTGTAATTGTGAATAAAAAAGTGACTAAACAGGAAATGATTATGAAAGGCTTTGGCCGCGTCAGAGACATTAAATTTGGCCCTGATGGCGCTCTTTATGTTCTGTTAAACAAACCTGATGTGATCGTTCGCATTACCCCGCTTACGAAATCGAAATAGCAGTACGGGCGCCAATAAAATTTAAGAGTTTTTCATCCGATCCGTTATACCCAGAATATTCCTTTTACAAATTCAACTTCAATGCAAATGATTAAAGCCAGGCTAAGCCTGGCTTTAAAAAATGTTAGTGTTTTTTCTGGCAGAGATACTAAGCCTAAGATTACCTTGAATAAAAGCATCTGATGTTTTGCCCCATGATAGGGCGCCTTCTGCCATTTTTATACACAAGGGGGATGCCATTGCCATTTTTATGTCGCAAAAAAATTAGTGTTGTTTTGCAAATTTTGATAACACTTTATTATCTCCTAAAGCTGTGGCTTCCACTATCCAGCAATTATCTTTATCGTCAATTGTTAATGAATATGACAATTCATTGCCTTCCACTATTTCAGTTACCAGTTTTATAGTTTTGCCACTGTATTTTTCTTTTATTTTTAAAAGAACATTGAGAGGTAACAGTTCTTGGCCAGCAACTCTGCTCGAGCGAACAAATTTTCCATCTTTATTATAGGTTATACTTGTAATAACATTTTTAGTTGTAAAGCGTGCTGAGTATGTTTTATCAGTAACATACCATTGTACATTTTTTACATCCTTAAAAGTTTCATTGAAAATTGTCTCCACATTATTTGTCGTATTGGTTTTAGGAGACTTGAACGAGGTGAAAAGGACGAATGACAGCATCAGGAAAAGGCTAAGCTTTTTCATAATTGTAAGTTTTGTGTTTAAAGAAATATTGATTGCAGTGTCAAAATTATCTCTAATAATTAATTATTAAAATGAATTGTTTTATATAAAACGATTAAAAAAACTAATAGTTATAGCGTGTTTTTTATTGAATAGAAATATTAATTGTGTTGCGGGACAAAAACCAAAAAGGCTATGGTTCGTTTTTAAATTAAATGAAATGAGACTTAACCTTGCACAAAGCGAAAGCTTTGGCCTGTTTCACTTTTAATCAAACTACATGAATAAACCCATTGCTAATCCTTCCAAAATACAGACTACATTGCAATCAATATAAGAGCTTTTAACGCGTTAATTACGAGAATGGCAGATAGTTTATTATTATAAATTTTAATTAACTTTATGGTGACGATTAAAAATAGTAATAATGGAATTGCGACATTTTAAAATGATAAAGGCAGTGGCAGAGGTTAAGAATTTAACAAAGGCTGCTGAAAATCTTTACTTATCCCAATCCGCATTAAGTCATCAGTTAAAGGAGATAGAAACTTTTTTTGATACCCAAATATTTATCAGGCACAGCAAACAAATGTTGCTTACAGAAGCCGGTAAAATTATATTAGTTGCCGGAGAAAACATCTTAAAAGAATTAGAATTGGTGAAGCAAAGGATAAAAACATTGAATAATGAAAATGAAGGAGAGATAAGGGTAACGACAGAATGTTATACATCCTATCACTGGCTATCTAAATTCATGAAAGACTTCAAATATGACCATCCCCAGGTACTGGTAAGAATAAATGCTGATGCCACTTATAAAACAGTTACATCTTTACTTAATAATGAAATAGACATTGGTATACTTGAAGAAAATACTAATAATAAACTATTATATACTCCTTTGTTTCAGGATGAATTTTATGCACTTGTTTCTACAGAACATAGATGGGCAAATAGAAAAACAGTTCGCCAGGAGGATTTTGCAGATGAAAGTTATATAATGTATAATATACCTTGTGAAGAAAGTACTATCTATTCAATGCTTTTTAAAGAAAAGCGGCCGAAGGAGCTTTATAAAATTGCTCTTACAGAAGCAATCGTGGAAATGGTAAAGGCGGGGATAGGTGTAGCTGTTATGCCTAATTGGATTATTAAGCCCTATCTGCCATTGGGAGGAATGGTTGCTGTGCCAATAAGAAGGGCTATAAAAAGAACGTGGTATGCAGCTGTTTTAAAAAGTAAAATGCAACCTGTTTATGTTCAAACCTTTATAAACAACCTTGCCAGTACTTTAAAAACATCAGAGGAATATGCGTTAGCAGAAGTTGTTTAAGTTTCAATGACACTTTGTATTAGCATTAGTATCGATTGAATGAAACATAATTAGTCAAGATGACCAATGCATGCAAGGGTAATCGTTTTCCTTTTAGCAACACCTAAAGCTGTCTACACTGAAAGGACAAACGAAAAAGAATTGCAAGGGGCGGTATGAACCAAAAAAATCACAAGATGAACTTCAACTTTTCGCTTACTTTCTGTAACTTTCTTAACTTTTAAACAATTAAAATTTATAATAATGGCAAAGAAAATCTTAATGCTTGCCGGCGATTTTGTAGAAGATTATGAAGTGATGGTACCTTTTCAGAGTTTGCTATCGGTGGGATGTGAAGTGCATGCAGTTTGCCCTGATAAAAAATCGGGAGATTCTATAGCAACCGCAGTTCATGATTTTGTTGGCTTTCAAACTTATGCCGAGCTCCGGGGGCATAACTTTCAATTAAATAAGACTTTTAACGAAGTAAATCCGGAAGAGTATGATGGCCTGTATGTTTGCGGAGGAAGATCACCGGAATATATACGCCTTAATAAAAGAGTACTAGAAATTACAAAGCATTTTTTTGATGAAGACAAGCCTGTGGCAGCAATTTGTCATGGCATCCAGATATTAACTGTGGCCAACGTATTAAAAGGACGCACACTCACAGCCTATCCTGCTATTGGTCCGGATATTTCACTAGCTGGCGGTATATATAAGGAAGTGGCTGTAAATGAAGCCATAACAGATAGAAATCTAACCACTTCTCCGGCGTGGCCAGGTCATCCAAGAATTTTGCAGGAATTTTATAAGTTATTGGGAATTAAAATTCAGGTAGAAGAAGAAGTAATGGCTTAGCAGGAAGTTATTGTAGGGTAAAAAGAGTCGGCCAGATAAATAACGAGATCAATTAGCGTTTGCAATTGTTCATTATAGCTGCTTTAAGGAAACTGAAATGCAGATAATTAAGTTTTGCTACCAGAAATCGTTCTATAGTAATTGCAAATATTAATAATTCAGCCTGCTCGTTTAAGTCTTACTAATTGCTTTCTTACTGATACAAAACACTCGACGGTGACAAAAGGATTCCAGAAAGTCTGACTCGCAACCTTTTCATAATAGTTCAATTGACAAAACGCATTGATGTATTTTTTCGGAAGGAATTTGCTTCGAACAATTGTACCTCTTATTCAATTATCACGTAAATAATTCAGCTTTTGTTTCAATGTATCATTTCAATATAAGTATATAACGAATTCTTATTTTTCCTGTTTCTTTCCTTTGCTCTTTTAAACATCCATTCTATTCATCGCCGTCTGCTTCTATATGTATTATTGCGCTCGATGTTTGGATTATTTTTGTTTTACAATCGCTTCTTTTGATATCTGAAAAACCAAAGGTGTTTTGTTTATCTCGAAAGTGCCAGCTATGCTACGTTTTTCAAAGCCGATGCCTCTGATTCAATGGATAGCCTTTATTCTATTTATCATGCTTTTTGGCATTTCCGGCTTTATGCTGATAGAGAATTACAGTTTTCTTGACGCCCTGTATATGGTCGTTATCACCATTTCTACTATTGGTTACCATGAGGTAAAACCTTTATCAGATGAAGGAAGGTTATTTAATATTGTTCTTATCATTCTTTCTTTTTCAACTTTCACCTATGCCTTAGCCAGGTTAACTCAGTATATCATTAGTGGTGAAATGACCTCATATTTTAAAAACAGACATCTTATGCAGGCTTTAGAGAAAATGCAGTATCATGTTATTATCTGTGGCTTTGGCAGAAACGGACAGCAGGCTGCCAATATATTAAGAGCCCATAAAATTGATTTTGTCGTTATAGAAAAAAATCCTGACGTTATGAAAAGCATTCTTCAAGACGTTACCTATCTCCTGGAAGATGCTACCGATGATAACACTCTCATTAAGGCGGGAGTACAAAGAGCCAGGTCTATGATTACTACGTTACCTGAAGACGCCAATAATGTATTTATTGTTTTATCAGCCAGATCTTTAAATCCAACATTACAAATTATCAGCAGAGCATCTAATCAAAGTGCAACAACTAAATTACACAAAGCCGGTGCAGATAATGTAATAATGCCTGATATGATTGGAGGAACACATATGGCAACTTTAGTGTCGAAACCAGATGTACTGGAGTTTATTAACTATTTATCGGGTGAGGACGGTGAATCTATTTACATTGAATCTGTTGTATATGATAAACTGCCGGCTCACCTCAAAAACACTTCTTTAAAAGATATAATGAACTGGAAGAAAACAGGTGTAAACTGTATCGGGGTTAAGGATGAAAAAGGAAAGTTCTTTATTAATCCTCCTGATACCATCATTGTTTCTAACGGAATGAAAATCATGGTACTCGGTACCCGTAATCAAATTGCTGAAATGAAAAAGAATTTTGAGTTTTAGTAGAGAGCCGCTTATTTTTCAAAAGATTTGGCGACTATTTTGCAATTGTAGTTGGTATGATGTGGTCTGCTACTCTTTTACTTATTTTCATTCCTGCTACCAATTGTTTGATTTTTTTGTTTGATATCTTTAATAGAATGTTCTTTAGAATACGTTAAATGAAATTTTGAAACAGCAACTCTTTGAGAACTGTAGACGCCTGAATGCCCGCTAAAGTAGTAGGCAGTGAAACATGCGACTGCAAAATAAATAACATTGTTTGAGCCAAATAATTCTACTCCCATAAGTGTACAGGCAAGAGGGGTGTTTGTGGCTCCGGCAAAAACGGCAATGAAACCAAGACCTGCAAAAAGGTCAACTGGCGAACCGCTTATACTTGCTAATACGTTACCAAGGGTAGCACCAATAAAAAAAAGAGGTGTTACCTCACCACCTTTAAAGCCTGTGCCTAAAGTAATGGCAGTTAAAATCAATTTCCACAACCAGCTATAAGATGTTGCGCCATTTGGTTTGAAAGCAGAGATAATGCTAACACCAGCCCTGGGATTCGTTACCCCCAGTCCCAGGTAGTCAAATGTTCCCAACATGTAGCTGACGGCAATTACCGCTATACCACCAAATACAGGAATGAGCCACTTATAACGAATGTATTTGTTTGAAGTGTTTTTTATGAAATGAGATGTTTCTGCAAAAAGAAACCCTGCTAATCCAAAAGCTACACCTGCAACAATTATCTTCAATAAAAGCCATAGATCGAAAGAGATAAAACGTGTCCATTGTGTTGAGTCTCTTATAAATAATATGGAATACTGAGTATGATGAATACCAAATGCTACGCAAGTAATATCAGCTAAAATACTGGCAATAAAACAAGGTATCAATGCATCATATTTTATTCTGCCTATGGCTAATACTTCCATTGCAAAGATTGCCCCTGCTATTGGTGTGCCGAATACTGCTCCAAAGCCGGCAGCCATTCCACACATTAGCAATATCCTTTTTTCTCTATGTTTTAGCCTGTACCATTTTGAAAATAAAGATGCTATACTTCCCCCCATTTGCACGGCTGTGCCTTCTCTTCCTGCCGAGCCGCCAAAAAGGTGCGTAATGATGGTGGAAAATAAAACAAGAGGTGTCATCCTGGTAGGAATACCGCCTCCCGGCTTATGAATCTCATCCATGATAAGGTTATTGCCCGCTTCAGAATTTTTGCCATACCTTTTATAAAAAAAGGTGATAAGCAAACCCGCAAGCGGAAGCAGGAAAATAAGCCAAAGGTGTTGCCAACGTGTAGTTGTTGCAAAATCTAAAAGCCATAGAAAGAGTGCTACTAAAGAGCCTATAGAGATAGACACCGGAACAATAAGAAGAGTCCAATATATTAAATGACGTGCAATTTTTACCTGTTCAAAAGAATAGCTGTATTTATTCATCCTACAAATAGATTATTAAGTAATTTCATTACTACTTGTAGGCGCCATTAGCTCTGGGAGCGGTTGGGTCAGGAAGACACCATTTCCTGCGAAAGTGCGGCAAAGCTAAGCAATTGCATTAAAAGCTGCAAGATTCACCAGTACAATTATGCGAGTATAATTAAAAAAGAAGTGGCATCAATTCTAACTTGTTTCAGCCATTATTTTAAAAAAGACAATAAGCTTTTATGCTAATTGAAAGAAATGGGGGACATCTATATAGCGAAGAAGGAAAGCAACAAGGTTTGATATGTTTTTTAAATGGCGTTGGTTTAACCGAAGTCTTGATTTTTAAAGGGGCGAATGCTTGGAAAATCCAATATCCATTTTTATCATAATTATCAGTTTTTACAGGTTGCTTACTTCACGTACTTTACGTTTTATATACTAAAAGCAAATGCGTCAGGCTTAGCCATTGTCACTTAAAAAGAAATCGAAACTATCTCCTCTCAACCCCACCCGCATTGCCTCAAGGGCAATTACTTCTTTAGGCTCAATATTTCCCAGGTTAGCATTACAACCTAACAGCTTTATGAAATACAATTGCTGCTCTTTTTCCGGCGTTTCCCAAATAATTTTTTCCGCCGGAATTTTAGTAAGCACTTCCTCCACCAAACCTTCACGCACTTCTCCGGAATTTCGGTATAAACCTTCCTTGCCTGATTCTTTCGCTTCAGCAATTACATACCTTGAACCGGCGTCCAGTTCGGCTTGCATCAATTCAATCCATTTATAGGGTGGAGTAATTTTTACCTTGTCTTTATCCTTCGAGCCAATCTCACTTATCACTGTTGCATTTTTCGACAAAGTTCTGATATACTCACATTTCTTCTCATGTGAAATATTAATCGCGCCATCTGAAATTTCAATAAAAAAAAGTTCATACTTATCCATCATTTTTTGATAGTCTTCAAACTGGTTACGAACAATAAAGGCTTCAAATAAAAGCCCGCCAAAGAAAACCGGGATATTAAATGACTTGTAGATTTTTATTTTTTCCGCCAGCAAAGGCGTAACCATTGCAGTTCCAAATGCCAGTTTTACAATATCTATGTGTGGTGAAGCAACTGATAATAGATTTTCTGTTTCAGCTAAACTTAATCCCTTATCGCTGATCATCGTTAGGCCAAAATCGCGAGGTTGTTTTGTGCGTAAGGGAATTTTTGAAAGATTAAAATTCATATTTGATATTGATAATTCGAACTTAAAAGTATTATTATTATCAGTAAATAGAATATTTGTATTAACCATGAAACAACCTGGTTACAATTAATTATTTCTGCAAAATCTTATCAGTTGTTTTTGTTTCAATATTTTTTTCCTTTTTAAATAGACCAATAATTAAAGAACCCAATACTGCAAAGTAGATTGTGCTTCTAAATGGGTTGGATGTAATAGCACACGTACCGGTTAAACATCCTACATATTTCCAATATAGAAATCCAGCCAACGCACCTATAAAAGCACCGAAAAAATATAGCTTATTTGTTTGAAACCACTTCTTCATACTGTATGTCTTCTGTTTTAGTGATAGTAGAACTGGAATTAACTGCGCAACCACCAGCCCCGCAGCAACCTATATTTGCAACAGCCATTCCGCCCAATGCGAACCCTAAAAAAATTGATACCCCATCTCTTGCCGTAATGCCTTGAACCAGAATACCTACACCTAATACTAATCTTAGTATTCTTATAAAATTCCATCCCTCCAGTATTGTTTTCATAGTTATTATAGTTGAGTTCCAAAAAAGACCTTTAAAAGAAATAGCCTTTTAATTTGTTGCTTGTTGTAAAAGGTCCTCTAATCCACCACCGTTTATTACATCGGTAATGCCAGCTTGTTTCAAAATGGATACGGCCATGCCACTTCTGTTGCCGCTGCGGCAGTAAGCAATTATAGGCTTAGGCATCTCTTTAAATTCATTTACTTTTTGTGGCACCTGGTCCAAAGGTATATTAATAGCATTTGGAAAATGTTTGCCTGCAAATTCCTGCGGTGACCTTACATCTACCAATGTTCCTTTATTTAGTAGTTCTTTCATTTGTACAAATTATTTAGTAACTAATGTTGTCGGGCAAACAAAGTCAGTTGTTTTTACCTGTCCGCTTTCCTTAATCGCTTTAAATCCACCTTGTATATCAACCAGGTTGTCAAAACCGCGGGCTTTGAATATTGAATTAAAAATCATAGACCTGTATCCGCCAGCGCAGTGTACGAGGTATTTTGTTTCTTTATAAAGACTACTTACATGGTCATTGACATTATCCAAAGGAAAGTTTACTGCTCCATCAATATGCTCGCTGAAAAACTCTTTTTCATTTCTCACATCCAGAATTTTTACTGATGGTTGGGTTATTAAGTCAGCCACACTCTCCGCATTAACTGTCTCAATTTCATCTACTTCTTTACCTGCGTTTTTCCATGCTTCGAAACCACCTTTTAAATAGCCTATTGTAAAATCATAACCAACCCGCGCTAGCCTCGTAATGACTTCTTCTTCTCTTCCTTCATCAGCAATTATTAACAGTTTTTGTTTAATATCAGGAATTAATGCACCAACCCAGGGCGCAAAATTACCATCTATGCCAATGTTAATAGAATTTGGTACAAAACCTTTTGCAAATGTTTTGGCATCTCTCGTGTCAAGCATTAGTGCGTCTGTTTCGTTTGCTGCAACTTCAAAAGCATCAGGCGAAAGGGCATGATTACCACGCTCCATCACTTCGTCAATGCTTTCATATCCTTCCTTATTCATCATTACGTTAAGAGGAAAATAGGCCGGAGGTGTTGTTAAACCTGCAGTAACCTCTTTAATAAAATCTTCTTTAGTCATATTTTGCCTTAAAGCATAATTTGTCTGCTTTTGATGACCTAAAGTATCTGTTGTTTCTATACTCATGTTTTTGCCGCACGCGCTGCCGGCACCATGAGCAGGATAAACAATAATATCATCTGCAAGAGGAATTATTTTATTTCTCAGGCTATCGTATAAAGTGCCGGCAAGTTCTTCCCTTGTCATATGTGCAGCCTTCTGAGCAAGGTCAGGACGGCCAACATCACCTATAAAAAGCGTGTCTCCCGAAAACAAAGCAATATCTTTCCTGTTTTCGTCTTTTAACAGGTAGCAACTACTTTCCATGGTATGACCAGGCGTATGCAATACTGTAAATGTTACTTTACCTACCTTAAACTCCTGTCCGTCTTTTGCAACGATTGCTTCAAATGCCGGATTTGCACTGGGACCATAAACGATAGGCGCCCCTGTTTTTTTTGAAAGATCTACGTGGCCGGAAACAAAATCGGCATGAAAATGTGTTTCAAAAACATACTTTATTTTAGCATTATCCTTTTCAGCTTTTTCCATGTATGGCTCAACTTCACGAAGCGGGTCAATAACTACAGCTTCACCTTCACTTTCTATATAGTATGCACCTTGTGCAAGGCAACCTGTATAAATTTGTTCTATTCTCATTTTGCTATGTTTTATCATGTAAAATTCGGTTACTGTATCCTCTTGTTTAGTGACATTAATCACATACCCTTTTTTTGATAATTTGATGCTTGGAGCTTGCTTAGCTAAAAAAAATCTCTTTTATAAGTATATAAATTCCCATGATGAGTACAAACCACCCAAACCCCTTTTTCAATTTTTCTCCTGGTATTTTTTTACCTATCAGTGAACCTATAAAAGTACCGGCGATGGCGATAGATGTTACTTTAAAAAGGAAAAACCAATTCATTTCAAAATGACCAATATCGCCCGTAAAGCCAATTAGAGAATTTAATGCAATGATAAATAGTGAAGTGCCTACTGCTTCTTTCATCGGTAACTTAACAAGCAGTACTAATGTTGGTATCAATAAAAATCCTCCGCCGGCTCCCAGCAGTCCGGTAGCAACGCCTATTGCAATTCCGTATAGTAATAATTTAAAGAGGTTAACTTTTTTATTCTTAATAGTTTCAATGGTTTTTTGCTTTCTGCTTTTTATCATTGATATTGATGCTGCTACCATCAATATGGCAAACAGTACCATAGTTACAATTGGCTCAGTAATGTTGAAACTACCAATGGTAGCAATGTGGTCAGGAATTAGGGGAATTATAAATTTTCTTGTAAGAAATACAGTGGTGATTGAAGATAAACCAAAAAGCAAAGCAGTTTTTATTCGTACAAGTCCTTTCAAATAATTATTAAAAGCACCTACAAGGCTGGTAGAGCCCACAACAAATAAAGAATAAGAGGTGGAAAGAACAGGGTTTAGCCCAAATAAGTAGACGAGGACGGGTACGGTTAAGATAGAACCGCCACCACCTATCAATCCGAGTGAAATGCCGATAAATAAAGCTGCTATATATCCCATGACTTCCATAATTATAACGCAAATTTGAAGTCGTTTTAGTTGGTTTATAGTGATATAAGTCACATAGCCAGGTTAATTTTTTTTTATCCATTCTATAGAATTTCTATGAATAGTTAACCAATTCTTTGCTTCCATTTTCTTTAGTAGCCGGCTTATCACTTCGCGCGAAGAATTAAGGTCATTGGCAATTTCCTGGTGTGTAATCTTTAAATTATTGCCCATTTTTTTAACCTGCGATTTCAAGTAAAATTCTAGTCTTTCATCCATGCTACTAAAAGCAATGGCATCAATTGTCTTCAATAGTTCTTCAAACCGGTTGCGGTAAGATGTTATTACAAACTGGTACCAACTTTTGTATTTGCTCATCCATTCATCCATAAATGTCAGAGGAATAGATAAGACGGTTGCATCTGTCAGCGCCTTTGCCAATACCTCACTGGTTTCATGTTTTGCCGCACATACCATTGAAAGAGAGCAGGCCTGCCCCGCATCAAGGTGATAAATAAAAAATTCTTTTCCTTCGTCATCTTCCCTGTACAGCTTAACCAAACCGTTTAAAATGATCATGGTGGAACGAATAGTTTGACCTACCCGTAACAATGTTTCTCCGGCCTTAAACTCTTTGATGGTGCCATGTTTAAGCATTTCCTCTACGAGGCCTTCTTCAAGCGTGGGAAAAAGTTTTTTCAGTTCAATATTATCCATTATTACTACTTCAGTTTCTGCAAGTTATTATTAAATTTTGGCAGCTTTAGTACAAATTGTCGTAAACATATTACTTATGTATTACTTACCATTACTGTACTTGGTCTTAAGTAGCTTATGACAAATGGATAACAGCAAAATTTATTCTAAAAAGATTAATAAGAAGCGGGTGCTGGTTGATTGGATCTTACATTAACAGTCGTTTTGTTAATGTAAGGCACCAGGGCAATTAGCAGGATGGCTATTACAATTAACCAGGAAACAAGCTGGTAATAATCCATTGCGAATCTAAGCTGCGCCTGTACATCTACAGCTTTGTTCAATAGACCGTTTGCTATTTTACCGGCCTGCTCAGATGAAGCGCCATGACTCATCAAAACCTGTTTATAGACAGTAATTTTATCTGTTGCCATTGGGTTAATTGCTGTCAACTCATCCTGAAAACGGGTATAATGTTTAGTCTTTGCAAAAAGCTGGTAATGATTAATCAGTGCTATGCTTCCGGTAAAGCCAAGAAACCGGAAAAAAACACCTGTAGCCGAGGCCGAACCACCCAGGTTTGGAGGAACAGATGAAACCATAAAAACAATAATAGGAGCCATGAGCATACCGGCTCCCATTCCCTGTATAATCAAAGGAATAATAAAGCTGGATGCATCAGCCTGAGTTGAAAACAGGAAAGACATCCAGACATGGAATATTAACATTAGCGTGAAGCCTGCTATCCAGATTAACCTCATCGGTTTTTTTGCAATAATTAAACGGGATGAAACAACAATACTTACGATGATTCCTCCAATATTAACAATCATAATTTGAGCAATGTGAATGGGATCCATTCCAAGAACAGTAGCAAAATAATGGGCTGTAACACTTGTTGCTCCGCGAACAATGTAGAGCACCAGAATTAAAATAATACCATAATTAAAGTTTCTATAAGTAAATATCCGAAGGTTGTGATAAGGTCTTTTCAGGCTCATCTGCCGCACAATGTGCAGCCCGAGTAATACAATGAAAGCAATACCACTGATCGCTATCCGCCTGTCCTGAAACCAATAATATTGTTGCCCGTAAATTAGTATGTAACCCAAAAGACATAACGCTGCACCATAAATGACAAAGCTCGCCCAATCCAATTGATAAACAGGAGTCTTCCTGGTAAGCCGGATATTATTCATTAACACGAAGAATAATACAGAACCCGGCACGTAGCAAAATATGATAAACTTGTATAAAACATTAAAATCAAAAGCATCGAGAATAGGTGCGGTTACTAAAGTGCTGAAGGGGCCAATACAAAGCAACAGGCCATAGAATACAGAGTATCCCATTTCTCTCGAACGTTCGCTGCTGAGCCTGCTAAAAATTAAAGTAAGGCAAATACTGTTTATGCCACAATTTGCCAGACCTTGTATAAACCGAAATATAAACAGCACCGGCAAATTATGGGTTTTGTAACAGATGTAAGAAGCGGCGATCTGTACGGTAGTGCAAATAAAAAAATACTCTTTGGTAGCGATGAAATTGAAAAACCTTTTTTCCAACGTAACAAAACTGGCCACGGCTGCGTAAAACAGTACCATGGTAAATTGAACATCGGCAGGTTCTATACCATAATAACCTGCACCTGCGCTAATGTTAGCTGTAGACAAACCGAACAGCAACATACTTGGCAGCAACACTATAAATATTACTGACCTGATTGCCCACTCAGGCAACCATGATTTGAATACCTGTATCGGCCTAGCCATTATTATCCCTTTGATTTTTTCTTACTATAACATTTGCATTCATACCTGCGCGCAATTGTTCAATTTCTTTTTCACTCTCAGTAAGTTTTATTCGCAATGGTATGCGTTGTACGATTTTCACAAAGTTTCCTGTAGAATTATCCGGTGGAAGCAAAGAAAATCTTGAGCCCGTAGCAGGAGATAATGAAACGATGGATCCCCTGAACTTTTTACCCGGAAAGGCATCTGTCTCAATTTCTACTGCTTCACCTTCGTGCATCTTTCCTACCTGTGTTTCTTTAAAATTGGCAATCACCCACTTGCCCGCTTCCTTGTCAACTATATAGGCAAGCGTTTGACCAGCTTGTATCAATTGTCCTTCCTGTATAGTTCTTCTGCCCATTTTACCATTATAGGGCGCAGTAATTACCGTGTAACCAACATCCAGTTTATTGCGGTTTACCACGGCTTCCCTGCGTTTAATTTCTGCCTGAAGCACTGCCTTTTGTGATGCGACATCATTTACTTTTGATAATGACGCCTGGTAATTTTCTAGTGCGGACTGATAATCAGAAGTGGCAACATCAAGCGCCGTCTTTACATTCTCCAGTTGTTGCTGCGTTGCCGACTCTACATCAAAAAGTTTTTTATAACGGTCGTATTCCTGTTGCTGCCTTATCATTTTTGCTTTTGCTGCAGCGATCTGTGCTTTTGTAACCTGTGCAGCCGAAGCCGAAGTTTGCGTGTTACTTGCTAATACTTGTGTCTGAGCTTTTGCACTTAGAAGTGCAGCTTCTGCTTCCTGCTGTTGCAGTTGATATTCACTGTTATCAATTATAAGAAGGGTATCTCCTTTTTTTACATCCTGGTTTTCTTCATAATGTATCTCCCGTATATAACCGACCACACGGCTTGTAATGGGGTTGATATATTCTTCAACCTGTGCATCATTTGTTTCTTCGTATCTAAAAGAATTAAGCAAGGTTACAATACCCCAAACGGCTAATGCTATTGCAATGATGCCCGCTATCACCGCCGTTATCTTTGTAATTATTTTGTCTGTTTTTGTATGTTTATCTGCAGTGTTCATAAATTAAAGATTTCCTATAGCTTTTTGTAATTGATAATATTGTAATTGTGCCGCTATTTTTGCCGCTGCATAATCGAAGCGTGTTTGCAGAACCTGGGTATCAGCATCGAGCAGGTCGGTTAATAAAGACAATTGATTAAAATAAGTATTGCTTACAATTCTTAAATTTTCAGTTGCCTGTTGAATGTTCGCTTTAGCCACGTTAGTTCTGTTTACCGCTTCTTTATATCGCAGGTAAGCTTCTTTTACCTGTTGCCTGATATCGTCCTGTGTATTAGAATGTTCTATTTCCTGTCTTTTATATTCTATTTCTGCAGCCTTTTCCTTATGCTTGTTGTGGTATAAAGAAGATATGGGAAGAGTGGCTCTTACTCCGTACATGCCGATTCCGTACAAAGACGGAGCATATGGATAAAATTGAATTTCAGGATAGGTATAACTGTAGTTTGCAAATAAGCCGACTTTGGGCAAATTGTTTCCTTTCACCTCTTTCAACTGCAACAACCGCAATTCTGTCTCCTTTTCTGATATTTTATATTGGTAAGAATGAGTGGTTGCATCAGCTACATAGTCTTCATAATTTTTCAATGGAAAAGAATCCAGGCTGTCTGCTGAAGGAATAATATTTACGCTGTCAGGCAAACCAATAATAATGTCCAGCTTCTGCCTGGCAATTGCTATATCGTTATCAATTTGTTCGAGTGATAATTTTTGTCTCGACAATTGCAGTTCCGCCCTCAAAACATCGGTTTTTAGTACAACACCGTTTTTTTTCAGTTGCCTTATTTGTTCCAGTTGCTTTTCCTGTTCGGCCAGATGTTTTAGCAAGAGGTCTTTAAAAACGAGGCTTCTTTGAATGTCTAAATAATAAGAACTTGCCCTCAGCTTTATTTCTGATGTTGTAAGTCTTTTCTGCTCAACCGCTATTTGTTGTTTGGCTTCATTTTCAGAAATCTTTGTAGACGTTTTTTTACCGTTATAAACATTGAGGTACGCATCTCCTGCAACTTTATAATAATTATGAAGAACAGGAAATTGTGTTGGAGTTTTAAATATCCCGTTTTCGAAAAGCGGCATATTACTAACTCTTGCATATTCTCCCTCTGCAGATATATCTGGCAAACGTTCTGCTTTAGCATCTTTAATTTCCTCTTCACTGCCTTGTACATGCAGTTGTTGCATTTGTATCTGCTTATTGTAAGATTCAGCTTTGTCCCACACCTGTGATAATGACATTTGCACTGAACCCACGGTTGTATCTATTTGTAGCCGGGTGAAAGAGTTAGCAGTTACTAATACTGCTATTAACATAAATACCCATCTTTTTATATAATAAAACATAATAAATAATGAATATGCAAAGTTATCTTCAGCTACCAAGAGTAGTTTTATCTAAATTGCCAATGATTTGTCTAAACCAGACATTTTAATGTAAATGCTTTTAACGAGGGAATATTTAGATAAAATAGATGAACAGCCAGCCTCTGTTTTTGTCTTGCATGAAAAAACAGAAAGGCGTTTTCCTGTCCATAAGCATAAAAAAGGTCAGTTAACCTACGTTGAAGGTGGTATTGCTTATATTCACATAAGAGACAAAACGTACGTTATACCTGGCCGACATTATGTGTGGATACCAAAAGATGTTGAACATTTTTTGCAAGTGCGAACCACTGCAACAGCGGTGAGGACTCTGTATTTTTTTACAAACGATGATCATACCAATACCTTTTATACACGTATGGGAATCTACCCGGTAAATGACTTGTTACTGCAAATGATTGCTTATACAGAAAGGTGGAACGGACATATAGTGGCAGGAAATCATGGTTTTCAATTTTTAGCTGCTATAAAAGAAATTTTGCCAGAAATAAGTAAAAATCCATTGCCTATTGCATTACCTACCACGCAAGATGAGCGCATGCGTCCCATAATTCTGCACATTGAAAACCATTTGTCAGAAGAGCTTACAATAGAAAAGTTGGGTAAGGAGTTTGGGCTTGGCGAACGAACACTATCAAGGTTGTTTCAATCTACGTTGCAATTGTCCTTTTTTCAATATCTTAAATTAGTTAGAATAGTGAGGGGAATAGCTATTATGCTGCAAACAACTAAATCGATAAGTGAAATTGCTTACGAAACAGGGTATGGAAGCATATCTGCTTTCAGTAAAGCATTTTACCAGCTGACTAATATGCGCCCTTCTGATTTTGTAAGAAAGTAAAATACAAGGGATGAATAATGAAGAAGTAGCAACGATTTTTTTGCTTTAATAATGAACTTTAAAACGGATTGTTATTTATCTTAAAAGATCATTCATAATGGTTTCATTGGCGCATTAGATTAAACTCCTGCAGCATTATATCGAAAAGCTCGTTATTGGTTAAGTCATTGTCTTCCTCTTCATTTTGTTTACCGGAAAGCATCTCTGCGTTATCGCTTTCTTTAAATCGATAGATGCTCCACTCGCCATTTACAAATTCAAGTGCGCTGAGGTTTTCTATCCAGTCACCAGAATTAAGATATAAAATACTTCCTTCATTATTTTCAACAACGCGCATCTCGGGTTGATGAATATGACCGCATATTACATAATCAAAACCATTGCTTATACCAATGTCTGCACTTGTTTGCTCAAAATTATTAATAAACTTTACAGCAGATTTTACACTGTTTTTTATTTTTTTTGACAGAGATATCTTTCCTTTCTTAAAAACTTTTTCAGATATAAAATTAAAAAACCGGTTTATTAAGATCAAAGTGTCGTATCCTACCGCTCCTAACCTGGCGAGCCATTTTGAATGTTGCATTGTAATGTCAAACACGTCTCCATGAAATATCCATGCTTTTTTATTGTCTGGTAAATCGAGAACGATCTTATTAACAATACGAAAAGAGCCCATCTTTAAACCTGAGAATTTCCGAAGCATTTCATCATGGTTACCGGTAACATAATATGTTTTGACACCTTTGCCGATCCAGTTAAATAAATGCTTCACAACTTTCATATGGTATTTTGGCCAATAGCTTTTGCTAAACTGCCAGATGTCAATAATATCTCCATTCAACACCACTATTTTAGGCTTAATGCTTTTTAAATAGTGCAGCAATTCCTTTGCATGGCACCCATAAGTACCGAGGTGAACATCTGATATTACCAGTACATCAATAACTCTCTTCTTTTTATTCATCTTATTAGATTTTCTGAATTAAAAAACACCCTGTAGAAACAGGGCGACTACATAAGAAAACTTCTAATTGCTTTTTTAAAAATCTTACTGCAAATACCAACTTGTATGTGAACAAAATGTAACGGAAATAAAAATTTACTGTTAACATTAGCTATGCGCGAATCGATGAAACTAGCTGGCAGACCACAACTGATTATAAAAAGGGAAAAAATTATTTGCAGTAATGTCCAATTTCTGCCAGCTCATTTGTTATTTGGATATAACTTAATATTCGATAATAATTAAAATTTAAAAAAATGGAAGAATTCGTATTAATCATGAGGCATGAAGATGGTAAAAAAATCGCATCACCTGAACAAATGCAAATTTGGATGAAACAAACGATGGACTGGATAGGAGGAATTGCCGCTCAAAACAAATTTAGCAGCGGCACCGGTTTACTTTTTGAAGATGCCAGGGTGGTAAGACCAAACAACGTTGTTACGAATGGGCCTTTCGGCGAAATAAAAGAAACCATTGGCGGCTACATTATTGTAAAGGCAGACTCTATTGATGAAGCGGTTGAATTTGCAAAGGGTTGTCCAGTTTTACAGGGAGAAGGCAATAGCATGGAAGTCAGAAGAATTGCTAAAGGTGATGGCGTTCACTAAAGATTATAAGAGCCTCTGTACTTTTGCAGGGGCTTTTCGTATGGAAAAACAAGAATTAATACCACATTTATTCAGGACAGAATTTAGAAAAATAACAGCTGTCCTCTGTAAACTCTTCGGCATTCAGCATATTGAAATTGCAGAAGACCTCGCAAGTGAAACATTTTTGTCAGCTCTTGAAACATGGAGTTTTAAAGGAATTCCTGAAAATCCGGTAGCCTGGCTTTATTTGGTTGCAAAAAACAAAGCAAAAAATTATATCAGGCACAATCATCTTTTTACTGAAGAAATTGCCGAACAAATAAAATATTCATCATCTGATACTCGGGAAGTTGAAATTGATCTATCAGATAAAAATATTACAGACAGCCAGTTGCAAATGCTATTTGCCGTGTGTCATCCATCCATTTCTACCGAAGCGCAAATTGGCTTATCACTTCGTATTCTTTGTGGATTTGGTATTGATGAAATTGCAAATGCTTTTTTAACCAATAAAGAAACCATAAACAAACGACTTTTTAGAGCCAAAGAAAAATTAAGGCTTGAAAAAGTGCAAATTGAATTTCCCGGTGAAGCTGAAATTGATGAACGATTAGGAACAGTTTTGACAACTTTATATTTACTCTTCAACGAAGGCTATTATTCTGAAAGCCGGGACAAAGTATTGCGTGAAGATCTGTGCCTGGAGGCAATGCGATTAACACATCTGCTCATTGAGAATGAAAAGACGAACCAACCCATTGTAAATGCTTTGCTTTCTTTAATGTGTTTTCATTCTTCCAGGTTTAAAGCAAGAAAAAATGAAAGTGGTGAAATAATTTTATATGAGGACCAGGACGAAAGCCTTTGGGATCGTGAATTGATTTCAAAAGGAGTATACTTTCTTCACGAGGCATCGCAGGGAAATAGACTTTCAAAATATCATTTGGAGGCAAGTATCGCATATTGGCACACTATAAAAGCTGATACAAAAGAAAAGTGGGAAAATATTTTACAACTCTTCAATCAATTGTTGCAAATAGAGTATTCACCAATTGCAGCACTGAACAGGACTTACGCACTTTCAAAGGCAAATGGAAAAGTGGAAGCAATTATTGAAGCAGAGAAGCTTAACTTAGTGAATAATCAATTTTATTTTGCTTTGCTTGGCGAGCTTTATACAGATGTTGATAATAAAATAGCAAAACAAAATTTTCAAAAAGCTTTTTTACTGGCAAAGACGAATACAGATAAGCAGACAATGCAAAAGAAAAATGATAGTTTAAAGCCTTCCACTTAGTTCTGCAATTTTCTTTTCCCTTTTGCGTAATTACCTTTTACCGATTCTGTAAATCAAATAAACGGCAGCATAGTTCATTTGCACAAAAAATCAGGTAAATGAAATTTTCCACAGTTTTGTTCTTTTGTTTATGTTTTACAGTGTTTTCTGCAATAGCTCAATCCGGAACAATAAAAGGCTCTATAATTACCAGCGATGGAAAACCTGCCAGCCTAGTGAATGCTGAGATTAAAGAACTTCAAAAGCGATCAACTTCCAATGAAGATGGGGGTTACTCTTTTACTAACATTAAGAAAGGTAAGTATACAATAAGTGTTTCATTTGTTGGACTACATAAGCAGGAAAAAACAGTGGAAGTATTTGAAAATACAATTACTGAATTAGACTTTGTGCTGTCAGAAAATGCTACCCAACTGCAGGATGTTGTTGTTACTGCTGCAAAAAATCTAAATGAAAAACCAGTTGCAGCAGGAAAAATTGATATTAACCCTATGGATCTTCCTCAGAGCGTAACTGTAATTGGTAAAAATGTTTTGGAAAGACAGCAAACGTTGAGACTAAGCGAAGTTTTAATGAATACCAATGGCGTATATGTTATGAGCACGTCGGGGGGAAGCCAGGAAGAAATTGCCGGCCGTGGTTATGCCTACAATAGTAGCAATACCTTTAAAAATGGCGTAAGATTTAATAATGGAACAATGCCGGAAGTTTCGGCATTGGAAAAAGTTGAAGTATTAAAGGGCAGTACAGCTATTTTATTTGGAAATGTAGCAGCAGGTGGTGTATTAAATTTGGTAACTAAAAAACCTGCGTTTGATAAAGGTGGTGAAGTCTCTTTTCGTGCAGGAAGTTTTGGTTTTTATAAACCTTCAATAGATTTTTACGGACCTCTCGCTAACAGCAAGTCTATCGCTTATCGAATTAATACAACTTTTGAAAAAGCAAAAAGTTTTAGAGATGAAGTAAAATCAGAAAGATTTTATATTAATCCTTCGCTTTTAATAAAAGCAGGGAAAAATACCGATATATTATTAGAAGGAGATCATTTAAAAGATAACAGAACTTTAGATTACGGAACCGGTGCTATTAATTATGTGATAGCTGACATACCGCGTGCAAGATTTTTAGGTGCAAAATGGTCTTATTATAACACAAGTCAAACTACGGCTACTGCTACTATCACTCACCATATTACTGATAACTGGCAGCTTCGCAATATCACTTCCTACCAGTCGTTTAATAGCGATCTTTATGGCACAACGCGCCCCAACTCCGGTTTCCTCATTCCTTCCGATGGTACATGGGCGAGAGGGCTGCAAAAGACTAAAAACGAAGAAAACTATTATATCACACAGTTTGATCTTACAGGAAAATTTAAGACTAGGCAAATGAAACATCAGCTTCTGGCCGGCGCCGATGCAGATAAGTACCAGACAAATGCTATTGCTCATACCTACGCAAATGCTGCTATAAACAATAAAAATATTTACGACACCATAAATATTTTTGATCCTGCTAAGTTTGCACAACGTACTGACATTCCCGAATTAGCTCCAGTAACGCGTACTTATACTCCTATAAGCCGTGTGGGCATTTATGCACAAGACCTTCTCACTATAACAGGAAGATTAAAATTATTAGCAGGGGTTCGCTACACCTACCAGCAAACAACGGGGGGCTATATTGATTCTTTACAAAAAAACAAAAAGGTACAAACATCTCCTACAATAAACAAAGCCTTTACTCCTCGCTTTGGTATTGTTTATCAGCCTGCATCTTCTGTTTCCCTGTTTACCAGTTATGCTAATTCGTTTACACTCAATACCGGTACGGATATTTATTTACAGCCGCTTGCGCCATCTTATATAAATCAGTTTGAAGCCGGAATTAAAACTGAGTTATTTAAAAAAGCGGTTTCTGCAAACGTTACCGCTTACCAAATTGTGAACAGTAATCTAGCCCAAACAAGTCTTACCGATGCAAATGGGCAGCCAAATAATAATAATGCCAATATTAAAGAACTTGCCGGAGAAGTGACCAGCAAGGGTGTTGAAGTTGACATTATGAGCAACTTCTTACATGGAGTTTCGGTTATTACCGGCTATAGTTATAACGATACCCGTTATACAAAAAGTAACACTTACATAGTTGGGAGTAAATTGCGTTACAATCCGCAACATACAGCAAATGCAAGTGCTCACTATACTTTTAGCAAACCTGGAAAACTTAAGGGACTCAATATAGGTTTCATAGCGTATTACGTAGGTGAAAGGGTAGGGGGACGTTCTACACGGGTGCAAGTAACAGATGATGTTTACAAATTAATGGTTATTCCTGGTTATACCCAGTTTGATATTTCTATTGGTTACAGTTTCAACAAAATTTCTTTAAGAACCAAAGTTTCAAATTTATTAAATAACTTAAGCTATAATGTTCATGATGACAATAGCGTAAATCCCATTGCACCACGAATGATTTCGGCAAGTGTTGCTTATAAACTCTGATACTATTCGAATCCATATCAACATTGGCAGCCTTCTATATCTTATATGCAAGTTTTAATTGAATTCATTAATATTAATATTTTATCATTAAATAACTTGTTCCGTAACTGATTTTTAACCCGCTTTCTTCTGATTATAATTAGTGTTTTTAATGATTTGCCGCGGACAAATATTTTTTAAAAAATATTGAAAAAAGCTTGCAAATGATATTTAACTTTTCTACCTTAGTATCACAATTGGGATGAAGGTCTGAAAAGACCGGAGGCTCAAACGGAAGCATCGGGTTTGTAAGTAATACGATCTTAGGAAAGTATAAAAACAAATTTGATGCTTTTTTTATTGTCTAATTCCTAGGATAGGAATTGGACAATTATTCTTTCAATTGTCCAATTTTGTTGAGTGCTTCCGCTAATTCGCCTGGTTTGTTTGTACCGATCAGCAGTTTTTTATTATTACGAAATTCTAGTTGTAAACCTTTGTTTCCTGAGACATTAAATGCTTTTCCCTTTCCGAAAAGTCCAAGTCGTATACCCCAACCGCCGTATTCAGCAATTGGGTTATACTTTCTAACGAATGACCTGGATATGTTGTACCACGGATAGTGGCGAAATGATAAGTGAAAGGGGAAAAATCTTACATAAATTCCGGTTTTTTTTATTTGTGTCTCAAGACGCAGGTTGAATAGCCAAATTGTCAATAGTATAATTACTCCCGCGGTAAATAAAAGTTGCGTATTACCCATTGGTTTTTCACCAAATTGCTGTCCACCTATTACTTGTTTAAATACTGCAAATATGAATAAGCCGTTAACTCCTAATAAGGTAAGCCATACCCACCACTGCCTGAATTTTTGCCTTTCTGTGAATAAAACATCGTTTTCCATATTTGATGTTTTTTATTAAATATTTTGTTTAAGACACCACTACAGCTAACTAACTTTATTTATCATGAGTTAAAAAATGTCTTGATATTTTTAAGTTTCTGGGTTATACAAATAAGGGAAACTAAATGCCTTTCGTTTCGCCCGTAGTTGCATTTTTTTATAAAAGGCCTTAAATATATCCGCAGTCAGCTTATTTGTTTTCATATAATTCTTGTAAACGTTATTGATAATAAACACTAATAAATAGAGAATCTTAAAAGATAAGCAGAAATACCAGAACTATTAATGAATGATATCGCATAATCAGATAAATTTATTTTTTTTGAGGTAATCATAATTATACTTCAGCGCGTCCATTGGAGTGGTGGTGTACTCTTCCTGCTCAACAAAAAAGTGCTTCATTCCTGACTTTGATTCATTTTTAAACATTTCCGCTATGTTTACACCGCCTTTTCCAAATTCTGTACTTTGCTTTTTTACTAAATTCATGTCTTTAAGATGCCATAAAGGAAAACGGCCCGGATACTTGTTAAAATACTTAAGAGGATCATTGCCCGACGCTATAACCCATCCTAAATCAAGTTCCATTTTTACCAATTGAGGATCGGTTCTTTCCAGTAAGATATCGTATAAAACTTGGCCATCCACTTTTTCAAATTCCGATTCGTGGTTATGATGTCCAAATACAATGTTTACTTTTTTGCAATCTTCAGCAGCTTTTGTAAATTGATCAGCAGTACGTTGGTAATTTTCAATTGTTGCAGCATCGCTAGCCATACTTGAACAAATCAAATACGGTTGTCCTGCCTCTGCCGCTGCATCAACCGACCTTTGCCAGTCGTTGTCGATACGCACATGCCCGCTGATTAATCTCATACCCAGATCCTGTGTAATTTTCTTTATTTCTTTTGGTTGTAAACCATAATAATTTCCTTTTTCACTTTTTGCAGATTCTATTTCTTTATAACCCAGGCTGGCAAGTTGTTGTAAAGTACCGGCGGCATCTTCAAGCATTTCTTTTCTGACTGTATATAACTGTAAGCCGACTTGTCTTTTGGGTGACTTGGCAGCCTGTGAAAGTTGCGGAAGCATTATTGATCCCACAGCTAAAGTCCCTGATGCTTTTAAAAAATTTCGTCTTGTATTCATTGATATTAAGTTTTTTTAAAAATAGAATTATTAATAACAGGCTCTAAATTATTTCTATCAAGCGAACCGAGGAATTTGAGGATATAATTTAAAGCTATTTAAATAGATTATTGAAAATTTACGTTTTTGTTTTATTACCATCATGAGATGAAAATATTTATTTGTTTGAAGGTTCTGAGTTACTTACAAAAGCGATTGATTTACTATCAGGCGACCACGAGTTTACATTGATTGTTCCCTGCCCTCCATATAGGTAAGCTATTACCTTGGGTGCACCTCCGGCAACCGGCATTAATCGTAACATAACCTGTTTATAGGCCGGATGAGAGTCTGGATCAATGTCGAATGGAAAAGAAATGAAAATCATGTATTTCCCGTCGGGAGAAATATGAGGAAACCAATTGTGGTATTCATCAAAAGTAAGTTGCTCTTTGCCTGAGCCGTCTGGTTTCATACGCCATATTTGCATGGTACCCGATGCATTTGCATTGTAGTAAATAAATTTGCCATCCGGTGAATATTCCGGTCCGTCCACATGTCCACTCGTAGTTGAGGTAATGGCAGTTTCCTTACCTCCGTTTACGGGCACTTTATATAAATTATAAATTTTACTTCCATTTCTTTGGGCTACTATTGAGAGTTCTTTATTGTTAGGATTCCAACCATGTAAATAAGAAGGTGTATTTTCTGTAAGAAGTTTTGGAGTTCCCCCTGCAAGTGGAAGTACATATACAGTTGATCCTCCGCCCGCCATTCCCTTGCGCGAGCTACTAATGCCAAGCATCTTACCATCAAAAGAAATTACATGATCATTATTGATTCTGTTTATTGTGTCTGTATTTAACTTTTGAGGTGTTCCCCCTTCAATAGGAATTGTGTACAACGAACCACCTTCGTTAAATAGCAGCCTGGAACCATCCGGCATCCAGTTCGGAGCTTCAAACGTAGTCGGCGATTCACGTATTACTTTTCTTTTGCCGTCAAATATATTCATTGTTTCTAACCTGCAACCAAATACATATTGAGTTGCGGACGGTTTAACCAAAGGATTAGCATTATAATTATTTGCAACGGGCTTATCAATCCGCACATTCCAAACCCTGGCTTCTTCAACCTTATCTGAATCGTGTGATCCTATAAATATTCCTGCCAATACAGAATCTTTCATATACGGCATATCATGCGATCGAACTGTTTGCAGTGGCTCGCCGGGATTAGCTACTCTCATAGTCAATGTTTTACCATTACGCTCCAGTTGTATTATCTGAACCTTCTTTTTTGGAAAAAAAATCTCGTCTTCAGGGTCTCTCATATAAGCGCCGCGCATTTCCCGCCATTGCAGTACTGTAAGGCCATCTCCATGATAAACCGCATTCATGCTTGCAGCTGCTTCATCTGCAGACTCTCTCACCATCCAGCCGATTTTCCTATGACCATTACCGGCAGATCCTACAAATTCAAAATTGGCAGTCAATACAAAATCGCCGCTTAATTTTTTATATAAATATTGAAATTCGTCCCTGTTAAACCAAATATTAAAACCACCACCTTTTACTGTATACACCTGTGTGGCCGCATCATAAGTTGAAGTTCCAGACTTTTTAGGATTGCCAATATCGGCGTGGTTGTCAAAAATTCCTACAGTGTTTTGTTGGCAAAAACCAATTTGAACAAAAAGGGCAAAAAAGAATAATAACGATAATTTCATATTGTATATAATTTTAGTTTATAGCAGCCATCTCAAACAAAACTACGTTGTAAATCAAAATATTGGCCTTTTTGTATTACATCAATATCACACCAAAACTTAATTATTAGTTACATGGAAATGAGATTATTTCCTGATAGGATTAATTGTTACTGCTGCTGTTGTATATCCTGTAAAATGAAGATAATTTATTATGAAGCTTTTGCAAACTGAAAAAATAATGCGATCAATGTTGTATGCGTGTGAAAAGCAGGTATTTTATCAATATTATCCTTAATCAACTTTAACTTACTAATTATTGAGTTAATTTCATTTGATCGGTTCATTAGGCTGGTGCAACATATTTAGTTACTGTAGGAATTTTTTTTGCCTTCATTTAAATTCTCATAAATAATACAAGACGTTGTCGATGGATTTAGCTAAAATGTAGCGGTTTTTATCTGGGGAAATGAATTAAATTTTCTCCTGAAAATATTTTTTGGTATTTATGTAATAATAAAACGAAAGCTAACGGGGGCATACCATATGAAGTGGACACAAGTTATAGATCCATTTAATAATATTGCTTTATCTGCATTGGTGGCTGTGGTGCCTATACTTTTTATTTTTTGGGCGTTGATCATTAAAAAAATGAAGGGTTATAAAGCCAGCCTGATAGCAATTGCTATTGCAATGGGGATCGCTATTGTTGTTTATGGAATGCCCGTTAAGTTAGCCCTGCTCTCTACTGCAAACGGAGCACTGTATGGACTGTTTCCTATTTGTTGGATTGTTATAACAGCGGTTTTTTTATTTAATATAACAGTTGCAAGCGGGCAATTTGAAATTATTAAACATTTTATGGCATCCATTACTTCAGACAGAAGATTGCAGGCATTGTTGATTGCTTTTTCTTTTGGTTCCTTTTTAGAAGGTACCGCAGGTTTTGGAGCCCCGGTAGCCATAACGGCAGCAATGCTTGTTGGGCTTGGTTTTAATCCCTTATATGCCTCAGGAATATGTTTGATTGCCAATACAGCACCTGTAGCATTTGGAGCTATTGGTATTCCCATAACGGTTGCATCACAGGTTACCTCAATTCCTGAGATGGCTATTTCTCAAATGGTGGGTCGTACACTGCCAATATTATCGGTAATGCTTCCTTTTTACCTGGTAATATTAATCTCAGGTCATAAAAAGACAATTGAAGTATTACCCGCAATATTGGTTTCAGGAGTTTCTTTTGCACTCATTCAATGGTTTTCTTCCAACTACCTGGGGCCTGCTCTACCTGATGTAATTGCAGGTATAGGATCAATTATCGCTTTAATAGTCTTTTTAAAATTCTGGAAACCGGGAAGTATATGGCGTTTTCCCAATGAACCTGCTCCTACCATAAACCTGGATACCAAATATTCATCTGTTCAGATCTTTAGGGCATGGTCACCATTTGTATTATTAACAGTGATGATCATCGCGTGGGGATTGCAGCCCATTAAGGATGTCTTCAATGCAATTGGGCAAATACAATTTGAATTTCCGGGACTTCATAATGTAATCAGCGATAAGAGCGGAAAACCTATTGCCCATATTTTTAAGTTTAATTATTTATCTGCATCTGGTACGGCCATCTTACTTTCTGCTCTCATTTCCATACCCTTAATTGGTTTAAAGTGGGTTGACGGGATAAGAATATTCGTTAAAACATTAAAACAACTAAAGTATCCGATCATTACTATCGCATCTGTATTAGGTTTTGCATACCTGGTAAATGATTCGGGCATCACAATTACAATGGCAGAAGCACTGTCAAGCACTGGCTTCTTATTTCCTTTCTTTGCACCTGTTCTTGGCTGGCTTGGCGTGTTTATAACTGGTTCTGATACTTCAGCCAATGCGTTGTTTGGTAAATTGCAGGCCGCTACCGCAACATCTATTGGCGTTGATCCGGTGGTAACTGTTGCCGCGAACGTTTCCGGGGGTGTCGTAGGTAAAATGATCTCTCCACAATCTATTGCTGTAGCTGCCGCAGCAGGACATCTTGTTGGAAAAGAGTCAGAGCTTTTCCGGTTTACCGTAAAACATAGTTTCATTATGCTGATTTTTATCTGTTTTATAGTGCTCGCCCAGGCTTATATTTTTCAATGGTTGATTCCGCAGTATCAGAGTCTGGTAAATAACACAACTAACTCAACTCCTGATTTCTCTAAAGGGTACGTTTATTTGTTGTTATTAGCAGGTGTAATCGCTGTAATAGCTGCTATTATACTTATGGGAAAGAAAAATAAAATCAGCAATTCTAAAAAGGTTGAACCAAGTTTAGCAAAGTAAAATTCTAATTTGAATGAGCCATTTAATAAATGCATGAAGTGTGACTTTTGTGGCTCTACGGCGAGAACGAATTAAAGAAGAGTAGAATTATTTGGAGTGTTTGTAAATTGATTGGAAACTCAACCGGGGCATATTAATGAGAAGCAAAAGCCAACACTATAAAAAAGAATCTAAATTTATAAAAATAGGCAGCAGAAAGGTCAATCGAATAAAAATTACTAATAAAAGCCGATATGAAGATTGTAATACTGGATGGATATACTTTAAATCCCGGCGACCTAAGCTGGGATGAATTGAAAAAATTAGGAGAGGTGGTAATTTATGACCGAACATCCGACGATGATGTTGTAGAGCGTGCCCAGGGAGCAGAAATTGTCTTAACAAATAAAACGCCCCTGGGCGAACATGCTTTAAATCATCTTCCCTCATTAAAATATATAGGCGTTCTTGCTACAGGTTATAACATAATAAACACCGAAGTTGCCAAAGCAAAAGGCATTACCGTTTCCAATGTGCCTGGTTATGGAACTGCCTCTGTAGTTCAAATGACTTTCGCTTTGTTGTTAGAATTATGCCTGCATGTACAACGGCATAGCGACTCGGTAAGAGAGGGCAAATGGGCACGTTCAGCTGACTTTTGCTTTTGGGATTATCCATTGATTGAACTTGCAAATAAAACCATTGGTATAATAGGATTTGGATCAATCGGCCAGCAGGTTGCTAATGTAGCCACTGCTTTTGGAATGAAAATTATCGGGAACAGTCGCCACCGGACCGACCAATCTCACCGCCAGAATTTTAAATGGGCAGAAGTACCTGAATTGTTAGAGCAATCAGATGTAGTAAGCATTCATTGCCCTTTATCCCCCGCAACAAAAGGGTTAATAAATAAAGAAAGTTTAAAAACGATGAAAAAGTCTTCATTTCTTTTAAACACTTCAAGAGGACCAATTATAGTTGACGAAGATCTTGCAGATGCGCTAAATAATGAATTTATTGCCGGCGCAGGCATCGATGTTCTATCTGTTGAACCACCTTCAAAAGATAACCCCCTTTTCACTGCAAAAAATTGCATTATTACACCGCATATAGCGTGGGCGACAAAAGAAGCAAGAGCAAGGCTGATGGATATTGCGGCAAATAATCTTAGAGAGTTTATTGCTGGTAATGCTGTGAATGTAGTTAATAAATAATGGAAATTTTTTTTAATAAAAATGCGTTTCCTTAATTAAATACCTAACTCAATTGATCGAAGTTGACATGAGTGTTGAAATTAAAAATTGATAATCGAGGAATCAACACTTAAACCATGCATATACTGATTTCTCCAAATGCTTTTAAACATAGTCTTACTGCCGAAGAAGCCGCATCAGCAATCAGTGAAGGATTGATGCAAAGCAGACTTGATTGCACTTGTGAATGTTTTCCAATTGGTGATGGAGGAGATGGAACCGGTGAACTCATAATAAAGAAGTGCAAAGGACAGCTTGTGAATGCAGATGTGACAGACCCATTAGGAAGAAAAATAAATGCTTCGTTTGGTTTAATAGATGGGGGACGGACTGCAATTATAGAAATGGCCAATGCATCGGGTTTGCGATTGCTGGAACCAGGAGAATTAGATCCCCTACATGCATCTTCGTTCGGCACCGGTCAGCAGATTAAATTAGCACTGGATAAAGGTGCCAGGAAAATCATTATAGGAATGGGTGGTTCTGCTACCGTTGATGGTGCTACAGGAATGTTAAAAGCGCTTGGCATTCATTTCCTTAATGCAGAATGTAAAGAATTAGGTATGTTGCCTGCCGATCTTACCGACCTAGCATCCGTTGATCTTTCCACGCTCGATGAAAGAATAAACGACACTGAAGTGGTGGTTCTTTGCGATGTAGACAATATGTTGTTAGGAAAAAATGGCGCTGCAGCGGTATTTGGTCCTCAGAAAGGAGCATCAGTTGAAAATGTAAAAAAACTGGATTCTGCACTGGCAAAACTTGCAGAAGTTGCTTTACAGCAAACAGGTAAGGATATGTCAACGATAAAGAAGGGGGGTACTGCCGGGGGAGCCGCTGCAGGATTATACGCGTTTTTAAATGCAAAACTGGTAAATGGAATAGAATATTTTCTTCACTTAACAGATTTTGATAAGGCTTTAGAAAAAAGTGACCTCGTGATTACAGGAGAAGGAAGTGTTGATGAACAAACACTGCAGGGAAAGGGTCCATTTGGAGTAGCGCAGAGTGCGAAACAAAAAGGCCTTCCCGTTATAGGGCTTGCCGGCATGGTACCACTTGTTAGAAATGAAAATTTGAAAAAGTACTTCGACGTTTTACTCGCTATCGGTAATCAACCTTTTGACCTGCCTGCTGCATTAGCCTGCTCTGCTGCTAATTTGAAAAGGACATCCGCTGAATTAGGAGATTTATTAGCAATAGCTAAATAACAACCAATTGCTATAGTTTTTTACCCTAAAAATTCTCTGAAATGGTTTAAAACATTCTAAATGAAGTATATTCACTCTCTTTTTTTACAGACTATATTGATTGCCTCTAACTTAATTAGACTTGCCATATGACTGCCGGACTTTTTATACCCTGTTATGTAAACCAGTTTTATCCCAGCGCGGCCAAATCCACGCTCCAATTGCTGAAAAAATTAGGTGTCGATGTAGTGTATCCTGCCAAACAGACCTGTTGTGGACAACCAATGTCAAATTCAGGTTTTGAATATTTGTCCCAGGGGTGTAATAATCTTTTTATCGATAATTTTTCAGGATTTGATTATATCGTCGCTCCTTCCGCAAGTTGTGTGCTGCATATAAAAGATCATCTTCATTCTGCCCAAAATGAAGAACTGGCTACGATTATACGAACAAGAGTGTATGAACTGGTAGAGTTTTTAACCGACGTGTTGAAAGTTGAGAAACTCGATGCAGTTTTTCCTCATAAGGTCGGCATTCATCATAGCTGCCATGGCTTACGCGGGCTTCATTTAGCTCAGATGTCCGAACTAAATGCTCCTCCATTTTCTAAACCGAAGCGTTTATTAGATATGGTGCAAGGACTGGAACAGATTACGCTTGACCGGTCAGATGAGTGTTGTGGTTTTGGCGGAACTTTTTGTGTTGCCGAAGAAGCAGTTTCGGTAAAAATGGGAAAAGACAGGGTTACAGACCACACAAAAAATGGTGCAGAATACATTACGTCTTCAGACCTCTCGTGCCTCATGCATCTTGAAGGAATTCTTCATAGAAATAAAAGCTCCCTTAAGATTATTCACATCGCAGAAATTTTAAATTCTACAGTATGAAGCAAAGTGAAACAAAAGATCACGCAGGCTTAGCAGAAGATTTTATTAAAGATGAGGAGCGTGTAAATTGGCACGACGGTGCTCTTTGGTATATCAGGGAAAAACGTGATATAGCATCAAAGCAAATACCTGAGTGGGAACAATTACGTGAAGCTGCATCGAAGATTAAAAGCAATGTGATATCAAATCTACATGAATACCTTTTGCAATTTGAGGCAAATCTTACAAAAAATGGTATAATAGTACATTGGGCTCAAAATGCACAAGAGCATAACGAAATTGTATATTCTATTTTAAAGGCTAAGGAAATTAACCAGATGGTAAAAAGTAAGTCTATGCTTACCGAAGAGTGCCATTTGAATGAATACCTGGGAGAACGTGGGATTGATGTGATCAATTCTGATCTTGGAGAATATATACAGCAAATCGACAACGAACCGCCAAGCCACATAGTACTCCCCTGTATTCACAAAAGGAAGGAAGAAATAGGCGAATTGTTTCATGAGCATTTGGGAACCGAAAAAGGTTTGTCCGATCCCACATTGCTTACAAGAGTTGCCCGAAAACATTTGAGAAATGTATTTCTTACCCGTCGTGCAGCGCTTACAGGAGTAAACTTTGCAGTTGCAGAAACAGGTGAATATGTTGTATGCACCAATGAAGGAAATGCAGATATGGGCGCACATTTATCGGAAGTGCAAATTGCGTCAATGGGTCTTGAAAAAATTATTCCCCAAAAAAAGCATCTCGGCATATTTTTAAGATTACTGGCAAGGAGCGCAACAGGGCAACCCATTACAATTTATTCCAGCCATTATAAAAAACCGCGGAAAGGGCAGGAGATGCATCTCATACTGGTAGATGCCGGAAGAACACGACAGTTGGGGCGTACAGACTTTAGAGACTCTTTAAAGTGTATTAAATGCGGCGGTTGTATGAATACGTGCCCTGTCTATAGGAAGAGTGGCGGTCTTAGTTATCATAATACCATCTCCGGGCCTATCGGGGCTATCCTTGCGCCTAATCTTGATATGAAAAAACATGCAGATCTTCCGTATGCGTCTACTCTTTGCGGATCATGCTCAAATGTTTGCCCTGTAAAAATTAATATTCACGAACAATTATATAAGTGGAGGCAGGTGATAGTTAAGGAAGGCTGTGCGGCTAATACAAAAGCTTTAGGCATGAAAGCCATGGCGTGGACGCTGTCTTCTCCTGGTACATTTACAAATGCCGGTAAAGCAGGAAGATGGTTCTTACATAACATACCCTTTGTAGTGAATAATAAGCTCAATCCATGGTACAAGCAACGTGACATGCCGGAAGGACCAAAGGAGTCTTTTGCAGAGTGGTACGCTAAAAATGAGCCAAAGCGTTAAAAGCAAAAGACAGCTAAAACCTAATTGTAATAATGTTCTCCCTTGTAAAAAAATCTTTAAACAGTGCACAATCTTTTATGAGTAGCAGAGAAAAAATACTGGAAGCAGTTTTAAAAAATCAACCTCAAACAACAGTTCTACCCGATATAAGCATGTTTAAGGGTGATAAGAATGATATTATCCAAAGATATGTTGACGTTTTTAAAACCATTGGTGGTTCTGCTTTTATCGTTGATAATTTGGACTCCGTTAAAGATTTGATCAACGAGCATTTTGATGTAACTAAACGGATAGTAACTACATTACCAGAATTAAGTGATAGCGCCGAACTTATATCAGCTACCGTAGATCCTCATACTTATGAAGATGTTGAACTAGCCGTTATACGGGCTCCATTTTCTGTTGCAGAAAATGGAGCAGTATGGTTAACTGATGAATATATGGGCCAGCGAATCATTCCCTATATATGCCAGCATCTCGCTATAATTATTACTGCTGAAAGCATTGTTCCCACACTTCACGAAGCTTATGAAAAAATAGGTTTAGGTAGTTATGGTTTTGGAGGTTTCATTGGCGGGCCGTCCAAAACCGCAGACATCGAACAAGCACTGGTGCTTGGTGCGCATGGACCTTTATCAATGACTGTATTTATACTAAAATGAGAGAAAATCAGTTTTAAAAAAATTCATCAAACCCTTCTTTGTATTCATAAAATTCTTTAACTCTTTTGAACAACACCCCTTTCAATAGCATGACAAAAAACGTTACAATTAATGGAAACTTGCAGGCAACCTACAGCGATGTTTATACGCCTGAAGCTCTTTCAGCTATTTCAGCGCTTGCTCATTTTAACATAGATATCAAAGAGGCTATGGAGGCACGGATAAAGCGAAGATCAGATAGACAGCAGCAACAAAAGCGAATAACATTTCCTGATCCTGAAAGCTATATTCCAAGAACAAATATAAAGGTACAGGATGCCCGGGATGGTAAATTTGAAGGCGCTGTTATTCCACCTGATCTTCAAAGGCAATGGATACAGGGAACAGGTCCCGCTGCCAAACCCTATGCCCCTGTTGAGAGCAGTATTCGAAATGCTGCTTATGCCTTGCTTAGCGGTGCTGATGGATGGATGTTCGATGCTGAGGATGCACTTGGGCAAGTACAAGCCATGTCTCTGGATAACCAACGAAGTTTAAAACTTGCAATTAGCAAAGACCCGGTATTTTCAAAGGTTGCAGAGGTAGTGGCAGCAGAAATGAACCGTTGGTCTATGAGTTTCTTTGGACATAGTATTATTACAAATTGGAAACAACAGCTGGACTTTACTACAAAGATATTTCGTGCGCGTGGCCTTCACCTCGATGATAGGCACATGTTGGATGGTGATGGTGTTGCAATGGCGGCATCTATTGTTGATATGACATTATATGTAGCCAACAACTACCAGGAGCTGCAAAAAGCAGATTCTTCAATTGTATTGTATTTGCCAAAAATTCAAACGGCAGGTGAAGCAGCTCTTTGGAATGACATGATTACCGCTCTTGAAGAGCATCTTGGTCTCCCTAAAGGAGCTATTAAAGTCTATGTACTTGTAGAACAGCTTGAGGCCACATACCAGTTAATGGAGATACGTGCAGCGCTGGGAAAACATTTTGTCGGTTACAACACCGGGCGGTGGGATTACATTAATAGTGTAGCTGATGCGATGGCCTGGGATAGAAGCTTTATCAATCCCGATATTGAGGCGATTACAATGACATATGGCTATATGCGCAATTATGAACACCGGGTAAGATGTGCTGTTAACACACCTGATATCAATGGAAATTTTGCACTATGGCAGGGAGGTATGGAGCCAAATATACCGGTAGGTTCTGAAGAAGGTGTATCTGCCAGCATGAAAAAGGCAGTAGCGGGCGCTGAGCGGGAGCAGCGTGAAGGAGCCAGCGGAAAATGGGTCGCACATTGGAAAATGGTAAATATTGTACGACCAGTATGGGAAAAGATAGGTCAGCCAAACCAATTGGGAAGAGAATTCCCACGATTAACCTATACCCAACAAGATGCAGATGGTTTGGTACTTATCGAGCCTGCGCCTACAACTATACGGGGTGCCCGAAACCTGCTTAGTGTTGCTATTCAATATGGAAACGCATTTGGACAGGGAATGCAGGCTGCAGCGCTTAAAGCTGCGGATTTCTTCGGAAATGACGATGTTCTGTACCTGATGGAAGATATGGCTACAGGCGAAATAAGGTTAAGTATTTTGTGGGAATGGGTACACAAAGGCGCGAAACTTACTCGCGAAGATACGCACACGGGAACAAAGGCAGGAGATACTTTTTCTATGGTTTTGTTTGAAAAGCTTTTAGAAGAAGAATATGAAAAATTGTTGAAAGCAGGCAATAAAGATGTTTTTGAAAACTCAAAAACTACTACTTTACCAATTGCCAGAGAGATAGCTGTTGCATACATCCATAGCAAGGTAAAACTTCCCTGGTTTATAGACCTGCTTAATATCAACCTCAATAATATGGATATACAAGAGGCTAAGAGAAGGATCACCAGGTACATTGAGGTATTTGTAAAAGACGGCAGGCGTATTACAGAGAATCTTGATTTTTATAAAATGTAATGACAAAAAGTTAGATTAAAGTTCAAACAAACCGAATATGCTTCTTGTGAAGAAAAGGAACAAGTTCATGCGTAAAAATAGATTGCCCCTTATTTAGAATCTACTCTTACAGCCATTTCCGAAATAAATGCAGCCCAAGCACACGAAAAGATTACATGGGATAACATGGGCTCATCAAATGAACGAATAAATCCGAAGTTGAACTTGTCTCAATTCGATAAAAAACAATAAAATTTTACACTTTTGGATTTTGGTTTAAAAGCAAGGCTACCAAATTTCCTAATAAGAGAGGTGTAGTAGTATAAACGGTAAAAAGAATTAAAGTAAAAAATATGCATGAAGATTTAAGTAAATTTCATCAGCAGGTTGCAAACTTGTTTCCATGGCCTACAACTGCAAAGGAGTGGGATCAGTATCGTCTTACCAATGACCAGGTAAATTTTTTTAATGAGAACGGCTACCTGCCTGGTATTAAGATGATTAACGAAAATCAACTTGAAATACTAAGAGAAGAACTTTTTCAGTTAATCAACAACGGTCGAGACAATTCTCTTTTTTATGAATACAACAGCAACGAATCAACTGATCCTAAAACCATCCTTTTTCATGCGTTGGGTGAGTGGAGAATTACGAAAGGTTTGCATGATGTGTTATGGAACCCGGCTTTTATTATCGCCGCAAGTCAGCTTTTAGGTGATAAGCCGGTAAGATTTTGGCACGATCAAATTTTCTACAAGCCGGCAAAACAGGGTGGGGTAGTTGCCTGGCACCAAGATTATTCTTATTGGACAAGAACGAAGCCCATCGCACACATAACCTGTTGGTGCGCTTTAGATGATGCTACGGAAGAAAACGGTTGTTTACAATATATTCCGGGCAGTCATAAATGGGGACTTTTACCAAAGCCTGTAATCGCCGGTGACCTTCACGGTATCAGGGAATTTTTAAGTGAAGAACAGAAGAAGCAATTTGACAATGCCCAGTTCGCTCCCCTAAAAGCAGGAGAAGCAATATTTCATCATTCACTTACGCTACACGGTAGCGGTGAGAATAAAAGCTCACGACCACGTCGTGCATTTGTAATAAACGCTTTTGCTGATGGCGTTGTATCTGACAGTAATGAACCATTGCTTGCAGGAGTTCCGGTAGTACCAAAAGGCCAGAAAATGGAAGGTCAGTTTTTCCCTTTGTTGTTTAATGGCATTTGATCGCTTCCTGAAATCAATTTTTGCTTAGTAAAATTAAATGTATGTAATAATGCGGGCTGAAGGCTATTAAATTACATGTATCAACATAATTAACTAATCCATTTTGAAAGGGCGCAATAAGACAATTTTGTGCCCTTTTTTAAAATTTTTCTTTTTCTTCTTTAGGCTACTTCTAAATTTAAAATACGATTCAATTACACATTGATTTAAAGAAACCTCAGGGTTGCTTATTTAATTTTTGGTATGAAATAACCTGCAAAAGATAGAAACAGTACTTATTTCAATAGATTTACGGGAAGTGTTTTTTAATATTTACTTTTTTAAAAGAAGTTTATATAACTATTTTGCGGTCAAATTCGTCTAAGCTTAAGGAATTAAAAATCTACTAATGAAAATTAAAAAAGCAGTGATTACTGCGGCTGCCCGGGCCGAAAGATTATATCCGGTAGCGGATACAATTCAAAAAGCCATGCTGCCGGTCATGGATATTGATGGTCTGCATAAACCTGTTATACAAATAATTGTGGAAGAAGCTTTTTCAAGCGGTGTCGAAGAAATTTGCATTATCTGTGCTCCGGGAGATGGACAACGGTATGTTAATGCATTCACTTCTTTGCGTGATAACCTTGCAAAATCTTTTAAAAATGTTGGCTGGGCTACTGCAGAAGCTGAAAAAATAAATCACTTGCTTGATTATACACAATTTATTGAGCAAAAAGAGCCGTTAGGCTACGGTCACGCCGTGTACTGTGCAAAGGAGTTTGTAAATGACGAACCTTTTCTTCTATTACTCGGTGATTATCTATATGTTTCTAATCTCTTGAAAAAAAGATGCGCGGGGCAGTTAATTGATCTCGCAAGCACCGAAGCTTGTTCTGTTTCTGCAGTCAACCCTACTATTGAGCATCAGATTACCCGCTACGGAACCCTTACCGGTAAGCAGCTACCTAATCACAAGGGCGTTTACCAGATAGAAAAAATTATTGAAAAACCGTCACTGAGTTTAGCTGAACTTGAATTGCAAACTCCAGGTCTTCGTGTTGGTTACTACCTGTGTTTTTTTGGTATGCATGTTTTTACGCCTATTATTTTTCAATTGCTGGAGCAACAAATAAAACAACAGTCTTCCAATGTTTTGCTCACCCCTAGTTTGATGGAGTTAGCTCAAACAGAAAAGTATCTAGCATTAGAAATGAAAGGAAGCCGTTATGATCTCAGTGGAAAAAATGGTTATTTACGTGCCCAAATGGCTTTAGGCTTGGCTGGAGAAGCACGTGAAGAAACGCTGACAACCCTGGTGGATTTACTTGCTGAAGCGAATGGCCGAAACTGGAAATAATCATTAGCATAAAGGCTTGTACTTTTTATTGCAATTATTGTAAAAGCATTTAAATGGGTTACAAGCACAAATCGCACAAATAAAAATTTTAGAGAAGATAACATGAATGTTTTTATAGAAACTATTACTTCTGCCGATACTACAAAAAGAAACAGGTCTTTTTATGAAATAAGCAGAGGATTGTCATCAAAAGATTTGTTTAAAGCGTTAATAGAATTAGATAGTTTCAGAAAATCGACGCCAAACTTATATGATAAGGTAAGAGCCATTTTATTTTTATATGCAGGCTTTCGTTTTTTTCTTATGGAAGCACCTGAAACTCCTTCTGCGGGAAAAATTCCCTACGCTGGTTTTGAAGATTTGCTGGGCCGTAGATTTGAGCAAGCGATAACTACTTTTTTAAAGGAGCTGGAAGTAAATGGGCCCAATGCAACCTTATTTAGTGCTCTTGCCGAAAGTTATCATCATTTGTCTTTTCAAACACTGGCTGACCAGGTTAGAAAAAGCGTACGATCAAGTAAAGGTAACCAATGGATGTTTAGAGTCGGACACGAAGAGGAGCATCCAATTCGTATTCACCAGAAACTACTGAAACGACAGGAAGGATCCTTGTTCTTTCCTGTTTTGCATGAGCATACTTCGGTACGTATGGATCTTACACACAGTGCCTGGTCAGATATCTTCTTTCTTGGTATGGATTACCCGGAAGGTGCGCGTGTGATTAATTTATCAATTAACCTGGGTGTCTTTGGCCGGGACAAAGATATAAGACCGCCATTGCACAGTTATATACGTGTAATTGCAGAACCTGTTTTGCGCTTAACCAGTATTGACCTTAATACAACAAAAGATATAACAGACCTAGCCGATCTTTTTAATTTTGGCAATGACCATTTAAGCTTGGTAAAAGCCGGCGTAATTGCTTCTGGCTTAATCCCCCCTTCTTTTGAGGGAACCAATCAATCATTAGCAAATATTTTATCCCGCATTGTTGCTCCAGGAATGGGTATTGAGCTGGTGACTAAAGTAAACGATATTCCGAAGGGTTCGCGTTTTGCGGTCTCTACTAATCTGTTAGGTTCTATCATAACGTTGCTCATGAGGGCAACAGGTCAAACTAAAAGCCTTGAGGGAGGACTCGAGGAAAGTGAACGACGTCTTGTAGCATCGCGTGCTATTTTAGGAGAATGGATCGGTGGATCGGGAGGAGGTTGGCAAGACTCGGGTGGAGTTTGGCCCGGCATAAAAGCGATACAGGGTACTTTTGCACAACAGGCAGATCCTGAATTTGGTGTAAGCCGGGGAACATTGCTTCCTAAGCACACCGTATTGCAAGGTGAAGACGTTCATCCTGAGATGGGTAACAAAATTGTCAATTCCCTGGTGCTGATGCATGGGGGAATGGCTTCGAACGTAGGACCTATTCTTGAAATGGTTTCAGAGAAATACTTGTTGCGTGGAGAAAAAGAGTGGCTCGCCCGTCAGCAGACGAATGATATTTTTGACAATATAATCGCTTCAATTAAGGAAGGCGATATTAAAAAACTAGCTTCTAATACTGCCCGAAATTTTGAAGGGCCAATTAAAACTATTATTCCCTGGGCTTCAACATATTATACCGAACAAATAATTGCGAAGGCAAAAAAAGAATTTGGTGAAGATTATTACGGGTTTTTAATGTTAGGCGGTATGTCTGGCGGCGGTATGGGAATGTTTGTAAATCCTCATCAGCATGAGCACTATAAAATGAGGGTATTAAATATTCTTCATGAAACGAAAAAAGAGCTTTCTGCTTCTTTGCCTTTTGCCATGGAACCGGTTGTGTACAACTGGAGTATAAATTATAAAGGTACATGGGCAACAATACACGAAGGACCTGAAGCACTAATGCCTGAGCAATATTATGCTATTCATGTATCCGAGCTTGTACGTAAAGAACCTTCTTCCATTGCTTATATACGTAGAGCAGAAATTGATTTTTTTACTACACATTGCGAACAGAATAACCTTGCTTACCCGCTTCTCAGAACGATAATAAGTAATTTGTTTAAAGTCTCTGATCCAAGCTCTCAAAGTAACAGAAGCAATGAAAATGAGAAAGCCGATAATATAAAAAAAGAGAATGGATTTGATTTTATTCAGCACGAAGAAATAAGGGAAGAAATACAGAAGGGGCGCATCGGTCTTTCCCGTAACCGCTTGCCTGCCGAGACCACAATTGAAGATGTTGAACCACAGGACGTGGTAAAAATGGAAAATATAACCTCTGCTACTTTTGCTGGTGAAGAAGCTATAAAAGCCGGAAGGGTAGCTGTAATGAGTTTAGCTGCAGGGGTGGGCAGCCGATGGACCAAAGGCGCGGGTGTTATTAAAGCTATTAATCCGTTTGTAGAGGTAGAAGGCACTCATAGAAGTTTTCTTGAAATACATTTAGCTAAAACCCGCAAGGTTGCAGAAAAATATAACGCCTCTATTCCGCATATAATAGCCACCAGCTACCTTACTCATGACCCAATTTATAAAAAACTCAAACAAACTGAGAATTTTGGATATGATGGTACAGTTTTTCTCTCGCCTGGCCGTTCTATCGGACAGCGATATGTACCCATGGAGCGCGATTTAAGATTTATGTGGGAAGAAATGCCGCAGGAAACATTAGATGAAAATAAACAAAAAGTTCGTGATGCAGTAAGACAAAGTATGATCGCCTGGGCCAAGTCAAAAGGAGAAGGAAGTGATTACGTCGATAATATAGCTGCACAACGATTTTCCCCTTTGGGTCACTGGTATGAAGTTTCGAATTTGTTGCGTAATGGCGTGCTGGCTAAACTTTTAGAACAACGTCCTCAACTCGAAACAATAATGCTGCACAACGTAGACACATTGGGCGCAGATATAAATCCTGGTGCGCTTGGCCATCATTTGCAGTCAGGTAATGTGCTTACTTTTGAAGTTATTGCCAGAAGAATTGAAGATCGGGGAGGTGGACTTGCCCGCGTTAACGGACGAGTACGGTTACTGGAAGGGTTGGCGCAACCGCGCGAGGAAGATGAACTTGCTTTAAGCTACTACAATTCTAATACCACCTGGATACAAATTGACCTCCTTTTGAAACTTTTTAATCTTACAAGAGAAGATCTTAAAAAAGGAGATGAAGCACTATTGGCTAAAGCTGTTAGAAGTGTAGCACATCGCATTCCCACCTATGTAACAATTAAAGACGTGAAATATCGTTGGGGACACGGACAGGAAGATATTTACCCGGTTGCGCAAATAGAAAAATTGTGGACAGATATGACGGCATTAAATGATATTAAATGTGGCTACATTGTAGTTCCAAGAAACCGTGGACAACAAATGAAAGACCCTGCGCAATTAGACGCATGGGTTATTGATGGAAGTAAAGATCATGTAGCCTCTTTATGTTCATTCACCTAACTATCTTAACTACTTATTTTATTTGATTTAAAACTTTTATTAGCCTGGAGCGAAAATTAGAGTTACTTAATTCGCTCCAGGATTTATCGTTAAAAGGGTACATTGATTTCCCGTCCTGTTAAATAATAATAGAAATTTTGTAGTTGATGCACGAAGAAAATTCTGGTGTTTAGCCAATGACACAGGGTGTTGTCCGGACGGTGAAAAAGCATCATTTTATGCGAATATAATTCGTATGTAAAACCTTCATCCGGAAACTTATCATATAAACTTGTTTTTCCCCGCTGTTTAAAGCCAGCCATTGCAAGTATCTCCGGTGTTATTGGTATCGGGTGCAGGTTTTCGGGGCCAAAGGCTCCTTTCTGTCCTTTAAAATGCACTTTCGTTTCGGAAATACCTGTTACGCAATATTTAACTTCTGATTCAGTTATCCAGTTTCCAATTCTCAAATCAAATGTTGGGATCATGCTTTAATTTATAAGCACTATAAAATTGTGCCAATAAACCACTATTTACATTTAAAGCTTTAAAATTTTTAATTTGTAAGCTTAACGGAAAATATTCAATACAGTAGTTGAATAAATACCTGTGAGGGGGATAAAAAAGAATTCACGTAAGTAAATTTCTAAAAACTAATTTTATAGTAACTTATCCTATTGTTTGGCTTTCTATTTATTGCAACTATAAAAATTAATGATCCCCTCTATAAATTAAAATGGAAGGATCTTTCTAAAAGAAGTTTTTTTATCAATCGATTGAAATTAAAAGGAATAAACATAATGGGAGAGGTAGAATTAGATCGTATTCACAATACAGTTATTATTAAATCACACATCATCACGTATGGGAATGCTGCTGGCGAAAAGGTTACTGAGGCAATAAGGGAAGAAATAGAAACGATGTGGAACGAACCCAAAGGAACAATTTACTTTAAAAAAGTTCCTCTTCGTGTAAGCTTCAGGATTACGGCAGAATTGCGTCCCTCTATTGATATAGAAGAAGTTTATAGCAATACAGACCCTCGTAATAATTATTTCAGAATTGAGGAATACGCGAGCGGAAATATATCTTTTGTCGATGGTCTCGGTTGCAACAGTGGTTATTTTAAACTTGAAAACTTATATATAGGCTCAACAACTGCTGCTCATGAGTATGGTCATACGCTTGGCTTGGATCATCCGGCTAACATTGATTTCCGGGGCAGAGGCATCCCTGGCATTATGTACCCCCGGGGAACTTTGGTAGATCCACAATTCCAGTACGATCCAACAAAACCGGCAGGCGTTACCGGGGGTACTATGCATCCTATGTACCGAAAAGTTTTTGCGGAAGATATCGCATCTCTTAAATTAGAAAAGCTCAGATTCCAAAATGAAAAAGCAATTGTAGGTGAATTTTCCAATGTTTTTCATTTAGAGCACAGGGAACAAGAACTTCCAGGTAATCAATCTTCCATACTTACATAAATTATCCTTGTTGTTTTTGTCTTACAAATTTAGAGGATGAATAAGATTCGCGTCAGCAAAAACAGTTGTCGAATGTTATTAAGGTAAACAGTCAGAATGGCTGGTTAACAAACCAAAATAAAAATCAGCTTCATCTACTGTTGCGCTTTTTGTTATCACAACTCTTCCGGTTTATTAGACTTATTAACAAATCAAGGTTTAACATGAATTGTATACTCAACACTATTTGTAAAGCCAACTGCTGTAAGTGCACCGCCTATTGTTAGGATGTGATCACCAGGTGTGGGCGGAAGTTGGACTTTGGCCCAGTATCCATCGGTATAGGTAGTGCTCAAAGGGGTATTACAGGGTTTCTTTTCGATTATATTATTAGAAGGATCTACATGAAATTCAAATATACCTGAATTGTGTCTTAAGTCTTCCTGAGGTTTTGGTAGAAGCGATACGCCATCAAATGTCAACGTAAGGTCGTTGGGGCCTTGGAAATACTTTTTCATAATACCGTGAAAAAAGTCTTCCGGTGTCTGACCTGGTTGTGGTCCAAAACTAGGATCACAATCATCATACCAGGCAGCTACAGTTATCAATGGAACAAATACATACTGATATTCACTCAAGCGGATGGTAACTGTCCTATTCACTCTGTCTTGGCTAGAGCTTCCCGCAAGCATAAAAATACCAGAAGAATAAGGTTGTGCAAGATATTGTAGGTTCCCATTCTTGTCATTAATGGGTGAGATGTTCGCGTTTCTTCCATAAACCCATTTTGTCCAGTCGATAATTAATGTCGCAAATTCTTCTCTGGCGTCTCTTGCTGCCACACGATGACCAGTATTAAAAGTACTTAACGCAGGTGACTGTTTTTGTTGTAATACGGCTTCGTCTTTAGTGCAGTTTGAATAGATAAATGCTGCTACAACTACTACAAATAACTTTTTCATAATAAAATTGTTTTGATTTTAAGTTAATATGGAAATTGATGTTTCGCCGGGTTTTCTAGGTTAATTTTGAATAGAGTGGCACTTTATATAAAATTAAAACATTATATGTATAATACATAATATTTTTAAATAATATGTAAGAAATTCAATGGTGTATTAGAGGAAACTTAATAAAGACCTCTTTGGCTGGTGTAAACACAAAAAGAATTTCGCAAGCAATAATGCCTACGAAAACTAATTAAGGTTCCACTAAAAGTGAGCAGAGTATTCGCGCCAAGTCAGTTTCTCTTGTTGGAAATCTGTAATTAAGAGAAGATGTATTATTATAAAACCTCGGTTTTTTTGGTAGATGTTAGTTAGAACAATAGAATGGATATAAGCACTCGAAGAATTAACTTCCTTCATTTGCTACTTATTAATTTATTGGAAGTATTTTGGTAATTAATTCTATAGGCTTTGTTATTGCAACATTTGATTGTTACAAAGCTTGTATTATGAATGCACAGCCGTTTAAATACCTAATTGAATCTATCTTTATGGCCTTGTATCATCAAAATCCTGTTCCCGCTGGTCTTCATTTGACCAATCCTGCAAGGCGTCGTGAATCTTCTCCATCAAAGGTTTTTTTTCATTTTCCTCTTCTTTTTTATCAGCAGATTGTTCTGACCTCAAGCTTTTTTTGTCATTCTCGCTTTGGCTAATGTTACCACCATCATTTTCACCCTCAGGGCTACGCATGAAGAAATTATTATACTGTACCATAATTTTTACAATGAATATTTAAATGAAGTTCTACAAAAAGAATACAATTAAGTCTAATACTAAATCTTTGCCAGCACATTTTACCCCGCTGTGCACTTCTTTTTTAATCGAAACCAAACCCTTATTACTTGTTTGACTCTAATTTATCTTGCATAGATACCGGCTACAATTAATATCAGCCGCAAATAATAATCTTCACAGAACTGTCGTTATTATTTTCAATTTTGTTAGCATTAATTAAAATAAATCTAAAAGTATAAAACATGTTAGAAGAATCTCTTTATGAAACCGTCTTTAATAACTCAATTGGTATTTCTCCCAAAGACTTGATGGAGTATTATCGCTATATTTGCGAACAGTAATAACGGTACGTTTACAAGTATGTACGGTCGTACCGTTATTAACTTGTCATCAACTTACAGTTATATAGGCTGTTAAACTCCTACAAATATATTTGCCCTAAAATTTTCTCCCCTTCCTTTTGGCGCTTTATTCTTTTCTCTATCTTATCTAATCCTTTTACAAAAGCCCTGAATAAATCAACTTTTTCTTCCTGTAAGTAAGGTGAGGTAGCTATAACAACCAGTACTATACTCTCAAGATGTTTTCGTCCTCCCGGTCTTTTGAATAATAATTCAACTGTACCTGTATCTCCCTTTGACATTGTATGTATTATTTCTTCTAATTTTTCTATATCCATTCTTACCACCTTTAATATAGCAAAGGTCCATATCCTATGGCAAACAAAGTGTTATGATTGTAAAGTATCGGTGGAAAGAAAGTTGGATAAGCACCGGTTTTATACCCGTAAAAAGACTTTCTTTCTGTACATAAAGTATAAGAATAACCATTTTATGGCAACGAAACATATCGCCATTACAACAATATTAAAAGGATCGCCGACGAGTTGTCCAAGCCATTTAAAAAAGCCATTTGTTGTATACTCCCAATTAATAAATTTGCCCGAAATATATATTAGAATTGAGTTCATTCCTATAACCTTAAAGAAAAAGGCCCATTGTTTGTACCCGAGCACATCAATAACGTAATAAAACAACGAAAGTAAAAGGAGGCTGAGGCCGCCTACATGCAGTACAAACGAGCTCGACCACAAATTCTTATTGATGGGGAAATCTAAATTCCACAGTTGAGCAAGTACTAAAAAAATAATTCCGGTCACAGCAAGATAAAGCGATTTTTTATTTTGTGACAGATGTTCATTTCTTAAAAGAGTTCCTGCTAATATTCCCAAAAGACCTGTACTGATAGCAGGGATAGTGGAAACAAGACCTTCCGGGTCATGAATGCCAAGGTATAATTTACCCGGTATAATAGTGCGGTCTATGTACGACGCAAAATTTCCTTGCATAGTCAGGTCGCCAGCTGGAAAGCCGGGGGCAGAATTAAATTTAAGAAGCAGCCAATAACCAATTAATAATGAAGCAAACCATATTATCTGTGCACGCTGACGGCTATACAAGTAGATGATATTTGCTAACATATATGCTATACCGATTCTTCCTAAGACCGAAGGAAACCTGATTTCGGCAAGTGGTTTGATTTGTAAGCCATTGTTAACGACAATACCTAATAACACGAGTATCAATCCTCTTTTTATAACTCTTAGTACCAACTCGCTTCTTGATTTTCCTTTTTCAAGTTCTCTGCCTACTGAGTAGGGTGTTGCTACTCCTGCTAAAAAAAGAAATAAAGGAAAAATAAGATCATAAAGATGAAAACCGTTCCAGTCAGGGTGCGTAAACTGATTTGCAACTGCACCTATAACAGGAGAACCGGTAGCTTTTGCAAGTGAATGAAAAATTTCTTCCGCTCCCATAATCCAAAACATATCAAACCCCCTTAATGCATCTAACGAAAAAAGTCGTTGATGAACAAAAGGTTCTTTTTTAAAAGGAGGTAATTCATCCCGTTTAAGTTGACGTGCTGTGTGAATTGCATCTACTTCATGTGAAATCATATCAATCGTTTTTTAATGTTTAGCAGGCGTTATAAGTTTAAGGAAATTTAACTAAAAATAAGTAATCAAATTAATTAAACGATTAGTTATTTCATTTTTTTGGAAGATTAATTGAGAAAGCATTAAGAATAAAACAGGCACTTTTGAAAACAATTGAATTATATTGTGAGTCTCGATTCATCCGGTCGGACTAACTTTGCTTTTAAATAATTAATGTATGAGAATTCGAAATTTTCTATGGAATATTTTTAAAGCGTTATTTGTGCATAAAAAAGAATGTTGTAAATAGTTATGTACAAAAGGTGAGAAACGTATTGGAAGAAAAGAATAAAAAAGCTTTACATCTTATACAAGCTACTTTAAGACAAATAGAGGAAGTTATTATTCTTTTTTGTACTCGATTCTTACAACAGCATTTTTCTGTTCTGTTGATGTAACAAACAGTTCATATCGTTTGCTGCCGGCTGTAATAATCATTAAAGAAGTATTAGGAGGAATAGATCCGAGGTTTTCAGCTACCATCACAAACTCATGTACTCCAGAGTTTTCGTCTGCATGGATAGTAAAACTAATAGGCTTATCAGTAAGCATTTTATTATTTACGATTAATTCGTTGTTATGATACACCGAAATACGGTCTCCATCTATTTCTCCATTATCATACAATTCAATTTTAAATTCTTTCGCGGAAGTTGTAATAGTTTTAACCAGGTTATTATCCCTTTTTATAAGAACCTCAGGCTTCGGTAAAGTTTTTATTACTGGTGGCGGTGGAGCAGCAACTGTTGCAGTGTCTTTTTTAGGCTCGTTAACAGTAGGTGGTGGCGGAATTACTTTTTTCTCTGACCTGGTTACCGGCTTTTCTGTGACTTTAGGCTTAACTGATTTTTTAAGAGCGTTATTTTTTGCTACAGGCTTATCTTCATCTGTTGGTTGTGATATCAGGTTAGCTTCTGCTCCGGGTTTTATAGCCCGTTTTTTACCAGAATTATTTCTTGCAGTTTTATGAGACTTGTCTTTTTTCTTTAATTCATTTTCTCTTTTTACCAGGAAGTCTTCTTTATAAAAATCAGATTCTGTTGATTTTTCCAAATACACTTTTCCAATGCCACAATCTGAATTGCTTTTTACGTTCCGGCTTGAATATGTTCCTGTCAGGGTTTCGATATCGCCCATCTTATCATATTCAAGATAGCATGTCATGAGACATGGCTGGCTTTGGTCAGCAATTTTTAGGTCTACTAATTTTATTTCGTTTAATAAAATATTATTAGTCTTTTTTGTATAAATACCCTTTGCCTCTGCCTTGCCATAAAAAACGGTTGTCCTGTAAGAGTAGGTAACACCGTTAAGCCCGTTATTAGGAAGTTGCTCTATCTGAACTTCAAATTTGTACCGCTCTTCCGAAAAGCCAAAATTATTCTGAACAAAATATCCCTTCCAGATGCCGGTGATATTTTGGGCGCCTGCGCTAATCGTTAGAACCAGTAAAAAATAAAGTAATGTAAAGCTATACTTCATGTAACAAATGTACTTCTGCTATAGCAATTACTAAGGCAACTGCCGTATAAAGAAGCGTTAAGGTTTAAAGTTGCAATAAGAATTTGAATAAGCGCAATTTCTGATACCTCTGTTATTTTTTGCTTGCCTAATAAAATAAAAAAGGAGTAACATCTCCGCTTTTTAAAATTTGGTTTATTGAGATACCTATTAAACTTTGAAGCATTTTGTGGCTGTCCTTTTATCACGACTTTCTTTAATAGTTTTTCAAACTTTTTTATGGCATTTTTTCTAGAAAGAATCAACTGGGAAGCTATTATAAAAAGTGGACTTTTTGAAACTTTTTCTTTCAAAAGCAGTTTTTTAAATATCCCTTTTATCGCAATTTATAATTTCTTAGCTTTAATGTCGGACTTTTGATAATTATTATACACTTATGAAAATTTTATTACAATATTTAAAACCATATAAATGGTTGATCGCATTGGCTTTGCTACTGGCAACCATAAACCAGGTCTTCTCTATGTTTGACCCTATGTTAATAGGGAAACTGATTGATAAGTTCGCAAATCATCCGTATCATTTTGATGCAAAAAAAACAATTCCACGTACACAAAACCAGTTTGTCTGGGGGGTGTTAGGGCTTCTCGGTCTGTTGGTGGGCACAGCCATGGTCAGTCGGATAGCCAAAGCGTTCCAGGATTATGTGGTGAACGTTATTGTACAAAAATTTGGTGCCAAAATCTTTACTGATGGATTAAGACATAGCATGCGCCTTCCATACCAGGATTTTGAAGACCAGCGCAGTGGTGAAACCTTATCTATATTAACAAAGGTTAGAACGGATACAGAAAAATTTATAGGCCTCGTTATAAATGTTTTGTTTGCCATATTGGTAAGCCTTGTATTTATTTCGATTTACGCCACCAGCAAGCACTGGAGCATAATGCCGGTTTATTTTGGAGGTGTACTTGTGTTAGGAATAGTAACAAATCTTTTGAGCAGAAAAATAAAAACCATTCAAAAGAATATTGTGAAGGAAACAACAATGCTTGCAGGTACAACTACAGAGAGCCTTCGCAATATTGAACTTGTTAAAAGTCTCGGCCTTACTGAGCAGGAGGTAAAACGTCTTAATACCAATACATACAAAATTCTTGGTCTGGAACTGCGTAAAGTAAAAAGTATCCGCACGTTGAGCTTTATACAGGGAACGCTTGTAAATTTTTTAAGACAGGTTATCACATTCACTTTAGTATGGCTCATCTACCGAAATATACTAACGACAGGTGAGCTGATAGCATTACAGTTTTACAGCTTTTTTATTTTTGGTCCTTTGCAGGAGATTGGGAACATCATAGTGAGCTATCGCGAAGCCGAAGCTTCCATAAACAATTTTCATAACTTGATGCTTAGAAAAGTAGAGCCTAAACCTGAACATCCGGTGGTAATCGGCGGAATAAATGAACTTGAGTTTAGAAACATAAGCTTTAAACATCAGTCAGCACAATACAAAGCACTTGACAATATAAATTTTGATGTAAAAAAGGGTGAAACAATCGCTTTTGTAGGACCGTCAGGTGCAGGAAAAAGTACACTGGTGAAACTATTGGTGGGGTTGTATCGCCCGCAGGAAGGGGGCATTTATTATAACGGAGTGAGCGGTCAGGACTTGGACTTTGACGAGCTTCGTGGACAGATAGGATTTGTAACACAGGACACACAGTTATTTGCCGGAACAATAAAAGAAAACCTTTTGTTTGTAAACCCGGATGCTACAGATGATGAACTTTGGGATGTGCTGAAAAAAGCAAGCTGCACCTATATTTTAAGCAAAGCAGATAAAGGGCTTGAGACATTGATCGGCGAAGGTGGTTTAAAGCTTAGCGGCGGCGAAAAACAGCGTTTATCCATTGCTCGTTCTTTACTGCGGCACCCTCATTTGCTTATATTTGATGAAGCGACTTCTTCCCTCGACAGTATTACTGAAGAAGCTATAACAACCACCATTAAAAAGATATCTCTCGAAAGAGAACAAATTACAGTGCTTATTGCCCATCGTCTCAGCACAATTATGCATGCTGACCGCATATATGTTTTAGAGAAAGGCAAGGTAGCCGAAACAGGTAGCCATTTTCAACTACTGGATGAAAAAGGATTGTACTATGCCATGTGGCGCCAGCAAATTGGCGAAAGAAAGGTATCAGGTGTGACAGCGCAAACTGTTTAATTATCTTAATGTAATCTTGACTTTTTATGTTTAAAAAAATTACTAATACGCAAGCCAATGCGTATTAGTAATCATATAATTTCAGATGTATTTATAAATTTTGCCTCCCGCAAATTCCGCGCTTTAAATACTATTGCCCCGCATTTTGTTTATAGGTATTTTTAACCTTATATTTATTACAGTCCCGCAAATATTCTTCCAAAGAACACTTTCATATCATTCCAGGATGCGCTGTCTGCAGCAGCATTATATTCAATTGGCATATTAAATTTTTTGCCTGTCTCGGTAGATTTAGGATTTGTAAAAGCATGTGTTGCATTAGCGTAAGATTTAAAAGTATAATCAGCACCAACTGAGTCCATACTTTTCTTAAATGCAGCCACCTCCTGCGGGCTTACAAATTTATCAGCCTCACCATGACATACAAGTATTTTAGCTTTTAATAGCTTTTTTTGAGGAGTTACCCCTGTAAGATTACCGTGAAAACTTACTACGCCTTTAAGGTTTGATCCAAGTTTTGCTGCGTTTAAAACAACAAAACCACCATAGCAATAACCTATGGCTGCTACGTTTGTTTTATCTGTTTGTTCAAATTCTTTTATCTTGTTTATAGCAGCATCCAAACGGATTTTGGTAAGTTGCGGATTTTGATAAAAAGGCGTAGCGAACTCTTGCGCCTGTTGAGGGTTATCAGCAGTTTTTCCATTTCCATACATATCAACTGCCATTGCAATGTACCCCATCTCAGCCAATTGCTTTGCCCTGCTTTTTGGATAATCATTTAAGCCCCACCATTCTGGAACAACTAAAACCGCCGGGCGCTTACCCTTTATGTTTTCATCGTACACAACGTATCCTTTTAAAGTAATTGAATCTGCTTTATAAGTTACTGCCTCTTCTTTAAGATGAAATTTTGAAGGTTTTCCTTCAGTTTGATTATCATTAGAAGTTTTTCCATTACCGCAGGAAATAACAGAAAAAATGGACATAATTATTGACGTGTTAAAGATTACACGAGCTATTTTCATCATTTTCAGGAATTTAAAATAAAATTATTTAATTCAACAACATAAATAATACAATAAGGTTTGAAGATTACAATAATAGACAAATCAGTAAGGTTTAAAGACTAGCTTAACAGACAAAAACAAGCAACAAATATCTGTGCCTGACCTTCTTTTACTAAATTACTTATTGTCGCTTATATTTTCTCTTTTAACACAAAATGATAATATGTTTGCAAAATTCCTCCTCTGACAAACTGACATTAACCATTTAATTATCTTATTTTTGCACCCTTAATTTTTTCTTTTGATGGAAACTTTGGAATTGAACAAAAAAGAGCATGATGAATTGAGGCAAGGGGAGGCTTTTGCTCCTTTTGCTATAGATGAAAATGCTTTTGAAAAAAAATTTTATATAGAAAGCTATGGCTGTGCAATGAATTTTTCTGATAGTGAAATTGTAGCTTCTATTTTACAGGATCAAGGTTTTGGAGCAACTAAAAAGTTTGAAGAAGCCGACCTGGTTTTGGTAAACACATGCTCAATCAGAGAAAAAGCGGAGCAAACTGTAAGAAAAAGATTGACTGAATTCAAAAAAGCCAAGCAGGCCAAACCAGGAATGCTTGTAGGTATTCTGGGCTGCATGGCAGAAAGGCTGAAAGGCAAACTGCTGGAAGAAGAAAAACTGGTTGACATAGTTGTCGGCCCTGATGCATACCGTACTCTACCCGCGTTGATAAAAGATGCTGATACAGGCCAGAAAGGTGTAAATGTATTGCTTAGCAGAGATGAAACGTATTCCGACATTTCCCCTGTTCGTTTAAACAGCAATGGAGTTACGGCATTTGTAAGCATTATGCGTGGTTGCAATAATATGTGTAGTTTTTGTGTCGTGCCTTTTACCAGGGGACGTGAACGCAGTCGTGATGCCTTTAGTATTGTAAAAGAGTGTGAGGAATTGTTTGCTAATGGATACAGAGAAGTTACTTTATTGGGACAAAATGTTGACAGCTATCATTGGGTAGATGAGCAAAAAGATATTATTGTAACATTTGCAAAATTGCTTGAAATGGTTGCCATCATCAGTCCAATGCTTAGAGTTCGTTTCAGTACTTCTCATCCCAAAGACATAACAGATGAAGTGTTGTATACAATTGCAAAGTATGAGAATATTTGTAAGTACATCCACCTGCCTGTGCAAAGCGGAAGCACGCGAATGTTGCAGTTAATGAACCGGACTTATACTCGTGAATGGTACATATCAAAAGTAGACAGGATAAAAGAGATTATTCCCGGTTGCGGTATCAGTAGCGATGTTATTGCCGGCTTTTGTACAGAGACTGATGACGACCATAAGGATACGCTAAGTATAATGGAATATAGCCAGTACGATATGAGCTATATGTATTTTTATAGTGAAAGGCCCGGTACACTTGCCGCCCGCCGTTTTGAAGATGATGTGCCTTTGGAAGTAAAAAAGAAAAGGCTGGATGAAATTGTAAAATTGCAAAATAAAATGTCTTTCCAAAGCAATATCTCGGATATTGGCAAGACATTCAAGGTATTAATAGAGGGCAATTCTAAAAAAAGCGAAAGCGATTGGGCGGGAAGGAACAGCCAGAATAAAGTAATCGTTTTTTCTAAGGGAAGTCACAATTTTAATAAAGGAGATTATGCCATTGTTAGGGTGAACTCGGCAACAGGTGCAACCTTAATTGGCGAGATAATACCGAACTAACCGACGCTTATAATATAAATATAAACCAACAACTTTCTTAAGAAAACTACACGTTGAGCAATTATATAGACTTGGCTTACTGTGTAAGGAACAGCCTTAATAAAGAAAGATGGCGATAAAGAAGAGCTCATACGAGAAATTCGTCATCTAGGGTTTACCATAGCAAAAAACTTAGTGGTTCTTACCTAACAAATAGAAATGATATTAAAGAATAGAGATGGAGTTACAATCAATTAAAAACAGGTTTGGAATAATTGGAAACAGCGCTGCTTTAAACCATGCTTTAGATGTAGCCGTGCAGGTAGCGGCCACCGATTTAAGTGTATTAATCGTAGGTGAGAGCGGTGTAGGTAAGGAAGCATTTTCACATATTATTCATGCTCTTTCTTCCAGAAAACATAACACTTTTATAGCTGTTAACTGCGGCGCAATTCCCGAGGGAACTATTGACTCTGAATTATTTGGCCATGAAAAGGGTTCCTTCACCGGGGCTGTTGACAGCCGCAAAGGATATTTTGAAACCGTAAATGGTGGAACGATTTTTCTGGATGAAATTGGAGAAATGCCTATTGGTACCCAGGCACGACTGCTCCGTGTTTTGGAAAGTGGAGAGTTTATACGTGTAGGTTCATCGAAGGTGCAAAAAACCGATGTGAGAGTAATCGCAGCGACTAACAGAGAATTACTCGAATTTACTCAAACCGGAAAGTTTCGTGAAGATTTATATTATCGTCTCAGTACGGTCCCCATCAGGGTTCCTGCTCTAAGAGATCGTCCTGAAGATATTATCTTGCTATTTAGAAAATTTGTAATTGATTTTGCCGAACGGTATAAAACTACTCCCGTACAACTCGATGACGAGGCTAAAAACCTGTTAATTACTTATCCATTTAAAGGGAATGTGAGAGAATTAAAGAATATTGCAGAGCAAATTTCAGTTTTGAGTACAGAAAAGCTGATAACAGCGGGGCAACTGCGGCAGTTTTTGCCGGAAGCAAATATGAACCGACTTCCTGTTTTGGCTAGCCATGGAAGTCACAATGGAAGTATGACAAGTGAATTTGCTAATGAAAGAGAGATATTGTACAAACTTTTTTTTGATATGAAAAAGGATGTAACTGAGCTGAAAAAAATGTTTGTAGAGATATTACAAAACCCTCCGTCGGCTTCATCAAATCCTGCACTCGCTTATGCGAGAGAGGCTCTGTTGCATGAGTACACACCTGTTTCTCATGATCACCAGCAACCACAGCAGCAACCGCTTCCGAATGTTATTAGCCATCCCCAACCAGTTATGTATGATGATATTCATCATCATGAAGAAGTTGAAGAATCTTTGAACATCATGGACAAGGAAAAGGAACTAATCATAAAAGCGTTAAAAAAACATAAGGGAAAACGAAAAGATGCCGCAAGTGATCTGGGAATAAGTGAAAGAACTTTGTATCGAAAGTTAAAAGAATATGATATTGATGAATAGCGGGTAGAAGCAAGGATTTATAAAAATTGAACCTTTTTTTATTGGAAGTAAAAAGAATACAAATAAATTGAAAATTTTGAAAGCAGATATGAGTTGTGTAAAATCAGTAAATAAAAAATTATTTTCTGCAAAAAGCACTCTTATTCTTACGTCTTTGCTCATACTCATGTTTTTTTCATCCTGTCATGTTTATTCATTTAAAGACGTAAGCATACCGCCGGAAGTTAAAACAGTTAAAATAGGTTTTATTGAAAATAAGGCTCGCTATGTAGATCCACAGTTGAGTCCAAGGCTGACAGATAGATTGCAACAAAAAATAACGAGTCAAACAAGGCTTACAAGAACCAATAATGATGACGCACATTACCAGATAAGCGGCTATATATCGCAAGATAACATTACCACTGCGGGCATTTCTAACCAGGCTGCAGCTACAAACAGGCTTACTATTGGTGTTCACATTACTTTTCTCAATACACTTACCGGCAAAACGCAGGAATTTGACATCGCGCGAAATTTCGATTTCAGTGCAAACTTGTCCAGGCAGCAGGCAGAGGCCGCACTGAATGAGGATATCCTGCGAAATTTGTCTGATGATATTTTTAACCGTATTTTTTCTAATTGGTAGCTAATTGTACTTTCACTCTATGAACCCATCTTCTAAAAAAGTACTACGATACCTGGTCGGTAAAGAAAATATAGAGGATATTTCAATTAGCGAATTGCAAAATCTTGCAGATGAAAATCCATATTTTCCAGTTGCGCAATTTTTACTGGCGAAAAAATTAAAATCAGAAAATGATGCTCATTTTTTGCCGCAACTGCAGAAAACAGCTTTGTACTTTTCAAACCCTTTTTGGTTTCATTACCAGCTATCTGATGAAGCAATTGTTAATGAATTATCTGATGTTAATGAATCATCTGACGAAAAGATTTCAACTGGTTCGTCCTCAATAATTGAAGAGATGCGGCCAAATGAAGCCGCAAGGGCTATTGATGAGTCGGCTGTAAACACCGTTAACATTGAAGATAAGGAGAAGAAAGGCCGTGAAACAAGTGAACAATTAGTAGAAGAACAAGTTGAATCTATTAATATAACTTATTTAAAATCAGGAACAAATGCCGAAGCTGAAAATATAGAAAATGTAAGCCAGCCGGAAGAAGAAGTGGCCGCATTAGTGCCGGAACCGGATAAAGACATAGAAGTCTTTTTAGACGAATTGGATACCGTCGTGCAGGAGAGCCTTTATAATAAGAATGAAGATGTATTGCAGGAAAACGGTACGCCTGCTGAACAAGAAGCATACGCTCAAGTGTTGGAAGAAATGGCGGGAGTGACCCATGAAACCGATGACGTAACTGAAGCTTTTTTAAATGAAACTCAATCGTCACCAGAAGAAAATGCTGAACCGCCCTTACCGGCAAGCATAGAACCGGATGAGCATGAACGAATGTTTCAGAATATTAAAGCAATGCTCGACGCGAGTAGTGAAGAAGCCGATGCAGATATAGAAGATTCCGTTATTCCTATTGACCCTTATTATACAATCGATTATTTTGCTTCACAAGGTATAAAGCTCGAGCTTGATCAAAATCCGAATGACCAGTTAGGCCAGCATTTAAAAAAGTTTACTCAATGGCTTAAACACATGAAAAAGCTTGGGCCCGAAGATGCAACGGAAGTTATTACCCGAACAGACAATGAAGCAGATATCCAAAAAATCGCAGAATCATCTAATACAGTACGTGAAGTAGTTACAGAGGCAATGGCTTCTGTTCTTGAAAAGCAGGGCAAAAACGATAAAGCAATAGAACTTTATAGAAAATTAAGTTTTCTAAATCCCGACAAAAGTGCTTACTTTGCCACGAAAATAAAAAATTTAAAAGGTATCTGAGATGACTATTCTATTTCTTATTCTGATTGTTGTGGCCTGTGCGATACTTGGCTTTATCATATTGGTTCAAAATCCAAAAGGCGGCGGACTTTCCGGAAGTGTTGCTGGTTTCAGCAACCAATTTATGGGAGTGAAGCAAACCAATGATGTACTTGAAAAAGGTACCTGGATTTTTTCTATCGTAATTGCCTTATTAGCTGTTTTCTCTACTTTTTTTATGACAGGAAGTAGTAGTAATGATAATGATATTTTAAATAAAATAAATACCAGCCAGGGAACAACAGCACCAAGGCAAACTGTTCCTCAGCCAACTCCTCAGCAAACTGCACCTCCAGCTTCTAACCAGCCTAAATAAGGGTTAGAAGCGAAGGCTTTAATAATATTTACCCTGTCTTATTAATGACGGGGTTTTTTATTTATTTTGACCCATCAAAATTTTTATGAAAAACGTTGTTATATCAATATCAGTTGCAGTATTTGTTATTGCCTTAGTAGTTGCATATTTACTTTTCGGAAGCGCCACAGCCTTTAAGGAAAATAAAAAATATCTTTTTGTTTATACAGGAAAAGCGGACGAGACTTCTGTAATGAACTTCATAGAAAAAAATGACCTGTTAAAAAACCCGTCTATTTTTAAGTTATTGGCAAATAAAACGCACGTATGGGACAAGCTAAAACCTGGCCGCTTTGAGATAAAAAAGGGCGAAAACCTTATTAGTATTACCCGTATGCTTCGTAATAACAGGCAATCTGCTGTTAACCTGGTTATAAATAAACTACGTACCAATGAAGATGTTGCAGGTATAATAGCAAAGAATTTCGAAGCAGATTCAGCAGAAGTAATCAGTTACATAAATAGCAGCGACAGCCTTGCAAAACTTGATGTCGACACTAATACTTTAATGACGCTTATTATTCCAAATACGTATACTTTATATTGGAACACGCCTCCTGACCGTATATTTAAAAGATTGAAAAGTGAGAAAGAAAATTTCTGGGAAAAGAAAGATCGTACGACTAGAGCTAAAAATCTTGGGTTTACTCCAACACAGATCTATACTATTGCGTCTATTGTAGAAGAGGAAACAAATAAAGATGATGAAAAAGGAGATGTTGCCAGCGTATATATCAACCGCTACAGGGCAGGGATGCCATTGGGAGCAGATCCTACAATAAAATTTGCGCTAAAAGATTTTGGTTTAAAACGCATCTATCGCAAATATCTTGATGTTCAATCTCCTTTTAATACATATAGAAATACAGGCTTACCTCCAGGTCCGATTTGCACACCTTCTGCAAAAACTATTGATGCTGTATTAAGTTCTCCTAAAACAAATTATATGTATTTTGTTGCTAAAAGCGATTTCTCAGGTTACCATACTTTTAGCAGTAATTATAATGAGCATTTAAAGCGAGCAAGAGAATACCAGAAAGCGCTGGATACACTAATTTTGCGTAAACAAAATGCTGCTAAAGCTGCTTTGTGACAAAGATTGAACGGATTATAGTACAATCAAGCCCTTTTACTTTTATTGCTGATAAAAGCAAACACATCGTTTTACCGGGCTTTTACGGCGTACCGTTGTATGACGCGTTTAATTTCTTCCTTGGCGAGCTTAAAAAATCGGGACTTAATGCGAGAGCGAAGTCCATTTCATTTGACTTCGCCATGGCTATACCTGGCGTCTTAATTTGCATTTTTACAGTTATTCCATATTTACCAATTTCAAAGCAATTTACCAAAGAGTTACTTAGGTTAACCAGGCATATCACTCCAAATCAAAATTCCTACAATTTTGTAAATTCATTTCTAACAGATTTTTTAAATACGCCCCGGGTTGGATTGCTTTCTTTCAGTTTTGTGCTTGTTATTTTTTATGCGTCCAATGCTATGCTCAGTATCATTAAAACCTTTGATTTTGCTATCTATAAGCAACGGAGAAATACAAGCTTTATCAAGAAAAGGATAAAAGCGATTAGCCTGACAATTGTGGTACTGGGGCTTGTGATAGGAACAATCTTGCTACTGATTGGCCAGGGACTTTTATTTGATCATATTATGAAATGGCTGAAAATAAAAGGTTCAGATGTTTTGTGGGTATCAACCATAAGATGGATATTAACAATTGGACTGTTTTTCTATTCTATATCATTTATTTATAAATATGCCCCCACTGTAAAAAAAAGATGGCAAACTATTTCTCCCGGCTCTGTACTTGCCACTTTTTTAATGATTGCAACAACCTCAGGCTTTTCATTTTGGGTCAATCATTTTAATAATTATAATAAAATTTATGGTTCACTCGGAACCATTTTAATACTAATGTTTTTGATTTATCTCAATTCTTTAATTCTGTTAATTGGATTTGAATTAAATCTTAGTATTACTGTTTTAAAAAAACAGGCTGATTGGAGAAAACACAAGGAACAGGTAAGGATAGAAAAAGTTGAAACTTTCAGAAATGAAAGAATTTGACGGAAAATTATTATTATTCCTTTTTACGTTGATAAACCCTGCATAAAGTTTAAAAGGTCTTTATTTTTTGTTATTGAAAAAACTTTTATGCTATTTCTCCCCTTGGTTCAGTTTTTTTAGCTTCTATTGATACTAATAAACTGCAATGGCTGTACAAACAAATTCTAAAAAACCAAGAATAGTAATAGTAGGTGGCGGCTTCGCAGGTCTCGAATTAGCTAAAAAACTAAGGCGCGAACCTGTTGAAGTGTTAATGCTCGACCGCCACAATTATCACACTTTTCAGCCCCTTCTTTACCAGGTGGCCACTGGTGCGCTGGAAGCTGAAACAATTGCATTTCCATTAAGAAGAATTTTCCAGGGACAAAAAAATTTTTCTTTTGGCCTTACAAATGTTGATAAAATAAATGCTGATAAAAATACTCTTGATACTAGTATTGGAGAAATTTCATATGATTATCTAGTGCTTGCTACGGGCGCTGAAACTAATTTTTTTGGAAACGCACAACTTGAACATTTTTGCATGGGAATGAAAAGTGTGCCAGAGGCAATGAACCTGAGAAGTATGATACTTCAAAGCTTTGAATGTGCTTTATCAGAAAAAGACCCCGGCGAAAAAGAGGAACTAATGACTTTTGTTGTAGTTGGTGGAGGCCCGACAGGTACAGAGTTGGCCGGAGCTTTAGCAGAATTTAAAAACCATATATTAAAAAAAGACTATCCTACTCTTGATAATTGTGAAATGAGAGTTTTTGTGGTGGAAAGCAAGCCAATAGTACTTGGGGTAATGTCTGACCACGCTGCCGCAAAAGCGAAAGAATACCTGGAAAAGATGGGAGTAGTACTATATAACGGTGTACGTGTGAAAAGCTTTGATGGTGAACTTTTAGAAATAAATGACGGCACAAAAATAAGAACCCGCAATGTGCTTTGGGCGGCAGGAGTAGTGGGGCAGTTTCCTGAAGGAATAAAGGAAGAAAACGTGGTAAAAGGCCACAGGATACAAACGGATGAATTTAACAGGGTTAAAGGATATAATAATATTTTTGCCATAGGCGATGTTGCTGCTGTTATTACTGCTGATAAGCCTGAAGGATACCCGGGAGTAGCGCAGGTTGCCATACAACAGGGAAGGCATCTTGCGAAAAATTTATCAGCTATCATTAAGGGTAAACAAACAGAACCTTTTAAATACGACGACAAGGGTTCAATGGCAACCATCGGAAGAAATAAGGCAGTTGCAGATATTGGAAAAGTACACCTTCACGGTTTTATTGCCTGGCTATTATGGTGTTTTGTCCATGTATTTTCTTTAGTCGGATTTCAAAACAGGATATCTGTATTCATTACATGGTTAGGGCGTTATTTTTCTTACAATGGTCCCGCACGAATTATTGTAAGGCCATTTAGCAGAGCTTCTATGACAGAAGATACAAAGGCAAGATAATGCTCTTTTAAACATGAAACTAAAATTTGAAAGAGGCCAATATGAAATCAACAGAGAGTGTACGTGGCACACTCTCTGTTAGCTTTTTGAAAAGAATTTTTAATTTTTATCCTCCGCCTACTTTTACCTGTGCGGGGTCTTCACGATAACCTCCAGACTCAGCGCTTGGCGCTTGTGCATCGTCCTTCTTATCCTCACTTCCTGTATTGCTGCCTTCCAGAAATTCTTTAAGATCTGTCAGTCCTTTTTCCCAGCCTTGCTGGTGGGGAAGCAATGTTTCGTCATCCTGGAAGTTTTCCTGCAAAATATGAATTTCGCTACCGTAATCTTTAGATGCAAAATTCACAGTAAGTTTATATTCCGCATTTCTCACAGCATCCTCAGGTAGTTCCCAGTTCCAGCTGTAGACAAGTTTTTCTTTTTCCTTTACTTCCATGTATTCACCTGAAATGATCAACTTATCATCCTCAAATACATAACGGACTCTGCCACCAACTTTTATGTCATTAGTTACTTCTTTCAATGTATTGCCCATTGGCTTCCACCATTGCTTTAACTGTTCGGGATCCGTCCAGGCTTTGTATAATTCATCCGGGCTAACGGAATAGCTTTTTCGTGCCTCAACTTTTAGGGCCTTATTTATTTCCATACAATTTTGTTTTAAGATTTCAAAACAACCTTAATCTCATTTTGTTTAATTTTTTATCTTTTTCATGGCATTTGTCTGTCTTAGATTTGTTCGTTATGTCTTTGACTTAAATTTGGCTCAATAGAATTGATGTATGTACAAGTGAGTGACACAACCGTAGCTGAAATAAGGGCAAATGATGATTACAAAATTTTTTTCTATCAAGCTCGATCGTAACTATTTTAGCTAATAATCTATGGAAATGCGAAAAACAATATTTCTTCCTTTTTTTCTTTTTACTACATCATTGTTTTCTCAAAAAATTATACAAAGAGATCCGGCAATTGAGCAAATGGTAAAGGAGGTGTCGTCCGACTCATTAAAATCTTACATACAGCAAATGGTAAGTTATGGTACGCGGAGCACCATAAGCACGCAAACTCACAGGAAGAAAGGAATAGGTGCGGCCCGTAGTTATGTGCTGTCCAAGTTCAATGAGTTTGCAAAACAATCATCCGGAAGATTAAGTGCAATCATTGATACCACTACCCTTGCAGCAGATGGCAAAAGGGTAGATATATCTACACCACTTGGGAATGTGATGGCAACGCTAAGGGGCACAGACCTGGCAGATAAAAGAATATTTTTAATAAGTGGCCATCTTGATAGCAGGGTAACAGATGTTATGAATAGAACCTCTGATGCGCCTGGCGCAAACGATGATGGCAGTGGGGTAGCGGCCGTAATCGAATGTGCAAGAATTATGAGTAAAAGATCTTTTCCCGCAACTATTATTTTTGTGGCTGTCAGCGGTGAAGAACAAGGATTGCTTGGCTCAGGTTACCTTGCGGATAAAGCAAAAAAGAAGGGATGGAACATTGAAGGGGTATTAAATAACGACATAATGGGAAGCAATAACAGTAGTGAAACTAAAATTATTGATAACACGCGCCTTCGTGTTTTTAGTGAAGGATTGCCTGCTTATGAGCTGGAAAAAAATGCTGCTGCTATAAGAAACTTTGGGCTTGAAAATGACGGAAAATCAAGGCAGTTGGCGCGGTATGTAAAAGAGATTGGCGAACGATATGTAGATAATCTTGAAGTGGTAATGATATATCGCAACGACCGTTTTCTGCGCGGGGGTGATCATACTCCCTTTGTGCAAAATGGTTTTGCTGCAGTTCGTTTGACAGAAATGAATGAGAACTTTGAACACCAGCACCAGGATATCAGAACCGAAAAAGGTGTGCGCTATGGTGACTTGCCAGAGTTTATGGATTTTGAATACCTGAGAAAGAATACAGCAATAAATCTTGCCAATCTTGCCAACCTTGCCAAAGCGCCGTCGCCACCCGAGGAAGTAAAAGTAGATGTAAAAGATTTATCTAACTCTACTTATCTCTACTGGAAAGCTCCTGCGGCAGGAAGAGTGAAAGGGTACTATATACTTATACGTGAAACTACTTCCCCAACCTGGCAAAAAAAGATTTATACCGTAGATACAAATATCAAATTGCCGTATTCAAAAGATAATTATTTCTTTGCTGTACAAGCAGTTTCAAATGATGGTAATGAAAGCTTACCAATAGTACCGTCCGTGGGAAGGTAATATGTACAAGAGATATGTCGTTTATCATTATCGCCTCCACTACTTTAACAACTCTTCATAGACCACCTGGCTATTATCAGTGCTTTTGGCAATAGTTTTGCAAACTTTTAGTTTAATAAAATACAAATGAATTTTTCTGCTTTTAGTTTTTTATGTGCAATATTTTTTTCGGTCACGTTCGCCAGCTGTGAGAAACCAGACAGGAGCCCGACACCGGCAATGGAATTTGATATTGATAATATTTCTTATGGAATGGACACTGCTAATAATATGGACATTTATTTACCTCCCGGACGAGATACAGCCAACACAAAAGTAATACTGTTTATACACGGCGGCTCATGGAGCAGCGGAAACAAAAATGAATTTGCAGAAGCTATACCTGCTATTAGATCAAAGCTTGACGATTATGCTATTTTTAATATTGATTATCGTTTTGCATTTAATGATAGTACAAGGTTTCCGGCTCAGATAGATGACATAGAATCTGCAATAAAATTTATTCAAAGCAAAGCAGGGGAGTACAGGATAAACGCAAATAAAATATGCCTGGTAGGTGCCAGCGCTGGTGCTCACCTTGCATTGCTTACTGCATATAGAAACAACAAAAGCGGAAAAATAAAAGCTGTTGTTGACTTGTTTGGCCCAACCGATCTTACTGATTTATACCAGAATCATCCCTTGCCTGCCCAGGCAAGGCCAGTGCTGGTTAACTTTTTAGGTGCTACACCAGCTACTAACCCTGGTGTGTATATAAATGCCAGTCCTATTAATTTTATAAACGCGCAAACGGTTCCTACTAAAATATTTCACGGCACTGAAGATATTGTAGTACCCATCGCCCAGTCAAATACCTTGAAAACGAAATTGGAGGAATTTAATGTAAAGGTTGATATGACTGTTTACCCCGGGGAAGGCCATGGTTGGTCTGGCAATAATCTGCTGGATACCTATCAAAAAACAGTTGATTTTATCAGAGAAAATGTTCATTAATGCAGAACATCAAATGGACATGTAAATATTTTCATGAGTTAACTCCTTATGAATTATATGATGTTGTAAAGCTCCGAAATGAAGTGTTTGTAGTAGAGCAAAATTGTGTCTTCCAGGATGCAGATGATAAAGACCAAAAGTGTTATCATTTAATGGGATTTGTTGATGATGAACTGGTTGCTTATGCCCGTCTTGTACCTGCAGGAGTTTCCTATAAATATATTTCAATTGGCCGTGTCGTTACCTCTCGTAAGGTTAGAAGTAAAGGTGCTGGGAAAGCCCTACTGGATATGGCGATTAGCCAATGCAATTTGTTATTTGGAGAGCAGTCCATTAAAATAGGCGCTCAATTGTATTTAAAAAAGTTTTATGAGGGCTTTGGATTCAAGCAAACCAGTGACATTTATGATGAAGATGGTATTCCTCATATTAAAATGCTTAGAACTCCCGTCGGAAGCATTTAGTGGATCACCAGGAGAAAACTGATGGTTCTTTTTATTGTTGTACCGCTCGAGGTATTTGCGTTTTCTGAAATGGGAGAATTATAATTCAAACGTGTTTAAGACTATTAAACAAAAAAACCTGCTAATTACTTAACAGGTTTTTTATTTAAAAAATGGTATATAAAAAGCTTTAGGCGAATGCTTTTTCATTCAAAAGACTCTGTTCGGTTTTTTTCTGATTATCTGTCTTTTGTACTTGCTTAAGTCTCTTTAAAGCCCTTAGTTTAAATTGTAAATTAGCAATGAAATTATAATAACCGCTAACGGCCTCCATCGAATATATTGCGTACATAAAATCTTAATTTTAATTGTTATTTCTTTTTCTTGCTTTGCCTGTTTTCATTAAATTATTCTAACAGACTTACCTGCTTCAATGACGGGTTTCGCCAATTCAAGGTTTTTAGATGCTACGATCACCAAAGTAATTTCCTCATCATTTACAATAGCATTTACATCATTTACTATAGTAACGCCAGGGTATTCTTTAGCTATATTTTCTGATATTTTACCTGGAGATAAAATTTTTGTCCAATTAAATCTCTCCATTGTATTGCTGGCAGTTGTTTTAAAAAAATCTTCGGACATGTCGCATCCTATTACACCTGCATTTATTGTATTGATCATTTTTTCTGTTTTAAACATAAATATTATTAAACATTTATTTTTTGTTCGTACTAAATCGTGTTACACTATAACAACTATCCTAAGACATTATTTGTAAAAAACAAAAAATGTGGTCCTGCAAAATAATTAAGAGGAGAAATTTTATTAATTGCAGTATGAACTTTTTGATCTCGTTTTAAATTATTACCCGGGTTGCTAGTTATTCTTCTATAAATTTTATTTTTAAACGTCATTGCATCTTCTCTATTCAAACCCTCTAAAATTGTTGTTTTTTTCATAATAAATTTTTTTTCCTCCTTAAAATAAAAAAGCCGCTAATCACTAGCAGGCAATCAATTATTATTAATAATAGGAAATCGTTATAAATGCTTCTTATTCTATAAAAGCTATATTTAAGACACAAAGGTAGTCCGTTTGTTTAATCGTTTAAACAAAAACATGTTAAATGAAATATGATTGTGCTTTTGTTACGAAAACACATTTAACGCCTTCAATACAAGACAGAATAAAAAGAGAATACTGCAGATCCTTCTCTTTTTTATCTATCAAAAGAACATTTTCTTATCACCGGTACTTTTGTCCATAGCTTTGCGCAATTTAAATTGTAAACGGAATGGAAGACCTGGTAGCAGCCCGACTGCAAATGGCTTTATCTCTTGGCTTTCATATTATATTTTCTTGCATTGGAATGACAATGCCTGTTTTAATGGCTTTTTCTGAATGGAGATGGTTGCGAACAGGCAAACAGGTTTACCTCGATGTAACCAAAGCATGGTCTAAAGGCGTCGCTATTTTTTTTGCTGTTGGAGCAGTGTCGGGAACAGTGCTTTCTTTTGAATTAGGATTATTGTGGCCCGAATTTATGAAACATGCAGGAGCAATCATAGGCATGCCTTTTTCCTGGGAAGGAACTGCTTTTTTTGTTGAAGCGATTGCGCTCGGGGTTTTCTTGTACGGATGGAACAGGTTGAATAAATGGGTGCATTGGATATCAGGAGTTGTTGTGGGCATATCAGGTGTGCTTTCAGGAATTTTTGTGGTAGCAGCCAACGCCTGGATGAATAGTCCTTCCGGATTTGACTGGGTAGATGGTAAAGCTGTAAATATAGACCCTGTTAAGGCAATGTTTAATGATGCGTGGCTTTCTCAATCTATACACATGACTTTGGCTGCATTTGTCGCCACCAGTTTTGCAGTGGCCGGTGTTCATGCATTTCTTCTTTTAAAAAACCGAACTAATACTTTTCATCATGAGGCGGTTAGATCGGCTTTGATCTTTGGGGCTGTTGCGGCCATACTACAACCCATCAGCGGCGACTTCTCGGCCAAGTTTGTTGCAAAAAATCAACCTGGCAAATTAGCGGCCATGGAGGCATTGTATAAAACCAGCAAACCGGCAGGCCTTGTTATAGGAGGTATACCAAATGACAAAGAGCAAAAGGTTGATTATGCAATTCATATCCCTAAACTTCTAAGTTACCTTGCACATGGCGACTTTACCGCAGAAGTTACCGGCCTCGATAAAATTCCAAAGGACGAACAACCACCTGTATTAGTTCCTCATATTGCTTTCCAGCTAATGGTAGCTTGCGGCACAGTGTTAGCTTTGGCCGGGATGCTTTATATTATATTTAGCTACAAATGGCAATATATTCTTTTTAAGAGATGGTGGCTCACTTTTATAGCCTTTACTACACCGCTCGGGTTTATTGCCGTAGAGGCCGGTTGGACAGTTACTGAAGTAGGACGGCAGCCGTGGATTATTTTTGGTGTAATGCGAACCAAAGATGCCGTGTCTTCTATGCCGGGATTGCAGTATTCTTTTTTCCTTATTACAGGCGTATACATTTTGCTTACATTTATTCTCATCCGGCTCATGCGCAGGCAAATAAAGACTGTTCCTGAGTTGTATGAATCTGCAAAATCTTAATTACATGCTGGCACTAATCATTCTTATACTGGGAACTTCCTTCGTTTTATATACGTTGCTTGGCGGGGCCGATTTTGGAGCAGGTATTATAGAAATTTTTGCCGGTAAAAGAGAAGAAAAAACAATAACAAGAGCTATAGCACCTGTGTGGGAAGCTAATCATGTATGGCTTATATTAGCTGTAGTGATTTTATTTACAGGCTTTCCGCTTGTTTATTCTTCTTTATCGCTTGTACTTCACATTCCACTTATGCTGGTGCTTATTGGCATTATTTTCCGCGGCTCAGCATTTACTTTCCGGCATTATGATGTTAGTTATGGACGAAGCCATAGATACTATACCTTCCTGTTTAAAGCATCCAGTTTTATTACACCTATGTTTTTGGGTATCACTCTTGGTGCCATGATACTGGGCCGCATAACTTTTAACCAGTCTGTTGGGTTTTATGAAATGTTTGTATCGCCATGGCTAAATGTTTTTTGTTTTATTATGGGCGTATTTTCCACTAGTCTTTTTGCTTATATCGCCGCAGTTTTTTTAATACCTGAAGCACATGAAGATAAAGAGAAAAATAAGTACACACGGCTTGCGCGAAATACCATGGCTTCTACGATAACTTCTGGAATTCTCGTTTTTATTGCTGCACAATGGGAAGGACACAACCTTGTTTCTGATTTTCTAAAATCTCCGATAAGTATAATTTCTTTAGCTGTAGTTGCTTTACTTGTCCCTGTTATATTGCATTTCATACACACAAAAAAAGCCGTTTACCTACGTGCATCAATAGGCCTGCAGGTAACAGCAATTGTAACAGGTTGGTTCGCTATTCAGTATCCTGTAGTTATTAACGTAAAAGATGGACATCACTTAACCTTTTTTAATACTCATGCACCCGATGCTACTTTAAAGCAACTACTGATTGCTTTAATGGTAGGCCTTGTTTTGGTAATACCAGCGTTTATATTTCTGTTCCGTGTTTTTAAGGTAAAAGAGTGATGTGAAAGGAAATATTAAGAGGAAGTTACCGCAGAAAACAACAACTGATAAAATAAAGGGTATTTGTGTTGTTCTCCGTGGTAACTCAGACATTTTGCAGGAACTTTACTTAGCAGGTCCTTCATCTCCATCTTCAAACCGTGCAATTTCTCCCTCATCCAGATCATCTTCGGGCGCTGGTTTTGTATTTAACTCATCATCTTCTTCCATGTCTTTTTCAGCCTGGTCATGTGCTGCAATTACTGTTTCTTTTTCAGCAGCAACCTCTGGTCTTGGTTGAGGATTATTTCGCACATTCGGCGTATTATTATCAAGTGGCATAACGTACTGTTTAAATGGTTTTGAGATATAATTTATTAAAATTTTATGCCAGTGGACAGGAAGTGGTTTAAAGGTAATTTAAAAGGCAGCACATAAACCTGTTTGATTGTTGCAATCACTTCCACCTTAACTTGCTTGTTTCCTATCCATTAATTCAATTATTTTAATTAATCAAAAACCGGAAATCATTTTATTAAAAATTCCTTCAAAAAATACTGAAACTTTTAATTGTTTTTCCCCCTTTGCGTAATATATCTTCTTTAGCTTTTTCAAAACCTTCCTGGCTTATTGCGCGAACTGCGTCTTCTATCATAAAGGTAGCAAAGCCTTCGGCTAAAGCATCTTTGGCAGTATAATAAACGCAATAATCGGCGGCTAATCCTGCTACATATAACTCCTTTATGTTTTTGCCTTTTAAGTAATTAGAAAGGCCGGTGCTTTTACGGTGTCCATTATCATAAAAGCCGCTATAGCTGTCAATTTCTGATTCAGTTCCTTTTCTAAAAATTGCTTCAATTTTATTCATATCCAACATCTTTGAAAATTCTGCTCCTTCAGTTCCCTGAACACAGTGTTCTGGCCAAAGTACTTGTTCCATTCCGTTTAAATCAATTACTTCAAATATCTCTTTTCCGTTGTGATTACTTGCAAAGCTTTTGTGATTAACAGGGTGCCAGTCTTGTGTAGCTACTACCAGATCAAAGTAATTCTGCAACTCATTTGCAACAGGAATAATTTCGTCTCCGCCAGGGACAGCAAGTGCGCCACCAGGAATAAAATCATTTTGTATATCCACTAGTAATAATGCTCTCATATCATTTTCTTCTTATTTTCAGTAAACTCAAAATAGGCATTTTTTGCAACTTTGATTTATTTTATTCATTATAAAAAAGCTTTTACTTTGTTAAGATGTTCATCTCAACAAGATACCACCTTGCAAGGAGTTAAATAGGTAATATTACTCAATAATCTTTAAAATATGCCAACATATCATCTGACTGTTAAGGGGCTTGTTCAAGGCGTTTTTTATCGCGCTTCAGCAAAAGAAATTGCAGATGAATTAGGTGTTACCGGTTGGGTAAGAAATGCCCACGGAGATGAGGTGGAAGCAGTTGTGACAGGAACTGAAAAACAATTGGAGCAATTTATATCCTGGTGCAAAAAAGGGCCTAAAAAGGCAATCGTAACAGAGGTAGCCGTTAGGCAATTTGAAGAAACGAAATTTTCAGATTTCTCGATAAAAAGATGACAAATGAAGCCCTCATTTCAAAGGCAACGCTGCTTCTATTAATAGTTTTTTGCATCGGGATTTAGTTTTCTCGCAATTTCAGTAATTATAAGTATTCTCGGTTTTCTGATTTCAATGCAGAAAAAATACGATGATAGCATGTACCGTTTATCGTGTTTTATTAATAGTTATGATGTAATTATCATTTCGGCTGTTTCTTCCTGAACTTCTTGCCTGGTTGCTTTGTTTCTTATAATTCTACTGCCTATAATAAGAATTGTAAAACTTATCAAAGCACAGCAAGCCATCACAATTGTCATTGGTACAGCAGTTCCATCATTTAAATAGCTAACGAGTGCAGAGGTAAACGCACCAATCCCCATTTGTATGCTTCCTAATAATGCAGATGCACTTCCGGCAGTTTTACTAAAGGGCGCAAGAGAAAGGGCGGAAGTATTTGGAAATGTAAAACCCTGGCAACTAAGAAAAATAAAACACAGAAAAATAGTAGCGAACAGCCCTAAGAAGCCGAAGACACTGCCCAAAACAAGAATAATTCCGGTAAGAGACTGGCAAAGTAATGAAATGGCGATCACTTGTTCACTTTTGTATTTTCTTAGTAATAAAGTATTTAACTGGCTTGAAGAAATTAACCCTGCAGCCACCATTGCGAATATCCATCCGTATTGTTGTTCAGTAACTTTATATATCTCCATAAAAACAGAAGGAGAACCTGAAATATATGCATACAATCCTGCAGAAGCAATAGAGCCTGCCAGCGCATAAGTATAAAATTGAGGTTCTTTGGAAACCTGAAGGAATCGATTGATAATCGGTTTGGGTTTGAGAGAAAAGTCCGGGTCGGGTTGCCTGCTTTCCGGCAGGTAAAAGTGTACAGCAGCAAGTATAATAGCAGCCATAATTGCCAGAACAACAAACAGGTAATGCCAACTATAGTGAGAGCTCAGGTATCCTCCCACAGTGGGGGCGATAATGGGTGAAACGCCAACAACAAGCATTAAAAGGGAAAATATTTTCGCATTTTCATTTACAGGAAAAAGGTCTCTTACCATAGCTCTCGAAGCTACCATACCAGCGCAGCTGCCCAGAGCCTGCAATAATCGTAACCAGATTAAAGCATCTACAGAGGTGGCCATAGCACAACCTGCAGAAGCAATTAGATAAACGGCGATACCTATATATAAAGGGTTTTTACGTCCAAACCGATCAAGTAAAGGCCCATATAACATTTGTCCGGCAGAAATGCCTATGAAAAAACTTGATAACGATAATGAAATTTTGGCGACTGTAGTATGCAGATCTGCGGCAATAGCCGGAAACCCTGGCAGGTACATATCAATTGAAAAAGGGCCGATAGCAGATAACAGCCCTAATATTAGTATCAGTTTAAAATTCTTGCTTGACTGCATGTATGAGTTATGTTTAAAACTATGCCAAAAGAGAGACACTAAATAAATCTAAGCTGGCAATGGGTCAAGGCATGAGCGAGAGGGGATCCTTAGAAAAATTATTATGGTAACACCTGGGATGCTCAGACTTTCAACCTTATGCTTTAGGGTAAGATTTCTGCCTTTGAACCTCAGTTAACTTACCTCTTAATCAAACAAGTCGGATGACAAATATCTGTCACCTCTGTCGCAGATAATGCTCACAATGACACCTGAAGATAATTCTTTAGATAATTCAACTGCTGCATGCACCGCACCGCCGCTGCTCATTCCGCAAAATATTCCCTCTTCACGCGCTAAACGTTTTGTCATGATTCGAGCATCTTTTTCATCAACTTCTATAATGCTGTCTATTCTTTCTTTTTCAAATATTTTAGGTAAATAAGCTTCCTTCCACTTACGTATGCCGGGAATATGTGAGCCTTCACTGGGCTGACAACCGACAATTTGTATTGAAGGGTTTTGTTCTTTCAAATAACGGGAAACGCCCATAATCGTGCCCGTGGTGCCCATTGCAGAAACGAAATGAGTGACCTTTCCCTGTGTATCTCTCCAAATTTCAGGACCCGTAGTTTTATAGTGCATGCCATAATTGTCAGGATTACCAAACTGGTTTAGCATGAGGTATCCGCCTTTAGCTACCTGTTCTACCGCATAATCAATTGCACCTTCCATTGAGTTTTCTTTAGGCGTAAGAATTACTTTAGCGCCAAATGCCTCCATGGTTAGTACCCTTTCGCGTGTTGCATCTTCGGGCATAACAATTTCTATATCAACATTAAAAAGGCTGGCAATCATTGCTAATGCTATACCTGTATTTCCACTTGTTGGTTCAATTAATTTAATACCTGGCCTTATTTCACCCCGGTCAATCGCTCCTTTGATCATGCCATAAGCTGCTCGGTCTTTTACACTACCGCCCGGATTATTTCCTTCAAGCTTTGCGTAGATCGTCACATTTTTATTTACCGGAACTTTTTCCAGTTTAACCATAGGTGTGTTTCCAACGAGGTCAAGTATTCCAGCCATCATTATTAATATTTAATTGTCAATCGGGGTGCAAAGGTCCGCTATCATTGTGATAAAATAAAAATTTTAGTGTTTTATGTTAGTATTATGACGAAAGAAGTTGCAACGGAAGCTTTGGTAATGTCAAATAATTAACCAGGCGGGTTTATCAAACTATTGTATTTTTAGCCACTAACAAGGTTTATGAGTTTTCAAAAACAAATAGCACAAAGTTTAGTTTGGAGAGGATTATATTTTGTTACAGTGCTTCTCATGAATATCTTTCTTTCAAGATATTTTGAAGCAGGAAACGCGGGATGGATATTTTATGTAAGCAATAATTTTTCTTTTATCGTCATTATTGCGGGGCTGACAATTGAGAACTCGGTTACCTATTACTCCTCAAAAAAAGAAATGAATGACAGTGAACTGGCGTGGTTTTCAATAGCCTGGTCATTCTTCGTTACCCTTATTGTTTTCGCCGGCCTGGCGGTTTACTTCACACTTTTTAAAAAAGATGAACTTATTAATCATAGCGATTATTTTTATTATGCTATTTGTTATGTAGGAGGCATACAGATGACAAATTTTTTTACAGCTTTATTTTATGCAAACAAAAATTTTTATCTCCCCAATTTTATAATGGCTGTTCTAAACATCATTGTTATTATTATTATACCAAAACAAGCCGGAACGTATAATACCGACACTTCTTTTATTATTAAATTATATTTTACTTTTTTTGTAATTACCGGATTTGCCCTTGCAGCAGCTTTTATCATGCAAAAGCAAAGCTGGAAAACTTTATCGTTACCAGTTTTTGCACACATTCGTTTATTAATACGGTATGCTGTATTGTCGCTTGCAGCAAATGTTATTTTCTTTCTAGTGTACCGGGTAGATTATTGGTTTGTCGAGAAATATTGCAACGCCACAGAATTGGGAAATTATATACAGGTTTCGAAGCTGGGGCAAATGTTGTTGGTTATTCCAACTATTATATCAAGTGTTGTCTTTCCTCATACTGCCAGTGGCGTTTCGGCGCTTATAGAAATGAAAGATAATATTATGCGGATCGGCAGAATTACAACGATGTTGTTTTCTATTCTTTTTCTTGTAATGATTTTATCAGGAAAATGGGTATTCCCTTTTGTTTTTGGCCAAACTTTTAAGTTGATGTATGTGCCGTTTTTGCTATTATTACCGGGAATTTGGGCCTTGAGCAATTTGTATATATTAAGTGCTTACTTCGGAGGGATCAATAAAGTAAAAATCAACGTACAGGGAGCAAGCGTTGCGTTACTTGTGATACTTACTGGCGACATTCTGTTTATTCCGCACTATGGCATATTTGCGGCTGCTATAGTAAGCACAGCGGGGTATACTATTAATTTTTTGTATTCATTTTTTATACTTCAGAAAGAACATACTGTTTCATTTGGGCAGTACTGGAGTATTAATAAAGAAGATATTCAATGGCTGAAAAATATTATTCAGAAATAAAAGATGTTCATCTTTCTTCGAATAACTATATTCTGGTAGTGCCGGGTTGGTATCCTACCTGGCAAGATGTGTTTACAGGAGATTTTAACCAGCGGCATGTGAAAGCTGCAGGACAATATATGCCACAGGTGGTTTTATACATTGTAAAAGACCAGTCACAAACGCTAACAGGTATTGAAACAAGATATAAGCAGCTAACGGAAAATATTGTCGAAATAACAGTAATGTATCCTGCAAAAAGAAATAAGTGGATCGATACCATTTATTCTAACCTTAGTTATCTAAAACTGCTGTATGCCTATGCAGAAATTATCAAAAGCAGGTGGGGAATACCCCGGCTGATACATTCGTACATAGTAATACGGGGTGGGGTAGGAGGTTTTTTATTATCAAAAAAATGGAAAATACCGTTTATTTTATCGGAAAACTGGACTATCTATTATCCGGAAGACCCGGCCTACCTTGGTAATAGAAATGTAATATTTCGATGGTTGGTAAAATTGGTTTTTAAAAATGTAAAACGATTTCTTCCCGTGACGGATAACCTGAAGAAGCAAGTATATTCATTAGTAAAACCAATTCCTTCTACTGTTATTCCTAATGCAGTTGATACTGATGTTTTTTATTATGATAAAGAGTTAGTACAAGAAAATACGTTCAGGTTTGTTCATGTTTCCACTATGGTTTATCAAAAAAATCCGTTAGCATTGCTGCGGGCATTTAAGAAGTTTACTGAGTTGTTCTCTGGCGGCTGTTTATACATGGTAGGGCCTTACCCGCAAGACGTATTAACTTATGCAAGATCAATTGGTCTTGATGAAAATGCAGTACGTTTTACAGGAGCGGTTTCTTACCCCGAGGTTGCAGAAATGCTTACACTTTCACAAGTGCTGGTACTCTTTAGTCGGTATGAAAACTTGCCTTGCGTCATCCTTGAGGCACTCTGTTGCGGCCTGCCTGTCATTAGTACCAATGTTGGCGGTATCTCTGAGGTGATTGATACAAATAACGGAATACTTGTGAATAATGAAGATGAACAACAATTAACAGATGCGTTCACTTCAATATTTACAACATATAAAAATTATGACCGGGAAAAAATAGCTCTTACCGCAGCCAGTCTTTTTGCTTATAAAACTGTTGGAAATTCAATTAATACTGTATATCAAGCAGTTAAATTACAAGGTTAATTTTTTTAATTCATACACCAGCAGTATATATTCCTTTTGTGCTTCTTTTGTTGATTTACCCTTTAAACACGCCCAGGCTTCATACTTTTCTTTTTCAACAAAATCGAATGGATTTCTGGGAGGTTGAATATTGATATCTCCTTCTGTAACTTGTTTGTATAAAGAATAAAGCCGTATTAATGTTTCCTTGCAATTTTTTGTATTTATCGAATTTAATTCTGCTACAGCTTTTTCAAATAGTAATCTCATTTCCATTAAACTACCCTTTGCTGTTTCGGAAAAATGATTTTGACAGCAGAATAATCTTGGAGCATTTAATTTAGTCATAGTAAAGGATTGATTTGGTTGTTTCAGATACAAGATATTTTAAAAACAATTTTGTACTTTTTTAAGCAAATCAAATATACTATTTACATAACCCAACGTTTTTTGGCAATCAAATAAATTTTAAAAAAAACAGGCTATTAAATTATCTTTCTAAACATTGCCATCGTATATATAATTTAAATGACGATTGCTTATGGTTAAAAGATACATACATTTTTTCTGGAAAAATAATTTTTAAAAAACTATTATTTCTATAGAAGAGTAGCAACACAGTAGATATAAGAGATAAATTTTATATTTTTTAAAGATGAATTGTTTAATAATTTTGTGATTTATAAAAAGAAATTTGAAAAAAAATATTTACAACCATAAATTAGCCTTTTTTAAGGAAGTGTTTGTTTTATGTATTGATTTTGGTAATTGGTAATAATATCAGCCCTTGTTTATAAAAATATCAATGCCTTTATTTTATAATCCAATTTTATCTTAAAGAAATCCAATTGGTTTAATATCTGTGAAAAAAACTCTATGCCCAACCTTAATGTATTATTGGTGGATGATGATTCTGAAGAATCGTATTTGTTTAATGAAGCTCTCGAACATGCACAGTTAGACATCAACCTCTCACGCGCTAATGACGGAAATGACTTGATGAACTACCTCCATAAGGAAGTTCCTCCTGACCTGGTTTTTATGGATATTAATATGCCGTACAAGGACGGACTGGAGGCATTAACTGAGATAAGAAGCAATCCAAAATTTAAAAACCTGCCTTTGATTATATATTCTACTACAAAAAATACCGATAGTATCAATGCCTGCTACGAGAAGGGTGCAGACCTTTTTGTAATAAAGCCGGATGATTTTGATGAACTGATGCAAGTAGTAAAAAAGGTATGCACTTACGACTGGAAAAATTATAAAAAACCTTCGCGTGCAGACTTTGTAATTACCGCAGGGTAAGAATGAAAGTTAAAAAAAAATTCTCCATTTGTTAGCTGTGGCATAATTGTTTTCATCGTGATTATATAAATCACTATTAAAATTACTACTATGCCAGTTTCAAACGATAACCAGGATTATGGAAAAAGCGACGAAAAAAACAAAACAAATGTGAAAGAGAAGTCGCCTGAAGGAGACGGAAAAGGTTTAACAAGTGACGACCTGAAAGGAAAAAAAGTTGATGCAGATCTTGAAAAAGATACTGATAAACCTGTCCAGCAAAACCAATAAGATAAAAAGTAAAAAGATGTTTAGCGTTTTATACGACAAACATCTTTTTACTTTTACCAGTGTGTTATATTAACATCTGCATCAAAGTCTTTAAGATTAATGTTGTTTTCTAATCACTTCGCTTCAGGCATCAGCACTATTTTGATCATATTTTCATTGTTTAAATATTTATTGGCTAATTCCTTGGTTCTTTCCACTGTTAGTTTCCTTACTAGTAAAGGATCTTCAAGCAGGCTCTTTGGATCTTCATTAAAATAGTATTTGTCCTGCAGATTGTACAACCAATAACTATTTTCTTTCACACTTGTTTGCATTCCACGTGTGTCTTCCGCAATCACTTTGTCGACATTCGTTTGAGATCCGCCGTTGGCTTTCATGTTTTTAATTTCTTCCATAACCAGAGCTGTTAGCTTGTCCACATTTTCAGGGGCACAGCCAAAAGAAATGGTAACACTATAACTGTTGATTGGTTCACGGGTAATGTTAGCACCCACACCCACGCTGTACACGCCGCCATTATCCTCACGTAAAATTTCTCTTAATCTTATTTCCAGCACTTTTGCAAACTGGTCAAGTTGAGTGTCCTCAAGATCGCTATACTGGGTTGTACCGGTAAAGGTGATGCGAACCGTGCTTTTACTTTCGCTCCCTTTTCTTATTACTTTACTTATATTTCCCCTGGGGAAACGAATACCTACATCCTTCCAGCTTTCTTTTTGATTTGTAGAAGGAAGTGACGCTATGTAAGTTTCGATAAAAGGCTTAAGGCTGTCTACGGTAAAATTGCCTACAAAAGTGAAAATAAAGTCACTGGCGTTACTAAAGCGCTCCTGGTATATTGAAAAGGCTTTATCAAGTTTTATTTCATCAACCCTGTCCAATGTTAATGGTTTGCGGCGAGGACTGTAATTGCCCATGATATAACTGACAGAATCTGAAAAAACAGAAGAGGGATCTTTTCCTTTATTAGCCAGCGAAGCTATCAGTTGCTGCTTCAGTACGCTGAACATTGTGGTGTCTTTTCGCGGCTCGGTAAAATATCCATATATTAATTGAAATGCGGTTGCGAGGTCTTTTGGCGTACAGCCTCCACTAATTCCTTCACTATATTGTCCTATATATGGGGTTACGGAAACCTGTTTTGCTGCAAGCTCTTTTTGCAAACTCATTGCGTCAAAATTTCCTACACCCCCGTACTGCGTCACCGTAGTAGCGTTAGAGGCCGACAAGTAGTCCGTATCGTTGTACAACGATGCGCCTCCCTTACTAATAGCTGAAATAAGTACCTGGTTGTTTTTAAAGTTAGTAGGCTTCATTACAACCTTAGCTCCATTGGAAAGGGTTAATTCTGTAACACCAATTTCATCTATTTTTCTTTCATCAACTATTTTTCCTGCTATGGGTTTTTTTGCCAGCAGATCTCCCTTCATCACTTTATCTTCATATGCAGTTATTTTCCCCTGCTGCTTATTTACCAATGCAACCATTTGCGCTTCTGTAGGCAGATTGGCCTTTTCTGCCTCAGGTGCTGTTACAATTATTGTTCTGTCAGTTGGCTTTATCCATTGGGTGATCAGGTTGTTTACTTCTTTTAAAGTAATGCCAGGCATGTATTGTTTGTACATAGCATATTCCTTTTCAATGCCGGGTACAGGTTCTTTAGTGAGGAAATTTCTGATAAGTTCTTCCACCATTGTAGAAGATTCCTGTTTGTTTCTTTCATTATAAATATTTTCCATACCGGATAATGCTGCAGCTTTAGCACGGTCAAGCTCTCCCTGGGTAAATCCGTTTTGCAGAACTCTTGCATTTTCTGCCAGTAATGCCTCTGTTGCTTTTGCAATGCCTGCGCCATTTTTTGCGTACGCAGCAAGGGTAAATGCATCTTTATCACCGATTAATCTTCCATAGCTGGTGCTTGCGCCTAAAAAAGGAGCATCAGGTCTTTGCGAAATTTCCAGTAACCGGCTGCTCATCATTGCATTGAACAATATGCGAATCATTGAAGCGCGGTATTCCAGGTCTGTTTGCTCCTCAGGTATTGCAGGTTGTTTATAATAAATGGAAACAACATTGTATCGCTGCTCAGGATCAGTAACAATAAGGGTTTGAGTTTCTTTTTGAGTGGGTACGCCGTATTTGATTCTAGGTTTAGGATTTACTGGTTTAGGAATGGAAGCGAAATGTTGTTTAATCAATTGCTCTACCTGGTTTACATCTATATCTCCCACAACAAATACACCTTCCAGGTCCGGGCGGTACCAGTCTTTATAAAATTGTGTAAGTGTTGAATATTTAAAAGTGTCAAGATTACTTTTTGTGCCGATTGGCAACCGTATAGCATATCGAGAACCCTTTAAAAGAACAGGAAAAGTTTTTGATCTTATACGTTCGCCTGCCCCTTGTCCCGATCTCCATTCTTCTATAACAACACCTCTTTCTTTATCTATTTCAGCAGTATCGAAAGATACGTTGTGTGCCCAGTCTTCCAAAATTTGAAAACCTTTTTTAAATACTGCGACGCTGTCAGTGGGTAGTTGTAGCATGTAAATGGTCTCATCAAAAGAAGTGGATGCATTAAGGTCTGCGCCAAAGTTTACTCCACTCTTTTCAAGAAAATTAACGAGTTCCTGCTTTTCGAAATGCTTGGTGCCATTGAAAGCCATGTGTTCTGTAAAGTGAGCAAGGCCAACTTGCTTATCATTTTCAAGTACCGAACCTGCCTTTACTACCAGCCTTAGCTCGGCCCGGTCTTTTGGTTCATCGTTTTTGCGAATGTAATAGGTAAGTCCGTTTGGTAATTTCCCGATTCTAAGATCGGGCGTTACCGGCAGTTTTTTACCGATAAGGGTGTGTGAACTTTCAGTAGTCGGGTGTTGGGCATTAACAGACACGCCGGTAACGATTACAATTAAGCAAACAACAAGCTCTTTATAAAAAAACTTCATCTTATAATACATTTAATCTGCAAGTAAACTTATTGTAGCAGTCTTTTCAAATAATTGCCTGAAATTTAAATGTTCTGTAACCTAATGCTTTTAAAAAAGCTATTTAAAAAAAGTAATTATGATCATAAAATTGCAATTAACAGGAAAGTGTATTTATTCTTGCATACCCGTTTCGGGTTGTTGTAATTTTAACCGAAAGAACTTTAGAAGAAAGGGTTTAAATGGAAGCGTTAAAAATATTTCATGGGTTCATATAATGTTTTATATAAATTAATAATTGTTTCTTTTTTTCTTGTTTCCTGCGCTTCAAAAAGCAAAAGTGATAAACAGGTATTTGTATACAACCAGGTAGAAGGAATTGCCACTTTAGACCCTGCATTTACAAAAAATCAGGCAACAATATGGTTGGCTCATCAATTATACAACACTTTAGTTGAGACTGACAGCGACCTCAATATTGTGCCTTCTCTTGCTAAAAGCTGGGAAATTAGTGATGACAGGCTTTTGTATACTTTCCATCTACACAACGATGTTTACTTCCACGACAACCAGGTTTTTGCAAACGGAAAGGGTAGGAGGATGACGGCTACAGATATTGTGTATAGCCTGTCAAGAATTATAGATAAGTCCACGGCGAGCAGTGGTGCGTGGATATTTAATAACAGGGTAAAGAGTAACGGTTTTTCTGCACTGAATGATAGTACTTTTCAACTTCAGCTTATCCGTCCTTTTCATCCCATACTTGGCATTTTAAGCATGCAATATTGCAGCATCGTACCCAGGGAAGTTGTTGAAAAATATGGAAAGGATTTTCGCAGTCACCCTTGCGGTACAGGGCCTTTTCAGTTTCATTTTTGGGAAGAAGGGCAGGCGCTGGTTCTGTATAAAAACCCTCATTATTTTGAAAAAGATGAGCAGGGAAAACAATTGCCATATTTAGATGCGTTGAAAATTTCTTTTCTTGATAGCAGGTCAACAGAGTTTCTTGCTTTTCAACAGGGACAGTTGAGCTTTGTAAATGATATTGACCCATCTTTTAAAGATGAGGTACTAACTAAAAACGGGGACCTTCGCAAGGAATGGAAAGAGAAAATTATTTTACATAAACACCCGTATTTAAACACTGAATACCTAGGCATCTTAGTGGATGAACAGAACAATCTTGTTAAGAATTCACCATTACGTATAAAAGCTATAAGGCAAGCAATCAACTGTTCTGTTAATCGCAATAAGTTAATGATGTACCTGCGTAACTCCATTGGTACACCTGCGACGGCTGGTATTGTGCCCGCAGGTCTTCCGTCAAAAAATGCTGAGATGGTAAAAGGCTATGCGTATGATCCTGCAAAGGCACGGCAGTTGCTTAAAGATGCAGGTTTTGAAAATGGAAAGGGTTTGCCTGTAATTACTTTGCTTACCATTCCTATTTATGCTGATATAGGAAGTTTTGTTGCAAAACAATTAGAAGAAACCGGCATAAAAGTGCAAGTGGAAGTAGTGCAAAAAAGTTTATTGCTGGAGCAGACAGCGAAGTCAGAAGCTTTATTTTTTAGAGGAAGCTGGATTGCTGATTATCCGGACGCAGAAAATTATATGGCTATGTTTTACAGTAAAAACCCTGCACCGCCTAATTACACGAGGTACAAAAATCCGGCTTTTGATATTTTGTACGAAAAAGCGTTGCAGGAAAACAATGACAGCGACCGCTATGCCTTATATCGGGAAATGGATCAAATGGTCATAAAGGATGCACCCGTTGTGCCATTGTTTTATGACATGGCTATTCATTTGGTTAGCAAAAATGTACATAATTTCAAACCCAATGCTTTAAACTTGCTCGAATTGCGGAGAGTAACCATTGATAATGAGAAGTGAGCGACTAATTATATTCTATTTGCTCTCCTTACGTTACAATTTATAATCTTATTGTAAGTCCTGCAGCTAATCCTAATGAATTAAGAAAAGTTTTAACCGGTGCATCTTTATTTATCGATGATAAAGCAAATCTTGCTGCAGGTGTAAAATTTACAGCAATGTTTGATTTCAGGTTGTAATTAGCGCTTACACTAACTGACCCATTCATGTAGGTCTTCCTTAAGCCTTCAATATGATGAATGTTTGCTTTTTCTGTGCCAGTTGATCTTTCAATGGCTGTTTCAATTTTTCCCTGTGTTAAAAAATTAAAGGCCATGCCTATCCCAGGTTGTAAAGATAGTTTTCCTTTATATGCATTATATTTTACTGAAAAAGGTACTCCTATATACTGCAAAGTATTTTTGGAAGATAAAGCAGGCACACTGTCTCCCGCGACAGGGTTACTACCAGGTTTTGTAGGGATATATGAATAGCCGGCAGAACAATTAAACTGGTAATGTACATTTCCTCGGTTGTCGCGCCGGGCATAAATAGTTTTGGGCTGAATCTCGGTGGTCATCGATGAGAAAGTAAGGCCAGACTCGAGACTAACCTTTTTACCAGTATTGTAATTTATTAAAAGACCAGTTGTGTAAGCTTCTTTAATTTTCTCTCTTTTCTTTATCTCGTTTCTATCGTCTTCCCTGAAATTATGGCGATCGTTATCAACTTTACTACTAACAAAGTCAGGAGAAAAAAATGCGGTCATAGAAAAAAAACCTTTTTGTCTATTTTTTGCCTTAAACTTTTCTGCTTTAAGATTTAAGGTTACCTCGTTCCTTATTTTGTTATGACTATTTGCTGTTACAGCCCTTTGCATTGATAAACTTTCGGGAATAGCAGTATCGAAATGTTGTTGTGCTTCAGTTTCTACGGCAACTTCTTTATATGATCTTTCTGTTGCTATATTTTGTTCTTTTTCAACAGTTTTTTCTTTTGCAGAAGAATGATTTTTCCTCTTAAACATTCTAAAGTCACTATCAGTATTTTTTCTTTCTAAAGTTTCTTGGACGGTTGCTAACTGTTCTTTTGTTTTTAATCTATTACCTCCATTATTCTCTTTTTTATCCTTTTTAACCAAATTGTCGAAATACTGTTTTTTAGAAAATTTGTAATTCTCTTTTTTATCTTCTGCTAATCTTTTTTTCTCTATTTCATTTTGGCCAAAAGCTTGCTCGTCCGCCAACTTATCATTGGCACTGCTGTCGTTGTTTGATGGTAAGGTGTCGTTGCCGGTGACTGACTTCTCCGTTTGATTTAATTCAGACTTTTTTTCATTACTGTTATTACTCGTGCCGTCGCCCGTACTTTCTTTTCTCTCGTTATCGGCGTTTTTCTGTACCAGTTCCTTATTTTTTAATTTTGTATGCCAGGTATACATAGCCATACCTGCGGAAAATACCAGGAGAAGGGCGGCAATCCATTTTAAATTATTGTATCTCTTTGAAATGAATATGACTCTTTTTTTGTCGAGGTTTTTGTCAATATTTTCCCAAACATCTCCTGAAGGTATCTCTTCATGTTCATCTAAAGCCTTTTTAAATAAGTCATCAATATTGTGTAGATTTTCATCCATCTTCAACTAAATTTTACTTGTGATGATTGTAAACTTTTGTTTACAGCCTTTTGTAATATGGCTCTTGCATCTGAGAGATTAGATTTTGAAGTTCCTTCTGATATCCCCAATAGTTCAGCAATTTCACGATGCTTCATTCCTTCAAACACGTAGAGGTTAAAAATGATGCGGTAAGCGGGCGGTAATTCCTGTACCATTTTCAAAAGTTCCTTGGTACCAATTTTGGATATTATATCTTCATTTACTGCATAGTCAACTGCATCTGTATCAATATCAATAACAGGTCTTAGGTTTCCTTTACTTCTATATTTCTGTAAGGCGCAATTGACCATTATTTTTCTTATCCATCCTTCAAAAGGACCTGCATATTTGTATTGGTGTAGATGTTCAAACACCTTCATAAAACCTTCCTGCAGAATCTCCTCTGCCTCTTCACGGCTTTTAGAATAACGAAGGCAAACAACAAACATCTTTGGCGTATACAAACTGTATAGTCTGCTTTGAGATTGTCTGTCTCCTTTTATACAAGCTTCTATTAGCTGTTGGGTTTGTTTATTTATTTTATGTTCTTCTGACATTGATGCTAAAAAGTATAAAAGGGTTGGGTCTTACTTGATATCGTGAAATATAACTTTTAATGAGTGAAGCCAGCAACCAGAGGCTCTTCTAATGTCGCCTCTTCTTACATTAACATTTATATACATAAAAAACCACGTAAAATATTCTGTCTCATAATCAACGTTTTTTGATGCATTGATGGTAGGTCCATAAAAATGGTTGGGTCATCATTCATTGTTTTTATAATAAAATTGAAATATGGGTGACAAACTGAAGAACCTGTATCAACAGTTGTTGCGACGCTCCGTTGTTCATTCAATTATCAATTTAGCTTAGTGTTGTTCTTACAAATTGAGCAAATTATTATCTCTCCGATTATTAAAAGCGCTCCTAAAGTAAGTAATCTTACATGTCTTTTTTCTTTCTTCATCATTTATACAAATACTTTAAGTGTTATTGCCTTGCTTTATTATTATTCGTGCTTTTTCTCATGGAGAAGGATTTGCCTCTGATCAATCTTTTACATCCATTAACAAATCTTTTTAAATTTCGTACCCAACCATTCTTTTTTACATCGACATCTAACTCATAAGAAATCAGACTTATGGACAGAAAAGAATTTTTATCATTGTTAGGTTTTAGCTCAGCTTCCATTGCGTTAGCTTCCTGTGTTGCAGGTTGCTCAAAAAATGTCACTTCACGAACAACTGCACCCGCTAATGTAGATTTTACCATTGATTTAAGTCAGGCTGCTAATGCAGCTTTATTAAGCAATGGTGGTTATGTTTACAATAGCGGTGTTATAGTTGCCAGAACAATGACAGGCGCTTATATTGCTGTGCAACAACTTTGTACACATGATACTGTCGCAGTTACTTACCAGGGCGCTTATCACCGTTTTTTTTGTAATGCTCATGGTTCAACTTTCAATGAAACCGGCCAGGTAACAGGTGGTCCAGCTCCAGTAGCATTAAAAACATATAATACATCTTTAACAGGAAATTCACTACGGGTTTATTCTTGAGGCACAGTTTTCATTAGTTATAGAAGCATCTTTTTACTTTAAAAATCAAAAAGTTATGAGTTACCTGTCTGTCCTGCTTCTGTTATTGATGACCCACTCCACCTGGATGACTGATTTTGAAAAAGGGAAATCCGAGGCAGTAGCGTCAAAAAAATTAATAGTATTGAACTTTTCCGGTTCCGATTGGTGCGGACCATGCATAAGATTAAAAAGAGAGATTTTTGAGTCAGATGCATTTGAAAATTTTTCATCAGATAAACTCGTTTTGGTAAACGCTGATTTTCCACGATATAAAAAAAATGAGCTGTCAAAGGAGCAGGTAAAGGAAAATGAAGCTTTGGCCGAAAAATACAATTCATCCGGAAAGTTTCCTTTTACCGTTTTGCTGGATGCCGATGGAAAAGTACTAAAACAATGGGATGGGTTCCCTAATGAAACTCCGGAAAAATTTGTAGACGAAATAAAAACTTTTGAACATGCGGGTAATTGACACCCTACAGGAAACATTGCACAAACGTGTATTACGCCTTATGGGTAACCGGTTTGAGATAAGTGTTGTAAGTGGCGACGAACAATGGGCTGGCAACTTAATAGAAAGTGCAGTATCTGAGATAAGAAGAATTGAGCAACTGCTTACAACTTTTAACGATAATAGCCAAACCAACCAGGTAAATGCATATGCGGGAATAAAACCGGTGAAGGTTGATGAAGAAGTTTTTAATCTCATTTATCGTTCTATCAGAATTTCTGAACTCACACAAGGTGCTTTTGATATCACCTATGGCTCAATTGATAAACGTCTCTGGAATTTTGATAAGACAATGACTTCTTTGCCAGACAAAGAAACTGCAAAGAGAATGGTGCGGTTAATAAACTATAGAAATATAGTTTTGGATAGAGAGACCAGTACTGTGTTTTTAAAAGAAAAAGGGATGCGTATAGGTTTCGGAGGAATTGGAAAAGGATATGCAGCAGACAGGGCCAGGTTAATTTTAGAGCAAAATGGTGTGACAGGTGGTGTTGTAAATGCTGCAGGTGATCTTACTACATGGGGCACTCAACCAGATGGTAAACCATGGACAGTTGGTATAGCCGATCCTAATGCAAAGTACCTTCCCTTTTCTTATATAGACATCAGCAATATGGCGGTTGCCACTTCTGGGAATTATGAGAAATATGTAACAATTGATGGCAAAAGGTATTCACATACTATTGACCCTAAAACAGGATTACCAATATCAGGTATTAAAAGTGTTTCTATCATTTGCAGTAGTGCTGAACTTGCTGATGCACTTGCCACCCCGGTAACGGTAATGGGAATAAAAGCAGGGTTACATCTTGTAAACCAGATGAAAAATATAGCCTGCATTGTTATAGATGATAGTAATAAATTATATACTTCCAATAATATAAAAATCAGTTGATGATAATAAAAATAAGGGATGCCGTCAGCGTTTGCTGTACACTTGCGTTCGCTCTTAGCTTAGCCGCTTGTAGCAATGTAAAAGAATATCAAAAGTCGAGAATAAATGATGCTGAGATGGAATTGTCTGCAAGAAAGGTGCAGAAGTTTGAACAAAATTTCCAGGCGTACAGAGAAGGTGCATCAGGAGCAAACGGTGGTAAAACAGGTGGCGGTTGTGGTTGCAATTAATATAATCCCTTAAAAACATTTATGAAAAAGTTATCGTTGGCAGCTATAGGAATGTATATAAGTATACTAAGTGCCTTTTCTCAAACTACCACTACTGAAGACAGTTCGCTGTACAAAAGCCGGAAGCTAAATCTGGACGAAGTGAATTTTGTATCGGGATATTATCACCAGAATGGAAATAACTCAGCAGTTACTGGTGGCATTGGTAATGAAAAGCTTACTGACTTTGCAAATACCATTGATTTGAAATTGTCTAAATATGATGCTAAACTGCGTAAACACATACTTGGTGTTGAAGTTGGTGTAGACCATTACACTTCAGCTTCATCAGATAAAATAGATCCAAGAACAATCTCTTCTGCATCTATGAGCGATACCCGTTTTTATCCTTCAGCATCATATAATATTCAAAATGAAAAGAAGCGAACTAATTTTGGAGTTGTTGTGTCTTCTTCAAAAGAATATGATTATACTTCTTTTGGAGCAGGTGTAAATTTTACAAAATCGTCAAAAGATAACAACAGGGAGTTTACTGCCAAACTGCAAGCATATTTAGACACCTGGAAAGTGATCTATCCCTACGAACTTAGGCCCGAGGATTATAGCTCCGGATCGCACCGTGATCCTCGAACGACAGATTATAAGCCAAGGGATTCGTATAGCGCCTCTTTATCTTATTCACAAATAGTCAATAAAAGGCTACAAGTAATGTTCCTATTCGATCCTGCTTATCAGAAAGGATTACTGGCAACAAAATATCAAAGAGTATATTTTACAGATGGTTCTAAAAGAGCGGAAACATTACCAGACCACCGGCTGAAAATTCCGTTGGGGGTGCGCGCCAATTACTTCTTGGGCGACAATGTAATTCTTCGTTCTTTTTATAGGTACTACCAGGATGATTGGGGTGTAAAGGCTCATACAATAGATATTGAAACAGCCATTAAACTTACGCCCTTTGTTTCTTTTAGTCCGTTTTATCGTTTTTATTCTCAAAATGCTGCGGATTATTTCGCTGCTTATGGTCAGCATGATGCAGCAGAAAGCTTCTATACAAGTGATTATGATCTTTCAAAATTTACCAGCAGCTATTTTGGAGCAGGTATAAGACTTGCGCCGCCAAAAGGCATACTAGGCATTCAAAACTGGAACAGCATTGAACTGCGCTATGGTCATTATAGTAGAAGCAATGGACTGCAGTCCGATGCACTGACCCTTCATCTAAAGTTTAAATAAAGAAATAAGACACGAGTATTTTTTAACACCTAAAGGGTGAAGTGTATTTCTATGCCCTGACATTTTTAAAACCCACAAAATTTTAAAGCTTTTTATATTTTTTAACTATCAAATCCAGGCAAAAAATGAAAAAGAACCAGCTAACAAACCCGCTAGTGAATTTCCTTCCATTGGTGATCTTTCTACTATTGCTTCATGCAAAAAAGATACTGTTGATACCTCAGCAGCTACAGACTCAACTACAAATCTGCAAACAGCAGTTGCAAATACACAGGCAATTGCAGTTGCAGCGAGCAGGTCAACAGCAGGAGATTCAATTTACGTTGTAGGAACATGTGCCCGAGAGCATCACCGAGATTCCATTGTTTTCAGTAGTCTGCCTGCTGCCGTGACAGATTATCTGACCGGCAATTATGCAGGATATACATTTCAAAAAGCATATGCTGAAAAGGATCGATCAGGCAATACTGCGGGTTACATAGTGATTATCGAATATAATAGTACGCCTGTCGGGCTAAAGTTCAATTCTTCAGGAACATTTTTGAAAGTGCTTGAACAGCGTGAAGGGCATGATCTGACCAGTCATGGCTGGCACCATGGAGGCAGATTTGACGACAGAGATGGAATGAAAAGAGATACGATAGCTCTTAGCTCTTTGCCGTCCAATATTAAAAATTATTTTTCTGCAAACTATGCAAAGGATACTTTAGATCGAGCTTTTATAAACAGAGACAGTAGTATTGTCGTCTTGAGTACTAATAATGGTGCGTTTGCAACCGTGTTTGATGCCGCAGGTGCTTTTATAAAACGAGTTCAGCTTCCTGCTGGTACTGGTCAATCAAATTCCATAGGGTTAGCTGACTTGCCATCAACAGCTCAGTCGTACCTGTCAACAGCTTATCCTAATTATGTTTTTAAACATGCTTTTCAAATAATGCTGAATGGAGCCATACAAGGATATGCAGTTTTTATTGATGCTAATGCAACAAAGTATGCTATAACATTTGATGCTTCTGGCAATTTCGTAAAGGCTGTGACTGTTAGATAACTTCCATCCTTTTACGTTCCGGGCCTTGCTCGGTGTAATCTTAACAAGAACTTCGGCAAGGCTTTTTTCTACATCAGCTTTCTTATCCTCTTCGTTAAAATTGATTGTATGTACGCTACTAACATTGCCAAGGTTTTAAATCAACACAACCTATTTGAAAGAGGTAGCAGACTGGTAGATTTTTTTTCATTGTCCATCAAATCTGCAATGCATAAAAAGAAAGAAGACAATTATGCTTTCTCATACTTTCTTAATTTATTGAAAAAGGAAGCGGCCGTAATTGATACTGGCTACCATACTTGCGAGAACTTATATCTTTTAGCGAAAATGGCTAAACGTGCAGGAAAAGTTATTGCATTAGAAAGTGAGCCCGCTACCTATAATTATCTTTTGCAAAAGAAGCAAATTTTAAAATGGAATAACGTCGCAATAGAACAATTTGCATTTTCTGGAGACCAACAAAAAATGCTGACACGTTTTTCATTACCTGAAAAAAATGGTGCAACTGTAATTGATTTTAAAACCCGAATAAACAAGGCCCCCGAAGAAGTAGCTACTGCGCTAACAATAGATGGCTATTGTATAGCTAATAACATTCACCCCGGTTTTTTAAAAATCAATACAGCCGGCCATGAACTTACCCTGGTAGAGGGCGCAGTTGAAGTATTACGAAAACACAGACCTACTATTATGATAGAATGTGAAGAAAGGCAAACAGGACGAGAAAACATTTTAAAAACATTTGCGTTGCTCACGGATTTGAAATATTCAGGCTATTTTATTCTCGATATGATGAAGATACCGTTAGTAAATTTTGATTTTAATATTTATCAAAACCCCCTTACTAACTTTTATTGTAAGGATTTCATCTTTGAGTATCGCGTATAACCACACAAAGTCTTTCATTTATTTCGTTAGCAATCGTTGGCCTGCTGTTTCTACAACGGCTTTTTTTATAAATTGAATCACTAAACATTTTTCCTGATGCGTGTTCCTGCCTTACTCCATATTTTACTTTTACGGCGCGTTGTAACTCTTTGATCAATTTTAAGAACTGTCTTATTATCAATCTTATTTAAACTATTAAAATCACTGTTTATCTTTGCAAAAATTAGCTGTATGCCATCATTTGATATTACTAGTAAGGTTGATTTGCAAACATTAGATAACGCCGTCAACACGGTAAAGAAAGAAATTCAAAACCGTTTTGATTTTAAAAATAGTCCTGTAGAGATCGAGTTGAATAAAAAGGAATATGTGGTTAATCTGGAGGCAGAAAGTGAAATGAAGTTAGATCAGATAACTGATGTTATGCTTAGCCGAAGTATGAAACAAGGTATTGCTCCTGAAGCTTTTGATTTTAGCAAAGAAGCGTATCCAAGCGGGAAAGTAGTGAAAAAAGAAGTGCCCGTTCGCAATGGCATTAAACAGGAAGATGCAAAAAAGATTGTAAAACTGATAAAAGACAGTGGTTTAAAAGTGCAATCGCAGATTATGGATGATATGGTAAGGGTAACTGCAAAAAAAATTGATGACTTGCAGGAAGTGATAGCTCTTTGTAAAAAAAGTGATCTTGGAATTGCTTTGCAATATGTAAATATGAAATCTTAAAATAAGATATTGCTTAAAATAATTTATAAAATATTTTGGCAATCACCGCGTAAATGCTTTATTTTGCACCTCAAAATTGTAAAATCAATTTTTGCTTTACAATAAAACTTAGTTAACGTAAGCAGATATTAATAAATTTATTATGAAAGAAGGTCTTCATCCAACAAGTTATCGTTTAGTAGTTTTCAAAGATATGAGTAACGGTCACAGCTTTTTAAGCCGTTCGACTGCTAACTCAAGAGAAACTGTGCAGTGGGAAGATGGTAACGAATATCCGGTAATTAAATTAGAGATATCTAATACATCGCACCCTTTTTATACAGGTAAAAATATGCTGGTAGATACTGCCGGACGTATCGATAAGTTTAAAAAGCGTTACGAAAAGAAAAAATAACCTGTTTTCTTTATATTTTATGTAAAACCCCTTCTTGCAAGGGGTTTTTGTTTTTTTACCGCACTCTCAATTTAAATCTCTCATTATTACTCAAACAGGATTTACATTCGGTATTTTTGCAAAAGCACTTTTAATAGAATCTGTAAGGAACAATGCAAAGAGTAAAAAATTATTTGAGTTTAGTAAAATTTAGTCATACCATTTTTGCAATGCCTTTTGCAATGATTGGTTTTTTTTTAGGAGTATTTCGTAATTCCCTTTTTTTCCAGACCGCAAATATAAATAAGACGGCGGGAGGGGGCAGCCGCTTTGCCGAGTTCAGCGGTTTGCAGGAAGCTTTACTTAAGTTTATTTTGGTCGTATTTTGTATGGTAACGGCGCGTAGCGCAGCAATGGCCTTTAACCGCTATCTTGACAAAAATTTTGATGCAAAAAACCCGCGGACAGCAATCCGCGAAATTCCTGCAGGAATTATTTTGGCAAACCATGCTCTCATATTTGTCATCTTTAATTGTGTAGCATTTATCGTTTGTACCTACTTTATAAATACCACTTGTTTTTTATTAAGCCCGGTTGCTTTATTTGTAATTTTATTTTATAGTTATACCAAAAGATTTACAGCACTTTGTCATCTTGTATTGGGCTTAGGTTTGTCACTCGCACCAATAGGCGCCTACTTGGCTGTGACAGGAAAATTTAATGTTTTACCTGTTCTTTTTTCGTTTGCTGTCTTGTTTTGGGTTAGCGGCTTCGATATTATCTATGCCCTGCAAGATGTTGATTTTGATATATCGCAAAACTTGTATTCAATTCCCTCTGTTTTGGGTAAGCAAAAAGCATTGCGTGTATCAGAGCTTTTGCACTTCTTTAGTGCGTCACTTGTTATTGCAGCAGGAGAAATAGCAGGATTTGGATGGTTATACTGGATGGGGGTCACTGTATTTGCAGGTATGCTTATTTACCAGCACTCGATAGTAAAACCCGATGATCTGCGAAGGGTAAATCTTGCTTTTATGACCGCAAATGGAATCGCAAGTGTGGTATTTGCAGTATTTGTTATTGCTGATTTGTTTTTAAAATAAACGAACTTTTTTTATTTATTTGATTTTTATTTAATACAAATCATATTGTTGATACACGATGAGAAAGTACAAGAGTGCGACGCAACGGCAGTATAATTATAGCAGTACAGATGGGTTCAAATACAAAAAGCAAATTTTTAAAAAGTGTTTTATATTTAGCATTACTGATTGTTCATGTATAATTCTTAATTCATATTGCCGCGAATATTATCTATAGATTACGGGTCAAAAAGAACGGGACTGGCAGTGACAGACCCTCAAAAAATAATTGCCACCGGTTTAGCCGGTATACATACAAAAGACCTCGAAAAGTTTTTGACCGATTATTTTAAAAAAGAAGAAGTTGAGACCGTTATAATTGGGCATCCTACCAATTGGGATGATACCGATACTCATGCAACGCCACTTGTACAGGCTTTTATAAACAGGTTTAAAAAGTTATTTCCCGCAATGCCCATTGTGAAGGTGGATGAAAGATATACTTCTAAACTTGCTGTACAAAGCATGGTCGCCGGCGGGATGAAGAAAAAAGACCGTCAAAATAAAAACCTGGTAGACGAAATAGCGGCTACCATAATGTTGCAGGATTATCTTAACACAATTGCCTGACCTAAGATTTGTTGATTGCTTCATTTGGCGGTAATTTTGCATTTTTTAAATTAATTGTTGTAGAAATTCATGATACTTCCTATTGTAGCATATGGCGCGCCTGTTTTGCGCAAGGTTTGTAAAGACATCACACCCGAATACCCCAACCTCTGTAAGTTAATAGAAGATATGTGGGAAACCATGTATGAAAGCAATGGGGTAGGGCTGGCGGCTCCGCAAGTAAATCGCGAGATAAGACTATTTGTTATTGACAGCAGCCAGATTTTTAAAAACCAGGATGAAGAAGATAAAGGAAAGTATGGGGATGAACCCGGTATAAAAGAAGTTTTTATTAATGCCAGGATAAAAGAATTTTATGGCGATGACTGGTCATACAATGAGGGATGCCTGAGCATACCTAAAATAAGAGAAGACATTATGCGTCCTGAAGAAGTGATGATTGAATATTTCGATGAAAATTTCACACCTAAAACGGCGACATTTGTTGGCCTGACTGCGCGTATTGTTCAACATGAATATGACCATATTGAGGGCAAATTGTTTATAGACTACCTTAAGCCGCTCCGTAAAAAAATGCTTCGGGGAAAATTAAATGATATAAGCAAGGGCAAATTGAAGATGGATTATAAGATGATGTATGCGAAATGATAAAAAAAGTTTGTTTTCTATTAATATTGGCCGCTTTATCTTCATCCGCTGCTTTCTGCCAGGATTATTTGTCTGATAAAAAAGATACTACATTCATTTATCAAAATCAGACTTTCACTCTTGCCGATGTTATTGTCCGCAACAATCTTAACGTAGCGGCTTTTATTGATTACGTTAAGAATGATACTACTTTTTATAAAGCTTTCCGCAATTTGCGCGTCATAGGTTATTCTTCTTTTAATGATATTATTATAAATGATAAGAATGATGATCAGCGGGCTTCTTTACACAGTCTAACTACACAGAGCTATAGCAATGGTTGCCGTACTATGCAAACCAAAGAAGAGCAAACGACCGGCGATTTTTACGACAAAAAGGGTAATTATAATTATAAAACTGCAGAAATGTATGCAGGACTATTTTTTACAAAAGGCAGAGTTTGCGGCGAGACAAATATTGTAAAGGGAACTACTTTTTCTGTAAGTAGCAAAAGTGGGATGGAAAAGCACAAGGAGCAGTTGAAACAATTGTTTTTCAACCCCGGCACAAAAATTCCGGGCCTTCCGTTTATGGGCAATAAAGTTGCGTTGTTCGATAAGGATGTAAGTAAGTTATATGATTTCAGGATAGATGAAAAAGATTACCTGGGACAGACTTGTTATGTTTTTACAATCACCCCAAGAACTGATTTGTCTTCAGGAGAAAAAAATGATATAGTTATTGACGAGATGACAACGTGGTTTAACGCTAAAACATTTGAAATACTTGGTCGGAATTATAGCCTTAGCTATAAAGCCGGCATTTTTGATTTTGATGTACAAATGGAGGTGCAATTACAAAAACTGGGAGATTTGCTGGTGCCTAAAGTATTAAGATACAAAGGATATTGGGATGTTATTTTTAAAAAAGCAGAAAGAGCACTTTTTACTGCTACTTTGTTTGATTTTAAACTTCCTGCTTAAGGAAGATAAATCCTAGAGCTCACTACTTCACGCTGTAACCAACAATTTTGGAAACAGATTTCTCGAAAAATAATTGAAAAAGGTCAGTCAGATAGACCAGTTTTTAGTTAAACGAAAATTATTGAAAAGAAGTGGCCGTGTCACAAATTTCGCTTCACAAAATTTTCTATTTTCCTTTTACATAACGTCTCCATTTATCAATTACCTGCTCCATATCAGAAGCAAGTGGGGATGTGAAAAACATGTCTTTGCCTGTTACGGGGTGTTTAAAACCAAGTGTAAAAGCATGTAAAGCCTGGCGATGGCAAATTTCAAGACAATTATCAACAAACTGTTTGTATTTGCTAAAGATGGTTCCTTTTAAAATCTTGTCTCCACCGTAAGTTGAATCAGCAAATAAAGTGTGTCCTATGTGTTTCATATGTACACGTATCTGGTGTGTTCGGCCTGTTTCTAATACACACTCCACTAATGTTACATAATTAAATCTTTCTAAAACACGGTAATGTGTCACCGCTTCTTTTCCATGCTCACCTTCAGGGTAGGATTCGAAAAGTTTTCTGAAACGTTGGTTACGACCTACGTGAGCAACAATAGTTCCCTCATCCTGCTCAAAATCTCCCCACACCAATGCTATGTATTTTCTTTGTATAGTATGGTCAAAGAACTGTTTGGATAGATAAGCAGCGGCCTGCGCAGTTTTTGCCATGAGCAACAATCCACTTGTATTTTTATCAATTCGATGAACAAGCCCATAACGCGGCAGTACTTTTTCATCCAAATCGGGCATTTGTTCTTTCAGATAATAAGCAATTCCGTTTAGTAAAGTTCCCGTGTAATTTCCACTTCCCGGATGCACCACCATGCCTGCAGGTTTATCTATTACGATTACCGCTTCATCCTCATACACTATATTGATTTCCATCGGTTCAGGCACAACATCTGTAGTGTCAGGATGCTCAGTAGAATAGATAACAATTTCTTCAAAAGCTTTTACCTTATGATTAGGCTTAACGGTTTTTCCATTTACCGTGATCAGACCTGCCTCAAGGGCTTGCTGAATTTTGTTTCTTGTAGCGCCTTCAATTCGGTTCATTAAAAATTTATCAATCCTGTATGGTTCCTGTCCTTTGTCTGTTTTAATTACACGTCTCTCAAATAACTCTTCACTCGTTTCTTCAGGCTCCAATTCATTTTCCTGGTTCATAGTGGGTAAAGATAACACAGGAGAAGGTATTTATTTTAAGTCCAAAAATGACTATCTTTTAATATTATTTATATTTTAACTATTATGACTCGCATTCCCGCTCCTAAAAGTTGATTTTAATATTTCCTTATACTGTTGCGTTTCACGTGCCATTTATTTTGCTTTTTACAAATGGATTTGTGCTTTTAAACCCGCAAGGTTCATTTCATTGCAATAGATAGCTCTGCTCACAAAGGATTAGAAGATAGCCGGAAAAGGTTTTTTAAATGATTTTTTAGATCGATAAATATCCTGTCAGTGTTTGCGACACAATATTTTTTTTGAAATGAAGTTTACAAACGTATCCGATTTACTCTATTCAGAATCTAAAAAACAGAAAATGAACTTTTTTACAATTAAAGGCTCTTTAAACAAAAAAAATCTTTTAAATACCTTCAAACCGTCTTTACTTCTTATACTTTTTTTACAGCTTTATTTTTTTGCCGGAGCACAAACGCCGGTAAGAGCTAAACTGGCAATTCAATTGTTACTGAGTACTGAACCTGGTCCTCAGAATACGGCCGATGGGGTAGTGGCTTTTTTTGCTGATAATTTTTCAACATCGATAGGAAATGAGGATTCTTATAAATTCACTAACCTTGACGAAAATCTTGCTATTAATTGTAATGGCACCTTTTTGAGTATAGAGGGGCGTCCCACAATTCATGGAAGCGATACAATAAAATTAGCAATGTGGAAATTCAGGCAAAAGTCTTATTATTTAAAATTGAATGGTGCTAATTTTTCATCATCGTTAAAAGCAGTTGTAAAAGATAACTATTTACGCAAGGAGACAGTTGTTGACCTTGCTTCTTCTACCCTGGTGCCCTTTAGTATTACAACCGATTCTGCGTCATTTGCAGCGGATCGTTTTTCTGTGATATTTAAATCTGGTCACAGAACTTTTTCTTTAAGTGCTGCAATGAAGTTTAGCTCGGCCTTTGAAGAAAGCGTTTCTCTTACAGTTGCTCCAAACCCCGCAACTGGAAATGTAATTACCTTGCTCATAAATAATTTAAAGAAAGGCAGATATGGAGTAAGCCTTTACAGTAGCGAAGGTCAGCTGGTATATTCCGGATCGATAGATTATGATGGAACTTCTGGTACTCAAACTGTTGTAATAGACAAGCGATTACATGCCGGAAGCTATAGTCTGTTATTAACCTGTGGCGATCAGACAATTAATAAAACAGTATTATTTCAATAAAACCAAGTAAGCCCTTGCTGTGCTGTTGCAACCTTTGCAAGGGTTCTTAAAAGTAAAGGAAAACAAAATGAATTGTTTCCCTTTACTTTATTTATACTTTTTATGTTATATGGCATGATGTTGTTACTACCATGCCTAGTGTCTCCTGCAAAATTTACCTTAACCTTTCTAAACTTTTTACCAGCTTATTATCTTTTCTGATATTGACCGCAGCAAGAATAAAAAAGAAAATCATAGCTATTGGCAGCAGTGCTCCCCATAGATAGGATAGTTTTAATATTCCACTACCAGTTTGAAATTTTTCTGCCTGCCATATTTCCAACGCAATGAACGCTACTGATGCTAAAATTCCAAAAATGGTAAGTTTCATTTGAACAGAACGATTCTTAAAAAGAAATACAGCTATTAATGCTGATAAAGCAGCGATAATGGCAACAGCGAATAAAAGAAAATTCTCAGTGGCGAAATACTTTTTTACTGCCTCGCCTGCTAGTGTTCCTTCGTACAATGGTACCTGTGTTACTACAAATCCTGCAATGGCTGCAAGTAAAAGCCAGATGGTTTGTACTCTTTGTATCATCTGATGTGCTGTTTAATTTTTTTTTATTAATTATTCTTCGTTTGTTTCTATTGGTTACAATACAAGTCACCACCTTTCTGTCGCTAAACGTATAATGGGCTTTTTCAAAAGATCGGGTTAAGTTTAGTTTTTATAAAAGCTAACTAACATTGTGCCTTTTGATAATATAACTATACAACCATTTTCTGCTTACCCAATTCCGGATATAAAGGAAACTGTTCCATATATTCATTTACCTGTCTGCGTGCGGAACTAATAAAACTTTCGTCATCGCCATTCATTAAAACCCTATCTATTAAGTTTACCACAAAATCCATGTGCTCTTCTTTCATACCTCTTGTTGTAATTGCAGGCACCCCAACCCTTATACCGCTGGTAACAAATGCACTTTTATCATCAAAAGGAACCATATTTTTATTCACAGTTATGTCTGCTTTCACCAAAAGATTTTCAGCTTTTTTACCACTTATGTTTTTGTTTCTAAGGTCGATCAGCATAAGGTGGTTGTCTGTGCCGCCGCTAATTAACTGGTAGTCTCTTTCAACAAAAGCTTTTGCCATTGCCTGGGCATTTGCTAAAATCTGTTTGGCATAATCAGTAAACTCATCTGTTAGAATTTCGCCAAATGAAACAGCTTTTGCAGCAATCACGTGTTCCAGTGGGCCACCCTGGGTTCCGGGAAACACAGCCATATCAATGAGGTTGCTCATCATGCGAATATTTCCTTTCGCATCTTTTAAGCCAAAAGGATTTTCAAAATCTTTTTTCATTAGTATAACACCTCCACGAGGACCACGCAGGGTTTTGTGAGTAGTTGATGTAACAAAATGACAGTGATCAAAAGGAGAATCTAATAATCCTTTGGCAATTAATCCTGCAGGATGAGCTATATCGCAAAATACAAACGCCCCAACTTCATCTGCCACTTTTCTTATTCTCGCATAGTCCCACTGGCGGCTATAAGCACTTGCTCCGCAAATGATCATTTTTGGTTTAACTTCCCTGGCTTTTGCTTCAAGCATGTCATAATCAACAATACCTCCATCTCGTGTAACGCCGTAAAAGTGTGGCTCGTATAATTTGCCGCTAAAATTAACCTGGCTTCCATGAGTAAGATGGCCGCCCATGCTTAAATCAAGGCCAAGAATAGCATCACCTGGTTGCAGCACTGCGAGCATTAAAGCGGCATTTGCCTGGGCACCACTGTGAGGCTGAACATTGGCGTATTCACAATCAAAAATTTGTTTTAAACGGTCAATGGCAAGTTGTTCTGTCTGGTCAACTATCTCGCATCCGCCATAATAACGTCTGCCCGGGTACCCTTCGGCATATTTATTAGTCAATACCGTTCCCATTGCCTCCATTACCTGAAGGCTGGTAAAATTTTCAGAAGCTATTAGTTCTATTCCGTGCCGCTGACGTTGCAGCTCTTTATTAATTAAGTCAAAAACTACTGTGTCTCTTTGCATGTACGAATTTTTAAAAATGCAAAAGTAATCTTATTTAGATGAAATGAATCTATAAGCCACATTTTTCAATTTATGGTTCTTCTAATTATTATTTATGATTTATTTTGTCGTTTGTTAATAATGGTTTTTGATCTGATAATTTATCAAACCTTTTCTACCATTACAGCAGTACCATAAGCAAGTACTTCTGTCACGCCCTGCATCACCTCGTTCGCATCATATCGCATATTTATTATAGCATTCGCATTTAGTTGTTTTGCATGTTCTTCCATAAGCTTAAAGGCATCTGAGCGGGTTCTTTCACACAATTCTGTATATATTGAAATGTTTCCTCCAAACAATGTTTGAAAACCACCTGCAATATTGCCAAGTAAGCTACGGGAACGAACAACAATTCCCCTGACTACTCCAAAATGCTGTGTAATCTTATAACCTTCAAGATGAGTACTGGTTGTAATAAGCATATAGGGATATTTAGTGTAAGATATAAAAAAGGGCGCCTTTTTTGAAGTATCGGAACTAAGATATTTTGAAATATGCCGTGTTAGTTTAATTGTTTTGAAGGCATTAAAATCTAAAATGACAACAGAAATCTTATAGATAGTTTGCCTATTCGTACACGAAGCTGCAATTGAAACGCTCACCTTCGCTCATATTAAAAGCTGGTGTTGTGTATAGTCTGCACAATTTCCCCAAGCCTTCATTTACATTTCAGCTAATATTTCAAAGGCAGAAAATATTAAGCTTAGTTCCGGTGCGTTTAGGTGTTCTTTACCTCAGAATGCAGAAGGTGAGTTGCTAAGCGAATTGCTTATTTTCGTTATTATTCTGAGCATTATCTACCAGTTCCGTTATTGCCGCTGTCATTAGTCCGCCCATTAAATATAACCCTACAGTCATAAGTTGTGTGCCTGAAGTTTTATTGCTCGATTCTTTTGGAAGGCCAAGTGGCTCAGGTAAAATAACAGCCGATACGCCAGCTGCCAATCCTAATAAAGCAGCCCTGAGCCATACACCTTTTTTATCTCCCATTCCTGCCATGCTATAATATGTGGTATCGCAAACAAGTTCACCCGCAACGGCCCACCGTTGAAGTTCATCCTCTTTCGGTACTCTTTTATTCATGCCTTTTAAGCCTTTTCGTATTAATGCCATATCCAGCAGGTCCATGCGAGGTGCATCGTGAGCTACTCTTTTCAAAGCTTCATGCAGTGACGCAACTGTTAGGGTTCCTGCTAAACCTCCGGCTAATGCAGCAGACACTTTCATTGCAAAAAATTTATGGATTATTAAATGATTTTGACTAATGTGTTATATCAAAATTAATAAAAAAAATGCTGAAAAGCCACTGGGGCAAGGAAGCAGTTGCTACTTGTAGAAAGGGTACAATGTCCTGCCTTAACCGTTAGATCAAGACCTAATGTAGATTCAAAGGTGTCAGATACAATTCGCGTTGATTACCTCTAGTATATCAGACTATGGTGCTGTAGACACAACTGTTTTATCGACTCCTGGACAAACAAAGCCGAATTATAGTTCAAAAAGATGAAGAGCTAGGTTGCATTCGGTTCACACAACATTGAAAAATATTGCGCCGTACTTAAAGTGTCTGCATAACTTAAAGGCTTACATATATATGAATGCGCTCCAAGTTTCATACACTTCTCTTTTTCTACAGCATTTACTGAGGTGGAATATATAACAACCGTTATATTTTTATACCTATGATCAGATTTTAACCGGACCAAAGTTTCGGTACCATTTAATTTAGGCATATTTAAATCCAGAACTATTAAGCGGGGAAGCAAAGTGCAGTTGTTAAGATAGTTTAGTGCTTCAATTCCATTCTCTTCGTAATGGACCTTTTGACCTACTTCAAGCAAAGCTTCTTCGATGAGGTTTAGCTCTTCGGGATCGTCATCAACCATTAATATCTTTCCGTGTTGCACAGTATTAATTAATTGCTTTGTATTTAGCCGGCATGGTAACGATAAAGGTTGCTCCTTTACCTAACTCGCTTTTAGCTTCAATTTTACCGTTATGCAATTGTACTATTTTTCTGCATATAGCTAAACCTAATCCTGTTCCTTTATAAGATTGTATACCATGTAGCCTTTGAAATAAAGTAAATATTTTGTCCATGTACTTTTCCTCAAAACCTATCCCATTATCTTTAAAGTAAAGTACAATTTCGCTATTGGTGGGCTGTTCACACCAGATGGAAATTCTAGAAGGCACTTTATCTTTTGCATATTTTAGGGCATTAGAAACTATGTTATTAAATAGTTGCCGTATTAGAACTGCATCTGCTTCAATAGTGGGTAGTTCCTTTAAAGAAACCCGTGCCTTTTTTTCCAAAATTAATACTTCCATATCTTGTATACACTCCAGAGCAACTGTGTTTAGGTCAACAGGCTTTAAATCGAGCTGTTTGTTGTTTACCTGCGAGAATGATAAAATATCGCCAATAAGATTTCTCATTCTATGCGAAGCATCTATCATATTCTTTAAGTATGTTTCACCCTTTTTATCTACCTTATCTTTGTATTTATTCAGGAGATAGTCGCTGTACAGAATTATCTTTCTTAAAGGTTCCTGTAAGTCGTGAGAAGCTACAAAAGCAAATTGTGAAAGTTCTGTGTTACTCCTGTTTAATTCATTAATATCGGCCTGCAAACCCTCTTCCTTCTTCTTTAGTTGTGTTTGAGCCTCTTCTAAAGTTTTGTTTTCCTGCAGTGTTTTTTCTACTAACTTTTGTGCATTAATATCAACCAGAAATCCTATCCAGTACAAAACGTTATCCCGTTCATCTTTAATGGGTGAAATTGATACAAGATGCCATCTATATTCATTTGTTGCTGCTTTCTTTAACCTGCATTGAGTTTTTATCACAGACGCATTTGATACAATGTTGTTATCAAACAGTATTGAAAATTCCGCATAGTCATCATTGTGTACAACGTTTTTCCATTTAGAGGCATTTATATCTTCTATACTAACTCCTGTAAAACTCGTAAACCAGTCGTTGGCATAAATTACTTCCCGGCTTGTATTAAGAGAAAAAATGATAATAGGAAGGGAATTAGTTAGTGTCTTATATTGACTCTCACTTTCGAGAAGCTTCGCAGCTACTAGTTGCAGTTGTTCATTCTTACGCTTTATTTCTTCATAGGGCGATGTTGGCGGTTCATTGTTGAAATGCCCCTTCCATGTTTCTATGTGACTAGCCGTAAGTTTATGTGAGGATGGAATAAAAAATTGTAGTTCTACAGATGTTTCTGAATCTTTTTGAGAGATAGAGAATTTGTCTGCTAATTTCTTTGCATACTCTAAACCTTCCATGGAGGTGGTGGAGGATTTATCGTCTTTTATTTCTGCTACTATGTACTTGTCTTTTTTTTGAATGTCTGCAACTCCTAACAAAAGACAACCATTTTTCCCCTTTTCAATAGAATTCCTGGAGATCTCTGAAACAGCTGTTGCAAAGGTTGTTTGTGCACCTATACTTAAACCTGCTAGTTCTGCAAGACACATAGCGCGCCTGTTTGCTAAAATCAGGTCCATTTCATTGTGCAGCGTTACGCTTGCTATCTCAATCATGTGCTATAAATTTATTTTAGCAACTACAACAGAAGCATCATCAGTATTTCTTGTTTGGTCTTTATATAAAGCTGCCGTTACAATGGATAAATCTTTTTTATAAATACCCGGATAGTTATTTAACTCCCATTTGGTTTTAATACCGTCACTGCACAAGATAAGATATTGTCCTTGTTCATACGGCGTTTTCTGTTCCTTTAAGCTTCCGGGTATATTATGACCAAGAATGCCGTTATAACTCATGTAATTCTTTGATTGTGAAAAATTACTTAGTTTAGTTAAGATATTTCCTACTCCGCAAATGTTCCACTCCTTCACATCAAAATCAAAGGTTACTACAGTGCCTACAAGCCCCCTTGTTTTTTTTACTGTACGGTGAATATATTTAATAATCTCTACCGGATTTTCTTCATGACAATATTTAAAGCTGTTAATTGCTTCGTCTACCGCTTTGGCTGCGTCAGGACCATGTCCTAAACCATCACCTACAAAAAGCTTAAACTGGTTATTAGTATGTTTATAATAAAATCCATCCCCACATACTTTTTCGCCTTTTTTAGGCACTAAAAGCCCCTTAACCTCTGTAGTAAATTTAGGAGTGTAGCAAGCTAAAGGATTTTGAAAAATCCTTGAAAGAATGACAGTTCCCCAATCTTTTTGAGAATAGATATCAAACTTATCTGATAATCTTTGTAATGCTCCCAAGCCATGTCCTAACGTATGTTTTGTAGATGTCCCATCAAGCATCATTCTTTTTATATCGGCGATACCCGGTCCATTATCTATACAAATTACTTCAACTCCGTTATTACCGTGCTCTTCTATTGCCTTGACCAACAGATAACCATGACCTGCATGTTTAATAAGATTGGAGCAGAGTTCTGCTACAATAATATCTAATTGACCTGCTCTTTCATCTGAAAAGCCTTGTTGCATTCCTAAGGCGTGAATATCTTTTTTAACGAGAGAAAAGTAACTTCTGTCAGAAACGTTTAATAACAGTTGGGTCTTATTATCCATTTTTCCATTTAATTAAGGTAACAGTTGTACCTTTTCCGACAGTACTTTTTATATCAAATTCACTCGATAGTCTTTTAGCACCTGGCAAACCTAATCCGAGACTTTTACCTGTTGAGAAGCCATCTTTCATTGCTAATTTTATATCAGCTATTCCCGGACCTTTATCTTCAAATATCAGTCTAATTCCGTTTTCTCTTCCCTTGCTTATTACTTCAATTGTTGTTACACCTCCATTAGCATATTTAAGCATATTTCTTACCAACTCGCTTGCTGCTGTTATTAACTTAGTCTGGTTTACCAGGCTCATCCCTATTTTTACAGCGAATTCTTTAACGCGGTTTCGGTAAGGAACAACATCCTGCTCCTTCTCTATAACCATCCGGTCTTTGTTAAGTACAATGTACATTATTCTTCGTCTGGTTCACTTTCCTCAATTAATATTTTTTCTTTCAATAATTGCATTCCTCTTTCCACATTTAAAGCAGTATGTACTCCTTTCAACTCCAGACCAAGTTCAATTAATGTAATGGCTACGGCAGGCTGCATTCCCACAACGACAGTTTCTGCGTCCATTATTTTAGAAACACTTCCAATATTACCTATAATGCGGCCCATAAATGAGTCTACTATTGATAAGGCTGAAATATCTATTAACACCCCTCTTGCTCCTGTCTTACTAACCATTTGCACAAGGTCACTCTCCAGGTTCTGAGCAAGGCGATCATATAAATCTACCTGAATGGTAACCAATAAAAAGTTGCCCATTCTGAGAATCGGTATCCTATCCATTTATACTTCTGATTTTGTTGATTTTTTTACTTCCAGCTTTAAAAGCGCGAAAGCATAACGAAGTGCGCTGGCAAGAGTTGCTTTAGTAACAATATTTGAAAGGTCAATACCCAGGTGGACAACTGTTTGCGCAATTTCGGGGCGAATACCACTGATAATACATTCAGCGCCCATCAAACGGGTTGCACTTACAGTTTTAATAAGATGTTGAGCTACTAAGCTATCAACTGCAGGAACGCCGGAAATATCTAAGATGGCAATACTGCTTCCACTGGCTACAATTTCAACAAGCAGATTTTCCATTACTACCTGTGTACGGGCACTATCCAATGTACCGATGATTGGCAGAGCCAAAATACCATCCCAAACACGAATAACAGGGGTAGAAATTTCTGTAATCTCATCGGTTTGGCGTAAAATAACTTCTTCTCTTCCTTTGATAAATGTTTCAAAGGTAACTGCTGCTAAACCGTCTACCAGTTTTACCATTTGTAAAGTAACGGTCATTAAATCATTCACGTCTCCCTTAAAGTCCTTGTGTAAAGCTTGCAACAATGCTTCTCTCAAACTAAAAATATAATAACCTGTCTCTTTTGGCGAAAATCCTTGCCTTGCTCTTGTTATAGATATTCCCGAAATCATCTCATTGAGTGAGTCGAAGTCGGAAGATTGTATATTGGAAATGTTTTCGTCATTAAGTGAATCCAGGAGGTAGTTCAATAACTCATCAGATTCTTTCCTTAGTTCGTCATTACTCATCAGGTCTTCTCTAAGGCTTTCATCTTTTAATTGGTTTTGCATCCACAATTCTAAAATCTGTTTTTTCTTTTTTTGAAGAGTTTTAGCAATTTCGAGTTTCATAAGGTTGGGTGTAGAAAATTAATAAAGTATAGTAAAAACCGTAAATGTAGGGTAAATTTTAGATAAACACATTGAATGTTTGCTCCTGAGTAAAATGCACTCCCATACCAGGTATTCAACTAACTTATACACTCTTCCTTACTGTGCATCGAATAAGTCTTCATTCTTTAACTTTTCGTTCGTCACACCATACTACTTCAATCACATGAACCCATACATGTATAAGGCCGTCAGCATGTTACAGCAATTCTTTCCTTTTATTGGCAATCAAAACAGTTTAACATTGAAACCCGCATTAAAGATGAAGGCAGACGTGTTGTGGCGGGAGCATTGGCTGCTGATCCAAAATCATTTACGACCGTTTAGTTTCAAGAAGTATGAGAGATTCTTTATTGTGGTTTTTTTGAACTTGATTTTCCGGTTTTACCCACGTAAAAATTTCAGTAGCTCGCTGTCCTGTAGATCTTTCCCATTCTAAGTAGTACCACAGCTTTTTATTGTCTCTTGACGGCTTCGATGAAATACTTATATTCATAGAACAAATATAAAAAGGTGTTCGTCGTTTGGTTATAAAGTGGCCGGGAGTGGAATTGTAACCCATTGGTTTTTAAATCATTTTTTTCTTTGCTCGTCTTTTTTTTAGTCGTAATTGTCAGTTTGAATCCTATCAAGCGTACCTAATTATTATTTTTTAAACTTCAGAACTCTACAAATTTTTGCCGCTTTAATACTTGTCGATTTCATAAATTACTCACTTGTTTTTTGAGAGTTAATAAATGGGTTGATGAGATGATAGAAGAAAAAAGCGAGGCTTATATCCTTTCTTTATGCTAAGTCCTGCAATGGGAGCTGTGCTTATAAGTTTGAGTACGAAAAACGTTGCTATTAACGCAAGAATTTTAAAATTACATCAGTGATAAAAGTCAAAGATATCTATGACGACAATCATGGAAGTAGTTGTTTAATATGTTTAGATTTACTGGTAATTAGAACAGTGATTTAGCTTTTTGATAGATCATATATCATAAAAACAAATGAAAAAAGCTGCTACAATAATGCTGATCTGCCTGTACTCAATTGCAACAATGGGTTTTAGCATAAAGCAGTTTTATTGTTGTGGCAAATTGAAATCTGTATCTCTGGCAATTATTCCCACTCATCCTACCGGTTGTAGGCAGGGAAAGGAAAAAAACGGCTGTTGTGACAACAAATACGAATTCTCGAAGGTAAAAGATAACCACGTCACAGCTAACGAAATATCGGCTACTAAACCTTTCATTGATCTACATTTCTTAACTCCTTGTTTTTATGATGTAAATGCTGGTTCGGAAAAAAATACAGTTACTAATAAGAGAAATTCGCCTCCCAAACTTACGCGAGTACCACAATATATTTTTAACTGCGCCTTCAGAATTTGATATTCTTCACTTTCACTTGGGGTACGAAACGACTTACTCATAATTTTTATTTTTTATTGGTTCTAATTCAGGTAGTGGGAAATGCTGCTATGTAACTAATGTGATTTAAATAACCGATCCACTAATAAAACAAACAAAATGAAAAGGTTAATGATTATTATCGTAGTGCTAATTAGTAGTACGACAATTTTCGCACAAAAAAACAAACAATTCGACAGGAAGGAAAAGACCCCGGTACAAGCAATATATACTTGCCCAATGCACCCAGAAGTATACAGCTTAGCTGCTGGAAAATGCCCTATTTGTAGCAGGACTCTTGTGTTGTCTGGGAAAGAGCAAATGAAAATGGAAGTGATGAAGTATAGTTGTCCCATGCATCCAGATATGGTGAGTGATAAGGCTGGTAAATGCCCTGTGTGTGGGATGACGATGGAGGAGAGAAAAAAGAAAAGCCCTAATTCTAAAACTAAAAGTTAGCAAAACCTGCAAAAAAATAGCTCATGGTTGAGAAGCTAATAGGAATTGCCCTTAAAAACAGGCTGGTTGTATTAATGCTTGCAGCCGGTCTGTTCATATGGGGAATTTTATCTATACAAAAAAATCCTATTGATGCTATTCCTGATTTATCAGAGAACCAGGTAATCGTATTTACGGATTGGATGGGTCGCAGCCCCCAGGTTATGGAAGACAAGGTTACTTTTCCGTTGGTATCTAACCTGCAGGGCATCCCAAAAATTAAGAACATCAGGGGTACTTCTATGTTCGGGATGAGCTTTGTATATGTGATCTTTGAAGATAACGTGGACATCTACTGGGCAAGAACAAGGGTGTTGGAAAGATTGAACTATGCACAGCGTTTGCTACCAGAAGGAATCACTCCAACATTAGGTCCAGACGGAACAGGTGTCGGCCATATTTTCTGGTATACGCTCGATGCAAAAAAGATGGACTTGGGTGAGCAAAGAGCCTTACAGGACTGGTATGTAAAATTTGCTTTACAAACTGTGCCGGGCGTTGCAGAAGTGGCGTCTTTTGGAGGATTTGAAAAGCAGTACCAGTTAATTGTTGACCCCGTCAAACTTCAGTATTACGATGTCTCGTTGATGGATTTGATGAGCAAGGTCAAAGCAAACAATAACGACGTGGGTGGAAGAAAATTTGAGATGTCTGATATGGCTTATATTATTCGTGGCCTGGGTTATATAAAAAGCAAAGAAGATATTGAAAATATTGCTGTTGGCAACTACAATGGAATACCTGTACGGATACGTGACGTAGCTACTCTGCAAATGGGTGGAGAGCTTCGATTAGGCATTTTTGATGAAAACGGCGAAGGCGAAGTAGTAGGTGGTATTGTAGTAATGCGCTATGGCGAGAATGCCGATGTAGTAATTAAAGCTGTTAAAGCAAAAATGCAAGATGTTGAAAAGGGCCTGCCTGAAGGTGTAAAATTCCATTATGCTTATGACAGGAGTAATGTTATAGAAGAAGCTGTGCAATCAGTAAAAGAAACTTTGGTTGAAGAACTGATTACCGTTTCCATTGTTGTGCTCATCTTTTTATTCCATTGGCGAAGCGCAATAATCATTTTGATTCAACTTCCCATTTCTATTTCTATTGGCTTTATTCTTTTAAATGCTTTCGGTATTTCTTCAAACATAATGTCATTAACAGGGATTGCACTGGCAATTGGAGTGGTAGTGGATGACAGTATTGTAATGGTAGAAAATTCCTATCGCCACATTTCTGATGAACAAGTAAAAAATACAGCTAGTAATAATAATGAGTTACCAAAGTGAATAATTTTTCAATAAACATATTACAACTATTATCGGAATTAAAGACGGATGCAGACCGAGGGCTAACCAATGATGAAGTAAGTCGAAGATTAAAAAACTATGGATATAATCGCATCAAGACAGTAAATAAACGCAGTACGGTAAAGATTTTCCGGGAACAATTTAAAAATCTTCTTGTATTGCTATTAATAGGAGCTGCAATACTTTCCCTGTTCCTGGGTTCTTACAGGGACTCCATTATATTAATACTCGTGGTTTTATTCAATGCTGCAATTGGTTTTTACCAGGATTTCAAAAGCGAAAACATCCTTGCATCACTTAAAGACCTGGTGATACAAAAATGCATTGTGTTACGTGGCGGAAATAAGATGGAGATACCATCAGAAGAATTAGTACCCGGAGATATTGTTTATCTAAATGAAGGAGATGGGGTGCCTGCTGATATTCGTTTAATTGACTCAACTGGGTTACAGGTAAATGAATTTATACTTACCGGAGAATCTCAACCTGCAGAAAAGGCACACGATTTTATAGCGACATCAGCAGATACCGCATTAATTAAACAGGGCAGCTACATATTTATGGGTACCACTGTGGCTAAAGGCATGGCAACAGGTGTCGTGATTGCCACAGGAATGGAAACACAATTAGGCAAAATAGCCCACTCTTCAGGAGATATTGACGCTTCAAAAACTCCACTGCAATCCGAGCTTGACATTGTTGCAAAGAAAATATCTTATGCTACAATTGTAATCGCAACGGCATTGTTAGCAGGAATATTATTAACAGGAGAAACAGTCAACAATGCATTGATTTTTGCTATAGGAGTTGCCGCTGCTATGGTTCCGGAAGGATTACCCGCACAAATTTCAGTTTCTCTAGCTCTAGGTGTATCACGGCTGGCAAAAAACAAAGCAGTAGTTAAGAAGCTATCGGCAGTAGAGGCATTGGGTGCAGCAACTGTAATTGCTACAGATAAAACTGGTACTATAACTAAAAATGAAATGAGCATCATTCATGCTCATTTTAATGGAAAAGATTTCACTATTGCCAGTACAGGATATGAACCTAAAGGAGAAATCTTTGATGTAAATGGCACGAGGGTCTTTAAAGATAACTTGTCGGATGAAAAAATATTTTTTCTTTCCGGGTTCTTGTCCTCTACAGGTAAAGTAAATCCTCCTGACAAGTTCCATGCAAGCTGGTATGCCATAGGTGACCCAACTGAAGTTGCTTTCAGTACATTAATGATGAAAGCAGGCTTTGATATAACAGAAACAGAAGCAGCTTATTCAATTATACAAATATTTCCTTTTGATTCTTTTCGTAAACGTATAAGCATTGTTCGCAAACACAAAGGAAAGCATATAGCTTTTATAAAAGGCTCCATTGAATCAATGGTAGAAATCTCTGCAAGGACAATAATAAAGGGTGTGGTTAGAGAATTTTATCCGGAGGAAAAAGAGCAGTTGCTTAATCAAGCAAAAGTATATGCATCACAGTCTAAAAGAATTATTGCAATAGGATACAAAGACCTCGAGGTAAAGCAGCAATATTCCTTGCAGGAAACGGAGAATGATATTGTTTTTGCCGGTTATGCAACTATGATTGACCCGCCTCATGAAGAAGTGCCAGATGCATTCAAAACTGCATTTAAAGCAGGATTAAAAGTGGTGATGATCACAGGTGATAATGAAATCACTGCCCGTGCAATAGCAGACAGTATTGGAATGCATGAATCCGATGGCAGATTGCCCGAGGTAATCAATGACAAAATGCTCAAGAATTTGCGCGATGATGAAATCAAACAATTCTTCAAAAACAGGACTCTTATCTTTTCAAGAGTTTCTCCTGATGAAAAACTCAGAATTGTTTCCTTACTAAAATCGTCAGGAGAAGTTGTGGCAGTAACAGGGGATGGAGTAAATGACACGTTAAGTTTGAAAAAAGCAGACATAGGTGTGGCAATGGCAAAAAACGGCAGTAAGGTAGCCCAGGAGGCCGCCAGCGTTGTTTTACTTGATGACAATTTCTCCACAATTGTTTTGGCCATTAAAGAAGGTAGAACGATTTATGGCAATCTCAAAAAAATTGTTCTGGCCAATCTTATCGGAAACCTTGCAGAGTTATTGTGCGTCCTCATCGGCTTCTTCGGTGCTTTTTATGGATATCCCCTTGTGATTATGCCCGTGCAAATTCTTTTAATTGATTTAATTGGAAATATGCTGCCTTTACTAATGGTATCTTTTGACTTACCTGAAGACAATCTTATGCAACAATCACCCAGGAAACAGGGTGAGATGCTCAATAAAGAAAGTTTTCTTGTTATTGCCTATTCTGGTTTGCTTAAAGGACTGTTTTCCTTCTTCGCATTTTACCAATCATATCAGTCGCACACGAATGATAGCAATCGGCATGCAATAGCAGTTACTGTAACGATGGCATCGATTATTGTCTGCCAGTTTATTAATATTCTGTCAAGCAGAACTCGTTACAGTGTTTTTACTCCATTTCTACTAACGAACAAAAATTTATACATAGCCTTTTTTATATCACTTGCTTTTTTACTGCTTATAAGTTACGTGCCATTGCTAAACACTGCTTTACATGCTGGTCCTCTGACTGCTTCTGACTGGCATTATGTATTAATGGGCGCAGGAGCATACCTTATTGTGCTTGAATTATTAAAGGTTATAAGACAAAAATTTAGTAGCAACCCGATCAAAGAAAAAATGTTATTTGATGTTCAAAGGGCGTAAACGATATAAAGACCCACTGTCAGCGGAAGAGAAATTAAAAATTATTGAACGGTCCTCTAAGCAGGTTGGTCCCGGAGTCTTTTATTCAACTATCGTAGTAATTACTTCTTTTCTACCAGTGTTTCTACTGACAGGTATGGAAGGCAAACTATTTAGTCCACTGGCGTGGACGAAAACTTTTATTTTGATCGTTGATGCTTTTCTTGCCATAACATTAACCCCTGTTTTAATCTCACTTTTTCTTAAAGGAAGACTAAAGCCCGAAGGAAGCAATCCCGTGACGAAAGTTTTAGAGCGGGGATATAAGCCCGTGTTAAGTGCATGTTTAAGATGGCGAAAGACTGTTATTGCAATAAATCTTTTGGCGTTAGCAATCGGCATCTTTATGTTTACTCGTCTTGGCTCTGAATTTATGCCACCGTTAGATGAAGGCACCCTTTTGTTTATGCCTATAACCATGCCCGACATTTCTAATTCCGAGGCCAAGCGTCTTCTTCAGGTTCAGGACAAAATTATTAAAACAGTACCTGAAGTTGAAAATGTATTAGGAAAGGCCGGAAGAGCAAACACTGCCACTGATAATTCTCCTATCAGCATGATAGAAACAGTTGTCTTATTAAAGCCACGAAATGAGTGGCGAATTGGTTTGACAAAAAACGATATTATCAATGAATTAAATGGAAAACTTCAAATTCCTGGTGTTACAAATGGCTGGACACAGCCTATTATTAACCGTATCAACATGTTGTCCACCGGCATTAGAACTGATGTAGGTTTAAAAGTCTATGGGCAGAACCTAGACACAATTTATGCTTTTGCCCAAAAGCTAAAAGAAGAATTGCAGAGCATTCCAGGTGTTAAGGATTTATACGTTGAGCCAATAACTGGCGGAAAATATATTGATATTGTAATAAAAAGAGGTGAGATAAGCAGGTATGGGTTAAGTGTTGATGATGTGAATGCTGTGGTAGAAAGCGCGCTGGGAGGAATGAGATTAACAACAACCATAGAAGGACGACGGCGGTTTTCTGTTAATGCCCGCTTTGCGCAGGAATTTAGAAATAATCTTCAGGCGATAAAAAGATTACAAGTGCAAACGATGCAGTTTGGTCCTATTCCCCTGGAAGCAGTTGCAGATGTCAACATCTCAGAAGGCCCCCCTATGATAAATTCAGAAAATGCTTTGTTGCGGGGTACTGTCTTGTTCAATGTGCGGGAAAGGGATTTAGGAAGCACAGTTACTGAAGCACAACAAAAGTTGAATGCAATGATTACAAAAATGCCAAAAGGGTATTTTATTGATTGGAGCGGCCAATGGGAAAACCAGATAAGGGCAAACAAAACATTACGGATTGTAATGCCAATAGTATTGGTAATCATTTTCATGGTTTTGTATTTTACTTATCATTCTTTCAAAGAAGCCATAATTAGTATGATTACGGTTCCTTTTGCATTAATTGGAGGCGTTTTTATGGTCTACTTCTATGGTGTCAATTTATCTGTTGCTGTAGCAGTAGGGTTTATAGCCTTATTTGGCATGTCTATAGAAACCGCAATGCTTTTAACGATTTACCTGAATGAATCAATGCAAAATTTAGTAGATGTTAGAGGTAATTCCAGAGAAACTATAAGTATCCCAGATATACGCAATTATATCATTTCGGGTGCTACAAAGCGTCTTCGGCCCGTAGTAATGACAGTCTCAGTTTCTCTTTTTGGATTGGTACCTATTCTATGGGCAACTGGAACCGGTAGTGATGTAATGCTTCCTATAACTATTCCCTTGCTTGGCGGAACCTTCACTGCCATCATTTATGTACTATTTGTAACGCCAGTTGTGTTTGAAATAGTAAAAGAAAATGAATTAAAACGTAAAGGAAAAATTGAAGTTTTAGATGTCAAAGAATAAAAATATAATACCGCTTGTATTACTCTTGAATATAACAACCGTGAAAGCTCAGACTTTAACGTTGGACAATATACTGAGCAACATTCAACGGAATCATCCTACGCTTAAAATGTATAATGCAGACATACGCTCAATGGACGAAGCAGCAAAAGGTGCAAGAAGCTGGATGCCTCCGGAATTTGGTGCAGGTTTTTTTATGACCCCTTATAACACAAAAATGTGGAAAGCAGGTATGAAGGATATGGACGGAAACCAGCAGCCGGGAATGGGTTCTTTTATGTTGTCAGCCCAACAAATGTTTCCAAATAAGCAAAGGCAAAATGCGGAGGCAAAGTACATGGAAGCAATGTCTTCGGTGGAGAAGGAAAGAAAGAATGCCACAATAAACGATTTGTATGCAGAAGCCAAGAAAAATTACTACGAATGGATCGTTATTGAAAAGAAGCTGAACGTTATCGCCGAAAACGAAAAGGTGTTAAACTTTATGATTAAAAATGCAGAAATAAGATACAGGAACGGCATGGATAAGTTAAGCGCATATTACAAGGCGAAAGCATCTTTGGGTAACCTCGAAACAATGAAAGTAATGTTGCAGTCAGATATAATTAACAAGAGGATTGCACTGAATACCCTGATGAACCGAAGCAAGGCAGACAGTTTTAACATTGATACTGCTTATACCATAAAAGAGTATTCAACTTCTTTTGACACTTCATCAATTGCAGGAGCAAGAAGCGACATTCGGGCAATAGACAGAAATATTCAAATAACATCGCTGCAGCAAGATCTTGAAAGGGCGAAGTTGAAGCCGGAATTTGGTATCAAATACGACCACATGATTGCATGGGCAAAACAACCATGGCAGTTTTCTTTAATGGCAATGGTAAAAGTTCCCATTGGTCGCTCCACTTTAATGAACAAAGCAAACATTGAAAGTTTAAAATGGAAAGCTCAATCATTTAGCGAACAAAGGCAAATGATACTAAATGAAGCAACTGGAATGGCTTATACAATGATTAATGAGATCAATTCCAGGAGAAAGCAAATAAAACTTTATGAAATAAATATAATCCCTGCTCTAAGAAACAATTATAAATCGATGCAGTTAGCATATGAACAAAACACAGAGGAATTGTTCATGTTGTTTGATGCATGGGAAACGTTGAATATGACCCAACTGGAGTACCTGAATCAATTGCAGCAGTTGCTATTGTTGCAGGCAGAACTTGACAGGATTCTAGAGAGTAAACAATAGTAAAATGTTAATACCTAATTACAAAATTATCTTATTTCTGCTATCAATTGCAGTGCTGCAAAGTAGTTGTAAACAGAAGAAAGATTTGCAGCACGCAGAGCATCAAATGGCGCATGTTGAAGAAAAGCAGAATCCTGAACCTGATTTAAATACTTTACTAAAACCTGCAAACACTTTTGTTGTTTCCGAAATTCCTGTTACCACTGTTAAAAATACCCGACAACCAATTGAAGTAGAGGCTTTGGGTTCAATAGCTTACGATACAAGGCAGGTCGGAACAATATCAGCAAGGTATTCAGGTAGGATAGAAAGACTATATGTACAATACAGGTATCAAAAAGTAATAAAAGGGCAAAAGATAATGGACATCTACAGCCCAGAATTAATGACCGCACAACAGAACCTATTATTTATATTGAAGAATGATCCCGACAATATAGCTTTAATTGACGAAGCAAAACAAAGATTACTTCTTCTTGGCTTAACTCCATTGCAGTTACAAAATATAATAAAAGCCGGAAAACCTTCATTGACCATTACTGTTTACAGCAATTATACAGGGCATATACATGAAGCAACAGCAAATGCTATGGCTGCTTCAACTCCGACAGAAATGAGAGATATGTCTGTAACCACGGAACAGCTTTCTCTTAAACCCGGGATGTATGTGCAGAAAGGCCAATCTCTTTTTTCTGTTTACAATTCAAATAAAGTTTGGGCTGCCTTAAGCATTTATGCAGAAACTCATATGTCAGTTGAGGTGGGTGATCGTGTTCGTATAATTCCTGAAACTGCACCGGATAAAGAGATCTGGGGCAAAATCAATTTTATAGAACCTTTCTTAGAGAAAGGTAGTAAGACGCTAACTGCAAGAGTGTATTTCAATAACGCGTCGCTGCAAATACCCGTAGGCAGCCAGGTAAAAGCCGCCATTTATAGTAATAATAAAAATGCACAATGGCTTCCAGCTAGCGCTGCGGTCTCTTTAGGTAGAAACAAGGTTGTATTCATAAAGCAAAACGGTGGTTTCAAAGCACATAAAATAGTGACGAACTTATCATACGGGGATAAGGTACAGGTAGTAAGTGGTTTAACCGAAAAAGATACTGTTGCACAAAATGCACAGTACCTTATGGACAGTGAAAGTTTTATAAAAGTAAATGACTAATTATGTTTAAAGATTTTTTTCATAATGTCGCTGGCAGTTGTGCTAATAAACATTTGTTGCTCGGTACGGTTGTACCGTTGATTTTTATCTCTGCTCTTTCATTAACGATGCTTTTTCTCGGTTCGTGTCAAAATCAGAATGCAAACACTCATTCCTCACATAACCATCCAACACCAGCCACTACTACTTATTACACATGTTCTATGCATCCCCAGGTACAACTGGCCAATCCCGGTAAATGTCCTATCTGTGGTATGACTTTAATCAGGGTGGAAAAGTCTGTAACACCGAAGCCAGATGAACTGCTGTTGAGTGACCAGCAAATCCGGCTAGGAAATATCTCTGTTGACACTCTATCCAGCGGTGGATTAGGTGATGAATTAACTCTAACTGCTACTTTAAATTTCAATCAGCAAAAAACCACAACAATCAGTTCAAGAGTAATGGGCAGGATTGAGAGATTGTATTTTAAAAATGTAGGCGATTATGTTTCCAAAGGGCAAAAATTGTTTGATTTATACAGCGAAGACCTGAATAATGCCAAACAGGAATACATATTAGCTGTAGAAAGGCAAAAGGTACTGGAAAACAGTATGATTGATTTCAACGAGTTGATACAGGGCGCTAAAAATAAACTGTTATTATGGGGATTAAATGATGCACAGATAACAGCATTGGCACAAATAAAAAAGGCGTCCCCTGTTACAACATTTTACAGCAATACTGCAGGGTACATTACAACACTTGATGCCCGTGAAGGCGATTATGTAATGGAGGGAGGAGCTGTCGTTCATCTTGCAGATCTTTCCTCTTTATGGGTAGAAGCACAGCTTTATGCATCACAGTTTGCTACGATTGACAAAAATGCTACTGCTATCGTTCAGGTTCCTGATATGCCCGGACATGAAATAAAAGGTAAAATTGATTTTGTCAATCCTGAAATCAATCCTGAAACACATATTAACCTTATTAGAGTTGTTATCCCAAATCCAAATAACCATCTTAAGCCAGGTATGCCTGCCTATGTATACATTAGAAGCAGGCAACGTAAAGCGCTTACATTACCCATTGATGCAGTTATAAGAGATGTCAAAGGAGCAACAGTATGGGTTAAAACAGGCCATAATACTTTCAAGAGCAAAATGGTAGACGTAGGATTGGAAGGTGATGATAAAATTGAAATACTGAGCGGTTTACATACTGGTGATGTAGTGGTCGTAACAGGAGCCTACTTATTAAACAGCGAATATATTTTTAGGAAAGGAGCTAATCCTATGGCAGGTCATGAAATGGGAAAAATGTGATTTTTTGGAGGAAGTAGCAGAATTAATCAAACCGACCATGCGTTAATAATATTTTAAACGAAACCTGGCGGCCATGATAAACAAATTCATATTTGCAACCGGCATTGAAAATAGTTATCCTACAATCGTACTACCTGATGGCACTTCTATGCGAGTGGATGAAATGAAAAAGGCAAGACACTACGAAATGTGGAAAGAAGATTTCGACCTTGTAAAAGAATTGGGCATTGAATTTCTAAGATATGGTCCTCCATATTACGTAACTCATGTTGCTCCTGGTGAATATGATTGGAGCTTTGCAGATATAACTTTTGCCCGTCTAAAAGAACTTAACATTATACCTATAGTCGACCTTTGCCATTTTGGTGTGCCTGATTGGATCGGTAATTTTCAAAACTTTGACTGGCCCCAATATTATGCAGAGTATGCGCAGGCCTTTGCAAAGCGATTTCCTTATTTACAGTTTTATACGCCAGTTAATGAAATAAATGTTGCAGCTACTTTTTCCGCACAGTTTGGATGGTGGAACGAACGGCTTAAAAGTGATAAAAGTTTTGTAACTGCCCTTAAAAATCTTTGCAAAGCCAATTTACTTGCCATGCACTCTATATTGAATGTCCAACCTAAAGCGATTTTTATTCAGAGCGAGGCTACCGAATACTATCATACGGAGGGACCTGACGAATGTTGTTTGGAGAGGGCAGAATTTCTTAATGAAAAAAGATTTGTCTCTTTTGATCTAACCTATGGTCGTCATGTATCTGCTGAAGTCTACAATTACTTGTTGGACAATGGCATGACAAGGCAGGAATATAAATGGTTTATGGAATCGGCAAAGAAGATAAAAAAACATTGCATAATGGGCAATGATTATTACGAAACGAATGAACACATGGTTTATCCAGATGGAAGCACAAGAGACGCCGGAGAGATTTTTGGATATTACTCACTTACGCACCAATATTTCATCCGCTATCATTTGCCGGTAATGCATACTGAAACAAACATAGCGGAACCTAGTGCTGTAATGTGGCTGAGAAAAGAGTGGGTTAATGTGCATCGACTTAAGCAGGATGGGGTACCACTTGTAGGATTTACATGGTATAGCCTTATTGATCAGGTTGATTGGGATACATGTCTCCGTCAAAAAAACAACAATATTAACGAGCTCGGCCTGTATAACATGGAACGCAAAATAAGACCAGTGGGTGAAGCATATAAATCACTTATTAATAAATGGAAAGAAGTTCTAACGTCTGAATGTTATGGATTGCACATTTATAATTTTTGATACGTGCATGTATATGGAAACTCAAACTTCTAAGTCAATTCAACTTCAACAATCCGCTTCAGCTATTGGTGCAGCTATATTAGGCTTTGGTATAGATGCTCTTTGCTGTAGTTCCGCTTATGAAACAGCAAGGGAAAGGAAGGTAGTTAATATATCATCAGATACGGTATGGATAGGTTCACAGTCCCCTGATTTTTTCATGCAGAAGAACATGGCCAAATAAAGTTTGGCGGAACAAAATATGGAAGCAAAAGTGTAGAAGCCATCTTATATGCCTGCTTGTAAAAACAGCTTTTTTAAGCATCTGATAGTAAAAATCTAAAGCGGTACAGGCATGTTAAACGAACCCACCAACACGAAAAACACATTTAAGGTAACTGTACACATGGTTTCAAGTCTTGACGGAGTTATTGCAAAAAAAGACAATAGCGTTTCCTGGTTTGAGACATCTGACTATTATGAGAAAGGTGTTGAAGTTACTGAACAAGACAGGGAGGAATTTCTTAAAACAATAGATTGTTATGTAATGGGTTCACGGACATACGAACACGCCTTGGAACTTTCAAAATCGTATGGATGGGCCTATGGAGATGTACCGACAATCGTACTAACTCAAAGAAAACTCGCGATTAACAGACCCAACATTGAAATTTACTCAGGCGATCTGACTAACCTTGTGAACGAACGACTAAAACCGAGATACAAAAATGTTTGGGTTGTGGGCGGAGCTATTGTTGTCAAAGAATTTATTCAATTAAAATTGGCGGACGAAATTATGTTATCAGTTATGCCTATTATTTTGGGGGACGGAAAACTGTTTTTTGACCACTTGAGGCAAGAACAAGCATTGCATCTGAAGGACCTCAGAGCCTACAAAAGCGGAATGGTCGAATTATGTTACGAAATAATAAAATAATAGAATACTCTTATTAACGGAAAGAAGCACTGGTTGTAAATAAGCAATTACAGGAGATCTTGGAGGACATCAAAATTTTATAAGATGAATATACAATAATTAGAAACAATTTTCAATTAGACATCTATGGTTTTGAAGACACTCCTACAAACAAAGATTATGTGAGAACTGCCTTTGAGTTGAGCGGTAAAATGTGGGAAATTATTAAAGCCACAGCCTAAAAAATAAGGGTTTGAATATCTGGGTTTATGAAGCTGTTGATAAAGGTTTTGCAGGTGTAGAACTTGAAAATCCAAGCGACAGCAATAAGTATGGGCTAGAGAAAAAGGAAATCAGGTTAGAAAACCCCCGGGAGATTCTTCAAGTACATCCAAAGCTGTGCTCCCGGCAGAAGTTATGCTGCCTGCCACATTAATCAACATTCGGTAATGACTGAACTATTACCTTTAATTAAAATTGAACATTTTAAACTGCAGATCGATTTCGAGCCACCTTCTCCAATGCTTTTACGTTAGCAGACATATTGGATTATACTTAAAAATAATTTTGATGGATCATACATTTAAAACTACATTTTACTTAATATTATTTGTCCTGCTATATTCTTCGACAATTGCCCAAAAGTTCAGCATCCGTTATACACCCGCTGCTTCTCGGCAAAACTTTACCGGTAATGTATTTTTATACCTTTCTAAAGAAAATAAAAATCCGAAAGATGCAGATGTGGGAATCGAGTTTTTCCCTTGTTATCGTATTGCTGTAAAAAATATTAAACCAAACCAAGCTGTTCTATTTGATGACGCTGCTGTATCCTATCCTGTTCCCTTATCAGCTATAGAAAGGACAGAGTATTATGTACAAGCTGTTTGGGATAGGAATTTAGGAGATCGTTCTATAGGAAATAGTGCCGGAAACATGTATAACAAATCAGTGAAAACAAGATTTACCAAAAAAAAAGATGAAGTTTTTAACTTGTTGTGTGACGATGTGATTAAAGAACAATCATTTGTAGAAACCCAGTACAGTAAAGAAATAAAAGCTTCGTCTTCAGTGCTTACAGCCTTTTATAAAAGACCAACAACAATTAATGCCGCAGTCTTGCTTCCAAAGGAATATGACGAGCAACCGGAAAGAAAATTTCCAGTACTTTATTGGGTATCAGGTTATGGACACGACTACCATGATTTTTCAGGTAAAAATGATCCGGCATCACCCATGGATACAACAGCCTGTATCCGGGTTTTTCTTGATGGCAATTGTTCCTTAGGGCATTCAGTATATGCAAACAGCGATAATAACGGCCCATGGAGTGATGCACTGATAAAAGAATTACTACCTGAAGTTGAAAAAAAGTTTCGATGCAATGCTGCTAAACTCTTAACCGGGCACAGCAGCGGCGGGTGGACTGTTATATGGTTGCAAACACACTATCCTAAAACTTTTATAGCTTGCTGGTCAAGTGCACCTGATCCCGTTGATTTTAGAAATCTTCAGCAAATAGATTTATACAAAGACCACAATTTGTTTTATGCTAATGACAGTTCTTTGAGAATGACAGCAACTGTAGCAGGTCGAATTCCATGGGCTTCGATGAAACAAGTCTACCAAATGGAAAATATTATTTCTCGTGGTGAACAAGCGCACTCTTTTGACGCAGTATTCAGTCAAAAAAACTTGGATGGAAGCCCACGAAAACTTTGCAATCCTAATACAGGTGAGATTGATTCAGTAACAGTTAGTCATTGGAAAAATTATGACATTTGCTTATACCTCCGAGACAATTGGAATCGAATAAAGACTGAACTTGATGGAAAAGTGAGAGTAAGCGTAGGCGAGCAAGATAATTTTTTATTAAATTATGCAGTTCATCTATTGGATGAAGAAATGAAAAAGCTTAAATCGGGTTTTGTATTTGCTTACTATCCAGGAGACCATTTTACCGTTTCAACTTCTAAATACAAAAGCGACGGATATAAATTTTTGCAACAGAAGTACAACCAATTTATTGCCCACCTTATTCGCTAAGACAAGAAACACCGTTGATCATTGATTACTGCCACGGCACGCAAAGCAATTTTACTTTGTAGGTGTTTTCTTGCGGTAATTCTGTCTTT
>NZ_KB893369.1 GCF_000374045.1 Segetibacter koreensis DSM 18137 | reverse complement strand
AAATCTCTCTCACTTTTTCAAATGCTTCACTTTGTCCACCAGGCATAAGAGAAGCCCCTCTTAAAGCTCCTACTTCACCACCTGAGACGCCCATTCCAATAAAGTTAATACCAGTTTCGGCTAATTTCTCATTTCTGCTAATTGTGTTTTGATAGTTTGTATTACCTCCATCAATTATAATGTCATCAGAATCTAGTAGTGGTAATAAATTTTCAATCGTTTTATCTGTGGGCAGACCTGCTTTAACCATTAATAATATTTTACGTGGTTTTTCTATTGAATCAACGAATTCTTTAAGTGTATAAGTTGGAGTGATGGCTTCATCAGACTCGGTCATTAATTCGTTAATTTCTTCAGTTGAAATACTATATACTGAAACACTATAACCATGAGATTTAATATTTCTAGAAAGATTCTTACCCATGACACCTAGTCCTAGAACACCTATATTTTGTTTCATTATAATTCTTCCTTTCTTTTAAAATTTAACTATTCTAATCTTTGTTCTAAAGAAGATTTTTTATCTTCAAAGCCTGGTTTACCCAATAATGCAAACATGTTTTGTTTATATGCTTCCACTCCAGGTTGGTTAAATGGATTAACGCCTAGTTGGTAACCACTCATAGCACACGCAAGCTCAAAGAAATAAACAATGTAGCCAAATGTTTCTTCGTCTAGTTTAGGAATGTTAATCACTAAATTAGGAACACCACCATCTGTATGAGCTAATAAAGTACCTTCAAAAGCTTTAGTATTAACTTCATCAATTGTTTTACCGGCTAAATAATTCAAACCATCTAGGTCTTCTCTATCTTCTTCAATCGTTATATCATGTTTAGGATTATTAACTTTAACGACTGTTTCAAATAAGAAGCGTCTACCTTCTTGAACATATTGTCCTAATGAGTGTAAATCAGTAGAGTAATTGGCACTTGAGGGATAAATACCTTTATAATCTTTACCTTCTGATTCGCCAAATAATTGTTTCCACCATTCGTTAAAGTATTGCATCGAAGGTTCATAATTAATTAGCATTTCAGTTGTATAACCTTTTGCATATAAAATATTACGAATTGTTGCATATTGATATGCAATGTTGTCTTCTAAATTTCCTGTAGATAATTCTTCTCTTGCTTTTGCAGCACCTTCCATCATCATTTTAATATCGATACCTGCAACAGCGATTGGTAATAAACCTACTGCAGTTAATACTGAGTAACGTCCGCCGATGTCGTCTGGCACTACAAATGTTTCATAGCCTTCATTAGTAGCTAATTGTTTCAATGCACCTTTTTCTTTATCAGTAGTAGCAAAGATACGTTTTTTCGCTTCTTCTTTACCATATTTATTTTCTAAAAGTTGTTTAAACAATCTAAATGATACTGCTGGTTCAGTCGTAGTACCAGATTTAGAAATAACATTAACTGAAAAATCTTTGCCATCTAGATAATCAATTAATTCTTGAGTATAAGTAGATGATAAATGATTACCTACAAACACGATTTCAGGATATTCATCGCTATTTCTAAATGAAGAAGTTAACATTTCAATCGCAGCACGTGCACCTAAATATGAACCACCGATACCAATAACCACAAATACATCTGAATTTTCTTTGACACGTTTTGAAGCTTCCAAAATACGTGAGAATTCTTCTTTATCATAATCAACAGGAAGATCAATCCAACCTAAGAAATCACTTCCAGCACCAGTAGCTTCATAAATTGTGTGGTGAATTGAATTAACTATATCTTTTTGTTGTTCCAATTCATGTTCCTTAAAATATTCCAAAGCTTTACTAAAATCTAATCTTATATGAGTCATATTTACTTTCTCCCCTTTTAATTACACTATTTAATGTTGTATTGATTAATTTCTTCACTAGATAATCAATGCAAGTAAATTTTAAAGTGTTTAATAAATTTATTACACTACATTT
>NZ_KB893368.1 GCF_000374045.1 Segetibacter koreensis DSM 18137 | reverse complement strand
GATATTTTAACAACAGGAAGTTGATTGACTTTTGATTGTGTCGAATTAACAGTACTACCACCCTGGCCGTTATCATAAGAAATATAATCCAAATCAGTTACATCCCTTGGTAAACCGTTGGTAATAATCATATCACGGTAACCGTCATTATCAAAATCTGCAACAAGGGGATCCCAACTCCAGTCAGTCTGATAAATGGCAGCCATAAAGGCAACATCACTGAAAACAGGAAGACCTTCAGGTGTCATGCCGCAGTTTAGCTGAAGCACATTTCTAATATACTGATGCTGGTAGTTAAACTGGCTGTTATTGAAATAATTATAATATTCATTTCCACTCAACATTCTCTTCTTCCGCAGGTTACTTTCCGGCAGCATATCTAGCGCTACTAAGTCTGTTAATCCATCATTATTTATATCCGCTACATCTGTACCCATCGTGTACCAGCTCGTATGTTTGAAGTAATCAGTGATGCGATCTGTAAAAGTTCCGTCTTTATTATTTATGTACAAAATGTCGTTAGCAACAAAGTCATTACTGACATAAATATCAGGGTATCCATCAAGGTTGAAATCTGTTATAGATGCCGAGTGGCCCCAACCTTCTATTAAGATTCCTGCCCGCCGGGAAACATTGGTAAAAGTTCCATTTCCGTTATTTTGGTAAAGCCTGTCATTATTTAAAGCTGAACCATCCGTTATTTTAGGTCGGTATTTAATGGTCGTTCTTGCATCGTTTAAAGTATTTGTAACAAGATATAAATCCAGGTCGCCATCGTTGTCATAATCAAAAAAAACTCCCTGTGTGCTGTAACCGTTATCATCTATTCCATAGGCTTTGGCTGATTCTTTAAAGGTAGGAATACCTTCTTTGTTAAGCCCCTGGTTTATAAACAATAAGTTAGTTCGTTGCTTCGGATCTCTGAGAAATGTTGAGCTTACATATATATCCATCCATCCATCTCCGTTTATGTCTGCTACCGATACGCCACTGCACCACTTTCCCTCGCTTCCCACACCTGCTGAGGCAGTTATGTCCTCGAACTTTAGCGATCCTTTATTTAAATACAATTTATTGGAAACCATATTTCCGGAAAAGTAAATGTCTTCTAATCCATCATTATTAAAATCTCCTATACCTACCCCGCCACCATTGTAGATGTATGCTTCATTTAAAATATTTAATGCATCATTTTCGTAAATCGTATTTGTAAAATTGACACCTGTTTGTGAAGATGGAAGTAACTTAAATAGGGGAGTTGAATCAGATGTATAAGAACGATTTTCTTTAATTTTATTTGTATTCTTACCAGTCCAGCTACAAAGTATAAACAATGGAAACCAGGCAAATAGTGGAAGCCGTAAGATGGAATCGCGTGAAATCATGTATGAGGAAAATTAAAACAGGGTAAATAATTGTATTTATAATTTAGTTTAGACGATCTGCCACTTGTTATACAACATCCTAAAAATGAAATAAATAAACTGTATTAGTGAAACACCTCTTTATAGCACTACCGTTTATTTATTTATTTCTCTTTTAATTCCTTTAAAATCAGTGATAACAATTTTTGCGGCGTTTTTATCAACTTTCATTTTTCTTGAAGACTGAGATAAGAATGTAGAGCCATAGTAAAATTCTATCCTTCTTTTTTTGTTATCGTTGTAAATAATATCCGCACTAAAATCATTTTCATCCAGGTTGATCCATTTGCCTCTTTCCTGCTGACCGCCTTTGCTGTACACCTGCAGGCTATCCTGGTTTTGAGTAGCTACTGTCACGTCCTCATTTTTTGCCGTATGGATCGTGGCTACTCCTTTAGCGTCACCTTTTACAAAAAAACCGCTTTTAGCTATTGGCATACTGCTGAAGTTGCCTTTGCCATCACCTTTCATACACAAGCCCATAAAGGCATCATGCCTTCCGCTGCCCGGCTCCAT
>NZ_KB893367.1 GCF_000374045.1 Segetibacter koreensis DSM 18137 | reverse complement strand
ATAATAAGCATCATCAATTGAATCACCTTCATTTAAGTTCGGTACGACTTTATCTAAGAATGTTCGAATTAAATCGGATTTCAATCTCAATTGGTCATCATCAGCTTTATCGAGAATTTTACGAATCTCCTTGATATCCCTTTCTTGTTTATCTGCATCACTTAAGTCAATTTGGTTAAGTAAATCTAATATATATTCCACGTTAATTAAATCATTACGCAGAATTTCAATATTAAAATCAAGATCTTCTAATATAGATGTCGTCTCTCCTGTCTCGTTCTCAGGACGAATCTTATCATATATATCAAGATATTTTCCTTTATAGTCTTCATAAGTTTGTTCGTCAATACCTAATGTTTCCTTATCAAACGAAAACTCTTCAAAAGTTTTTAATTTTTGCATTTGCTTCGCCAATTCACGATATGCAATTACAAAATCACGTTTCTCTTCTTCTCTTTCAAGTTTATCTACTGATTGCGGTGTTTCAGCTAATTCAAAAAGTTCAATAAGCGCTTGTTTAAATTTCGTTACATATTCTTGGAATGACAAACTCAACACTGTGTCTGTGTTATCAGTTTTAGAGAAGAGCTCGATTGCTTCATCTGTTTTTTCTTTTAAATTTCTATAAGCAACGATATTTCCATAAGGTTTCGTTGGTTCTTCAACGCGATTAGTGCGTGAGTAAGCCTGGATGAGTGAATGATGTTGTAAATTACGATCCACATATAACGTATTAAGTTTTTTACTATCGAAGCCTGTTAAGAACATATCTACAACGATAAGAATATCTAGTTTTTGATCTGGTAAGCCTTGTTTTACACGTTTAGAAATATCATTAAAGTAACCATCGAATGTTTCTGTTGAGAAGTTAGTATCATAGGTTTGATTATATGTCTGAATAATACTTTCTAATATAACTTTTCTAGTTTGTTCATCCATCGTATCATCTATGGCTTCATTATCTTGATAACTGAATATTGTCGTAACATTAAAATTATGTACACCTTGTTTCTTCAATTTTTGGAAAACACGATAATATTGAATCGCCATTGGAATACTTTGAACGGTCAACATACCTGTGTACATTTGGTCACGTGTTTTCTTATTATGATTCGCAATAATATGTTCTGCTACTTTTTGAACACGTTCGTCTGCCATCCATATTTCAGCTTCATTAATTTTATTAACATAACCATCTTCGGTAATTTTTTCACTACGGTCAAACGTATTCATATATTCAACAGAAAAACCTAGCACGTTACCATCTCTAATCGCATCTTTGATTAGATAATGGTGTAGACACTCTCCAAAAATATCCGCAGTCGCGCGTCCATCTTGACTCGCATTCTCTTCAAATCTAGGTGTTCCCGTAAAACCAAAGTATTGGGCGTTTCCGAAATGTTGTCTGATGATACGGTGCATTGAACCAAATTGTGTTCGATGGCATTCGTCAATAATGAAAACGACTTTATCTTCTTTATAACGTTCCATGGCTGGATGTCCTGATTTAATCGCATTATCCATTTTTTGAATCGTCGTAACAATTAGTTTCCGTGTAGGATCATCCATTTGTTTGAGTAACTTTTTAGTATTGAACGTCCTATCAACAGAATCTGACTCAAACTTATTAAATTCCCCTAAAGTTTGACCATCTAGGTCTTTGCGATCGACTAAGAATATAACTTTCTTAATATCTGGTTCTTGCGCTAAGATTTGACTCGCTTTAAACGATGTGAGGGTTTTACCACTCCCTGTCGTATGCCAAATATAACCATTGTTATTTGTTTCTATAGCACGATTTAATAAAGCTTCTACTGCATAGACTTGATACGGTCTCAAGGCCATTAATATTTTATCTGTTTCATTAATAATCATATAACGGCTAATCATTTTAGCAATATGGCACGGTTCTAAGAAAGATTCAATAAAATCTTTAAGCACAT
>NZ_KB893366.1 GCF_000374045.1 Segetibacter koreensis DSM 18137 | reverse complement strand
AAGATTGTTACTTGTAGTCAAAGTTAAATTTGATCTACTTCGCTGTCTAAACGCCACTTTTTTTATAGCATAAGGGCTTTATAAAATTGTGGCTGGAGGTTAAGCGCTCAGCGATAAATCACTATTTTGCTTTTGTGGTTAATTGAAACTGACGTTTTTCAAATGCCACAACTTCATAAACAGTTGAACGTTGGCTGCTATGCTTCTATGAAGTACTATATATATATAGTTCCTTTGTAAATTTTACGCATATGCCCATAGATAAAATCAATGGTGTGAAGCTTTACTGGGAGTTGAAGGGCTCACAAGGTGAACCTATGGTTTTCATACATGGCTCATGGGGCGACCATCACAACTGGGACAAAGTTAGCGGTGAACTCTCACAAACCTTCCGGGTGCTTACCTATGACAGAAGAGGTCATAGTCAGAGTGAACGATTACGCCAACAAGGTAGCATGGAAGAAGACGTTGCAGACCTCGTTGCTTTAATCGAATACCTACATCTAACCCCAGCACACATAATTGGTAACTCCGGTGGTGCAGCGGTTGCGCTTAAAACTGCTGCTAAAAATCCTGCTTTATTCCGCAGCTTGGTAATACATGAACCTGCATTATTCGGGCTTTTAAAGAATGTGCCGGAAGCGCAATCCTTTTTACGTGAGGTCGACAGTCGAATTGCAGCCGTGGTGTCACTGATTGAAGTAGGTGAAAACGAAAAAGCAGCAAAACATTTTGTCGAAACAATTGCTTTTGGTCCTGGTGCCTGGCAAGGGCTGACTTCAAACGTACAGAAAACCTTTATTTATAACGCCCCGACATTTTTGGACGAAACGAAAGATCCGGATAGTTTAGAATTGAATATTAAAAGTCTTTACCATTTTGCTAAACCTGTTTTGCTGACCAACGGTACGCAAAGCCCGCCTTTCTTCTTGATGGTTTTAGATCAATTAGTAAAAGCACTTCCAAATGCAGAACGAAAAGCCATTGGAGGAACCGGACATGTTCCGCACCTTAGCCACCCAGACCAGTACATTCAAATTGTAAAAGAGTTTTGTTTGACAAAAACCGGTGGATAAAGATCAATTGTCCATTCACAGCAGCCAACAGTTGCTTACCAAAATAGCGGAGGAAGAACAACAATTGAGCTGAAAAGCAATTTGTTTAACTTTAAAACTTCATTCAGCCATAGTGCTGCCAATCCCGCTACTTCGGTAAGCAGTCGGACGTTAGCCGCAATTTAAAAACCCATTGAGCAACTAACAAAAAATATGGGGAACAGCTTTCGGACTGATAGCACTTGTAATTTTTGGCTTGTTAATTTATAGCGGAACAACAAGCGAAAATAGTGGCAGTATTCTTCAAACAATCAATAGCTTGGACACAACAAAAGTTAGAGGTATCGTCATCGCCCCAGAAAACCCTTAGTGGAAAATAAACTTGACAATTGATAATTAAGCAACTGGATAATCTATTTGTCGCGTAAAGGTACTTCCGTATTTTGCGGAGATGAACTAATGAAAGAGTTGGATACCTTACTTGCCGACAAAAAAGAACTCAAAAACAAATGGTAGAAAAACATTTGCCAACAAATAAGGCTTCGTCGTGCCTGGAAGGCATGATGAAGCCTTATTTGTACGGAACCGGTTAAAGGAGGCGACCGTCTGTTCCTTCCGCTCGTTGTAATGTTCATAACGTAATTTCAAAAGCGACTCTGTTAAAAGCAGGCTTTGAAGTTTGTGGTTTTATTCTTAAAGGTGACATAGAATAATACTGCCACCAACAAAAATATTTGCAATAGCAGGGGGCGACTGTACACAACATCAACAATAGTAATTCTAATCGGCTTTAGTTCTCATCGTGACCGAACGCTATTGAACATTTGGATTTATCTTCGGCAACAAGAAATAATCCGCTTCAGTACAAGCGTGACGAGCTTCTATGCCTCCATCGCAAATACCGAGCCGTTAGCGGTAACGCAAAAACGTCCTAATCATGATTTACAATATTTTAAACGGAGATTCACTTGCGCATAGTTTTCCAGACGCTAAAATTGAAGGAGATATAATAGTTGTTAGAGAAGC
>NZ_KB893365.1 GCF_000374045.1 Segetibacter koreensis DSM 18137 | reverse complement strand
AGAAGCATCAAGGGTGAAGGAAGGAGTATTAAACTCGAGACCATTTCCTACGCCGGTAAACCTTTTTACCCAAAGTTCATTTCCAGCTGCATCATTTTTTTTGCTGACAAAGTCTAAAAAATGATGCACCTGTTACATAAACATTACCTAACCTGTCGATTGCAACTGACGCTGCGATGAAATTTTCAAGTGCCGGTGTTTCCCAAAGTTTATTTCCCGAACGATCATATTTAGTGGTAACAAAATTGTTCCCTGTTACATAAATATTTTCAGAGTCATCTACAGCAAGAGAAAACTTCATATCGTGATGCTTTAATACAAACACTTCATTACCATTTCTGTCATATTTTACAGTAGCATCCAAGCCCATGACATATACATTTCCTAAAGTATCCACAGTAACAAATTCTCCACCATCATGCGCATCAGAGTCATAGTCACCGTCATGTCTTCGAACCCAAACCTCATTTCCTGCCTATCATACTTTATGGTCGCATATTCATAACCTGTTCCTTTACCCATGCTATAACCAGTTACATAAACATATTCCAAAACGTCTACCGCAAGAGAAAATGGAGTATCATCGCTATTGCCGGGTCCATTGTATCTCCTTACCCAAAGTTGGTTTCCTGCGGAATCATACTTTACTGTTGCATAGTCATCACCTGTCCCTCTGCCCAAGCTACTTCCGGTTATATAAACTTTTCCTGCGGAGTCCACTGCCATTGATCTCACTATATCCCTTCCATCACCAGGGCCATTATATACTCGTTCCCACTGTTGAATGGGCTGGGAAAAACATAACATTGAAGGAAGGAGAAAAAACGTAAAAAACTGGAGTTTTCTAAAGAGTTGAATATTTTTCATAAAGATAAGTTTTAGAAACTGGGAAGAAGATGAAGCAATTTTCAGAAAAAGTCGCAACTGGAAGAAAAATTTCTTATTACGCTCCAAATGATAACAAAAAAGCACAGATATTGGTAACCGACATGAAAGGTCGTGTGTTAAGAGCTTATAGTGTTGCAAGAGGCGAATGCCAGGTTAATATCAAAAGCCAGGAACTTCCTACAGGTACGTATAATTACACTTTTTGTGTCAATGGCAGTAAGATTGATACAAAGCAAATGATTATTACGAAATGAATATGCATTAATGAAGCATCAGTTGTTTGTAAGACGTCTAACTATTTTATTTTTAATAAGGGTTGCTACAACTTTACAAACTGCTTATACACAACTTGCTTACCTGTCACACCTTGACAGTATACGCTCCCTTTGCCAGGATAGACACATCGAGTTGAACAATTTGATTTGACAATTTTGTATGTATAGTTTTCATTACAACTCCTGTACCAGAAATAACAAATATTGTTGATGACTTATTTTGCTCTAATCCGCTTGTGTAGATATTTAAACTGTTTTTGGTAGGGTTAGGACTTAGTCTGAGGCCCGGAATATTATTTTTATCATTTGAAAAAACAGATCTACGGTTTGCCGCTGCAGTCTCTGCTACTGTAAATGTTACAGCTTTAGATGTAGCTGAAAGACCTTTGTCATCATAAGCTTTAGCTTTAATGGTGTATGTTCCTGGCTGTACATTTATCCAGTTATAAGTATAAGGATAAATGTATTCAGTCTTTAATAAAGTTGAACCTTGATAAAACTCTACTTTACTTATTCTATCATTCGGGTCTTTTGCTTTCGCAATTAAATGAATAGTTGCAGGGCCGGTATAGGTTGTATCATTAACAGGACTTGCAATACTCACTACCGGCGGCACATTTTCCTCTACTACCGATACATTTATAGCGTTTGATGTAGCTACGTCGCCACTATTATCATAAGCTTTTGCAGTGAGGGTGTAATTACCGAAGGGAACATTATCCCATAAAATCCGTAAGGAAACTCTGTTTCAGTATGAAGCGGAGTTAAACCATTATAAAATCGAACTTTAATTATTTTACCGTCATCATCTGTTGCTGTAGCATTGAGCTTAATTCTAGCACGGGCAGAATAGCAGAAACTTAACTGATTTCTCTTTCTTATCAACCGCTCGATATGAATACATCCACTCCCCTTTCGCCTTATCCGATTTATTCATTCTCCCGCTTTTCCCATGGATTTCTTATGTTCATTAATCCAGTTTCAACAAATGCAGTAAACTTATTCTTCCATCTTTGTATTATTTTTAGTGCTTTCTTAATTACTAAATTTTACAGTAGATTACAGATCGTATTGCACTAAAAGGAGTAAGCAATCATCTTTGGAAACGTTCTCGGTAATCCCTCCTTTTTCGGCTCCTCCAAAAATGATTTCCGAAGCTAACGTTTGACTGGTGCATCAGCATAATTATTATATTGCCTT
>NZ_KB893364.1 GCF_000374045.1 Segetibacter koreensis DSM 18137 | reverse complement strand
AGTAGTTAACATAATAGGTCGTTATCAGAATCAAACAAACATTTTCTGTAATAATCCTTCTTTACGTTCTTTTAGTAATTCTACTTTTTTGTTTTGATTATCTATAACTTCACTAAAGACATTCAAAAATTTAGAAATTGCTTGTTGTTCTTCTAAACAAGGGAATTTTAATTTAATCATCGCCATAACATTATTCATTAATTTAGGGTTACCAACCTTAGATACATATTTGAAAGCTATATTATTAAGCATTTCTGCCATACACACATTTGAATTTCCTAATTCATTTAATAAAACTCCACAAACATTTGTACAATAGAATTTTCCTTGTCTAAAACTTACACTCCCTGCATTTGCACCATCTGTTGTCCAAGTTATGGCATCTTGATATAAGTAATCTGAATAATAACCCATCAATCCATTATTACTTGTTTGAGATGAATATACTGGGTATTTGTTAATACTGTTTGGGTTATCACTCATTAATTTTCTTGCTAAGACATAACCTCTAGTTACTTTATAAACATCTTTAATAGTCTTCTCTTCCCACTCAGGATAATCATTCCCATTCTCATCTTTAAATCTTAATTTTTGAGAAAATAACTTTTGCATATATCCCTTTTTCTGTTCTTCTAATTTCGCTAACTTTTGTTCCTCTAATTCGATTTGTCGATCAAGTTTGCTAAAAAAACTACCGATCTTTTGTTGTTCAGTGTAATTAGGAGATAAAAAATTAAAATTTTCTACATGTCCTTTAGAAATATTTTTCACTTTTGTTCCAGCTGATCTCACACTGAAATATTTTTGGTTTCTATTAATTAGCTTAGATAAAAATTGACTGTCTATACCCTGTTTAGGTACTAAAGCTGCTACTCTTTGATTTAATACATATTTATTGTTTCTAGTTATATTTGCCGTCATACCAACAAGTCCTGGTGCTTGTTCGCTTAATATCATTACTAATGTACCTTTGCACAGTGTTTCAGTACTTTTATCATCTATATATTTTCCAGAGTTAATTAACTCACCTTCTGTATTAACAGATTTAAGAGTTATAAGTTTAAATATTCCATGGTTTTTCACTGAATTTTCAAAAGAACCACCATTTTTATAAATTGTTACTTCTCCCAATCTTTTTTCTTCCCATTCTTCGATAAACTCAGGAAATCTCAATTCAGGCACATTCTTCATCTTATTAGTCATGTTTTAACACTCCTAATTCTTTGAGATAGCTATTAATTTCTTGTTCCACTTCTACAATTTCATCGTCAATTTGATTTAAGTCTTTTTGAACTTGTTCTAAATCAATAGGTTCTTCTTCTTCAAATGTATCAACATATCTTGGAATATTAAGGTTATAATCATTTTCTGCGATTTCTTCTAAACTTGCCGCGTAACTATACTTATCTAATGTTTCTCGATTTTTATACGTTTCAACAATTTTTTCTACATCTTCGGTTGTTAAATGGTTTTGATTTTTTCCTTTTTCAAATGATTGTGATGCATCAATAAACAACACATTTTCATCATCTTCACGACACTTTTTAAAGACGAGTATACTTGTTGGTATCGATGTACCGAAGAATAAGTTCGATGGTAAACCGATGACCGCATCTAAATAGTTTTTTTCTTTAATTAAGTATTCACGAATGACACCTTCAGCTGCGCCACGGAATAACACGCCATGCGGTAAAACGACAGCCATTGTGCCATTATCATCTAAGTGATAAATCATGTGCTGAATGAATGCAAAATCTGCTTTTGATTTCGGTGCTAATTTCCCATAATTACTAAAACGTGGGTCTTCTAAGAATTGTGGATCTGAACTCCATTTCGCACTATAAGGTGGATTGGCCACAACTGCCTCAAAACGTTCATCTGAAATGGCTGGATCTTCTATTGTATCTCCATTTTCGATTTTAAAATTCGCATAGTTCACATCATGTAACAACATGTTCATACGTGCTAAGTTGTATGTTGTACTATTGTACTCTTGACCGTAATATTGACGGACATTGGCTTCACGGCCCACACGAAGGAGTAATGATCCCGATCCACATGTAGGGTCATAAACACTTTTAAGGTCTTTTTTATTGGCTGTTACAATTTTAGCTAAAATCGTTGAAACTTGTTGCGGTGTATAGAATTCTCCAGCTTTTTTACCTGAACTTGCTGCGAATTGACCAATTAAGTACTCGTAAGCATCACCTAACATATCAATCTCCATATCACTATGAACAAAAGGTAATGTAGATATCTTCATCATTACTTTTGAAATCAATTTTGTACGTGCAGCATTAGAGTTACCCAAACGTGAAGAATTAAGGTCTAAATCATCAAATAGGTGAATAAAGTCATCTTCGCTATCATGACCCCGTGTAGAATTTTCTATGTTTTTAATCGCATTACTCAGGTCTTCCATTTCAAAAACTTGTTTCTCAATTTTTTTAACTAAGTGACTAAATAGATATTGTGGTTCAATCACATAACCGATACGTGAAATAAAT
>NZ_KB893363.1 GCF_000374045.1 Segetibacter koreensis DSM 18137 | reverse complement strand
ATCGCCTATTCAGGCGATGAGAAATCGATGATGATCTTTTTGTACCTTTTTATTTAAAACTAAAAGATCATGGAAAAAAAACTTTAAGTCCGCGGGCACTTGCGGCACTGGAAAAGACCGATCAGTATTTATCTCTTGGTCATTACAGTATTCACACAGTTCGTAATTATTTATCAGAGCTTCGTTATTTGCTGGTCTACTATGCAGAGGTAAGTCCGTCAGATTTTACAGAAGATATGCTGATGGAGTATCTTCTCTACCTGGCTAAGACTTTAGGATGCAGCCGGGTAAAATGCCGGATGGCTGCACAAAGTATTTCTTTCTTTTGCCGGCACGTTTTAAAGCGTCCCTATGTAATTCCTTCGGTTGTTTATCCCCGTGCTACCAGTACACTTCCGGCTGTTATGACACCTCAGGAAGTAAAGTTGCTGATAGACATTGTAAAAAACATTAAGCATCGCACTATTATCATGTTGCTCTATAGTAGCGGGCTACGGGTAAGCGAGATCTCCTCTCTTAAGATTACTGATATAGACAGTAAGAGCATGCGCATTAAAGTAGTGCAGGGCAAGGGAGCTAAGGACAGGTACACTGTTTTAAGCCAGCAGGTGCTACTTGAGCTTAGGGCATATTACCTGATATACAAGCCAAAGGAATATCTTTTTAATGGCCAGGGGATAGGCAGGCGCATGAGTGTACGAAGCATTCAGCACCTGGTGCAAAAAGCGCTGATAGAGCTTGGCCTGGGCAGTAAGAACTATAGTGTACACACTATCAGGCACAGCTTTGCTACTCACCTGGTAGAAAACGGTGTTGATCTAAATACGGTAAGAGAACTGCTGGGGCACACCTCGCTGCAAACCACTATGCGTTACCTGCACCTTACTGCACAGCGGATGAAGGGCATTGTAAGTCCCTACGACACGTTGCCACAAGATCTGCAGGATACAAAGGCGACAACATCAAAAAAGCAAAACTTAAAATGATGTTGTTATGGCTGGTTATACAACCCCGCATGCTACCATTCAGCAGGCGCTGCAAAGACATGACTATTCACTACCAGAAGGTAATGCTCATGTTCAACAGGTAATGCATCGTTTAAAGACGTGCCGTACAGCAGCGATGGGTTATCATGCTTATCGTTGTAGCGATGAGACATGCGGTTATATAAAGTACCAATATCATAGCTGTCGCGACAGGCACTGTCCAAATTGCGGTGCTCTTAAAAAACAAGAGTGGATAGAAGCGCGCATGCAGGAGCTGTTGCCGGTAAAGTATTATCATGTGGTCTTTACCCTGCCCCACGAACTTAACAGCCTGGTATTGGGCCACAGAAAGCTGCTGTTCAAACTACTTTTTGATGCTTCGGCTCAAACGTTGCTGACTTTTGCAAAGGACGCCCGCTATCTTGGTGCTCTTCCTGGAATTATCAGTGTGCTGCATACCTGGGGGCAGCAGCTAAGCTTTCACCCCCATATCCACTGTATTGTTAGTGGTGGTGGCATCATAAACGATAATGAATGGAAAGATGCTAAGAAAAGCCATTATCGCTTCCTGTTTCCTGTAAAAGCAATGCAGGCGGTTTTTAGAGGCAAGTTCCTGCAATCGCTAAAGGGTATGATAGCAAGCGGTGAAGTAACATTGCCAGAAGGTGTAGATGCCAAACAATTACTTAATGTATTATATCGCAAAGACTGGATCGTGTATGCAAAAGCTCCTTTTGGTGGCCCTCATTCGGTAATCGAATACCTCGGCAGATACACGCATAAGGTTGCCATCAGCAATCACAGGATATGTAGTATTGATAATGATACAGTAACTTTTGATTATAAAGATTATGCTGATGGAAATGCTAAAAAACAAATGTCTCTTACGACAGTAGAGTTTATACGGCGTTTTGAACAACATGTGCTACCCAAAAGGTTTACTAAAATAAGAACTTACGGATACCTTGGCAACAGGAAGCGGCACCAGAGAATAAATGCAGTGCTAAAAAACATGAGATTGCCCTTGCATAAAGGACTGGTAAAAGTGCCGTTGGAATTAAAGATGAAGGAACAGTATGGGATAGACCTTAAAGAATGCCCCTGCTGCAAAGGGCAAACATTGCAACTGGTGCAGGTATACTACCCGTGGAAGCACACAGATGATGGCTGAGATATACAAAAAGAGAAACGATAATTGCAGGAAAGAAAAAAGCAACGTTGAAGAACGTACCTCTATACTTATGTGCCTCTACAAAAAAAGGATATGCTAAAAGAGTAAATAAAGGATGAAAAAGGTAATTTTAAAAACTGCTCTCTTTTGCTCGCAAATAAACTGTTGCAAAAGAAGAGCGGTAGAAAAAAAAACTAAAACTAAAACCAAAATAACGGCAAAAAGAAAAGTGATACTTACCTCCCAATAGCAAACTTACGGCGACGTCGGTCAACCCAAAAGTATACCACAAAGCCCCGCAAAAGGACTACAATGCGGGGCTTTGATTGGGGGCTTCGCGGATACTTTTCTTTTTGTT
>NZ_KB893362.1 GCF_000374045.1 Segetibacter koreensis DSM 18137 | reverse complement strand
AGGCTTACTTTTAAAAACTTATTCTCAGGATGCTGTTGTATGCTCTCATTGCGGTAAATGAAGCAGGGCATATTTACATTGTTTACCACAAGATCGAGGTCTCCATCGTTGTCTAAATCTCCGTAGGCTGAACCGTTGCTGAACCCCGGTTCATCTAAACCCCATTCCTGCGCTTTATTGCTGAAAGTTAAATCACCATTGTTACTAAAAGCATAGTTCGATATCGCATGTGACGGAATAAGATCGATCAATTTCTTGTATTCACCTTTTCCCGAAGTCACTTCCTGGAAAAACTGCTCGTTAGAAATATATTGAATGTAGTCTTCGTTGGTAAGGTCCTGGTAAATACCATTAGCTATAAAAATATCCTTAAAGCCATCATTATTCAGATCTGTAATTATCGCACCCCAACTCCAGTCGGTGGCGCTTACTCCTGCAAGCCTTCCAATTTCACTAAAGGAATTATTTCCATTATTAAGCTGAAGCATATTCCTGGTAAACTGGTGATAATAATCATACTTCAGATCGAGTTGATATTTGTCCCAGTTTTCAAAAGTTGTGTTCGTTTTAATTCTGCCCTCATCTTCCGGCAGCATCTCAGTAACAAAAATATCAGGGTTCGCATCATTATTTATATCAGCCATATCTGCGCCCATAGACGCATTGCTTATGCTCATCATTTCATCTTCAAGAACTTCCTTAAACTTTCCGTTATGCTGGTTAATATAGAGATAATCCCTTTCGAAAAAGTCATTAGAAACATAGATATCCTGCCATCCGTCTTTATTTACATCCCCTACCGTAACCCCAAGTCCAAAACCAATTGTGCTGCCAAAAATGCCTGCCTGCTCACTCACATCAGTAAAATGATCGCCATCATTACGATAGAGTTTATCACCTCCAAGTGAGTCTCTGATACTTCTTTCGTTCTTCTGAAGATTGAAGCTGCCAATAGCTTTAAAAGAGTTATTTAATAAATACATGTCTAAGTCACCATCATGGTCATAATCAAAAAAGGCTGCGTGCGTCGATAACCCTTTATCATCTAACCCATACTCGTGAGCTTTTTCAGTAAAGGAAACCTCAGTGTGGCCCGACCCTGCAGGAGATTGGGAAATACCGTTATTGATATACAATTCATTTTGCCTGTCATCACCTTTTATGTCTCCACTATTGCAAACATAAATATCTAATAAACCATCGCCATTCACATCGGCCATGCTTACACCTGTTGACCATTTTCCTTTTTTTCCTATTCCGGCTTTGTCAGTTATGTCTTCAAACTGCATATTTCCTTTATTTAGAAAAAGCCGGTTTGGTAACATATTGGCAGTAAAAAAAATATCAGGAAGTCCGTCATTATTTATATCTCCAATCGCAACACCTCCGCCGTTGTAAAAATTTCTGTACGTGTAAATATTAAATTTAGAATCGTAAGAAAGATTGTTACTAAAGTTGATATGAGTTGCGGAAGGATCTAATTTTTGAAATAAAGTTTTTGAATCTTTTTTTTCTTCTTTGCAGGAAATCAGCATAAAAAGACTCAAAAGATAAAATACAGCTCTTTTTAGGTAATTTGAGCTTACAGCACAACAACCATTGTAAACACAGGTACTTATAATTCCTATTAAAATAAAACTTCTTGTATGATCTTTTATAAACAACTTACTTCTTAAATTTTTTCTCCGTGAGTAAATCTGTGTAGTTAACCTGTACAGTCATGTCATCTTTCACTGCCATAGTAATGCGTCTATTTGCATCTACCTTAACATAAACAGTACTTTTTCCGGGTACCTTTATTTCTATAAATGGATTTCCCTTGTTATACCATTTTTTATACAGGTTTAATACATCTGCCAAAAGCTTATCAGAAAACAACTGCTTGTTCCAGGGTGCCCATGCATCGTATTGAAATACAGCGCTCATTTTATTTATTCTATTCTCATACATTTCCGGATAAAAATTCAGAGAGGCAGGGTATTTCAGTTCGTTGTGATTAAGCCTGTATAAAACAGCCGTGTTGCTTTGACCATCGGTAAACAATCCCTTTTTATTCATCTCCCAGCAATATGCAAAAAATTCCTTTCCAGTCATTCCGAAATGAATATTAAAAAAAATAGTATCCATCCGTTTTCCACTTTCCAGTTCTGATTTAACTACTTTGTTGTATTGTTCCATGCCATTTTCTCTAGTGCAGCCGGACCAAACAAAAATTAAAAAAAATAAGAGGAATATTTTAAAAATATCATTCATCGTCAATATTGAACTATTTGTATTTTATCGTTATTTTTTACTATTAATACTTCTTTGTGTCTTGAAGTTTTTAAAACCCTGATGTCACGTATAGCTCCCACAGAAAAAAAACCGCTCTTATTGGGGTGAACAGTTGTAAAACTGCCTTTGCCATTTCCTTTAAGAAAGACACCATAACTGGCATCATAGATACCCACTTCAGGTTTTGACTCATAAAAATTCCCTCCCATTATGATGTCTGTTTTTCCATCTTTGTCAAAGTCTTCTGCTGCTATGCCATACATCGGCGAAAACTGTGCTTCGGCTGGCAAGGC
>NZ_KB893361.1 GCF_000374045.1 Segetibacter koreensis DSM 18137 | reverse complement strand
TTCTTCACCAATTTCACTTACTATTTTTCCATCTTTCAATTTGAATACTGTTGTACCAGAAAAGAAAATTTTAGTTCCAGAGTTTTCAGGTAGTACTCCACCATAAGGGGATTTCGTGAAGGCTTTACCAGTATGAGTACCTCCACCTTCCCAACGACCCACTACATAATCGTCTTCAGCAATAAAATTATCAACAGCCCAAAAGTCTAGGTCTTCAAAAGATTCTCTAAAATCTTCTAACATTGCAATATATTCTTCTGCTCCGTGAAATACACCATGCATAGGATAACTAAAAATACCATCTTCATGTGCTAACTCTCTTATAACACTAGGGTCAAATTCTTTTGTCCATACAGCTTTGAAAAATTTGTTTACAATTTCTTTATTATTCATAAATATCTCCTCCTATGGCTTCCATTATAAAGCGACAATATTGAATATTATAGTATTTTCAACTTAGAAAGCAATGTGGAGATATTGTGTTCTGATTTTGCTAATTAAATATCTGGGTATTGTCATATCAACGATAAATAAGTAAATTAGATTTTATAGGAGGCGTTAACATGATTGTATTAAACGTATATATAAAAGTAAAAGATAACAGTGAGAAAGAGTTTTTAGAAATTACTAATAAAATGGTCAAAGAATCTAGAAAAGAGAATGGTAACAATGGATATGAATTATATAAAGATTTAGATAATGATTATCAATATTTAACTGTAGAATACTGGGAAAACGAGGATGCTATTGAAATCCATAATAATTCTAAGCATTTCACAGAGTTTTATCCAAAGGTAAACGAATTTTTAAAAGAAGAGATGGTTTTCAAAAAATATTATACAGAAGGTGAAATATAAAAATGAAAAATATACTATTGATAAATGGACATGAGTATCATAACAATTCTACTGGAAAACTTAATGAAACCCTTCTCGAACTTATTAAAAACACACTTAAGGGACATTACAGTATCAGAGAAACAATAATTAAAGAAGGTTATGATGTAAAAATAGAACAATCAAAGTTTGAATGGGCTGACATAGTTATATTTCAGACACCTATATTTTGGTTTAATTTTCCTGCGCTTTGTAAAAAATATATAGATGAAGTATATGAACATGGAAAATTTTACTCTAGCTCTAGCGTATATGGCGATGGAGGGAAAATGAAAGGTAAAAAATACATGTTGTCTGTTACTTGGGCTGCGCCGCAGAATGTGTTCAGTAATATGAAAGAACCCTTTTTAGAGGGTAAAAATGTCGATGATGTTTTAATAGCAATGCATAAGACACAACAATTTGTTGGATTGGAAAAATTGCCTACTCTATCAAATCATTCAGCTTACCAACCAAATTTAGAAGAAATACTAAAAAATACAAAAGATCACTTGGAAAAAGTGTTCTAGATTTCATTCTAAGGAGGCATTTTATAAATGTTTACTATAGATTGGGAATTAGTTAAACAAGAATTAGAGGATAATGGTTTCTGTAAAATCGAGAATGTTATAAATAAAGAAGATTGTGATAATTTAATAAATCATTATGATGATAGTGATCTATACAGAAATACAATCAATATGGAACGTTATCGTTTTGGAATTGGAGAATATAAGTATTTTCACTATCCATTGAGCGATAGAATAAAAACTATAAGAGAGTACTTCTACACTAATTTAAGTTTTATAGCAAATGATTGGAATCAAAAAATTAAACTTAATAATTATAGTTACCCTAAAAACCTATATGAATTTTTGAGAATATGTAATGAAAATCAACAGACTAAAGCTACCCCCTTAATTTTAAAATATACAGAAAACGGATATAATTGTTTACATCAAGATATCTATGGCGAAGTCTATTTTCCTTTTCAATTAGTTGTTTCTCTAAGTGAAAGAGAAGAATATCAAGGCGGGGAGAATATTTTTGTAAAACAAATACCAAGGGCACAGAGTAGAGGATATAGCGTTAGTTTAAATAAGGGCGATGGAATCATATTTTCTACTAAACATTGTCCTATAAAAGGTAAAAAAGGCTATTATAAAGGAACACTTAAACACGGCGTAAGTACTATTCTAAGTGGAGAGAGATATGGTCTGGGAGTAATTTTCCACGATGCACAATAGGGGGCATTTATAATCCTTTATACTAATATTAATAACAAAACTATTTTAACTAAAGCATCTGGTTTTTTGAATGGATACAGTCATACTTTAAATCCTTATGTTGGTTGTGCTTTTGGGTGTGAGTATTGTTATGTTAGACAAATGCCAATATCTCTTTTTCATGAAGGCAATTGGGGTGAATGGGTAGATATAAAAGATAATACTATTGACTTGCTTGAAAAAGAAATGATCAAGGCAAGAAGAAAAGAGAGCAAAATCAGCATTTTTATGTCTTCTAGTACAGATCCATATCAGCCAATTGAACATAAATTGGAATTAACAAGAAATATATTAAAAATATTATTGATTAATCAACCTGATGAGTTATTCATACAAACTCGAAGTCCTATGGTAGTTAGAGACATTGATATTTTTAAAAAATTCACTTGTAAAATTATAATTAGCATAACAATAGAAACGGATTCCGATCGGATTAGAAAAGAGTTTAGCCCATCTGCCCCTCCTATAAATGCTCGATTAAATGCAGTGAAAAAATTGAAGGAAAATA
>NZ_KB893360.1 GCF_000374045.1 Segetibacter koreensis DSM 18137 | reverse complement strand
CGGAAGCGAGAAAAAATGGTACTGCTGATCATCGTGAGCATCCTGGTCTAATGCGCAATTCTGGACATATAGGTTTCCTAGGACACGGATCGCCTGTTCGTTTTAGAAATATCCGTATAAGGGATTATTCTACAAAATGAAAAGAATTTGAATACACAAACAAACAGTAATGCGCATCGAATTTAATAGCGCTGCCCTATGTTTTTCAATTGTCCGCTTTTGTAAACCACGTTAAAACGGGAAGGGAACCGGAATCGCCAAAAGTTTGCTAATCGATGTTCTATTGAGCATGTGTGATTCGGCAGGAGAAGTGAGATGTAATGAAAGTTCTGCTGGGCATAAAAAGAATTCAACCGAAACTATTCAATAGATTTTGTGGAAAGCAGTTGAATTATTGAGTTTGAGTATATTAGCAATTAAAGCTACACCAAGATGGTTTTCCTGATGAGATAACCAATGAAGTATGGCGACAGATAGAAAGCTTTGGAGGTTATTCTTTTTCAAAAGATCATTCTGCAAGCTTTGCTGTTGAAAGTTATCAAAGCTTGTTTTTAAAGACATACTACCCAATCGAATTTATGGTAGCGATTATCAACAACTTCGGCGGCTTTTATTCAAGAGAATTGTATTTCCACGTGAAGAAAACTGGAGCCGTCATTCACCTGCCTTGTGTAAACGAAAGTCAATACCTCACTTCTATCACCGGTACTGATGTTTACATTGGATTTATTCATGTACAGGGTTTAGAGGAAGCGTTGACATTGCAAATGGTCGACGAACGTAACAGGCATGACAATTACCAACACTTGCAGGATTTTATTGATCAGATCAAGCCAGGCATTGAGCAACTAAACATTCTCATTCGTATTGGTGCTTTCCGCTTTACAGGTAAGAACAAAAAGGAACTGTTGTGGGAAGCCAACTTCCTGCAAAAGAAAAATGATAAGCATACTGTTGACAGCCTTCTCTTTAAAGAAGCTCCTGTATCGTTTCATTTGCCTGCTTTAAGTCAACAACCGTTCGATGATGCGATAGATGAAATTGAACTCGTTGGCTTTCCTATCTGCAATGTTTTTGAGCTTGTTGATGATGATCCTAACAATTATATGCCTGCAAATGAAATTGAAAATTATTTAGGTGAAGAAGTTATGGTGTTAGGTTATCTGATAACCTCTAAGCCTGTTCGTACTATTAAGAACGAAACTATGTTCTTCCATACATTTATTGATGCTGCAGGTGATTGGTTAGATACTGTTTTCTTTCCTCAAACTGCCCTTCGTTATCAACTAACAGGAAGAGGATTTTATAGTTTGAAAGGAAAAGTGATTGAAGAGTTTGGTATGTATACTGTTGATGTTAGCTATTGCAAGAAGGTTGGGATTAAGGACAGGGCGGGGAAAGCAAATGAGTTGTTGAAGGTCTAAACCTGTAAGGTTAGTAGTAAATTGAGTGCTTGATTAAGTTGAAAATGGACAAAGAGGTTATATCAGAAGCACAGTGTAAAGCGACCATGATGTAAACGAATACCATTCATAATGGGGAGCCGGGACAAACGCCTAATTCCTATCAACTTTCTACCTGGCTTTCCTAAGTTCTATTAACACTAATGGTAGTGCTTGCTTTCTTATTTGCACGTAATAACCACCAACCAGGCCACCAGAAATGTCCGCGTTTTTTGGAAATAGAGTCATGTTAAAAGTGAAATAGTTATTATAGGTAAAGCCGGCGGCCACATGTATAATAAACGCAAAAAATAATATTGTAAAGAGGCTACCGAAATAACCTATACTTAGAACCATAGCAATAGCAAAAAGGAGTTGTAAAAGAAGGTTTAGCAACAGTTTACTGAAGAAAGGTTTTTCAACAGGTGCCTTTCCGATAAGGCCGCCAATTGTCCAGGCAAAGCCTAAAAAAAGGGAGCAATAGTCAATGACTACCGGAGACAATCCTAATTTGTGCTCAATGATAAAGGGGCCTGTAAGATTGTATATCATCACCATAGAATAGGCAAGGCCGAGAATAACCAAACCAAGTATGAAACGAAGTGTTGTAATCACCTCATAATAAGTAGCTGCAATCCTTCTAACATTAAATGCTGCGGGTTTCGCTAACGTCTCACCAGTAAAAAGGGCTTCCAGTATACCTATTACACCTGCCATACCTGCCAGGAAATAAAAATTAGAATGCCATCCAAAAGCAGTTTGCAGATAACCACCAATAAAAGGCGCTACAATAGGGCCAACTGACCAGATAATTGTAAAAATGCTTAAATAGCTTTTTAGTTGTTCTCCCTTATATACAGCCACAAAATAAGCGCGCTTTGCCACGACAATTGTAGCAACAGTTAGCCCGTGAATGATCCGCATTAAATAAATAAGGTAGATATTATCTGCGTTGGCAATAGTAATACTTGCTATAGTAAACACAAATAGTGCTGTTAAACCCGGTTTGTAGCGCCCAAAGGTGTCTAAAAATGCACCAATAAAAAGCTGGGCAGTACCGTAACTAATCAGAAAGGCAGTTAAGGTTAGTTGAACCTGCAAACTGGTAATCTTTAACTCGCTACCCATACTAGGCATCGCTGGAATATAAATGTCTGTTGCAAAACCAGACATGGGCACTATTGCAAATGCAACGATAGTGGAGATTCGCTGCCTCCTTTCATTGGAAATGTTCTTCATAATTCCGCTCTAAACGGCAAAAGGAGTTGTAACGATACTAAGTCGTCAAAAGCTACATTAGAATTGAAACGAAGTGACCCGTCCTGAAAAAAGTTGTCTCTTTTAGGGTGTAAATCCTGCTATTGGTTGTCTAAGATAATACATCCTGAAATAGGTTTAGTTTTTGGTG
>NZ_KB893359.1 GCF_000374045.1 Segetibacter koreensis DSM 18137 | reverse complement strand
TGACCCGTCCTGAAAAAAGTTGTCTCTTTTAGGGTGTAAATCCTGCTATTGGTTGTCTAAGATAATACATCCTGAAATAGGTTTAGTTTTTGGTGACTGTTGTGCGGTGGCAAAAAACATTTGCGGTTGCTCCCAAAGCTATAGCTAATGTTTTTTTGCGTTGGCCTGTTATGGTTCCTGCATACTTACCTCCTTCTTTTTTAGGGGTTGATAATAGTTTTTCCATCGCTTTATTTGTGGGCCTTGTTGCTTGTGCACATTGCCTGGTATTTGCCAGTTAAGACTGCTATGTCTTCGTTTATAATTATAGATAAGGATGGATCGGTTAATATGAGCCGCGGCCTGATCAATGGTGTCGTAACAGGGGCTTAGAAGTTCAGATTTTAAGATGCCATTTACTCTTTCTGCTATCGCATTTTCATATGGGTCTCCGTTTTGTGTCATGCTTATATGTGCATAATGATCGTGCAGTAATTGTACATAAGCTTTACTGCAATATTGCATGCCCCTATCGCTGTGATGTATTACTATTCTGTCTGCAGGTTTTTGATCTAAAGCTTTTTTTAAAGCAATGATTGCGCTGCTTACTTTCATATCATCGCTTACATAATGACCTACTATTTTTCTTGAGTAGGCATCGGTAATAAGAAAGAGGTAAGCAAAGCGGTTTTTAAGAGGTATATAAGTGATGTCGGCTACCCAAAGTTCATGTGCCTTTAATGGCGTGAAATCCTTTACCATATTGGGATATCGGTAAAAGAAGTGCTTGCTGTCGGTGGTGTATACACTGCGTTTTGTCTTACGTACCAGCAGCTTGTTTTTTTGTAGCAATAAGAAGAATTTATCTCTTCCCATAACTATGCAATGCTGCTTTAAAAACGGCTGCAGCATTATATACAACTTGCGACCTCCACAACGCGGCTGATGCTTTCTTATAACATCAATTTGAGCAATTATTATCTGCTCCTCAGATAGGTGCTGTAATGTTCTTTTTTGTTTCTTATGATATGCCTGAACAGAAAATCCCAACAGTCGGCAAATTGCTTGCAGACTATAATTTGGCTTTACCTTTTTTACTTCGAGGACTGCTGGGTACCAGGCTTTTTTCTGATTGAAATTTCAAGCTGTTTTTCTGCCACATCTATGAGCTTATCTAATACTTCGGCGCGCAGTTCCTGGTGTTTTAGTTGCTTTTCAAGAGAAGCTATTTTATCAAGCAAGGCTGCATGATTTGCATCGGCTTCTCTCTGCTTTCTCTTCATCGGACTAATGTAATGCTTCTGCTGCAAATTGGTCTTAGGCAAATTGTGAACGCCTTGATATACCTGTACCCAATTACAAATCGTTGTTCTGCTTACACCATACTTTTCCTGCAGCTTTCGGTAGCCACAACGGGTGTTTAAATACTCCTGAATAATCTGATCTTTCAGCTCCATTTTTAGGTCGTTTTACAGACAACCTATTTCAGGACGAGACAATTTCAAGTCGAATGCTTAACGTCCAGCCACAATTTTATAAACACACTAGGTGTGCCCTGGATGGTAAATATAGTTCTTAGAAATGAGAAGTCAAAGAGTGAAAGTCTCTTATGAACGGGATTAATTACCCAAAGCCTTAACAAGTGGCAAGGGTGACAGCAGCAATGCTATATCTGAAGTAAGCCAGACTGCAAATATCTGTACTGAGGAACACGAACTGCATATGAGGCATAGCCAATTGTTTTAAAATGTATAAAAAAAAGATCAACAGTATATACTAAAATAGTAATGTCGGCGTTAAAATGGGATAATCTAATTCGTCCCTACAATGCTTAAAAAATTTACGCCGTTTTACTTAAATTCTCATATTCTCAAACCTCGGGTATTATAGTTCGGCTTGCCGGTGGAGGAACCACCACCGAATTAAACCCAAACGGTGACGGTTGGTCATCATCCTCAACTTCAGGTTATACTTCAAATGATATAACAGAAAGTGAGATTCCTTTTAAAATCATACCCGCCACCTTTTATGAACCAACCGGAGACCTTAACCGTGTTGATGAAGACAGTTGAAAGCTGCTTTTTTGACCCTAATAAATATGCGCAGTGAGCCCCTGATTAAAGCCATTCGCCAAATTGGATTGCCCTATTTATGACAAATTAGGATAGCGTCAAGGCGATAGATTTATAAAGAGGAGAGTATAGACTTGATAGGATTTGGTAGTTTTGCATCAGCAGTACGAACCCTGAAAGGAATAGAAATAGTAAGGATAGTTATCAAGAACAAGTCACTTTATTCTGATTTTTAAAAGAGTTCCCTCCACTGGAGTAGCACATGCAAGGATCGGCGAGTTAAGTGAGGTCGCCAAAGTCTTTATATAGGAGTTTACATTGTAAAATATACCAACAGGCAATTGGTATTTTATGTGCAATAGCAACCTGAGCTTTTTTAGTTCCCGCATGCGAACAGAGTTGATAAAACTGGGAGCGGAGATAAGAGTTTTTCTGCCCGGAACATATTTGATGTGCCTGGCTTTAGCAAGTATGATAGGGAATACTTCACCTAAAACATAGAGCACGGGTTTCCAATAGACACCCGTGCTTTCTAGGCCAACATGAGTAATGCCATGTTGTTGTAGCCATGCCTTTAAAGACAAAAGTTCGACACCGGGAAAGTTTTGTTTTAAGTAAACAGCTATAAACAGAAGCGTTTGGTTTCTCATGCACATTTTTGATAAATATGTCATTTAAATAATGCCAAGGTTCCAACCGGTTTTATGAATATCCATACCAATAAAAATGGTATGGCCTACCAAATTTGTTTTAATTTTATTCATACTGTTGAGTTTATAATGAAATTAAAAGTTAGTGTATCGTTTTTAAAAAGACTATTTTTTTAACTGCCTCAACAGTTCTTAAAAGGTTACATGGAGTCTTGCCAAAATGCAGGCTGACGGAAGCCGTCTTTCAAGTGCAGTAACCCTGTTCAGCTACATATCAAGCTTGACTTTGTCTATTGACCTATGTGGTATCGTTACCTTTTTTATCTTTACTCAGCATCAGTTAGCCGGGTTGGACGGAATTCTACTTCCTGCACTTCCGCAATACCTGAACGTTAACGGCTGTCATTTCATCTGTTTTGAAACAACACATTTTGAATCTTATAAAAATTCAAAAATGATTATCTCTTTAGTGAAGTCCATCTTCGGAGCGGCAAGCACGGAAAAGATAGATAAACAAAAATTTCCAAATTCGATCGCCGAGTTGAGGGCCATTAGTGTTGGAAATTTTGAACAATACATTCTTATCCGGGGAAAGGATATAGCAAATCCGATTATACTGTTTATTCACGGCGGGCCAGGAATAGCAGAAATGCACGAGGTAAGGGCATTGAGTAATTCATTGGAGGCAAATTTTACCCTTGTTACCTGGGATCAACGAGGTTGCGGCAAGTCGTATTCAAAGCAAGTTCCCAACTTTACCCATAAACAAATAACTGCAGATGGTGCAGCATTAATTCAATATTTGAAACACCACTTTAATAAAGACAAAATTTACCTGGTTACACATTCCTGGGGAACGGTACTCGGCTTGGATTTGGCACAATTAATTCCGGCAGATATTAAAGCAATCATCTCAATAGCGCAGTTGGTTGACTTTGCCCGTGCTGAGCTAATGTCATACAACTTTGCTTTAGAGCAGGCAACAAAAAACAATGATGTAAGATCGGTTAAAGTACTGAAAAGAATTGGCCCGCCGCATGACGGATTATATGCAAATGGTGCAAAAGGGTTAACTACTGAGCGAAAAATACTGATGCAACAGGGCGGGGTGTATTACAACAAAAACAAGTTTATACACGTTGCAATGCTGCTATTATTAGCTCCTGAATACACCTTACGTGAAAAATTACTATACAATAAAGGTATTAATCAGTCTCTGACAGCCATTTGGAACTCCGACCTCACAAAAACAAATTTTATAAAGCAACTGCCTGAGATTTCTGTTCCGATTTATCTTTTTCATGGCAGAACTGATTATATAGCACCCCTATCTATTGTAGAAGAATATTTTAACCTGCTAAAAGCGCCTCAGAAAAAACTGGTGATTTTTGAAGGAAGCGGCCATGATCCCCGTATCGATGAACCCGAAAAATTTGTAAAAGAACTCTATGAATGCTTTAAGTAAATAGCCTTTCCGGGATAGCTATTTAAAAAAGGCAGAAGAAGTGTATTGATTATCAGCAGCTTTTTTTAATGGAATTGCCGTAATAGGAGCGTTAGCGGTCAGGCTAAAAAATGACCGTGAGTATTGAATAAGCTAATTAATTCTATATTGAAATGACATTAGAAGATTTAGGATATAATGATAAACTTGAAAAATTAAGGAATGAGAATAACCTTAAAGAGTTTGAGATTGGAAGAGTGATATCAGAACATAAAGAAAGATATATTGTAAAGACTGAGAAAGGAGAATTTGAAGCCGAGATAACAGGGAATTTACGATTTTCATCAAAAAGTCGTGAAGATTTTCCAGCCGTTGGCGATTGGGTTGCAATAACAATTCATGATTCAGATTTTTCCATTATTCACAGCATATTACCGAGATCCTCTTTTATTTCCAGGCAGGACGTTGATAAATTCGGAGAGAAACAAATAATAGCAACAAATATTGATTATGCATTATTGGTGCAAGCCGCTGATAGGGATTTTAATATTAATAGACTTGAAAGATATCTGACAATTTGTAATTCATCGAAGGTTAGTCCCATTATAGTGCTTACTAAAATTGATTTAATTGATGAACATCGGACTTTTGAGATATTGGAGAAAATAAAAGCTCGAATTAAGAATGTTCCGATTATTGCAATAAGTAACGAATCACAAGATGGGTACGACAAAATAAAAGCGATTATTGAAAAAGGTAAAACATATTGTATGCTTGGTTCTTCAGGTGTTGGAAAATCCACTCTATTAAATAATCTTTCCGGAAAATCTATAATGCGAACTGATACAATTAGCCAGAGTACAAATAAAGGGAAACACGTTACAAGTCATAGAGAACTAATTATTCTTGAAAATGGAGGAATATTAGTTGATAATCCAGGAATGAGAGAAGTAGGTATTGCCGATTCAACAAGCGGATTAGAAATTACATTTAATAAGATAACCAGGCTTTCTCAAAATTGTAAGTTCAAAGATTGTACTCACACCAATGAGATAGGTTGTGCTGTTATTGAAGCCGTTGAAAAGGGAGAAATAGACCGGGCTTCATATGAAAATTACCTGAAATTAGAAAGAGAGAAAGCTCATTTTGAATCTTCGGTTGTTGAAAGACGGAAAAAAGATAAGGAATTCGGAAAAATGGTAAAGAATTACAAAAAGGACATCAATAAGAAAAAATGAAGTTCTAAGAAAAGAAGCCCGAACCGCTAACATGCGTTTCGGCGTCATTGGGGGTGAAGTGGTTACATTCAAGTTCAGTTTTTCAAATCAACTTTAGCGCTGGCTTGACAGTTTGGGCTTCGAAATCCCGCACGAACGCCAAGCGCAAAAAGGTTGGCGGTAAGTTTAAACGACTCTTCATTATGACAATTACAATTTCAGACAGACGGAATATTCAACTTGACGACATCGTTAATTTATATAGGGCTAACAAATGGAGTTCTGCCGACAAGCCAACTGAATTGTACAACGCATTGACCAATTCTCACTCATTGTATTCTGCGTGGCACAATGAAAAATTAGTTGGCATTGGCAATGCAATTTCAGACGGACATTAAGTTGTTTATTATCCTCATTTACTTGTTCAACCTGAATATCAAGGCAAAGGGATTGGACAAATGATAGTAGAAAAAATGCAAGAAAAATATGGACATTTTCATATGCAGATGCTGACAGCAGATGGAAAGGCAATTGGGTTTTACAACAAAGTTGGTTTTGTTCGGGCAGGACAAACCCAGCCAATGTGGATTTATAAAGGTGACGAGCATTAAACTATAATATAGAATTTAAAAAATTTGGTACGACAAAAAAGTATATGAACCCGTGAGTAATGAATTTAGAAGGCAAAAGCTATGTGTAAGACAATAAATCTTTGTTTACAGTGTGCGAAGAAGGTACAACACCACCAACTATTTGCATCGCCAGGCTGACAATCATAAAATACCAGCACAGCAGCAAGCCGTTCAATGTTGGCGGCGATTTTAATTTCTCACCTTAACCAAACGCGGCGACGTAACGCAAAAAGCAATGAAAAAATATATAATTTCTCTTGCCTTGTTAACTATTGGTTTCGTGGGTTTAGCGCAAAAGACATTCACGAAAGCCACTCTCAAAGAGATGTTGGAGGAATACAAAAGAGATTCAAAAGCGTTTTTCATTAACCGTTTGTCTGAAGATTTTAGATATAGTAACTTACAAGGAAAGTTTCTACGTAAGAGCGATATTACGACAAGCGGCTCGCAAAGGATAGTTGATACAAGTGACGCTAAAAAAATAGTTACTACACTACAGGCGATAGATAGAATGCTTGGAAAACATCCTGGCAAATGACGTTCTTGAACCCGTTATTTTTCAATCCCGCGACCTGGCCATTTTGAGCGGTGTGCACAAAACTACACGAGTTGGAAATGATGGAAACGAAATTACGGGGAAAGTGGCCGGTACTTATACCTTTCAAAAAAGAAAAGGCAAGTGGATCTTTTTGGCTTCTCAGGAAACGGCAGTTGATGTGAGATAGCGGGGACATAGCGCAGGACTTCACTTTTCCTTGACGAGAAAAGAAAAATGGGTTTAGTAAAAAAGATCAAGAAGCAAAATGATAAATTTGAAATTATTAGTGAAGAACTGGGAATCGTAACTACATAACTACAACCACTTCTTTACGTTAGTCAGAATCGTTACAACTGACCTCAAGACTAAATGTTAACAGCTTATGACAGTAACTCAATTAAATCAAGTTTCCTTAAAAACTGCTGCGTTAATATCTGGATTTTGCCTGCTCATTATGGTAGTTGCTGCTCCGATAGCTGAAATGTATGCTTATCCGAAACTAATTGTTCTTGGCAGTTTAGCCGAAACGGTTGAAACTCTTTCAAGACATAGAAACTTGTTCACGATCTGCATCCTGAGATACTTGGCTACATTCATTCTTGACGTTGTTGTTGCATGGTCATTATACGTGTTATTAAAGCCGGTTAATGCGGAAGTATCTCTACTTACGGCTTTGTTTCGCATAGTTTACACGGTTGTTGCGTTAGTTGCCTTATTAAACCTTGTAAGTGTTTATCGCATTGTGTATGGTTCAACAGCATTCACTTTAGATAATCAGAGTCTCCATATGCAAGTTGCTAATTACCTAAATGCCTTTAAATCACAATGGTACTTTGGACTGGTCTTTTTTAGTTTACATCTTATAGTGCTTGGTTTTTTGGTAATTAAATCTTCTTATATACCCACCGTTTTTGGCGTGTTACTAATTATCACTGGTCTAGGATACTCACTGACCACTTTTAAACCGTTTTTGTTTCCCAATACTAATATTGACTTTGCAGCTTATACCTTTTATGGAGAAATCATTTTCATGTTCTGGCTTCTTATAAAAGGGTGGAAATTAGGATATGAGGAAACAACTTAACAACGCACAATCGAGTAAGCAACCTCACCCCTGTACCATTTGAGGAATGCTGGCTCCTTTAAACAAAAGCCAAAAACCAAGAGCAATTTCATCAAGCGCAATAGGGCCGTAACTGGCAGGTATAATTGCTTTCTCGACCTCCGGAAAGACAATGATTGCAAGTTGACTTATTAGCAATAGCAAAGAAGCAAATATGCCCCAAACTGCCAGTACTTTAGGTATGTATCTTGACTTCAACAGAAGAAAGTTAAATATCGTCGACCCAAAGCCTAAAAATATCGCAACAATAACAAAAGTTAAAGCATACATAGAATGCATGAGCGACAGTGCTTGTATTTGATTTGGATCAAATGCTTTCAGGCGATCAGCATCAGTCACGAACTGCATCGCGACAAAAGAGTTTAAAATGGCTGTGCAGGCAAGTGTCGTCTCTACTAGTCGGAAGAATACAGCAAGCAAGGCGAGCTTTTGGTTTACCGGTTTGAGTAATACATAAAGCGCCCAGATAAGTACTACATTAATAGCAAAGGTGATTATGTTATTGGCAATACCTATGCGATAGAGTCGCTCCTTCGCAATGATGTTAGCGGCTGTTTTTGCAGCGTCTCCGCTTACAACAAGGGTGGAAGGAAAGTGTACATAAAACTCAGCGAAGAGACCAGTAGCCATAGCAACCAGATACAGCAGTCCTGCAAGCCGTGCTGCTTTAGATTGTGATGTAATATTTGTTTGAGCTTCCATTTATTTATCAGATGGAATTGGAAACATTCACAATTTAATTGTGATTGATAGAAATCAACATTTTGTTTGTCAAACATAGACGGTGTGGCGTTTACAATCACCGCTAACGTTCGTGTGTTTGCGCTGTCGCGGAAGTAGCATTCCTGCCGCCAGGTCAAAGGTATAAAGTCCAATTGAAAACTAATGATCAACTGTCGCCCGGGCAGCCGCCATAATGGGAAGCTACGTGGGGGCTTTAAAGTTGTTTATTCGGTTTAAGATATTGGTATCTGGAAGAGTTCCTATTTGTTAGATGAAAAGCAGCTAATGATGAAACGACGCAAGATGTCGGTATGGATTCTCCTCGGTAGTAGCAGGAAATGAATGCTCCTTAAATATTCAACACATAATCGTTAATAAAATAACTCACTTATCAAATTTTATTGTATTATATGCTATTTTCAGAGTGCTATTTAAAGACAAGGTTTCATGAGAAATTCAAGAGTTCGAATAAAAAAGGCAATATAACTGATTAAGATATATAGTTTTAGAAAATGGGTTCTGTTCCCTCTCGCTCCGCTGATAATCAATAAAAAGAGTAAAAAAGCCGGTAAAATGGATGTTTTACCGGCTCTTTCATGTTTACGCCTCCAAATTATATCAAATAATATGAAACCGCGAGGGTGAAAATTCGGTTAGCTGAAGCTTTATCCTAATATTGGTAACCGTATTTTTTGAAAAGCGAGTGGCTTCTGTAATATGCCTACGTTAAAATATCTTGAAACTAAATTTTAACTCAACGCAATTAATTCCTCAGGCTTTTTAATTCCATTTTTATATCTTAGTAGTGTAGCAATGGTTAATTTTACGGTATCCTCATATTACGGCACAAAAACAAGCTGTTATGGTGGTCGTTTAAGTACAATCAATTTAAGTTGAAGCTGGTTGTAACTCCATTGTACAGGCATTAACTGTAGCATTGGGATTAAAGAAAGTGTGATGAGTTATCACTGGTTGTTAAGAATGAATACTTGCAGTGCTCATGTTGTAAATCTCTGCTGTATTCTTATCTCTCTTTACAAACATTTACAATTTTAAGCATCAAAGTATGGGTGACACTACCAAAATGTCAGGACAGCCTCTAAGCCGTGTAGATGGTAAGCTAAAGGTAACAGGTGCTGCTAAGTATGCGGCTGACCACGTAATTCCTCACTTAGCTTTTGGTGTGCTTGCATCAAGCACTATTGCTCGCGGACGTATCAAAAGCATTGATATATCTGCTGCCGAAAAATCACCAGGTGTTATTGCCGTTATTACCCATTTGAACGCGCCAAAACCTCCCGGCTATCACGCAGGAAAAGAAAGCAGCGACCCAAGAACAGACGGCAGAGAACTACGTGTGTTTTATAATGATGTCATTTTATATAGTGGTCAGCCGGTAGCATTAGCTATTGCAGATACATTTGAACGGGCACGATATGCAGCGTCGTTAGTAAAAGTGCAATATATAAAAGAGCCACATCAAACCGATATAGAGGCAAATCTTGATCATGCCGTTGTTCCCAAAGAAGAACCTAATTACAGTCGGGGTAGTGAGAGCGCTTTCGATAATTCAACTTATAAATTGGAACAGCAATACCGTACCCAATTGCAAGTGCACAATCCTATGGAACCACATGCTGCTATTGCAATTTGGGAAGGAAATGACAAAATAACGGTTTATAATAAAACGCAATCTTCACCTATTGCCCAGGCAGATATTGCAAAAGCATGGAACCTGCAAAAAGAAAATGTTCATATCATCTCTCATTTTGTAGGTGGTGCATTTGGATCTGCGTCACGTATATGGCCTCATGAAATGGCAGCTACTATTGGAGCAAAAAAAATTGGCAGACCGCTTAAGGTAATATTCAGCCGTGACCAGCTATTTAACATGGTGGGCTATCGCCCGGTATCTGTTCAAAAAGTAAAGTTAGGTGCAGATAAAGACGGAAAGCTTACTGCTATTCATCACGAAGCGTACGGTAATACTTCTACCTACGAGCAGTTTATAGCTAATATGACCAGCCTCACCCAGGCCCTATACAACTGTGATAATGTAAGTACGAAATATCGACTTGTTCCATTGGATGTAAGCACGCCCTGCTGGACGCGTGCACCAGGTGAAGCTCCAGGCTCTTTTGCCTTAGAATCGGCTTTGGACGAGTTAGCCTACACTTTAAAAATAGACCCGCTGGAGCTGCGCAAAAGAAATTATGCGACCCAAAATCCTGACACCAAACAGCCGTGGAGCACGAAGTTCTTGAATGAATGTTATGAGACTGGTGCTGCACAATTCGGTTGGAATAAGCGCAGTGCCGAACCGCGCTCTATGAGTAAAGGCGATTGGCTGATAGGTATGGGCATGAGTTCGGGTATATACGGTGCGTGGCGTGCGCCTTCCTCGGCAAGAGCAGTGTTGAATAGTGATGGCACTTTGCTGATACAAAGCGCTACTGCAGATGTGGGTGTAGGCACTGCTACCATTATGAACCAGATAGCTGCAGACGCTACAGGTATTGCCATAGAAAAAATAAAATTTGAGTTGGGCGAGTCACGCTTTCCGCCTGCTGTTGGCCAGTTCGGCTCACTTACTACCACCTCCGTTGGCTCAGCAGTAAATGATGTGTGTATGGCGGTAAAGAAAAAAATAGTTGAGTATTTGAAAAAGAGTGAGCCTTCGCTGCAGCAAACGCCTACGGCTGATTTTGTGTTTGAGGAAGGGAAGATTAAAACAAAAGATGGCAAAATCAATATTTCTTATACAGATGTTTTGCGGCAACAAAACGTGCCTAACATTGATATAACCATAGAATCAAAAGGCGAAGAGGCATCATCTAAATATAGCAGCTATTCTTACAATGCCACGTTTGTAGAAGTCGGTGTTCATGCTCTCACGAAACAGCTAAAAGTAAACAGGGTTGTATCTACAATTGATGCTGGTAAAATCATGAATATGAAAACTGCCCGTAACCAGGTGTATGGTTCGGTTACCTGGGGCATTGGTATGGCCATCATGGAAGAGTCTGTGATAGATCACCGTTATGGACGGTGGATGATTAAAGACTTAGCTGATTATCACGTGCCTGTACATGCAGACATTCCGGATATTGAAGTAAATTTTATCAATAAATCAGATGATATTCTTACGCCTATTGGCGCAAAAGGTTTAGGTGAAATAGGAATAGTTGGCATTGCTGCTGCAATAGCTAATGCAGTATATCACGCCACTGGAAAGAGAATAAGAGAATTGCCAATAACAGCAGATAAGTTGGTTTAGAAAAGGGTTTTTGATACTAAAAATAAGTTATAAAGAAAAGAGTCTCTTTTAATAAATTTTAAATTATTGAAGTAGGACACTGAGCTACATTAAAGGCAGTAAATTAAAAAAAGTTACTGCCTTTATGCTGCATAACTATAATTGCTCGTAAAATGCCAAAAGCTTAATCAGCGCTTGCATTTTCTGCTATTAGTGACACATTTATTAACCAGACTCCTGTTCCAGTTTTTACATTAAAGTTGACGTCGTCATTGTAGAACCTGATAGCAATTTCTTTTTACTGCACCCTTTTTCTTTCTTCTTCTGAGCCGGTGCCTCTTTCCCTTTGGCTTTTTAAAACATTATTTCCAAACTTCTTTGTATATGTCAATTTGAACAGGCGGTTATTAAACTGTAAGTTCAATCTTGAGACAAGGTTGTGTTGGGGAAAATCCTGGTAGCTGCGAAACTTTAAAGAGTTGAAAACGTTATCAATACCGAACCGAAGTGTGCCTGCTTTATCACCTAGTTTCTTCTGCAGTCCAAAATTTACAGAATAAACTGATTTGTAAATAGCTCGTCCAAAAAGTCCGCCAGTAGTATAAAATCCGGAAAGCTCAGAGGAAAAACCTTTTGGGAACGTGAAGTTTTGTTGAGAGAAAATCTCTGCGCTTTTTTGCTCTACTTCAAGAAGTGAATTGTCGTAAGTTCCCCTGATCTTTTGCCATTGCCCGCTGATATTGTTTTGCATACTCCACCATTTTGTACAGGTAATGGGCAAAGTCAGGTTAAGGCTAATCGTTTTGGTGTTAATCAGGTTTTCGGCTGAAATATATTGTTTATTGTTTTTAGGATTAACCTTTGTCTGAAAGCTTGCAATCGGCTCTTTCTCGTAAGTATAACTAATGGAAAAAATATAGCTCTTATACATGTAGTCAGCTTTTACGACGTCACTTGTTGAGGGTTGTAAAGCAGGATTGCCGGATATAAATGTATTGGGGTCTACAAAAATAACAAACGGCGCAAGGTCATTAAATGATGGTCTTGTTATGCGCCTGTTATATGCGAGGTTAAAAGAATGTTTATCATTTATTTTTCTAGAAAAATACAGTGTAGGAAAAAGTCTTCCATACTTGCGGTCAACAATATTTTTCACAGTTGCTGTTCCCAGGTTTGATGTTGTGTATTCGTATCGTAATCCACCTTTAATAGATGTTTTGTCATTAACGGCAATATTAACCGAAGCATATGCTGCTGATATGTTTTCTTTAAGCTTGTATCTTGCTGTTAACGTATCATCGTATTTCCAGTTATCTTGTTCCATTTTGGCTACTCCAACGTCGTTGGTAAACTCAGAAATTGAGAATTTAGCACCTGTTTCTACATCCACTTTTTTACCAATCTTTCCGGTGTAGTCAACCTTTGCCGCACCTATGTGTATGGGTGTTATCTTAGTTGATTTAGTATTCTCATTATATAAAAAATTACCGCTGCCGTTGAAGTAGGAGTTTAAATAATTGGTCGGGTTGTTATCCTTGTAATATACATAATCAAGATCCGCAGTTATCTTTGAATCACCTTTTAGTGTACGCTGCACATTTATGTTTCCCATCAGATTTGTCCATTGATTAATCTCACTATTATCAATTCTTAAAAGTGTGTCCGTTTTATTGTTTACAACTACTGAAACATCGTTCATTGCATCCATCGTCCACCTATTATTGTACCCGGCAAATATTCCACCCACAATTGTCTTTTTAGAAAGTTGATAGTCAATACCAAAGCGCACGTTATGCACATATCTCACAGGATCCCGATTACTGGTAGAACTCGTTTCTATAGTCTTTGACCCGTTAATAACTTTCCTGTAAAAACTAAAAACCTGCAATTGGTGAATTCTTGTAAAAGAGTAATTGCCATACAGGTTTAATTTTCCTTTTCTGTGATTTATATTTATATCTGCGGAGCTGTTGTCTTTATTGCCATAACCTGCACTTAACGAAAAGGAACCATTTGTTCCGTAATTAGGATTGCTTTTTAAAAGGATATTTATATAACCCGCATTTCCTTCTGCATCTAAATTTGCCGGAGGGGTTGTAATGATCTCTATTTTTTCTATGTTATCCGCGCTCATGCCTGCCAGCATTTGCACTACTGCATTCAGAGGCATATAATTAATCTTGCCGTTAATCATTACTACGACACCGGTCTTTCCATTAATAGACAAGCCGTTATTATTTCTATCTACAATCACCCCGGGAGATCGTTCAAGTACATCCAAAGCAGTACTTCCGGCAGAGGTTATGCTGCCTGCCACATTAATGACCATTCGGTCAATCTTTTGTTCAAACAGTTGTTTTTTTACAGTTACCGTAACTTTTTTTAATTGTAACGGATCACGTGATAAACTTATGTTTTTTACGTCTACGTTTCTGGAAGAATTGCTTACAGTAAAAGGTTCGCTAAATAGTTGTTTATAGCCCGAAAAGCTGTAAGAAAGCAGGTATTTTCCTTCCCTGACTTTTTCCAGTAAAAATTGTCCCTTATTATCGGTAATGGTTCCTTTAACAAGAGAGGAGTCGACATTTTTTACCAAAAGAACATTGGCCTGTTGAATAGGCTTACCAATAGAGTCGGTAACAGTTCCCTTTATAGCAATTTGCGAAAACGAGATAGATACAAAAAAACCGGCAAACGTAAAAAGGAGTGTTCCTTTGCATAACTCACCTTTCATAGCAGTAAGTTTTACGGTTGAGGAAATTAGCAGAGAGATTCTTAAGTTTTCGGAGGAGAAAATCTATTATCAAGAAAAGTACGTTACAATTAACAAAAATGCAAGGGAACGATGATGACAGGTAAAAGAAACGGATGAGCGGCAAAGGGCCTTGGATAGCTCTTAAAGCATTGCTTTTGCTTAGTAAGGATATTTCTTTAGGCAACGGAATCAAGGTATGTAATCAACATTGCGCTGTATACTTTGGCAGATGTCAACAACTTGCCGGTGATTTGTAGTTCATCGGCGGCTTTTGGATAAAGTCATTGCACAATACAGCGTGTTTCTTTCTTGTTATTCATCCATCTCCTATTAGTATTGTAATTAAACACTCCTGGTTCTACTAGTGACATAAAACCAATTTAAATGGTATTAGGAGTTTCGTCTGGATAAAAAATTCATTTAGGTAATCACACGTGTATAGAAGTTATTTAATTACCACACAGGTAATTGAAAAGATTGAACTCGCCGTTTAAGTTTTACGATTACATGTTACCTTTATAACTACATGCTCACAATAGCACGAATAATTTTAGTCTAACTCCTATTACAAGCCATTATTATTAGTAATTTAAAATTATAAAACGATTGTAATCATCCAGTTTATTTTCATATGATAATAACCACTGCATTACCATTGAAAAGAGCTTTAACAACACTAATCAGCACTATACCAATTTTCTTTAAATTATTAATATTTACTACCTACGCTCAAAATAACCATCAATTATATTTTGAACGCATTACCCATGATAAAGGACTGGCAGAGGGTTTTGTTAGCGGTATTTTTCAGGATAAAAAGAGGATTATATGGTTTACCAGAGGGGATGGATTAAATAAGTATGATGGTTATACGTTTACTGTTTATCACTCTGACTCGAATGATTTAACATCTTTAGGTAGTGATGACCTTGCTTGTGTTTTTGAAGATTCAAAAGGTCGATTGTTGGCGGATACTCGACAGCATGGTATTGAAGATAAGACTGGAACTTTATGGATACGTGCTACGGAGGATATTGACGAAATGGAAATTGTGGGCGGAAAGTCGCTGTCCTTATTACAGCAGGAGGTAAGCTTATGGAATCAATATACTCTTTTATTCTCTCATATTATCTTAGATAGCACCCCCGAAGCGGGAAAAAAAAATATAGGCCCGAAAATATATTTGTAGATAATCCGAACGACATTTTTCTTACCACACATCACCGGTTGTGGGAACTGATTTATCAAACAAATTGCTATTCATATATGCTAATGGAAAGATCCCACTTTCCTGTCACTGACTCTTCATTTATACCCGTCGTGCTGAAAGACACCAGTGAATTTGCAAGCAAAGTTGTAATGAAGTATGAACAAAATGTAATAACTCTACATTTTGCTTCAACAGATTATACGATGCAGGGAAACATCCGGTACCGTTATAAGTTGCAAGGATTTAATAACACCTGGATATCTTTTGGTGTTGTTGGGGAAGCTACCTACACAAATCTCAATTCAAGCAACTATACCTTTTTCGTACCGGCAAATTATAAAAATGGAACATGGGGTTCAAAAATGACTTCTTTAAATATTGGCGTAATCTCTCCATGGTGGCAATCGTGGTGGTTTTATCTTACTTTATTTACCATCGTATCATCCAACATCTATGTCTTGTACCGTTACAAGGTTTACCAGACTGCGCAGATTGAAAGGTTACGTAACCGTATCGCGAGAGACTTACATGATGAAGTCGGGTCATCTATCAGCACAATTGCTATCTACTCTAGGATCGCTTATGAGCAGAGTGGTAATGAAACATTCGATAATAAACCTCTTTTAAAAAGGATTACAGATTCTGCGACCGAAATAATGGAATCGATGAATGATATTGTATGGAACATCAATACCCAAAATGATAATTTCGAGCATATTATCAGCCGAATGCGAGAACATGTCTACCAGTTGCTGGAAGCTAAAGGTTATGCCATACACCTCGACTTTGACCAGCACCTTAATCAAATAAAATTAAGCATGGAAAAAAGAAGGGATTTTTATCTTATTTACAAGGAAGCGGTGAACAATATTGCCAAATATGCTGATGGGAAAAATGTATGGATTACTTTGAAGCTACACCACAATGAGTTCGAGTTTACAATCAAAGACGACGGAAAGGGATTTGATACTGAATCCGGAAGAGAAGGAGGGAATGGCCTTACAAACATGCGTTACCGGGCCGCTGCCCTTAACGGAGGAATAAAAATTACTTCTCACCCCGGCGAGGGTACTGAAATCATTTTAACCTTTATCGGCAGTCATTAGCCTGTTTTAGCTATTGGACAGTTCACAACATATCATATTTTTGTGTAATAATATTTGCATATAAAAAATTCCTTTGTTCTATGCTTTGATTAGCAAAAACAGAAGCAGCGAGACCAGTTTTCTTTACAAATCTCGCCTTATAATGCCTCAGTTAAAAGCTAATGGGAAAACATGAAAAGTATGATTAAAATTGTAATATTTGATGACCATACAGACCGGCGCGAAGCGTTGAAGTTGATGATCAGGTTTCAGAAAGATATGGAATGTATCGGTGACTATAAAGATTGCAGCAATCTTGTAAATAATCTACGGAACAATCATCCGGATGTGGTTTTGATGGATATTGAAATGCCTGGAGTAGATGGTATAGAAGGGGTTAAATTGTTACGGACATATATTCCCGATACGCTAATTATTATACAAACTGTCTTTGAAGATGACGAGAAAATATTCAAATGTTTACAGGCGGGAGCACATGGTTATATTCTGAAAAAAGCACCCAACGAAAAACTTATTGAAGCCATAATTGATGTAGTAAACGGCGGAGCTCCAATGACACCCAGTGTTGCAAGACGTGTTCTAAATTATTTTGGGCGAAAAAGTTTGAAGATCCATGATGATTTATACAATCTGTCCCAAAGAGAAGCGGATATACTAACCCATCTTGTAAAAGGTTATAGCCATAAAATGATTGCGGCAGACTTACATATTTCCATTTTTACTGTAAACAACCATATCAAGAATATTTATCAAAAGCTGCAGGTACATAACGTGTCTGAAGCAGTAGTAACGGCTATTCAAAATAAAATTGTATGAATAGAGGTTCTGGCGGTTGTGTAACTTTTTTTGATTTTAATTTTGTACGTAACGTCAAAAACAATCAAAATAACCTCTGGAATCCTTTTTAAAAGAACTTTGGCTTACTGCACTTTCTCACTGTAAATGTTTGTACTAACGCTTTAGAAGTAAGATGACTTATTGCCTGAACCCTTTCTAATAATATTATCATTACAATTTATCCAACCTGTTGCAATCACCACAATTTCAAATGTATTGGTATGAAGTGCTATACTATTCTATGCCGTCCAATTCATGTAAAACTATAAGACTGCAGCAACATGAGAAATCATTCAAGAACAAAATCTTATTTTTTAGCAGGTCTGTTGATGTGCCTAGCCGCCTGCTCCACCATTTCAAAATTTGATCAGTATGCGTACACGCAAACTACTTCCTTAAAAGTAGATGCATGCAACTTAATGAGCCACGCTACTGAGAGTTATAATGATCATGCGATGGATGTACAAAAGGTAGAAACTGATATTAATAAAATGTTTGAATACGAAAAAAACCGTCCTAAAAACGAATTTTCCGAAAAAATGTGGTCAATACTTAAAGATTCAACCGGCCATCTCTTTGGAGGATTTGTAAGAAGATGGCAGCGGGAGGGCAAACTGAATGCGGCATTTGTTGCAGAGTCCCGGGCTTTGGTAGGCCAGTCTTTTGATCAAATATCACAGTTAGAAAGCGGTAAAATCAAACCAACACAAATCTCGAATTAAGAATTATAAAAATGAGCACAGTCAACTTTGATCAGCTATTTAAAGACCTGGAGACAGGAGCCGAATCTCTTGCTAATGAAATGTTCCAGGATTACATGAGCCAGGCAAAAAAAGATGCCCAAGATGCTATCGACAGTATGAAAGCGGATATTCAACGGTGGGTTATTGAAGTGGAAAACGGTGCACTTACAAAAGAAGACCTGGAATTTCTTTTACAAGAAGAAACAGAGCTGGATGAAATGAAAGCATTGAAGCAGGCAGGGCTTGCAGCTATACAGATAGATAAATTTAAAAATGGGCTGATAAACATGATTTTAAAAACATTGACCAGCCGCAAGAAGGTTGATACTTAAAGTCGAAACTATTGTAGGATTATTTATAAGTTTAAAAGCAAATATGGTAAAGAATAATTTCTCCTTGGTTTTTTGACACTTTTTTTATGTGTATTAGTTGTATTGCAATCGTAGTTCGCTTATACATTTTTTTAAAATAAAATTGCGAAAAGAAATAGGCAAAGAGTGGGGAACTCTTAAGATGGATAAATCTACTTAAGGAGAGGATTGCAGATATTTTTGTTTTAAAGTCGATGCTTTGAGCCAAGCAGACTTATATTGAACATTCGATTATAGCGGTCAACATTTTTAGAGATGTTGACCAGGCCGTACCCATAACGTACATCTACTGTGAGCATGTTTTTCTTAATATCGAAATTATAACCACCTCCTGCCTGTACTCCCAAATCCCACCGATTGAAGGCGTCAGCATCGTCATTAAATGAGATTGCGGTAGTTTTTTCCGGTAGGTTATCTGACCCTTCAATTTTTAATCGTCCCGATAATGTATATCCAAAATAAGGGCCTGCGTTTACATACAACTTTTTGCAGTGCAAACGTGCTAAGACTGGCATATTAATCGTATAAAGCCGCAACGTTGATTTATTGGTGGTGAGCGGATTGTCTTTTTTCAGTCTGCCGCCTTTCATCGAGAAGTAAAGTTCGGGGACTACTGAAAACATGGGAGTGATACCCGCCTGGTAGGAGACGCCGACCTGTATTCCTCTAACGTTTTTCTTATATGGCTTCAATTGCTTGTTTGCGTTACCGTAGTTGAAATTTGTAGTTGTCGAATTAATTGAAAGACTAAAACGATTTTTTTGTGAAAACGATGAGACGGCAAGAAATGTAAACAGCAGTGTTCCTTCAATCAACTTTTTTACTGTTTTAAATAAAAGTTTCATAACTGGTTGTTTTATTTCTTGTTCTTTAAATAATCTGAGAATAGAAAGAGTTCCGGGATAGTACTGTGACATCACAATTAGGAGGTCTATTTATTAAAAAATCATGTTTGATCTGTTTCCTTAGAATTACTATCAACAGGTTGTAACTATCAGATCAAATGTGGTGGAGAACAATAATAACCTAAAAGCTTCTTTTTAATTTTTTCTTGTAGCAGAGCTGCAACAAAGCGAATTTTATTTACTTACTAATTTCTCAAATTTTACAGTTATTTCTTTATCTAAAAAAAGCCACACCATTGATATATTTTTGTATCCGGTCTGCAAGACCATTAAAGCCACCATTAATTTTCTTTGTTATCATTTTAAAATGTGTAAGATTATCTCCTTCATCGATGGGCTTGTGTATATCTATCTGATCAGCGCTAGCGTTTAAGTTCCTTTTATTCCAAAACCACCCGGCGCTTAGTGCAGCGTATTTCAGTTGCTCTGGCATGCATACATTTACATTTTTACCACCCAGCCGTTCGGGGTGTGTTATAAAGTCTTCTCCGAAGTCCTTGCTAAGGGCTTCATAGTTAAAGCGTCCTGTTATCTGTATCAAGCCACGGCCTTTGTAGAGAGTGCCATCACCAGGATGTGTATTGCCCAAATCTGCTCTTCCTTCGTAATCGCGCCCACTAGCCAATTCCTCCGTAAAAAAAAGCCCGCCACTTTCGTGTCCAACCTGTGCCAGAAAGCATAACCTACGAATCGGCGTATTGATTTCATATTTAGTGCAGGTGTCAACAATGAATGGATGAAATTTAGCTGCACTGGCAGCTTTGGCTCCGGACGCTTCTTTAATTTGTTCCACAGTAAAATCACCAATGGCAGGTGAAACCTCAATTAAGGGTATTGGTAGCATACTCACCTTGGTAACACTACCACTCCAAAACCAATTGCCCTCATCCGTATAATACCACTTGCCGATGCCCGAAATCACCTCGCCATCATTTGTAAATCCATCATGAGCTAATTGAACATTTGGGTCTACCGTAATAATGGGTTTGAACCTGGTGTTTGGTTGAGGACGAATATTTAAACGAGTTTTAGTTGTCACCTTTCCTTTTTCTGCCATCTTTGCCGGAGTAATGGACCCGGTTACTGCTGGTACTGCAACATTTCCTCCTGCCAGCCTGATCAGTTTATTGATATCTACCTTTGTACCAGGACATGTTTTTAATGAATAAATTTCGTGGTGTCCAATCACATGTAAGCGGTCGAGAGGAATACTCCAGTTAGTGCAAATGTCTTTTATCAGGCCTGAACTTGCCAGATACATTTCCTCATTCCATTCGCTATCTTCTTTGCCCTCGTGTTCAATGCCAATAGTGTAGTAATTTGGATTGATATACAAACCGTTGCCCGCACTTTTAATAAGCGGCCAGCTTGGTGCATTCACACGTCCTGCATGCCATGCTGTATTCATTTCTGGGACATACTGATGAATTTCACCGTTCTTGCCAATTCCATAATGTGCTGAAACTTTTGAATGCGGATCTCTAAACCAACTATCCGTGCCGCTTAATGTACCTTCCATAATATGAATCACTACGGCTTCGGGACGATACTTTTTTCTTCCCGAAGTATGGTTAGGGCTTGGCATGTCAACAATAGTCATGGTGATAAATTTAACCTTGAGCAATAGTAGAATTTACTGCTTCGTCTTCAACCAGCTCTGACTGGTCTTCTGTTTCAGGTAGTAATTCAATATTTGAGGTAGCGTAACCAGCAACAGGTGTAGATGGTATCTCTGCGGTTGTTTGCCTATCCGCTTTTGTTTTATCTTCTCCAGGTTTTTTACCTGCAGTTCGTATGCTCATGAATTTACTTAATAAATCGAACCAGAAGGGGGCGCCTAGTGTTAATGCTAATGAAGTAATCAGCCATCCAAGAAGGGAAGGGAAACCGTCAAATTTATCATACGTTTCCGCTTCAAGTTCATCTGATTGTTTTGATACTATTTTTAGTTGAGAACTAGCATACATTATTGAATCATTAAGAGATTTGTAGCGTAGCTTATAGTCAATTGCTGCCGTATCATTTTTAGTGACAGATGATTTTAATTTTCTTAATGCAGCTTTTTGCCGTTTCAAACTTTTATTAAGTAACTTCTCTAACGTGTGAAGAGAGTCATATTCTTTATAATTAACACTGGTATGCCAACCCATACCGAGAATACTGTTAGATCTTTCTATATCATTCCGAACATCCTTATAAGCTTTATCTAAAATTGTATCACCAGTTGATATAATTGAAGTTTTCTCTTTTATAATGGAATCGCCTTTTTTATAAGCTGTGTCTTTAATTCTGTCTTTAATAGTATTAATAGCAGCAGCATACTTTTGCTGAGCTTGAATAGCTAACTGCACCATCTGAGCTCTTGCTGTTTTATCTGTGGAAAGAATATTACGGATTTTTATGGTATCCACGTTTCCCCAAACAACGATGATTACACCAATGTAAAAAATTATCACCCTTGTCTGTCTTTTATACCAGCCATTTGCCCGTTCCATCATTTCATTAAACCATCCTTCCAGTAGTGTTTTAAACCGATTTATATCATTATGTGCATCTATATACAATTGCCTTAGTTGATCTAAGGTTTCAGCCTTTATTGGTGCAACGAGTGGGTCAACTTGACCAACTTCTACAGAAGAAATTTTCGAATCTTCCTGGGTGCCCATTACCGCAGGGTATAACCTGTTATATATTGCCTGCATTTGCGTTATAGAACCATCATAATTCTCTCCACGTAATATCCGTACTAGAGTTGCTGAGAAATTTTTCGGATCAATATAGGATGGTTTTGATCTTAAGCTATTCGAGCTTAAATATTTTATACTGGGATACTTATAAAATGCTTTTGCTAAAGTATCATCTGGTAAGTGGCAGGTAATATAATCGTGTTTATTCCTGAAATAATTCCTAACCCTTTCCATAGTTCTACCTAAAAATGATCGGCTTTTTAAATCCAGCGGCTTTCGATCTTCTAACATTACCCGAATGGCCTTCACCAGGACTGCTGCTCTTAAATTGAGGATAGCTGCAATAATTTCCTGTATTATGCTTGTTAGTAAACTGTAAAGGAGATAAACAAATATTAAACCTATAAAAACATCTAAGGCGATATTATTAAACATTTACATAAATATTTTTTATTTATAACATAATTTAAGGTTGGTTATAAACTTTATCCTACCCGATGATTATGGTCATTCCACGGCTTTTTAAAACAAGCACTTTGTTATAAAAGATTCTAAACGTTCTTGATGCTATTCCTGTTTCCAATCCATTAATTTCCCCTGATTTCTTTTATTAATGGCTGAACTAGGTTCCTATAATAAGCACCTATACATCCCTGAAGTGATTAATGCTACTTGCCAGCGGTAGGACGAATAATTATTTTTTATGGAAATAGTTGATATGAAAATAAGAATTCAAAATATGGGAGGCTTGCCCCCCATATAAATTCATCAACCCAGGGCTACTTTCTTAATAGCCTTAGATTCTAATTTTTCTAGCTCAGAGTTGTTCAACTCACGCATAAGAGCTGGCTGAGCTGTCGCAGTGAATGAATCTGTAATATCACTTGTTAATGCGGTGAAATTCAAAGTTTGAGTAGCGGTCAGGTTACCCTCCAGCCGAATAAATCCTTGCTTGGGGTTACTCGCATCCTTCATGTATCTATACGACTCGTTACCTGCTGATCCATATTGATTAATCCATTCGCATAAAGTACCTGCATCAATAGCCCAGGTTTTTTGTCCATTAACAGGGCTTGCAAAGTTTGCAACAGACTGTCCAGTAAGAATTATATCAGCATAAAAGGGCACTCTAATATTTGCTTTGTCGGCAAGCAGTGTTACCTGGTAAACCAGGCCAGAGGGAATGTCGGTAGATACCTCTTGTCCAAACGTTTTAGTTTCTGAGACCGACTCACTTCTCTCTTCAGTCCAGGAGTAGCTGTATTCAGTATTAAAACTAACCGTAACTTCTGCGCCTGTTCCTAAAAATTCCGCCGAGCTTTTAATTTCTACACCTGTTCCTACAGTTATAGTGTTGGTAGTAGAGTGTGTTACTGTGGTAGAATTTTGATATTCATATGTTAGTGAAACAGTCTGGTGAGGCGTTAGGCCATTTCGATTATCGGCTGTGCTGGTAGCAGCCGCTATCTTATTCATTGTAAAAACTTGTTGATCAGGTAAGAACTTTAATTCAGATGCGAGCGTATCTGTTAATATACCATAAAGACCTCCGTTGTTCCCGGGTCCATTCGTAAACCACTGTCCATCGGCAGGGTCCATCTCTGTGTTAAAGTGGTTTTGCCACGCATCAACAATTATGGCGCCGATAAGTCGCTTGTCTAAATATTGAAGGCTCATAATTTTCTGATTTAAAGATTGCCTGGAGAGAAAGAAGTATAACGGTCTGACCAGGCAACCATTGTTTTTAATAATTAACTAATCTCAATCAATCCTAGGTCGTTATTAAGGGTCGTGCCACTAATGAGGTAGTGGGCAGTACTAACATTTCCTTTTTGATAAAGGAATGCACGGGTCGCCTCGTTGTCTCTTCCCCAGACAACGGATACGTACATATAAGTCATAGAGCCATCCGGTACCCCCATTTCTCCCGGATCTAATGTTTTTGTTTGACCTAATAATACGTCTCCACTTTGGCCCGTAAGTTTTTTTTCGCCATTTTCATCTAAATAGCTGAATTGGATCCTGGCGACGAAGCCTCCGGAATTCTTGAGGCTCATTTTTCCGATTTGTTGTAGTGGCATAAACTTCAGTTTTTGTTTTAATAATTGGTTTAAGTATGTGTGTTGTTTCTTAAAAAAATGCAAATGGATGCCTTCTAAAACTCTAATAGTTTTCGATGTTTAACGTCTAACTGTTTTTTAAATTAAACTATGCCATTTGCGCAGCAGCAGAGGTTTTAGCTGTTTTTGTAGTTACGCCTGGAACATTGGTCATAAGAAAAACTTGTTTTGAAGCACCTGTAGCAGTATCCTTTAACTCTATTTTTGAATTAGAATAAAAGCCTATTTTTATATCTTCTGTAGATATCTTTGAATTAGAAATTCCGGCTGCTGACATTACTGGACCAATTGGTAAAGCCCAGAAATGATGTTCCTGGTAGGGATCCCCATAATTTACGGCTGTATAGCCTCTTAAATAAGCCTGGTAAGTAATTCGTACCTGCATAACTCCTCTGCTGGCACTAAGCACAGACTCCACGGATATCATGTGTTGGATGCTTCCTGTTTGCCTGGACGCTGGATGAAGTTTGGTCGGGTCCTGCAACAATTTGAATCTGTATTCCCATGATCGTTATTTTTTTGATGAAATAATTGGTTTTAGAAAGCTATTTGGAAGAAATAATACACCTTATTCCTTGTAATTTATATTAATATTTATATGCTATCTTTTGTATATTAATTGTTTATTAATACAAAGATATTTTTATATAAAAGTGGGGTCAATAGCTTGAATAGGCTATTTTTGTGAATAAGTGCGGGTAGCATCTGGTAAAATACAGTAAGAAATTATCAGATACCACTGTAATTCAGAAAAAATAATTTTGTCGTTCCTTCCATTCTCGGTGATAGGTTCCTTGGAGAAAAGTTTCTAAATTATGGTTGAAGAGAATTTTTTAGCTGTCGCTGCAAATCTTCTATATGATGATGAAAAAAAATACTTGAAATCTTCATGCTACATCAATCAAGATTAGTTCTTGTAATATGATTACAGACAGCAGCATGTATTGTTTACATGAATTATGCGCAAACAATACAATCCTTTTATTAAAAAGGCTGATCCCGCAAGTTAATTATTCTTCATAAAGCAATAAAAAGCCACCCTTATTATGGAAAAAGTTTGAAGATGTTAAGTATCAGTGCCGTCGTTGATTAAAATCATGATTAATAAATAACGAGTGGGATAGCTTTATTATCAAATTAAAGGCGATTAAAATATTGAAAATCCTCATCCAGGTCAAACCGGGTCCCTTGTATAATTTAAATCTGAGCATTTAAAAAAGTATACGACTTGATTGAAGATATACCTGCAATGGCGCGAAAAGCAAATGATGCAACAGAATTTATGAAGTAGAATCGACATCGTTGGTTAAAACATGTAGAATAAGGAACCCCATCACACTATAAAATTTCTCTTATGTTTCGCGATAGGATAGAAGCAGGCGTACTGCTGGCGGCAAGACTGAAAAAATACAAAAGTGATGCAGGTGTAGTATTGGCTGTGCCAAGAGGTGGGGTGCCGGTAGCTTATGCAGTTGCCAGCGAATTAGGTTTTCCGATAGAAATTGTTCTAACAAAAAAAATCGGCCACCCGATGAATAAAGAGTACGCCATAGGTGCCGCAAGCCTAACAGATTATTTTGTAATCCCCCATGAAAATATTTCCAAACAATACATTGACCAGGAACTGGTACGAATACGTGAAAGGCTGAAAGAAATGTATAAAAGGTTCATGGGTGATAAAGAGCCTGAAAGCCTGAAGGGAAAAACGGTGATCGTGATTGACGATGGAATTGCAACAGGCAATACGCTGCTCGGTACTGTAAATGTATTGCGAAAAAGCGATCCCGGTAAAATTGTAATCGGTGTTCCGGTAGCATCAAAAAGTGCCGTGCAAAAATTAGCCAAAGAAGTGGATGAAGTAGTTGCGGTATTAATACCGGAAGAATTTTATGGAGTAGGGGCTTTTTATAAAGATTTTCACCAGGTAAGTGATGAAGAAGTAATGTTTTACCTGGATAAATTAGGCGAGTTGAAAAAGGCTGGATAGGATATTAGAGGGTCGAGCTCCACTGTTCTTTTTTAAAGGCCTGAAAGAATATCGCCCCTATTGTTATGATCACTCTCATGTTTTTACCGACTCCGGTCATTTTTCTTTAATAGATGAGTGAATAATTTTATTAAAGGTACTAGCCTAGAAATAAAAAACAGCAAAAATCATTATTAAACAATTAAAACTAAAAACCATGAAACAATCAAGAGTAGTGTTGAGCCTTGCAGTATTTATTATTGGATTAAACATCCCTTCTTTGGCGCAGAAAGTATTGCCTGAGGTTACAGTTACTGCCGTTAATTACAAGTACATTAAATCTGTTACTGATACCAACGCGGCTGAGTCAGTAAAAATGCTACAAAGGCAAGCGGCGGTTTACGATGTAAAAAAATCAGAGTTCTACGAAGAAGACTACGATACTTATTTTATTTCCTTTTTTATTCCCCAGGGTAAAATTCTTGCTGCCTACGACAAGGATGGAAAACTCTTGCATACAGCAGAAAAATTTAAAAATATACAATTACCAAGTTCGGTAAGACAATCTGTGACAAAAAGATTTCCTAATTGGAATATTTCAAAAGATGTCTACCTCGTAAACTATTACGATGCAAATTCAAAGCAAGGCGAGACAAGCAAGATGTACAAACTGTTATTAGAAAACGGAGACAAGCGAATAAGAGTAAAAACAAATGAAAAAGGAGAATTTATAGATTAAGCAGCATTTCTGTCGCATCTTTAACGATGCTTCGCAAAACATGTTACTTCTATCCTCCAAAATATTCACAGGATCCATAAAATTGTATGTGCCAATAGCCTGAATGCCAGTCCTAAGATTTTCCTTTTAATAGAGCATTTGCACGCTCTTTATTACAATCACTTAAACCATTGACACAACTAATTGGTATTGATTTCTTGTAACACAGTTATCCTATGTTTAAAGTTATCCCTCGTTTAAATAGTATCATATGTCTAAGCTAATTGATTACAACCAGGATGCCCGCAAGAAATTGAAAAAAGGGGTTGACCGTTTAGCCAGAGCGGTCATTATTACGCTTGGTCCTAAAGGACGGAATGTAGTTTTTGAAAAAATGGATGGCTCTCCTCAAATGTCGTGCGATGGGGTAACGGTGGCCAAGCAAATTGAACTGGACGATCCCATGGAAGAAATGGGTGTAAAAATGATTCGGGATGCCGCAGTACGTATAGCTGAAGCCGCCGGTGATGGAACGACAACAGCCACTTTGCTGGCACAGACCATGATTGACACCGGTTTGAAGAGAGTGGAGGCTGGAATGAACCCCATGGACATTAAAAAGGGGATTGATAAAGGAGTGCAACTGGTAACAGCAAAACTGAAACAGATGGCTATACCCGTTAGCAACGACAGTACTAAAATAGAGCAAGTGGCTACAATTTCCGCAGGGAACAATCCCGAGATTGGAAAACTGATTGCGGATGCCATGCGTAAAGCCGGCAAAGAAGGAGTAATTACCATTGAAGAAGCCAAAGGCTTTGAAACCTATGTGGAAGTAGTTGAAGGCATGCAATTCGACCGTGGTTATTTATCGCCTTATTTCATCACCAATCCAGAAAAGATGAATGTAATGTACGAGAACCCGTATATTCTCCTCTATGACAAAAAGATTGCAGGCATGAAAGAAATGGTTCCATTACTCGACAAAATTTCACAATCTAACGATCCTTTACTTATCATAGCCGAAGACATAGAGGGAGAAGCGCTGGCCGTGCTGGTTGTAAATAAACTTCGCGGCGTTTTAAAAGTGGCCGCCGTTAAAGCACCAGGATTTGGCGACCGCAGGAAAGAAATACTCGAAGACATTGCCGCACTTACCGGTGGAACAGTTATATCAGAAGAAAAAGGCCTGAAATTGGAAAATGCGGAAATAGTGCACCTGGGCAGGTGTGATAAAATAATAATAACAAAGGATAAGACCACTTTAGTCGGAGGAGGCGGTGACAAGAAAAACATTGAAGGCGTTATTGCACAAATAAGGGAACAATTGAAAACAACTACTTCTGATTATGATAAAGAAAAATTGCAGGAACGCCTCGCAAAATTAGCAGGAGGCGTAGCTGTCGTGTATGTAGGCGCTTCATCAGAAATTGAATTGAATGTAAAAAAAGATGTGGTGGACGATGCACTAAATGCTACCCGTGCTGCCATGGAAGAAGGTATCGTTCCGGGAGGTGGTGTAGCTTACCTGCGCTGTTTACAGGAACTGGATAAGGCACAAAACAACAATGAGGAAGAAAAAGTGGGCGTAGAGATTTTGCGTAAAGCACTTGAGGAGCCTTTGAAACAAATTTTAATTAATGCAGGTCTCGAAACATCTGAAATTGTACAAAAGGTAAAGGCTGGCGAGAACGATTTTGGTTTTAATGCTAAAACAGAAAAATTTGAACAGCTCCTTGAAACCGGCATCATCGACCCTGTCAAAGTAAGCAGGCTGGCTATAGAGTTTGCGGCTTCGGTGGCGGGCATGTTCATCACAACCGAATGTGTTATTGTGAAAAAACCTGAAAAGAAAGAATCGCCCATTATTGAGGCAACGGATGTGTTGTAATTTTTTGAAGCAACGATTACAATTTTGATGCAATGATCTTTTTAGGCTTGACAAATCTTGCTGCGATTAAGGCATTGTTGCAGCACACTATTGTCCTGTTTGTTCCATAAGCATCCGAGCTCGCCACCTTCTTGCTTTCCTATTGAGATGATAAATAATAAGGGTTAGAAACAGCTTTCAAAGTTTACTTATGAAACTACTTGTAATTCCATTTATATTAATAGGAGCGCACTATAAAAGAACTGGAGTATTTTGATTTGCAAACCTTTAATTAGACAAGCTATGCTACAGGATTCAATAAAAAAAGCAACAGTAAGTCTTGAGCAGGTTGTTTTACAGCCCATAGCCGTTTTATTTATAAAAGATACAAGCGACACATCCGGTCTTAGTAAAGTAATCGGATCAGGTTATGCCGAACTGTTTGCTTTCATCAATCAACATGGGTTAAAGCCGGGTAAAGTGATGGCATTTTATCATCGTTATGTCAATCCTGTATCGCTTGAGATGGCAGTGGAAGTTGATAAATTACCTGCAACGTTCGCAGGCAGAATACAATCTAAAACGGTACAAGGTGGCGATGCTGTAGTAGCACATTATACTGGCCCATACGAAGAAATGGAGGTGCCTTACAATGCAATAACCGAATGGGTAAAAGATAATAGTAAACAGGCAAACGGGCCGCCATTTGAAGTGTATTTAAATTCACCCGACATGGTAAAAGATAAATATGAATTGAAAACCGATGTTTATCAACTATTGAGATAGTTAGTGATATTTTAAAAACACTATTTAAGGCTTTATTACCTGGTAGACTAACAAAGCATGCTTTAATTTTTATGGAAAGATTCTTATGCGAGCTAAAAAAGCAAAGCGAATGATCTGCTTAGGTGTTTGTACGACGCAACAGGTAAATGTGGAACTCGTTTGTTCAGGATGAACTAAACGACTGTCAATATATTGCTTTAGTTTACTATTGGCAAATTTAAAAATCAGGTTATGAAAACAACTGTTGCTCCTACCGATTTTTCAACTACTTCACTAAACGCTGTAAACTATGCCGCTGACATGGCGAGTGTTATCGGCACTAGCCTATCGTTGATACATATTTGCCGGTTTCCGGTAGCTATAAGCGAAGTGCCGGTATCGGAATATAGCATGACAGAGCTTATAACAGATGCCGAAAAACAAATGTTTCTGCTTAAAGATAAGATCGCTTTCAGAACCGGGGAACGTATAAAAATTATGACTGAGATAAGGGAAGGAGAAATAATATCTGAATTAGACGCTTATTGTCCTTCTGTAAGCACGTATGCAGTGGTGATGGGATCAGAGCGTACCGGAGCGATCGAAAGAACTTTATTTGGAGGCATAACCATTGCTGCAATGCGAAAACTTAAATGGTCATTAATAGTCGTCCCGCCGGAAGCTAAATTTGCAGGCATTAAAAGAATAGGGCTTGCATGTGATTTTAAAAATGTAGTAGATACAATACCAATTAAAGAGATCAGGAGCCTTGTGAAAGAGTTACATCCGGCGTTTCATGTATTGCATGTGAGCGCTGAAAAAGAAGAATTATTTACGGCTGAGAGCATTGAACAAGCAGGTTGGCTCCAGGAAATACTTGATGGGCTGAATCCGAAATATCATTTTATAAAGGATAATGAACCGGAAAAAGGCATCGCTGATTTTGCAGAAAAGACCATGATCTCTTAAGTAGCCTTGTGCATCATAGCTACTCAACGCGGTTAGTATTACATACTCATGTACCTGTAATGGCTATTCATCAATAATACAGCAAGCTACCTTCAAATTGCATCTCAAGTCAAGGGAAGATGTTGCATTCCGTTTAGTTGTTCAACTTGAGGCGAAAAATTGAATTTCACGCAATCGTTGCTTCTCACCATTTCTCCCAATGAATATTTTTGGCATCATACTTATCCTTTGCTTTTTCTTCATCTGCAGGATGCCCTACTGGTATCACATTCAATGGAATGACATTGGCAGGAATATTTAGTTCCTTTCTTACAAAATCCATCATTTCTTTATTTGGATATACTGCCGTCCATACTGCACCAAGTCCCAATGCTTCGGCCGCTAATAAAATATTTTCGCTGGCGCACACTGCGTCTAGTATCGCAAATTCTTCAGTGCCCATTGCTGCCTCTTCTGGAACTGTACATACCACAATACCGGTTCCTGCGTTGGTCAACATTTTTGCAAAAGGCAATCCGTCGGCTAATGATTTTAATTTTAATTTATCCGTTACTATTATAAATTTCCATGGCTCCATGTGTACAGCCGCAGGTGCTGCCATCGCGGCACGAAGTATCTCCTCAATATCTTTTTTACTCACTGGTTCGCCTGTATAGTTTCGTACACTTTTTCTTTCCCGTATAACTGTCAACGCGTCTTTAAGCATTACTGTTTCCATAAAGTATTAATTGATAGATGAAGATGAAATAATTTTACGAAGTCATTGTCAAAGTTACTAACACATCTATACCTATGAAATGACTGCTGATAGCAGACTAGATGATAATGGTCAAAGAAATTTTGAGACTTTTTTTAATGAGACAAATCATACGAAGATTTTTTTGAGCCAGCCTCTGTACTACTATGATGTGCGGTACATCGTGAGTTTTTAGCAAAAGTAGTTATGAGGTAAGATTACATCTTTTAAGAAATTTTCACTTATTTATAGAAGATTTTATCTCCCCGGTACATATTTCTTCAGCAAGTTGCTCTATTTCTTCGATACTGCTTGGTTTTATTACATAATAATCAGCTCCGAATGAATAACATGCCTCAATATCCTTTTTATTGGTTGATGTTGAATACATCATTATAGGTATTGCTTTCATTAATTGGTTGCTTTTGATAACTTTTAAACACTCTTTCCCATCCATTACAGGCATGTTAATATCAAGGATTATTAAATCAGGTGGAGAAGTTGTTTTCAAAGCATTGAGTAAGTTACAACCGTTATCTGCAAGTGTAAAATCTAAATCAGAACAACTTTTTGCAAGAGATTCTTTCAGCAGTTCCACATCTTCATGGTCGTCATCTGCAATAACAATATGTTTAAATTTAGAAAGCACAGGATATTTTTTAACTTACAATGCTGGCATTAGAGAACAGTTATAGCATGGATGATAAAAGTAATTTATTATTCATGCTATAACTATTAAAATTTTTTAATAATTGCAGTTACAAAAGGCAAAAGTGGGAGAGAAGAGATTGCAACGTTAAAGTTCCTTCGTTTACTGCAATTGCAATAACGAAGGAACTTTAACTATATTAAAATTAAGATGTCTTTCCGACTTGAATGCTTCTGATAAATTCTTAAAGATTTTATTTGTTTTAAAAATGGCATGTCCATCCACACGATAACTTTTAAAATATTCTCTTATACTGTAAATAAGCATAAGTAGCAATAATTACGAAAGCAAGCGCAAAAAGCAAACCTGCAACTAACCAGGGACGATCATTGCTTACAGGCTCTTTTGGGAGGTGTATGTTCAATCTTCTAAATTTACCTTGTTCCATGGAAATAGGAGTGGTTTCCCGAAAATACAAAAAATCTACGGCTCTTTCAGTTAAAAATTCTTTGGAAAAAGCACGATGAATGAATTGAAGATACCAACAATGATCTCACAGGTTAAAAGAATTTTTTTTGCTTAAATTCCTTACACTCCCTCATATTGCTATCTCCTAAAACAATCATTAATTCTTTTTTTTGCTAAAAAAATTAGTAATTTTGATTTTGAAGATTATTATTTATCGCAATTATGAACACGACAAAAGCACATACTATTGAACAATTGCGAAAAGATATTCTTCCCTTACAAGGATTTAAACCTGTAGCTGGTGATAGTGGCTTTGATGGTGGTCTAGGATTTATAAAACAAGCTTTTCCCGGTGCGTCATTTCCTTTAGCCGCAATACATGAATTTTTCTGTACGGGAGAAGAAGATGTATCAGCTTCAGCAGGATTTATAGCAGGTATAGTATCAGCAATTATGCGAAAGGGAGGAGTGACACTATGGATTTGTTCATCACAAATGATCTTTCCTCCTGCTTTAAAAGCATTTGGTATTGAACCTGATAAAATCATCTTCATTTATCTTCAAAAAGAAAAAGAGATCTTATGGGCAATGGAAGAAGCACTTAAGTGTGAGGGGCTTGCAGCAGTTATTGCTCAGACACAGGAAATAAGTTTTACCGCAAGCAGAAGATTTCAATTAGCGGTTGAGCAAAGTCGTGTGACTGGTTTTATTATTCGACGCAATCCCAGAAACCTTGCTACTACCTGTGTTACCCGTTGGAAGATTACGCCTTTGTCTACTAATACAGAAAATGATTTGCCAGGCTTGGGGGTTCCGAGGTGGAATGTAGAATTATTAAAAGTACGAAATGGTACTCCAGGCAATTGGCAGTTAGAGTGGGCGAAAGGAAGGTTCAGGCATGTTTACAAATTAGCTTCTATTAACAGCGAGGGGCAAAGAAAAACAGGATAATATGTGCAAGCGTTTTGTGTCAATATGGTTTCGGTATCTTGTAACCGACTGGTTTGCCCTTCGTAAGCCACAATTACGTAATACAGCTTTTGTCTTATGTACGCCGTCACATGGAAGAATGGTAGTAACCGCAGCAAATGCTTTAGCTGAAGCACAAGGAATTCAAAGCGGAATGGTGTTGGCAGATGCAAGGGCAATTGTTCCCGGGTTACAGGTGCTTGATGATAAGCCAGAGTTGATTGATAAATTATTAAGGCGGATTGCTGAGTGGTGTATCCGATTTACTCCATTTGCCGCTATTGATCCTCCTGGTGGTATTATCCTTGACGTTAGTGGTTGTTCTTATTTATGGGGAGGTGACGAACCTTACTTGAACGACATAATCAATCGGTTAAAGTCTCGTGGTTATACTGTACGTGCTGCAATAGCGGATACGATTGGAACTGCGTGGGCAACTTCCCGTTATGGTTTGTCATTCATCATTCATCCTGGTCAACAAAGTAAAGCATTGCTTTCTTTGCCAACTGCTGCACTTCGTTTAGATGCAGATACAATTGATCATTTGCACAAATTAGGTCTTCGGCAAATCAAAGATTTTATTGGTATGCCTCGCTCAGCATTACGTCGTCGTTTTGGTAATTTAATAATCATGAGATTAAACCAGGCATTGGGACTTGAAGAAGAAATTATTCAAACCGTTCAGCCTATTGAACCTTTCTCTGAAAGACTGCCTTGTTTAGAACCAATTGTTACAGCAACAGGTATTGAAATTGCACTTCAACGATTGCTTGAAGTTTTGTGTCAACGCTTGCAAAAAGAGCAAAAAGGGCTTCGTGTTGCTAACTTCAAATGCTATAGGGTTGATGGAAGGATTATACAAATTCAAATTGCTACCAATTCTCCGTCACATAATGTGAAACATCTTATTAAGCTCTTTGAAATAAAACTACCTTCCATTGAACCTGACCTAGGTATTGAGTTATTTGTATTGGAAGCGCCGACTGTGGAAGATCATGCCTCTTCACAACAAAAATTGTGGGAAGCAATGTGGGGTCTTGATAATAATCAGTTATCAGAATTAATTGACAGGTTAGCAGGAAAAGTAGGTTTAAATTCGATTCGTCGTTTTTTACCTGAAGAGCATTACTGGCCTGAACGTTCCATTAAACAGGCATCATCACTACACGAACAAAAAACTTCAGAGTGGAAGTTAGACAGACCAAGACCGATGCAGCTTTTAACTACACCTGAAAATATTGATGTTACAGCCCCTGTTCCTGATTATCCCCCGATGAACTTTCGCTACAAAGGAAAAATACACAAAATAATAAAAGCTGACGGTCCCGAACGGATAGAACAGGAATGGTGGATACAGGAAGGACAGCACCGGGATTATTATGCTGTGGAAGATGAGGAAGGCTGCCGTTATTGGTTGTTTAGATCAGGGCATTATGATGAAGAATATAAATGGTTTATTCATGGGTTTTTTGCATGATATATTAATTCATTAAAATGTACACCGAACTACAAGTTACCACCAACTTCAGTTTTCTTCGAGGTGCTTCACATCCTGACGAACTGGTAGTTTATGCAGCAGAACTGGGATTTTCATCAATAGCAATAACAGACCGAAACACCTTTGCCGGAATCGTTCGTGCTCATGCAGCGGCGAAAAAATGCGGTATAAGAATAATTGTTGGATGTCGCCTTGATTTATTAGACGGAGTATCTTTGCTGGCTTATCCTACAGATAAAAATGCTTATTCACAATTAACTAATTTGTTAACGCTCGGTAATAGACGGGCCGAAAAAGGTGAATGTCATTTATATAAAGCGGATGTATACAAGTATGCTAAGGGAGTTAAGTTTGTTGCGTTGCCACCTGGTAAACTAAACGAAGTATTTGAATTTGAACCATCATTTGAAACTGCCATAAAGGAATACAGGCAAATTTTTGGAAGCCATTTGTATATCGCAGCATCACGTCGATACCAGGGAGATGACAGCAAGTATTTATACCGGCTTACCCAGTTGTCAGAAAAATTAAACATACCTATTGTTGCTACAAATAATGTGCATTATCATGAACCTTCACGAAGACAACTACAAGATATTATGACGTGCATTCGTGAAAAATGCACCATTTATAATGCGGGCTTTCGATTACATCCAAATGCTGAACGGTATCTGAAGCCAGCCGGCGAAATGGTTCGCCTTTTCAGGCAATATCCAGAAGCAATTGAGCGCACGCAGGAATTAGCCGAATCGTGCAAATTTTCATTGGATGAATTACAATATGAATATCCTGAAGAGATAACGAATAAAGGACGAACACCGCAACAGGAACTAACCTTTTTAGCATGGGAAGGTGCAAAAGAAAAGTTTGGAGAAAACATACCTGAGAAAACAATAGATGCTATCAATTACGAACTTGCCTTTATAGAACGCATGAATTATGCGCCCTATTTTCTTACTGTGTATGATATTGTTCGTTATGCACGAAGCCAGCGCATTCTTTGCCAGGGACGAGGTTCTGCTGCCAACTCCACTGTTTGTTATTGCCTTGGTATCACTTCTGTTAATCCTGCAAAATTTGATTTATTGTTCGAGCGGTTTATTTCTGCTGCCCGCAATGAACCGCCTGATATTGATGTAGATTTTGAGCATGAACGTCGTGAAGAAGTTATTCAGTACATCTATCAAAAATATGGTCGGGACCGGGCAGCTATTGTTGCTACAGTTACCCAACAACATCAAAAAGGAGCAATAAGAGATGTAGGTAAAGCAATGGGATTATCTGTTGACATTATCAATCGGTTATCAAGTTCTATTTGGGAATTTACAGACGAATGGTTTGAAGGAAAACGAATTGCCGAACAAGGCTTCAATCCTACTGATAAACACCGGCAAAAGGTGTTACAACTTACCAAAGAGTTCATGGGCTTTCCAAGGCAACTGGGGCAGCATACAGGTGGCTTTGTGATTACCAATGGTAAGTTGTCTGACCTGTGTCCGATAATGAACGCGCGAATGGAAAACAGGACCTGTATTGAATGGAACAAAGATGATATTGATGCATTGGGCTTTATGAAAGTTGATGTGCTGGCATTAGGTATGCTTACCTGTATTCGTAAAGCCTTTGACCTTGCTAAAGAGCATTATGCACTCGATCTTACCCTTGCCAATATTCCTGAAGATGATAAGAAAGTTTATGAGATGATTTCTCATGCAGATACCATTGGCGTGTTTCAGATCGAAAGCCGGGCACAGCAAAGTATGTTACCAAGATTAAAGCCAGGTTGCTTTTACGATCTTGTAATTGAAGTTGCAATAGTTCGACCGGGACCAATACAAGGTGACATGGTGCATCCATATTTACGACGGCGAAATGGCGAAGAAGAGGTAAAATATCCTTCTCCTCAATTGGAAGAGATATTAAAGCGAACTTTGGGAGTGCCCCTCTTCCAGGAGCAAGCAATGAAGATTGCCATTGTAGCAGCTGGTTTTACACCGGCAGAAGCCGATGAATTGCGGCGCAGCATGGCGACATTTAAAGTAAAAGGACTGGTTTCTAAATTCCAGGAAAAACTTATTACCGGAATGACTGAAAGAGGATATTCTCTTGAATATGCGCAACGGGTGTTTAAGCAACTGGAAGGTTTTGGCAGTTATGGCTTTCCTGAAAGTCATGCTGCCAGCTTTGCATTGCTGGTGTATGTTTCTTCGTGGCTCAAATGTTATTATCCCGATGTATTTGCGTGTGCATTACTCAACAGTATGCCAATGGGTTTTTATCAGCCCGCCCAAATCGTTATTGATGCACGAAAACATGGTGTTGAAGTAAAACCTATTGACATCAATCATTCCCTTTGGGATAATAAGCTGGAAGAAAAATCGGGTAAGTACTGTGTACTACGCCTTGGTTTTAGGCAAGTAAAAGGAATTCGGGAAGAAGACATTAAATTGCTGGTATCGGCAAGAGAAAAAAAGTTCTCGTGCATAAACGAACTTCGCAGTATTGGGTTGTCAGATGCAGCATTAGAGAAACTGGCTGATGCAGACGCATTCAGATCCATTGATCTTGATCGCCGGCAGGCTTTGTGGGAAGTATCCACAAAGGATAAGCCGGTAGCAATGTTTAACGGACAGCCTTCAGCCGATGAAAAACAGGAAAATATATCACTCCCCCAAATGACCCCTGCTGAGCATGTGGTGCACGATTATGCTACAACGTCACTTTCTTTAAAAGCTCATCCCGTAAGTTTTGTACGTGAAAAGCTGCAGCAGCTGCATATTTTGTCTGCCACCCAACTGGCCGGTGCAAAGGATGGTCAGGCTGTAAAAGTAGCTGGCCTGGTGTTAGTGCGGCAGCGGCCCGGTACAGCAGGTGGTATTTGTTTTATGACGATCGAAGATGAAACAGGAGTTGCTAATCTTGTTATTTTTCATACCCTTTTTGATAAATACAGAAAAGAAATTTTACAATCGAAATTGATAATGGTGGAGGGGCAATTGCAGGTGCAGGGCGAGGTGATACATGTAATTGTAAAAAAGTGCTTCGATTTCTCCAGACTCTTGCGAAAACTTACTCCGTCAAACCACGAAACTCCACAAGTATTAACCCTTGCACGGCCTGATGAAAGATCAATACCGCCAGGGCTAAATAAACGCAGCCAGGTTCGTGAAAATGCACAGGAAAAACTCTTCCCTGAAGCAAGGAATTTTAGATGAGGAAATTTTAAACCGCGATTATTACAAATCTTATATACTTTTTACCTACGCAGTCGAAAATTGAACAGGTGGAGTATATTTGAAGTTTAAATTTGAATAGAATTCAACTAAATATTTAATTAAGACAATGTCGTATTGTAGCGTAATAGAATATATGAGCGAGGATAAAAAGGCTTTGCATAAAGCGTATCACGACAAGTTGTATGGTTTTCCTATACACGATGACAATGAACTGTTTGGCCGGCTCATATTAGAAATTAACCAGGCAGGTTTAAGTTGGGAAACTATATTGAAAAAAGAAACCGGGTTTAGGGAAGCTTATGATAATTTCAATATTGAAAAAGTTGCATCTTACACTGCAGAGGACAGGGAAAGACTTTTAGCTGACGTAGGAATTATACGAAACCGACTAAAAATAAATGCAGCAATAGAAAACGCAAAAACTATCGTGGGCATTCAAAAAGAATATGGTTCATTTGAAAAGTGGTTAGAACATCAACATCCAAGATCAAAAGAAGAATGGGTGAAATTATTTAAAAAGACTTTTAAATTTACAGGTGGAGAAATTGTAAACGAGTTTTTAATGAGTATAGGATTTCTGCAAGGAGCTCATTCGGCCGATTGTAAGATATACAAGGACATATTGAAGACAAATCCGATGTGGTTAAAAACAAAGTAAGAAAAAAGCTTTATGCAAAATACAGGTGGTTGTGTAGGTTGTAATTGAAGATAGTTTACAACCCCGTTAATAACTTTAAAAGGGGAGTAATAAGTTTAAAAAGACAATCAGCAAAAATATGGCTAAAGAGAGTAACTTGAAAAGATTTACCGATGCACAGCAAGCGGATTACGACATAGCCTTGTTGGAGATAAGGAATGGCAGAAAACAGAGCCATTGGATGTGGTATATTTTTCCTCAGATACAGGGTTTAGGTTTTAGCGAGACTTCAAAATATTATGCTATAAGAAATAAGATGGAAGCAGAAGAATTTTTAAAGCATCCGGTTTTGGGCAGTCGGCTGGTTGAAATTTGCGAGGAATTGCTGAGCCTTAAAGGTAATGATGCAAACAAAATATTTGGAAGTCCTGACGACTTAAAATTAAAATCTTCTATGACTTTGTTTTCTTTAGTAAATAATAGCAATCCTGTTTTTCAGAAGGTTTTGGATAAGTTTTTCAACGGATCAAAAGACAATAAAACCTTGCAAATAATAGACAAGCAACAATAGAATTTAAATTAATCGCGACATAGAATTGAATATACATACACCGGTTTACCCAAAAAATTTGTTATGCCGTCAATTTTATTTTTTTTGCCTGATTTTGTGCTTTTAGTGCCAATTCTGTTGCAAGGAAACAGTGATCTTGCAGCATTGCAGTTTGTGTACGATTTATAATGTCATCTATAAGAAGTTCGCCGTAGGGGAGAGGGCCGTTACTGCAATTAAAATAACGCGTTTCTTTTTGGTTTACAAGAAAGAGATGGTTACCTCCCTCTCGTCCTGCTATATCAATATTTTTTCGCAGCTCTATATATCCTTCAGTGCCTAGAATGGTAAGCCGGTCGTCTCCCCACGTTTTAAGTCCATCAGGAGTGAACCAGTCCACACGAAGGTAGCCCGTTCCTCTGTTACCCTTAATCATTACATCGCCGAAATCTTCAAATTCAGGATATTGAGGGTGATTTACATTTCCTGCCTGTGAAGCTACAATTTCAGCTTCGCTGGAACCGGTGAAGAACAGGTACTCATCGAATTGATGGGAGCCGATGTCGTTAATGATGCCGCCATAATGTTTGATATCGAAAAACCATGCAGGCCGCGTTTTTGGACTCATACGGTGAGGCGCCAGCGCAATCGTTTGAATTACTTTGCCAATGGCACCGGCTTTCACCAACTCCCCGGCTTTAATGGTTGCCGGGCTTTCTAGCCTCCCATACAAAATTGAAAAAATCCTCCCGGTTTCCTTTTGCACCTTCCGTACTTCGATAAGTTGTTCCAATGTGGTGATGCCCGGCTTGTCCACCATAAAATCTTTGCCGTGTCGCATTGCGTCTATTCCAATAAAGGCTCGTTCGTTTGGTATAGCAGCACTGACAATAAGGTGAATTGCTTTGTCTTCCAGGATCTCTTTTTCACTTGCGGCACGCTTTGCCTGGGGATATCGTTTAGCGAAGTCAGCCGCAAGATCAGCTTCTTTTGCATAGAAAGAAACTAGTTGTCCGCCGCCCCTTATTACTACTTCAATCTGTGAATGAACGTGGCCGTGATTAATTCCGATAACTGAGAATTTAATTCTTGGTGCAGCGTTGTAAAGTTGATCTTTTGCACTAATCACATATTCCTCTGCATTTGCCCGTACTTTTTTAGGTAAAGCAGAAAGGATTGCCATTCCTCCCATAGTATTAGTTGCATTCTTAATAAAACGGCGGCGATTGGTTTGGTTTTCTTTCATCTGAAAATTTCCTCTAAATAAATTATTATTTCGAAGTTATAAAAAGAACGTTCTGAAATATTTTATACATTTATCCATTTATAAAAAACTTGTTGATGAATAAATTTTTATTTCTCTTATCAGGACTATTGTTTTCTGCCGGTGTTTTAACCGCACAGCAAAAAGTTATTCAACTGTATAAAGGTGCAGCACCTGGTTCTGAAAACTGGAATTGGAACGAAGCGGAAAGCGACAGCAATGCCTGGAAAACAAAAGCCGTATACAATGTTTCGCATCCGACACTTACTGTTTTTACTCCGGACTCAATGTCTTCAACAGGAACTGCTGTTGTTATTTGTCCGGGCGGTGCATTTCACGCGTTATCTATTAATAGCGAAGGTTTCGATGTCGCTAATTACCTTGTAAAAAGAGGCGTAACCTGTTTTGTCTTAAAATATAGACTTGCTCACAGTTCAACCACCGATCCGGTCGCTGAAATGACTGCAAAATGGGACAAGCCCGAATTTCATGAAGAGAACAAGGCTGTAGTACCTCTTGGCGTTGCTGATGGAAAAAACGCCATCGCATATGTACGGGCACATGCGGGTGAATATGGTATAGATTCACATAGGATCGGCATTATGGGATTTTCCGCAGGTGGCACTGTTGCGGCATCTGCTGCATTTAATTATACTTCAGAAAACCGCCCTGATTTTGTTGCTCCAATTTATCCTTATTTTCCTCCTGAAATGATAGGCAAAATTTCTGCTGACGCACCACCATTGTTCGTTGTAGCTGCAACCGACGATGGTTTAAACCTTGCACCTCACAGTGTTAATCTCTATGAGCAATGGCTTACCGCAAAACATCCCGCAGAGATACACATGTATTCAAAAGGAGGTCATGGTTTTGGTATGAAGGTGCAACATCTGCCTTCTGATACCTGGATAGATCGTTTTGCCGACTGGCTTAGAGTAAATAGTTATCTTAAGCTTTTACACACACCTGAGTGGGCAACAAAGTTGGAAGATTGGCAGATCGAAGATGTAATGAAAAAAGGGGACTGGCAAAATCTTGCCCGTTATAGAAAGGCCAACTCTGCACTGGCTGCAACTAAATCTGCAAAGCCTCGTGTGGTGTTTATGGGCAACTCTATAACCGACGGTTGGATCAATGCGGATTCGTCTTTTTTTGCCGGGAAAAATTATATTGACCGTGGCATTAGCGGGCAGACAACGCCCCAGATGCTGGTACGTTTTCGTCCTGATGTCATTGATCTGAAGCCTGCGGTGGTTGTTATTCTTGCAGGTATCAATGATATTGCAGGCAACACTGGTCTCATGACCCTCGATGAAACATTTGGCAACATTGTTTCTATGGCGCAACTCGCAAAGTCAAATCACATAAAAGTTGTTATTTCCTCTGTTTTGCCTGCTTACGATTTTCCATGGCGGCCCGGCATGCAGCCTGCAGAAAAAGTAATAAAGCTCAATGCGATGCTTAAAGCGTATGCAACCAAAAACAATATTGTCTATCTCGATTATTTCAACGCAATGAAAGATGAACGAAATGGTTTACCTGCCAACTTATCTCACGATGGTGTTCATCCTACCCTTGAAGGATATAGAATAATGGAGCCGTTGGCTGAGAAAGCAATTGCGGAGGCGATGAGGCGGAAGTAACAAAAAAATTCCTTCTTTCAAGTTATTTAATCCCATATACTTTCTCCAAAAAATTTATTTGAACATGAACATGAACATGAACATGGCTTGGCAAAGTTAAAAAATTAATGAAGCTCATAAGTGACATTGTAAATGAACTGGTAGACGTGTATAAACCGTTGACATCTCCTTTACTTAAAACAAAAGTTTTAGCAACTCGAGTTAAAAACGATGAACTATTAAATTGGGTAAATCATGAATTAAACGGCTATGAGAGTAGAAGTTTAGTTCCCGGATATAGAACTTGTTCAGGTGATGTAATTGCTAATTTCATTGTCGGAAACCGTAAGTTTACTAATATGGCTTTACCTACATCTTCATTACCGAAGGATGTCGAAGAAGCTTTTATTTCAATGAATTTTACTGAAAATGTAGAAGCTTTAGAAGCTTTGAGAGAACAAATTAAATCAGGGAAATCAGCAAAAGTTGAAACAGCATTTAGCGCAGAAAATATTGCTTACCTACAATTCAATCTTAATAGAAATGGAAATCCAAACCTACAAATTTTAAGTGCAAAGAAGTGGACAGCATCTAATATTATTATAGAGATATTGGCCATTATTAGGTCCAAGCTTTTAGATTTTATGCTAAAATTTGAAGAAGAGTTTGGGCATATATCTGAAATAAAGGAGCTTCAAAACGAAAACAAAACAATTACTTCTATTATGAATCATACAATCATAAATACAGGAGATGCTAATGTAGTAAACACAGGGGATAAAGCAACGGTAAAGGCGGCTATTAACATAATAAAAGGTAGTCAAGAAGATTTAAAAAGGGTATTAAAAAATTGTGGAGTGAAAGAAGTTGATATAAATGAACTTCTTGAAGTTATTGATACAGAAATACCAAACCCAGAAAAGGGAACTTTTGGTTATATGGTAAACTTGTGGATAGGTAAGATGATAAACAAAGCTCTCGATGGTAGTTGGGAAGTAGCAATAGGTGCTGCAGGTAGTTTGCTTGCTGATGCCATACAGTCTTATTATGGCATCAAATAAGGAGAGGTATTTCGCCTATTGTAGTGCTCTTCACCTTCAAATTTCTTCTGGTAAAAACAAACTATAATACAGTTATATAAATTATTGGTCGAAAAAAACAGAAGAACAAAGATTAAAAGTTGCTAAACTAGAAATATTAACGGCGAAACCAGAAGTAAGCCTCCAAGAATAATGAGGTAAATCTTATCAAGCCGTTGCGCCCTTTTAATGCTGATGTTCGAACCGTCCCTCACTATGTTTGCAGTATAGATAGCATGAAAAATACCCGCCAATATTGCAATATACACTATCAAATAAATTTTATCCAGTAAGATAAGATAAGATATATCGGGCAATTTTGATGAATAAGATTGTTCTAAAAATACAGTGGTTAGCAGAGCACCGATGGGAGCGTAAATTCTGGCGTCAACATATTTTGGATGAATAACTGTAGATCCCAAACTTGATAAAAGCACAATAAAAACAGGCAGCAGCAGCTTCCAAAAAAAATATTGTACGGGCCTGGAAAGCGTTAATGAAAAAGATACATTATTATAAGAATCGTTGTCTTTATTCTCTGGCAGGCCTAGGTTACTTGAATATTTATGTTGCAAACTCTTACATCGCAGATTTTCTATTTTCCACCCGGGAATTGTAATATCAGGCTCGAAATTAGTATTAATTGAGTCAGCAGAATAAACAAGCTCGTCGGATGTATAAATGGAGTTTTTCAATTGAATACTGATCTCCTGTTTGTCAAAAGGGTAATGATGCAATTTGAAATTATGGGTAAATTTTCCCCTTACATGAAAGCTGTTATAATAAAAACTGTCTTTTAGTAAAATAGCAGAGTCATGAAGGTCTGTGTCAGAAAAACTCCACTCATCTTCCAAATTACTAAATTCAATATTTTTAAGCGGATTGATGGTACCTTTCCATCTGCACCATAAATAAAAGTCTGCATGAAAAGAGTTATCAGACATATCCAGCTCAGAAATATTGACAAAAAGCACCCCTACTTTTGCAACTTCAGGAGAGTGATCACCAGTATCAGCCTTGTTTCCGCCGTAACTATGATATACTAAACTGAAGAAGTAAAGGCAAAAGATAATTTTTTTCATTATTGTTACTTATTGTTTATAAACTTTTATGACTTCTGCCGGAAGTTCGAACCCTTTAATTTTAAATAATCGTATTAACTACCTAAGGCAGTGAGAATGGCGGGCTAATCATTTGAATTACGACAACGACAGTTAACAGTGTATAACGAAAAAGAGCAGTAATTTATTTTAGAGCATTTTCTGCTTTTACTGGTATTCTTGCAACAGCCTATTGAAACTCTATCACATATTTTTCACCTATTACATTTTAATATCAAATTATATCACACTTTTATGCGATTGTAGAGGGCATTTATAGAGAGTAGTTTTGTTATATCAAACTAATGGTTATGAAACGCAGTTACGCTTCAAATCTTTTTTATGTTTTATGTGTTGTAATATTTCTTATTGTTTATCCAATAAAAAATTCTTCAGCAATTGTAACTCTAACTAGTCCTGCTGAAGGAGTTAAGAAGGTAGAAAAAACCGTTGCACAACAGTCAACAGAGACTCTACATAGCGAGCTTTTATTTAGATAGTAAAACTATCATTTTCCTCAATATACATCCGCCGGCTTATGCCGGTTTTTTTGTGGTGAATTTTGCGGGTGTATACATTTATTTCGCCGATATGAATTTTTTAAATCAAGAGTTTTTACCGTCCGCTACTTGAGTATATTAACCCTCGGGTACAAAGTAATTCCGTTCAAAATTAAATAGATGAAAAGTGTTTCTATAGCTTAATTATTCATTTTAACTGCTCCTAATTCTGTACGATTTTTGTATTTGATACAATTAGTTAGTTTAGTTTAAAAGGGGGTGTTATGGAGAATTATAAAGGGTCTGAAAGTGGTGGTGTAGCTAAGTATCAAATTTTTGACGATGCAATTATTTTAAAATTCAAAGACGGGCGAACATACCTTTACGATTATATCAAGCCCGGAAAAGAGCAGGTGGAAAAGATGAAAAAGCTTGCGGTAGATGGAGCAGGCTTGACGACTTATGTCAATCAACATGTAAGGGATAATTATAACGGCCCAAAGGATTATTAGAGCGTTTTATTAGTACCGCGTTCAGGTTGATGCTACTAATAATGTATGCTGGCTTGCTGTATTAATATTTCTCCATACCTGGTTGATCATCGTGTCGGTTCTTGCAGCATAGATGCCGCAGAAAGGATATAATGCGTTCACCAGGTTTCGTGACTGGCGAGCTAAATTCATGCTTGCCCGGCTTACTGCATTCAATTCCAAAGAGGGTATTTCATTAGTTGCAACATGAGATGACCAGGAAGCATCGAGGGTAGTATAAAATATTTGTCTTAGCATATCTATTTCAGCTAATCCAGAAGTGATTAATTGAAGTCCTTTATTTTTTACTCCTTCTGATCTTGAGTTGGTATGTTGTCTTTGGGTCAGCAATTGTTTTGCCAGATCAAAAAAAGACAGGCACATACCTGAAATGTTGGCTGCAATGGTAGTTTCAGCAAGTTGTAAAAATGGATAACGGTAAACCGGGTGGGATAATCTTGCGTTTACCGGATCGATGATAAAAGTTCGATTAGCAGGAATTATGAGGTTTTTAACTGAAAATGAATATCCTGCGGTAGCATTGAGGCCCAGGTATTTCCAATTAGGTTGAAGAGTTACTTCTTCTTTCTTAAAGATGAACGATTGTATTTGCCCACCGGGTTCAATTTTACAATTAGCAGTAAAATGTGTAGCATCAGGGGCGCCGCTGGCATAGGGCCACGAACCATTTATTTCAAAACCTTCATGAATGATTTTTGCTGTTCCTGTGGCCTGGCCGCTACCGGCAAGGCATACGTAGGGATCAACAAATATTTCATTAGCCAGTTCTTCACTAAAATAACCTATAAACATCGCTGCTCCTGCGCACAAGGTTACTACCCATCCAACACTGCCATCAGCACGGGCAATTCTTTCTTCTAACCGGACTGCCTCCGGTAATGACAATGCAAGTCCACCGTATTCTTTTGGTACAAATAAATGAAACCATTTTTCGCGATAAATCAATGCTAATTGTTCGGGCGTTAATCTTCCCTGCTCCTCTGCTTTCAAGCAATCTTTTCGGATGGTATTTGTGATTTCAGGAGACAGGACTGAGGCGGGATACATCATTTTCTTTTTTTATTTCTTTTCTCCATGAAAAATAACCTTGTATCGCGACGATAAACAGAAATATAGTGAGCAGTGCGTACAGCGGAAGCGCTTTTTGAAACAGGAGCGGAATGGCAAACAGGTTCGAGATGTTTAATAAAACCCAGTTCTCAATTTTTCGCCGTGCCAGTAACCACATTCCTGCCCAGGCAGTTGAGCTAACCAGCGCATCCCATTGAGGTACTGTTGAAGGTGTGAAATACCTAAGTATAAAGTATAATAGCAAGTATCCAATAACTACAATTGCGCTTACGGTTATCCATTCTTTTTTTGTTGAGTAGCTGATCTTTACCGGGGGGAGATGTTTCTTTTTGATCCAATACCACCAGCCGTAAAAACTCATAATGATATAGTAGAAGGTCAACAAAGATTCTCCATACAGCCCTGCCTGCAACAACAGGTAAATAGAAATGGCACACCCCGCTATGCCCGTTGGGTACAATGCTATTTTATTGGCGCGCGCAAGCAACACTTCGCACACGCCTAATAAAAGCCCTAGCCATTGCAGCCAGCCGGTTTCTTTTAATTGTTCTGCAAGTAAATGCAGCCATGCCTGTATACTCATTAAGTTTATTTTTTCCCTCCGCCGGCATTACCCGGATCAGGTATATGAAAGCAAAATACCAAAGCTGGTTTTCTTTCATTGGGTATATTCTCAGCCTTTTAAAGCACCCCTTTGTTTACGCTGCAAATGTAAAGAATAAGAAGCATTACGAAGTAACCCTTTTCGTAAGATAGCGCTAGTTTGACCTTGTTCTGTAAGGCCTGTTGGTGTGCCTGCCTGCCAGTATTCATAAGTAAGTGTGCCTTCCTTTCATTAGTGTTTAATTTTGGCATAAAATTTTTAAACAAGATATTATCGACAGTTATAAATAAAAGCTGTGCGAAACATAATATTATGGATGAAAAAAATACGATGAACAGGCGTAAAGCAATTGCAGGTTTAGGAGTTGGCCTAACTGCAGTAGTTGCTTCACCTGTCTTTGCAGAAGACGGAAACAAAGATCAGAAAACGCCACCTCCACCAGAAATTGAAGATCCTACTACTAAATACCCTAAGCCACCTTTTAAAGGGCAATCCCAACCCTGGCCAGGATTGGCCGGTCAGATGGATCCCCGTCCCGATCATGGTGAAAAGAGTTACAAAGGATCGGGTAGACTTATGGGCCGTAAAGCATTAATAACTGGAGGAGATTCTGGAATGGGACGCGCCGCGGCCATTGCTTATGCACGTGAAGGTGCAGATGTAGCCATCAATTATCTTCCTGCTGAAGAACCGGACGCCCGGGAGGTAATTGCGTTGATTAAAGCCGAAGGCAGAAAGGCCATAGCTATACCGGGTGATATTACCGATGAGGCATTTTGCAAAAGACTGGTTACAGTAGCAGTCGAAGGTTTGGGAGGGTTAGATATCGTGGTTAGCAATGCTGCTCTTCAGCAGACCAAGCCTTCTATTCTCGATATTACGTCTGAACAATTTGATCGTACCATGAAGACGAATATCTATGCCCCTTTCTGGATTATAAAAGCTGCGTTGCCTCATTTGAAGCCGGGATCAGCGATCATTGGAACATCATCTGAGCAAGCAACTGATCCATCTGCCGACTTGTACGACTATGCCCAAACAAAAGCTGCTACCACAAATTACGTAAAATCTCTTGCTAAACAGCTGGCGCCTAAAGGTATCAGGGTTAATGGGGTAGCACCTGGTCCGATCTGGACGCCATTGCAAGTAAGCGGAGGAGCCACACAGGAAAAATTAAAACAGTTTGGCGGTCAAACTCCTATGGGACGACCAGGCCAACCCGCGGAGCTTGCATCAATTTATGTGCAACTTGCTGCAAGTGATGCAAGTTATGCAACAGGACAAATTTATGGGGCTGCGGGTGGAGGTGGACAGCCGTAATGTTTTCTCTTTTATTGATTGAAATGGTTTTAAACGGATGACTTCAGTTACACCTGTAAATATTACGTAGCATTTTAGAAGCAGATATAGAAAAAAGTCAGAGGTATGGCGAGGTATTGGTATTGATATGTCGGCGATAGCTGGTATTACGGCAAAAACGATTTTCTGGCCTCTTAATGGAACGTTAATCATTAACTGACAAGAGGAAGCCGATGTAATTTAATGCGGTGACTTCAATGCATTTGCAGGTTCTATACTTGCATGAGATGATAAACAGTTTTATTTGTTCTATAGAAACGTGTGATTTTTTCTTTGTAAAAGTGGGGCAAGACACTGAAAGCAGAAATTATTCCACGTATTGGGATCAATAGTTGAGCATTTCATTTAATGAAGTGTAAATACTCTTTAACGGTCAGGTAAACTAATTCCTTTACCTGACTGGTATTTAAATTTTAGTTGTATTAATAAATTTGCTATTAGTTTTATGACATTATCACCCACCATGAACACGAATGGACAGGACAATACCGACCTTTTGCAGTTCGGGCAGAATAAGCAGATACCAGCTTTATTAGAAAATAACATACTTAAAGCCTTGTCTTTTTACCCTGAATTAAAAAATGCTACCATCAGCTTTATTTTTAAAACAAACATCAAAACGTCAGTAATGCAGGCGCAGCCCGTATTTACGACACTGCTCAGTAAGAGAAAGAACAGGCGTTACAGGATAAATATCAGTGCACATTTCAAGCTTATAAATGCCCAAATGCCTATTCAACATATTCCGGATGATGTTATGATAGGATGGATAGGTCACGAACTCGGCCATATACTTGACTACGAAGGCAGAAGTAATGCCGGAATGATTTCTTTTGGTTATCGCTATTACTTTTCACCCACCTACGTGAAACAGGCAGAGATGGTTGCAGATTCCTATGCCGTTGAACGTGGAATGGGAAATTATATCATTGCCACAAAGCGGTTTATTTTAAATCATGCAGAACTGCCCCAGGCCTATAAGGATAAAATTGCAAGGCTCTATCTTTCGCCGGATGTTATTGTAGAGCAGGTAAGAAAGCTGGAAGAAAAGAAGCAGGAACAGCAACAAACAGCCTTAAGATAGCTGTTGTATATAATCCCTGAATTCGTTAAAAGATTCTTCCTTCATAACTCTTGGAATTTTTGCCTGTCCGCCAAGTTTTTTGTATTGTTCGCTCCAGTTATAAAAGTGTTCGACTGGAATTACTTCAACTTCGACGCCTTTTAATGCTTTTGTCCTGGCTACTTTATAGTTTTTGTTGTTATCGCATAATTCGCTATCAATTAATTCCGCTGCTTTTGCCGAATCAATGTTCTTGTCTGATCCAATGATCCATTTCATCACATATTCTTCATTTTTAAAAATAGTGGCAGCAGTAAACTCTTTGATCTCCCTATCAAACGTATTTCCTAATTTTTCTATCGCCATGTTCATTTTTTGAACTGAGAGTTGCTCACCAACAACATTTAAATAATGTTTTGTGCGTCCGCTGATCTGAATTTCTGATCTTTTCTTATCAGTTATGATTACTGTATCTCCGATCATATATCTCCATGCTCCGGAGACGGTGGAAATAAGCAAAACATATTCTGTGTTTTCGGTTGCTTGTTCCAGCGTGAGGACTTTTACTCCCGGTTTAACCCGTCCTTCATCATCAATGTTTTCATCAATAAAAGGAACAAATTCGAAAAAAATACCGTTATTGATTATAAGTGACATAGAACTGGTATCGGGCCTTTTTTGTGTAGCCAGGTAACCTTCTGATGCCAGGTAAGTATCTATATAGATTAAAGGTCTTGCCAATAACTTTTCCATGCTTTTGCGATAAGGCTCAAAGGCAACACCGCCAGTAGTATATACATGAAGGTTGGGCCAGATGTCATGAATGGTATTGAGGTTGTTGTGACTGATAATTTCTTTTAGCATCAGTTCTACCCAGGAAGGAATTCCGGAGATGCTTCCAATATCCCAGCCGGGAGCTTCCTCGGCAATTCTCTTTACCTTTTCGTCCCAGTTCTCAATTGAAGCGATTTCTGCACCCGGCTTGTAAAATTTACTAAACCATCCCGGGATATTTGCTGCACTGATCCCGCTTATTTCTCCTTCAAAATGATCCTGCTTTTCTATTAAACTTGTGGTGCTTCCAAGCATAAGGATTTGCTTTTCAAAAAAATCAGCTGGCAGATCAAAGTTTTTTAAGCTTAACACTTGCTGTAAGCCTGCATTCTTGATTGCGTTAATCATATCACCGGTTACAGGAATATACTTTTTATTGCTTGTAGTACCGCTACTCAAAGCGAAGTACTTCTGCCCTCCAGGCCACGTAATATTTTGGTGTCCTTTCAGCAGGTAGTGCCACCATTCATCGTACATCGCATCATAATCATATACAGGAATATTTTCCTGGAAAGCAGTGATCGGATCGTTACTATTTAAAATATCGCTAAAATTATGTTTTAAACCGAAGGCAGTAAGTTTTGCTTTCTTCAGAAGTTGCAAAAGAACTGCCTTTTGTGCTTTGTGAGGATTTGGCTCACGACTTATAAATCCGTTGAAATCTATTGCTTTTTTAATTACTCCACCTAACAGCGCCATTTAAATTTTGTTTTCTAGCCTTAAGCAATATTTATACCGACCTGTCTTGGAATAATTGTTTGCATGTCTGCGGCAAGAAATAAGGTGATGGATACAAGGAAATTAGACAGTGGTTTTTGTGTTAAGCTGATGAACAGCATATACAAACCGTGGCTGAAATCTTTGGTTGCAGTTCCTTAAATCTCCGCTGATCATCTACTTTTTTCTTGCCTGAAGTTTTTGCAAAACAGAATTTAATTTTATCGGATTATTCATATACGGTTCCAAATTAAATAATTCTACTTTTCTAAATTCGCACGGATGGCTTTCACTTTGCAAAGAGATATAACCCTCTTTTATTAATTGGCCATCCTTCAATCCTGCTTTTTTTACCCATTTATCATTACCATCATATTGTGGCTTTTCATAGACCATTACAGTGTCTGTATTTACAATATGTTTAATAATAGAATCACCTAAAACCAGTGCTTCTGCATGCACCCATTGATCTCCGTGAAAAGTTTTTGAGGAAGAGTTGACACAATGCGGGGTAAAAAGTTTGCCTTTTAAAAATACATTAGTGCCAGGGGTGCAAAGATTACATGTGGGTCTTTCATCTGTACCATTACCACCCAGTAATTGGTCTTCAAGACTAATAGGAAAATCCTGATCGAGAAACATACTTTCAGGAGACTGGCAATGTAACATAGCACCGCTGTTCCTGAAAGCCCAACCGGGACCACCTTTTACCTGTTCACCAATGAACCGATATTCCAACACAAGAAGATACGCGCTAAACTTTTTTTTATAAAAAATATGTCCGTATTGTTCATTGAAATTATCATACTGATCATAATTAACTTTCATCACCCCATTCTCGACACGGAAAGTATTACCAAAATTTTCACGTAAGGGATGATCTTTTATTTTTATTATCCAATCTTTCAAGTCCTTTTTATTAAAAAGTTGTATCCACTCTTTGTTCGATGACTTTCTTTGTGCTAACGAAATAATTGATATTAGCAATAAACAGGTTGTAAATATTTGTTTCATTTTTTGTTTTATTTCATCATTAAAATTGGATTGAATTTACACTGTTTTTACATAGTTTCTTATTTTAAATATTGCAACGAGGAGATCATTCTCAAAAAAAACTGACAAGTTTATTTAATGAATAAGTTAATGCCAGTACGGTGAAGGGAATTTGAAGAGTTGAGCGGAGAAGATGACTGCAATGTGTACAAAGATTTCTGAAAAAAATAAATATGGAGGTAACAAAACAATATCAAACGGGATATACTTATACGTATATTATTTTTCTTTCAACAGACAAAGACCTAAGATAAACTTTTAAATAAAATTACTGTGAAACCGGAAGCAATTATACACGAAATCGTAATTCCTAAAACATCATCTTTTTTTCATAGCCATCTCCATGAAATGAATACACTTGACAGTGACTCTAATTTGTCTGCGGATGAGCAATTAGAGGAAGCTTGTTGGAATGGCTTGCTGAATGAATTGTTTTATGGAATTATACAAAAATCGCTTTGTGACGAGAATCTTTTTCTATGGCAGGTTGAGATAAAAGAATGTAATGTTAGGGTAAGTATAGGAAGTTGCTTTACTATTCCTGAAGGACGCTTTTGTCTTGCCTCTAATATTTTTTTACCTGGATGGATGATGAATTAGAATTAGAAATACCTGCGTTTTTAATAAAAACGCAGTGTAACAATACAAACTAAAGCATAATTTTTAAGATAATGAAAGACTTCAATCAAAGCTATTTGCTGGAGCATATTGCACAAATAATTGATCGTTCCCGATATGGAGATGAATTATTTTTTACAGATGGTAAAAAAGCGGCAACAGAGATTTTAATATTTCTCAGAAGTGAATATATTTTAGTCAGAGATGAACTAGAAGTAGAAACAAAATACAATGAACACAGCAAAGCAGCATAGATTTGGTTTACGCAGGAAACAACACTTGCATCAAACTCCATTAGTTAAACTTATCTTACGTTTTCAATTGCTGCTACGATGATAGGAAAATCACGATTCTTTTTTTTGATGTTATTTCTCGCTGGCATCTTACCCACTTCAATGCTTAACGCTCAGCAACTGTCCCTCAAAGTTACCGGGACTGAAAAAGAGGGATTCCGGGTTGCTATTTATAATGGCTCAACCGAAATAATACATAATACCGAAGAGCTTTCGCTGCAACTGTTTAATCATGACTTAAGTACGGTAGCCGTATTGCCAAACTGGACGGGACAGCAATGGACAGGAGATAAAAAAAATATTACATTAAAAAGGGATTCTTATATAAAAGAATTTGATGCTAATTTGTCTGTTTCGGTTTCATACCAGGTCGTCAGTTCCAATATTATAAAAAAGCAGGTTCGAATGATCCAACATTCGATGCCGGACTTGTATTATATCTTACAACAAACGTCGCGACCATCGCAGGTGCCCAAACGGTATGTAACATTTGAGTATGATAGTTTTCCGGGTGGCTTTGTCCACGAAATGTTTCCTTCTACAGGGTATATTACTCCTGATAACAACGTTGTTGGCTTTCTAACCGATGCCGGCTATAAAAATCAATATACAAGAAACACGCGCCGTCGTTTCAGTGGAAGGGGAGGCGGTTTTGTTGGTATGCGCCGATTGCCTGATCCCAACTTATTTTCTATTGCCAGTATAATCGAAAGGGAACAGGGAAATCATTATATACGTCAAACATTTGGCGAATTGTACAACGTTGATGCCGGTAATCAACAACAGTTAGCAGTACCTTCTTTGTACAAAAAAATAGGAGAAGTAGATGTGGATATTGATAAAGATAGTATTTCTATAAATGGACATAAAGGAAGTACTTCAGGTTTTGAATTTATAACACCATTTAAAGATCAGCAGGTATATACCATTTCTTTTTGGGTAAAAGGAAATACGCCGCTCGCCTTAAAACTTTTTAGGGTTAAAAACGGTAAAAAGACGCTTGAGCTTGAAGATGGAATAAAATACATTGATAATTTTCCTGTAAGTAAAAATGAATGGACACTTTTTAAGGGTAGCATACTGGTGCCTTATATTGAAAAGGATAGTGTTTCACTGTTTTTGGGATCCCAGTCTGGCGATGAATATCATCTTGATATTAAAAACCTTCAATTAATAGAACATGATCCTCAACACGAACCTTATAATTTTCTTTCACTTGGCGAAGAGGCAGCTAAAACTAGCTATGTTTTTGTTGAGCCTTGGGTTTCGCATCAACAATTTATGATTTCTTCACAGTCACGATTAGCCGAAGCAAAAGGTTTTAAGGGATCTTTGCTTGAAAAAATGTTGTACGCCAATTTTAATATGCTTACATGGATTACCGATGTAAATGATTTTACGCCCTTTAACGTTCCCAATATGAATTATGCACCTGACATGTATAATAGAGATTCTTATTTTTCAACTGTATCTACATATAATAAAGAGTTGAACCTCACCTTATGGAACCAGTGGGGCAAAACACAAACCTCTAAAGGAGCTATTGGTACGATCATTACACCTCTTATGGGCTCAGTAGAAGCGAAGGATAACGAAGCTACCATTGAATGGTTAATCTGGGCCATGCTAAACAAACGCAGATTCGGAATTGCCCTTCCTATGGAAAAAATTAAAAAGGCAGTGGATTATGTGTTAAATGAATTTGATGCAGACAGAGACGGAAAATGTAAATCGCATTTTCCTTTAAGTCAGATTGATATTATTGATTATACTCCTAAAACAGACCGACTTTCTGTAAACCAGGGAATGCTGGCAATTGCCCTGCGAACTATAAAAGAATTGGGGTTCGATATAGATGAACCATATATTCACAAAGCTGAGCAGGAGTACCGCAATTTTTATGATGTTGGAAGAAAACATATGATATTCGATCGAAAATATCCCGATCTTATATCGCTTACTGACCTTGAACCGGAGTTCTTGTCGTTATGGTTATTTAAAAAACCTCTGCTGACCGATGAAATGGTTCAAAATCATTTAAGCCAGGTACCCATACTAAACAAAGTTGCTAATTCTCCACATCCTGAGTATGGCACAACAGCCCCTATTCTTATAAGGTTAACCAATAACGAAAAGGGATTTGAGTTTCTGAGCGGAAGCTACCAGCCTTTTGAAAAGTTTGGTGAAAAAAATTATAGCGACGGCAAAAACGACGGTTTTTATTATAATGGAGGCAGTTGGTTTCGTGCTGAATATTGTGCTTACACTGTTGGCTTAAAGCACGGTTGGAAAAAAGCGGCGAAGCTGATGGAAAACCGAGCCTGGGCCGAGATTTACCTGAATCCGAAATGGCCTTTTAGTAAAGAATTTATTCCTACGAAGTGGACTACTACCGATAGTTGGTGGCCATCTACAAAAGGGCTGTGCTGGAATGTATTTATGCTGATGGCGGATGAAGTAGCAGGATTGCGAACACCCGATATGGATCCTGATCATCAAACTTTAAAATCAGGCAGAAGTATAAAAAGGAAGTTTTGAATTACTTTTTTGAAATTGCAGTCTTCAACCAGACGATTTTATTTTATCAATTACTTCATTAATAAAATTGGTAATTGGAGGGGAATTAATAGGAAATAATTATTTTGTTACGTTACTTAACTTTTGCTCAAAGCTTTCTATTTTACTCTTTAAATCGTTTTATTGCTTTAATTGGCCGCGCTACTTCTTTCAAGTTAATTCTTCTGCTACATCAACCGTATAGTATCTACCCATATTCATTTTAGTTTGGCAATGCGTACAAATGCAACTATTCTTTCACTTAGATGTAAATTATTGTAGAAAACATGGAAAGGGATTAAAACGAACTCAACACGTTACTACAATGCATTCTTTCCTTAAAGTCGTTTAAATGTTTTGAATAATAATGATTATTTTTTAAATTTCTGTAAATATGTTCTCAACAAATTCCACTACATTTTATGAAACCTTCTATCATTATACTTTCAGTTTTTATGACTGCCTTTCAAATTAACAGAGCCGTGGCTCAAACTACTTCACCTTCTGAAAAAAACCGAAAGGCAACCATCAGGCCTATGGCAAATGAAGGAGATACAGTATGGGTAATTGTTAATCATATAAAGGCGGATAAACGAAAGCAGTTCGAGCGGTTCATTCATGAGATTTTTTGGCCGATGGCTAAAAAATTAAGTCCCGATGAGCAACGAATTTTCAAGCAAACTCGCGTGTTAAATCCCCTTAGGCCTGAACAGGATGGCACCTTTAATTACCTTTTTATTATGGATCCGGTAATTTCCAGTGCTGACTATGGAATAGAAAACCTAATAAAAAAAATGTACGATGACCAAAAAGCGGATGAATATATTAAAATGTACCATGAAACGATTGCCAGTGAACAAGTCTTCTATGAAGTAGTTCAGTCAAATTATTGAGTGGTCAGGAGATTTTAAAAGATTAATATAACAATGAGAGTAAAAGCCGCAAACAAACCGGCAATTGTTGCTGGAAAAGCCTTCAATCAATCAGCTTACCGACGGTTATACAGCTTAATGTATCATCATCATTAACATGGGTAGTTTAGATATTGAAAATTATGCGAGATATAAGTTTTTTGCATAAGCAACTGGTAAAATTTTAAACCATAGCAACCTTTAGCTCAAATAATAACTCTTACCATTGGTTTTTCATAGAATATTGGATAAAAACGGGGCGGGATTTCTATCTCAGCCCCCTTTCTTATTATACCGCTGCCTTGTGGTGATAGCTGTACACTACTCGTTACTAACAGGCATAACCGCAATTTTGAAAAGGCTTGACTTTCAAAATATAATTGCTTAATTTAAAGTTGTTTTTATAGAGATCCGCCAATCAAGATCAGTACAAGGTTTCTTCTTACTTAAACTAACCCAAAGACCGCTTATTGTGAATGCAGTAAGTAATGTAACTATTTGAAAGTCTCTTGCTCACCTCTTTCATTCGCTAACCCTATCGCTGAAATAGCAAAAAAATAAGACGCCGCAAAACGAACCTAAAAATATTTAAAATATGAAAAAGCTTATTTTATTTATTGCAGCCGCTTGTTGTTTTAAAATTTGCTACTTGCAGCCAGGTACTCTTGACTCGGCTTTTGGTAAAAATGGAATAGTTCGCACAGAGTTTGATGGATCTGGTTCTCCTTACGGTGCATCTGGCAAACAGGTTTTAACACAAAAAAATGGTACTCTATACCTGGTTTTTGAAACAAATCTTCAAACTGTTATTACCCGCATACTTGCTAATGGTACTATAGATACAACTTACGGTAACAATGGCTACACAGAAGCTATTGGTATTCGAGTCGGCATATCATATGGAGTTCCGGCCGTTTTACAAAACGATGGGAAAGTTGTAATAGCAGGTACGTCTTCCTCAGGTTTGGACGAAGATTTTGCCCTTGCCCGTTATAATACTAATGGCACCCTCGATTCTACGTTTTCTCAAGACGGAGTACAGATAACAGACGTTGACGGCCAGTTCGACGTCGCGCGATCTGTAGCGATACAAAATGATGGAAAGATTTTGGTGGCAGGTACTGCCCTTGTCCGGTACAATACCGATGGCACCCTTGATTCTACTTTTTCAACAGATGGAAAGCAACTGACCGATTTTTTTGTTTTTCCAGTAACTCTACAAAGTGATGGAAAAATTATAATTGCAGGGCGAGGTGATCAGCCTGTTGTTAACCATACTTTTGTCCTTGCGCGATACAATCCTGATGGCACCCTTGATTCTGCTTTTGCACAAAATGGTAAACAAACGACTGATTTCTCCTCAGGAGATGATGAAGCATATTCGGTAGCCATACAAAGTGATGGAAAAATTGTACTGGCAGGTGTCGCTAATAAGTATTCAAATTCTGGCACTCCTGACTTTGCACTTGCACGCTATAATGCTGATGGCACCCCTGATACTACTTTTTCAACAGATGGAAAGCTTACAACTGATTTCGAATTTGGAGACGATGAAGCAAACGCTGTGTCCATACAAAGTGATGGAAAGATTGTGGCGGCAGGTATTTGCAATCAAAGTACATTGAATTCTGGTTCTGCCCTTGCCCGTTACAATACGGATGGTACTATTGACTCTACTTTTTCCGGAGATGGAAAGCAAATTACAAATTTTGGATCTGGCTATGTGGAAGTCAGATCGATGGCGGTACAAAGTGACGGAAAGATCGTGGTGGCTGGGTCGAGTGGAATTGATTTTGCTCTTGCCAGGTATAATACCAACGGCAATCTTGATACTACCTTCTCGTCAGCCGGGATATTTATTGACCGCTTACATACCGGGTATACAAATTATACAACTACAGCCATACAAAGTGATGGAAAAATTGTAGTAGCGGGTACTGCTCTTGCCCGCTACAATATCAATGGCACCCTTGATTCTGCCTTTTTACGAAATGTAAAGAAAACAACTGTTTTGAATGGACGTGCTTTGGCTATACAAAATGATGGAAAGATTGTAGTGGTGGGCTTTTCTGCCGCTCTTGCCCGCTATAACGTAGATGGCACCCTTGATACTACTTTTTCCGGTGATGGAAAGGTAACTACCAATTATTTGGCGTCCGCTGTGGCCATACAGAGAGATGGAAAGATTGTTGTTGCAGGCTCTATCGACAAGGGTGACTATTTTCGATTTGCGGTTGCCCGCTACAATACTGATGGCTCCTTTGATGTAACTTTTTCTGCGGATGGAAAGCAAGAAACAGATTTTGGTTTTGATTCTTTCGCTAACTCGGTATTGATACAAAATGATGGAAAGATTGTAATAGCCGGTAATGCTGGTGAACATGCAGGTTTTGCTTTTGCGCTCGCCCGGTATAATACTGACGGCACACCGGATAAAAGCTTTTCAAAAGATGGAAAGCAAATTACATTTTTAGATTCGTACTATGATCAGGCCAACTCTGTAGCCATACAAAGTGATGGAAAAATTGTAATGGCAGGTGTAGGTCTTGGCAATAATGATTACGATTTTACTCTTGTCCGATACAATACTAATGGAACCCTTGATTCTACTTTTTCAGGAGATGGAAAGCTAACGACTGATTTTGGAGTAACTTCTCAAGCTAACTCAGTGGCTATTGAAAATGATGGAAAGATTGTAGTGGCAGGCATTGCTGATCAAAATTTTATTAATTCTAAATTTGCCCTTGCTCGATACAACCCAAACGGAAGTTTGGATAATACTTTTGGCAAAGCCGGAAAACAAATAACAGACGTAAGCGCTGGAAGCGATGTTATTAACGATATTGCAATTTTCAATAATAAATTATATGCTGTAGGCTCTGCCGAGACTCCCGGTTCTGTTGGAGTTGTTGCCAGGTATTTTCTTGATAACATCAAAACTCCGACTGTAACTCTTTCCATGCCTTACAATATTGTAAAGTACACTGCACCTGCAAGAATTAAACTCAACGCTACAGTTACTAACGAAGTGGCAGCTATAAAAAAAGTCAGGTTTTACAATGGCGCAACCCTACTTCATACGGAAACTATTTCTCCTTACGGATTTTTGTGGGACAATGTTCCCTTAGGTAATTACAACCTTACTGCAAAAGCCTACGATGCTAAAGGCAACGTAATTACATCAAACAAAATAGAAGTGTCCGTAGTTGATTTTAACGTACAACCTGTTGTGCGCATTATAAGTCCTGTCGCTGATACAACCTATACCGGCCCAGCAACCATTTTTTTATTAGCTAAAGCAAAAGATCCCAATGATAAAATAAGTAAAGTAGAGTTTTATAATGGATCTGTTTTATTAAGAACGGAATACATTTATCCCTATACTTACACATGGACTAGTGTACAGCCTGGCACTTATACTGTTACTGCTAAGGCGTATGATGATAAAGGGGTGTCGACAACTTCGTTACCTGTTACCATAATAGTCACAGACGCAACGATAGTAAGCAGCAGGGCATTTCATGAAAGAAAGGAAACAGGTAAATTAAGATTAACATTAAGTCCTAATCCTACACATAGCAGTTTACATATTTCTGCAGATCAGTTACAACAGAATAAACAAACTACTATATTCATCATATCTGCATCGGGAGTTGTGCTAAAAACCATTCAATCAAACAACTCAACTAAAGTTATACAACTTGATGTATCATCACTAACAAAAGGAGTATATACAATAAAGATTATAAATGGAAATAAGATTTTATATAAGCAATTTCTAAAGTTGTAGCGTGACGGCAACCTTTGTTAACAATAATTGCTCTTACAATTGTTGTTTCATTGAATATTTGATTTTTAGGGGCGAGATCGTATCTCAGCCCCTTTTTTTTCATAGATAAATTTATAGAACAAAAAGCGGTGAAAATGGTGTTTTACCCGTTTTTACATTTTACTTATCTTAATAAAATTGTTTATTTTTTAAGGTAAGTAAAACAGCTTCGCCGAACATACTCAGTTGTCAATGTCGCATTTCAACTGGTTTTTTCCGCTATCCACTTCCACCAAAATGCAGTAGAGGTTGTATAAACAAACATGTGATATAGATCATCGCTTACAGAATGCCCGTTTCTTATAATAGCTAGATAAACAGGTACAAGAAAAATGATTGCGAGAGTAGTTACTAATAATCCCATCAAGTTAACGGGAATATAAATGCAGCCGAAGCGTTTAAACCAGGCAGAGTTCATAATATGATCATTTATTTATTAGAATGTATTAAGCAATAGTCGGAAGTGGCGAAGTGTTTTTGGTAAGTTCTCAAGGTTGCAAAAGTAACATCGGAACGATAAAAAGATCTATCGCCGGTTCCATGATATTCATAAACCATGTTCCTAAAAAAAGTAATTTGTATTTTAAAGGATTAGTTTAAAAAAAATTAATTCATAGATTTTATCATTTGCTCCAACGCTTCAAGGTGAGCTTTAAACGCTTTTTCGCCTGCCTTTGTAACAGAATAGGTAGTATTGGTTTTGCGCCCGATAAAGCCTTTTTGCACTTTTACATATTTATTATCTTCCAGTGTTTTTAAATGACTTGCCAGGTTGCCGTCTGTGACCTGTATCAATTCTTTCAATTCGTTGAAGTTAACCGCATCGTTTACCATAAGTGTACTCATAATACCCAACCTTATCCGGCTGTCAAATATTTTATTTAAATTTTCTATAGGGTTCTTCATGCTTTCACTTCTCTCGCTTTTACAGTAAAATTAAACCTGGTTCCTATGCACTTCTTTCGTACTTAAGTAACATTAGCGTGCCGTAAATAATATGTAATACTCCAAAGCCCACTGCCCAAAAGTACAGGCCAAGGCCAATGAACCAGCAGTTTACTACTCCTAAAAAAATTTCACTGTAACCAAGGTATTTTATTTCTCCTACCGTATACTTACTGCCATTGATCAGTGCCAATCCATAAAATATAAGGCATCCCGGCGCTATTAACCCATACGTTCCATTTTCTATAAGCTTTAATAAAAAAATGCCGCCAACAATCATAGGAATGCACACATTAATCAAAAGTCTTCGTGAAGTCGGACTCCAGACGGGTGTATTATTTTTACGGCTTCTTGCGTATGTAAAAATGAAAGCAGAAACAAATGCGGCTATAAAAGTAATTAAGGCTATATGAAATAATTTATCGTACCATAATTGCTTAAGTAAAAAGGGGAAATAGGTATAATCGTTTTGATTTGAAGTACTAACGCTATAATAATTTTCTTTTAAAGCAATATGTCCGAAAAATGAACCAATCAAAGCACATGTGCCTGCAGCTATCCCGCTCCAGCCACTAAGGCTAATGAAGCGGCTGCTTCTCTCCATCATTTGTTTAATTTCGTGCAAGTCATTCAGGGGCTCGCTCTTATAGGTCATATTAAAGTACTTTGTGTTTCAAAGTAACAATGTTATTTTGAATGCTCCAAACTTTTTTAGGCAATGTATTTACATATATGCTTTTCTTTATAAAATATGTTTAAAAGAAATTTCGCGATTACCTTGTGATTTTTGTAAGCGACGTTTGTCGTTTCGACATAAGAGACATCTTAATACATACTTTTGCTATTAGTACTAATAGTGAATTCTTTTCATTTAAAACTTTCTAACGATTAATATGAAACTCACCATTATTCTGACTTTTTACACTGCCTTTATTTTAAACGTTGCCTGTGCTCAAAACACAAAAGAGTATAAGACCTGGAACCCTGCTTCAGATACAGTAAAAGTATTGGAAGGGCAGGGGTGGCCGAATGAAATTAAAAATTATTATGACCGGTTGCCTGCAAGGGCAGAACAAACCGTCAGGAAAGAAGTCTGGGGTTTATCAGAAAACACCGCAGGCATTTTTGTAAAATTTAGAACCAATGCTGACGAAATAGTTGTGAAGTATGCAGTGGACGGCAATTTACAAATGCCACACATGCCCGCCACTGGTGTAAGTGGAATTGATATGTACACTAAAAACAGTAATGGTAAGTGGCTTTGGTGCGCCGGCAAATATTCTTTCGGAGATACGATTACGTACCGTTTTACCAATTTAGTTACAAAAGATGAATATGGAAATGCTTTTGAATATAATTTGTACCTACCCTTATACAACACTGTAAAATGGATGACGATAAGTGTTCCGAAAGACAGTGTATTTACACCGCTGGCTGTACGGAAAGAAAAGCCAATTGTAGTGTACGGAACATCTATTGCACAGGGGGGATGTGCCACCCGTCCGGGTCTTGCCTGGACTTCTATTTTAGGCCGCAAATTAGACCGGCCTGTAATTAACCTCGGCTTTTCAGGGAATGGAAGGTTGGAAAAAGAGGTTATTTCCCTGATAACGGAATTAAATGCATCTATATATTTATTGGACTGTTTGCCTAACCTTACAGGTATTGCAGCAACAGAAGTGAAAAAACGAGTTGCTGAATCTGTTCGTCAATTGCAAAGTAAAAGACCGGGTATCCCCATCCTGCTGACCGAACATGATAGTTATACAGATGAAGAAATGTATCCTGCAAAAAAGAAAGAATACCAGGAGGTAAATAAGGCACTTAGAGAAGTATTTGATTCGCTGTCTGCTAATGGAGTTGGAAATATTTACTACCTGGCAAAAAATGAAATTAACCAGGATATTGAAACAATGGTGGATGGCACTCATCCAAATGATATAGGTATGATGCGTTATGCAGACGCTTACGAGAAAACGATCAGGACTATAATGAAAGAACCGGTTGGAAATAGCAGCACCACAAAACCGGTAAGACAGCGCAGAGAGCCGAAAATGTATGAGTGGGAAAAGCGGCATAGCGATGTTCTCGCCTACAATAAGGCAAAGTCGCCTAAACTTGTTTTCATAGGTAATTCCATCACACATTATTGGGCGGGAGAGCCGGCGGGGCAACCAGCACGAGGACAAGAATCATGGAAAAAGTACTTCGAACCGAAAAATGCCGTAAATCTTGGTTATGGCTGGGATAGGATTGAAAACGTTTTATGGCGAATATATCATGGAGAACTGGACAGCATATCGCCCAAACAAATTGTGGTGATGATCGGAACGAATAATCTGGGATTTAATTCAGACGGAGAGATAATTGATGGTCTACAATTTTTACTTAAAGCCATACAAGCAAAACAACCTGCTGCTGGTATTTTACTAATGGGCATTCTTCCGAGACGCAATATGGAAGAACGGGTTGAAAAATTGAATCGCGAGCTTGCTGCAAAACATTTTACCAAAGGCGTTACCTATACAGATGCAGGTTACCTGTTTCTAAAAAAGGATAAAAAAATAGATGAAACGCTTTTTTCCGATGGATTACACCCAAACGAAAAGGGTTACCAAAAATTAGGAGAATTTATCAATAGGAATCTTTCAAAAATGTAAAAACGTAATACTTCTTAATTTCCATCTAAGTTTTGCCTATTGCACAAATAAAAATTTTATCTTATTTTGGATAATAGTGTCCCTGTAAGACCTAAACTTGTTTTAGATCACGTAAATAATTAAAAAGTAATAGTTCTTATTATGAATAATTTAAAAATTATAGCACGATTTGAAATTCATGATGGAAAACTGCCGGTGTTTAAAAAGCTGGCGAAAGAATGCATTTCACTCGTTAATGAAAAGGATCGAGACACGCTCCAATATGACTGGTTCTTTAACCAGGATCAAACGCAGTGCGTAATTATAGAAAGATATACTGATTCAAATGCCTTACTTGCTCACCTCGGTAATATTAGTAGTGTTTTTGGAGGACTGCTTGAACAAGGTAACTTTAGCGCTGAGGTATAAGGTGAACCTAGTCAAGAACTAATCAATGCAACTTCGAATTTAAATGTAAAATTTTATTCCTTTTATCAAAGCGCAGAAATGTGAGAAAGAAAAAAGTAATAAAAAATCCATAAAAGCATCATTCATACCTAACTCAACTTCTTTTCAAATTTTATTTTTTTTTAAAAAGCTGTGTTCGTATTCATTTATCTTCTTTACGTTGTCTAAATTTTGACTGATCTTTAAAGCTTGACGTTGTAGAATTTAAATTTGTAAGGTAGTTCTAAGAATGTTTTTGCTTCATTTGAATTATTTTCAAACAGACTCAGAAAAGAAACGAAAAGTTTGAAGGAAATTAAATGTTGAGTATGCCGAAGATGAATTAGAAGATGTTTTTAACTGCCTTGCGCCGCTTTGCTTCCAAATACTTTTTTTAATATTTCCGTTGTGCGTGCAACAGGGTCTTTGCGTATTTTTTGTTCTTCTAGGCCTACCTGGTAAAATATGCCATCCATTGCTTTCTGCGTTACATAAGCACTTAGATCAGTATTTACTTTGCTGCTTGAAAATTTGTTATACACACTTGTAACATCAGTCCAGTATTTTGTGGCATTAACGTTATTAAGCGCTTTATCAATAACTGGTTTAAACTGCTGTTTTAATTCTGCCGTAGTTTTTTCTTTAAAGTAATTAGTCGCTGCAAAATCACCTCCTTTTAAAATATTTACAGCATCTGTTATTGTCATCTGTTTAATCGAATTAATGAATATTGTTCCTGCCCCCTTTGCTGCGTCTTCCGCTGCCCTGTTCATTGAAAGAACTGCTTTATCGACCAGGCTACCCATGCCAATACTACGTAAGGTACTTTCAACTTTTTTTGCATCTTCAGGTATTAATATTTTAATTGCTGCATTTTTAAAAAAGCCATCTAATGCTGATAATTGCGACGTGCTGTTTTGAGTGCCAATAGTAAGCGCCTGCTTTAAACCACTTATGATTTCAGTGTTTGTTAAACCTCCTGTTCCATATGCAGAGTTTACGCCATCTAAAACCTGCTTCGCTGTATCGCAACTTGTGAAGGTGCTACAAACCAACACAGCCAATAATATTATTCCTTTCATGAAGTCTTTAATTTTTTATACTAATAAGTCGGTAATGTATAAACTATTTGTTAAAAACTTTTTTATTAATTCGCTATTGCCCTTCGTAACATACCTGATAGTGACATAGTTGATCCCTGTTTTACGCTTATCTGGGCTGCTCTTGTTTAATCGCTTGGTGTAATATTTGCTCTTCCAGTACTATTACAGACCACTAGACTGGAATTTAAACAATTATCGCACCGGACAATGCAGCACAGCCAGGGACTTAACCGATTTTTCTTGTTATTACTGTTATTTGTGTGTATCCATAAGTGTGGCTATAGCCAACTCGCACCCGTTGATTCTCTAAAGGAGGATTCTTTACGTATTGTTTCGGAAAAAATTCAAAAGCGGGGAGATAACCTGGATATGCAATATGATGTTGGTGATTTAGCCCATGACATTTTTTATCCAAACAAGAAGCCTGACCTGCTTCATAAAAGATCAGGTATCACTATTATACCCAATATCGCTGCAAACCCAAGTATCGGGTTCCAGTTAGGGATCAAAGCAGTAGCCGGTTTAAAACTCGGGAATGATCCTAAAACCCTCATGTCGGTTGCCGCAACATCTGCTTCCATTACTACTAAAGGAATCATCTACTTTTACCTCAACCACAATCTTTTTACTAGTGGCAATAAGTGGAACCTCCAGGGCAGTTTAGTTGCTGCTAAGACTGTTACCCCTGATTTTGGACTGGGCATAGGGCAGGATGCTGGAGTAAGCGAACAGGACAAGGTACTGACCAACGCCGGACGTAAAGGTTATGTCCTTCATTCTCTTTATTTCAATTTTAGGGAAAAGGTGTATAAAAATATTGCCAGGAATGTTTTTGTAGGTGCAGGCGTTTCTTTTGATATAAGAAGAAAAATCGAAGACCGAATAACAGCGGCAAATAAGCTAACTCCGTATAAAATCTACAGTGACCGCTATGGTTTTGACCGCAATCAGTATAGTTCAAACGGTCTTCTGTTTAGTATACAATATACTACGCGTGATAATCAAAACCGCGCTTATAAGGGTATTTATGCCGATGCCGGTTTTAGGGTAAATCAAACCTGGATGGGAAGTACAAAAAACGCCATACAGTTCACCACTGACTTTCGAAAATATGTCAGCCTTTCGAAACGAAACCCTGAGCACGTCATCGCATTTTGGAATTGGGGTTCGTATTTACTCACTGGCGCATTGCCTTACCTCGAATTGCCTGGCACAGGTCGGGATGGGGGTTTCCGTAGTGGAAGAGGGTATACTGTGACTTACTTTAAAGGCACAAAATATAATGATACAGAAATAGAATACCGTTTTCCTCTAACAAGAAACAAGTTTTTAAGCGGCGTTACTTTTTTTAATTTACAAACGGCTAATGATGAATTAGGCACTAAATTATTTCAACAATGGCAACCCGGCGGTGGCGGCGGATTAAGAGTGTTATTTAATAAGAGCACCCGTACCAATTTGTGCCTTGATTACGCGTTTGGTAAGTATGGAAGAAAAGGTTTTTTCCTTGGTTTAAATGAAGCTTTTTAAGAAACGAAAAAAAAATGAGTTGAGGAGCGGCAGTTATAGACTTCATTAAACTTGTTGTACCTTTAAAAAGATGACAGATCAGCCAGTATGCCGTCCTGTAAATGCAATAGCTGTGAATTATTAAAAAGGAAAAAAATAGCCCATCATATTAATTTTTCCTGATGATGTGGAAAACTGAATAATATTTTTTCATAGATTACTACTAGATTAGCAAATCCAATTCCGCTAAACTTTGCAAACACCAAGTGTAATGAGAAACCAATATTTTGACAATGAAGTCAAAGTAAGTGATACCCCTGACTGGTATACAGAAAATTTTGTAAGCAATAGTATTATTAAATACTTATTAGACAACGGATACAAAATTCACAAAGAAGATTTAAGTAAAAGATTTGAAAGGGGAGAAAAGGTTATAATAACTTCAAAGTTTTTTACAAAAGAAATAATTGAAGTAAAGGGTTTGATTGCTCAAAGTAACCGCAGTAAACTTCTAAATGAAGCTGCAAATAATATAAATCCTTCAAGATCATCTAATAATTCTTTTGCCGATTTGTTGTTCAGTTACCTTGTAAACTTTGGAAGATATTATTCAAATGAAAATGCAGAGGCTGCAATGGGACTTCCAAATGTTGAAAGGTATGCTGCTATAATTGAAAAGGTTCAGGATTACTTTATTACAAACGGTCTTTCTTTAAAATTGTATTTAGTTAACCAGGATGGTTCTGTTAAAGTATCCAATTTAAATGAAAGCCTTTAGTATTTATGACATTCAAAACTAATCTTCACTTCTTATTGGCCTTGCCTCCATGTTAGCTTAATGAGGCAAGAATGACAAATTAATACTCCTGTTTCCAATGCGCAATTTACCATAGAAAATAATTTTTTTCCTCAACGTTTGCATCAATTGTTTTACCAAAGGGAACGTTCACTATTTACCTTTTTCCATACTCTAAAACACATTTTTCGTAATATCCTCATGCTTTGTTCACTAGGGCGTGCAGTTAAACTATTGTTGAAAGCTATTAAATTTGCCCGATTTATAGTATTGTTTTCCTAATAGTTTATTAGTGAAAACAGCTTTATTTTTCTTTAATCCAGTATGATGTTAAACAAAAGGGCTTTTTATATGCTTTTGAAAACCAAGAGTATCAGGCATGTGATTTTTTATTTGCTGTTCATTTTCATTTCGATTAGTGCGGCGTCTGCTGCAGAGACAGTAGCAGTTATTTATCCTCAAAATAATAAGGCAATTAGCTTCGCTGCTGATGAGACGAAAGCTTTATTGGAAGACGCGGGCTACGTGGTAAAGCTGGAGGATGTAGGAAACCTTGCAAAGGTAATTGTTAAAAATCGCGTTATTATAACAATGAGAGGAACTGATGAAGCAAATAGTTTTTTAAGGCAACCCGGAGTTTCTTCTCTCCCTTCCCTAAGTGCAGAGGGGTATTCTTTTCGTAAAAAAACTGAAGGAGCCAATACAGATTGGTACATTATAGGAGCTGACAAAAACGGCGCGATCTATGGCGGACAGGATTTTGGAAGGTCGGTGAAAATGTACGGTCTTGACTCTGTAAGCGAGAAGGATAAGAGGCCTTACATTACTAACAGAGGAATTAAGTTTAATATTCCTCTTGATGCACGTACTCCCGGATATTCTGATAACAGTGATATTGCTCAGGAGAATATAATAAATATGTGGGACATTAATTTCTGGCACCAATTCCTTGATGATATGGCCAGAAACCGTTTCAATACACTTTCCCTGTGGAGCCTTGCACCCTTTCCTTCAATGGTTGATGTGCCGGAATACAAGAACATTGGAATAAATGATGTTAAGAAGACAACGTATCCGTTAAGCGGATTTAAGAGCCTTAATGGAACCAACATGTCAAACGAAAATGTTTTGGCGAATCTTGTAACGGTAAAAAAGATATCTCTTTCAGACAAAATAAAATTCTGGCAGGATGTAATGCAATATGCAAGTGACAGAGGAATAGATTGCTATATTTTTACCTGGAATACATTTACGTACGGAACTGAGAATTCAGGTTACAGATTTACGCCGGCTTTACGCGATTCAAGAACAAAGGACTATTTCAGAAAAGCCACCAAAGCACTTATCAATACATATCCTTTGTTAAAAGGAATAGGAATTACCGCGGGAGAAAATTTAAAAGGAACGGATCTCCAAAAAGAAGCCTTTTTGTATGATACATACGGGCAGGGTATAAATGATGCTTTAGAAACTAATCCGAAGCGTACATTTAACTTAGTTCACCGGGTTCATCAAACGAGTGTTAAATTAATAAAATCTTCCTTTTCACGCCTGAATTCTCGTTGTCGCCTCAATTTCAGCTTTAAATATTCACAGGCTCATCTATATTCTTCCGTTGCTCCTGATTATATAAAGAAATCTCACTTTCTAAATAATATAGGCAACTCTCATTTCTTTTTAACCTTACGCGACGATGACTGGTATTATCTAAGAGGTGGCAGTGATCCTGCATTCGCAAGAAATTTTATAAAGAATATCCCCAATACTAATTTTAGTGGTTTTTTTTTAGGTCCTGATGGTTACACCTGGGGAAAAGACTGCGTTAGCAAAGACCGACATTCTGCTGGCCAGTTGATTTTGAATAAACGATGGTACAGTTTTAAAATTTGGGGAGAACTGGCGTATGACCCTAAACTGTCAGATTCTTTTTTTATAAATGTTTTGAAGATCCGTTTTCCAAAAGTGAATGCTAAAAATCTTTTTCTTGCCTGGTCTAAAGCTTCTCGGGTAATTCCCCTGGTTAATAGATTTCACAACAAAGACTGCCAATTGGATTATCAATGGTATCCCGAGGCTTGTTTTAGTAATAGCGGGTTTCATAACATCTATAGATTTATTAATGTAGAACCACAAACCGGTGAAGGAATGATGAGTATTCCTGAGTATTCAGATGCTTTTTTAAATGGAACACCAATGACAGGAACTACCCCAAGGCGAGTTGCTAATAATTTAGACGCACTTAGTGACGAAGCCCTTATGTTGGTTGCAGATATAGCAAGTGCCGATAAGGAGCTGCGACATACAGTGTCAGATATAACAGCAATGGCATATCTTGGTCAATACTACTCAAGGAAAATCTTAGGAGCGACATATAAGAGCATCTCTGATAAAGCTATAGACGCGCGAAAAAAGGAGTTTTATAAGAACAGAGCTATATTGAATCTTCGTTCTGCTGCAGAATGTTGGAGAAACTACGCCAGTCAAATAAGTAGTGCGTATGCTCCTCAATGGTTAACACGAATGCAGCAAACGGTAGATATAAAAGCCATACAGGAAGATGTTGATAAGGATATATTCCGGATCGGGGGCTCCATCAACAGAGTGGCGGTAACAGGGGTAACAGTAAGTCCGTCAGCAGTAAATATTGGCATCCGCGATACACAACAATTAATTGCCTTGGTAACTCCTGCAATTGCCACAAACAAAAATGTGCGGTGGAGTTCAAGTAATCCTGCTGTTGCAATAGTAAATGCAAATGGGCTGGTAAGAGGTATTGTTTCTGGTAGCGCTACTATAACTGCAACAACCTTAGATGGCGAAAAGACTGCTACTTGTACTGTAAACGTAACAAATAGTAGGAAAAAAGAAGTGCGATTACTTGGGCCATGGGTTGCGGGAACTTCCCATGGTGCAGAAAGTGGTGAAAATCGGGCGCTCATCGTTTTTATATATGCCGAAGATTCTTCAACGATGTCAATAAATTCTGTTAAGTATGGAGGTCAAAGAATGAAACCTATACTTCAAAAAAACCAAAACTCTGGTAAAAGTTCTTATACAAGTGCTTTTATTCTGGATGAAACCGGGATAAAAGCAGCACAAGATACCGGCATTGCCATAACCTGGACGAAGGCTCCTCCAGGAGGAACGGCAGTTATAAGCGCATTTTTTTCAAATGTGGATCAATCAACAATGGTCGGCGAAAAAGCAAGTGGTGGCAATAATAATTCTGCCTCTGTTTCTACAAGGTCTTTGGCAACTGCAACAGGAGACATGATAATTGTGGCTGCGACAGCTGAAACCAATACTTCCGACTACGTAGTCAATAACGGCTTTGAAAAAAGGTTGGGCGAGCAAAGTCAGTCGTGGGGAGATGTAGTGGCAGGATATAAGAGAGCATCGGGTGTAGCTGAAAAGCCTATGGTAACTGTGCCAGAAAACATGCGTCAATCTATTATAGGGTTTGTTTTAATTGCCAACAGCTCTACAAAAACAGTACGTATGAAAATTGATAAGGAACAGGTAGAATTAGATTCGGTAAGAATATATCCAAACCCTGTTTTTAATAGAAATTTAACTGTTGATTTTGGAACCCCAGTTAAAAGTGGTTTGATTCAATTGTTTGACCTGGCAGGTAGATTACGAAAAACTGTCCCTATTAATGTTAATGCTACCACTCAACTGATAGATGTAAGTCAGTTAGAAAAAGGAGTTTATTTTTTAAATATTAATACTAATAAAAATCATGTTTTTATTAAAAAGCTTTTAGTAGAATAATATTAAAATATAGTTTGTTATCGAAGAGATTAGGATCAACCATTCTATTGTAACTGCAATTCAATGATGATGTTTATGATAACTACCTCTGAAAGATGTTGATCATAATTTGAGAATTATTCCTAATTGTCTTTTTCGTATAAAAATCGAACTTTTGCTGATTTTTGGTTAGAAGAGGTCAAAAAAAGTTCGTACCGTTTTTTGCCCGCAGTAATAACAAGAAGGGCGGTATTGGGAGGGATGGTACCAACGTTTTCAGCAATCATCTCGACTTCCTGGAACGTATTGGTTACATCCATCCTTATAAGAGTTGTTATCGGTTCCGCACCCAGTTTCTGGTGAGTCAGTACCGTTTTATCATTTACCCGTACCGATATAGAGTCATCATCTATTTCTCCGTTATCATAAAAATCTAAACGTATTTCTCCGGTATCAACAATTATTTCCGGTATATCTTTAAAAGCTGATTCCCTTATTCGTGAGAGGGTGATTGCGCCGCTCTCGCAATTAATGTAGTTTCCTGTAACAACACTGCTCCAGTCGCCTTTCAATGACTCCTGATTAGCATTGCTGCTATACAATAACTCATATTTTTTTATGCAAACCTTGCATTGCGACGGAATCTTATATGTAGTTACTACTCCTTCCTGTAAAAATATTTTTTTGGCTTCTGCGTCGTAAAAACCAGTAAATTTCTTTTTAACGTAATTATTCACATCCAGGTAATGATATGAATTACCGTAAATGCTGTCTCCTTTTAATGTAATCTGAAGTTCAATATTATTATTCGTAAAACAACCATTAAACATATCTAAAGTTCCTTTCCAAAATCCGGCAATGTCCTGGGCAATAACAAAAAAGGGGCTAACACAAATAAAATAAGCTATAATAAACTTTTTGTTCATTATACTAAAATTACTGATTTTAGCGGTTGGCTGTATCTACGAAAATCCTAATGATGTTTCTAAAATCTTACTAAATGTTTAAGCGTCTTTTCAACGCCTATAAATACCAGTCTGCCTGTTGCTGGGCTTCATGAGCGAAAAGGAAATACACTACGTAGTTTTCACTTTCTAATAGTATTAATCGAAAATAATAGTCTTGTTTCTAAAAACGAAAACCTGTTCATTAAATACTAATTTTAAGGAGTTTGCGAGAACACTCTTCTCAACATCTCTGCCCGCCTGGGCCATTTCGCTGGCACTATCGGTATGGTCAACAGCAATTACACTTTGTGCAATAATGGGACCTTCATCAAGATCTTCATTTACAAAATGAGCCGTTGCTCCTATTATTTTCACGCCTCTTTCGTAAGCTTTATGATAAGGCTTTGCTCCAACAAAAGCAGGTAAAAAAGAATGATGAATATTGATGATCCTGTTAGGGTAACGGGCTATAAAAGAAGGCGACAATATCTTCATGTATTTTGCCAGTACTATAAAGTCGGGGTTAAATTTGTCTAATAGTTTGATGATATCTTCTTCATGATCCTCTCTTGACCTTCCGGTACTATCAACATTATAGTAAGGAATATCAAATTTACTGGTTAGCTCTTCCAATACTGAATGATTACTTATCACTGCTACAATGTTAGCGTGAAGATCATTGAACTTATGACGAACTAAAAGATCACTTAAACAATGATACTCTTTAGTTGCCATTACTACGATATTCTTTTTATGGTTACTGGTCAGTTTTATCTTAGATGTAGCAGGCAATATTGAAGTGAGCTCGTTAATAAACGCATCATTTTGAAACTCACCCGAAAACTCCGTCCTCATAAAAAACTGGTTAAAATCTTTTTCTACAAATTCATCATTCCTGATAATATTAAGGTTATAATTAAAAATAACGTTCGTTATTTTATAGATCAGTCCTCTTTCATCAGGACAATGAATGGTAAGAATATGAGTATTCATAACTCAACAATACGACGTTTTTAAGTAGTATAAAAATAAGTATTAAAGGTGACGTCTTAAGTTGTAACGCATATCTTCTCCCGTGCGACTATAAGTATACATCACTATATGTTATTGCTCATCTATATTTTGAACTTAAAGAATTCCTAAGCGATATTTTTTAAAGCATTATTGTTTTTACCTAACTTAGATTTGCCCTATAAAAGCAGGATGCAACAATGGTGTTGCAAATGAAATAATGATTAACCAAAGCAGCGGGATTTTAAGGATTGGAACAAGCGGTATAGTTGTACCGGGAACAAAGCACTCTTTCCCTGCTGAATTTCGGCTCAAAAGCCGTCTTAACTACTACAGCTCGTTGTTTAACACAGTTGAAATAAACAGCACTTTTCAGAAAATTCCTATGCTGTCAACTTTTGAAAAGTGGTCGCAGGATGTTCCTGAAGAGTTTCAATTCACAGTAAAGCTGTGCCGGGAAATCACGCATGTAAAACAGTTGAATTTCGATGTTGAAAATATTGACACTTTTATCAATGCAGCAAATTGCATTGGAAATAAGAAAGGGTGCCTGCTTGTTCAATTTCCCGGAAGCATTACAGCCGAATATAGCACGCAGGTTGAACAAATTTTACTAAGACTTCAAAAACTGGATCAGGAAAATAAATGGCGAAAAGCAATAGAGTTTAGAAGTGTAACCTGGTACAGTAGCCAAACTTATCAACTTCTTGATATGTATGGCGCATCAATGGTTTTACACGATATGCCAAAATCGAAGAATTTTGAGATAAACAAAGAGGCAACATTTATCTATTGCAGGTATCATGGACCTCAGGGAGATTATAGAGGTAGCTACAGTAATGACTTCCTAAAAGAACAGTCGGCAAAGATATTGGGATGGCTTAACGAGGGCAAAGATGTCTATGCATACTTCAATAATACAATGGGTGATGCTTTTGCAAATGCAATGAGTCTAAAAGCAATGGTGGGTAATTAGGAAATAGACTTTTGAGACATAATGAGCTAAAGAAAGAAGCTGAAAGCACATTATTTCAGCCTTTTTCCTGATATTGCGTCAAACCTGCTATACTTAGCCATACTGTCGATATACCTGTTCTTTGCTATCGTGTCTCTCTGAAAATGCTTCATCCACATGCTGTCGGCGTATTTCCAATATATTTTTTTGTAATCCTGCGCGTTAACTTTTGCTGTTGTTATAATAAACAACATAATTAATATTGTTTTCATTTGTTTCGATCCGGCATTTATAAATTCAATTGTAGTAAGGCCCATAACATTTAAAGACGAGTAAAAGATGCAAAATGTTGTAGATGGATGAATTGTATATGCTCGCCCTGCTTTAATCTCCATTATTTTTATGGTTTCAGCAAGAGCCAATTCAAACTTATTGGGCGGATAAGAGGTAATGTTCCGTAATGACTAGCCTTGTTCATTCATTTAAATTCATGAATTGCTTATTCAATTACATTTGAAGAATATTTTCTTTTACAGGTAAAAAAATGGAAAAAAGAATAAATGTTTGTAGAATTTCTATTTCATTTATTATCTGTTTTTTTATGAACCAATATCATATTTATACATCTACGATTGACAAGCCATGATAAAAAATTTTACCTTTTGTTTTCTTTTATGTTGTTGTGCGTTCATTAAAACATTTAGCCAGTCTAATGCTGTAAGCACTAATGTAGCCATCAAACTGCAACCGGGTGAGAGATGGTGGGGAGGAGCTGTATCAGAAGCCGATAAAGGACCATTTGGCGCTTTTCCTTATGGGGTAAATTTGATAGGCGATAACAAAGGCAACCAGGCACAACCGCTACTGATTTCTAACCATGGCCGTTATGTTTGGTGTAATCAACCTTTTGCTTTTTCATTCCTGCACGATTCGTTACTAATTGATCAGGCTTGTGATTCTATGCAACAAGGAAAGGCAGGGAATACTTTGGGTGAAGTTTACCGGTATGTAAGTCAAAATTACTTTCCTGCAACTGGAAAACACCCTGACACTTTACTTTTCACACAGCCGCAGTGGAACACCTGGATCGAATTGACCTATAATCAAAATCAGCAGGATATTTTAAAATATGCACAAAGTATAATAGAAAATGGCTTTAAACCTGGTGTTTTGATGATTGATGATACATGGCAGGAAGATTATGGTATTTGGAATTTTCATCCTGGCCGCTTTCCTGATCCGAAGGGTATGATGAATAAATTGCATCAGATGGGTTTTAAAGTAATGCTTTGGATTTGCCCTTTTATTAGTGCCGATGCTCCACCTTATCGTACATTAAAAAGTCAAAAAGCTTTGCTGTTAGAAAGTGGTGGCGATACAACCATGACGTGGCAGAAAGCAAAAACAGAACCAGCTATCATTCGCTGGTGGAATGGAGCCAGCGCTGTACTCGATTTTACGAATCCTGTTGCTGTGAAATGGTTTAAAGATCAATTAAACTATTTGCAGAAAACCTATGGTGTTGATGGTTTTAAGTTCGATGCAGGCGACAGCTATTTTTATCCATCTAATACTATTTCTTTTGAAAAAACATTACCCAATCACCATACGGAGTTATTTGGACAGATTGGTTTAGCATATCCTTTAAATGAGTACCGCGCTATGTGGAAGATGGGAGGACAACCTTTAGCAGAACGAATAGCTGATAAAAATCATAATTGGGAAGATCTGCAAAAATTAATTCCACAGGTAGCTGTACAAGGTTTAGAAGGTTATTCCTTTACTTGTCCTGATATGATAGGAGGAGGCGATTATGTTTCTTTTTTAAACAGAACCACATTAGATCAGGATCTCATTGTCAGGTCAGCACAGTGTCATGCTCTGATGCCTATGATGCAGTTTTCAGTGGCGCCCTGGAGGGTGTTGGATGAAGTACATTTAGCGGCTATTAAAAAAGCAGTATCGTTACGCCAGCAAAAAACAGGCATTATTATGCAACTGGTTTTACAAGCTGCACATACCGGTGAGCCTATAATGAGGCCCCTTGAATATGTGTTTCCAATGCAGGGGTATGCGGATGTAAAAGACCAGTTTATGTTGGGAAATAACATCATGGTGGCACCTATGTTGGTCAAAGGCAAAACCTCACGTGAGGTACTGGTTCCCAAAGGCAAATGGAAAGCAGATGATGGGCAAATTATAAAAGGCCCTTCTAAAGTAGTTATACAAGTTCCCCTCGATCGTTTGCCCTATTTTGAACGGTTGAAATAATAGCAATACTTGCCTGAATAAATCAAAAAAATGATAGCGGGCTTTTCTTCACAACGCTTTAAATAATTTATTTAAAATATTTTTTCTTTTCATGGGGTAAAAAAGTACTTTTTAAAACTCTAATTAATATTAGGGAAAAAAAGTAAATGGATTATTCAAATTTCTCATCCTCAGATTTCATTTGTGATGAATTTTTTCAAAAATGGTTAATACAACCAGATGAACAAACAAATGAATTTTGGAATAAATGGCTATTGGAACATCCCGAAAAAAGGGCAGCGGTTGAAGAAGCAAGAGAGTTTTTTTTTAAAATAAAATTTAAAGAAAATTTTCCGACAGACGAGCGGGTTGAAAAGTCGTTGCAAAAAAACCTGGCTGTGATAAATGCTCTTGATGAAAGAAGAGATAAGGTATTTTCGATTATTAGTTTAAGACAAATAGCAAGGATAGCCGCTGTTTTTGTTATGATATCTTTAATGGGAGGAGGCTTTTATTATTATTACCTGAATGAGAAAATTACAGTTTCTACCAGGTATGGGGAAATAAAAAAAATTGTTTTGCCAGATAGTTCTCTTGTTATTTTAAATGCACATTCCACAATTTCTTATTCAAGGAACAGGTGGAACGATCAAATACGAAATGTGCGATTGGAAGGTGAAGGGTATTTTAATGTAAAGCACCTCAACAAAGATGAAAATAATATTAAAGATGCAGAGCGATTTATTGTTTATACAAAAGATGTAAACATAGAGGTACTTGGAACATCTTTCGATATTAAAAAAAGAGCACAATCAACAAAAGTTATTTTAGAAACAGGAAAAATAAAGCTTTCATATAATAATCACGATCGGCCAAATTCAATCATGACTCCTGGCCAGGTGATAGCCTATGATCCTGTTAATGGGCCATCAATAAAATCTGTTAATGATCCTGCAATTTATACTGCCTGGACTAAGAACGAACTTGTTTTACAAGACATATCTGTAAATGAAATCGGAGAATATTTGCAGGAAATTTATGGGTATCAGGTGGTACTGGAAGATACTGCAATTGGAAATAGGAAAATGGAAGGGACACTGATGTTAGATGATTTGCAAGATGTACTGTTTGTTTTGTCTAATACTTTACATGTAGAAATTACAAAAAAGGACAATAAACTTTACTTTAAGACCAGGAAATAGCTTTCTCCGTCTTACGTCAAAAGGTTGATGTAATTCTCAAAACACAAGTAGTAGTTACGATAATTTTTAAAAGTATAAAAATTGTCCTGCTATAGTATTGAATAATATTATCATACTGTTCGAATTTTCTAACCAACTAACATTTTTCTTATGATTAAAAATCACTTGAAATGTCTTGCCTGCACATTTTTAACTGTTACGTTTTATTTGACAGTAAATTTTGGCTTTGCCCAGACCTACTCATCACAAAAGCCTGTAAAAAAAAATAACGTTATTCCGCTTACTGATGCATTAAGAAATGTAAATAGAATATTCGATACAAAATTTGTTTACGATAAATCTATAATAGAAGGTAAAACGTGTTTTTATGATGAAAATTACAAAAAAGGAATGCACCTGGAAGATGTGTTAAAAGGCATTTTATATCCTAATGGTTTAGTTTTTCTTTACGTAAAAGAAAATTATTTCACCATTATCGCAAAAGAACAAATTTATGATAATAAGGGTTTTGTAAATGATAATACAGGTACAGATAACACAATGACGTTTGCTGAAAACAGGCACGTTAATTATTCATCTGTTACTTCAAATGATATTAAAGAAGATAGAATTATTAAAGGTAGGGTCACGGATAGTACCCAAAAAGGTATCGCTGGTGTAAGCGTTAGCGTTAACGGATCAAGGGGTACCATTACTAACAGTGAAGGCGAATATTCTATCAGAGTTCCTGATAATGTTTCAAACCTAATTTTTACATATGTAGGAATGGAAACCCTTACAGAAAAAATAAATGGAAGGGATGTTATTAACGTTCAGCTGTCTTCTCAAAGAAACCAATTGGAAACCGTAGTTGTTTCAGCATTAGGTATAGAGAAAAGTGCAAAAAGCATAACATATGCTACTCAAAATGTTTCGGGAGAAGAAGTGAACAAGGTGAAAGACGCTAATTTTATGAACACCCTTGCGGGGAAAGCAGCGGGGGTGGTTATAACAAAAGGCGGCGGTGGTCCCGGCAGTTCTTCAAGGATTATACTTCGTGGTAATAAATCAATAACCGGCAATAATTCTCCGTTATATGTTATAGACGGCGTTCCCATGAATAATGCAACCGGCAGCCAGACCGGAGGCTTGTACGGAGCATTTGATGGTGGTGATGCAATTTCTAATATCAATCCTGAGGATATACAAAGTGTGCAAATATTGCAAGGAGCATCTGCTGCCGCCTTATATGGTAGCCAGGCAGCCAACGGTGTCATTTTAATAACTACCAAAAAGGGAAGAAAAGGAGTTGCCAAAATTGATTTTTCTTCTACAACTATCTTAGAAGAGCCTATTGGATTACCTCAATTACAAACTACCTATGGGCAAAGCGACCCGACTTTGAATGATAGCTGGGGACCTAAAATTACTAACGGCAGTGACAGGCATCTGAAGGAATTTTTTCAAACAGGTAAAAACTTTATCAACGCTGTTTCTGTATCGAATGGTAATGACCTGGGGCAGTTTTATGTGTCTTATGCTAATACCGAGGTTAATGGAATTGTTCCTGAAAACCATCTTAATAAACATAATCTTAACCTAAGGGCCACCACCCAGTTACTGAATGATAGATTATCTCTTGATGCTTCTGTAAATTACATCAATCAAAAAGTCTATAACCGCCCGCAGGCTGGTTTTAACTTTAGCCCTATTTTTCCGCTTTATTCATTTCCTACAGGCGATGATTGGTCAAAATATAGCGGTAAAAATTTCGAAGTATGGGATCCTGTAAGACAAATGTATGTTCAAAACTGGCCCTACATAAGAAATGAAACCCTTAACAGTCAAAACCCATATTGGATACAGAAAAGAGATCAGAATGATCTTTTTCGTGATCGTACCATTTTCTCCTTCACCGCAAAATATAGAATTTTTGATTGGCTAAATCTGCAAGGAAGAACAACGTATGATAAAGTTGAAGATACTTACGAACAACGAATCAGTGCTTCGACAGATCCAATTGAATCGGGCATTAATGGAGGTTATGCAAAAAGCAGAACGAATACAAATCAACTGTATTCAGATGTATTGCTGGTAGGTAACAAAGACCTAAATAAAAATGTGTCTCTATCAGGAACCGTTGGTTTTAGTAATACACAAAATGATTATTCTAACATTGCGTTGTCAAGTACACTTGCTACTTCCTTGTCTTACCCCAATTTCTTTTCTATATATGCTTTAAACGGGCAATTTAATAAATCAGAATCTTTAACTAAAATCACCAACCAGGCTGTATTTGGCAACCTAACTATCGGGTACAAAGAAAAGTTGTATGTAGATGTAACGGCAAGAAACGAATGGAGTTCTACAGTAGCCCAGTCCTTCTTTTATCCTTCCTTCGGTTTGTCTTATGTATTGATTAATCAACCTGCTAATTCAAATTTATCCTTCGCTAAAATAAGAGGATCTTACGCACAGGTAGGAAATAGTTTGCCTTTTGGAGTAGCCAACTTTGCTCCGCCTTATTCATTGGATAATAACGGGAATGTTAATGGAAGAAATGCGTTGCCTTTCTTTAATGGTACTGACACTGCACAATTAAAACCGGAGCGTACAAAATCATTTGAGGTAGGAGGTGATTTTAGATTTCTACAAAATAAATTAAGTTTAAGTCTCACTTATTATAACGCCACAACCTACGACCAGGTATTTCAAATTCAGGCTCCTGCCGGTGCCGGTGCTTCTAACTTTTGGATCAATGGGGGAACTATTTTAAATAAAGGAATTGAAGCAGTTTTAAGTTACAATTCAAATTTCGGAAAAGTAAAGTGGACGCCTACTATAACTTTTTCCCAAAACAACAACCAAATACGTGAATTAAGCAGTCTTCTAAAAGCTGATCGGTTTGTTTTGACCGACTATAACTCAACAAGATTAGTTGCTCTTTTCTTAACCAAGCCAAAAGATGGTAAGTATGGTTCGTATGGAGATATGTTTGGCAAAACATATCTCAAAGATGAAAAGGGTAATATGGTAACGGATAGTACCGGTTTGCCATTGCTGTCTGCTGCTGCTGATCAATACATTGGGAATGCAAATCCTAAATTTTTAATAGGTTTTAATAATAAGTTTAATTACAAAAACATTTCACTCTCGTTTTTGATTGATGGAAGATTTGGGGGTGGAGTAGCTTCTGCAACAGAGCGATGGCTTGATTACAAGGGATTGTCGAAAAGAACAGCAATAGCCAGGGATAATGGCGGGGTGATGGTAAATGGAAAGCTAATTGATGCAAAAGCTTATTATTATAACCAAACCGGAGCTGGCAGCCAGGGAGCCGTTTCAGAATATTTCTTTGATGCAACTAATGTCCGTTTGAGAGAGCTTGCGTTAGGCTATACTTTCCCCAAAGTAAATAGTGTAATTAAAGAATTAACACTTTCACTGGTGGGAAGAAATGTATTCTTCTTTTACAAAAAAGCGCCTTTTGATCCTGAAGTAAGCATTAATGCTTCAAATAGTTTACAGGGTATAGAGGCGTATAACCTTCCATCTACCCGTTCTTATGGCATTTCAATACGGGTAACCCTTTAATTTGAAAAGTGATCAGTAGATACTGGTTACATAAAAAATTGATCGCTATAAATCATCCTAAAAACATTAAGAATATGAAATGCTTAAAGAGTAAAAAGGTTAGTTATAAATTTTTAATAAATATAAGTGCGGTGGTCTTCTTATTCGCTTCATGTACAAAAGCACCTAACATAGATGAAAAGCTTATTACAGATAAAATGCTTGAACAGGATGCTAATGAAGGAGGAATTCTTCTTCCTGGTATGATGAAGAATATACTGCAGGTAGATGAGCCATGGAACTACGAATTTCAGCAAAACCTCAATGCTGATTATTATAGCGGATACATGGCACTTCCTCAACCTTACTTCGCTGATATAAATAACTTCACCTACTTTATGATCGACAGTTGGAATGCGGGTATATGGTCTGTTCCTGCTACACGTGTTTTAGATCAGTGGGTAGTGATGAAGAAAAAAGGTTTTGATACAAAATATCCTGATTTGTATTCAATCGGTTTAATACTCAAAACTTTTGTAGGCCACAGGCTTGTTGATACTTTTGGCCCCATTCCTTACTCCCAATATGGTAGCTCAAGTGATGTTAAATTTGATTCTGAGCAAGAAGCATATGATGTATTTTTTTCTGACCTGAGACAAGCTGTAGAGGGTTTGAAAAAAGCTGAGGCGGATAATCCTGATGCTGATAAAATTCGTTTTGCAAAATTTGATAAATCGCAGTACGGTGGAGATTATGCAAAGTGGATAAAACTCGCAAATACCCTAAGGCTTCGTCTTGCTATGCGCCTTTCTTATATTGATCCCGCAAAGGCCCGCACCGAGGCAGAAGCCGCTGTTAGTGACGGTGTTCTTTCAGACGCTGAGGGTTCATTTACAATAACAGCCAGTAATGGTCACCCCCTCGCAACTATAACGTCTTCCTGGCAGGAAACAAGGTTAGGTGCTCCCGTAGAAACTATTTTAGGCGGTTATAATGATCCAAGATTATCAAAATACGCCTTGCCATCAACTGATCCTGCACTTAATAACGAAATCAAAGGAATGAGGCAAGGAATATCCTTTCCTTCTAACGATGATTACATCGGTTTTTCCCAGGTAAAGTTTGAAGGTAACCCCCCGGTAAAGCTTATGGATGTTGCAGAAAGCTATTTTTTGAGAGCAGAAGGTGATCTAAGAGGATGGAACATGGGGGGCGCCGCAAAAGATTTTTACGAACAAGGTATAAGAGCATCTTTTAAAGAAAATGGAGTAGGGGGAGAAGATGAGTATATAAATAATACGACCTCTACACCAAAAGCTTACGTCGATCCTAAAAACCCTGCGAATAACGCAGGTCCTTTGACTTCCTTAACGATAAAATGGGAAGAAGGTGCTACAATGGAGCAAAAACTGGAGCGTATAATTACCCAGAAATGGATATCAATGTATCCTGAAGGGCAGGAAGCCTGGTCTGAGTTCCGGAGAACCGGTTATCCTAAACTTTATCCTGTAATGGTTAATAACAGCAGGGGCGATATTCCCAATGGAGAATTTATTAAACGCATAACTTATCCTACTTCTATAACTAATGCCAGTGCCGCTGCTACAGCAGAAGCTGTAAGTAAATTTCTTGATGGAAAAGATAAGTTGTTTACGCCCATATGGTGGGATGTTCATTAAATTTAAAAAGATATTTATATAATAAAAAGTTCATTGGCTTTTCTGTTGACCTACGAAATTTATATTATTAACAAACAAGATTTTAAAATAAAAAACCAGAAAACAAACATGAGAGAATTTTTTTCGCCTTGGCTATGTCGTACTTCTTATTTATTAATTATTGCAATGGCTATTATTGTCAGTTGTAAGAATAATTCCGACACTGGTCGCTCGCAGGCAGGAACTAAAGACGCGCTTTCAACTTTCGAACTTGAGCCCGGTTTTAAGATTGAGCTGGTTGCAGATGAACCCCTCATTTCAGACCCTGTTGATATGGAGATCGATGAATTTGGCCGTATGTACGTAGTGGAAATGCACGGCTATCCGCTTGATAAAACAGGTTCAGGCAAAATAAAACTGATAACCGATTCTAATGGCGACGGAAGAATGGATAAGAGTACTGTTTTTGCCGATGGGTTAACATTGCCAAACAGCATTATGCGGTGGAAAAAAGGTGTGTTGGTAACAGACGCACCTTACGTGTTTTATTTTGAAGATACCAATAAAGATGGTCGTGCAGATATCAAAGATACCATGCTTACAGGCTTTGCATTATCTAATCCTCAACATAACCTTAATAACCCTGTTCTTGGAATAGATAATTGGATTTACCTCGGACATGAAGGAGCGGTTGCAACTCAAACGTATAAAAACGAATTTGGAGATCCGGGAAAGGAAATTTACTATCCGGCTCATCCTGACAGTCCCCGTTTAGCAAAAAATGCGAGTGGTCGGTCCGTTCGTTTCCGTCCTGATCAGAAGCTGCTGGAGGCTACTTCAAGTAATACTCAGTTTGGACATACCTTTGATGCCTGGGGACATCATTTTCTTGTCAGTAATGCCAATCACATTTTCCAGGAGGTCATCGCTGCCTCTTATCTTAAACGAAACCCCGAGCTACTTGTCTCCAATGCCACCCAATCGCTGTCGGATCATAAAGACGCTGCTGAGGTTTTTCCAATTACTAAAAACCCGGAAAATCAACTTCTTACTGACGTTGGCGTCATCACATCAGCCTGCGGAATTACCGACTATCTGGGCGGCGCTTTCCCTGCCCCCTTCGATAGTGTGACTTTTGTCGCCGAGCCGGTAAGCAATCTTGTTCACGTAGACAGAATTAAAGAAAATGGCACAACTTTTACCGCCAGCCGTATTCATCCTAATAAAGAGTTTCTTGCTTCTACGGATCCCTGGTTCCGTCCTGTAAATATGTATATTGGTCCTGACGGGGCACTGTATGTGGTAGATTATTACAGGCAGATTATTGAGCATCCTGAGTGGATGGGAGAAGAGGTCGTAAAATCAGGCAAACTATATAATGGTTCGGATAAAGGTCGTATTTATCGTATCTCACCAAACAATGCAAAATCAGCAGACTGGATAAAAGGTCTTCAGTTAGGTAATGCAACTGATGAACAATTGGTAAATGAATTGTCAAATGCTAACATTTGGTGGAGACTAAATGCGCAGCGCTTGTTGGTAGACCATGCTAATAAGCAAGTTGTTCCTTCATTAATTAAAATGGCTCAAAATACCTCATCTCCTTTAGGCCGTTTGCACGCACTGTGGACGCTGGAAGGCATTGGGGAACTGACACCGCAAGTGATTGAACAAGCTTTAAAAGATCCTGTTGCAGGAGTTCGGGAAAATGCCATTAAACTGGCAGAGCTTCATTTCTCAACTTCTCCAAATTTACAAAATGCACTTTTATCATTAAAAGCAGATTCAAATCCAAAAGTCAGATACCAGCTCCTTTGTTCATTAGGTTCAGTAAATACCCCGGAAGCTTCACAAGTTCGAAATGAACTGTTGTTTAGAGACTTAAATGAAACCTGGGTGCAAATAGCCGCTTTATCTGCTTCTTCTTCACAATCTGCACAATTATTGAAAGTGGTGATTGACAGCTTTAAGCATGACGTTCCTGCTTATGCATCTCTTGTTACCCGTTTAAGCACAATGATTGGTGCGAGCGAAAAGCCGGAGGTAATTCATCAGCTTATTGAAAAGTCTGTTGCCCCTGTTGTAAATCAGCAGGCAGGCTGGCAGGGGCCGTTGCTACAAGGTATTGCCCGGGGACTGAAAACTCAAAAGTCAACCTCTCCTTTTAAAAAAGAACAAAATCTGCTAATCAAAAACTTGTTTGAAAATCCTTCAAAGGAGGTACGTGAGGCTTCTTTAGACATGCTAAAGGTGATCGGTCTGTCAAATGACCCTTCGGTTAAAAAAGCCAGGGAACAAGCTGCAGCTATTGCCTCAAACGATCAACAGCCAGAAGATAAAAGGGTGGAAGCTATCGATTTTATTGCTCTTGGAAATCCTGCTCCTTATGCGGTCGAATTGGAAAAACTGATTTCCCCGACCGAACAATCGTCGATCCAGGTGGCTTCTTTGCAGACACTAAGTGCCATTCCTGACAATACTGTATCTCAGTATCTTTTAAACAAATGGTCTGATCTGACTCCTGAGATCCGTGATGAAGCGATAAATACTTTTATGGTAAATCCAGGGCGAATTTCAATTCTGTTAGATGCAATTGAATCATCAAAGATTCAGCCTGCCGCCATTGGTTGGCCGCGAAGCGTAAGACTTATGGCACAATCAGATCTAAAGCTGCGTGAGCGGGCAAGAAAACTTCTTACAAAAGATGAAACAGAGCGCGTAAAGGTTAATAAAGAGTATCAACATGCACTTACTTTAAAAGGCGATGTGGCAAATGGCAAAAATATCTTCTTTAAAAACTGTTCGAGCTGTCATCAGATACGAGGTGACCTGGGCGTGAGTTTCGGGCCAGATCTCGGTACCATTCATAATTGGTCGCCCGATGCTATTATGGCAAATATATTAGCGCCCAATCTTTCCATATCAAGCGGTTTTGATCTCTGGTCGGTTGAGCTAAAAGATGGAGGTTCGTTCCAGGGAATAATATCTACAGAGACTCCGACAGCCATCACCGTAAAAAATGCCGGAAGAGAAGAAAAAACGATTAGACGTGCAGATATTAAATCTTTAAAAGCGCTTAACATGTCATCTATGCCTACTGGTTTAGAAAAGCAAATCAACCAGCAGCAAATGGCCGACTTGATCGCATACCTGAAAGAGAACAAATAATTTTTAAAGGATTATTTCTAAATAAAATTTTTGCTCTGAATAAGAAAAGCAACTTCTATATTTTTTATAATAAACCTCTAATGATGGAAATAAACAAAAAATCTAATGAAGTGAATTTTGGGAAGAAAGTTAAGGGGTCAGATAAGTCTCTCAGGTTTGTTGTATTGTTAACTCTGTTGCTTTTTGATGGATTTCTATTTGCTCAAAAAAATGACCGGGGAATAAGTACACGTTCAGGGAAGTTTAGAGCAGCGGTAGTAAAGGAAGATATTACACCGGCTGACGCCCAAATGTTGCTGGGCTATGATGCGCGCAAATCAACAGGAGTTCTTGATCATATTTTTCACCGGATTGTGGCTCTTGATGATGGGCGCAATCAATTCTTCCTGGTTTCATCTGACATATGCGAAATTTCTCCCGGCTTATATGATGAGATAGCTTCAAAGTTGAATACTCTATATAAAATTAAACCTGTCAATTTCTGGTGGACTGTAACCCATACTCATTCAGCGCCAGAAGTAGGTTCTCCGGGTTTAGATGCTGTTTTTCTTGGCAACCGTTTTCAACACACAGTCGATTCTAATTATACAGCTCTGGTAGTACAAAAATTAATTGAAGGAATTGTAGAGGCGCGAAAAAAACTAGTACCTGCGCATCTCGGGGTAGGGTGGGGATTTTCACAGGCAAATATTAACCGTCGTGCTATAGATATTGATGGTAAAGCTTCTCTTGGTCTCAATCCAGATGGGGCAGTAGATCGCCGCATAGGATTATTGCGAATTGATAAGGACGATGGTAAACCTCTTGCTTTGATCGCAAACTACCCAATTCATGGAACTGTATTAGGCGAAAAAAATTTACAGATTAGTGGCGACGCACCTGGAATTGTTTCAGAATATGTTGAGCAGACAGGTGCCCCCGTTCTGTTTATAAATGGAGCTGCAGGTAACCTGGCTCCGATTTACAGTGTGTACCCAAGTGCGCAACAAGGTCATTTAGGTCAATTCAAGGTTTTATTAGGTGATAAAATTGTAGATGCAAATAAAAGAATTGTTTCAACAACGGAAGATGTACAGTTAAACGCCGGAGAATTAATAATTGAAACTCCGCGGAAAGCCGAAATGCAATGGTCATCCGATTTGAATAAGTATACGAGCACCAGGAAAGGGGTCAATATGGTACGGCTCCCTCTGCGTTTTTTAAAGATCAATGATAACATAGCTATCTGGAGCTCGCCGGTCGAGTTGTTCTGTGAAATCGCTAATGAAATACGTGACCGGTCACCTTTCCCCTACACTTTTTATTTTGGCTATGCAAACGGTTGGCTGGGTTACTTGCCGACAGAGTCTGCATGGGAACATGGTGGCTATGAAACAACTGTATCTCCCTATACACCCGCTGCTGCAAAGGATGTTACAGAGTCGGTAATAGGATACCTTACAGGTGAAATGAAAAGCATCCCTTCCGATAGAGTAAAAGAGTGAAGTGGTGCGTAAAGAATTCTTATTTAAAAATTAGGTATAAAAAAATTAAACGCTATTCTTCCATATTAAAAAATGATTATTTATGAAATTAAATACGCAAGCTTTCCAATTCGGTTGTAAACACAAACAAGGTGTCGTTACTGTTTTTCCTCACTTGATTATGCTTTTCTTTATTATTCTTTTAGGTGGTGTTGCAAAAGCCCAGCAAAATTCTGCTGCCTTCTCATGGCCTGATGGTAAACAGGTAGCGATAAGCCTGACTTTTGACGATGGTCGTACAAGCCAGGTCGATGCCGGCACCGCGTTGCTTGATCAGTACGGAGTTAAGGCTACTTTTTATGTTGTTCCGTCCGCAGTAAAGCAGCGGCTTGAAGGATGGAAAAAAGCAGTCGCCAGCGGACATGAAATAGGAAATCATTCTCTTCATCATCCATGTACAGGAAATTTTCCCTGGTCAAGGCAAAAAGCATTGGAAGATTATACACTGGATAAGATGCAACGCGAATTAATAGTTACAAACGATAGCATTCAGTATTTATTAGGCGTGACACCTAAAAATTTTGCTTTCCCTTGCGGACAGACTTTTGTTGGTCGGGGAGTTAATACAAAAAGCTACGTTCCCATCGTTGCCAGGTTATTTGTCAGCGGCCGTGGCTGGCTTGATGAAGGTCCAAATGACCCCACTTTTTGCGACTTTGCTCAACTAACAGGAATGGAAATGGACGGAAAGGATTTTGACCAGGTGCTTCCGTTGATTCAATCTGCAAAAGAGACCGGAAAGTGGCTGGTACTTGCGGGACATGAGATGGGTGACTCTGGGCAGCAAACTACCCGGCTGGCAATGCTTAAACAATTAATAGAATATGCACAAAACCCTGCTAACGGTGTTTGGATAGCGCCTGTAGAAAATGTAGCCGAGTATATCAAAAAACAGAGAAAGTAACGTGGTTTAATAATATTCCCATTAGTGTAATTCGAACTTATATACTTCTAATTTCTAACCAACTAACATTAGTCTTATGATGAAAATTTTTTTCAAGTTTATCGGCTGGACAAGTTTAGTTCTTTTCCTGTGTTCAGCAGGGGAAAGTATCTATGCGCAACCGGGACAATTACAATTTGGCCATGACGAAAAAGAGAAAGTGATATCGCTTGCAACGGCACTGAAAAACGTAAGTGATGTATTTAATTCAAAGTTTGTGTATGAAAAATCGTTGCTGGATGGTAAGACAACGTCTTACAAGGAGGAGCTTATAAAAGGTAAGTCGTTAGAGGAGGTACTAAAAGCCATTCTTTACCCCAATGGATTAGTGTTCCTTTATGTAAAAGAAAACTATTACACCATAGTATCTAAAGAAAAGATTAATGAAAACAAAGAAAGCAACAGGGTTAATAGTGAGGTAAGTTATGCGTCTTTGAAAGTCTTAAAGGATGTAATCAAAGATCAGATCGTTAAAGGTAAAGTAGCTGACAGTGCCGGAAAGCCGATTGCTGCAGTAACTGTGCACGTAAAAGGAACAGAAACCGGCACTTCCACTAACGCTAACGGCGAATATTCAATTAATGTAGCTGATAATGGCACTTTAGTATTTAGTTCAATTGGCTATATCATAAAAGAAATACCGGTTGGTGGACAAAGTATCATTAATGTAAACCTTTCAGAAGAGACAAAAGTATTGAATGAAGTTGTCATGACAGGATACTCCATTCAAAGGAAAAAGGATATAACCGGCTCAGTAGCGGTTGTGGATGTGAATGCTTTAAAATCTATTCCAACAGGTTCTGCCGAGCAGGCACTGCAGGGGCAAGCTTCAGGAGTAACTGTAATTGGCTCCGGTGCCCCGGGCGGACGAAATGACATTTTTATCCGCGGGGTGACTTCATTCGGAAATTCTCAACCTTTAATTATTGTCGATGGTGTCCAGGGAAGCTTATCAGACCTGAATATAAATGACATAGCCTCCATGCAGGTATTAAAAGATGCAGGTGCTGCTTCTATTTATGGTGTGCGAGGTTCCAATGGGGTAATTGTAATAACCACAAAAAAAGGAAAGTCTGGTCAACCAACTATTTCATTAGATTCCTATTATGGCGTTCAAACTCCCTCCAAAGGCAACGTATTTAATTTATTAAACTCCCAGGATTACGCTACACTTTTCAAGCAGGTAAATCCAGGAACTGTATTATTTGCAAATGGACTTCCTGATTATACATATGCAGGCCCCTCGAGTGCGGGTACAGCTATGGAGGGAGACGCGGCCGTTGATCCTGCAAATTATAATTTTGATGCATCAAACCCGGGAAGCGACTACCTGATTCAACGAATAAATAAATCCGGCACCGACTGGTTTCATGAAATTTTTAAGCCGGCACCCATGCAAAGCCATACTATCACTGGTAGCGGCGGAACAGATAAGTCTAATTACTTGTTTTCGCTGGGTTATTTAGATCAGCAGGGAACATTAATAAATACCTATTTAAAAAGATATTCTGCAAGGGTTAATACCGAACTGAAGATAAACAAAAATATAAAAATCGGAGAAAACGTTTATTTATTTTACAAGCAAAATCCTGGCTTTAGTAATCAGCAGGAAGGTAATGCGGTTTCTTTAGCTTTCCGCACATTGCCCGTAATACCGGTATATGATATAAAAGGAAATTATGGAGGTACATGGTTAGGGCCTGAACTCGGTACAGTAGAAAATGCTGTGGCGGTGCAGCAACGGACCGCCAATAACAAAAACAATGCATGGGATGTAATAGGTAACGTATATGCTGAAGTAAGTTTTCTTAATCACTTTACTGCCCGCAGCAGTTTTGGAGGCACTGTTGATCACCAAAGCACACATAATTTTACCTTTAATGCTTATAATGACAAGCAAGGCCATACCAGTCAGAATAGCTATAACGAGAATGCTTTTTTTAATAGTAGTTACACCTTTACGAATACGCTAAACTATAATAATACATTTGGTAAACACAGTATTAAAGTATTAGCGGGCTCTGAAGCGGTTAAAAATTATGGTGAAGCATTGGGAGGAAGTTCTAATGGTTTTTTCTCGACCGATCCTAATTACCTTTTTCTAAATAACGGGACAAGTAACGTTACAAATTATAGTAATGCTTACGTAAATACTTTATTTTCTCTCTTTAGTCGCCTGGATTATTCTTTCAATGACAAATATTTACTGGGAGCTACAATTCGAAGAGATGGATCTTCTGTATTTGGTTCAAACAAACGATACGGTATATTCCCATCATTTTCATTAGGATGGAGAGTATCTAATGAGGAATTCATGAAAAGTGTGGCTTTCATAAATGACCTAAAAGTCAGAGGCAGTTATGGCATTTTGGGATCACAGGCAAACGTAGGTGCTTCTAATGCATTCACTCTGTTTGGTTCCGGGTTTGGCACTTCCTATTATGACATGACTGGCTCCGGCTCTACACGCCAAGGATTTTTTCAGTCAAGAAATGGAAACCCCAACACCGGGTGGGAGCAGGATATTATTTCAAACGCAGGAGTAGATGCTACCATTCTTAATTACAAAGTAGATCTTTCTGTAGAGTGGTATAAAAAGTCTGTCAATGGCTTATTATTTCCCCAGCCTTTGCCCGCAACTACTGGCAATGCTGATCCCCCAACCATAAACATCGGCGATATTCAAAATAAAGGGTGGGATTTCTCTGCTAACTATCATGGCAATGGAACTAATAATTTTAAGTACAATATAGGAGTAAACCTTACTACTTATAAAAATTCAGTGGTTACAATTCCTGATCCCGGTTATTTTGATGTTTCAGGTTCACGCATAGGTAATCTGGTTCGCAACCAGGTTGGTCACCCTGTAGGCTCTTTCTATGGTTATGAAGTGGTAGGTCTATTCCAAAACGATGCTGAAGTATCAAAATCTCCGACACAAACAGATGCGGCGCCGGGTCGTTTCAGGTACAGAGATGTGAATGGGGATGGTCAGATAAACCCGGAGGACCGTACATTTTTTGGTAATCCTAACCCAGACTTTACTTATGGCGTAAACCTCAGTGCAACCTATAAAGGTTTTGACTTTTCAACCATCTTTTACGGATCGCAAGGTAATGATGTTATTAACTTTGTACGTTATTATACTGATTTCTTTGGCACGTCAGAAGGCAAGGGAAAAAGTAACGTGTTAAAGAATGCATGGACTCCCCAGAACCCAAACGCTAAAACTCCTATAGCGGAGTATGCAAGTACCTTCAGCACTAACGGGGTCTTCAATTCTTACTATAAAGAAAATGGTTCGTTTCTTAAATTGAGATCTTTAATGCTGGGATATAGCATTAATCCTGCGATACTAAAAAGATATAACGTTAGCAAGATCAGGGTATACTTGCAAGCCGCTAATTTATTTACGATCACCAAATATACCGGGCTAGATCCTGAACTTGCCGGAAGCCTGGGTGGTACTCAGGCCAGTTCTGCTTTCGGAATAGATTACGGTAATTATCCAAATAATCAGAAGAATTTTTTGGTCGGAGTAAATGTTACCTTTTAATAGTATTCGTTCTTAAAATTTAAAAAATCATGAAACCATCTAATTATAAATTCATAATTGCTACCTGTTTTACTTGCCTGTTATTACTGTATGCTTGTAAAAAAGACTATCTTGAAAAACAACCGTTAGGTTCGCTAAGCGAAACTACACTCGCCAACAAAGCCGGAGTAGAAGGTTTATTGATCGGAGCTTATTCCTTACTCGATGGAGTAGGACAAAGCGGTACCGGCGCTCCTTTCTACACTCCTGTAAGCAACTGGGTGCTTGGTGGTATAGCATCGGACGACGCACATAAAGGTTCTGAATATGGTGACATATCAGAATACCAGCAAATTGAAAATTATACAGAAACGCCTGTAATTCTTCCTTTTAATGAGAAATGGACAGCCTTGTATGCCGGTGTACAGCGGGCTAATGATGTGCTTAGGATATTGGCGAAGGTAACAGATGGTTCAATATCAGATGAAGAAGCAAAACAAATTACGGCAGAAGCAAGGTTTTTACGGGCAGTTTATCATTTTGAGGCGGCAAAAATATGGAGGAACGTTCCTTACGTAGATGAAACGATAGGTTTTGTAAATAATAATTATAATGTTCCTAACACCACGCCCATCTGGCCAAAAATAGAAGAGGATCTTGAGTTTGCAGCAACAAACTTAACAGATACAAAAAGTGAGATCGCACGTGCAAACAGTTGGGCAGCGAAAGCATTTTTGGCAAAAGCATACATGTTTCAACAAAAATTTGCTGACGCAAGAACTTTGCTGACAGATATTATAACCAAAGGAGTAACGTCTTCGGGTGCAAAATATGCACTTTTACAAAAGTTTGCTGACAACTTCAATCCCTCCAAAAAAAATAATTCAGAAGCGGTATTTTCTGTGCAGATGACAGTGCACGATAACGCAAACGGAGCCAACGGAAATGCAGGTGATGTTCTTAATTTCTCCAGCGGTGGCCCTGCTACCTGCTGTGGGTTCTACCAGCCATCTTTTAGCCTTGTAAATTCCTTTAAAACTGATCCGGTTACTGGTTTGCCTTTGCTTGATACCTGGAATGATTTCGATGTAAAAAATGATCAGGGTATAGCCAGCGATGCTCCTTTTACACCTTATACAGGAACCCTTGACCCAAGACTCGATTATACAGCAGGAAGAAGAGGTATTCCATACCTTGACTGGGGTTTAATGCCTGGAAGAATATGGATTGTTTCGCAGGATGCAATGGGACCTTATATTTCTATTAAAAATGTGTATTATAGAGCAGACCAGGCCGCAACCAGTGATACCTACGAGGGCTGGGCCGTAAATGAGGTAACTTCTAACAATTATGTAATGATCCGTTATGCAGATGTTTTACTATGGGCAGCAGAATGTGAAGTGGAAGCAGGAAGCCTTTCGCAGGCAGAAGCATATGTAAACATGGTTAGAGCCCGCGCAGCTAATCCTGAAGGATGGGTACATACTTACGTAGATAATAATGATCCTTCAAAAGGATTTACCAATACTCCTGCTGCTAACTATAAGATCGGTGTTTATACAGGGCAATTTTCCCAACAGGGACAGGATTATGCACGAAAAGCTGTTCGTTTTGAAAGAAAAATAGAATTGGCAATGGAAGGGCATCGCTTTTTTGATTTACAACGCTATGATAATGGTACAGGTTATATGGCCAATGTATTGAACGCTTACATCCAGCATGAAACTCATATTCCCGGATACACTTTTCAATACATGAACGGGGCCAGGTTTACAAAAGGGAAAAACGAGCTGTACCCAATTCCGCAAGCTCAGATAGATTTAAGCATGCAAAATGGCAATGCTACTTTGATACAGAATCCTGGATATTAAATATTCGAGTGAAAATTTCAAAGTTTTTTAAATAAGACTCCTATCTTTTCACCTCCCCCGAATGTTATAAATAAAAAGAACTTGTGTAAATCTGATTTACATAAGTTCTTTTAGTTGTAATAAAGATCTGGCCATTAGTTTGTAAGTTGCTTTTACAGAGATATGCATTACCTGCGCAACTTCCTCATACGATAAGGCTTCATAAAATCTTAGAAAAATAGCTTCTTTTTGCCTCGCCGTAAGTTTATTTAAAGCTTGTTGAATTCGATTGCTCAATTCCGCACTTGTATCCTTACTGATTAAGATCGCATCAATCCCAAACTCAAAATCTTCGTCTTGTTTTATTTTAAACAAACTTGTTTCAAGTAAATTCTTTTTTTCTTTAAAAATATGATTTCGAAAAGCAGAAAAAATGTACGTGTGAGGAGAGTGAATAGCATTGAGTTTTTCCCGGTTTTTCCAAACCATAATGAAAACACTTTGTATAGCATCTTCTATAATTGCCGTGTTATCGGTAAAATTTCTACCATAATTAAATAATTTATTATAGTAGAAAACATAAGCCTTGGAATATGCGTTAAGGTCTCCACACTCAATGTCTTTCCAATGTTTGCTTTCGAACATCTAAGGATTACTAAGATAGATATTTAATTATTTTTGGAAGTTACGTTAAATAATTATTAATGAATGAGAGGTGTAAATATTGAGTAAGATAGAGGTGTGAAGTGAGCGAGATGCAGATACTTCGCGCTACTATCGCGCAAAAGAGATCATAGTAGAATGTTATATTTGATAGTTCTTGGCGTTTAAACACTAAAAGAGCGTAGCATTGCAGAAATTTAAGGAAATTGAAGAAGATCATTGGTTACAGAAAAATGCTGGGTGTTGATGAAAAGGCAGGTTTAAAGGAATTAAAGACAGTTTACAGGAATTTGATGAAAGAATGGCACCCGGATAAATTCCAGGATAGTAGTGAACTGGAGGCGGCGCAGGAAAAAAGCAAGAAGGTAATTGAAGCTTATCATTTTTTAGTTAGCATTTCTCCTGAGACACATGCCTCGTCTTTAGAGGAATATACAAATATTATAACCTCTTCTATAATTGTAGATTATAATTATAAAGGAGCAAACCTTCAGATAACCTATGCGGAAGGCAACTGCTATGAATATTTTGATGTGCCAAGATCTCTCTACATCAAATTGGTTAATGCTGATACTCCCGGTAGGTTTGCACGCAGGCATATTTGTGGCTCATTTATTTACAGGGAAATTAGTAAAGCCACTTCTATTGTTTAGGCCAAAATTTCTTAGGTAAGGGTTATTTCCAACATCCGGTAATAAGTTGTCTGCTGTTTAAGTTTGAAGTCCACGTGTTATTCGCGCCAAACATAGCGCAGACTGTTTTTGTCCAATTGTAATGGTCATATTTTGTAACTAATTTTAAATTGGCAGCAACATATTGTCCAACCGCGATTACCGGAATTCTGTTATTAATTCCACTTTCACTTTCGTCAAAATAAACCACCACAATTGAGTTATGCTTAATACTCCAGTCAATTAGTTTGCTAAAATTCTTTTTAAACCAGGTGTCACCCTGGTTAATCGTTCCGTCGTGCATATCATTAATCATGTTAGGTGTAACACAGGCAACTCTCGGTAAGTATTTATATTTTGATGTGTCGGTTAAATTCATAGCAGTGATAGGTTGATTTATTGTATCAGGAACCTGGGTAAATACTGTAGTGGGATTATGTTTCTCTTTATAATAACCTGAACTACATGTGCGACTACCTGCATATGGCAAACCTTCACTAAACCATTTAAAGGAAACACCTTTGCCCTTTAAAGAGTTATACATTGTACTGGTTTTAAAGGGGCTGCCACTTATACAGTTGTCATCAACTACACCATTGGATTGCCCCGAAAAAAAACGAATATAATTTGGATAACTTGGATGTGTTAATCCATAAGTGTTAGTGAACAGCGTACCCCGGGTAATCAAAGAGTTTATGTAAGGTGCAGCCCGGTTTCCTATGATTGCATTGTAGTCCTTATTCTCAAACCAGACAAAAATTATATGACTTGGCACGTGAGGGACGGTTGCTGTTGAGTTTGGAATCGCAGCAGTACCATATGAGCCTGTTTCTTTAACTATAGTAGAATTATTATCTACTTGTAAAAGTTGCTCTGCTTGTTTTTTACATCCAAATAATATTATTAGTATTAAAAGGATAAACATTTCTACTTTCTTCATTACAATTTTTTGATGAGATTATCCTTCAATATATAATAAAAAAATCAAATGTTATATGAGAGATGATTAATTATATTATTCCTAATTACGGGATTTAGTAGTTTTTACTTGATAAACGAACGGGTGCCATGCTGCAATGGCAAAAAACTGAAAGACAATTAGAAAAATAAGTAAGTTTACACATCTGGAAATGTTTTTACTTTCAATAAAATTAGCCTTCTTTTACCAAAAAAAACTTCTATGAAGACTTCCCCGTTCTACAGTATTGCCATTTTTGCCTTTATTTTCTCATTTGCTTTCTCAAGTTGTTCTAATGGTTATTTAAATGCAAAGACGGTTACCTCCCAATCTAAATATCCGGGCGTTATAGAGCGGGCAAAGAAGGATCAACGGTACTTCATTCTGCAGTCCGGTATAAACGTATATAATATTACTTCTGTGGATCTGGATAAGGCAAAAAAAGAAATGACGGTTACCCTTGATAAAGTGGACTCATCTCGTCTTGTAAATGTAAAAAACGTAGAAACTAACGGATATCAGCTTAAGAAAGGGGAAGATTCAGTATTGTCAAAAATCTATCTTTATATGAAAGACTCAACCAGTTATACTTTCGATGAACCTCATACTATACCTCTTGATAAAGTGAGTCGTGTTGAGTTGTTAGAATAAGTGAAAAAAATATCTGAATAAATAAAAAGGCGCATCGAACCAAAAGGAGCAGAAATCTTTGCATCTCGTATTTCCGTCTCCTCCATCAACGGCTTCTTATTAGCTATAGTGTCCGGGACTTCACCAACTCGAGCAAATCATTTTTTGTAATGGACTTTAAAATTGAGGCGTCTGTTTTAACCACCTCATCCGATAGATCTCTTTTAGAGGCTTGCAGCTTCATAATCTTTTCTTCAATTGTATCAGGGCAGATCAGCCGGATGGCCACTACGTGTTTGTTTTGCCCTATCCGGTAACTGCGGTCAATAGCCTGGTTTTCCACTGCAGGGTTCCACCAGGGATCTAAAAGGTAAACATAATCGGCTTCAATCAAATTTAAACCCGTACCCCCGGCTTTCAGGCTGATGAGAAACACTCGCACATTTGTATTCTCCCGGAAGTTATTAACTACAGCCTCCCTGTTTTTTGTACTCCCGGTAAGATACTCATACCTAATGTTTCTTGTTTTTAATTCTTTTTTTACCAGGTCGAGCATTGTAACAAACTGTGAGAAGATTAATATTTTATGTTGGTCAGATTTGTTTTCAATTTGTTCCACAAGCAGGTCTATTTTGGCAGATGCGTCTCCATACAGTTTTTCATCTACCAATAACGCCAGTGAATTGCAAATTTGTCGCAGCCTCGTTAATCCTCTTAAAACATGCATTGAATTTTTTTTGATTTCTTCGTTGCTTTCTGCTGTAATAAATTCACGAAACTCTTTTTCATAGGCATCGTACACTTTGCGTTGTACAGTGTCCATTGGGCAATACAGTACCATTTCTGTCTTTTCTGGTAATTCTGTTGCGACCTGTTTTTTTGTTCTTCTTAAAATAAATGGCGCAACTTTTTGCTGTAGTTCAATAGCCCTTTTGCTGCTTTTAAACTTATCAATAGGAATAGAATAAATATCTCTAAAATGTTGTTTATTGCCTAGTAATCCCGGGCATGCAAAAGACGTCTGCGCAAACAAATCAAATACATTGTTTTCAACAGGCGTACCTGTTATGGCAATTTTATTTCTTGCTTGTAAAAGCCTTGCTGCCTGGTAGCGCTGTGAGTCGATGTTTTTAATGTTTTGCGATTCATCCAAAAAAACATAATTGAACTCATACTTTCTTAAGTAAGTAACAGTTGCCAGTAAGGTTCCATAAGAGATAAGAACGATCTCATAATTGTTAAATTGCTGTACGTCTTTTGCTTTACCTAAGCCATTTATGATATATATTTTAATCGACGGTGCAAACTTTTCAACTTCTGCCTGCCAGTTAAAAATAAGCGAGGTTGGTACTACAATAAGATTGGTATTATGTTTCCTTTTTTTTCTTTGGGATAAAATAAAGGCAATTATTTGAATTGATTTACCCAGGCCCATATCATCTGCAAGGCAGCCTCCGAAGTTGTAGTCATCCAAAAAGTTTAGCCAGTATAGTCCATGCTTCTGGTAATCACGAAGGGTAGCGTTTAACTCAGCAGGAACTTCTATATAGGGTATAGAATCAAAATTTTCAAATGTTGAATGAAACATCAACAATTCACTCTTCACTTGCTCATCGAGTAATTCAGTTTCATACAATTGAGAAATTGCTGAAAAATTTATTTTAGGCGTAATCAATTCATCATGTATAATTTCTCCTGCATTAAAATAGCTCGAAAATTTTTCAATCCATTCGTCAGGAAGAATGCCCAGTGTCCCATCGTGGAGGTGGACATATTTATTTTTATTGCGTACCGATTGCTGCAACTGTTTTAGCGGCGCTTTCTTTCTTCCAAAACGAACTTGTATGTCGGTATTAAACCAATTGGTACCACTGGTAACACGAATAGTGATCTTTGCTTTATGTGCATTCAGTTTGTTTCCTTTCAATTGGTTAAAGCCAAATACCGAAATGCCGTGATTTTCCCATTCTTCAAACGCATTTAAAAACCAGTCTTCATTTAAAAATCGTTTTTTATGCAAATAGAAATAGGGGAGGTAATTATCAAGTTGTTCATTAAAGTCAGGATGTTGCTTTATTAACAATGCTATGAACTTGATCTCAGCTTCCTCATTACGTTTTATAGTAAATGTATTTCCCTTATTATCCGTTGCATAGACCGGCCTTTTTGTTCGGACCGGAATCTCTGCAGTTCCATATTTCATTACGGGGTCTATTAAAACATAATTATCAAGATCAGATAAAAAAATATATTTTTCTTCCCGCACATTCACTTCACTATTCTCTATTTGCTTCTGGGTGCCAACTTCTATATATGAATAATATACACTCATTATATCTTCCAGTTTTGAAAGTATGTTTTGCCGGAACTCCTTGAATTTGGTTTCATTAAAAGATAAACCGCCCTTGTTTTGCTTAAAGGACTGAACTACGTGCAGAATTTGAAAATTGGCAATTAAATGAATGGCATCATTTATCAAAACAAAAAAATCATACTTGATCTCAACATCTTTTAGATTGTATTGGAAGCCTTTTATTTTAATCTCAAGTGTAACTTCATATTCATTCACTTTCTTATCAACGAAAAGCATTACGTCATCTGCAACCGATCCTACAGTTACAGGGGCGAGTGAACCAGCAACAACATTTTCTGAAAATTCTGGGTTGTGATACAAAAAAGAAAGATTTAGTGGATTTTTTATAAGGGCTCTTAACGCGTCTATGTCCGCTGCTGATTTATTTGCTGTGGCATTATTCTGAAAGCGGGCAATAGCTGAAAAAAATTGAAGTTCACGAGGATCATTTGTTTTCCATACAACGTCTAAAGGGTTGACAGGTGTTAGCGGATTTTTTATTTTCCCCGCCAGCGTAGCAGTTGCTTTATACAATTCTATACACAATTGCTTGTAAAACCTATGCTGCTTCAATACTACAACCAGCTTCTCATTTTGTGCTGCATTTTTTGTATCAGGTATAAACTTTTCTTGCTTTGATGAAAATTGTTCCTGTAAGTATTGTAAAACATCTATGTCCGCCATTCATTTTTAGTTATTGATCGTTCTGTAAGCAATCTACGAAAATAAATTTTATTTGTTGTTTGGGTAGGGAAGTTCTGTAAGAAGACTAAAAACAAGAATTTAAAAAATAAAATGAATTGCATTTGACTTTACCTCTATGGCATTAAACTCCTAAATGAATTCGATGCGTACTATTATTAATATTAAAATTTTATACGAACGACTTTGTTAACGGTAAAGTAATTTTTAGTTAACAATTCAATAATAGTAGAGGTAGAATTTCGTCCTCAAATTATAAAAACCATGGCTGCTAATAAAGCGCTAAAGAAAATTTTTATTTTCTTATTTCTTATTCAAATTGTTTCAGTTGGGTCTGCGCAAACTAACAGAATTTCAGGTAAAGTAGTAGATGTAGAAAGTAACAGCCCTATTGTAGGAGCTTCTATAGTAATAGAACAAAATAAAAAAGGTACAAATTCAGATGCGGAAGGAGGTTTTTTTTTAGTGATACCTCAAGATGGTAAGTTTAATATTTCCGTAAGCAGCATCGGTTTTACATCTAAAACATTAAAAAATATTTCTGCAGCAACGGCAGGTCAAACGTTCACGATTGCCCTGCAAAGGACCAGCAGCCAATTAAGTAATGTTACGGTAAGGTCAGCAAGTACGCGAAAAGAAACAGTTTCATCATTATATCTTCAGCAAAAAAACAGTTCATCTATTTCGGATGGTATTTCTGCTGAGGCCATCAAGAGATCGCCAGACAGAAGCACCGGGGAGGTTTTGAAAAGAGTAAGCGGGGCTTCTGTGCAGGATAATAAATTTGTAGTCATCAGGGGATTGAGTGAAAGGTATAATACTTCCTTGCTCAATAACTCCGTATTGCCCAGCACAGAACCTGATAAAAAAGCTTTTTCATTTGACATTATTCCCTCATCCTTAATAGATAACCTGGTAATCTATAAATCGTCTACACCAGACTTGCCAGGAGATTTCTCTGGCGGCGCGATTAAAGTTTCCACCAAAGATTTTCCTGCAAATCAGTTAAACGAATTGTCTTTATCAGTCGGTTTTAATACACTAACGACTTTTAAAGATTTTTATAAAAGCAGGGATAACGGCAATCTTGATTGGGCAGGTTTTTTTGATAACAAATCACGGCTTATTCCTGGTGCATATTATAGAAGAAGAGGCGCTGCTTTCTTCAACACTTCTCCTCACTTTAAAAGAGAAGTCACCAAGCTTTTCCCCAATACTTTTGGCTTTGATCCTGCTTATAAAAGTATGCCTAATGTAAGTTTTTCCTATACAGGCGGCGATACCAAAATTATTGGTAATAATAAGTTAGGTTTTATTTATTCTGTTAATTATGGTGCAGGCAGAAGAGTTGTAAACCGTGTAAGGGACGAATACTTAGCCACCAGTGATAAGCTTTTTCAGTATGAGTATGGAACCACCAATTATGATGAAAGAAAGAACTTGTCAGCTTTGCTAAATCTTACCTACACTTATGGAAAAAGTAAGCTATCGTGGAAAAATATTTTTAATAATGAATTTACCAAAACGGTAGCATTAAGAAACGGGCGCAACGAGGTGAACAATCCCGAAGTGTTTTATTATAAGAGTACCAACACCGAGGCTATGAACAATGGCCTTTTCAACTCGGTGCTCGAGGGTTTGCATAGTCTCAATAAAGGCTGGACAGTCGATTGGGCTACCTCTTATGGTTTAACCTATAGAAATCAGCCTGATCAAAAAATACTCACGTTTGTTACCAATAGCGGTACGCCTTCAACTTATTATCTTAAAGTCGGTTACGAAAATTCGCCTGAAATAAGAAATGCGGGTAGAATTTATTCTTTTTTATCCGAAGGAATTTATGCCGCAAATCTTAACCTTACCAAACAATTCAACCTTTTTGGAAAACAGCAGAAGTTAAAATTTGGCACTTATAATTATTTCCGGGATAGAAATGTACAGGTAGATGCTTTAGGCTATGGCACACTTAACAGTGTATCGACTCCTATTGAAATTTCAAAAGGATTAAATTTCTCAAATGTGTTACAACCACAAACAATTAATCAGTACAATTTATCACTTGCCAACATTCCTTCCCAATCTATTGATTACAAAGGGCAGGTGATTTCTAACGCGGGTTATGTAATGCTTGATAATAAGTTTTCAGACAAGGTGAAACTGACCTGGGGCGCAAGAGTTGAGAAATACAACCAGAAAGTAACAGCCGCCAATAAGAAGAATATTGAAAAAGACAATACAGACGTGTTGCCTTCATTACTGTTAACTTACTCTCTCAGTAATAAAGCTAATTTGCGTTTAGCCGGTTCTCAGGCGGTTAACAGGCCAGAGTTCAGGGAGCTCGCTTCTTATGAAACTTACGATTACGAAAATTATATTTCCGTTCTCGGAAATCCTGACCTGGTAAGAGCTAAGAATACCAATGCCGATCTGAAATACGAATGGTTTCCAGCGGCAGGAGAAATATTGTCAGCAAGTTTGTTTTATAAATATTTCGATAAGCCCATAGAGCAGGTAAACCTGGGTAACGATAAGTTTTCTTACAGCAACGCAGATCATGCAAGTGCATATGGTATAGAAGTGGAGGCAAGAAAAAAAATGGATTTTATTAATACTGCTTTTTTTAGCCGTCTAACAGCTTATGCAAATGCTGCTTATATAAAAGGCGGGGTAACATTTGGAGGTATCAGCAGCAGCAATCCTCTACAAGGCCAATCGCCATATCTTGTAAATGGTGGATTGACTTACTCTTCATCTGAAGATGATTTTGTTGTAAATGCATTGTATAATAAAATAGGACCGAGATTGCGGTTCAGATCAATACTTGGTGCGGGTCTAAATATATATGAAAAGCCAAGAGATATGTTTGATGTGCAGATAACAAAAAAACTTGCCAAAAACAAGTTTGAAATAAAGCTTACCATCAGTGATATACTTGCACAGTCTTATAGCTGGTACTACAAATTTGATCCGAAGGCAACCAATATCAACTTTAAAGCAGGCGAAGACAGAATAATTAATTCGTATAAATACGGAACCACTACCACAGTTTCATTTAAATACAATTTCAAGTAAGAAGTTATTATCACCGGTTATTAATTCATCAATTGTTAACCATTGCTTAATGCTGGGTTAACATTACAAATTGAGTTTTGTTTCAATAAAATTTTAAGGAAAAAATGAAAAAGCTAACAGCTATGTTTTGTTTAGGAGCAATATTTTTTGCTTCTTGTAAAAAGAGCGATGACATGTTGGATCCGGGAACAGTTACAAACCCGACAGATACCACCAGTTCTTCCGGAGAAATAAGGGGGGTAATATCGACCGACCAACACTGGACCAAAGACAAGGTTTATCGGTTACGGGGTTACGTATACGTCACCAACGGAGCTACACTTACAATCGATCCGGGAACCAAAATTGTTTCTAATAAAGACTCTGCAGGGGTACTTATTATATATCGGACTGCAAAAATAATGGCTCAAGGTACTGCTGCCGATCCTATCGTTTTTACCTCCAATGAAACAGCTCCATCGCCTGGTGATTTTGGAGGTGTTGTTCTTGTAGGACAGGCAAAGGGAAATGGTAACCATTCTGTAATAGAAGGCGGAGTGGATCCGCAGTTTAGTGTTTTCGGCGGAACAAATGATGCAGATAATTCAGGAGTTTTAAAATATGTAAGAATTGAATATGCAGGTAAAGCTGTTAATCCGGGTGATGAAGTAAATGGCCTGTCTCTGTACGGTGTAGGTTCAGGAACCACTATTGACTATGTACAGGTGGTAAGAGGTCTTGATGATGCTTTCGAATTTTTTGGTGGAACTGTAAACTGTAAGCATTTGATTGCTTATAACTCTGCTGATGACGATTTTGATATGGATGACGGTTTTTCTGGAAAAATTCAATATGCTATTTCAGTAAAAGACCCTGCATTCACTGATCCTAAAGGTACTACAGGTGATATCTCAAACAACTTTGAGGTTGATAATGTGAACCCTTCCAATGGTTTCCTTTTAAGTAAAGCGCCTGTTACTTATCCTGTTTTATCTAACTTCACAGCTATCGGCCCAAACAATGCAGCTAATACCAGTGCAGATTATGGTTTTGGAATGCGTTGGAGAAGAGGTAGTAAATTTGTACTTGCTAACTCTATAGTGATGGGGGGACAAAAAGCAGGGTTAGATATTGAACAAGACTCTACAGCTTCGTACTATGTGCAGGGCGTAAGCCGTTTTTATAACAGCTTTTTACATGCTTATGCAAGTCCTTTCCGCGTAGCCAACGTTGGTACTTTTCTTGACTCTGCAACATTATCGAGCCTAACGCTTACTACTTACAAAAGTCAGTTGTTTGCAAATGCCGATGATATAAAGCTGACTGATCCCTTTAACAATGCTGCTCCAAACCTGAAGCCACAAGCTACTTCGCCTGCTGTTGCAACAGAAGCAAAATTTGACGTGGGCACTTTAAATGATGCTTTTTTTGACAAGGTTACTTTTATAGGAGCAATGGATGCTTCAAATGACTGGACTGCTCAATGGGCGGTTTGGGGTAGATAATCTTTCTTCAGACTTTCCTATATAATTAAAAAACCGTCTCGCATTTGTGAAGACGGTTTTTATTTTTATATCGTTTTTTTTACAGCCTTTATTTATTGAAATAAGTATTTCATCAGTTTAGTATGCGTGTACTTTAGCCACAATTGCATTTTGCGCAATTGTATTCTCGATGTTTGTTGCGTTCTCTCATAGTTATCTAACAGGTTGCTGACTTCTTTTAATTTAACCTGGTAATTTGCGTATATTTCTTCTAATGCATTTTTATTGTTTTTAAGTTCTTTTATTTTTTCTGATACCTGCTTTTTCTCCAGGTCCGGTATGTCTTCCAGTTTTTGAATGGTATCTTCCATTAGCATAGAAAATTTTTTATGTTTAACATTCGTTATATGTGGTTTCATATATAGTTAGGATATAAATAACTGTTGATAACAGAATTTCAAAAGTTATTATTTTATGTTATTCTTTTATTAACTGGCGGTTATGCAATTGTTATCAAATTCTTACTCTATGGGTACAAACAATTATTTTATAATTCTCATGTAAAAAGAGTTTTTGTTATTTTCACAAATGCTGTAAAAACAAATTTTCAGGTACATTTACCGATGCGAAAAATTATACTTGCTTCTCAGTCTCCCCGAAGAAAACAACTATTGGAATGGGCTGAAATTCCTTTCGAAATTGTGATAAGAAGTACTGATGAAACTTATCCTGAAGGATTGAATACGGCAGATGTTCCAATATACATAGCAAAGCAAAAAGCCGTTGAAGTAAAGAAATATATTGATGAACAAAGTCAGGGCAAATTCAACAACGAAATAATTTTAGCAGCAGATACTGTAGTTGTACTGAATTCTCAAATAATCGGAAAGCCGCAACACCGGGAAGATGCCATAAGTATATTAACTGCGTTATCGGGCAGAACTCACAACGTAATTACAGGTGTAGTATTGATGCACGAAAAAGGTGAAATTGCTTTTTCTGATATTACTTCAGTAGAGTTTCATACACTTACTCCCGAGCAGATAGAATATTATGTAGACAACTATAAACCTTATGACAAAGCAGGCGCATACGCAATACAAGAGTGGATTGGTGTAACAGGTATAAAATCGGTGGCTGGCGATTTTTACAACGTTATGGGCCTTCCGGTTAGCAGGGTAGTGCAGGAAATTGCCAGGTTGAACGAAAGTCTTTAGGAGTATTCAAATTTTTTTAAGATTTTTATTAGAAACGTATTTTTCTTTTTGCTCTTCACTGAAAAAAAATGATGGATTACATAACCATTGTTAAGGAGCCTTTACTTTTGTTTGTTGGGGGAGTGATTGAAAAAATTGCCAGGGAATGTATTTTGCTGACAAGATATAGTACCTAAAGAAGTTTCCACTTATGAATGAACGCCTTCTTCAATTTATTTGGCAGTTTCAATACTTCAATAAAAAAGAGTTGCAAACAGATAGGGGTGAAAGTTTGACCATTGTTCATACGGGACATTATAACACTCACCAGGGGCCAGATTTTCTTGATGCAAAAATTATCATTAATAATACTACGTGGGCCGGAAATATAGAAATTCATCATAAATCATCAGACTGGAATAAGCATAACCATACCGCAGATAAAAACTATTCAAACGTTATTTTACATGTGGTTTGGGAAAATGACGCCGATATTTATTTTGAGAATGGATCTGTGTTGCCGATCTTATCTCTTCAAAATCTTGTTCCTAAATTATTATTAGACCGTTTTAAAGAGTTGATGTTGCACAAGTCATTTGTTCCTTGCGATTCATATTTGCCTGTCTTTAGCGAAATGAAATGGCTTGCCTGGAAAGAACGAATGTCTATAGAAAGATTGCAACGTAAATCTTCTCAAATATTGAGTTTGTTGGCAGACGCAAATCAGCATTGGGAAGAAGTCTTCTGGTGGCTGCTTTCACGTAATTTTGGCATAAAAGTAAATGCTGATATTTTCGAGACTGTTGCCAGAAGTATTCCTGTTAACATTCTTGCAAAACATAAAAACCAGATACACCAGCTTGAAGGATTTTTATTGGGCCAGGCAGGTTTGCTTAACGAGGATTTTGATGAAGATTATCCAAAGCTTTTAAAAAAAGAATACCTTTTTTATCAGAAAAAATATCAACTGAAGCCGGTGCCTGTAAAACCGTTTTTTTTAAGAATGCGGCCTGCAAGTTTTCCTACCATACGCCTCGCTCAATTGGCAATGTTGATCTATAAGTCCTCGCACTTATTTTCAAAAATTAAAGAAACAGACAATGCAACAGAGGTAAAAGAATTATTAAATGTAACAGCGAACGATTACTGGCATTATCATTACACGATAGGGGAAGCGAGCGAGTACCACCCTAAACAATTGGGAATGCAAATGACCGAAAATATTATTATAAACACTGCCATACCTGTTTTATTTGCTTATGGTTCATACAAACAGGATGAAGCAATGAAAGACAAAGCATTGCGGTGGTTAAGTGAACTATCGGCAGAAAAAAATACCATTACAAAAAAATGGACAGCGTATGGTGTTTCAAATGACAACGCATTAGAGAGCCAGGCCCTTATTGAATTGAAAAATAATTACTGCGACCTGAGACGTTGTCTTGAGTGCGCGGTTGGCAATGCTATTTTAAAGGAGCGCGAAACAAAATCGTTTTGAAAACAAGAATTGCAAACCAAGAAAGATTTCAGACACTGCATCCCGTAGAAGGTGGCCTAACTTGATACGGAACAAGCATCACCTTTTAAACAAACATTATAGGCACTTTTAATGTTTGTACCAAGTTTCTTTTTTATTTTTTTGTCTCGAGTGCCTCTTCAATTCTTTGTTGCAAATCAACCAGGTGTATTTTGCTCATCTTATCTTTTATAACGGGAATCGCTTTTGCTATCTGGCTTTTTAACAGCGTTAACTGCTCTCTTGCAATAGATGGAATATCGGTATTGCTTACATCAGTTGGCAATAAAGGACTGGAACGGCTAAACGAAATGATGGTAAAGCTACTACCTGAGGATGGATGAACAATGTTGCTGATTTTGTCTACATAACTTCTTTGTAGCCGACGGCGATAACTGTCAGTTGGCTTTTTAGATATTAATTCACTAAAAAATCCATTTTGAATATCATTTAATAATTCAAGCGCACTGTACGCTTTCAATGGCCCAAAACGATCGGTTGATACCTGCATCCTATTTAATCGTTCTGTGCTTAGCAAGCTATTTAACACCATTTCCTGCGAAATAGCTACAGGATCGCTGTCTCCAGGATTTTTAATTTTATCCCAGATATTTTTATCAATAAGCCAGGTTGGGGTTGTAAAAAGCTGGTGGTGTAAAAATGCCACAGCTTCACGCTGGTCACTTTTTGGAGTAGGAGCATATACCGCACCGCCCAGTTCAGATGTTTGTATAGTTTCAGTCACTCCGCCAACATCGGCTGTTACGTTTGCCATATACCTGCGGAACTGCTCTACTAATTGGGTATACATTTCATCAATATTCTGATTCTGGTCGGTTTCTTCTTTTGTCCACGCCGGAAGATTTTTTAAAACGTATTTTAGGTTTTTGATTCCATATGCACTTGCCTTCATAGCATTATCGCCCAGGTCTTCTGCCTGGTTTCGCGGGTCATTTGAGTTTCCCAATTCAAAAGTCCCAAAGTAGGTGCGGGGATTTTCGCGAAGGGTCTTAATAATAAGCTTATTACTTTCCGCCTTTTGCGCTTCACTTGTATTTCCCGCAATGTAGCCATATCCCCAACGTATCGCCCATTTATCGTAATCACCTATTCGCGGAAATAATCCTTTTTCTGAAATACTATCTTCGGGTTGCGCTACATAATTGAAACGAGCATAGTCCATTATAGAGGCTGTATGGCCATTTTCCTCAACCCATGTTTTGTCTCTTAATTTTTCTACAGGTGTTTTGCTACTGTTGCCCATATTATGCAATAGTCCTAGTGTATGCCCCACCTCGTGAGAAGATACAAAACGAATCAGTTGTCCCATCAGGCTATCATCAAACTTCATTTTTCTTGCTTTCGGGTCTACTGCAGCAGCTTGAACCATGTACCAGTCGTGCACCAGTTTCATCACATTGTGGTACCAACCAATGTGGCTTTCCAGTATTTCACCGCTTCGCGGATCATGTACGTTAGGTCCGTAAGCATTGCCTATATCAGAAGCAAAATATCTTATCACCGAATATCTTGCATCTTCCATGCTCATAGAGGGCTCGTTTTGCGGCCATTCTTTTCCTATGATAGCATTTTTAAAGCCTGCTTTTTCAAAAGCAACCTGCCAATCGTTGATACCCGCAATAAGAAATTTTCTCCATTTAGGGGGCGTGGCGGGATCTATATAGTAAATAATAGGTTTTTTAGGTTCAACTAATTCGCCTCGTTGCCATTTTTTAATATCTTCATCTTTAGGCTCTAACCTCCACCGAACAGCAAAAATGTTGCTTTCAGTTCTTTGCTGGTTGTCGCTAAAAGTGGTAAAATCTTCAGGAAAAAAACCAACACGACGGTCCCAGTATCTTATTTCCATTGGTTTTTCTGGCAATAGTATCATAGACGTGTTTAATTCTATGGTTACTACCCCAGCGGCATTGGCGGCTGGAATATTGGAGGAAGGAGCTACCGAAGAAAACAATCCAAATGACGGTGAAGAATTAAAAGTTTTTACTGTTCTTATTTCTGTATTTAGCGGAAAGGAACTAATATTTTGAATATAAGACCTGTCGTAAGCAAGTGACGACAGGTTAAAATTTCTTTTAACCGTAGGATTAACGCTCACCACCTGGTTATCTCCTTTAAAAAACTCTGTAACGTCTATTACTACTCCCGAGGAGTCTTTACTGTAAGCGGCAATGGGAAACGCAGCTGCTATAGCATTCAGATTAGAATTGGTGACAGCTTTGTAAATGGCGTTACTGGTGTCTGCAACATTAACCAATGTAATAACTCTCATGAAAACATTATCGCTCGGACCTTTTTCAAACGCAATTGTTTGCTGGTTAGTTAGTTCGCCTCCGTACGCTCCACGTCCTACGCCCTTGCTGGCAGGTACCTTCACAAAACGGGTAACGGTCATAATTTCACGATTCATTACGCTGTCACCAATTTCAAAATAATATTTATCTTCTACCTTATGTACCGTAAATAAACCTTTTTGCGTAACCGCCTTATCAGTTATTATGTCGTTATAACTTTTTGGTCCGGCTTTTAGCCCTGTAAACAAACCGGCAGGAGCAGAAGTTGTAACAGGAGGCTTTACAACAGCAGGTGGAGTTTTAATTTTTTTTTGGGCTATTGCAGTCGTTGCAGATATTATTATAAGCAACATAAATACAATTTTCTTCATCTTACAGTTATCTTTTTTAAAAGAGTTATGAAGTTAATGGAAGGATATAGGTTTAAATCGTTAAAAATCGTAAAACAAGGCCTAGTCAGTATTAAAAATTGAGATTTATTTTAAATTTATTTTTATTTAATTTTATGATAAAAAATAGTTAATGGCTGGCCTGAAACTTGCTGTGGCATTATAAAGCAGATATTTATTGATGTTAACTACTTCCAAAGAAATTTTGTATTTTGTGCCTCATAAAAAAATATTTGTGGTAACCTTTCATCATTAAGTTATTTTTTCCTTAGAATTGCATAACAATTCTTAATTATTTTCTTTAAACAAATTATTAAACACAAAAATTCGAATCATGGCGGAAATTAAACCAACTGCTACAGTTAAAAGCACAACAACGACTTCGGCGGCGCATGCAAAAAAATCAGGAAATTCCATTTCATGGATTGCTCCCCTGGCTTGTATTATTTTAGGGTATTGTTTATGGCGGTTTGTAATTGGGGCAGATGCTAATTTCACAGCTCCTGATAAGACAGGTGGTTTTTGGCCTAACCACCAGGGTCCTAAAGGAAATCTATCACGTATGTACGAAGGAGGAATTATCGTACCTATTCTTATTGGTCTTTTCTTAATTGTTCTGACTTTTGTTATTGAAAGAATGCTTACAGTGTCAAAAGCTGCAGGCAGTGGCAGCATTACCGAATTTATCAGAAAAGTTCAATTTCATTTGGCTAATAAAGACGTTGATAAAGCCATTGCAGAATGTGATAGACAAAAAGGTTCTGTAGGAAATGTTATGAAAGCCGGTCTGCGTAAATACAAAGAAATGATAGTCAACACAGAACTGGAGACGGATCAAAAAATCCTGAACATTCAAAAAGAGGTAGAAGAAGCTACAGCTCTTGAGTTGCCTATGTTGGAAAAAAACCTTGTATTCTTATCGACGATTGCATCAGTAGCAACGTTATTAGGTCTGTTAGGAACGGTATTAGGTATGATTCGTTCATTCTCTGCACTTGGCGAAAGCGGTGGTGGTGAAGCAGCGCAAAAATTATCTCAGGGTATTTCTGAAGCTTTGTATAACACGGCTCTTGGAATTGGTACTTCAGCCATTGCTATTATCATGTACAACGTTTTCACAACAAGAATTGACGGAATTACATACGGTATTGATGAATCAGGATTTACGCTAACACAAAGCTTTGCTGCTAATTACAAATAGTAGTAATATTTTTGTGGAAAATATAAAATTCTGCATCTCTATAATTGAATTAAATTAAAAATAATGGCAAGACCTAAAATAGCAAGGAAGAGCACAGCAGTTGACATGACGGCGATGTGTGATGTTGCTTTCCTTTTATTGTCCTTTTTCATCCTTACAACTAAGTTTAAACCCGCGGAAGCTATTACTGTAGAAACTCCCAGCTCCGTCTCTTCTAAAGTAGCACCTGAAAAAGATGTGACTTTGATAAGCATTACTAAAGACGGAAAAACTTATGTTTCTTTGGATAACGAAGAAGTAAAAGGGGAAGTTGCAAACCAGTTAAATGCAAATAACGGAGCAAATCTTTCTCCGTCTGATATTGCCGCTTTCAAAAAAGCCAACTTTTTCGGAACACCTATTTCTCAACTAAAATCTGTTCTACAGATTCCTACAGATAAGTTGAAAGCAGAATCGTTACCGGGAATACCTACGCAGGATACGGCTCATAACGAAATGGTTGCGTGGATGCGAGCAATAGTAGCAGCTCATTCAGCTACAGGTACAAAAATAAATATTTTGTTTAAGGGAGATAATTTAGCGAAATATCCGTCTTTTAAAAATATACTGACTGCATTGAAAAAGAATGACCAGTTCAAATTTCAAATGGTAACCAATGCAGAAGGCGTTCCTGAAGGCACTGATCTTTGGAAAAAGTTCAAGAGTGGGCAAAGCATATCAGAGGAATAAGATTTTATAACTTAAAAAAATATCAGAAATGGCAGAAATGGATACCTCCGGTGGCGGTCATCATAAGAAAGGCCCCGGAGTCAAAAAGGCAAAAAAAGCATCTACCAGGGTGGATCTTACACCCATGGTTGATCTTGGATTTCTATTGATTACATTCTTTATTTTCACTACAACGATGAGTCAGCCGACGGCTATGAAGCTGAACTTGCCTAAAGACACTGATAAGCCGGAAGAGCAGAATAAGCTTAAAGAAAGCGGAGCGCTCACTTTGTTGTTGGGGAAAAATAACGATGTCTATTATTACGAAGGACAGTTAGACCCCTCTGCCTCAAATCTTAAAAGCAGTACAATGAAGAAGATCAGAGGGGAGATAATAAAAAAGAAAAGGTCTACACCACCTGAAGATCTAATGATTGTAATTAAACCAGGAGAAGAATCAACTTACAAAGATGTAGTAGACGCACTGGATGAAATGACCATAAATGATATTAAGCGTTACGCGTTGGTAGATATCAGTGATGTTGAAGCCCAGTTAGTAAAAGTTAGTGATGCAAGCGGCGCAGCTGGTAAATAGATCCTAAACTGATTACAATATATTATCTTTATCTTTAAAGACATAAACAATGGATATTAACAAAATTCAAAATGCGGATTTTCTCGATATTCTTTTTGAGGGAAGAAATAAAGAATATGGAGCTTACGAGCTAAGAAAAACATACAACCGACGGATAATCATAGCTATTTCAGGTATGGTGGTTGCATGTTTGTTGTTTCTCCTTTCGCAAATAATGGCAAAGGGGAATGACAACGACAAGAACAAAATAATTGTGCAGGATGTGCAATTAGAGGATATTAAAACCGAAGAGAAGAAGCCGGAGCCACCTCCTCCACCTCCTCCTCCGAAACCAGAACCTCCAAAAGTAGAGATCACTAAATTTACTCCTCCTAAGATTGTAAAGGATGAAGAAGTGAAAGAACCACCACCTCCTCAGGAGAAACTTGAAGAAACAAAAATCGGTACTATTAACCAGGAAGGAAAAAAAGATGAAGGTTTTGTTGCCCCTCCTGTAGAACAAGGTACCGGTGTAGTAGAAGCCCCTAAAAAGGTGGAAGAAGATTACGATAAAGTATTTACCAAAGTAGAAAAGGAAGCTAAATTTCCAGGCGGACCTGAAGGATGGAAACGATACCTGGAAAGAAATCTTGATGCGAATGTAGCTGCCAATGATGGTGCCCCAACTGGTAATTATACAGTTAAAGTTCAGTTTATTGTTGATAAGGAAGGAAACATCAGTAATGTACAAGCAATTGAAGTTCCAAAACCTTGTCCAAGTTGCGGACCGGAAGCCGTAAAAGTTATCAAGAAAGGTCCAAAGTGGGAGCCTGCAGTTCAAAATGGAAGAAATGTTATTTATCAGGCTATTCAGTTTGTAACCTTCCAGGTAGCAGAAGAATAATATTATTGCAAAGAAATAATCATTGAAAGAAGTTCAATGGTATGCAAAAAAAGTCCTCCTTGTTTGGAGGACTTTTTTTGTATACCTAGTTTTTATGGTTAACAATGAGGCAGTTCCAATTGTTGATCACCTTTAATAATGCTGACCACTCTGGTAGCCGCAAACATCTTTTAACGATACTTGTTGGCGCTTTAATGAATAAGAATGTTTACTAGTAAATAAAAATCAATGCTTGCATTGGTTGACTCGCAGAAGGTTTTATCAAGGTAGGTATCTTCAACGAAAAAAAATCGGGAAATGTTCATTTTTTGCAATTCACGGAGACATTATCGAATAAGGACAATTAAAAGCTTATAGCGACTAATTCAGGCGTTATTCCTTTGGATTAATAGTTGGGTTACCCGGTAACAAGGTGGGCATACAAAAGGTCATTTTTATTTAGTTCCGTATACTTGAAATTTAAAATCTTCATTTGGTTGATCAATCGCTTATAATCATCTTTATTTTTCAGTTCTATTCCAACAAGTGCTGGTCCTGCTTCTTTGTTATTCTTCTGCATATACTCAAAACGGGTAATGTCATCAGTTGGTCCCAGAACATTGTTTACGAATTCTTTTAAAGCCCCTGGTCTTTGTGCAAAGCGAATGAGAAAATAATGCTTTAAGCCTTCATATTGCAAAGACCTTTCTTTTATCTCCTGCATCCTATCTATATCATTGTTGCTGCCACTTAATATGCAAACAACGTTTTTACTCTTTATTTGTTCTTTATAATCATCAAGAGCAGCAATGGACAAAGCTCCGGCAGGTTCAACTACAATCGCATCTTCATTGTATAATTGCAAGATTGTAGAGCATACCTTTCCTTCCGGAACAAGGTGCATATCGTCTAAAACATCTTTGCAAATAGAATAAGTGATATCACCAACACGCTTTACAGAAGCTCCATCTACAAAGCTGTCGATATTTTCCAGGGTTACCGGGTGACCGGCTTTAAAAGCAGCCAGCATAGATGGAGCACCTTCAGGTTCAACACCTATGATTTTTGTTTTTGGACTAACTGTTTTCATGTAAGAGCCAATTCCCGCAGCTAATCCCCCGCCGCCAACAGGTACAAAAAGATAATCAATATTTGATAACTCCTCATAAATTTCAACTGCTACAGTTGCTTGACCTTCAATTATCTTATAATCTTCAAAGGGTGGTATAAACGTCATCCCATGGTCAGCAGTATATTTTTTTGCTGCAATTGCACAGTCATCGAAAGTATCTCCAACTAATATTATTTGAACATTTTGCTCACCAAACATCTTGGTTTGCTGTATCTTTTGCTTGGGAGTGATAGAAGGCATAAAAACAACTCCTTTCACATTCAGTTTCTTACACGAGTAGGCAAAACCTTGTGCATGATTTCCGGCACTTGCGCACACTACACCACATTCTAGCTTTTCTGCAGGGAGGCTGCTCATCATATTATAGGCACCGCGGATCTTGTAAGATCTAACAATTTGCAAATCTTCTCTCTTGAGATAAATATTGCACCCATACTTTTTTGAAAGATTATGATGATAAACAAGTGGAGTTTTATTAACCAGTTGTTTTATTCTTTCCGTTGCTTTAATAAAGTCTAAAACCGGCTTTTTATCTGTGCTTGTTTGCATATTGTGGTCATCAAGGTCGTGGGTTGGATGAGGTAAAATAAAAAAACCACGATCTATAAAGTTACGAAAGATTTTAAGGTTAAGGGCTGCAGTAAATGAATTCTACTTTACCTTAACAAAAAAACTATCAATCTATAAAAATCGTGGTCTTGTTTATTTAAATAACCGCTTCTTCAAACTTTTCTTCATTTTCCTGCGTAGAAGGTTCCTGGTTTTCAGGTCTGAGACTTCTTACAGTTTTACCAGCCTGCCACATTTCACTTTCACGCAATTCTTTTAATTCTTCTTCTAACTTAACGCGGTAATCAGGTTTGCTGTTGCTTTCTATTGATTTTGCCGCTTCTTTTCCTGCGGCAACGCTCTGGTACAAGTCTTTAAATACCGGTAAAGTAGCATCACGGAATTTTTTCCACCAATCCAAGGCTCCACGTTGTGCAGTGGTAGAGCAGTTCGCATACATCCAGTCCATACCATTCTCGGCGACTAGTGGCATTAGAGACTGTGTTAGCTCTTCAACTGTCTCATTAAAGGCTTCAGAAGGAGAGTGTCCATTTGACCTTAAAACCTCGTATTGAGCAGCAAAGATACCCTGGATGGCACCCATCAAAGTTCCACGCTCACCGGTAAGATCAGAGAAAACTTCTTTTCTGAAATCTGTTTCAAATAAGTAGCCACTACCAATTGCAATACCTAAAGCAATTACTCTTTCCCAGGCCCGACCTGTTGCATCCTGAAAAATAGCATAACTACTGTTTAATCCACGCCCTTGCAAAAACATTCTGCGTAAAGATGTGCCAGAGCCTTTAGGAGCCACTAGGAAAACATCTACATCAGATGGAGGAATAATGCCGGTTTGGTCGTTGTAAGTGATACCAAAACCATGAGAAAAATATAAAGCCTTACCAGGAGTTAAATGCTTTTTAACCGTTGGCCACAATTGAATTTGTGCAGCATCGCTAAGTAAGTAGCAGATGATTGTACCGCGTTGCAGTGCTTCCTCTATATCAAATAATGTCTCGCCCGGAACAAAACCGTCCCGAACCGCTTTATCCCACGACTTCGAATTTTTGCGTTGTCCCACTATCACATTCACACCGTTTTCTTTTTGGTTCAAAGCCTGTCCAGGACCTTGTACGCCGTAACCAATTACAGCTACTACTTCGTCTTTCAATACTTCCTGTGCTTTTGCCAAAGGAAATTCTTCGCGTGTTACTACATTTTCTTCAACACCGCCAAAATTTAATTTTGCCATTGTTATTTAGGTTTTAAGTTCTGATTTTTAATTTGAAAGTTTTGATTGCAAATTTTATTTTTCTGTAACCAACACCTGATTTCTATTCAGCTTTTGTTGTGTCACTCACTTGTACGTTTTGAAATGTTTTCAGCTTTTTTTTCGTTAAATAATATTTTGTTAGCAAAAGGATCAATTACTTCTACACACCAGGAACCATAAAATGTCTCGTCAAAACCTGGTTTGTTGTACTTATATTTTTTATCAATCAGTTGTTGATGATATTCCTTTAAATTTTTGCACCAAACAAACACCCTGCTTCCAGGTGTTCCATCTCCGTGATGTTCGCTTAAGTGTAATGTTAAACCATCTTTGGCTACTTCCATATATACCGGCGTATTTTCTTCAAAATGGTGTTCCCATACAATTTCAAAACCGAGCCAATCGATGTAAAACTCAACAGCTTTGTCATAATCAAAGATTCTCAAAATAGGAATCGTTTTTTCAACATTCATGCTGTTGTTTTTTAATAAAGAACTTTAATGTATAAAAATGATTTATTAAGTACTCACCCTCCTGATCCAATAAAAAGAGATTCAGGCTTTTACATAGTAAAAACTTCTTCCTGCTTATTAAGGTATTCATTTTCAACTGCTTCTTCACCTGGCTCCGCTTCTTCAAATTCTTTCAGTTTGTCATGAAAACCGTGGCTTGCTTTTATGATTGCCACCCTTGCACTTCTTACAAATTCTATCAATCCATAAGGGCTCAAAAAAGAAATTAACCTGTCAGTTTCTTCCCGGTGTCCACTTGTCTCAAAAACTGTATAATCTTTTCTGATAACGACTGCCCTGGCACCGTATTCACGAAGAAGTCGTTCTACCTGCACTTTTTCTGCAATCTGGTCTGTACTTACTTTGTACATGGCTAGTTCCTGCCATACTATTTCATCATTTGTATTAAAATACACTTTCAATACTTCAACCTGCTTTTCAATCTGGCGTGCTACTTTTTTTACTACGTCTACTGTTTCATGTATAACGATAGTAAAGCGTGAAATACTTTCTATTTCAGAAGGTGAACTATTAATACTTTCAATATTTATTTTCCTTCTGGAAAAAATAATAGCTATACGCACTAACAAACCAACCTGGTTTTCTGCATATACTGTTATGGTATATTCCTGTTTGCCTCCTGTTAAGGATGGGGAACCGCTAACGTTGCCTGTATTTTTTTTGTCCATAATTGTACAAGAGTTGAAGTGTGCGACCCAACAATGCTATATTTCTATTCTTTCGTTCGCTACACACATATTCCTAAATTAAATACTAAACCTCAATAACGCGTGATTGAAATTGGTTGACCAATTAATTTTGGTTCTACGCCAATCTTATTTCCGCTACGCTACATCCCTGTGGAACCATTGGAAACACATTATCTTCCTTTGCTACCATTACTTCGAGCAGGTATGAACCATTATGATTAAACATTTCTTGTAATGCTGGTTGTAAATCTCCTCGCGCAGAAACTTTTCTACCAGCAATGCCATACCCCTTGGCAACCGTTACATAATCAGGACTGGTAATGTCGACAAAGGAATAGCGCTTGTCGTGAAACAATTGCTGCCATTGCCTTACCATTCCAAGAAATTCGTTATTCAGGATCACAATTTTCACATTTACTTCCGTCTGCATTATAGTACCCAACTCCTGAATAGTCATTTGAATGCCGCCATCACCAACTATGGCTATGACTGTCCTTTCGGGAGCACCAAATTTTGCGCCTATTGCAGCAGGCAATCCAAAGCCCATAGTGCCTGCGCCTCCTGAGGTTATGTTACTCTTTGACTGGTTAAATTTTGCGTACCTGCATGTGACCATTTGGTGTTGACCAACGTCTGTTACCATGATTGCGTCTCCCTTGGTAAGTAAATTTATCTGGTTAATAACCTCACCCATTGTCAATTTTTCACCTGTAGGGTTTAACTCCGGATAAATAACTAATTCAGTTTCTTTTTTACTATATTCATGAAACTTTTCAAGCCATTCAGTATGTTCTTTTTGCTCAACCAGTTTAGTAAGAATAGGTAATGTTTCTTTACAGTCTCCCCATACACCAACGGTTGCTTTTACATTTTTATCTATTTCTGAAGGGTCAATATCTAAATGAATGACTTTTGCCTGCTTTGCATATTTATCAAGTCTCCCGGTTACACGGTCGTCAAAGCGCATACCTATTGCTATCATCACATCACACTCGTTGGTAAGTACGTTTGGACCATAGTTACCGTGCATGCCAAGCATTCCCACATTTAAAGGATGGTCTGTAGGGATAGCGCTTGCACCTAAAATTGTCCAGGCTGCAGGAATGCCACTCTTTTCTAAAAAAGCTTTAAATTCTTTTTCGGCCTTGCCTAATATTACACCCTGTCCCCAGAGTACAAAAGGTTTCTTAGCTTCGTTTATAAGTTTTGCTGCTTCTTCTATGTATTCTTTTCTTATTACAGGCTTGGGACGATAGCTGCGAATATGATCGCAACGTTTGTAACCCTCATAAGAAAATTTATCAAGCTGAGCATTTTTTGTAATGTCAATTAGCACTGGTCCGGGTCTGCCGGTTTTTGCTATATAAAATGCTTTTGATAAAACCAACGGAATTTCTGAAGCATCAGTTACCTGGTAATTCCATTTTGTAACTGGTGTGGTTATATTGACTACATCAACTTCCTGGAAGGCATCGGTGCCAAGCAAATGAGCAAAAACCTGTCCTGTTATACATACCAGCGGAGTACTATCAATCATTGCATCCGCCAATCCTGTGACTAAATTAGTCGCTCCGGGACCACTTGTTGCAAACACGACACCTGTACGGCCAGATGCACGTGCATAACCCTGCGCAGCATGAATGCCTCCCTGCTCGTGCCTGACGAGAATGTGTTTCAACTTTTCCTGGTAATCGTACAGCGCATCATAAATTGGCATGATAGCTCCGCCGGGATAACCAAAAATGGTATCAACGTCTTCAGCAAGAAATGCTTCAAGAACCGCCTGGGCACCGCTCATTATTCCCGGACCTTGAAGCGCTGGTTTTGCTGGTTTTTGCTTAACTACGATTTGTTCTTCTACATCAAGAATTGAGTTAATCATCACAATTGTTTTTTAGCCCTAATTCCAAAAAGGCTTATAAAAATATTAATATTCTACATTTTGCTCATCGCTTCTTCCTTTTTAAAGGAAGGAACGGTATTATTTGCTTGTTCATCTGTCACACAACCATTCGCTGCGCTCGTAACCTGCATCGCATACTTAAAGAGTATTCCTTTAGTTGCTTTTAATGCCGGTTGTTTCCAGCGGGTTTTTCTTTCCGCAATGGTTTCTTCATCTACTTTTAGTATGAGTGTGTTTTTTATGGCATCTATTTCGATGATATCATCATCTTCAACCAATGCTATTAAACCGCCTTCATATGCTTCCGGAGTAATGTGTCCTACAACAAAACCATGCGTTCCTCCGCTGAATCTTCCATCGGTTATTAAGGCAACGCTTTTTCCTAAACCTGCGCCAATAATAGCTCCTGTTGGCTTAAGCATTTCAGGCATACCCGGGGCACCTTTAGGTCCGATGTTTCTGATTACAACTACATCACCGTGTTTTACTTTTCCGCTTGAAAGACCTTCTATTAAATGCTTCTCTCCATCAAACACTCTTGCCGGTCCTTCGAAACGTTCTCCTTCTTTACCACTTATTTTTGCAACGCTACCGCCTTCAGCAAGGTTTCCATATAATACCTGTAAATGACCTGTCGCCTTTAAATGCTTTTCAAGGGGCATAATTATTTTCTGTTGTTCAAAATCAAGGTCAGGAGCATTAGCTAAATTTTCTGCCACAGTTTTTCCGGTTACTGTTAAGCAATCACCATGCAACAAGCCTTTGCTCAATAAATATTTCATTACTGCCGGTATACCTCCGTATTGATGCAGGTCTTCCATCAGGTATTTACCGCTGGGTTTAAAATCTGCCAATACCGGTATTTTATTACTGATATCCTGGAAATCATCTTGTGTTAATTCCACATCTACACTCTTTGCCATTGCAATCAAATGCAATACAGCGTTGGTGCTTCCACCTAATACCATCACCACTGTAACAGCATTTTCAAATGCTTTACGTGTCATAATATCGCGTGGTTTAATATCTTTTTCAAGCAACACTTTTATAGCTGCGCCTACCGCTACACATTCTTTTTGTTTGTCTGTGCTCAATGCAGGATTTGATGATGAATTTGGCAAACTCATACCCAATGCTTCAATAGCACTGGCCATTGTGTTTGCGGTATACATACCACCGCAAGCACCTGCGCCCGGACAAGCATTTCTTACAATGCCTTTAAAGTCTGCTTCGCTTAAGTTGCCTGCAATTTTTTGTCCCAGTGCTTCAAATGCGCTTACAAGATTTAAATCTTCTCCCTTATAATGACCGGGTGCAATCGTACCTCCATATAACATAATGGAAGGTCGGTTTAATCTACCCATTGCTATGATTGAACCAGGCATATTTTTATCGCAACCGGGTATAGTAATTATCGCATCATAGTATTGTGCCCCTGCATTTGTTTCAATGCTGTCAGCTATCAAATCGCGGCTAACAAGACTATAGCGCATACCATCGGTACCCATACTGATACCATCACTGACACCAATAGTATAAAACCGTAGACCCAGCAAATCTTTCGTCTTATTAATATTTTCCCTTACAGTTGTAGCAAGGTCATTAAGATGCATATTGCAAGGGTTTCCATCCCAACCCATGCTTACAATACCAACTTGTGCTTTATTAAAATCTTCATCTTTAAAGCCAATAGCGTATAACATCGCCTGCGCTCCCGGTTGTGTTACATCCTGTGTAATTGTTTTGCTGTATTTATTTAGTTCCATTATTCTTCAGCTATTGTTTGGTTGTTTATAATGTAGGATTTATTACTGCCTTTTAGGGTTAAATGATGGTCGACTTACTGATAATCATATTTTCTTTATTGATTTTTGACGGTATCCTGTTTTCCACATAATCTGTTATTAGTTCCCCAATAGTCGATGTTGAATAATTATTTATAGGGTCGATGTCTTTGGTAACAAAACCATTGGCCAACGTCCATTGTACCGCTTCTCTTATCAACTCCGCTTCTGTATGAAGCTGAAAATGGTCGAGCATCATAGCCGCAGATAAGATGGAGCCGATCGGGTTCGCAATATTTTTTCCTGCAGCCTGCGGATAACTGCCATGAATAGGTTCGAACAGGGCAAGTTTATTTCCAATAGAAGCCGATGGTAATAGGCCAAGGGAGCCGGTGATAACACTTGCTTCGTCGCTTATAATATCACCAAACATATTTTCAGTTAAGACAACATCAAATTGTTTTGGATTAAGAATAATCTGCATCGCTGCATTATCTACAAACATATAGTCCACCTTAACGTCAGCATATTGTTTTGCCAACTCCTGTATCACTTTTCTCCAAAGCCTTGACGTTTCCAGTACGTTAGCTTTATCAACCAGTGTAAGAACTTTTCTTCTTTTTTGAGCATATTGAAAAGCAAGGTGTGCTACTCTTTCTATTTCATCTCTATGGTATATGCAATCGTCAGAGGCCTCTGTTTTATCGTCGCTTAATTGTTTTTTTCCAAAATAAATTCCTCCTGTTAATTCACGGAAAATAATAAAGTCTACATTTTCGAGGCGATTATTTTTTAAAGGCGATAAATAATGTAAAGAAGTATATGTGATTACAGGTCGAATATTTGCGAAAAGCCCTAATTCCTTTCTTATTTTAAGTAAGCCTTGTTCGGGCCTTACTTTAGCTGATGGGTCGTTATCGTATTTTGGATGGCCAATAGCTCCAAATAAGACTGCATCACTTTTCAAACATATCTGGAGGGTTTCATCAGGCAAAGGGTTTCCCGTTTTATCAATAGCAACTGCACCCATAAGGCCATATTGGTACTTGAAATTATGTTTGAACTGGCGTGCAATTGCATCCAATACTTTTATTGATTGTTGCGTTACTTCCGGTCCTATTCCGTCTCCAAATATGACTGCTATTTTCTTATCCATTAAAAGCCTCTCTAATTTGCCGATGTCTCCCTTTAGACAGCGCCTTATAAAATGTAATAACTCTTTTAGGGAAGAGTATGCAAATGTTTCATTAGTCAGCCAAATGATTCAATTCTTCTATTTCGCCTTTTATGTTCAATAAGAAATTAATATTATCATTACCATTTTTTACAAACCAAAACGTCCCACTGGCATTGATTTTATCCCTCTTTATCTCAATTATTCAAATAATGTTTTGGCCATTCCTTTTCAAAATTTAGACTTTTTCTAAAAGCTTAATACAACGATCGATGATGAAAGTAATGGTATTTCCAAATAATCTTGAAACAAGTTTAAACTGGACTCGCCGACGGATGTTTCACAGGAACCAATACTGCTTGTAACCAAACCTATAACACTTCTGACATCTCGGGCTGGTATTCCTGCGCAAGTTTAGCTAAGTCATCTTCATCAACTTCTTTTTTCTTATCTGCAAGCTGTAAGAAGTTTTCATATAACACATCTATATCATTGCGTGTAAATGAAAAACCTAATTTTTGAAAACGATATGCTAAGGCACTTCTGCCGCTTCGTGCTGTTAAAACAATCTTACTTCCCTCAGCCCCGACATCATCGGGATTAATAGTTTCGTAAGTATTTGCATCTTTTAAAAATCCATCCTGGTGAATGCCGGAGGAATGCGAGAATGCATTTGCACCTACAATTGCTTTATTGGGTTGCACAGGTACACGCATTGTATCTGAAACAAGGCGGCTGAGCGGATTCAATAATTTTGTCTGGATGTTGGTAAAAAAACCAAGCTCTTTGTGTTGCTTTATAATCATTACCACTTCTTCCAGTGCAGTGTTACCTGCTCTCTCACCTATGCCATTTATCGTACACTCAATTTGCTGAGCTCCGTTTATAACGCCTGCTATTGAGTTGGCGGTTGCAAGACCAAGGTCATTGTGACAATGGCACGAAATAATAGCCTTATCAATATTTGAAACGTTGTTTTTTAAATAAGCAATTTTTTCTCCGTATTGAGAAGGAAGACAATAACCGGTTGTATCAGGAATATTTACTGTGGTAGCTCCTGCCGCAATTACCGCCTCTATTACTTTTGCCAGATATTCATTTTCGGTACGGCCTGCATCTTCTGCGTAAAACTCTACATCGTCCGTAAAATTTCTTGCCCATTTTACGCATTGAATAGCTCTTTGTAAAATGTCTTCGCGATTTGAATTGAATTTTCCTTTTATGTGAAAGTCTGATGTGCCAATGCCGGTATGTATGCGGGGCCGTTTCGCATATTTAAGTGCCTGTCCTGCTACTTCAATATCTTTTTGCACTGCCCTTGTTAGCCCGCAAACCGTTGCATTTTTAATGGTTTTAGAAATCATATTAACTGACTCGTAATCACCAGGGCTGGAAATGGGGAAACCAGCTTCAATAATATCTACGCCCAGTTCTTCAAGCTTTAATGCCAAATCCACTTTCTCCAAAGTATTCAGCTTACATCCGGGGACCTGCTCGCCGTCTCTAAGAGTGGTATCGAAAATGTAAACTTGCTTGCCTTGCATAAATCTAATTTTTATAAGATGATGAACAGGCTGTTTATATTTGTAATAATAGTAAAATATAGTGAAAACTACCTGTATTTTCGAAATTACCATGTTTAAAATGATATATAAAACAATGTTGAACCTTTTTTACACTAATAAAAAAAGCAAGACTTTGTTAAAACGCTTACTGGTATTGATTTCTACAAAAAAAATTATACGATGCCCAACAGGTCCACAGATGCTTTGTTTCAATTAATTCATTCGCTGGAAAAATCAGAAAAGCGAAACTTTAAATTATATGTAACCAGGAACAGCTCCGCTGAAGATTTAAAAATCATACAGGTATTTGATGCATTGGATAAAATGACGGAGTATGATGAAGAATATTTATTAAAGAAAAATCCTTCAGTAAAAAAGCAACAACTGTCAAATATTAAAGCTCATTTATACAAGCAGTTACTGGCAAGTCTGCGATTACTAAAAACCAATGAAAATATGCAGGTTCAATTGCACGAACAATTGGATTATGCAAATTTATTATACAACAAAGGTCTTTACCTGCAGAGTTTGAAAATAATTGAGAAATTGAAAGAAACTGCACGCGAAAATAACCAGGTAACCTTACTGATGCAGGCTTTGTTTCTTGAAAAAAATATTGAAGGTCTACACATTACCCGTAGTATGGAAGATAAGGCAGATGTTTTGGCAAACGAGGCAGAGCAATCAAGCCGAAGATTGCTAAGAATAACACTACTTTCTAACCTCGCGCTGAAACTGTATAGCTGGTATATAAAACACGGTCATGCAAGAAACGAACACGACGCCACCGCTATAAAACAATATTTTGAAGAGTCACTTCCGTTTGAAGGTGACCAGGCAACAGGTTTCTACGAAAAGTTATATTATTATCAAAGCTATAGTTGGTTTGCATTTATCCTCCAGGATTTTTTAATGTATTACCGTTACACACAAAAATGGGTAGATCTTTTTGAACGCGAGCCACATATGATCGAAATAGAAACTGCACACTATATAAAAGGTATGCACAACCTGATCAGCGCAAACTTTGACATCAGGAACAGAAAGAAATTTACCGAGTACCTTACTAAGTTTGAGCAATTTGCAGAGACGCCACTTGTAACAGGAAATGATAATAACAAAGTCCAATGTTTTGTGTACATATACATTGCAAAGCTAAACAAGCACTTTATGGAAGGCACTTTTTCTGAAGGCTTGTACCTGGTGCCTTACATAGAAGAAAAAATAAAAGAATACTCCTTATATCTTGACAGGCACAGGATCCTGGTTTTCTATTATAAAATCAGTTCGCTCTATTTTGGCAGTGGTAATTATGATAGTACGATTTCCTATCTGAATAAAATTATTAACTGGAAGGTAGACCTGCGCACCGACCTTCAGTGTTATGCGAGGCTTTTGCACCTGATAGCCCACTATGAAATAGGAAACTTTGATATCCTTGAATACCTGATAAAATCAGTTTACAGATTTATGGCGAAAATGAAAAATCTCAGTATTGTGGAAGAAGAAATTTTTAAATTTTTGAGAAACTCATTTCACGTAAGCTATAGAAAATTAAGACCTGAGTTTGAAAAATTATTGATTAAATTAAAAAGTCTCGAAAACAACCGTTTTGAAACCCGGGCTTTTTCTTACCTCGACATTATCTCATGGCTTGAAAGTAAAGTTTATGGAAAACCTGTTCAGGAAATAATTAAGGAGAAGAACAATAAGATCTTGAATGGCAGTCATTGAATCTGTAAACCAATGTTCAATCAACATTAGAAGCTTCTTTTCTGATACCTGCATTTGTTTTCATGGCATCCTCGTTGCGTCGCAATTAGTTTATCGGCGAATCCAGGTTCAGCTTCAGTCTTTTATGCTTGTTTTTGTTATTTGCAAAAGGCTTGAAAGATAAATTGACGTAACATTAAATAGTTTGGTAAATAAAAATTATAAATGAAATATCTCAGGATTCTATATGTGCAGGTAATTATCGGCATACTCGCCGGAGTGGTGGTTGGCTCTTTGTTTCCCTCATTTGCGCCTACAGCTAAACTTATTAGCGACATGTTTATAAATATGATACGCATGGTAATAGCTCCTGTCATTTTTTTTACAATAGTATTAGGTGTTGCAGGTGCAGGCGATTTAAAGAAAGTTGGAAGGGTAGGGGGTAAAGGTTTACTATATTTTGAAGTGGTCACTACCATTGCCATCATAATTGGGCTTGTAGTTGCCAATGTTATAAAACCAGGCGCAGGTGTTACGCATAGTAGCGTGACGGGTGCCAATGTAAAAGCAATTACTGATACAAAAGGTTTTGATTGGGCTGATTTTATATTACATATTGTGCCTGCAAATGTTGTCGATGCATTTGCAAAAGGCGATATTATTCAAATATTGTTTTTTGGAATTTTGTTTAGTATTGGTTTAAAACAATTAGGCAACAATGGTAAGAGCGTAATAATAACATTTGAAAAATTAAACAAAGTCCTGTTTAATATTCTAAGAATAATAATGAGAGTAAGCCCTTTGGGCGCCTTTGGCGGCATGGCCTTCACAATCGGGAAATATGGCTTTACAACTCTTTTGATCTTAGGTAAGCTTATGCTGACTTTTTATATTACTGTACTGCTGTTTATTTTTGTTGTACTTAATCTTATTGCCCGCTATTATAATTTTAGTTTATGGAAATTATTGGGATACATAAAAGCAGAATTGCTAATTGTTTTTGGTTCCAGCAGCAGTGAGTCTGTTTTGCCAAACATCATGGCTAAACTTGAAAATGCAGGATGTGAAAAAAGTGTGGTGGGCTTAATCATTCCCGCGGGGTACAGCTTCAATTTAGATGGTACAAGTATTTATTTAAGTCTAAGTGTAATTTTTTTAGCCCAGGTTTTTAATGTGCCTTTATCTCTTGGCCAGGAGCTTTCTGTAATTGGTATATTATTAATTACAAGCAAGGGCGCTGCCGGTATAACCGGAAGTGGGTTTCTCGTACTCGCCTCAACATTAACCGCACTAAAAGTTGTACCTGTAGAAGGATTAGGGTTGTTAATTGGCGTTGATCGTTTTATGAGCGAAGCAAGGGCACTGACCAATATGATTGGAAACACAGTAGCGACCGTTGTAATTGCGAGAAGTGAAAATGCAGTAGATTTGATACGGTACAAAGCTGTTGTAGAAAATCGTGTGCGGATTGAAGAAAAGGATTAATAATTAGCCTCTTTCAGTTTCTTTTAGACATTGTTTCCTGTAAATATTCCTTTCTATCTTAGGAGGTACGAATATTGAGTGACTTTCAGCTATCATGTTTTTGAATTACTTTTTCAATTTTCAAATTTTTCACCATGCCAAAGCTTTTCGAACCGCTACAAATTAAAAGCATTCAATTAAAGAATAGAATAGTTGTTTCCCCAATGTGCGAATATTCGAGCGTTGATGGTTTTTCTAATGATTGGCACCTTGTTCATTTAGGAAGCCGGGCAGTTGGCGGAGCAGGTTTAATAATAACGGAGGCTACGGCGGTTTCTCCAGAAGGAAGGATTACGCCCGACGACCTTGGTCTATGGAAAGATGAACATATAGAAGGGCTGAAACGTATCGTATCTTTTATAGAATCGCAGGGAAGCATTGCAGGTGTACAATTGGCACATGCGGGCAGAAAAGCAAGCCACAGCAGTCCATGGAAAGGGGGAAAGATGTTGACAGTAGAGCAAGGCGGTTGGCCTACCGTAGCCGCTGATACAACCCCTTTCAGGCCTGATGATATACCTTCGGTCGCATTGGATAAGGCAGGAATTGAAAAAGTAAAATCAGATTTTAAAGCAGCCGCTGTACGGGCGCTACACGCAGGTTTTAAAGTTATTGAAATTCATGCTGCCCACGGCTATTTGCTGCACGAGTTTTATTCCCCGCTCAGCAATCATCGCAATGATGAATATGGTGGTTCATTTAAAAACAGAATAAGATTATTGACTGAGGTGGTTGATTCTATAAAAGAAGTATGGCCGGAAACAATGTTATTGTTTGTAAGAATATCAGCAAGCGATTGGACGGAAGGTGGCTGGACTGTTGAAGATTCAATTGAGTTAGCAAAAGTTTTACAACAAAAAAATGTAGATTTAATTGATTGTTCATCAGGCGGAAATGTTCCTCATGCAAAGATTGCCGTCGGTCCTGGTTACCAGGTGCAATTTGCAGAAGCTATTAAAAAGGAGGTTGGCATTTTAACAGGAGCTGTAGGAATAATTACCAGGCCAGAACAGGCAGAAGAAATTATTTCATCAGGCAAAGCGGATGTGGTAATAATGGCAAGAGAATTTTTAAGAAACCCTTATTTTCCACTGCATGCCGCCAAAGCACTGGGCGCAGAGGTACAATGGCCAGTTCAATATGAAAGGGCGAAGTTGTAAGATGGTTTGAATGTGAAATAGAAATCATTAAATTATGTAAATGCTGCTTCAAAGATTTTCCTAGATAATCATCAATAATTATTGCTTCTAATTCGTAGGAGGCTTTTCTCTAATTAAGGGTAGACTTTTTACTCATCCTAAATGTTTGAGAAATGCTTTTACCTTTGCACCTGCTGAAACATAAAATATGGTAAAAGTCGGGGATTATAATGTATTGAAAGTGGTAAGGGCGGTAGATTTCGGTTTTTACCTCGATGATGGTGCTGCAGGTATTCTACTTCCAAAAAGATTTGCACCTGAAGGATTGGCGATAGGTGATGAAATAAAAGTTTTTGTTTATCATGACTCAGAAGGCAGAGTAATTGCTACTACCCAGCATCCTAAGGGCGTGGTTGGTGATATTGTAAAAATGAAAGCAGTTACAGTAACTAACCAGGGAGCGTTTCTTGACTGGGGATTGATGAAAGATATTTTTGTTCCCAAAAGCAAGCAATTAAGCGGCATGCGTCAGGGTGCAGAATACCTTGTAAAAATTTACCTTGACGAACAAACCGGCCGGGTAGCAGCGACAGAAAAAATTGAGCCTTTTTTAAGTAACGAAAATCTTACAGTAAAAGAAAAAGATATTGTTGACCTTACTGTATACAGGCGTACGGATATCGGCTACCTGGTAATTATTAACAATATACATACAGGCGTTTTACATTTCAATGAGATATACCAAAATATTGGGGTAGGCGATAAGATGAAGGGATATGTAAAAACTATTCGACCCGAAAACAAGATTGATGTTGTTATAGGCCGGCCGGGATACAACAGGGTAGAAGATGAAGCTGAAAAAATACTGAGACTACTTAATGAGAACAACGGCTATTTACCTTACCATGACAAGTCAGACCCGGAAGAAATCTATAATTTCTTTGGGATGAGTAAAAAAGCCTTTAAAATGGCTACCGGAAATTTGTATAAGCAACAAAAAATAACTTTTACCAAAACAGGTATTAAGTTGGCTGAGAGCTAATGGGCAGATCGGGTAAGTAGATGATGAAACTAGAGCCAACGCCTGCTTCACTTTCTGCATGTATCGTTCCTTTGTGAACTTCCACTATCTTTTTGCATAATGCAAGACCAATGCCTGTTCCTTCATATATTTCTGTTGGCTGTAGACGTTGAAAAACCTGGAAAATTTTTTCTGCATATATTTTATTAAAACCTATTCCATTATCTTTTACCTGAAACGTATAGCCATTTTGTTCTCTTTTACAAGTAATATTTATTTCAATTGGTTCATTAGGCTTACTGTATTTTATTGCATTACTTACAAGATTTTGAAACAATTGCCTCATCTGAATGGGGATGGAATTTATTACCGGTAAATTGTTGAAAGTTATTGTAGCATTTTTAGAAGTAACCAATATTTCAAGGTCATCAATTACTTCGTTTAGGATAGTAGCAAGATTTGTCGGAGCAAACAGATCTTCGTTACTTGTTACATTTGAATATAATAAAACTGCCTCTATTAGACGGTCCATTCGTCTTGCAGCATGATGTATTTTTAGTAAATAGTTAAGTGTATTTTCAGGAATATTTTTATCGTGTTTTTTTATAAGAGCATCACTAAAAGTTAATATTTTCCGCAGCGGTTCTTTTAAGTCATGAGAAGTAAGCCACGCATATTGTTCAAGCTCCTGGTTAGATTTTTCCAGTTGCTTTCTTTTATTTTCAAGCTCAAGCTGGTTCTTCCTTTGCTCGGTTACGTCTCGTACAAAAGCTATAAAAATATCTTTTTCGCCTTGTATTGAATGTGAAACTGTTAGCGATATAAAGAACTCGTATCCCTCTTTGTGGATAGCCGGTACTTCAACCGTTTTATTAATTATACGTGCTTCTTTGGTAGAAAGAAATCGGTTTAAACCTGTCGTATGTCTCTCCCGATATTCAACAGGCACAATTATTTCGGGCATTGATTTGCCAATTACTTCATCTGTTTTCCAACCAAATACTGCCTCGGCCTTTGGGTTCCATAATTTTATTTGGTTTTCTTTATCAATTACAATTACTGCGTCAGGCGCCTGCTCAATTATATTTCGTAAATTTTCCTCTCTTTCAGCTAACTGGTCTGTATAGTATTGTATTTTTCTTTCCTGTTCTAATTTTAAGGTTATGTCGTGAAAAATTCCTCTTATATATTCTGGTTTTCCATTAACGTACTTGCAATTTATAGAACCTTCAATCGTTATTTCTTCGCCGTTCTTTTTTAAATAAATGGTTCTTATATTTTCGGTAGATGTTTCTTCTACAACTTTTTTTCGGTGTTTTTTATATTTGTCTATTTCACTATTTTTAATTACCTCAAAGATTGAGCGGCCTTCTATTTCCTGAATAGTATAACCAAGAGTATTGAGCCAGGTATTATTTACGTAAAGGAGGGTGCCTTCCGGAGTAACAATTTGAATGAGATCGCTGGCATTATCAAAAAGATCACGATATTTATTTTCACTTTCCTGCCTTTTTTCCTGTTCTTCATGTTGAATTGTCTGAAACATTTTAACTGCCAATTCCTGTACCTGGTTATAATAAAGTTCTATTTCATTAATTACCTGCACAGCAACAGAGACGTCAGAAGTATAATATTGTAAAAACGACTGGAAAGCCAGTTTTTGTGCAGAATAAATTAAGGCAATATCTTTTAAAGATATAGACTCACGTGGAATGCCTGAAATGCCATTATTTTTCCAGTGATTGAGACTTTCTTCTACCTGGTGTATAGCCGTTCCATTTTCAAGACCTGTTAACAATTTCGAAAGGCCCTGTCGTGCTGACTCAAGCAACTGTTCTTTGGTTATGTGAGAAAAAAAGGAAAGCAGAGGAATATCTGAAGACTGAATGTTTATAAGATAAATTGAAACCAAATCTTCAAATTTGGTTTTTCTTATAAAAATGGAATAATCTTTTAAATAAATTAATTCTAAAAGATTGATATCGGAAAGATGCGGCATTTCGTCTTAATTAGGAGTGAATGCAGTTCATAATAAAATAATTGGTAATTAAATTAAATAACTAATAGCGGTGTAGAAAAATAAAACATGGACAACATTAAAAATTGTCCATGTTTTTAAAGATCACCTGTAGCTTCTCTTAACTTTCTATTGTTGCAATATCTCCTGCCTCTATATATCGCTTAAAATTGTTGACATCTTTTGTAATCATTTTTTTAAATACCGGGTTTAGCATCGATGCAATTCCTTCACCTACATCTCCAAATGGGGCGCGGTAAGTTATCAATACTGTTATTTCTGTGCCATTTTCGTCTGCATCTCTAAACTCTACTTTCCCTGCATTGTTTATAGATGCATGTGGCAAAGAATTCCAGCCTAATAGTTCACCATCAATTTCTTTTACTATTTCAGCATCCCATTCAATTTCGCCTAAATGCCCCGGAACTTTTGCTACCCAATGAGATCTTTTGCTGTCAATTATGTCGACTCTTTTCAAATGTTCCATAAACATGGGAAGGTTACTTAGTTTTCTCCAGAAATCATATACTTCCTGCCTTGGACGGTTGACCGTAAGCTTGGTCATAATATTAATATTCTTAACGGTATCAGGCAGCTTTCTTTTTCCTGCAATGCTGTAGACGGTACTATGACCGGTTGCACCACGAAAAAACAATATTCCACCTGCTATTGCCATGGCAATACCTGATTTCTTTTCCTCGTTTTTTAATCCTTGAAACAATAAAGCAGTACCGGCAAGTATAGATGCTACTCGTTCCAGTTTTCCGACATTAACAGAAAGCTTAGCACCTGTTGATGAATTTGTATTCATAATATAAAATTTAATTTTAAGTGTTTAAAACTGACCCACCATTGGGATGAAGACACTGGCCTGTAAAATAACTGGCATCTTCTGAAGCAAGAAATACAAAGCTTGGCGCTACTTCGGCAGGTTGACCGGCACGTTTCATAGGTACTTCCTTCCCAAACTCAGTACGGTCTTTATGCATAGTTGATGGTATTAGTGGTGTCCAGATAGGCCCTGGTGCTACGGCATTTACCCTTATGCCTTTTTCTGCAAGTTGGGCCGACATAGAGCGGGTGAAAGCAATAATAGCGCCTTTTGTAGAAGTGTAATCCACCAACTGTTTGTTACCTTTGTACGCATTTACCGAAGCTGTATTAATAATGGAGTCGCCTGCTTTTAAATGTGGCAAAGCGGCTTTGGTAAGAAAAAACTGGGCGTAAATATTTACTCTGAAAGTCTGGTCCCACTCTTCTTCACTAATCTCAGTTAAATCCTGGTGGGTGACCTGTATGGCAGCGTTATTTACAAGTATATCAATTTTGCCAAACTGTGCTAGTGTTTGTCTTACTATATCTTCGCAATTAGCATTAATACTAACATCAGTTTCAATAAGAAAAGCTCGCCTGCCTTTTTGCTCTACCAGCGTTTTTGTGTCTTCTGCATCTTCTTTTTCTTTTCGGTACACTATCACTACATCTGCTCCTTCGCGAGCAAAGTGCACCGCTACGGCCTTGCCAATTCCACTGTCTCCCCCGGTTATAATCGCAACCTTATCCTGTAATTTTTTAGCCTGCCTGTCATAGTCTCTTTCGTAAACGGGCTTATCAGCCATTTCCTGTTCGCTGTCTACACTTTTGTCGATTTCCTGTTCAAAAGGATGCTCTCCTGACTTTGCCATAAAATATTGTTTTAATAGTTATCACTTAATAAGATTGTTCCCGCCTTTTTAAATCTTCGGTTCAAAAGAAATTGTAGAGCTTTTTGAACATTCTTATACTTACTTTCTTCTCTCACCTATACCTTGATCTTTCTACTTCAAAAAATCTTTTACACAATTAAATAGTTGCTAATTGCTGTATATAAGGCTTTGAATAGGTGGTTATATCGAAAGAAAAAGTTGACAGGTTTTACAAAAATGCAGTTTTTGTTTTATAAGCAACGGTAGAAGGAATAAGCTCTGGACTTGATAAAGAAGCATGGGATGAATCTGCATGGGACGAATCAAAGTTAGGAATCTTTGTACTGTCAACAGCGCCTTCACCGCCACTGTTTTTCTCATCCATTGAACCTTTATTGTCGTTTGGGCCGCAAGCATAAATAAAGAATGTTGTAGCCGCAATGAATGCCAATGATACTTTCTGAATTTTTTTCATTGTTAATGAATTTTAGAATATGTAACAATCAGAAAAAAATCGTTCCAGACTTTGTAAGGGGCTTTTATGAAAATTGGAGAAGCATAAAAAAGGCTGCCATGAAGGCAGCCAATCCGGGGGACATTAAATATTTTAGTGTAATTTTTTACAATTTATTTTTTAACCTTATACAACTATTACAATTTCGTCATCGATAGTTACAGATAAAGCAGTTTTATAAGTTAAACTCGTACCTGAGTTGTTGGGCTACTGTATTAACAACCGTATCAACCTTTACGGCTATTTTTTCTAATGTTTCCGTATTCACCCTGTTTTTTGCATCTGTTTCAAGCGTACGAATATCTGATGTTATACATTTTATATTCATACTATCTATTGTTGGTTTTATTTTGTGTGCCAGTTTTGAAACCCTGGGCCAATCTTCTTTCGTTATCGCCTGTATGATTTCTTTTGTATTTACAGGTATGGTTGTAAGGTAAATACATGCAAGAGAAGTGAGAAACTCAGAGTTTCCACCCAATATCTCTTTTAACTGCTTAAGATCATAAAGCTTTTCCGTCATATGAGCATCTACCTCCACCGGACCGTGCATAAAAATATTGTTTACAATGTTTTTAAATCGTATTTTATAAAAAAGTTGAAAGCTTAGTTCAAAAAACTTTCTTCCATAGAGTATTTTTTGTTTACAAAAACCTCTTTATTCTGAATCATACGGTAGATGGTTGATTTTCCTACATCAAGTTTGCGTGCCACCTTCAACACATCATAATTATATTTATCCAGGTAAAACTGGATGAACTTTGTGGTAAATTCTTTCAGGCTTGCCTCTTTAAGCATAAAATCACTCATTGAGTTTTGGGATGTTACATTTAAGTGCTCTGCTTCTATATCTTTATCTTCAGCCATTACGCAGGCAAGTTCAATAATTGATTTTAGCTCTCTCACATTTCCTGGAAATGCGTGAGCCAATAGTTTTTTCTTCGCTTCTGTTAGCAAGTTTTTCTTTGGTAAACTATTTTCTTTGCAAAAAGAATCCATAAAGTGTTTTGCAATAATGAGAACATCACTTTCTCTTTCACGCAAAGGTGGAAGGTTGATAGGCAAACCTAATATACGATAATAAAGGTCTTCTCTGAAAGTGCCGTTTTTAACCATTTCGAGTAAATTTCGATGCGTAGCAACAATTATCCTTACGTCTACTTTTACTACGTCATTACTTCCCAGTCGAACTATTTCTTTTTCCTGCAGGGCGCGTAATAATTTGGCCTGCATATTTATATCCATTTCACCTATTTCATCAAGAAAGAGCGTTCCTTTTGAGGCTTCTTCAAATTTACCTATGCGCCTGGCAATTGCCCCTGTAAATGCACCTTTCTCATGCCCAAACAGTTCACTTTCTAAAAGATCTTTTGGAATTGCCGCCAGGTTAACGGCGACAAAAGACATGTTTTTTCGAGGCGAGTTATAGTGAATTGATTTGGCAACAAGTTCTTTACCTGTTCCTGTTTCGCCGGTTACTGATACGGTTATATTTGTGCGTGCAGCTTTCTCCATTAAACTAAAGACACGCTGAATGACAGGACTGTTACCAATAATTGCATTGCTGAAATCGTACTTCCGGCTAACCTCTTCTTTCAGGTATTCAATTTCCTGTTTAAGTTCAATATTCTCCCGCAGATTTTTTATAGCATTCCATATCCTATCCTTTGTGTCTTCATCTTTTACAATATATTCGTTGGCTCCTTTTTTCAGAAGATCGAGTGCCACTTTTACATCTTCCTGCCCGCTAATGATGATCACTTTGGTGTCGGGACTGGTTTCTTTGATTTGCTTCAAAAGACGATCGCCATTCATATCCGGCAATGAATAGTCGAGTGTGACTACATCCGGTTTCTCATGCAGTTTTGAAAGAAATGATTTGGCAGTATCGAACTTAGTTATGACGTAGTCAGGATTTAAAGACAGGTAATACTCCAGCATGGAGCTATACCATAAATCATCTTCTACGATAAAAACCTTAAAGGGCTTTTGGTTCTTCATATATTGGTAAAACGAAAAAGTATTTGAGGTATTGTATTTTTAGCTTAATATGAAATAAAAAATGTGCAGTAGAGGCTAAACCCGATTGATTGTTCACAGTGAAAAAGGTAAAAGTTAAACAATAAATTAACTGGCTAACGGTTATAACTGACTAATTATTGCATGGATACTGATGCAAATAATCCAATCAATTACTGGTTATTGACTATTGACTGTATTAAACTATTTTTGTTTAATAACTACTTGTATGGAAGTAAACGACGAATTAGTAGATAAGCTTGCAAATCTTGCAAGACTTAGATTTGAGCCGGCAGAGAAAGCGGACATAAAAAAGGATCTGCAGAAAATGATATCATTTATTGAGAAATTAAATGAACTGGATACGACAGGAGTGCAACCATTATTATTTATGACAGATGAGGTAAATGTATTGCGGGAAGATGAAGTTAAAGGTTCAATAACAAGAGAGGAAGGATTACTAAATGCACCGCTAAAAGACGAGCAGTTTTTTAAGGTGCCGAAGGTAATTCGAAAGTAATTTATCGAAACTCTTGTAAAGTTCTACAACAGATATTGACTTTGCAACTGACTTTATAATGGTCCCATTTACAAATTCTTTAATAGAATCAAGCTAAAATACTATTGTTATTTATGGAGTCCATTATACATCTGCAGAATATTAATAAAAGTTATTTTATGGGAGTACAGGCGTTGCCTGTTTTAAAAGGAATAAACCTTGATATTTTAAAAAATGAGTATGTGGCGCTAATGGGTCCTTCCGGCTCTGGAAAAAGTACTTTGATGAATATTTTAGGATGTCTTGACAGCCCTACTTCAGGCACATATATTTTAAACGGAAAAGATGTAAGTACCATGCCGGATAATGATCTGGCCGAGGTTAGAAATAAAGATATAGGATTTATATTTCAGCAATTTAATTTATTGCCCAGACTAACCGCTGCTGAAAATGTTGCTCTCCCCTTAGTGTATGCCGGCGTAGGCAAAAAAGAAAGAACGGAAAGGGCTATGGAAGTTTTGGTTAAAGTGGGCCTTGCAGACAGGAGTAAGCACAAGCCAAATGAATTGAGTGGTGGGCAAATACAACGTGTAGCTATTGCAAGAGCTTTGGTAAATAACCCCGCCATAATACTTGCTGACGAACCAACGGGAAACCTTGACAGTAAAACATCTGTGGAGGTAATGGACATTTTTAGCAAAATACAGGAATCTGGAAATACGGTAGTGTTAGTTACTCATGAAGAAGACATTGCTGCTTACGCAAAAAGAGTGGTAAGGCTTAGAGACGGAGTAATTGAAAGTGACACTTTAAGAAGTGCCCATGCAGTACTTGGAACAGTTGTATAGATTCCTTTATTACAGATGATTAAAAAGATAATGAGATAATTCTGCTTTAATAATTAGATTGTGTATTCAACTCTACCTTCCGTTGAGGATATTTGGAAGCGTATTGATAAACAAGGCCTCGTATATAATCACTTTCAGGGTATTGTGTTACATGTTTTTTTACCTCTTCAATATGAGTGCAAGAAACATTTGCAGGAAGATACCCCATCCCGTAAAAAGATCCTTTTTCCATTAATATGATACCTTGTTTATATTCTTTTTTAGGCAAAGCAATATCTTCAACTACAGCAAAACTCGGAAGCGAAGAACTAAGATATTGAATGGCGTTATTTACTCTTTCATTATATTCGTTGGGTGATAGTTCGTCGGCCAATGTAGCGCCGGGACTAACATCTACAAAGCATAATCTTGCACATAGATCAAACGCTTCAATCAGTTTTTTTAATAAATTAATGCCATCAAGCAAAAGGTTAAACGTGTACAAGGGCCTTAGTTGCCTTTTTATTTTTTCTATCACCAACCTCTGGTAGCCTCTGCCATCCTCATACATATATAGACCATACGTTTGCTGAAAACCCTTCAGGCTTCGATTGTACAAAGGCCATAAACGCTTTATCTCTATGCTTTCCAGAATAAAAGCCATTAGCTCTGAACCGCATAGCTGGAAGGAAATATTATAGATTTCACGCAAAAACTCCTGCTTTTGTTTTCCGGGCTTATTATTGGAGAAATGACTGTTTACACGTTTTTTTAAATCTTTCGCCTTTCCAACATATACTATTTTTCCCTTTTGATTGTGAAAATAATATACTCCCGGGCAGGAGGGCAACTGGGCAACTTTCTCTACTGGTAAATTGGGAGGAAGAAATTGTTCTTTTGAATTGCCTTTGAGCATTGCTTGTATATCACCTTCCAAGTCGTTCTGTAAAATGCATTCAAAAAGTTTTACAGTTGCCAAAGCATCGCCACCTGCGCGATGCCGTTGTTCAATTTCTATTTCCAGGCTGCGGCAAAGATTGCCCAGGCTATAACTGTTTTGACCGGGTAATACCTTGCGGCCAAGACGTACTGTGCAGAGTTTCTTACAATCAATATCGTAGCCGCATTGGGCCAACTGGTGTTTTATAAAAGAATAATCGAAGTTGACATTATGAGCTACAAATACTTTGTCATGCAAAAGGCTATATATTTTAGGTGCAACTTCTTCAAAAAGCGGAGCCTGGCTTACCATTGCATTGGTTATACCTGTCAACGCCTGTATATAACGGGGAATGGGGGTTTGCGGATTAATAAGCGTTTCAAAATACTCAACCATTTTTTCCCCATCGTGTATCGCTATAGCAATTTCAGAAATGGAATTTCCACTTGCATATCCACCCGTTGTCTCTATATCTACAATTGCATACATGGCCATAACTCACAAATTCTAAAGATATATGGAAAGTAATTTCTTAAAACAAAAAAGAGTAAAAAATATTTTTGGGTTTAAGGCAAGATACAAAAAAGGAAAACAGTTTTAAGAATGAATTTTAAAAAAACATAGTAAACAATGTAACTATCACATGATAAAAACGTTTGAAAAGTAAGAAAGTGTACTATGATGTTATCTTAACATTAATTAACATACATCATTTTGAAATTAAAATTAATTTAGCCAAATCAACTAAAGCTTATGAAAAAGCTGCTGTATACTGTAATTATGTTTAGCGCTTTAACTATAAGCGCTTGCAAAACAGATAATGTTTCAAAAATAACTGAAGGAGTAAAAGTAATAAGGAAATGTTGTGAAAAATTATCTCAAGGGAAATCCCGCGAAAATAGTAAAGAGTACGAAACTGAGGAATCAAAAAGCAAAGTTTCCTCCATTCTTCCTGCTTATTTTTGGGATACTAAAATGATGATAAGGTAAAAGAAGTGATAACATTAGATTTTATATAAAGGCTCCTCACGCAGGAGCTTTTTTTATGTGTTTTATCGTTTTGTAAAACCGGCCTTGGTTTTTGTACATTTGCACTCCAATTTTAAAATGCTGTTTTTAAATTTTAAAAAAGGTTGGCAAAAGGCTAAAAATATCAGTGGTTAGCCGGGAAAGTGATTACAGAATGTCAAAAAATTTCTGCCTGATTCATTGTGATACACGACAAATGGCTGACATAAATCATAAATTAAAAACAGCGTTTTAAAGATCAATAATTATTATGGATAAAGCATAGCATCTAAACATATTATGGAACTGAGTAAGAATTATATTCCTTCGGTAACAGAAGCAAGGTGGTACAAACATTGGACGGAAAAAGGATATTTTAAAAGCAGGCCTGACGAAAGACCACCTTATACTGTGGTTATTCCTCCGCCAAATGTTACAGGCGTGTTGCACATGGGTCATACTCTAAATGAAACAGTGCAGGATATACTAGTAAGAAAAGCAAGAATGAGCGGATTTAATGCATGCTGGGTGCCGGGAAGCGATCACGCAAGTATTGCTACAGAAGCCAAAGTAGTGCAGATGCTCAAAGAAAAAGGAATTGATAAAAATGAATTAAGCCGCGAAGAATTTTTAAAGTATGCATTTGAATGGAAAGACAAATATGGCGATATTATTTATAACCAGATAGAGAAACTGGGATGCAGCGTTGACTGGGAGCGGGTTACTTTTACTATGGATGATCATTATTACAAATCAGTAATAAAAGTTTTTATTGATTTGTATAATAAGGGATTAATTTATCGTGGTGCACGAATGATAAATTGGGATCCGGCAGCTAAAACAGCGTTGAGCGATGAAGAGGTAGAGTTTAAGGATATTATTGGAAAGCTGTATTATCTCAACTACATCTTGGTGGATGACGAAGGACAGTTGAAGGAGTCTACGCCCAATTCTGTTAACAGTCAAAACGCTGCATTTAACTTCATTACCATTGCCACCCAACGGCCAGAGACAATTATGGGTGATACGGCTATTTGTGTAAATCCTAACGATGAACGCTATAAACATTTAAAGGGGAAATTTGCGATTGTGCCATTAATAAACCGTCGCATCCCAATAATATTTGATGAATATGTTGATCCTGTGTTTGGTACGGGCGCATTGAAAGTAACTCCTGCCCATGACATTAATGACTATAATCTAGGATTAAAACATCATCTTGAAGTAGTTGATACCTTAAACCCCGATGGAACATTAAGTGCTGCCGCACAAATATATATAGGAGAAGATCGTTTCGTTGCCCGCAAGAAAATTATAGCCGAACTGCAAGAAAAAGGGTTTCTGATAAATGAAGAAGAATATGCAAGCCGCCTTGGACATAGCCAGCGGAGTGGGGCTGTAGTTGAGCCTCGAATAAGCACCCAGTGGTTTGTAAAAATGAAAGAACTTGCGCGGCCGGCACTTAACGCAGTTGTAGATGGAGAAATAAGAATTCATCCGGGAGATAAATTTTTAGCAACTTATAAATATTGGCTTGAAAATGTAAAAGACTGGTGTATTAGCCGGCAACTCTGGTGGGGCCAACAAATTCCCGCCTGGTATGATGAGAAAGGAAACTATGTTGTTGCCGAGACTTATGAAGCGGCTATAGAAAAATACAAGGAAAAATTTGGTCAACAGCTAACTGACAATGATCAATTAAAACAGGATGCTGACGTTCTGGATACGTGGTTCTCATCATGGCTTTGGCCCATGGAAGTTTTTAAAGGAATTTCTGATCCGGAAAATCACGATATTAATTATTATTATCCTACTTCGGTTTTGGTTACCGGACAGGATATTATTTTCTTTTGGGTGGCGAGAATGATTATGGCAGGAATGCATTATAGGAACGAAAAGCCTTTTAGCGATGTATATTTTACCGGAATGGTTAGGGATAAACTCGGAAGGAAAATGAGCAAGAGCCTGGGTAATAGTCCCGATCTTTTGCAATTGATTGATAAATATGGAGCTGATGCGGTTCGCTTTGGTATTATGATTTCTTCACCTGCCGGAAACGATTTATTGTTTGACGAAGCGAGCCTTGAACAAGGGCGGAATTTTAATAATAAATTGTGGAATGCTTTAAAGCTGGTAAAGATGTGGGAAGGGCGGACGTCGACAGATAACACCACCCAGGAGGTAGATGATAACTGGCGTTTAACGGATGAAACCAAGCTGCAAACAGGTGAAATTGAAGATTTGGCAGAAGTCGAAAAATCAAGAAGTCATCACATAGCGATTGATTGGTTTGAAAACAGGTTAAACGAGGTAAGGGCAGAGGTAGAGGTAATGTATTCACAGTTTAAATTAAGTGAGGCATTAAAAAGCATTTATTCTCTTATTTGGGATGATTTCTGCAGTTGGTACCTCGAATGGGTAAAGCCGGGTTTTGAGCAGCGGATAGAAGAAGAGGTTTATGATAAAACTGTCTGGTTTTTTGAAGAATTATTGCAAATGCTTCATCCATTTATGCCGTTTATTTCAGAAGAAATTTATCATTTGCTTCGTGAAAGAGAGGATGACCTGTGCGTAAAGCAGTTTCCTAAAATAGAGGCTGCAGATCAGAATATTTTAGCCGCTGGAGAATTACTGAAACAAGTTATTTCTGCACTCCGGGACGCAAGAAATAAAAACCAGTTAAAGCCTAAAGAAACAATCAAACTACATGTGCAATCTGCTAACGGTTCAATATACAAAAATATAGAAGAGATTTTAGCGAAGCAGATAAACGCAGAAAAAATTTATCATGTAAATGATGCAGTTCCTAATGCTATTGTGATTGCAGTAGAAAAAGATAAATTCTACATTGAATGTGAAAATCAAATAGATACGGAATCACTAAAAAATGAATTGCTTAAAGACCTTCAGCATCAAAAAAACTTTTTGCAAACTGTAATAAAAAAATTAGGCAATGAACGTTTTGTAGCAAATGCTAAAGCTGAAATAGTCGAGCTGGAAAAGAAAAAGCAGGCCGATGCGGAGGCAAGAATAAAGACAATTGAAGAAACTTTAGCATCATTATAACCTAGAGACACTTACTTGTACAGTTGAGCTATAACAAAATGTAGGATTTAAAATAATCCTACATTTTGTTATATATTATATTTGTATTAAGGGTAGGTGTTTCATTCGCTTTCAATAAAAATCTACCTTTTGTCACATTTCCAATTTCTTTAAATTTCATCTCCTGAAACATTTAACTGTTTCAGTATTTCCCGGTGTTTTCTTGTTATCGGTATTTTAAATACATAAATTTCTCTTCGGGAATCCTGTAGCTTTATTTTCATCTTTTTAACAACTAAATAGCACGTTTTTTTTAATCTTCCTCGTTATTATTACTCTAATATAAAATGTAGGAAATATTCTTTTTATAAACCTTGCATCCAGTGGTTCAATATTGCGGTCAATGAAAAAGTAAGGAATTACTTGAAATATAACTACCAGATGTAAAAGTTGCAACATATGAATAGCGTTAATAAAAATGAAGTCTTGCTGAATATTCAGCAACTGATCGACAAATCAAGGTGTGGAGTCGATGGTTTTTTTACTGATAGCAAGTCAGCTGCAAATGATATTTTCAAATATTTGGAAAATGAAAATATTATCGTTAAAGATGAAGCGGCCGTTAAAATAAGTTATAACGAGAGTAGCAGGGCAGCTTGATGAAATAAGCAAAATCTACAACAAACTTAAAAGTTCTGTACAAAAGACTTATTTCAGCTTTTTAAATCCTGGGTATTTAAATTGCAAAAACACTTTGTATGGAAATCCACCAACATACCAATCGTCTAATCCACGAAACCAGCCCCTATTTACTGCAGCATGCTCATAATCCTGTAGACTGGTTTCCATGGGGAGAAGAAGCTTTGGAAAAAGCAAAAAAAGAAAACAAGCCAGTTTTGGTAAGCATTGGCTATGCCGCCTGTCATTGGTGCCACGTAATGGAAAGGGAAAGTTTTGAGAACGAGGAAACGGCGAATCTAATGAATCAGTATTTTGTGAATATCAAGATAGACCGGGAAGAGAGGCCAGATATCGATCACATATACATGGATGCAGTGCAGGCAATGACCGGGAGCGGGGGGTGGCCCTTAAATGTTTTTTTAACGCCGGATGGCCGGCCCTTTTATGGAGGTACTTACTTTCCACCGGTAAGAGCTTTTAATCGAAGTAGCTGGAGAGAAATATTAGAGGCAATTCACACTGCCTATTCTGAAAAAAAAGATGAAATAGAAGACCAAGCTAATAAACTCACAGAACATCTCACAACTTCAAATGCGTTTGGCATTGCCGCAACAGAAAAATATGAAGGCTCTTTTGCTGAAAACACTCTTATTGAAATAGCAACAAATCTTTTAAAAACCGCTGATACTACCTGGGGCGGTTTTGGGGCAGCGCCAAAATTTCCTCAAACTTTTTCCATTCAGTTTTTGCTTCGCCATTATCACTTTACTAAAGATGAAAAAAACCTGCAGCAAGCTTTGCTTAGCCTTGATAAAATGATCTACGGCGGAATTTATGACCAGGTTGGAGGTGGTTTTGCCAGGTACAGCACCGATGAGAAATGGTTAGCACCCCACTTTGAAAAGATGCTGTATGATAATGCACTTCTTATGAGTGTTTTAGCTGAGGCTTTTCAACTTACTGGTAATGATTTGTATAGTAATATCATTCATCATACCATGCAATTCATTCAACGTGAAATGATGAATGAAGAGGGCGGTTTTTACAGTGCGTTAGATGCGGATAGCGAAGGAGTTGAAGGGAAATTTTATACATGGAGCAAAGCCGAAGTATATGATGTGCTGGGGGCGGCTGATGCCCAAACCTTTTGTGAGTTTTATGGTATAACAGAAAATGGAAATTGGGAGCACACAAATATTTTATGGGTGCAAAAGCCAATACAGCAATTTGCAGCTGAAAAACAAATAGGTGAAACTGAACTAAGAAATCTTCTGGAAGCATCCAGGTTGATATTGTTAGAAAGACGCGGCAAGCGTGTAAGACCTATGCTTGATGACAAAATATCGCTTGGCTGGAATGCTTTAATGAATATTGCCTGTTGCAAAGCTTATGCAGCTACCGGTCTTGCTGCATATAAAGATATTGCTATTAAAAATTCGATATTTTTAGAAGCTTCATTTCTGGATGTGTCAACAGGTATCTGGTTTCATACCCATAAAAATGGCATTTCTAAATATCCTGCATTTTTAGATGATTATGCTTACATGGCGAGTGCTTACATTCATTTGCAGGAAATTACAGGAAACAGTGAATACTTGCAGAAAGCAAAAAAGCTGGCGCAAATTGCAGAAGAAAACTTTTTAGACGAGAGTTCCGGCTTTTTCTTTTTTACTTCCAAAACCCAGAAAGATGTGATTGTGCGAAAAAAAGAAGTGTATGATGGCGCGACACCCTCCGGAAATTCTACTATGGCTATAAACCTTAATTACCTGGGAATAATTTTTAATGAATTAAAATGGATAGACCAGGCACGTAAGATGGCACAGCAACTGGCTGATGTGGTTACCAGGTATCCTTCGTCTTTTGCAAATTGGGCATGCCTGCTGCAACAATTTATTTATGGAGTTCCTGAAATAGCCATAACAGGTGATAAAGCTTTGGATCTTTTGAGCGAGGTAATGAGAGAATATATTCCTATTAAAGTAATACAGGCGGCAACTTTTTCGCAGGAGACATTTCCATTGTTAGCAGGCAAAAGCTTTCAAGGTCCTCCTTCTATTTATGTTTGTAAAAACTACTCTTGTAAAAAACCAATACAAAATGTAAAAGAAATAAAAAGTTTGTTAATCTGACCAAGTTTACAAAATTCCATTTTAAATTGTGCTTCAATTCTGTTTTTTAATTATACAATTTTAGCCCATAAGTATTATTTTTACCCCATTTTTATTTAAATACGTTGTATCTGGTATTGTTTTTTAATGTTATGTTTACGTTACAATAAATCAGTGCTTGCAACGTTTTATATTGGAAGTAAAACAATTTTTAAAGAAATTTAATTGTTCTGTACTCCCAAAAACCAATTAAAATATATTATTTTACATTTGCTTTATACCTATAATCGTTACAATCGAATGAGAAGTCAACTGTTTGCATTTGCAGCTATTACGGCCCTTGCGTTTGGGTCTTCCAGTTGTATAAAGAAAGGAAAGGCGAAGGGTGTGGCTGATAACGGCCAGCTAATGGGCGCATCTTATGGAAATGTCCAGGGCATGTCTAAGCCTTATGGTATGGTATTCGTACCGCCAGGAACTTTTCATATGGGGCCAAGTGATGAAGACATAAACTATAACTTTACTGCACGCAACAAGCAAGTCTCTATAAACGGCTTTTGGATGGACGCCACAGAGATAACCAATAATGAATATCGACAGTTTGTATGGTGGGTAAGAGACTCTCTTGCTGCTAAAGAATTAGGATATGGCAAAGAAACAGATGGAAATTTTGCAGTTGACTGGAAAAAAGCACAGACAATTAAATACAACGACAAGGCTGTTTTAGAGAAAATATCTAAACTTACTTTAACACCCGATAACAGGTTATATGGAAGAAATGAAATAGATCCTGAAAAGTTACAGTTCAGAGTCGAATCCTTTAATTTGAAAGAAGCGGCAAAGCTTGAAAATAAAGGAAAACCTCGTAGTTCTTTTATTATAAAATACGACGAGAAAATTTACCCTGATACCTTGGTTTGGATGAGAGACTTCTCTTATTCGTATAATGAACCAATGGCAAAACGATATTTTTCTCATCCTTCTTTTGGCAATTATCCTGTTGTTGGTGTTAACTGGAAACAGGCTGTTGCTTTTTGCCGCTGGAGAACAAACTACCTGAATAGTTATCTTGAAAGAAAGAAAAAAGTTCCTGAAAGCGATTTTCGTTTACCAACAGAAGCAGAATGGGAATATGCTGCAAGAGGCGGACGTACTCAATCCCCTTATCCTTGGGGCGGCCCGTATCTAAGAAACAAAAAAGGATGTTTACTGGCTAACTTCAAGCCCGGTCGTGGTAACTACGCAGAGGATGGTGGATTTTACACTGTACGTGCAGATGCATATTGGCCAAACGATTATGGTTTGTATAATATGGCAGGAAATGTTGCAGAGTGGACTAACTCCTTATATTATGAAGGAAGCTATAACTTTCAACATGATATGAATCCTGATATACGGTGGGATGCCAAAGATACAGATCCTCCCCGCATGAAGCGTAAGGTTTTACGAGGTGGAAGCTGGAAGGATGTGGGGTATTATCTGCAGACCAGCACCCGCTCTTATGAATATCAGGACACAGCCAAATCCTATATCGGTTTTCGTTGTGTTATTGACCTACCTGCAAACAATCCAAGAAGATAAGTTAAAGCCTATCTAATACTTTTATCGACTTTACTTTTTAACAAAAAATAACTGGTGGGAAGGATAATACCGCCCACCTTTATTCGTTATATAAACTATATCATTATTTATAATCTAAACATTACTGTAAAAACTAAAAAAACGTTATGTCTTCAGGAACAGGAAAATCAAGACCAATTGACCGGCTTTTAAATATTTTCGTATCAGCGGCGGCAGTCCCTGTATTATTGGGGGCTTTGGCAAAAATTACTCACGCACCGGCAGCGGATGTATGGTTAAAAGTAGGTTTGTATACAGAGGCAGCAATCTTTTTTGTTTATGCTTTGCTTTACATTTTCGCACCACCGCCAGAAGATGGAGCGGTAGCTACTGCAGCCCCTGCGGGAGCAGAGCAAGGAAATCCTGCTTTAAAGTCAATGGAAAAAATGTTAGCTGATGCTGACATAACTCCTGCTAATCTTTCAAAATTGGGCGCAGGTTTTCAAAAGTTAGGTACTACGGTTTCAAATATTTCCGATGTAGGTGAGATCGTAAAAGCTTCAGGTGATTACGCTCAAAAAACCAAATCAGCAGCAGCCGCTCTTGACCAGGTAAAGGACGCGTATATCAATACCGCAAATTCTCTTACTACTTTTAATGCAGCTAGTGAAAGTACAAAGCAATTTCACAGCCAGGTGCAGGTTCTTACCAAAAATCTGTCTTCATTAAATACCATTTATGAGTTAGAGTTACAGGAAAGTAACAATCATTTGAAAGCACTTAACCAGTTCTATGGTAAGCTGGCACAAACCTCAGCAGCTATGGAAGGAAGTGTAGAAGATGCTAAAAAGGCTCAGCAGCAGATCGGGTTGCTGGCTACAAACCTTGGCAGACTTAATTCTGTTTATGGAAATATGTTAACTGCTATGCAGGGGCGATAATTGAAAATATTTATTTGTAACTTTTTAAATCGTATTTTAAGTCATGGCTTTACCTAAAGAGCCCCGGCAAAAGATGATCAATATGATGTATTTGGTGCTGACGGCAATGTTGGCTCTAAATGTATCTGCTGAAATTCTTAATGCCTTCAGAACAGTAAATCAGAGTTTGGCTAATGCCAACGAAATAATAGAATTAAAAAACCAGGGTCTTTTTGGTTCTTTTGAAAGAAAAGCTGCAGATCCTAAAACGGCAGAAAAAGCAAAAATCTGGCAGGCAAAAGCGTTGCAGGCAAAGGGCTACGCCGATAATTTATATAACTACATCGAGACATTAAAAACGGAATTGATGGTGGCAGCGGGCCAGAAGCAACCGGGTGGCGACTATAAGGAAGATAACCTGGAAGCACCGACAAGGTTGTTGGTAGAAGGTACTAAAGGCAAAGATTTATACCAGAAGCTAGAGCAGTATAAGGCGAATTTGTTAGGTATCGATAAAGATATTAATAAGGAGTTTGAAAAAACGTTGCCAATTGATTTGAAGATTCCTAAGTCGAACAACCAGGGAAACAAACAATGGGAGGCGGCGTATTTTCGTATGACACCCACTATTGCTTCTATTACAATGCTTAGCAAATTTCAAAATGACGTAAGAAACAGTGAAGCGCAAGTGGTCGATTATTGCCATCGTCAAATCGGTGCTGTTGAGGTAGTCTATGATGAATTCCAGGCTTTTGCCGGAACAAACTCTCAGTACCTGATGCCAGGACAGGAATTGGTTATTACCGCAGGTGTAGGTGCATTTAGTAAAGCATCGAAGCCTACTGTTACTGTTGATGGAACCGGAGTTGGATTAAACCCGGAAGGCGTTGCAGAATTCAAAACTACAGTCGGAGGTCCGGGAACGTACACTAAAATAGTTAATATTACTTTTACGAAGCCTGATGGAACTAAAGCAACTATCCCTAAAAAGGTAGAATATACGGTAGGTTCTCCTACCGGAGCAAGTGTCAGTGCAGATGCGGTTAAAGTTTTATATATTGGTTTAGATAATCCTTTAACAATCAGTGGTGGAAGTGCCGGTGCTGAAAAAACACAGGCAAGTATCACAAATGGTAGTTTAAAAAGCCTAGGAGGTGGAAAATACGTAGCAAATGTAACAACACCAGGTAAAGCAACTATAAACGTAACCGTGGAAGGAAAGACAACGCCATTTGAGTTCAGAGTAAAGAGAGTTCCTGACCCTGTTGCTATGATAGGTCAGAGTTCAGGCGGAAGAATCGCTACAAATGCGCTTAAGGCACAGCAAGGGGTACGTGCAGACTTAAGAGATTTTGTATTTGAAGGTGTTAAATTCGATATAGTGTCTTATGTATTTTATGCTACTGGCAATGGATTTGCCGAAGGTCCGGGTGTTTCACAAAACAGCGGCCCTTATTTTAATGCTGATTCAAAAAGATTTTTAGAAAAATGTCGCCCCGGTTCTACTGTAGTAATTGATGAGATTAAAGCGAGAGGTCCAGGAGGAGATATTCGTGTTTTGCCTACTATGGCTTTTAACTTATTTTGATAAATATTTGCAGTTATGAAAACGAGAATGTTTAAAACAGGGGTAGCACTATTAATGTCTTTTTTAGTTGCTGCTGGTGTTAATGCTCAGAAAAAACCACGTACCAGTGGAACCCGTGCCGCAAGAACGAGGGCAGGTAGCGGATATGGAAATACTGGTTATGGCAACAGTGGGTACACTACCAACAGTGCCATTGGCGATACCACTAAAAAGAAGGGAACAACTACAGCCCCAAGCGGTTATGGTAACCAGAGTGGTTATGGAAACAGTGGAACGCAGGCAGCTGCTACCGGAGGCGCGCAACCCATTAACTCAAATCTACCAGTAACAGTTATGAAGAGTAGCGGCAGTGGAATTGGTGATTCTGTAGCTCCTTCACTACGTAATGATAATGCGGTAGAAAGGCAATTGGTGAGAGACAGAGTTCCACTTGCCTATGAAAACATACGCGAGGATGACGCTGTTTACCGGCAGAGGGTTTGGAGAGAAATAGATACCCGGGAAAAATTAAACCTTCCTTTTCGGTACGCTGCTAATGAAGACAACGGAAACCAGCGTTTTATCTCTATTCTTTACAATGCAATTCAATCAGGTGATATTACTGTATTTAGCGGAGAAGATGACCGGTTCACCACTCCTTTAACAAAGGAACAGGTTGCGCAGACGATTACAGGAGGGATGGATACAGTTCCTGTTGTAGATATCAACGGGGAGGTAACCGGTTACCAGGCAAGACAAAGAATGATTGAACCTGATTCTATCTATCGTTTTCGACTTAAGGAAGAATGGATTTTTGATAAAGAATCTTCCAGAATGTTTGTAAGAATATTAGGGATAGCTCCAGTAATGAGAAAGTATACTTCTACCGGCGTCGATGTTGGTGACGTTACTTTATTTTGGGCATACTATCCTGACTTGCGTCCTACTTTGGCCAAATATGAAGTGTATAATGGTAAAAACTATGCAGGACGTATGAGCTGGGAAGAATTGTTTGAAAGTCGTTTTTTCAGCAGTTATATAACAAAGTCAACCATTGATAATGCCTTTGACAGAAGCCTTAAAGAGTATATTAAAGATCCTTTATTTAGGTTATTAGAAGGCGATAATATTAAAGAAAAGATATTTAACTACGAGCAGGATCTTTGGTCTTATTAATTGTTAAGTCTTTTTATTAAGCCATCCTTTAAAGTAATTTTTAGGATGGCTTTTTTATTTTTTCGATATCTCATTTTAACCACATTTACCTTCTGGACGTTTTTTATAAGATAGGAGCTGAAGTGCAAATAAGTAGAAATAAAGTCTATTTGAATGTAAGGTGAAACTTCTATTAGGTAATAGGATAAGAGTAAGGTGGTGAATCGTTGCAAAAATGACTAATACCAGTAGGGATATCATTTGTGAAAGGTTGAAAATATTTAAAAACGTATAAAGGGATCAAATGCTTAGTTAATCAAGAGTTATTGTATCATGCCAGAATTGTAAATAGCTTGTAGAAATATTCACTAATAAAAAAGAGGTTGTAGATCCAACCTCTTTTTTATTAGTTTTGATGAATGTCTATAATCTTACATTTATTCCTGCCATAAAATTGGTCCCCGCCATAGGAAAAAAGTAATTTTCTGTGGTAGTTTTGCCGGTGAATATATAGCTATACGTGTAACCGTTAGGTTCATATTTTTTATTAAAAATGTTGTATACTGAAGCTATTAAACTCCACTCTCTGAATAATTTGTTTTTAATAGTGTAAGTAAGCCTTGCATCCTGAACAAAGTATGGTTGTAAGCTGCGGTTAATATCTTCTGTATTATCCATGTATTGCCTGCTTACATATTTGCTTAACAAACTTATTTCTGCATTTTTAATGGGTAGCAGATTAATGGTAACGCCGCTGATAACTGAAGGAGAAAATGAAATAGCAGTATTTTTATGATTAATCAAAATTTGTCCACCGCTGTCATAATCGTCAACATATTCATCTGAATGTTTGATTTTGTTTTTACTAATTGTAACGTTTGCTGCGGCGTTTATCCATTTTGCAAGATTTGCTTTTCCCTGCAATTCTATCCCCATCCGGTAGCTTTTTGGAACATTTACGCGAGTGTATGCCCCAACGTCATTGATCTGGCCGGTCAAAATAAGCTGGTTTTTGTACAACATATAATAAAATGTTGCGCCAAGACTTGCTCCTGATGTTCTTTTCTCTACTCCTAATTCAAAATCATGAAGTGTCTCAGCTTTCGGCTGACGTGCAATGCCGGCTTCAAAATCGTCTCTGTTCGGCTCTTTGTTTCCCAATGCATAACTAAAAAAAGCCTGTAAACCATTATTACTGTAAGTGATTCCTGCTTTAGGATTAATGAAATTAAAATATCTCGTAACCAAAACAGTTGGATTGTGTTCAAAACCATTCATAGTATAATGAACTTTTCTGTATTGGATGTCTGCATAGAGGTCAAGGTGCCTGTTCAAAGAATGTTCCCATTTCGAGTAAACATTTACATCAGTTTTTAAGGCATTTAAATCGTACCAACGATAATCTTTAGGTATGCCTACGTTGGCCCAAATAATGCTTCCATAATGCTGGCCATCATAGTGATTCCATCCTCCACCAACCGTCAAGCGGTCGCTGTTCTTTTTGTATTGTAAAGAAAAAATCTGACCGTAATATTTGTTGTCGAGCCATAATTGCCTGACGAGATCTGTATTAGTTATGGTATCATTACCAAACACTGGATTCGGTAATCCATAATTTTCAAAGGATGTCGCTGAGGTACTTCCAGCGGCAGTTTCAGCTTCTACTCCTTTGTATTGCTCGTAATAGCCCCTGCCTTTGCTTAAAAAAAATGCAGTATTAAAAGATAAATAATCATTGAAAGAATGATTGAAGAACAACTGAAAATGATCTTGAATGTAATTATCAGTTTCGTTGGAATATGGCTGTCCAGGTTTTTCCGTACCTGCAGAATTGTAAGTGCGGTCTGTGGCCAGAACGCTCTCGGGTATACCATTCCATGCCTGGTATGTTTTTTCTTTACCGGTTATGAAATTAAAACGTACAGTTGATTTTTTGGTAATGTAGGCGGTAGAAAAATATAAAGATTTCATATCAGTTGAAGCCCGGTCAATAAATCCGTCGCTACTTATGCGGCTTACTCTCGCATCTACAGTAAAATGGTCGTTAATAAGACCAGTACCCGCCTTCACTGTGTTTTTCCACGAGTTAAAAGAGCCATAGCTGTTATTAATTTCTCCATAAGCCTTTTCATTAAATTCATTGGTGCTTAAATTAAGACTCGCGCCAAATGCGCCTGCGCCATTGCTGCTGGTTCCCACTCCGCGCTGTATTTGGATGGAGTTGACCGATGATGCAATATCAGGCAGGTCAACAAAATACGATCCCTGGCTTTCCGCATCGTTGTATGGAATTCCATTAATAGTCATGTTGATTCGCGTTGCATCGCTTCCACGAATGCGAATGCCAGTATAGCCAATGCCGTTGCCGGCGTCAGAATTAATTACTACGCTGGGTGTCTGATTCAGCAGAAACGGTAGGTCTTGCCCTATGTTATTTTTTGCAATCTCCTTGGCTGAAATATTTGTTTTTGCAAAAGGAGCTTTATCTGAAGCTCTTAGCGATTTTATTTCAAGTGGTTCGAGAAAGTAAGCATAGTTACTTAATGCAACATTAGCAGTTGTTACTTCATCTTCAGCCGTTACATCAATTGTTCTTTTTTTCATACTGACATGCTCTACCGTTATTTGATAGACGCCATTTTTCTTTAAGCGCTTAAATTCATAGTAGCCTTTACTGTCTGTATTTTGTACACCTATGTTTTTCCCATCTTGGTCGAGTGATACAGTTGCTTCTTCAACAGGTTGTTTTGTTTGTTCGTGTAATACAAAACCTTTAATAGTGTACTGGGCACTGCTAATAAATACGCCACATATAGCAATGGCTGTCCCCAAAAATTTCTTCATTTTTTTAGTTTTCCTGGTTAAATAATTTGGGAACAGGGAAATGCAGACAGGAGAGGGCAATAGTAAAAGTTTGACACCTTCCCTTCGCAGGAATTACCCTGTTCAGGTTCTACGGGTTTAATCTCAGCCTTGAGTATTTACTCTTAGCACCCCGGGAAGAAACCGGCCGGTTTCTATAATGCAAAAATAAGCTGGAAAAGTTGAATACTTCTGTAACTTTCTTCTGTCATTACCGTTTAATTGTATAAAAAGTAAATAATGAGGAATTTTGTTTTATTTATATTAATGATTGCAGGTGCAGCTACTGTTAAGGCTCAAAATGTCGTGTACGATGAAAATGCAGAAGTTCGTACAGTAGAAAAATTTAATGGCATAGAGGTATCGGGGGCAGTTTCATTATATCTTTCTCAGGGCAGTACAACGGCCGTCGCTGTTAGTGCAGGCGACGCTAAATATAATAATAAGATTAGAACAGAAGTAAGAGGAGGAGTTTTACGAATATCAGTTGAAGGGGGAGTTTGGAATGGTTTTAACTGGACAGACCGAAAATTAAGAGCATACGTAACTGTGACAGACCTTAACCGACTTGATGTTTCCGGTGCCTCTTATGTAAGTATAAGCGGTACTTTGAAAAGTGATGAAATTAAGATGGATGTATCCGGGGCAAGCGAAGTGAAAGGCATCGTAAACTTAAACAAGTTGAATATCGACGTTAGTGGCGCGTCCGTTGTAAAGTTAGCAGGTACCGTAGATGAAGGTACAATAGACGCGAGCGGTGCATGCAAAGTAAACAGTTATGATTTAATTATTGATAAATGCAAGGCTTCATCTTCAGGGGCATCTAGCATAAGAGTGACTATAAAGGGGGAACTGACTGCTGATGCAACCGGAGGTGCTACTATCTATTATAAAGGTACAGGTGTTGGTAAAACATTAAATACGAGTGGGGGAGGAAGCATAAAAAGCCGAAGCGGAAATGAGGATTAAAAAAAAAATCAAAAGATAAATAAAATGTTTGGCAGGTAATTCACATCCCCTTACATTTGCAACCCATAGCGCGAAGTAGAGCAGCGGTAGCTCGTCGGGCTCATAACCCGAAGGTCGGAGGTTCGATCCCTCCCTTCGCAACGCGTTAAAAGCCTCAATCGAGGCTTTTTTTATTTCCCTTTTTAATCTTCATAGAAAATAAATTATTTTTTTAGTGTTATGAAAAGTTGATTAGCAAAAAAAATGCAGCAGTAAACGAAATTCGTTCCCAACTTTTCAAATCGATTACTTTGTCCCGGTTGAATTTCGCGTTCTTCAGGTTTAATGTGTAGCTATCTGACAGCTATTCTAACTTTATTTTTCACAATATTTCATATAAATAAAAATCCCGCCTTTTGAGCGGGATAAATTTTTTTGTTCTCCTGTACAATTACTGGTTTTTCCGATAAAAGGATTACAAAAAGGCTTTCAAGTTTTTTGGATTAATGCCTTTTCTAAGATATTGAATAATAGAGTTCTTTATAAGAAATATTGGATAATTACATATCAAAAGTATTTATGTTGCTGATACCCTTGCGGTTCTTAAAGACTTTATAATAACCGAATCGGACCAATTTTTAAAAAAAAGTACCAAAAAGGTTGTTTACAAATAACTAAGATTAGTGTCAGGAGTTAAAGCTAACAGAGTCTGATACATAAGGCGAATAGTATTTTCAATATCGTTTTTGTGCAGCATTTCGACAGTAGTATGCATATAACGAAGTGGAATTGATATCAAAACTGAAGGGCAACCATCATTTGCATAAGCAAAACTATCAGTATCAGTTCCAGTACTGCGGCTTATTGCTCTTAGTTGCACAGGTATCTCTGACTTCTCAGCTACATCCTGTACAATATTTAAAAGCATGTTATGAACTGCTGGTCCGTAAGCAAGAGAAGGCCCTTTACCGCAACTGCAATCTCCTTCTATCATTTTATTTATCATCGGAGTAGTTGTATCGTGTGTTACGTCGGTAATGATGGCTACATTTGGTTTAATACGGCGAGCAATCATTTCTGCACCTCTCAGGCCTATCTCTTCCTGCACGGCGTTAACTATATAGAGTGAATAGGGGAGTTGAACATTATTTTCTTTTAGCAAACGGGCTACCTCCGCAATCATAAATCCACCGATACGGTTATCCATGGCACGACATACATAATAATCGTATGACAGTTCTTCAAAACCTTCTTCGTACGTAATCACGGCACCTACATGTACACCCAGGTCTTCCACTTCTTTTTTGTTTCTTGCTCCGCAGTCGAGCCACAGATTATCAACTTTTGGTGCAGTTTCCTTTTGTTCAGGATTTGATAAACGAGTGTGAATTGCAGGCCAACCAAACACTGCCTTTACCGGTCCCTTTTTGCCATGAATAACCACTCTTTTACTTGGCGCTATCTGGTGATCGACACCACCATTTCTCTTTAGGTAGATTAAACCTGCATCTGTAACGTAATTTACAAACCAACTTATTTCATCCGCATGAGCTTCGATTACTACCTTAAACGGCTGATTTGGGTTTATAATTCCAACTGCTGTCCCGTATGGGTCAGTGAATTTTTCATCAATATATGGTTGTAGATATTCAAGCCATAATCTTTGGCCTCCTGACTCAAATCCTACAGGTGATGGATTGTTTAGGTAATTTCGTAAAAAGGTGTGTGAAAGATCATTCATAATAGCTTCTTTTTTCCTTTTTTCTTTTTTTTCTTTAGACATTTATTACTTTTTAAAAAATAAAATACTTGTTATACCACATAGTGCTTTTGCAAATACAAGACCATCTACGGCAACAAGATAATATAAAACACTTCTTCCCTGGCGGTACTTTACAATTATAAGAATTAAAAGCAAATATGGTATTAGCTGAATGAATGTTTGCACCAAAGAGAAGTTTTCCTGCCATTGAAAAAGGAAAAATACTACCAGGTTTAATATAGTGACGGGTATCACTATAAAACGAAAAGTATTTCTTATTCCCAAGAGTACCGGGTAGGTATTTAAATGATGGCGAGAGTCGGTCCGGTAATCTTTAATATCAAAAATGATGGCATTAACAGAAAAAAACAGGAAATTCTCAAGCCATAATAATAGTAAAGAGAAAAGAGTGAAGGTTGGCAAAAGGCTTCTTTGTACGTTCCATATAATTACAGGATAAATTGTTACCCATCCGGCCCATGTCAAACCTACAACGAAAGGTTTTATCCAGCCTATTTGTCTTATTTTTCTAATGCGAAATAACCTTGGCGCAAATGTGTACCACCCTGCTATCAATGGAAAAGCAAGGATGAGAAGAAATTGTAACGGCGATAGTAAAAGAAAGGTGTGAAGATTTTTCCATACCAGGAAGGAAAGGAATATAAAAGCAAGAACAATTGAATATTTAAGGGTCGTCTTTATAGCAATTAGATTTTTTCTATACCATAAAGTTCTGTCGTTATAATTTTTTGCACCTACGCTTCTGACATAAATCATGGTGTAGTAAATACAGGTACAAAAGAAAATAAGCAGATAAAAAGGAAATATATTTAAAGAAATATTGGTAAGCAGGTTTGTTTCAATACAAAGTGCTACCGCGCATATTCCTAAAAATATATTTCCATAAAAAAATGCCCTTATAAATTTATTCAACAGCAGCTATTTATTGTTGAACAATAACTACTTCGTCAGATGAAATTGTATCGCTTACATTTTTTGCGTTGTCCTGTATCCAAAACCTATAGGTAGCGCTGTCGTTTCTGCCAGGGCATTGCGGTTCTCTTATAGGAGGACAACTGAGGTTAATACCATAAGAATAGCATACCTCTATATCACCTTTAAAATTTTTGATAGCATTAAAATCAGGCATCTTATAACGTGATATACCTCCACCTGACGGGCAATTTCTCACTATTTCCTGTACCCATAAGCTATCCTGCAAATCTCCTTCTGCATCAGTTACCTGGAGAGTAAAAGTTATAGTTTGATCCCTGTTTAAGACCTTTGTGTTAACACCTTTATATTTTAATTGGGGTTTAGCAGTATACTTATCTTTTGAGCAGCCCGCTAAAAAACATAATGCAATAAATGCAACCAATATCTTTGTACTCATGAATTTATTTTACTTTTCAAATTTAGTTAAAACAAGTCAGCTATAAGCAGAGATGGAAGCGATTGTTAACAATATTTTCTCAGTGTCGCCCCCTACTTTCAACCAGTTGGCTTTAAAGATATTTCGCTACCAGTATGCTGAAAATGAAATTTACAATCAATGGGTGAATGCGTTGAACATCAATATTAACGAGGTAATTCATTTTGCTCAAATCCCTTTTCTGCCTGTATCTTTTTTTAAGACTAACAATGTTGTTTCCGGAAATTTTGTGCCTGATGTTGTTTTCGAAAGCAGTGGTACCACAGGTACTGTAAATAGCAGGCATTTGGTAAAGGAACTGACTGTATATACGCGAAGCTTTACGGAAGGTTTCAAAAAATTTTACAGCGAACCCGGAGATTGGTGTATAATCGGTTTACTTCCTTCTTACCTTGAAAGAAAAGGTTCATCGCTTGTTATGATGGTAGAGGAATTAATAAAATTATCGGGGAATAACAATAGCGGTTTTTACTTACATGAGTATGAAAAGCTGGCAAATGTTTTACAACAATTGGAAGCTCAAAATCAAAAAACCTTACTGATAGGAGTCACCTTTGCATTGCTTGATTTTGCACAGCAGTTTCCAATGCATTTAGAAAATACAGTAATTATGGAAACGGGTGGAATGAAAGGCCGAAGAAAGGAAATGATCAGGGAAGAAGTTCATTCATTTTTGCAAAAGCAATTTCAGGTCACTGCTATTCATTCTGAGTATGGAATGACTGAACTGCTTTCGCAAGGCTATTCATTTGGCAATGGTGTTTTTAACACTGTGCCATGGATGAAAGTATTGGTAAGAGATGAGGATGACCCATTGTTAATTACAGAAAAGGGACGTGGTCTCATAAATGTAATTGACCTGGCTAATATATATAGTTGCAGTTTTATTGCTACTGATGATGTCGGTAGAATTAATGAAGATGGAAGTTTTGAAGTATTGGGCCGTAGAGACAACAGTGATATACGTGGTTGCAGTCTTATGGTAATGTAAGTTTTTCATTTTCCTGGCTTTATCCCCGCGCCAATGTTGCAACTTGTACGTTCATCTGTTAATTTTTTTAATACCCCGTTTTTAAATAAATATTTTAATATTTTTCTTTGTCATACTTATTAGATTAATTATCACAAGCAAAAGATGAATAGAGCTGAAAGCGTACAAGAGTGCGACGCAACAAAAGCTTCACAGCAACAAAACAGTCGAACCCAAAAAAATTTCTCAATAAACTAGATAAGGTTATTTTAGCAAGAATGAATAATGGTATGACAGCTTCAACTGATCCTAAAAAAATTCTTCAAAATGTTTTTGGTTACGATTCCTTTCGGCACAACCAACAGGAAATAGTGGAGCATGTACTTGCCGGAAAAGATGCAGTTGTACTGATGCCCACAGGAGGTGGAAAAAGTTTATGCTACCAGGTGCCTGCTTTGTGTTTACCCGGAGTAACAATTGTGGTAAGTCCCTTGATTGCATTAATGAAAGACCAGGTCGATGCGCTTTTGGTTAACGGAATTAAAGCGGCATTTCTTAATAGTAGTCAAAGCACAGGTGAGCAAGCTTTTATCTTTCAACAGTTAAAGGCCAACCAGCTTAAGTTATTATACCTTGCTCCCGAAAGGTTGATGGGAAATGAGTCACAATTTATTCAATTTCTCAAACAAATTCAGGTTTCCCTAATTGCAGTAGATGAGGCGCATTGCATATCGCAATGGGGTCATGATTTTAGGCCTGAATATTTAATATTGGGAAAGCTTAAAGAAAATTTTGCAAACATTCCAGTCATTGCATTAACGGCAACTGCAGATGCACTTACTCAAAAAGATATAATAGACAAACTTGCTTTTACTAGTTACAGAGTATTTGAGAATAGCTTTAATCGAGCGAATATTTTTTATTATGTAAAGCCAAAAAGAAATTATTATGAAGATTTGATAAATTACTTAGAGAATCATAAAAATGATAGTGGAATTATTTATTGCCTAAGCCGGTCTGCTACAGAAAAACTTGCAGAAGATTTGAAGCAGGATGGTTTTAATGCAGAAGCGTATCATGCAGGTCTTGAGAAAAGTTTGCGCGATGATCGACAGGAGAAATTTCTGAAAGATGATATAAAAATAATAGTGGCAACTATTGCTTTTGGAATGGGAATAAACAAAAGCAATGTTCGTTTCGTGGTACATGTAGATCTGCCAAAAAACATTGAAGGCTATTACCAGGAAACAGGCAGGGCCGGAAGAGATGGTTTACACAGTGAGGCAATATTATTTTATGGCGCTGGTGATGTAATAAAGCTAAAACGTTTCGCCGAAGTAGAAGGCAACGAGGCCCAAACAAAAATAATGCTGCAAAAGCTTGATAAGATGAGCAGATTTTGTGAAATCAAGACATGCAGACGAAAATATCTTCTCAACTATTTTGGCGATGACGCTCCTGATTATTGTGGTAGTTGCGATGTGTGTCTAAACAAGCCTGTATTAACTGACTCTACGATAACAGCACAAAAAATTCTAAGTACTGTAGCCAGGGTAAAAGAAAGTTTTGGGATGCGTTACATAGCAGATGTTTTGCGTGGCAGTAACAGCGAGAGGATGCGGGAAGAACACAAGTCGCTTTCTGTATATGGCATTGGGAAAGATGTCGTCAAAGAAGAATGGCTGCATTATACAAAGGAGCTGATAAATTACGAATACCTGCAGCAAACAGATGGGCAATATCCTGTTCTTCGTTTAACTGAAAAGGGGAAAGCGGTATTGTTCAAAAAAGAAAAGGTTTATTTGTCTGCTCCGGTAAACATTGAGATAGCAAAAGAGCCGGTTGTTTTTCAACAGCATCCGTACGAAAAAGAGTTATTTGATAACCTGAAACAATTGCGCAACAAATTTGCACGGGAAGAAAATGTACCCTCATATATTATTTTCAGCGACAGTACGTTGCTTGACCTCGCAACCTATCTCCCGCTATCCGAAAAAGACCTTTTTAAAATATCCGGCTTTGGAACTTTTAAAGCAGAAAAATATGGAAAGTCTTTTTTAGAACTAACTCAGGATTATTGTAACGAACATAAGCTGCAGACACGCATACATTTAAAGGAAGCTAAAGGGGGCAGAAAACAAACGACCGCTGAAAGATCCGACCGCCGCCCTTCTGATACAAAACAGGTTTCTTACCAAATGTATAAGGAAGGCAAAACAATTGCTGAAATTGCGGAAGAAAGAAATCTGTCTGCCAATACAATTGAAACTCATTTAAGCTATTATATTTCAACAGGAGAGTTAGATATAAATGAGCTTGTAGAAGCTGATAAATATGTAGCGGTAAAAAAAGCAGCAGAAATATTTGGTACAGAAAGTTTGAGAATTTTAAAGGAAAATCTACCAGAGAAAATTAGCTATGGTGATATAAGGATGGTGCTGGCAGCTAATAATATGGTGAAATAGAAGAATAAAAAAACTGCCTGTCGTGAAAAGACAGGCAGTTTTTTTATAAGGGCTTATTTAATATTCCTGAAGATCTATTTAAGAGAAATTGTAAAGCAAAATATTGCTACCATATTTTTATACGCTTGTCTTCAGGCAAATACATTTTATCACCGGGCTTAACATTAAATGCAGCATAAAACGGGGTAAAGTTTTGTAGTGGTCCATTTACCCTGTACATGGCTGGTGAATGTGGATCGGTATTAATACGCAGCCGTGTTGTTTGATCTTTTTGTTTATTTCTCCATATTTGTGCAAGAGAAATGAAAAAACGTTGGTCAGGTGTAAAGCCATCAATCTTAGTGGTGTCTTGACCCTGCTTCGTCATTTTAAAGGCATCATAAGCTATAGCAATGCCTCCTATATCCGCCATGTTTTCCCCTGTTGTAAGGCTGCCGTTTACATGCAAAGTGTCCAACACAGTGTATGTATTGTATAAATCAATAACAGATTTTGACTTGGCGACAAACTTCGCACTATCTTCACTTGCCCACCAGTTTTTTAAGTTTCCCTCCTTATCATATTGCGCACCCTGGTCGTCAAATCCGTGAGTCATTTCGTGGCCTATTACCATGCCTATACCGCCATAATTAATTGCATCATCAGCATTAGGATCAAAAAATGGGAACTGTAAAATACCGGCCGGAAAAACAATCTCATTAAAAGTAGGGTTATAATAAGCGTTGATAGTGGGAGGAGTCATACCCCATTCTGTTTTATCTACCGGTTTATTTAGTTTACTCAACTGGTACTGGTATTCATTTTTTCCTGCAGAAACAAGATTTTCAAAAAAAGTTTTCCTGTCAACGGTAACCTTGCTGTAATCTCTCCATTTATCAGGAAAACCGATTTTTTTCATAAAGGCATACAATTTATCCTTTGCCTTTGCTTTGGTAGCATCACTCATCCAGTCAAGATGTTCAATATGATTTTCAAAAGATTTTTGAAGGTTGCTTACCAGTTTAAGCATGCGTTGTTTTGCATCGTCTGTAAAATATTTTTTTACATATAGTTGCCCTAAAGCCTCACCCAGGTAGCTATCAGTTATCCTGTACATACGTTCCCAGCGTGGTTTTATTTGTTGCTGGCCACTTAAAGTACGGCTATAGTCAAATTTTGCATTTACAAAAGCACTGCTTAAGTAAGGTGCAGCGTCATCTGTAACATGAAATTTATAATAAGCTTTCCACGTATTGACAGGGACTGTATTAAGTAAACTGTTTAATTTGGTATAATAAGCAGGTTGACCTACATTCAGTGAGTCTGTTTTTGCACCCATATTATTAAGGAAAGATGACCATCCGATAGCAGGCATTTTCTTGTCGAGTTCTGCTATAGCCATTTTGTTGTAATTGCTCTGCGGATCTCTTAATTCTACCCTTGTACGATGACTTTCTGCCATTTGTTTTTCAAGTGCATAAACCGCTTCCACCTTTTTAGCAGCAGTTACCGAATCATCTCCTATAAGCATAAATGTCTTTTGCATATATTTCTTATATGCATTTTGAATAGCCATTGTAGCCTCGTCTGTTTTGAAATAATAATCCCTGTCAGGCAACCCTATCCCGGATTGATAAAAAGCAGCAATGTTCATACTGCTGTTTTTATCGTCAGCACCGATACTCATACCCGCTATATAACTAAAACCTTCTTTATGTCTTTGAGCTTCATACTGCATTATGCTTTTAGCATCTTTCAAAGCGTTGATTTGCTGCAAATAAGGTTTAATAGGTTCATAGCCACGTTTATCAATAGTAACCGAATCCATTCCCGATGCATAAAAGTCTCCCACTTTTTGTTCAAGACTGCCTTTGGCCTGGGGAACTTTTGAAACTGAATCAAGTATAGATTTCAAATGTCCTTTTGTGCCATTATATACGTCTAAAAATGAACCCACGCCGGACTCTGTAGGAGGTATAGTTGTATTTTTAATCCATCTGCCATTTACAAATAAGAAAAAATTATCTCCCGGTTTAACCGAAGAATCCATATACTGTGTTTCAATAAATTTCTGTTTTGTTCCTATATCATTTCTATAAGAATATATAGTGAAAAGAACCAACAGTGAAGAAAAGCCAACCCATACAATTTTCATAATCTTTCTATTTCTTTTAATAGCTTGAAATTTAAAGCAGTTATATGTAGCGAACAAAAATTTTATTTAAACGGGCGTAAATAAGGATGAGTTTATTTTTTCTATAACATTTGGCTTTTTTAAAGCACAGTTTTTTTATTTCTATTTATTGCAGGCATTAGAAAGCTATGTTATTTTTTCTTCCCATCCTTTATCATAATTCCATAAATCGCGAGCGATTTATTTATTGGAAAAAATTACGATTTTGGGATTTTGTCTTTTACGGTTATCCTTTTGACTTTATCACGCAGACATTACATAAGTTATTGTATTTCTTTGCTACATGTTACTGACAACAATAAAAAAAGAATTGTTACAGATAACAAATAAAAATTCAAAAAATATCCACATCCATCAAAAAAATCTAATCACTATGAAAACGCTTAACCACGTATCTGACAATCAACTTGTAAAGTCTTTCCAGGAAGGTAGCAACAGCGCTTTAGAAGTTTTGGTAAACCGTCACAAAGAAAAAATTTTTACATCTATCAACATTCTTGTAAAAGACAAGTATTTGGCCGAAGATTTATTCCAGGATGTTTTTATCAAAATTATTGATACGCTGCGTGCAAACCGATACAACGAAGAAGGCAAGTTTTTGCCCTGGGCTATGCGTATCGCACACAATCTTTGTGTAGACCATTTTCGTAAAGTGAAGCGTACACCTGCTATTACTACCAGTGACGACCGCGACATTTTTGAAGTGATAAATGTATCGGAAGCAAGCGCAGATAACGCAATGATACAGGGACAAAACCACGATACTGTTCGCCGTGTTTTGGATATGTTGCCCGACGATCAGAGAGAAGTAATAGTTTTACGTCATTATGCTGATTTAAGTTTTAAAGAAATTGCAAAGATGACCGATTGCAGTATCAATACAGCTTTAGGACGTATGCGTTATGGTTTGTTAAACATGAGAAAGATTATAGCAGAAAAACAAATAGCATTATAAGAAAATAAATTTACTAGGCACCGCTTTTACTGAAGAGTTTCAGTTCATTCAATATCGTTAAACAAAAAGCCTCCTTTAGTCGGGAGGCTTTTTAGTTAAGCAAGTGCTATTAGTTGTAAGTTCATCTCAGTTTTATTGCGAAAGGGACATAAGGCGATCAAAGGTTATTTCGGTATAATCTTTTATAATCATATCAGCTTCCTGCAATTCTTCGGGGTTGTGAGAAGTAGTGAGTGCAACTACTTTCATTCCTGCAGCTTTGCCTGCCTTCACTCCCGGCATTGAATCTTCGAATACAATGCAGTTTTCGCGCGCAATATGTAAAGCTGCTGCTGTCTTTGTAAATATTTGCGGGTCAGGTTTTCCTTTTGTAATGTCTCCTGAGCTTATTATTTCTTTAAAATATTTTTTTATCGGTACATGCTCAAACATAAAGTCAATATTTACCTGTATTCCTGATGTGGCGATAGCCATAGTTACATTATGATTATGTAAGTTTTCTAAAAACTCATGAAGACCTGCAATCGGTGCAATATTTTTTTTATACATTTTGCGGTATATTTCTTCTTTTTTCAGGTAATACTTAGACGCTTCGTCCTCCTTCATATCTTTTTTGTAAATGTGTGAGACTGCATCTTTGTTGGTTCTCCCGCTGATATTTTCTTTAAAATCCTCATCCGAAATTTCCATTCCGCTGTCTTTGAGATATTTTTTCCACGCCTTAAGATGAACTTCATTGTTATCTAACAAGGTTCCGTCGAGATCAAAAATCACTGCTTTTATTTCACTCATTGTTATCTTATTTTAAAATCAATTAAAACTAATTATTCAAAAATTCCTGCCAGCTTTTTTATTATCTAAAACATATAAGATCAAAAAAGAAAAAGAGAAGGTAAATTTTAAGCGTTTTATGCAACGACGATAGAGAATACACTCTTTGTACATTTACATTTGTACTGTTTCAAACCTTTTTTTATAAAGAAAATAGTTTGCAATAACTTTTATGAAAATATATAACCGGCTGATCGAAAAGATTACGGCAAGCAGGCAAATCAGGCTTATTATTTCTTTAATTGTTTCTTTCTTAATATTTTTTATCAGTCGAAACAAAGTTTCTGGTATTGTCTCTTTCATGTATGCATGGATTGCATTTGCTATTTCCCATTTGATTTTTTCCTGGATAATTATTTTATCTTATCACCCTAAAGAAGTTAAATCAATTGCAAAGCAAGAGGATTGGAGTGGCACCTTTATTTTTTTATTCATTCTTGTTGCTGCATTTATTGGTCTTATTGCAATTATTTTTCTTTTAAAGTCAATTCCTGATGAGTCGAAGAAGGGACTTAGCTGGCATATTTTACTTTCTGTCGTATCGGTTTTTTGCTCGTGGAGTTTGATTCACACTTTATTTACTTTAAAATATGCTCATAAATATTATTCGGAGGGAAAACAAACCGATGATGATAACGACTCGTATGGAGAAGGATTGGATTTTCCAAAAGAAAAAGAGCCTGACTTTCTTGATTTCGCTTATTTTTCTTTTGTAGTGGGAATGACTTTCCAGGTTTCGGATGTACAAATAACTTCCCGCAGGATCCGTCGTATCTCGCTGGTGCATGCTATTCTTTCGTTTGTTTACAATACTTTGATTGTGGCTTTAAGCATTAATATAATTTCAGGAATGATTTCTAAATAACCTTTTAAAAAGATTATTATCATTCAGGAAAAGAAATGCTATAAATGCCATAAGTACAATAGCAAATTTTTTAATGATCATAACACCAAATAATGCCTGGTAAAAAAATAACTGCCGAACAACAAAGGTTAGATGAAAATGCTTTAAAGGAGGTGCCGTTGGAGAAGTGGGGTCCATACCTGAGTGAGCGGCAATGGGCCACGGTTCGCGAAGACTACAGTGAAAATGGAGATGCCTGGAACTATTTTCCGCACGATCATGCGCGTAGCCGTGTTTATCGCTGGGGCGAAGATGGGTTGGGCGGCATTTCTGATTATTTTCAAAACCTGTGTTTTGCTGTAGCGTTATGGAACCATAAAGACCCGATTTTGAAGGAGCGTTTGTTTGGTTTGACAAACCATGAAGGTAATCATGGCGAAGACGTGAAGGAGTTGTATTATTATCTTGATAATCTGCCGTCTCATTATTACATGAAATACTTGTATAAGTATCCGCAGGGCGCTTATCCTTACGAAGATATCATTGAAAAAAATAGCAGCCGCAGCCCGCACGAACCAGAGTATGAAATACTAGATACAGGCATCTTTAACGACAATAAATATTTTGACGTTTTTATTGAATATGCCAAAGAAAACAGTGAAGACATTTTTATAAAAATAGAAATTGTAAACAGGGGAGAAGATGCTGCACCTGTGACGGTGTTGCCAACACTTTGGTTCTATAACAGGTGGCAATACGGGGGTTTGAAAGAAAGGCCTGTAATAGAATTAACAGGCAAGCAAAGTGTAAAAACTACTCACGAAAAATTGGGCAATTATTATTTGTATTTTCAGCCACCTCACGATGTATTGTTTACAGAAAATGAAACAAATAATGAAAAGCTTTTTGGGAAGCTGAATAAGACTGCATTTGTAAAAGATGCTTTTCATGAGGCTATAATAAAAGGTGATAACATACAGGCATTGAGAGATAAGAAGAGCGGTACGAAGTTTTCACCGGTATATCATTTTACTATAAAAGGTAAAGCTTCAGAAACAATATTTCTAAGGCTTTCAAATAAATCTACTCCTTTACCTTTTCAAGAGGGCTTCGAAAAAATATTTACGTTGCGAAAAAACGAAGCAGATGAATTCTACAACAATATTTGTTCGCAAAACCTTTCTCCTGAAATAGCCAATATACAACGGCAGGCTTTTGCAGGATTGTTGTGGAGCAAACAATATTATCATTATGATCTTGAAAGATGGCTGAATACAAGTGACGGAATAACTCCGGTAACACAATCACGACAGGAAGGGCGCAACAGCAATTGGAAATACCTGAAAAACCAGGACATTATCATTATGCCAGACACCTGGGAATATCCCTGGTACGCTGCATGGGATACTGCTTTTCATTGTATTGCAATGTCTATAATAGATGCTGCGTTTGCAAAAAATCAACTGATCATGCTTATGCGTGAATGGTATATGAATCCTGAAGGGCAGTTGCCGGCCTATGAATGGAATTTTAGCGATGTCAATCCGCCCGTGCATGCCTTTGCTGCGCTGCAAGTCTACCGCCGAGAAAAAGAAATACAAGGCAAAGGAGATATGAAGTTTTTGAAACAAATTTTTCAAAAGCTTATTATAAATTTTACCTGGTGGACAAACCGGAAAGATAAAAACGGCAATAATATTTTTGAAGGTGGTTTTTTAGGATTAGATAATATTGGAGTTTTTAACCGCAGCAGTGTGCTGCCTGGCGGCGATGTGCTAGAGCAGGCCGACGGCACCAGTTGGATGGGCATGTATGCACTAAGCATGATGGATATTGCATTGGAAATTGCAGTTTGCGATGATGCTTTTGAAGATGCCTGCACCAAATTTTATGAGCACTTTGTTTTGATTGCAGAAGCTCTTAACGAATTAGGTTTATGGAATGAAGAAGATAACTTTTTCTATGATGTTCTTTCATGCCATAACTCGTATGGGATACCTCTTAAAGTCAGGTCTATTGTAGGCGTGATACCATTATTTGCGGTCTCCGTCATCAGCGCCGAGCAAATAGACAAGCTTAATGATTTCAAAAAAAGAATGGACTGGTTTATCAGTTATAGAAGAGCCAACAATAAGTATTTGCCCAATGTTTACAAAAGCGAAAAAGAGGCAATATTGTTATCGATGGTAAATAAGGAGCGGCTGCTGAAAGTATTGAATAAATTATTAGACGAATCCGAGTTTTTGTCAAAAGGTGGAATAAGAGCCTTATCAAAATACTACCAGCAAAACCCGTATACGGTAAAGATTGATGGAACTACTTTTACAGTTGAATATGACCCCGGCGATTCTACCTCGCGGTTATTCGGCGGCAACTCTAATTGGCGCGGGCCAGTTTGGATGCCTGTAAATTATTTAATTATAAAAGCTATACAAAGGCTTGGTGACTATTACGAAGACACACTAAAAGTAGAATGTCCTACCGGTTCGGGAACTTATTTGAACTTACATGATGTGGCAATATTGCTGATAAACCGGGTTATAGATATTTTTAGAAAAGACGAAAGCGGCAGCAAACCCTTGTATGATTCATATAATTGGTTTTACGAAAAACCTGAAAATAAAGATTTGCTCTTATTTCACGAATATTTTCATGGAGATAATGCCAGAGGTTTAGGCGCGAGCCACCAAACAGGGTGGACTGCTCTTGTAACAGACCTTATCAGGATTGTTGAATAAAGAACAGTGCATACAACTGCCTTTTCTCACGGCAGAGATTTTAAATAATTATATAAACATTCAAACCCAGTTTTTATATTTTTCGTATCTTTCTTAAATAAATTCTTAAAAAACCAATAATAGCATTACCTGTTATTATTACTAAAAATTGTCATTATGAAAAAACTGTTTATTGTTATCGTAGCCTCCACTTTATGTACAGGACTTTTTGCCCAAACTGATAAGGACAAAAAGATGGAAAAGATGGAGCATACAGGAAAGATGGAAAAAGGATCGATGAAAATGAAAGATTGTGTTATGATGGAAGACGGCAAGATGATGGTAATGAAAAATGGTGAAACTATGGCTATGGACAACGATATGACGATGAAAAATGGTACAATGGTTATGAAAGACGGTACAGTTAAAATGAAGGATGGTAAAACTATGACTTTAAAAAATGGAGAATGTGTTTACATGGATGGTCGTATGAGTAAAATGAAAATGATGAAACATTCTGAAAAAATGAAGATGTAAATGAGAAATACCTGGAGACAGGAAGAGGTTGTACGAAAAAGTGCAACCTCTTTTTTTATGCTATAAGAATCTTTTCTTGTATTAACTTTACGGGTATGAATATGCAAAAAATAAAAAATATTAGTATTATTTTTTCAATAGTAACTTTTGCTATTGCTTTTGTTTCATGGAAAACGACAGAAAAAAATATCATTTCTGCAGGAAAGCAACCTGAAGTGACCGAGGATTCTAAAGGAATAATCAGGGTTGTTTTTGGTAGAAATGACAGCATTTTTTATTCTTTTTCAAAAGATGGAGGAGCAGGTTTCTCAAAAGAGGTATTGGTGGCACAGGTGCCAAAGATGCACTTAGGAGCAACACGTGGTCCGCAAATAGCAACGTCCGCAAATTATTCTGTGGTGACAGCAATTGACAAGGATGGAGCCATACACTGGTTTTTACTTAACCATGCAAATGGTAAATGGACAGATAAAGGAGTAGTAAATGATAAAAAAGGATCTGCGCCAGAAGGACTGATGGGTATTGCTGCAGATAATAAAGATAATTTTTACGCGGTTTGGCTTGATATACGTTTAAATAATAGAAATAACATCTACTTTTCTTCTTTATCAGCTTCGAAAGGTACGTGGTCTGACAATAAATTAGTTTATCAATCTCCCGACGAACATACCTGTGAATGTTGTAAACCAAATATTGCTGTAAATGGTTCTCATGTAGCCATTATGTTTAGAAACTGGTTAAATGGTTCACGCGACCTTTATTGTGTTCAATCTGTAAATAGTGGAAAAACATTTGCCAACGCAGAAAAACTAGGCACAGGTACATGGCAATTAAACGGTTGTCCTATGGATGGTGGAGGCATTACCATAGACGCCAATAATGTAGTGCGAACTTCGTGGCAAAGAGAAGGTACAGTATATTACTCAACACCGGGCAGCAAGGAAGTTGTTACCGGTAAAGGAAGAAGTTGCAGTATTACAAGCCAAAACGGTAAAACGATCTGTTCTTATCAGCAAGGAGAAGATTTGAAAATAGCCGACCTTCCTCAAAATAAAGAGATAGTTGTGGGAAAAGGTAAGTTTTTAAAAAGCATCGTTCTTGCAGACAAGACTATCTTGTGTGTTTGGGAACAGGATAATAACATTACATACAGGAAAATCTAGTTTTCATTATTCTATGCGTCTCTACATAAAAAACATGGTGTGCAACCGCTGCATTTTAGTTGTAAAGCAGGAATTGGGAAAGCTTAACATCTCAGAATGCAATGTTACTTTGGGAGAGGTAGAAACAAGTGAAGATATACCTGACGAGCAACTACAGCAACTTGCCGCAAATTTATCGGCACTCGGTTTCGAACTGCTCGACGATAGCAAACAACAACTGATAGAGAAGATTAAAAATGCCGTCATTCAGTACGTACATTATAACGAAGATGAGAGCCACTACAACTTTTCAGAAATTCTTTCGAGATCACTGCATAAAGATTATTCTTACCTGAGCAATTTATTTTCTGAAGTGGAAGGCGTTACTATTGAAAAATTTATGATCAATCAAAAAATTGAAAAGGTAAAAGAGTTATTGATTTATGACGAGCTGAGCTTAAGTGAAATTGCCTATAAATTGGGGTATAGCAGTGTTGCTCATCTTTCCACGCAATTTAAAAAAGTAACCGGGCTTACTCCAAGTCATTTTAAGCAGGTTGGACAAAACAAAAGAAAATCGCTGGATAAGGTTTGACAAGACAATATTCGTTTGCAGAAAACGTATTCTAATTATTTTCAGGTAATTAGAATACAAAATAGTTGTCGAATTCATTTTTAGTAACAACAAATGTTTTAGAATTAATTATAATTGGAGTGGTAAAAAAATACCAATTTTCAATTTTAATAACACAAGTGCTCAGTTTAATTATTATTTTCGAGGTGTTGTAGATCCAATTAGTATACATATAGATTTCGGTTGTAAAAAGTACTTTCATATGAGTTTTATTAAACATTTTTTTGTGCCCCTTGCCTTGATGTTTATAAGTGCATCTGTTTATTCCCAGCCTCCAATAGGTAGTAAGGCTCCTGATATTTCACTTCCTGATGCTAATGGACAGGTTATTAAACTTTCTTCTTTACAGGGAAAAGTAGTTCTTCTCGACTTTTGGGCATCCTGGTGCGGCCCTTGCCGTAGAAGCAATGGTCACACTTTGGCAGTGTATAATCAATACAAAGACAAAGGATTTGAGGTTTATGGAGTTTCTATTGATGAAAACAAACGCGCATGGGAAAATGCGGTAAAGCAGGATAAAATAAACTGGCTTCAGGTAATAGACACCAAAGCGGGATATGGAAATGAGCTAACGCAAACTTGGAATCTACAATATATTCCTTCTACTTTTTTAATTGATAAGCAAGGAAAAATTGTTGCAGCTTCTCCTGAAAAAGACGAATTGGAAAAATGGCTAAAAAAATTGTTATAGGACAGTAAGCAAGAACCCGGCAATTTACTTTTCAAAAAAAGCAAGAGTGCCCCCTACCCAGGTTTTATCTTTGTTATAGCGCACACCTATCATTTTTCCTTTACTTATACGCGCCAGGTTATTGGTTGCAATTGGACGAGCTTTACCATCTTTCCAGAAATAAAAAATTCGTATTTCTGCTTTTGCGGGTCCATCTGGTGTTGTAATGGCTTCAGCATATTTTACTTTACGTTGCAATATCCAGTTTTCGGCATCGGTGACTTTTTCAATATCTTCTTTCGTTACGTCAATCACCACACCTTGGCCCGCAAAGGAAAACAAAGGCTTAAGCACATAATTTTCCAGGTCAGCAGGAATATGTTTTATATCGCTTAAAAAACGTGTTTCGGGTATGTATTTATTTTTGATAAAAGGAAGTGTGTATTTGCTGATACGAAAGAACCAGTTTGGGTGAGGCACCCATTCTACGTCTACATCTTCCAGTAAAACTTTTCCTTTTTCCTGCACTTCAGGCGATTGCTGTTGCAGCTCATCAAAAATAATACGGTTGTATATCCTTTTTACTTCTGTCTCTTTACCATCATTTAAATAGTAAAGCTTTCTTCCTTTTTTAATTATTTCGGTTATACAAACCTGTTTAATGCCCGTATAATCTTCTGTGAAAAAGAAGTCAATCCGGGTCTTTTGCTTCTTGGGAAAAATCTCGAGCAGGATGACATTTTCTGCTTCATAAGTACCAAGAATGATTTCTCTTAACAACTGCAAATAGCTTTTCTTATTAAATCCATTTAAATAATTATCGTAGTTATCAGGAATTGAGAATACGTTACGAATACACTCCGCCTGCCATACCTGGAAGGCAAAAAGGGTAGGAAACCCCTGCATTTCTATGAGTTGTGGTTCCCGATTACCTTCTTCATTTTCGCAGATTCCAAAATCAAAAGCTATAAAGTTGCAGATTTTGTTTTCGCCTGGAACATTCAATCCTTTAGGAATGGCTTTAGCCGATTCTTCTTTAAATTCTGCTGATGTAATTACATCTACGATACTTTCACACGCATCAATCATTTTCTGCGTAAAAACCTTGTCGCAAAAAACAGGAGTTTCTGCAACCGGGAAGTCGAGCTGACCAGGGTGAGGCAGGTTTAATTCATGTAAATATTCCCGGTACTTTTCGTCAGTGAAAGAACTATTAAAGGTATTTCTTATTGTCTCAACCATGTCAGCAGTTTTGATACTTATGTAAAGTAAAAAATCCCTTTCATAGAATGAGAGGGATTTGTATAAATAGCTTAAAACTTTTTATGCGGCTACTAAATTACTAACTGCATGATTAAGAAAGTTAGGTAAAACATGATTATAGGTAAGTACAATTTTATCAGGGTCGTTCAGGTGTTCTATCATGCTTTTCCATTTTTCCTCTCCATGATTTTCTATCACAATTTTCTTTTTGTCTTCTTTTAGTAAATGTAAAGTCATTCCACAGGCATCAGCTTCGGGATGAAATTGTGTACCAATAAAGTAATTGTTGAAGCGCATAGCCATAATTGCTCTTTCAAATGGCACATGTGGCCGTTCTTTTTCAAGCGCCAGAATTTTTCCTCCCATCTCACGAATCTTTTCATGGTCAGGTGCAGTTACCTGGTAATCTCTGCTGTCTACAGCATAAAAAGGATTTTGCAATCCCTCGAAAACAGTTTCCTCACTTCCATCCTGCATCAGATGTATTGGGAAAACACCAAAAGAAGTTGACTTTCGTTTGTTGACATTTGCAACATTGTAATGCCGGCATACTAACTGAAAACTGTGGCAAATAAAAAAAACATGTTTTTTCTGAAAATTACTTTCGTCGTTATTCCATTTTTCTATTTTTTGCAACCACTTAAAGTAATGCTTTTCCCATTCGGTTTCTTTGCTATCTAAAGGTGAGCCAGGTCCGCCGGAAGAAATATATATATCGAAATCCGTTCCCGGAACTTCATGTTTTTCCCTTACATTAAATTCCTCTACTGTTATACTATAATCATTTTCCTCGCTCCATTTCTTTGTAATATCGCGCAGACAACGCATGCCCTGGTTCTCAAACCCGTCATTCAAATCAAGGATAGCGATTTTATATTTATTTTTTTCATTCCAATTCATACGTTGCAAAATTACGTCATTTGATATAAAGAGATTGCTTAGGTGAGGTTAAAACAAAATTGCTATGATTACTTTAAATGAAACCATGACAGTTCATAACAGTTGTTATACAGATGTCTGCTAGCTTTATCTTCTTAAGAAAATTTACTGACTATGATTAGTCACGGTAATTTTTTTAGACAAACGGAAACATTTAAATTGTACCCTTTACCACTAACGATTAATAAATGCCTGCTTATGAATATTTATAATTATTCCTCACACACTACGTCGTCGTTTATTGTTATACAATGCACTTTTTTTGTTTCACGTATAATTAGGTATTAAGGGTTTAACCGGGTTTGTACTTGAAATTATTTATTTATAAAAGGCTAATTAAAGAAACTGAACTTGTATTCTTTAAAAATTTGCAACATTGAAAAAAACGCTGTTTTTCTTACTAACTAATTTATCAATAGTTATTTCTTTTTCACAGGTCAAGGTTCAAAATCTGCTTACTGAAAACCGCACAAACCCTGTTGGTCTTGATGTGCGAGAACCGCGGCTTAGCTGGCAGCTTTTATCAAATGACAGAAATGTAAAACAAACAGCTTACGAAATAAAAGTATCATCCTCGCCAAATATGAAGGGTGAGGACTGGAGTTCAGGTAAAGTCGAATCAGACCAATCGGTGCAAGTAGCTTATAAAGGTAATGCTCTTAAAAGTGGGAGCAGATATTACTGGCAGGTAAGGGTGTGGGATAATAATAAGAAGTCTTCTGAATGGAGTGATGCCGCGTTTTGGCAAACGGCGTTATTTGATACTACAGACTGGAAAGCCCAATGGATAGAGCCTGGCTATGCTGAAGATACTATAATGCGTCCCAGCCCAATGTTTAGAAAAGAATTTGCCGCCAATAAAAAAATTATATCAGCAGTTGCTTATATTACTTCACACGGTTTATATGAAGCGCAGATCAATGGAAAACGTATCGGAGATGCTTACCTGACACCCGGTTGGACAGCTTACAAAAAGCGTTTACAATACCAGACTTACGACGTGACCGACCTTGTGAAAAATGGGTCAAACGCTATTGCAGTTACACTTGGCAGCGGCTGGTACAGGGGCGTTATAGGTTTTACCAACAACATAAATGTATATGGAAAAGATATCGCCTTACTTTTTCAGCTTAACATTACTTACAGCGATGGCTCGACAGGAACTATTGCTTCAGATGATACATGGAAATCATCAACCGGCGCTATTCGTTACTCCGAAATTTACAACGGTGAAACCATTAACGCAGGCATGAATAAAACGGGCTGGTCATTGCCAGGTTATAACGATACAAAATGGAGCGGAGTTAAAGTCGTTAAACATCCTATGAATGTTTTATTGGCAACTTATAACGAACCGGTTAGAAAGCATGAAACATTTAAACCTGTAAGAATATTTACTACACCGCGAGGAGAAAAAGTAATTGACTTCGGACAAAATCTTGTGGGCTGGGTAGTTTTAAAAGTAAAAGGAAAGGCCGGCGATAAAATCACAATTTCACATGCTGAAGTTTTAGACAAGCAAGGAAATTTTTATACCGCTAATTTACGTGCAGCAAAATCTCAGGATCAATATATTTTAAAAGGTGGTACAGAAGAAACATTTGAACCTCATTTTACCTGGCATGGGTTCCAGTTTGTAAAAGTTGAAGGCTACCCGGGTGAATTGAAACCCGAGAACTTTACTGCTGTTGCCTTATACTCAGATATGAAGCCTACAGGAACTTTTACTTCTTCTAATGCACTCGTTAATCAATTACAGCATAATATTCAATGGGGTCAGAAGGGCAACTTCTTAGACGTACCTACCGATTGCCCTCAACGTGATGAAAGGCTTGGCTGGACAGGCGATGCCCAGGTTTTTTCGCGCACTGCCTCTTTCAATATGAATGTAAATGACTTTTTTGCTAAATGGATGAAAGATGTGGCGGCAGAACAACAGAACGGAGTTGTTCCTTTTGTTGTTCCAAATGTTTTAGGCCCCGCAATTAACAGTGCGGGATGGGCAGATGTAGCAACCATAGTTCCCTGGAACATGTATCTCGCTTACGGAGATAAAAAGATACTTGAAGACCAGTACAGCAGCATGAAAGCTTATGTAGAAAGCATCAGAAAAAATACAAATAACAATCTGTGGAACACCGGGTTTCATTTTGGTGATTGGCTATTTTACCGTCCGGAAGATGATAATGATGGAAGAGCAGCTGTTACAGATAAATATTTAATTGCTCAATGCTTTTATGCACATTCGACACAATTATTAATTAATGCTGCTAAAGTATTGGGTAAAAAAGAAGATGAGGACAGTTATTCGGATTTACTAAAAAAAATTAAAGACGCGTATTTAAAGGAATACCTGACCCCCAATGGCAGGCTCGTTTCGGGCACCCAAACAGCTTATGTACTTGCATTAAATTTTGATATGCTGCCGGAAACATTAAGGCAACAAGCTGCAAAAAGGTTGGCCGATAATGTAAAAAGTTACGGCAATCATTTAACTACCGGCTTTCTTGGCACACCCTATCTCTGTCATGTATTAACACGTTTTGGTTATAATGATGTTGCATATAAATTACTTCTGCAGCAAACATATCCTTCCTGGCTATATCCTGTAAAGATGGGGGCAACGACTATTTGGGAAAGATGGGACGGCATTAAGCCGGACAGTACATTTGAAACACCTTCTATGAATTCTTATAATCACTATTCTTATGGCGCTATTGGCGATTGGATGTACCGCACAATGGTCGGGTTAGATACGTATGAAGATGGAGTCGGCTATAAACACATCAAAGTAAAACCGCATCTGGGAGGAGGTTTTACTAATGCGTCAGCCACACTGCAAACCTATTATGGCCAGCTAAGTAGCGGATGGAAGGTGGAGAATGATCGAATACTAATGGATGTTGAGATACCTGTGAACACTGTAGCAACAGTCTACGTGCCTGCTAAGGATGCTAACGCAATAACTGAAAGCGGTGGAGCACTTTCTTTTAAAGGTATACGAATGTCAGGTGCTGAAGATGGGTACGTAGTACTAGAATTGGGTTCGGGGGATTATCATTTCAGCGCAACAAAATCTGCAGATACAAATGCAGCGATAAACCTGGGTGAATATGTTGGTAAATATAAAGTGGAAGGCGGCATGGTGAAAATGATTGAAGTGAAAATGCAAAATGGAAAATTGATGTTAGTTGTCTTTAACAACAATGGCGAATTGGAACCTGTGAAAGATGCAAAAGATCAATTTACCAGTCCGGATGGTTCAATAACTACATTTATGCGTGATGCTCAGGGGAAGGTAACAAAAGTAAAAATGGGAGCCTTAGGAATGACTTTCGAAGGCGAGAAGCAGTAGGCGTTGACGTAATGTTTATGCTCATCAATACAAATGTATTGAGGTATTAAACTTACGATACCAGAACACGCAGGATAACCGTGAAACAGAGTGGATTTCCTTGGTATTATATTAAGTATAAAATTCTTTATTCATGAGTAGATATAGATTTTTAATGATTTTTTTTGTTTTTTCGTTTATAGTTATTAGCGGTTTTGCACAGCCTGAAAATGCTGTTCATAAAAATGTAATTAAGCCTTTAAAGTTTATTAAAAGACAAATTGCTTCTGAAAGTTTCGAATCGGCTGAAGTGTTTGATGTGAACAATGATAAAATTCCTGACATAGTTTCAGGATCGTTCTGGTACGAGGGCCCAGGGTATGTAAAGAGACATTACATCGGCGCCGGAAAACAATACGGTGAATACTGGGATGATTTTTCTACTATACCTCTTGATATTAATGGCGACGGCCGTCTTGATTTTATAACAGGCGGTTGGTTTGGCAAAACGCTGATCTGGAAAGAAAACCCGGGTAATGATAATGAATGGAAGGAACATGTAATAGCAGAGCCAGGTAATGTTGAAACTACCCGTGCATGGGATGTTGACGGAGATGGTATACCAGAAATAATACCTAACACGCCAAATGATCCTTTAGTTATTTACCGACTTAAAAAGGATAGCGGGAGAAGAGGAGCCGATGCTTTTGAACATTATAAAATCAGGAATGAGAAACAAGGTCATGGTTTAGGCTTTGGTGATATAAATGGCGATGGCCGGGGCGATTTTATTCTTAATACAGGTTGGCTTGAAGCACCTAAAAACGTTTTCACAGATACCTGGACTTTTCACCCCGACTTCACTCTTGGTACATCCAGTGTTCCAATAATTGTTGCTGATATAAATAAAGATGGTATCTCCGATATCATTGTAGGACAGGCGCATGACTATGGGTTAGACTGGTATGAACAAAAAAAGGATAAAAAGACGAAAACGACATCGTGGGTAAAACATATGATCGATCCTTATAATTCTCAATTTCATGCCATGCAATGGCTTGACCTTGACGGAGATGGAAAGGAAGAATTGGTTACAGGAAAGCGCTATCGTGCTCATAATGGAAACGATCCGGGCGGAAATGATCCGGTTGGCATTTATTATTATAAGTGGAACGGCGACTCCTTTACAAAGCAGGTTGTTAGCTACGGGGTACTTGGAGAAGGCAAGGGATTAGGTATATATTTTGGCGTGAGTGACTTAACAGGATCTGGAAGAAAGGATATTGTTGTAGCAGGTAAAGACGGCCTGTATATATTTTATAATAAGGGGTATGAATAATCTTAGAAGAATCTTTCTATGATTGAAATTGTTTGATTATTAAATCAATTGATCTTTTTAAATTAGCAACGGAAAGGGTGTTGCTGTGTGTAGATGGCGAGTTTGAAAGACCGCTGCTAACCTGCTTAAAATCGTAATCAAAAATTACTTAATTAAAACAAGGTTTAAATTCGTAATAAATTGGATAAGAAGTATAAAGGAATTATACATGTTAGTAATAGTTGTATGCATACTTATGTTATTTCAACCTTTATATTCGTGAGATGTTGAGCAGCTATAGCAGGATAGTTCAGGACAGCTGAACAAAACGGAGTATATAAGTTTATAAAAATTTAAAACGATTGCTGTATGAAAAAATTGACGTCCTCAATTAAATATGTTGCGATCTCATTTGAAAAGAGTTCCGTATTTAATTTGCTTTCGCATTTTTTGTGCACATCTTCTGGAACGATAATGAATAATAGGTTACTGTAATTGCTTAAAACAGGCAAGATTTAAATTTATATATGCCTGGCAACTTGTTAATAGTCACCTACAAAAACCTTTAGCTAAAACGCTATACTTTTAATTGTTTATTGAATAAATGGAACTTAAAAAACAGCAAATATTTCAAATTTCTGTATAGTTAAAATTACTTTGGAAATAATATGATTCTCAATAGGGCAACTGCTATTAAGAAAACAATGGGATTATAATTATCCTATGACATTATTACCTGCGCAACTTTCAATTTACATCCCCATTTCACTGCTTGCATAACAACAGCATTGAAGGGTTGGATTTTACAGAGATTTGAAGAAAATCAACTAAAAAGAATACTATGAGTAGAAAACGAATTGCTATGGGAACAAGATCTTTACAAAGTTTTTTTATGGGGAAAAAACAAGCGGTGATGTTAGCCGTGACAATTTCTGTCCTTATTTCCTTTTCATGCAACAATGCTAAAAATGAAAATACTGATACAGAAGTTTCAAAGGATCCTAAAATTGCTAAGTTAAAACTGCCATCAGGTTTTCATGCCGATCATTTATATAGTCCTGGCGAGCATGACCAGGGCTCTTGGGTAGCTATGACTTTTGACGACAAGGGGAGAATGATAACGTGTGATCAGTACGGCGGTTTGTATCGTATTACCATACCTCCTGTAGGCTCAGATACCAACACAGCTAAAGTGCAGGTTCAAAAACTCGATATACAGGTAGCAGGTGATACCGCCAAAATGAAAATCGGTTTTGCACATGGTTTACTGTATGCTTTTAACAGCCTTTATGTAATGGTAAACGACGAAGGCGATACTACGCTCGAAAGAAGAAGTGGCCTTTACCGTCTGCAGGATATGAACCATGATGACCAATATGATAAGATCACTTTGATCAAAGCCTTAAAAGGAGAGGGCGAGCATGGACCACATAACCCTGTTTTGTCTCCTGATAAAAAATCCATCTATATAATAGCGGGAAACTTTACTGATATCCCTAAAATGGATTCTTACAGAAGTGCGTCTTATGGCCAGATCGATAACCTAATGCCATTAATCAGGGACCCTAACGGTCATGATAACACGGTGGGAAATCATGGAGGCTGGATAGCTCATATGGACTCAACAGGAAATAATTGGGAACTGATCAGTTCAGGTTTCCGTAATCCTTTCGATCTGACTTTTAACCGCGAAGGCGAAATGTTTGCTTATGACTCAGATATGGAATGGGATTTCGGACTTCCTTGGTATCGCCCTACAAGAATATGTCATGTAACAAGTGGAAGTGAATTTGGATGGCGCCCGGGTACAGAAAAATGGTCACCGGCTTACCCGGACAACCTGCCGCCTGTTGTAAATGTTGGCCAGGGGTCTCCTACCAGTTTTTTCAATGGAGAAACTGCTCATTTTCCTGACAAATACAAAAACTCTTTGTTTGCTTTTGACTGGAGCTTTGGAATTATTTATGCAATAAACCTTGACCGTGAAGGAGCTTCATATAAAGCAAAAGGAGAAGAGTTTGTTTCTGGTTCACCTTTGCCTCTTACCGATGGCGTAATAGGTCCTGATGGCGCTATGTATTTTTTAACTGGCGGCCGCAAACTCGAATCTGATCTTTACCGTGTTTATTATAAAGACAATGCTGATAATACTCAAGCTTTGGCAGCTACAGAACCTAATGACCAGGTAAATATCCGTAGAAAACTTGAATCATACCATGGCGGAGCGAAAGCCGGAGCAGTTGATTTTGCATGGCCCTATTTAAATAATAGCGATAGATTTATCCGTTTTGCTGCACGTGTTGCTATCGAAAATCAGCCGGTAAACCAATGGCAGGATAGGGCTTTAAATGAAAAAGATCCCGTCATTTTAACTCAGGCTGCGATTGCCCTTGCACGCACCGGGAATCCTGCTGTAAAAAGCCAGTTGACAAAGGCTCTTACGAGTATTGATTTTTCTAAGCTTTCAGATGCACAGCAGGTTGATCTTGCCAGGGCCTTTGAGCTGATTTTTGCCCGCATGGGTAAGCCTGATGCGGCAGAACTTGCTGCTGTATCTGCATACCTTAATCCGCAGTACCCTGCAAAAACAAATGAACTGAATCGCGAATTAAGTAAAGTTCTCGTTTATATTGGCGCACCTCAGGCTGTAGAAAAAACAATGAATTTACTTGCCACAGCAAAAGACGATAATACAAATCAAAGTACGCTTACTCAATCTTCAGACCTCATACTTAGAAATCCTCAATATGGACTTGATATTGCCGGAATGCTTTCAAAAGTTCCTCCTGCACAGCAGACTTACTATGCAACAGTATTAAGCCAGGCTAAAACAGGATGGACACCTGAGCTTCAGGATAAATATTTTAAATGGTTCTACACCGCATTTGAGTATAAGGGAGGCCACAGTTTTATCGGCTTTGTTAATTTGGCTCGTAAAAATGCCCTTGCTAATGTTCCTAAAGATCAGTTTGCTCACTATAACACTGTTTCAGGTGATTCTTTAGTGGGTCAAAACGGTACCTACCTTGCTAACTCAACCATTCAGCCAAAAGGACCGGGAAGAAATTGGACTGTAGAGGAAGCTATGAAGGTTGTTGATAGCGGTATTACAAATAGAAATTTCGAAAGCGGAAAAGCAATGTTTGCATCTTCACTGTGTATTTCATGTCACACTATGAAAGGTGAAGGCGGCGTTGCAGGTCCTGATCTTACCCAGTTAGGTACTCGTTTTTCTTATAATGATATGCTCGAAGCAATCATCCATCCAAATAAGACCATTTCAGATCAATATGGAGCTACCGTATTTTACCTTAAAGAGGGTGGATCGGTTGTAGGTAGAATGATCAGCCAGGACAATGATAAATACGTTATTTCTCAAAACCCTTTCTCACCCCAAACGACAAGAGAAGTGCTGAAGAAAGATGTAGCGCGGACAAAACTATCTGATGTATCTCCAATGCTTCCCGGGTTGATAAACAGGTTAAATCCTGAAGAGTTAAGAGACTTATTGGCTTATTTGAAATCCGGAGGTAATGCGCAGGATACTATTTTTTCAGGTAAAAAAACCTTAGCAGTAAATAAGAAATAAGTGTTAGCGTTTTAATATCTTTTGATGGATTTTATCATTAATTAAAGGAAGAAGGAGATAAAGTTTGATTTCTGAAAACTGGCGCAATAAAATATCCAACACTGCGCAACTTGGAGGTATAGAAACTTCTGTACTTGATAATGGTGCAGGCCGCGGAACCCGCATCGCCTGGATCAATACCGGAACAGGTTTACGTTTTAAAGTTGTACTCGATCGGGGGATGGATATTGCGGATGCTTTTTACAATCAGCACAGCATTGCGTGGTTAAGCCATTCAGGAATAACGGCTCCAGAGCGGTTTTCAAACCAGGGCATAGATTGGCTTAAAACATTTGGAGGCGGGTTGTTAACCACTTGCGGATTGACGCATGTTGGAGGGCCTGAGAGTGACGAATTTGGTTCACGCGGCCTTCATGATCAGGTCAGCAATATTCCTGCAGACCTTGAATCAATTATCCAGCCTGATCCTGTAGCAGGTAAAATGGACATGAGTATAACGGGCAGAATAAAGCAAACACAGGTACTCGGACCTAACCTTGAAATAAAAAGGACAATATCCGCAACGCTTGGAGAGGCAACTCTGCGAATTCATGATGAAGTTATTAATAGAGGAAATATGCCAGCACCCCACATGTTGCTATACCATTTCAATTTTGGCTGGCCGTTGGTAGATGAAGGAACAGAAATAATATGGCAAGGCGAATGGCAACCGAGAGAAGGCGGTATAAACAACAAAATATTTAGGGACGGATACGAGTTTCATAAGTGTCCTTCGCCTCTTGAAGATCATAATGGCCATGGAGAAGCAGTTGCTTTTATCAATTCCGTACCTGATAGTTCTGGTCAATGCACATGTGGGCTTTACAACTCCAACATTGGTCTTGCATTAGAATTGAAATATCAGAAAACGCAATTGCCTTGGATGACGAACTGGCAACACTGGGGCAAAGGTGAATATGTAACTGGTCTTGAGCCGGGAACGCACCCCCCAATAGGGCAAGCAAAGGCAAGGGAGCAAAAGGAACTTATTATTTTGCAACCAGCTGAAACAAGGTCGTACGACATTGAAATTGAAGTGCTGGAAAGTAAAGAGAAAATCAAGGAATTTCTTAAAAAAAACAATTTAGGTTAACTGTTAAAAATCGTTTCAAATGGAAACTGCCGAAAAAATAAGTTTAGCTGAAAAAGCATTGGAACAGGGGCAAGGAATTTTACGTTTGGCTCCAACCTGGGTACCACGTTCATTTTGTGTTCCCGGCCGAAGAATCAAGTTGCACCCCGATGACTATTATGTGTTAGGCGGGCAAAGGGGTGGTATTGACGAGCGTTGGCTGTCTTCTACAACACCGGCCAAAAACGGTCCTCTTACAGGTGAAAATGAAGGGTTAAGCCAGGTGGTATTTAATGACGGAGATAAAGAAGTAAAAATATTATTGAAGGATGCAATAGACGAGCTGAAGGGTGAATTGATTGGAGAAAGATTGTGGGATGAACACCAGGGCTGGCCAATGTACTCTAAGTTTTTTGACAATATGGGACCTCTTCCACACCATATCCATCACAATGACGAGCATGCTGCACTGATAGGCCAAATGGGTAAACCGGAAGCATATTATTTTCCACCGCAATTAAATAATCATGGTGGAGATTTTCCATATACCTTTTTTGGGATTGCCCCGGGTACTACAAAAGAAGAAATTCGTGAGTGCCTGGTAAACTTTACGAAAGGAGATAATAAAATTACGAACTATTCCCAGGCTTTCCGTCTGGAACCCGGGACGGGTTGGGATGTTCCACCCGGAATGTTGCATGCTCCCGGAAGTATGTGTACTTACGAACCGCAGAAAGCTTCTGATGTTTTTGCAATGTACCAATCATTAGTAAATGAAGCAATCATTCCTGAGGAATTGTTATGGAACGGTACGCCACCGGAAAGAGTGGGTGATTACGATCAATTGATGGAGGTAATTGATTGGGACCTTAATACGAATCCGGATATTTTGGCAACAAGATTTATGAAGCCGATACCAGTAAAACCGGAAAATGAAATGCAGGCAGAAGGATACACAGAAAATTGGGTTTGTTATAAATCAGATGCGTTTAGTGCGAAGGAACTTACCATTCAACCTGGTGCAACGGTTATTATTAAAGACAGTGCCGCTTACGGCTTGATTATGATGCAGGGGCATGGAAAAATGGGAGTGTGGGATATTGAAACTCCGGCATTGATTCGTTATGGACAACTTACTAACGATGAATTTTTTGTAAGTGAGAAAGCTGCTATCGAGGGAGTTAAAATAGCTAACCTTTCCTCCACTGATCCCATTGTTATGCTCAAACATTTCGGTCCGGGAAATCCCGATCTTGTTTTATAATGAATCAGTATTTTTTCAAAAAAAGTTATCTAATACTTTAAACACTGAAAATAATCTAACGAAATGCAAGACAATAATTATCCTAAACTACACAATGCTACCTGGCCTGGCATTGTAGGAAAAGGGGCTGGTTCCGAACCACCTATTTCTTTCGATACAATGCTTCAAATGACTGCTGCTGCTGAGGTAGATGGGGTTAAATTTGATGGAATCGATATAGGCCTGCTCGAGCCTCATATTAATATTGACTGTTCAGATGACGAAATAAAAAAGCTAGCAGAAAAAGTTGCTGGTTTTAATCTAAATATAGGAAGTCTTGTGGCTCCAATATGGGGCGGACCGGCTATGGGAAGTAAAGAAGAACGTGCTCAATTTGTTGAAATGGTTCGTAAATCTTGCCATTTTGGTCAGAAGCTCCGCGAATATGGGGTACGGCATTACGGAGTTATTCGTATTGACTCTGCCAGTTCTCCTCAAACCTGGGAGGTTGACCCGGTTAACAATTCAAAGCTCATAGTTCAGACTTTTCAGGAAGCCTGCGATGTCGCCGCAGATTATGGCGAAAAGCTGGCTGCCGAAGGAGAAATTTGCTGGGGTGGTATGCATAGTTGGAAAACAATGGTTGAGACTTTAGAGGCTGTTGATCGTCCCAACATGGGCTTTCAGGCCGACATGGCGCATACCTTACTTTATCTGCTGGGTTATAACAGGCCTCAAGACCGTATTCTTCCTGAAAATTTTGAGTGGAGTGATCGTAAAACATTGGAGGACGGCCTTAAAACTATTACGAAAGCCCTTCGGCCTTGGACAATAGATTTCCACGTGGCGCAAAACGACGGAACAGTATTTGGTTCAGGATCGCACGATAAAACAGGCAGACATTGCCAGGCGACCGATCCAAATGGAAAACTTGATATTGCTCATGATGCTGGTTACTGGTTACGAGATGAAAATGGTCAACTTACTAAAAAGTTTAAACACATATGTTGGGACGGGTGCATGTTTGCAAACGAAGTGATGATGCGACAACAAACCTGGAATGATATCCTCGCTATTATGATAAAAGTTCGCCAGCAACACGGCTGGTATGAACCCGAAAAACAAGCTGCTATGGCTACTTTTTAATACTTACTGTTAAGATCTTAAATAATATGAGAAATAAGAAAGAATTAAGAATTGGTTTAATCGGATGCGGTTTTATGGGTCGCACTCATACCAACGGTTATAAACGCGTTGGTGATTTTTTTCCGGAACTGGAGTATCGTCCGGTATTAAAAGCTGTTTGTTCGCGTAGTGAAGACAAAGTCAGATCATTTGCTGATCAATGGGGTTATGAGTCTATCGAAACAGATTGGAAAAAAGTTATCGCCCGTGATGATATTGACGCCGTTGATATTTGCGCCCCTAATAATATGCATGCAGAAATTGCTATTGCTGCCGCAGAAGCGGGTAAAATGATTCTCTGTGAGAAACCTCTCGCAAGAACATTAGCTGAGGCGGAAGAGATGGTGGGTGCTATAAAAAAGGCAGGTGTAAAGAATACCGTATGGTACAATTACCGCCGCATTCCCGCAGTTACTTTGGCTAAGCAAATTATCGACTCAGGCAAATTGGGACGCGTTTTTCATTACCGTGCTAACTTTTTGCAGGACTGGACAATTAACCCGGAGTTGCCCCAGGGTGGTGAGGCTTTATGGAGGCTTGATGTAGATGCTGCGGGCTCAGGTGTAACAGGTGATTTGCTTGCTCACTGTATAGATACTGCTATGTGGTTAAATGGGGGAATTGTGGATGTTTCTGCGGTAACAGAGACTTTCGTAAAAGAACGGATACACCAGGCAAGTGGCAAAGTACAAAAAGTAGGTATAGATGATGCCTGTATTTTTCACTGTCATTTTGAAAATGGTTCTCTCGGCCTTTTCGAATCTACCCGTTATGCACGGGGACATAAAGCTTTATATACATTTGAAATTAATGGCGAACATGCTTCGCTACGGTGGGATTTACACGATCTTAACCGTCTTGAATATTTTGATCACGCTGATGATTCTATCGTTCGCGGCTGGCGTACCATTCATGTTACTGACGGCGATCAACCATATATGGACAAATGGTGGGTACCGGGATTGTCTATTGGTTATGAACATTCTTTTGTTCACCAGGTAGCTGATTTTTTAAAAAGCCTTGAAACCGGAATGCCATGCGCTCCTACATTTAAAGACGCTCTTGAAACTCAGAAAGTTTGTGAAGCAGTTTTAACCTCTGCGTCTTCAAAAAGTTGGAAAGAAACAGGTGTTGAGGATTTTGCAAGCTGAAAATGTCTGGAACAGGATCATTTACAGGTATAAAATTAATATTGCTAAAACAAATAATAATGCTAAAAAAAGTGAGTTCTAAATTCGTTCAAATGGGAATAATGCTGATGGTGTTAGTGGTCAGCAGCTGCAGAACTTCAGCGCAAAATCAGGCAGATAAGAATGGTTTTGTACAAATTTTTGACGGTAAAACTCTTAAGGGCTGGGAAGGCGATCCAACATATTGGCGGGTAGAAAATGGAAATTTAGTTGGAGAGATTACACCTTCTACACTTTTAAAAACTAATTCATTTATCATATGGCAGGGCGGCAAGCCGGCTGACTTTGAACTGACTCTTGAATTTAAAATAACAAAAGCTGGAAATAGCGGTATTAATTATCGGAGTGTTCAGTTAACGGATGTGCCTCATGCTTTAAAGGGATACCAGGCCGATATTGACGGCGCAAATCACTACACAGGGCAAAACTACGAAGAACGCCAAAGGACCACATTAGCGTACAGAGGAGAAAAAGTAACAGTAAATCCTCCTGGAGATTCTCCTGATTTTTTAAAGGATCATGTTAAGAACAACGCCTGGACAGAAAGAACTGTGACCGGCTCATTAGGTAGTTCCGATGAATTACAGACTAAAATACACGCTGAGAATTGGAATACTTGTCACCTCGTTATAAAAGGCAATCACTTACAGCATTATATTAATGGCATTTTAATGAGTGATGTAACGGACAATGATACAGTAAATGGAAAATCAGAGGGACTGTTAGGTGTGCAAGTACATGTTGGCCCACCGATGAAAGTTGAATATCGAAACATTCGGTTGAAGCAATTATAACTATGTTTCGAATAAGTTGAATAAACTTGTTCCTTCGATTAAAGTTTTTACTCTTACGTTTCAAGTAAGAATTGATCACAAAATGATCTTGTCTTAATCAAGCATAAGGAGATCTACATTCCGCCTTTGCCTTTAATTGTTTTGGACAAAGTGTGATATATAAAAATTGGTATTTTTTTACCTACGGTTATTTCTATGTAAAATAGTTTCCTTTAGACAAAATACTGATTTAAATTTTCTTTATATAAAAAGATGAGAGCATGACAGAACAGGACAGTGATCAAAATTATCAGTTCTAATTTTATAGAACAATTAACAAGTGCTTTTTCCGTCGAATTTCCAACCACTCTGAAGGTAGAATTCTAATACATTTTTTACCCCTTTTCAATTTCTAAATTTTAAAAAATAACGATTGCTTATGAAAGAGATCATTCTTAAAAAGATGCAGTACATCTTGATACTCCTTTTTCTATTATTTTCCGCCTCCTCCACCTGGTCGCAAACTATGCGAGTTTCGGGAAAAGTTACCGATGAGACCGGAGCTGGATTAGGAGGCGTAACTGTACAGGTGAAAGGTGGAACGGGTGGTACCAGCACCGATGCAAAAGGTAATTTTTCACTGAGTGTACCAAGTGGCTCCAGTACGTTAGTAACATCTTTTGTCGGTTACCTTACCCAGGAAATACCTGTTAATAACAAATCGCATATTAATGTCACTCTTACGCCAGCTAATACAGCTTTGGGAGAGGTTGTAGTAGTAGGATATGGTACTCAAAAGAAAGCTACACTCACCGGCTCTGTTGCTACAGTAAGTGGAAATGATATAAGAAAATCGCCGGCTCCAAATATTTCAAATTCCCTTGGGGGTCGTTTACCAGGACTGGTAGTTGTTTCGAGGACTGGCGAACCGGGTAACGACGGTTCCCTCCTTAGGATCAGAGGTGTAAACACTTTAGGTGATAACTCACCACTTGTTATAGTTGACGGTATTCAAAATCGTGGTTTAGATCGTATAGATCCAGCTACTATTGAGTCTATTACTGTTTTAAAAGATGCGTCGGCAGCCATCTATGGGTCTGAAGCAGCAAATGGTGTTATATTAGTTACAACAAAACGAGGGAAATCTGGTGCGCCAAAAATTGAAGTTAATGTTCGCCAAGGATGGAATAAACCTACGGTACTTCCCAAAATGGCGGATGCGGCAAGTTATGCTCAAATGATCAACGAAATAAAGTTGTACCAGGGTCAGCCGGAAAAGTATTCTGCAGAAGATATTAAAAAATACGCCGATGGCTCTGATCCTTGGGGACATCCAAATACCGATTGGTTTAAAGCTGTAATTAAACCCTGGTCTGTACAACGTTATGCTAATGTTTCACTAAGTGGTGGCTCCGACCGTGTAAAATATTTTGTTTCTGGCGGAACTACTTACCAGGATGGCATCTTTTATAATAGTGCTAATTACTATTCGCAGGTTAATTTCAGAAGTAACCTTGATGCAGCCATTTCTAAAGATATTCATTTAAATGTAGATGTATCTGGAGGTCAGCAAAATGCACATTATCCCGGCACTGGAATTGGCGGAGATGCATTAAATACTTGGTGGGCTCTTAACCGGCAATACCCATATTTACCTGCTTACTGGCCTAATGGTCTGCCAGGACCTGATGTCGAGTACGGGCAAAATCCTGTTCTTACTACTACCAATGCTACCGGCTACTATTTAGATAAAACTTATTCCGTTCAGAGCAATGTCAAGCTAGATGTTACGATTCCCTGGATAAGGGGTCTGTCTGTGAGTGGAACAGTAAGTTATGATAAAAACATTCTCAATCATAAACAGTTTGAAAAACCCTGGTATGTTTATACATGGGATGGTGTAACCCGTGATGCAAATAATACTCCTGTTCTGGTAAAGGGACAGAGAGGAGTAAGTGACGCAAGATTAACTCAGGGCTTAACGGATGGTAATAGTGCAACGCTTAGGGGATTAATCAATTATCAAACGAGTATAGCCAACAAGCATGATATTAAGGTATTACTTGGTACTGAACGGATTTCCGGTGCTTCAATGAACTTTAACGCTTTCCGTAGATATTTTACGACCACAGCAATAGATGAGATGTTTGCAGGTGGTAATTTGTTAAAAGATAATGGAGGGGCACCAGACCCGTATTTAAACAATGCCCGTTTAAGTTATTTCGGACGTTTGAACTACGATTTTGAAAATAAATATCTTGCCGAATTTGTTTTTAGGGAGGACGGCTCCTATGTTTTTCCTCCCGGATCTCAGTATGGTTTCTTTCCCGGTATTTCATTAGGCTGGAGAATATCTGAAGAGAATTTCTGGAAAAGGAGCATTCCTTTTATTAGCGAGATGAAAATAAGAGGATCCTGGGGACAAACAGGTAATGATCGTATTGCTCCCTACCAGTTTGCTGCTAATTTTGGCTATAACGGTTCTTATACTTTTAATCAAAACGTGGTTGCCAATACCACCAGCCAGGTGCGTACACCCAATCCAAATATTACATGGGAAGTAGCAAATCAATCCAACATTGGTTTTGATGCGCAATTATTACACGGAAAAGTTAGCGTTTCAGCTGATTATTTTTATAACGTTCGTTCTAATATCTTATGGTGGAAAAATGCTTCGGTTCCGGGTTCAGCCGGTTTAAGTTTGCCTCAGCAAAATTTTGCGAAGGTTTCAAACAAGGGTTTCGAATATGAAGTAGGGTATCATAACAAAGCTGGTAGTCTTACTTATTCGGTTTCTGTAAACGGTTCATATGCTAAAAACAAGATATTGGACTGGGATGAAACACCAGGTATTCCGGAATACCAAAAAACGACAGGTCATCCAATGAGTGCTCATTTGTATTATCAGGCAATTGGCATATTCAGAGACCAGGCAGCAGTTAATAAATATCCTCATTGGGATGGTGCGCAGCCCGGAGACATTATATTTAAAGATGTTAATAATGATGGGGCAATTAATGGTTTAGATTTGGTTAGAGACGATAAGACAGATATACCAACTTTTACAGGTGGTTTGAACTTGAATGTAGGGTATAAAAACTTTGATTTGTCAGTGCTGGTACAAGGTGCTGCAGGTGCTGAAAGAGCTTATACAGAGTTTTCAGGCGAAGCCGGTAACTTCAGAATGGATAATGTAATAGGACGTTGGACTCCCACTAATATTGATGCAACAAAACCGAGGGCTTGGAACCGTACGTCGCAATATTGGATGGCAGATGGATGGCCAAATAATACCTACTGGGTGAGAAACAGCAATTATTTGAGGGTTAAAAACATTGAATTGGGATATGATCTTCCACAAAAGTTTATAAAAAGGTTTGGAATAGATGCTTTCAGATTATACGCGAGTGGATTAAATATTTTTACGTTGACTGGTTTGAAAGATTTCGATCCGGAGTCGCCTAATACCGCCCCTGGTTCTATCTGGGTTAATAGCCAGGTTTATCCACTTAATAAAACACTTTCTTTTGGTTTAACCGTAACCTTTTAAAAAATTTAATTGAATGAAAAATTTAGTAATTATATGTCGGATATTTTTATTGGCTTCCGTCATTACTTCGTGCAGTAAAGATTTCCTTAACAAAAAATCGCTCACCGAATTTTCAAGTTCAGACGAGTGGGGAGATCCTGCGTTGACTGCAACATTTATTAATGGAATTTATAATGAACTTCCCGCAGGTGTAGCTATGAATGCAGGAAATGTCGACGAATCCAGAAGCAGGGATGCAGACGGCCTGAATTTTAATAACATGGTTATTACTCAGGATGACGGGGAATATGGTAATTGGAGTGCATCGTATAGGGCTATCAGGCACTGCAATGTTGCGCTCGAAAACATATCAAAATCTTCGTTTGACACTAGCAAAATTGATGGTGTAGCTTTAAAAGATAGAATGATTGGAGAAGTTCATTTTCTCAGAGCTTACTTGTATTTTCGTTTAACTTGCTACCACGGAGGCGTGCCTATTATTACCAATGTCTATGGATTGGAAGATAATTTTAAGATAGCCCAAAGTTCTTATGCTGATTGCATAAAATTTGTTGTAAGTGATTTAGATTCAGCTGCCAACTTATTACCAATAACTCAGAGTGGAGATAACGACGGGCGTGCTACTAAAGGGGCTGCGCTAGCTCTAAAATCAAGAGTTTTGCTTTATGCTGCCAGCGATCTACATAATCCAAATAAAAACGCTAGCGTAGTCCACGGCTTTGCTCATCCGGAATTATTAGGTTATACCGATGGTGATCCTATGGCTCGATGGCAAGCTGCTAAAGATGCTGCTAAAGCTGTAATTGATTTGGGAGTGTATAGTTTATACAAGCCGAACCCTGCTTCTGCAGCGGAAGCTACCCAGAATTATGGAGATCTGTTTACATCAACACGAAGTGTAGAAGATATTTTCGTTAAATATAGCTCAGCTTCAACAGGGGGTGGTTATAATGGCTGGGTTTTGGCCCCCAATGGCTGGTATGGTAATGCGGGAGTAGGGGCTATTAATGAATTAGTCGATGCTTATGAGATGGCTGATGGTAGCAAATTTAGCAGGAATAATCCTGCAGAAGCGGCTCAGCCGTATAGTAATCGGGATTCGCGATTTTATGCAACCGTACTCTTTGAAGGTAACAAATACAGGCCTCGTCCCGCTGATTTAACTATTTATGATCCCATAGGAGTAGGACAATTTGGTACTTGGCAAAAATGGGATAATGCTAAAAATCAAATGTACCCTGTGTATGGTCTTGATACCCGAAATAGCATAGCTAATTCATGGAATGGTAATGAATGTGGTGCCACTATGCTTAAATACTTAAGTAAGACGACCGATATTCAAAAGTCCTATCAGGATTTAACCCTTCGTTGGATCAGGTATGGTGAAGTGCTATTGAATTATGCTGAGGCATCTATTGAGTTAGGGCAGGATGCTGAAGCGAGAACTTATATAAATATGATCAGGAAAAGAGCATTTATGCCGGACGTAACAGAATCAGGCGCAGCACTAAGGGATCGTTACCGTAATGAGAGACGAATCGAAATGGCATATGAAGATCAAAGATTTTTCGACGTTAGAAGGTGGATGATAGGTCCTGATGCTTATCATGATGTTCATGGAGTTCAAATTGTTTATAAGCTAAATCCAGATCATTCGACCGCTACTATTCCTACTGTCACCCCAAATGTAATTCGGACTGGAAAATGGGATAATAAAGCATATTTCTTACCCATCACCAGGAGCGAAATGAACAAGAATGACAAATTGATAGAACTGCCGGGGTATTAAAAGTTTAAGTACCACAAAGCATCCCAACGAAAGGGGGTAATTTTAAAAATCGTTGGGATGCTTATTATAAAGAAAATAGCATTTTTTGATGATCTTATTTAAAAATCGTTGAAGCAGTGAGATTTCTCAATAGGTGGACAGTAAGAGCAAACAGAACCTAATTTTAAAAAATGAGGTGCAATTTTTTATAATAGAATTTTTAGGTTATTGGTCAATAATTATTATAAAGAGTTTCTCAGCGTCAGGTAAAACTTTGTTTCGATATGTTCAATAGAGTTAGTAAGAATAAGTTCTGCTGTTTTTTCTCCCATCATTTGAAAATCTGTTGATATCGTTGTAATTCCATTTAAAATGATCTTTTTTAAAGCAGTTTCATTATAAGAAATAACACCAACATCTTCTCCTATTTTTAAATTTTCACTGAGGATTTTTTCTACCAAAGTCACTAAATCATCTTCCATTACATTTATATAAACTTCGCCTTTTTTTATTTCTTCTTTTTTTATGTTAGGAACTACTTTTGAGTTAAATGCATATTGTTGGCAGAAGTTATTTAAGCCGGTGATAATTTCGACAGGGTAGTAAGTGTTGTGAGGTAAAATAATGTTTATAGTATGGTACTTGCTTAGCTGAGGCAAGGCTTCTTCAAGTGCAGTATAAATATCTTTTTCAAAATTTTCATAAATAGCTCCGTAGTCACCTGTTACTCCCGGAATTAATTTGTCAAGTAAAATGAGTTTTTCTTTGGGTAAAGTATTAATAACAATATGGGCGTTCTCTTCTCCGTCTAAAAAATGAGGAATGATGACATAGTAATCATAATCTTCCTTACAGTTTTGCAGCAACTTTTTAAAGAAAGTAAAGTTATTATTATAAACATAGAAATCTATAGCAGCAGCATCACCAAGGGCGCTTACTAGGGCATCATAAATAATCTTCTTATGGGCACTCAATTTGTTAAACAATAAAAAAATCTTAATCTTTCGTTCTACATTACTCGTTTTAATAAAATACCCTTTTCCGGGGACGGATCCTATTATTCCCAGTTTTTTTAAATACTTATAACCCTTTTCTGCCGTGTCTCTTGATATTTCAAATTCAATACTTAATTCATTGATAGAGGGAAGCACATCATCTGCCTGAAGCTTCCTGTTTTCAATTGCTTTAATAATTGAGTTTGCCAGTTGCTGATATTTTGCGGTAACGGAAAACTCATCAAAATAAATAAGTTTACGAAATGGAGAAGTATTCATAATATTCATACAGTTACCAAACGTACATATTTCAAAATGCTATTTCAAAAATTTTTTTTGTGCCTCATATACAACCATGATAGTACATGATAGTGAAGCGTTTATATACTTCTACTTTAGCATACAATTCATTGCTCAGCCATAAGAAAATACAATTATGCAGGTTATTCTTGGAGTTATCTTTCATTTTATAGGAGGTTTTGCTTCAGGTAGCTTTTATGTTCCCTTTAAAAAGATAAAAGGCTGGGCATGGGAAAGTTACTGGATTATCGGCGGACTTTTTTCATGGCTTATCATCCCACCATTAGCAGCCTGGTTAACGATACCAAACTTTACTGAAATTATTGCACAAACATCATCCTCTACTATCGGCTGGACGTTCTTTTGGGGCCTTCTGTGGGGTATTGGTGGTTTAACTTATGGTTTAGGAATGCGTTATTTAGGCATGTCATTGGGAAACTCGGTGTTGCTCGGTTTTACATCTGTTTTCGGTTCACTTGTTCCGTCTATATACTACGACATTGTTCCTACACCTGGTAAAACAACATTTACAGAACTCGTTACCACTTCCTGGGGACGAATTGTTCTAGTGGGGATCGTTATTTGCCTGGTAGGTATTTATATCTGCGGAAAGGCAGGAGTGCTGAAAGAAAAAGAACTACCTGAAGCCAAAAAGAAAGAAAGCATTAAGGAATTTAATCTTGTTAAAGGTTTAATTGTATGTACGGTTTCCGGTATTCTCAGTGCTTGTTTCAATTATGGAATAGAGGCAGGCACTCCAATGGCGGAGGTCGCAAATAATTTGTGGAAGGCTTCTCATGCTGACGCGACAACAGAATTTTTATACCAGAATAACGTTATCTATGTGATATTGTTATGGGGAGGATTAACAACAAATTTCATTTGGTGCATGGTACTGAATATACGTAACAAAACGTTTGGAGACTATATTAACACAAAAACACCGCTTGCCCGAAACTACTTTTTTGCTGCTCTTGCAGGCACTGTATGGTTTTTGCAATTCTTCTTCTACGGCATGGGAGAAAGTAAGCTGGGTAATGGCGCCAGTTCATGGATTTTACACATGGCCTTTATAATTCTTGTTGCCAATCTTTGGGGCATTGCTTTAAGAGAGTGGAATGGTGTAAGTAAAAAAACAAAAACAACAATTACTATAGGTATCATGGCTATATTTCTATCAGTTGTATTGGTAGGCTATGGAAACGCTTTGAAATAGCAGCCGATTAACAAAACAAATAGGTATCAAAATAAAATGTGCTTGTCCGGGGACAAGCTAAATCTTAACCTCAATTATTAAAAAAATTATGACCACCGCAACAACTCAATTCAAACACGTAAGTTACCTGTGGGATGAATCTAAAGCTGCAGAACTTGCAGGTGATGAAGTAGCGCTATTGATTTACCGTTCAAACTTATTAGGTGCAGATTTACGCCTGACTAATTATGGTGGAGGAAATACATCTTGCAAGGCAATGGCAAAAGATCCCCTGACGGGTGAAGAAAAAGAAATAATGTGGGTAAAAGGGTCTGGCGGTGATTTGGGAACTTTAAAGAGAAGTGGCCTTGCTGCTCTTTACGTAGACAGGCTGCGCAGCCTTGTAAAAGTATACAGAGGTATTGAACACGAAGATGAAATGGTTGAGTTATTTAATCATAGTATTTATGATCTTTCTTCAAAAGCGCCGTCGATAGATACTCCTTTACATGGTTTTTTACCTTTTAAACATATAGATCATCTACATCCTGATGCTGCTATTGCTATCGCGGCAGCAAAAGATGGTAAAAAAATAACGGAACAACTTTTTGGCGGTACTATAGGCTGGGTAGAATGGCAAAGACCCGGTTTTGATTTGGGGCTGCAATTGAAGCAATGCTTAGACCAAAGCCCTAATATCCGCGGCATTATGTTAGGTTCTCATGGTTTGTTTACTTGGGGCGATACTGCTTACGAATCTTATATAAATACACTTGAAGTAATAGAGCGTTGTGCCGAATATATTGAAGAGGCAATAAGCAGGCAACCTGCAGTTTTCGGGGGAACTAAAGTACAGTCTTTATCAAAAGAAGAGCGGCTTGAAAAGGCAGCTACATTAGCTCCGATTCTCCGTGGCTTTTGCTCAAGCAATACGAAGATGATCGGTCATTTTAGCGATGACGAAAGAGTTTTACAATTTATTAATTCAAATGACCTTGACAGATTAGCACCTCTAGGTACCAGTTGTCCCGATCACTTTCTCAGAACAAAAATAAGCCCGCTGGTTTTAGACCTTGAGCCTTCTGAATTTCTTACAGATATACCTTCTATAAAAGAAAGATTACAACCCGCATTTGAAGCATATCGTACAATGTATGCCGATTACTATAATAATTGCAAGCATTCTAACAGTCCGGCAATGCGTGATGACAACCCGGTAGTCATTCTTTATCCGGGAGTAGGTATGTTCACATTTGCAAAAGACAAACAAACAGCAAGAGTAGCAGCAGAATTTTATACTAACGCCATCAATGTAATGCGTGGTGCCGAAGCTATATCGGAATATACCTCTTTGCCTCGCCAAGAAGCTTTTAATATAGAATATTGGTTGCTTGAAGAGGCCAAGCTGCAACGCATGCCAAAGCCAAAACCGTTAAGCGGCCGTATTGCACTAATTACAGGAAGCGCGGGTGGCATCGGTAAAGCCATTGCTAAAAAGTTTGCTGAAGAAGGTGCATGTGTTATCATCAACGATATTAATGCAGAAAGAATGAATGGAGCTATGGCAGAGTTTCACAAGCTTTTTGGTAAGGACAATGCTGCTTCTACTTTGCTAGATGTAACAAATGAAGAAACTATAGAAAAAGCCTTCGATGCCGCTGCGTTAGCTTTTGGCGGTGTCGATATTATCATTAATAATGCAGGTATTAGTATATCCAAAAGTTTACTGGATCATTCTATTGAAGATTGGGATAAGCTATACAACATTCTTGTTAAGGGCCAGTTTCTTGTATCAAAAGCAGGTGTAAGGATTTTGCGTAAACAAGGGTTTGGAGGCGACATCATAAACATTGTCTCAAAAAATTCTGTAGTGGCTGGGCCAAACAATGTTGGTTATGGTTCTGCAAAAGCAGCCCAGGCTCACCTTAGTCGCTTACTTGCAGCTGAGCTGGGTCCTGATAAAGTGCGTGTGAATACCGTAAACCCCGATGCTGTAATTGCCGATTCTAATATTTGGGCAGGCGGTTGGGCCGAAGGCCGTGCAAAGGCATATGGCGTTACTGTTGAAGAATTACCTGCGTATTATGCAAAACGGACTTTAATGAACGAAACCATTTTGCCTGAGGATATTGCTAATGCGTGTTTTGTATTTGTTAGCGGATTACTGAATAAATCGACAGGAAATGTTCTGAATGTTGATGGGGGAGTGGCCGCAGCGTTTTTGAGATAGCTTGATGCAATGATGTAGAGATTGTTTGATAGCAAGTCTTACCCGATTTTTTAGGACAAACATTATGGTCAATCAGAATCGTTGTTCTCACTGCATCTTTTCGTTCTCTGTTTAAATGCAGCTTTGTTTGCTGTGTTACTCGCTGTGTTCCTGTTTTTGACTTCTGAGAAATGCTGCCGGTAGCGGTATTGTACAAGTGTGCGACGCAACAATGATGAATGGCGTTAAAAAGGTTTGGTTCATAAAAAAGCTCAAAAAATGTTCCGGGCATCTTTTGTTGATTATTTTATAAATTAAATTTCAAAGTGTGTTATGCACCGTATTGCTTTTAAGATGCAGTTATTTCCTGGCTTTGAAGAGGAATACAAAAAACGACACCAAGAGCTTTGGCCAGAACTGCAACAACTATTGAAAGAAGCCACCATTACTGATTACTCAATATTTCTTGATGCGACAACCAATAGTCTCTTTGGAGTTATGAAAGCAGAAGATAAAGGTAAGTTAGACACTTTGCCATCAAATCCGGTAATGCAAAAGTGGTGGAAGCATATGACAGATATTATGGAAACTAACCCTGATAATTCTCCTGTACAGATTCCATTGCAAGAAGTTTTTTATTTACCTTAATCTCCAAAACGATTACTATGCAAATAGAAAAATATAAAATACAGGAATTTAATGAGGATAACCTGCAGGTGCATAAACAGAGGTTTGAATGTATTGCTGCAGACATTGCTAATGTTGAAGACATTCTTCAAAAACTAATAAATTTTCAAATTGCCATTCCAAGCTGGGCGCTGGGCACAGGAGGAACACGGTTTGGCCGTTTTCCCGGAGGCGGAGAACCTGGAAGCCTGGAAGAAAAAATTGAAGATATCGGGCTTCTTCATAAACTAAACAATTCAAGCGGGGCAATCTCGTTGCACATTCCTTGGGATATTCCATCTAATGCTGCTAATGTAAAAGCGTTGGCTGCACAGCATGGCTTGCGTTTCGATGCTATGAACTCAAATACATTTCAGGATCAACCTGGTCAAAAGCTGAGTTATAAATTTGGCTCAATGCAACATGTTGATAAAGCAGTTCGCCAGCAGGCAATAGAACATAATATAGAAGTAATAAAGTATGGGGTTGAATTAGGTTCTGATTGTTTAAGTATATGGTTGGCCGATGGATCAAATTTTCCAGGTCAGCTGAATCTTAGAAAAGCATTTCAAAATACTTTAGAAAGTTTGCAGGAAGTGTATGCTGCTCTGCCAGATGACTGGAAAATGTTTGTAGAATACAAGGCATTTGAACCCAACTTTTATTCAACAACAGTTGGTGATTGGGGACAATCTTTTTTATACGCCAGCAAACTTGGTCCAAAAGCTTACACGCTTGTTGACCTTGGTCATCATCTTCCCAATGCGAATATTGAGCAAATAGTGTCTTTGTTATTAATGGAAGAGAAGTTAGGAGGTTTTCATTTCAATGACTCCAAATACAGTGATGACGATTTGACGGTAGGAAGCATCAATCCTTACCAGTTGTTTTTAATATTTAAAGAGCTGGTAGAAGGTATGGATGCAAGAGGGATGAATCATGCCGCAGACCTTGCCTGGATGATCGATGCATCACATAATGTAAAAGATCCGTTAGAAGATTTGCTGCAATCAATTGAAGCAATTATGATAGCCTACGCCCAGGCTCTGCTGGTAGATGGCAAGGCACTCGAAACTGCACAGATGACAAATGATGTTGTATTGGCACAGGAGGTTTTACAGGGCGCATATAGAACAGATGTCCGTCCGTTGGTTGCAGAGGCACGACTTAGAAGCGGAGCAGCGTTAGAGCCCCTGCAATTGTTTCGCAAATTAAAGGTGAGGGAAAATCTTATTAAAGAAAGAGGTTTAAAAACGGTTGCTACCGGTTTATAAAATATGTCAGCTACCCCGGTTATCGCCATATTTGATGTAGGTAAAACAAACAAAAAACTATTTCTTTTTGATGAAAATTATAAAATAGTTTTTGAAAGGTCTGCGCGTTTTAATGAAATGGAAGATGAAGATGGTTTTCCCTGTGAAAATGTTGAAAGTCTCAGATCGTCTGTTTTTGATTCGTTACATGAAGTGTTTAATAATGCAGCTTTTGAAATTAAAGCAATTAATGCCTCCGGATATGGGGCCAGTTTCGTTAATGTAGATGAGAGCGGGAAAGCTGTTACTCCATTATACAATTATCTAAAGCCTTACCCCGAAGATCTTAAAAAACAATTTTATGATACTTACGGAGGTGAAAAAGAGTTTTCTTACGTGACAGCTTCCCCGGTTTTAGGTCATCTTAATTCTGGAATGCAATTGTATTGGTTGAAGTATAAAAAGCCCGAATTATTCAAAAGAATTAAGTTTTCTCTTCACCTTCCCCAATATCTCAGCTATTTGATTTCGGGTAAATTCTATTCTGATATTACAAGTGTCGGTTGTCATACCAATTTGTGGAACTTCAAATTAAACGATTATCACGAGTGGGTATATAAGGAAGGGATCATAGACAAATTAGCCCCTATTGTTCCTGCTGACCAGGTAGTTGCCGCGGAATTTAATTCCAAATCGTTCTTTGCCGGAGTTGGCCTTCATGACAGCTCTGCTGCATTAATTCCCTACCTGGTTAATTTTCACGAGCCTTTTATTTTAATATCAACCGGCACATGGTGTATAAGTTTAAATCCTTTCAATAACCAACCTCTTACAGCGGAAGAACTTGAATGTGATTGCCTGTCTTACATGACTTTCAAGGGTAAAACTGTAAAAGCATCGAGGCTATTTGCCGGTAATGAGCACGAACAACAGGTGAAGAGAATAGCGGAGTTTTTTAACATAAGCCACGCTTTTTATAAAACAATTGAATACAATCCTGAGACAATTGCAGCTTTACAAAAGAAAGAAGATGCAGGTTTTAAGAATAAAGACACAAAAATTCTTCTTAAGGAATCTCTTTTTGCACAAAGAGACGTAAGCGCATTTTCTTCTGAAGAAGAAGCATATCACCAGTTAATGGCAGATATTGCAACTCAACAGTTTGCCTCAACGCAATTAGTGCTGAAAGGAACGGAAGTTAAAAGAATTTTTGTAGATGGGGGATTTAGCAAAAATTCTATCTATATGAATTTATTAGCTTCTTTATTTCCAGAAATAGAAGTGTTTGCTGCTTCTATGGCACAGGCTACTGCCGTTGGTACAGCACTTTCAATTCACCATTGCTGGAATAAAAAGCCTTTACCCAATGATATTATTGAATTAAAATACTTCTCGGCTATTTCTCCCGTTTTTTAATCCTTATTGGGTTTCCAGAAAGTACATCAGATTGTTCGTTATTTGTAATAGTAGCGGAAGTATTAGTAGCAGACTTTAAAAGGTTTTAAGCTATTTTAAGAGGAAATGGTGGTAATATTAATTACAAAAACAACTCCTGTTCATCTGTGTAATACGTAATGCGGCCTCCTTTTTTATCTGCTTTTATCACAGCACCGTCTGGGCTTACATCTTTCTCTTTGGTATGTATTTTAAGAAAATCTCTTATTTCACCTGTTATAATATCAGGGTGTTTTTTTAGTATTTGTTTCTCCGCGTTTTTAAGCACAGTTTTTATAGCTTTTTCCAAAGCATGAATTTTGTTTTCTGAGATTGCGCTGCAGATAGAAAAAGGAGAAATTCTTGCCTCCCATAATATTTCATCTGCATAAGCATTGCCAATACCTCTTATAACATCCTGGTTGGTTATTACATTCTTCACCTTTGCCTTGCATTGTAATGCTCTCTTCAGGTAATCGTAATTGAGCTGGTTTGATAAAGCATCTATTCCTTTCTTCTCTTCTGGATGTAGCGTTATGTTTGCCAGGCCCTGCCAATCTGTTAGTGCCAATCCTTTATTCTCAAAATATAATTCAGCAACAGTAAACTTATTCTCATTGTCTTTTTCAAAAAGGTAAAGATTTCCGTGCAGCATAAGATGCATGCCGAGGAGAGCGCCGTTTGCAAACAAAAACCTTAATTCTTTTCCTGTTCGGGAAACAGATGTAAGAATGTTTCCTTCTAAGTTTTTACTTAAGTCTTCTGGTTTGTCTTTGATTTTTTTAGTATTTAGAATCTTAATTTTCAATAATTTTTTGCCCGCAAAAATGGAATTAAGATTTTTAGAAAACACTTGCAGATCGGGTAATTCGGGCATAGCTTAGTTATATGTCGTAAAATAAAAATACACTTTTTTGCAAACTAAACATGGAAGAGTAAATAAGTAAGATCAAAGTTTTTTATGTGCTTCTTTTAAAAAGTTATACCGTAGCTGTTTTCTTTGAACTTCTGTTTTGCAAAACATCTCTGAGTATAGCCTTAGCTCTTGAAAACTGTGATTTGCTGGTGCTTTCTGTTATGCCTAATTTAATTGCAATTTCTTTGTGTGAATATCCTTCTACTGCATATAAATGAAAAACAGTGCGATAACCTTCGCTGAGGTTCATAGATATTTTAAGCAGGTCTTTTTCGTAAAGACAGTCTAGTGCACTTTTTTGCTTATCTGCTATTGCATTTTCAAAACCATCACTTTCGGCAAATTTTATATTATTTCGTCTTAGGTGTTCAATAGCTGTATTTACAAAAATTCTTCTTACCCATCCTTCAAATGAGCCTTCTCCCCTAAATTTGTAGAGGTTGTTAAATAATTTTACAAAACCATCCTGCAATATGTCTTCTGCGTCAGTTTGGTTTTTAGCGTAACGAAGACAGATAGCAAACATTTTAGGTGAAAACATATCATAAAGCGCTTTTTGACTTTTTCTGTTTCCGTTAATGCAATTTTCAATAAGAGATTTTTCAGTTAGGATAGAGGTGTTATTCATAATTTATTTTGTTATTCTCTTCTTTTCTCTACATTAATGCCAAATCTTAACCAATTGATAATCAGTTCTTTTTTTCTATTTTTCTTAAGGTTTTTTCCCTTAATGGGAAAACATTAATCAGTATTGGAAATAGTTATTTAAAATGTGTTATTTACTGTAATCTTTGTGTTATATCGGTGGCGAAAACCGGTTGTAGTTAAAATAAGCATATGAAAAAATTACTTTTTGTTTTAATTCTTTTTAATAGTGCATTTGCTCAGGAAAATAATAATCCTCTGCCTGATTGGGCTTTTGGAGGGTTTAAGCGTCCCGAAGGTGTGAATCCTGTTATATCGCCTAATCCGGCATCTATTTTTGTAGATCCTATCACTAAGGATACAGTAAGGTGGGAAGGAAACGATGCGTTTAATCCGGCAGCAACTATAAAAGATGGAAAGGTCGTGGTATTGTATCGCGCAGAAGATAAATCAGGAATCGGTATTGGTGAGAGAACGTCACGGTTAGGTTATGCGGAAAGTGAGGATGGAATACATATGAAAAGACGTTCTAAGCCTGTATTTTACCCTGCCAATGATAGTCAGAAAGAGTTTGAATGGCCTGGCGGATGTGAAGATCCCCGCGTTGCGGTAACAGAAGATGGAACCTATGCTGTATTTTATACGCAGTGGAATCGAAAACTTCCAAGATTGGGAGTAGCTACTTCAAGAGACTTGGTACATTGGAAGAAGCACGGACCTATATTTAGAAAAGCGTACAATGGAAAGTTTTTTAACGTAGCCCATAAATCTGCATCTATTGTAACTAAGCTTGTAAATGGTAAACAGGTGATAGCAAAGATCAATGGAAAATACTGGATGTATTGGGGAGAGGCAGGAGTTTTTGCAGCTACATCCACAGATTTGGTAAATTGGAAACCTCTTGTAAACAATAAGGGTGAATTGAGAGCATTAATATCTCCAAGACAAGGATTCTTTGACAGCGACCTTACAGAATGCGGCCCTCCCGCTATTATGACTGATAAAGGAATTTTATTATTATACAACGGGAAGAATAATCCTACAAAGGGCGATAAGCGGTTCCAGGGAAACAGTTATTGCGGCGGACAGGTACTTTTTGATCTTAAAGACCCTACTAAGCCGATTGCAAGATTAGATGCGCCGTTTTTCCGGCCAATGGAACCGTTTGAAAAAAGCGGCCAATATGTAAATGGAACTGTATTTATGGAAGGACTCGTTTTTTTTAAACAAAAGTGGTTCTTGTACTATGGGTGTGCAGATTCTCGTGTTTCAGTTGCCATCTATGATCCTGCTCATCCTGCAGCTACAGACCCTTTGCCTGAAAGTAAATAAGACTTTTCTACAACAACAAACTATTGACGCCTTACCTTTTAGTTCTCACGTAAACCAGGACGATATTGTTTTTACCGGTTCCTCTTTCGTTAATTTCAAACCTGTTCAGGCTTTTAATTAATGGAAGCAACTTTTTAAAACCATAGTTACGCGAATCGAAGTCTGGCTGTTTTTTTAATATTAAATTTCCAAGGTCGCCCAAAAAAGCCCATCCTTCTTCGTCTGCAAGGTCGTTGACACTGTCAGCAATTAGTTTTATTAATTCCTTATCTATTTTTTCAATAGGTGGAGTAGTACTTTCTAATGGTTCAACGACTTCGGTAATTTCTGCCGATTTTGATTTGGCTGCTTTTCTTGTCCTTGTCTTTTTTGATGGTTGTGAAGATTGTTCTTCCGCTTTTAAAATCTCTATGTAAATAAATTTGTCGCACGCCGAAATAAATGGAACCGGTGTTTTCTTCTGTCCAATACCAAAAACTTTCATTCCGGCTTCCCGCAATCTTATGGCGAGTCTTGTAAAATCGCTGTCGCTTGAAACAATGCAAAACCCGTCAACTCGACCAGAATAGAGAATATCCATCGCATCTATAATCATAGCAGAGTCAGTGGCATTTTTGCCCGATGTATAACTGTATTGCTGCACCGGCGTTATGGCACTTTCTAACAGAACCCCTTTCCATCCTGATACAGTTGGTTTGGTCCAATCCGCATAAATTCTTTTAAAAGTAGGCGTGCCATATTTGGCAATTTCTTCCAGCATTTCTTTAATGTTACTGTATGGAACATTATCAGCATCTATTAATACTGCAAGTCTTAAGTCTTTGATCATTTCCATATATGCAAGATACAATTGTCTGAATTGCATTTGCGTTTTGTCAGAACTTGGATTTTGAAGAATTGGATAAATTGGAAGGAAAGTTGCATGAACAGGAAATAGTTAATACTAGTTGTATATGAGATGCTCAGTTCGAAAATAAAAATTAAAAAATGATCAATAGAATCGATACAGATGAAAGGAGCGTCGCAACCAAAGCTTCATCTGTGGTTCTTTGTTTGTAACAAAAATTAACTTTCCTTCTTTTTTTTTGTTTGTAACTTATATCGGTTTATTTACAGAAATATGTTTTTTTACTTCGAGCGGGTCAGGGCATGCTTCGAGAAGTTCGGTAATTGTTTTTTGTAAAACAGGATGAACAAAGCCGGAAGCTATTTCGTTTAAAGGAGTTAGGACAAAACGACGGTTAGCAATTTGCGGATGGGGAACAGTCAGGCGAGGAGATGAAATTATTTCGTTGTTATAAAACAGGATATCAATATCAACGGTTCTTGGTCCCATTTTTTCGATTCGTTTTCTTCCCAATTGTTGTTCTATATCTAATAATGTTTGCAATAATTTTTGGGCAGGTAAATTGGTTGATACCAGCAATACCTGGTTTAAAAAAGAGCTTTGATTTGTTACTCCCCAGGCTGCGGTTTCGTAAACAACTGATTTTTTTAAAACTGTACCAATATGTTTTTCGATTTGTTCAATTGCCAGTTGCAGGTTCAATAACCGGTCACCGATATTGCCGCCAGTCAGTAAATATACATCGTTCATAAATTATGATTATTTCCGCCGTTCAAATATCTTTAATTTGCACTCTTAATTATAAATTCTAATGAGAAGTTTTTTTAAAATATTTCTTGCTTCATTTCTTGCACTGCTTGTTTTTGCGCTGGTTGGTATTCTTATCATATTTGCAATCGTTGCCAGTGTAACATCTGATAATAAACCCTACATTGGAAGCAAGGGTATTTTGGTTGTTGACCTTACCAAAGAATACAAAGAACAAAAAAGTGAAAGTCCTCTTAATACCTTACGTGGAAATCCTGACGAAAATGTACCCGGATTATATGATGTAGTGAGGATGATAGCTTTTGCCAAAAGTGACAGTTCTATTAAAGGTATCTATATAAAAAGTGACGATAATGCTAATGGATTTGCTGCAAGCGAAGAACTGCGAAATGCACTAGCAGATTTTAAAAAAAGCAAAAAGTTTATAATTGCTTTTGGAGATGTCATAAGTCAGAAAGCTTATTATGTAGCTAGTGTTGCTGACAGACTGTACTGCAACCCAAAGGGAACAGTAGACTGGCGGGGATTGGAAAGTACATTGTTTTTCTTAAAAGGAACCTTAGAGAAACTGGAAATAGAACCACAGATTTTTTATGCCGGAAAATTTAAAAGTGCAACAGAACCTCTACGCGCATACCAAATGACAGAGCCGAACCGGCTGCAAACATCTGTTTACCTCAATGATCTGTACAGCCGCATTTTGTTATCGGCTGCAGAAAAAAGTGAGTTAGATACAGGGCGATTACACAAGTTGGCTAATACAGGACTTGTGCAAACTGCGTCAGAAGCAGTAAGGTTTCACCTGATAGATGGGTTGAGGTATGATGATGAAGTAAAAAGTGAAATCATAAAGAATATTAAAATTGGCCGGGATGATAAAATCAATTTTATAAGCCTGGGCAAATATGCAAAAGCAGTAGATTTTACACCAAACGGAGGAGGCAGGATTGCGATAATATATGCAGAAGGAGAAATAACAGATGGAAAAGGAAAAGATGGTGTAATTGGTTCTGATGAATACAGAAATCTTATAAGAAAAGTAAGGTTAGACAAAAATATAAAAGCAATTGTTTTCAGGGTCAATTCACCTGGTGGCAGTGCATTGGCAAGCGAAGAGATCTGGCGTGAAATATCAATTGCTAAAAAGGAAAAACCTGTTGTTGTAAGTTTTGGTGATGTAGCAGCTTCAGGTGGGTATTATATTTCGTGTAATGCCGATAGTATTTTTGCGGAACCCAATACTATCACCGGTTCCATTGGAGTTTTTGGAATCATTCCTAATATGAAAAAGTTTTTCAACAATAAATTGGGGATTACTTTTGACGGCGTTAAAACCGGTCCCTTTGCTGACATGCCCTCGGCAAGCCGACCATTAAATACTGCTGAAAAACAATTTATTCAAAATAGTATCGATACCATTTATACCACTTTTAAAAGCCGGGTAGCAGAAGGCAGAAAGTTATCGCTGTCGGTAGTGGACAGTATAGCACAGGGACGTGTGTGGACAGGACAGAGAGCAGTACAAATTGGTCTTGTAGATAAGTTAGGAAATATAAATGATGCAGTTGCCTGCGCTGCTAGAATGAGTAATCAAAAAGAATACACTTTAAGAGAGTACCCTGAAAAAAGGAATTTTATTGAAGATCTTCTTAAAAACTATAAAGAAGATGTGAAAGCTGAAACAATTAAAGAAGAAATAGGCGAAGAGCAGTATAACATTTTACAGCAGATGAAAAACATCAAAAGTATGATTGCTGTTCCGCAGGCCCGTTTACCTTTTGAATTAAGTATCAGGTAACCAATAAATATTTTTTCAAAACGTTAATACTAAATTGTTTATTATATTATTAAGATAGATTTTGTCTCTTTGCGTTTTTATGAATGTAAAATATAACCAGTTCACTGCTTTATGGTCTATTACAAAGGCAAGTTTAAGAGCCCTGTTAAAAAGCCCTTCCAGTGTGTTGTTCAGTCTCGCTTTTCCACTCGTTTTTATTTTGGTTTTTGGCTTTATTGGGGGAACCAACAAGATTTCATTTAGTATTGCTATTGATAAATCTGCAGACACAACCAACCAGGTCTACACCGCTTTAAAAAGTGTACCGGGAATAAAGATTGTTCGTGAAGCTGACGCACAATTACAGGAAGATATTGAAAAAGGAAGAATTACGGCAGTAATAAACATACAAAAGAACAAGGCCGCATCTCCTCCATATATAATTGATGTAAAGAGCGCTGAGTCCGTAAGTCCTCAAAACCTGCAGGTTCTAAAATCAATTATAAACTCAATAATAGCAAATATTAATGTACGGCAATATCCTAACACTCCAACTTTTGCAGCTATTAATGAGAACGTCGAAAAAATACCAGGAAGAACATATCGGACCATCGATTTTATTTTACCAGGTCAGTTAGGTTTTTCCTTACTGAGTGCAGGAGTTTTTGGAGTTGCTTTTTTGTTTTTTAATCTTCGCCAGCAGCTTGTTCTTAAAAGGTTTTATGCTACTCCTATTCAACGGCCTTATATTATATTGGGAGAAGCCCTTAGCAGGGTTATCTTTCAATTGTCAACCGCTGTCATCATTATTTTAATAGGCAGATTTGCTTTTCATTACACTTTAGTGCACGGCGCAACAACGTTTTTTGAAATAATGGTTTTAAGCTTTTTATCCTTAATATTATTTATGGGTTTTGGTTTCATTGTAAGCGGCATCGCAAAAACCGAAAATACAATTCCGCCATTAGCTAATATGGTTACATTGCCCCAATTCCTGCTGGCAGGAACATTTTTTCCAATAGACGTTTTTCCATCATGGCTTCAATTTTTTTGTAAACTGCTTCCACTCACTCATTTCAATAATGCTATGCGAAAAATTGCTTTTGAAGGCGCTCATTTAAGTGATTGTCTCACTGAGTTAGGCATACTTGCGTTATGGACAGTTGTAGTATATGCAGTGGCTGTAAAAGTTTTTAAGTGGGAATAATATGCGATTTATAAAATTTGGATTAATAAGTATAGTATTATTTGCTTTGCTGCTGACGGCATTTTCTCTGTTGCTGCCTTCGCAAACAAATATATCAAGGGCTATAGATATAAATGCACCTGCAGACTCTGTTTATGCTTATATAAACAATATAACCAAATGGCAAAATTGGTATGCAAATTATGATTCTTCCAACACTTCTTACTCTTTAACAACTGTTGGTAAAGGCTCTTCACTTACAATGGATAAGACAACCATTACCATTCAGGAAGCTTTACCTGGCAAAATAAAAGCGGTATGGCAAACAGGTTCAAACAATCCCATAATGGGAGAATTTAATTTTATACGCAAGGATTCATCATCATCAATGACTTTGCAGTGGAACTTCATTCAGAAGGTAAAATGGTATCCGTGGCAAAAATTAGCTTCTATACTTTCTAATAAAACCATTGGCCCCTTTATGGAAAAAAGCCTGGAAAATCTAAAAAAGAAAGTGGAGAGCCAGGAAGAATTGTAATAAAATTTGCTTTCTGTTATAGAAAGGTCGAAGATAAATAAGGGAAAGGTTAAAAAACATTTTTATTCATTCCTCAAATTCCAGTTTATAAGATTTAGGAAATAAACTTTAAATTCCTTTTTATTCCCTCAAACTTGCTTCTTTTAAGCGGAGAATTTTTAAAAATGTGTTTAAAACTTTCTTCAGTTAAATCTTCCCAATCCTGGGTTGTAAAATTTAAAATCTGTGGGAGAGGTGTAAAGCTTATTTGTTTGTTTGGTTTGCTAAACCTGTTCCAAGGACAAACATCCTGGCAAACATCGCAACCAAACATCCAGTTAGAAAATTTGTTTTTTATGTCTTCAGGTAAAAGAGCATCTTTCAATTCTATAGTAAAATAGCTTATACATTTACTGCCATCGACTACCTTGTTTTCTAATATGGCATCAGTTGGGCACGCTTCTATACATTTACGGCAACTGCCGCAGTAATCTTTAGCAAAAGGATCATCATACAATAGTTCAATATCTACAATGAGTGTAGCGATAAAAAAAAATGACCCTGCCTGTTTATTTATAAGATTCCCGTTTTTTCCTACCCACCCAAGTCCACTTTTAGTGGCCCACGATCTTTCCAGTACAGGCGCACTGTCAACAAAGCCACGACCGTTTAGTTCTCCAATTTCTTCTTTCATCCTCGCCAACAATTGCTTCAACTTTTCGCGAATTACTTCATGATAATCTTTCCCGTAAGCATATTTGGCAATTTTAGGAGCTTCGGGTTTTTGCATTTCTTCAGGAAAATAATTCATCATAACTGTGATAACACTTTTAGCGCCGGGAACAAGCCTGGTTGGGTCAGTACGTAAGTCGAAATAATTTTCCATGTATTGCATTTTTCCATGCATTCCTTTCATTAGCCAGTTTTCTAAACGTCGGGCGTCATCATCCAGTTTTTTCGCTCGGGCAATACCACAATAGTCAAAGCCAAGTTGCTTACTTTTTTCTTTGATCCATATCGTATGCTTGTCTTTCAATCAATATTTATTTCTAAAGATTTTAATCTTCTCTTATTTAAAGGCGTTGTGAGCAAAGGCGACAAATGTTATTAAAAATTTTAAAAAGGCTGTCAAAAGAATGAGAAAAGTTTGTGAAAGGGGAGCTTATTGTATTCTCTTTTTGCAACAGGCTCTTATTTTGTGCATAGACTTCCCCCTTTGCTAGCTGGCAAAATATTTTATTTAGCAGTAGAGCTAAAATAAAAGTAATGAATTTGCCCTTAAACCTACAAATTATCTATCTTTTTTTGCTTGCAACACCAATTGCATGTATTGCCTGGACAGTAACTCATGAAGAAGTTTTTCGTGAGCCGAGAGATTTTTGCGTTGACAAAAGTAAAAATTGCAATTCCTTGTTGCAAAGAAAGTTTTTTTACCTTTTTACCTGCGAATATTGTTTTAGTCATTACGTAACTATTTTCTTTTTAATCATTACCAGGTATCATTTGGTTTTTGATGATTGGAGAGGATATTTAATTGGCGGTTTTTCACTCGTCTGGATTGCCAACCTATATATGAGTGCATTTGGGCGGTTGAGAATTGACATCAAAAAAGAACGGCTCGATGCCAACTTAAAAGAGGAAGAACTGAAAAAAACTACAGAGGAAGTTGACGAGAAGAGGGATGTTAGAAATCAGAAGCTGGAAGTAGGAGGCAAGTAAGTCGGAAGTTTGAAGTAAAAAAGCAGAATGTAAGACTGTTTTCTAATTTAAGAGGTGCCAATAAAGTCACCTCTTAAATTGAATTGGAAGTATTTGTTATTTATTTGGCGTGCCAATGAAACATCTTCTGTGAAATCTTCCACCCTTCTTCTGTTTTAACCAGGTTGAAAATATCCGACATGTTAACTCCGGAACCTGCTATTTTCCCCGACCAGTTCTTGACTTCGAGACGCACTACTGCAATGGTTTCAAGAATTTCGATACTGGCAAAATTGGGCTCAATGTCAGGGGCAGGACCGTTGCCGTCAATCCAATCAAACAATATCTGTACTGGTCCAAAGAGAAAGTTTCCCATGGCATAACCCACGAGGCTGGCTTCTGAATGAAAACCGGGACGCATCAATTCACTTTTACCGGCCTTTGAGCCTTCAATGTAATACTGCATTGTATTAATGATTGCGTCGTAATCAGCCAGATAATTGTCAGGAGCCTCGAGCGTGTCAGCATAATTTGTGCGAGAACTGTTAGTAGTGTTCATAATATGTAGGTTTTAAATGATAAAATTTATCGTTCCTCAAACTGCTTCTCCTTGCAGCACACCCAATTGTTCCATCAATCCCATCTGGTCGGCTATCAGCCAATGAGAGATTATTTTATTGTTTTCAATTTCGTATCCTATCGCAAATTGAAACTCAACTGTTTTGTGGGTCGGCGGTATGCCACTAAGTTCTCCCATGTGTGTTCCTTTAAACCGTGCTCGTAAAACAACACGATTGCCTTCTGCCGTAATTTCATCGGCAAACAATTCATACTTAGGAAAAGCTGCTTCGAAGAATTCAATGTGATGGATTAAACTTTCGTCCGTGGCAAATTTGTCCATTAATGCCCGTGTTTTAGGAACGCCACTTATTGCATTAAAATAACGGACAATGAATTCTTTATTTTGTTTTAGCTGTTCCATATATTTATTTTTTAATAAAGGTAGCCAGCGGCTGAAGTAAGGTGTTATCTCATTTGTTGCAATTACTTATTCATTTGTTACATTAGTTTTTGGCCTCCGGAAAACAGAAGGTCTTATCCCAAATTTTTCGATGAAAACTTTTGTAAAATGGCTTGGCGTTTGAAACCCGGTTTTATAAGCTACTTCGCTTACAGAAAGATCGTTGCTTTCCAGTAGTTCTTTTGCTTTCTGCAATCGAAGGCTTTTAATGTAACAGCCAGGGGATTGCCTTATAAGCGGTTTCATCTTTCTTAGCAGTTGTGCCCTGCTCAAAGCCATTTCTTTACTAAGAGCATTGGCGTCAAATTTTTCATTATTGATATTATGTTGTATTACTTCATTTAACTTTCTAAGAAATCCCGAATCTTTTGCATTTTGTTCCGGCATAAAAATCGCTTGCGGATCTGTTTTTGTAAAGTACAATTTTAGCCTTCGTTGAACTTCTTCGAAAAATACAGGGATTTTTACATTTGTTTTTCTTAAAGCGTCAGACTCATTATACCTTCCTACATCTGCATCTTCCTGAAAGGCCATAATAATCTCACTTTCATTAGCTTTTTCCTGAATGACGGAAACGGGAAAGTTAATGTTATTCGTTATATCCGAGATTGCCGGTAAATTTATTTGGGAATTGTGAAAATGCAGTTTAAAGACACCGACATCATTTATTATATCAACGGATGCTTTCAAATCAATGATATGTTCTTTAGGCAGATAAGAAATAATAGCAAATAAGATTCCTGAAACGTCTTTTATAACCTTAAAGGGATTATAATAAACATAGAGATTTTTTATACTGTTGGTAAAATTTATAGAGATGTTCTGGGAAGACGCATAAGGTTGCAATGCAAGGCATAAGTGACGAATTAAGGGAAGAATATCTGCCTGGCTGGTAATAGGCATAACGGAAAAATTTTAAAAATTTTTCATGTGTTTTTGAAATTCTATCTAAAAAAAGGTGACAGCTGCAACGGGAACTGGATATTTTCACAGTTATTTCTTCTCACGTAAAAATCATAGAGTAATTATTAAGAGTAATAATTAAATGATTCAAAAAAAACTCTCTATTGTTTTCATACAATATACATTATTTCTTTAATATAATTAAAAAAAATGGTTATTATTTCTGCTCCAAAGGCACTAAACTAAGAACTTGTACATTCCGATAAATTACATTCCTTACTTTTGCGCCTCAAATTATAATAAGGGATGATCAGTGTAAAAAATGTAACGCTTGCGTATGGCAAAAGAGTGTTGTTTGATGAAGTTAACCTGAATTTTGTAAAAGGTAACTGTTATGGGGTGATAGGTGCTAACGGGGCAGGAAAATCAACTTTTCTAAAAATATTAAGCGGTGAAATAGAGCCAAATAAAGGCAGTGTTGAGATTACTCCGGGTGAAAGAATGGCGATTTTAAAGCAAAACCAATTTGCTTACGAGGATGAGACAGTACTTAATACGGTGATGATGGGCCACAGTAAGATGTGGGAGATAATGCATGAAAGGGAATTAATTTATGCAAAAGCTGATTTTACCGAAGAAGATGGTATGCGTGCAGGCGAACTGGAAGGTGAATTTGGTGAAATGGGCGGCTATGAAGCAGAAAGCGCGGCAGGTACATTACTAAGCAGCCTGGGGGTAAAAGAGGAATATCATAATAGTATGATGAAGGATATTCCGGGAAATTTTAAAGTTCGTGTTTTACTTGCACAGGCTCTTTTTGGAAATCCGGATATTCTTTTGCTTGATGAGCCTACCAACGGTCTCGATATTGAAACAATCGGTTGGCTTGAAAACTTTCTTGCAGACTATCAGAATATTGTATTGGTAGTAAGCCACGACCGTCACTTTTTAGATACCGTGTGTACACACGTGGCCGATGTTGACAGGGCTAAGATTAAAATATTTACCGGTAACTATACTTTCTGGTACGAGAGTAGCCAGTTAATGGCACGCCAGATGAGCGATAAGAATAAAAAGAATGAAGAAAAGCGGAAAGACTTACTTGATTTTATAGCCAGGTTTAGTGCAAATGCTTCAAAGAGCAAACAGGCAACATCGCGTAAAAAAGCTTTGGAAAAACTAACAATTGAAGAGATTGAACCCAGCAACAGAAAATATCCGGGAATAATATTTCAACAGTTACGTGAAGTTGGTAACCAGATCTTAAATGTAGAAAATTTAAGCAAAGCTGTTGATGGTCGTAAACTGTTTGATAAAGTAAATTTTAGCATCAATAAAAACGATAAAATTGCTCTTATAAGCAGAGACCCACTCGCGGTTACAAGTTTTTTTGAAATTATTAATAACGAAATGCAGCCTGATAGTGGTAAGTACGAATGGGGTACAACGGTTACAACGGCTTATCTTCCTTTAGAAAACAATGAATTTTTTCAAAGTGATCTTAACCTCATGGATTGGCTTCGTCAGTATGTGCCACCTTATGTGACCGATGTAGATGAACCTTTTTTAAGGGGTTTTCTTGGTAAAATGTTATTTACCGGCGATGAGATAATGAAGAAAACAAAAGTGCTTAGCGGGGGAGAAAAGGTGCGTTGTATGATCAGCCGGATGATGTTGCAAAATCCAAATGTCATTATTCTTGACCAACCAACCAACCATCTCGATTTGGAAAGCATTCAATCATTCAACGAAAGTTGCACCAACTTTAAAGGAATTGTATTGCTTACCAGCCATGACCATACTTTTATACAAACCGTAGCAAACCGTATTATCGAGCTCACACCTAAAGGTATAATTGATCGACTGATGACCTTTGATGAGTACCTGCAGGATGATCGCGTGAAGGGGTTGAGAGAAGAACTGTATAAGTAGAGTTATTGCAGAAAGTGGTAAGCGTAACACCAATATATCCATTAGTCAGTAAATATGTTTTAAAACCTTTTTACTGACTTTTTTAATTTAATAATATTGAGATCTTAGTATCAATATTCCATTTTACGTAATGATGGAGCTTTAAACCATGTAACAAGAACGACCATTATTGTCATTGCACCTCCAAATACAACTGATGGAACAACTCCCAGCAGTTTTGCTGACAGCCCGCTTTCAAACTGCCCCAGCTCGTTGCTGCTGTTTATAAACATAGAGTTTACGCTCATTACACGTCCGCGCATTTCATCAGGGGTTTTCATTTGCACAATAGTTCCTCTCACAACTACACTAATAGCATCAAGAAGTCCACTAACCAATAAAGCAACAAAAGATACCCAAAAGGTTTTCGATAGTCCAAATACAATAATACACATTCCAAACCCGGCAACAACAAACAGCAACTTTCGGCCCTGCTGACCCTTTAAAGGGAAAATGGTAAGAGCAATCACCATAATGATGCTTCCCATGTCGGTGGCGCCATTTAGCCACCCGAAACCGATAGGACCTACATGTAAAATATCCCTGGCATATACCGGAACCATAGCAACAGCACCGCCAAATAGAACTGCAAAAAGGTCAAGAGATAAAGCACCCAAAACTTCTTTTGTACTAAAAACAAAATGCAATCCTTCGCGTACACTTTCCCAGGTGCGTTTGTCTCCGTTAGTTGCAGCTGCAGGTTTTGCTGATAATTTTGTAAGCATAAACAATGCTATTACCAGCAGGGAAACTATGACTACAAGGGTGCCTGTATTTTTAAAAAAAGCTATACAAAAGCCGGCCGTAGCATGACCTGTTACCGAAGCTGAAAGATACGTGCCTTGGTTCCAGGTAATGGCATTAGGCAAAATTTCACGCGGAACCATTTGGCCGAGAATAGCGCCAAAAACGGGCCCCGAAAAAGCCCTGATTATCCCCGAAATAAAAATTACCGTATATATTCCTCCGACAATAATTGACTTGCTGCTGTGGTTACTGAAATACTTTGTGGAAAGAAACAATAAAATGCCACCACACACTACATATCCCGAAATTCCTTTTAGTAAAAGTTTTCTTTTTTCGCTAATATCTATAACATGCCCTGCATATAAGGCTAGCGACAGAGCGGGGACAACTTCCGCCAAACCAATTAACCCAATGGCAAAAGGAGCGTTTGTTAGTTCATACATCCACCAGCCTACCAGTGTGCTGAGCATTCTTAAAGCCATTACAAAACAAAAACGACCTATAAGCATATTCCTATATTCGGGAATTTGTACTGCAGCTAATGGATTGTGTTGATAAGTTATAGTTTGAGTCAAAAGTATCAGATTAAGGTAAAGTATAATAATGTTGCCCTTCGGCAATATCGCTTTCCAAAGCAGTTAATACTATTGCAAGCTGATTTTTATTGTTTTCAAAATCTGCATTGGAAGCATCTATAAAAATTGTTTTTTGATTATTCTGCCTAATATAGCTTGTATACGTTTCCTGTATATTCGATAAGTATTGGTCGGGTATTAACTGTTCATACTCCCGGTTTCTTTTTTTTATGTTTTCCTGCAGTTTGCTGACAGGGGCATGAAGATATATGAGAATATCAGGTTGCAACAATTGCTGTTGAATGATGTCGAAGAGTTTTTGGTATAATTTAAATTCTTCAGGAGGTAAGTTTACCTGGGCAAAGAGCAGGCATTTGGTAAACATATAGTCGCTGACAACTATTTCCTTAAATAAACCTTGCATTTGCAGCAAATCCTTCAATTGTTTATAGCGCTCCGCCATAAAAAATAATTCGAGCGGGAAAGCGTATTTCTCAGGATTTTCATAAAAATTTGCCAGAAAAGGGTTCTCATCAAATTCTTCTAAAATCAATCTTGCGTTCAGTTCTTGAGAAAGCATACGGGCAAGGGTAGTTTTTCCGGCGCCGATATTTCCTTCAATTGTAATATAATTATACTGCATAGAAAACGCTGAAAAACTAAGCGCCAAACCTACGTAAAAATGTTAGAACAGTTTTTAAATGTCTTAAAGGTTTAAGAATTAACTGAGGTATATAAAATGGTATTGGTAAGTGAAATAAGATTAAAGTTCTTTAAAAATTATTGATAAAATACGGGTTTTACAGTAAACCCTGCTTTTCTTAATAGATTGATAACTCCTTTCTCACCTCCAAGATGCCCGGCGCCAAAAGCAAAAAAAGTAGGCATTTTTTTAGCTTGCTCACCTATTACCGGTATCCAATTATGATTTCGATCATCAAGAAGAATGTCAGTATATTCTCCAAAATCTTCTTCTTTATTTGTTAGAACGTTTAGCTGATTAATGTCTTTGTGTTTATATACGTCAAGCATAGTGTCAAACTCTTTTTTCGAACTGTCGATATTTAAAAGCATTTTTACTAAAATGTCCGATTGAAGTTTATAAGGGATTTTATCAAAGATTTTCATCTGGTCCTCCAGCTTCTCCAGCCCCTCAATCTCCATACCTTTTTCTTTTGCCATTTTTTGAAAAACACTTTCCCAACTTACCGGCGTGCACTGCAAAATAGAGGGGTATAACATGGATATGAGAAGAAATGGTTTGGCAGTATTTAGCATTCTGAGAGGCATACCTGTTGTATTTTGAAAAATGGTGCTGACAGAGTCAAACTTCTTCCCCATTAAGTTCTCCAACGTCGAGGAGTCTTTCATTTGCATGCCCGACAGCATATCTTTCATCATGTTGGGGTCGTCCATATCTATTTCTAAAAATAACTTACTGGCCGTATTAAATTTCGCTTCTACAACTTTAGGCATTTTTAATTCATCGGTACACATTAAATGTATTGTGCCAAACAGCCAGGATGGTTTTGTAATGCCTTTGCCTGATATTTCCCACAACAATGTTTTCTCTTTTGGAGCCTGTGCTTTTGCTCCTGCTATCAATCCGATAAATGTCATTACAACGACGAAGCTTTTATGCATGGCGATAATGGTAATATTTGCGCGTGAAACTACAATTCAATACTATCTAAAAGTATCATTTGGGGGATTTTAAGAAAAAAATAAACCCGATGTGAATACATCGGGTTTTTCAAAACCAAAACCAACTGCTATGAAACAATCTTAACTACTATTTTAATTTGACTACTTATTATACGCTACGTTTAATCGTATTATTGTATTGAAATTTGTTTAGGTGCTATTTTAACTTCTTCTTTTTTAGGAAGAACGACTTTCAAAATTCCATTTTCATATTTTGCTTCAATGCCTTCTGCGTTTATTTTTTCATCCAAAGAAAAAGAACGGGTGAAACTCTGGAAAGAAAATTCTTTTCTTAACACCTTAATATCTTTAGTCTCAGTTTCTTCTTTCTTTTCGTGACTGACTGTTAACAATCCTTTGTCAACGTTAATTTTAAAATCTTCTTTGTTCCTGCCGGGTACATTAAATTCAATATTGTATCCATTCTCATTCTCACTGATATTTACAGGAGCTTTTGTGCTTCTTACCTCATTGCCAGAGGTAGAAGGAAGAGAATTAAATAATTCATCAAACACGCTAGTCAAAGTTTTGTTTACGGGAAAAGATTTTGCAACTATCATAATTTTAAATTTTTAATTGTTTGCCGAGTATAAATCAAACAACATACCTTTTGGGTAAATGAGATAAAGAGACAGCTTTTTTATTCGTTAAGTGACACAATGTCCTCATTTTGGTTTTTTGACTGCCATTATTACCATTAACATTCCTTTTTTTCTTCCCAATTACATTTATTCGTATTTTTGCTACATAAAAACGGTAGATTTTCATTTAAATAAAAAATAATGTATCCAGAAGAAATAGTATTACCAATGAAGGCCGAGCTTACAGAAAACGGCTTTGAAGATCTAGATACTCCCGAACTTGTAGAGGAGTATATAAACAAAGAAGGAACAACTTTGGTAATGGTTAACAGTGTGTGTGGTTGCAGTGCAGGTTCTGCCCGACCAGGTGTACTAATGGCTGTGGCTAATGCAAATAAAAAACCTGAGAACTTAACCACCAGTTTTGCCGGTTTTGATACAGAGGCTATTAAAAAGGTACGTGAGTATTTGTTGCCTTATCCTCCATCATCACCTGCAATTGCGTTGTTTAAAAATGGAGAGCTTGTACATTTTATAGAAAGACACCAGATAGAAGGTCGACCGGCGCAAATGATCGCTCGTAACCTTATCGCAGCTTTTGAAGAATATTGCTAGTGCAATTAATAATATGTAAGTTTTCATCCGTGTGGTTTTACAGCTTGTTGCCATGGATGGGTTAGTAAATATAACCTCCTCTATTTCTATGGAGGAGGTTTTTTAGTTATAATATACTTAGTTTTTCTTCTTGTAATTATTTTAATCAAGAATTGTATTTATCATTGCAATTCGTACATTTCCTTATTGAACCGAATTCTAATTAATGTATCCCAATCTATATTACGCCTTCAAAGATTTATTTGGAGTTGAATGGTCTGGACTGAAACTTATAAATTCTTTTGGATTTTTTGTGGCCTTATCATTTATTGCCGCTGCGGTTGTATTGACCTCAGAGCTAAAACGAAAAAGTAAAGAAGGCCTGCTTACCTATAAAGAAGAAAAAATAGTTGTTGGCCAGCCAGCGTCAATTGGCGAACTGCTTTTAAATTTCTTTCTCGGATTTATTTTAGGCTATAAGTTGATAGGGGCGTATTTAGACAGGCATGAACTCATAGATACGCAGTCTTACATTTTATCATCAAAAGGAAGCTGGGTTGCAGGTATAATTGGCGGACTTTTATTCGCATTTTTGAAATGGCAGGAAAAGAATAAGGTAAAACTGGCTAAGCCTGAAGAGAGAATAATAAGAATATGGCCGCAGGATAGAGTAGGAGATATGGTTATTTATGCTTTTATCTTTGGTTTTATAGGAGCAAAAATTTTTCACAATCTTGAAAATATAGATGATCTGATAAAAGATCCTATTGGCTCTCTTATATCGTTCAGCGGTTTAACTTTTTACGGTGGGCTTATATGCGCTACCATTGCTATATGGTATTATTGCAAAAGAAACAATATGAATCCGATTCATGTTGCTGATTCTTTCGCACCGGCAATGATGCTTGCTTACGGAATAGGACGTATGGGTTGCCAGATTGCCGGCGATGGAGATTGGGGTATTGTAAATACTCATCCAAAACCTTTTAGCTGGTTACCTGACTGGGCATGGGCTTATAACTATCCTCATAACGTAATAGGCGAAGGAGTTCAAATTCCAAACTGCCTTGGGCAATATTGCTCTCAGCTGCCTAGCGCTGTTTTTCCAACTCCTTTATACGAAATTGTAGCCTGCCTGTTGTTGTTTGCCTTTTTGTGGAGTATCAGGAAAAAGATTACAACACCAGGAGTGTTGACGGCTATTTATTTAATTGTAAATGGAGTAGAAAGATTTTTTATTGAATTGATACGGGTAAATACAAAGTATCACATTTTTGGAATTAACCCTACCCAGGCAGAATTAATTGCAGCTTTTTTAGTAATTAGCGGTGTAGGTTTATTAATCTTTTTTATAACTCAGAATAAAACTGAACAAGTAGTCAGTTAATTGAAGAGCTGATTATGCTGTAAGGCTTGAAATTTTTATAATTAAAATTGCTTTTAATAGTTTTAATATTCTTTAGATAAGTCTCTTTAAGTTTAATGAGAAATTAAGATTTTGTTCAACTGTAAGCCAGCAAATATCAAGATCGATTTATTCTCTACTAATGTTGTTTAAGGAAACTGGTAGTTGCTAATTGCAATAACTCATAAGGGTGTTCTTCATATTAGTACTAATCCCTTACTTGTTCTTTTACCTCAGCAATTTAATTTTATGCTGCTTGACTTCTTCAGTTTTTTTTTAAGCCTATAATTAATTTCCTGCATCTGTTTTTTCAAAAATCATTGCTCCGCTTTTGCCAAATAATCTCAGAGCCAGTTCTTTACCAGCGCCTTCTGTGTTTTTAAAAACCATTTTCTCGTTAGTTACAATATTTTTATTTAAACCGTTTTTTACATTTACTGTGGCCTCATACCTGTCACCCTTCTTTAAGAAGGATATCGTAGCAATCGGTGTAGTTTCATCTGCTGCATCTGCCCATTTTATCTCGCAATGCTTTAATTCTTTTACCACTTTTTTTGTCTCTTCGTCATCTACGCCACTTGTAACTAATTTCATCTTCAAAGTGATCCCTGTAAATGGCAGTAATTGAGGATACTCTTCATATAATGCATTTGAATAAAAATCATAATCTTTTTCACTACCATTCTCATCACTCCCTTTTGACAAGCCTTCGTATAGCCTGCCTAAAAAAAGTTTTTCATTGGAGGTATCCAATCTGACTTCTTTAATCATTTGCTGATAACCTTCCGTTGCTTTGTCTTCGTCTCCGTTCATCCATTGCATCTGGTGAGTCATCAGCCGAAAATATTTCTTAACGTTTTGGCGGTTATCGGTCTTCTGATAATTTTCGTATTTTTTTTCAAAATAAGAAGGGCTGAAATCTTTTATGAGATAATAATCTTCATCGAAAGAAGTTGTGCTTTCTCCGCAAAAGAGATCATACACAGTTCGGTCTCTTTCAGGATTTGCCGAAAGTTGATTAATGAGTATATACTGTAACAACATCTTTTGAATTTTTAAAGCTGCTATTTTGTACAACGAGGAAGGAGAGTACCACCATCCTGCATTTTCAAATTTTACCAACGCAACTTTTCGTTCATCTAATTGCAGTTTCAAAAGATTAATGGTAAAATCGTACTGGTTTTGAGTAAGAGTTGTGCCAATATGTACCTCTTTAAAATCCGCAGCTTTTTGAAGAACATACTCAGCACTGTCCAGCTGGCCATCATACATATAACTTCTGCAAAGAGCAATATTATACCAGCCGAACCCGGGTGTAGAACCGGCATTCTGAATAGCCTCCTTACACAGAGCCATCGCATCTTTGGTTCGTCCTGCATATACATCCAACATGGGGATGTAGTAGAAAGGCTCACGCAGCATTTTTTGCGTGTACTTGTATTTGTCCCTGTTTAAATATTCGTTTGAAACAGCGAACTCACCTATTTCCATCTTCATGTTCCCATAGTTGTTCCACGAGACTGTACCGCTTTCTGCAAGACGCTGGTAGTAGTACTCGCTGCTATCATAGTTTTTGTTGTAGCAATGCAGCAAGGCAAGGTAATGGTACACATTCATCTTATCCGCCTCAGCCTGGTTGGGGCCAAACCAAATATCATTCGTCGCTCGATTTTTTTGTATTCTGTTTAGTGCGTAATAGCAATAGTTAAAAGCTTCTTTTTCATTTTCTTCCACAGAATTTTTTAAGAAAGCATATTTTTCAGAAGTAAAGAACCTGTTGCGATGATAAGTCCAGGCCTTTATGGTGTTCACTCCAAGATGATCTTTAGGAAAATTGTAGCTGGAAACATTATTTAAAACCCACATTACACTATCGGGCATTTCTATATTATCGTAGCACTCTCTGAGTGTGCCGGCAATCTGCAAAAAATCGATATAACGATTCATAGAAGCCATATACTCCTGGGGAGAACGAAATAAGTTTTTTAAACTTTTTCCATAATCTCTTTGCAGTAATACAAAGGCTTTTTTTAAAGATGGAATGGCATATTTAAAACCGATAAAATCGCTGCTTCTGTCAGATTTGTAGATTCCTTCAAACATATACCCAACATAATACGTACTGTCTAAACGAATAAATTCACGGCTTCTGGGCAATGCATCTTTATCTGTAGGATTTACCCCAATGCGTTTTGCATCAATCTCATACCTGGCAGTTGGATTGCCCTGTGAAAAAGTTATTTTATTAAACCCCAGTAACAAATAAACTATAAAGAGAGCAAATTTCATTTTCATCTATTGGATATATAGCGAAGCTTATTTAGTACAGTTCTTCGTTTCTGTAATAACATTTATCAAATAGTTTACAGCTTTTACGCGCGCTCCGCAATTTTTAACCGGCTTAACCTGTCCATTTCTTTATTTAAAATAGAAGCAAGAGATTTCGCTTTAGCATCTCTGTTGCGATAAATCAAACGATGGTCTAAAACGGCTGGAGTTATCTTTTGCAGATCATCTTCTGTTACGAAAGTTCTTCCGTTTACAAGTGCAAAGGCCTTTAAGCATTTTAAGAAAGTGATACCACTTCGGGTAGATGCGCCAAGCACAATATCTGTATGACGACGAGTGTCCCAAACAATATTTCTGACAGATTTTACGATTTCTTCGTGCACAAATACTTTTTCTGCCTCATCCTGCAAAAACAGTATTTCTTCCATGCTCAATACCTGGTGAATATGAGCAAGATTATTGGCAATGCCAAGGTAATTATTGTAAATATCCAATTCGGTTTCTTCGTCTACATAACCGAAAATAATTTTAATAAAAAAACGATCTAACTGGGCGGCAGGCAGAGGATATGTACCTTCCATTTCAACCGGGTTTTGTGTTGCTATAGTGAAAAACATTTTCTCTAGCGGATAAGTGGTTTCTCCGATGGTTATCTGGTGTTCTGCCATACATTCCAGCAGGGCAGACTGCACTTTGGGAGATGCCCGGTTTATTTCGTCTGCCAGTAATACATTACAAAACAACGGACCTTTTTTAAAAATAAATTCTTTCCTTACATCATCAAAAATGTGAGAACCAATCAAATCCATCGGGAGCAAATCAGGAGTAAATTGTATACGTTTAAAAATAACACCTCCCTCGTTGCTTCTTCCGGAAATGCTTTGCGCCAGGGTCTTTGCCATCACCGTTTTACCGGTACCGGGGTTATCTTCCATTAGAATATGTCCTTTAGCCAATAACGCAGTAAGGATAAACTGAATCTGCATGCGCTTTCCACGGATGACCGTTTCTATATTATCTACCAGTTTCTGAATATTTTCAAGGGCTTCTTCTATCTGTATGTTTTGCTCTATAATTTCCTGCTGCATGTTTAGCTTATTTTAGATTTAGTAAAGAAATGAACGGTATTGTAGATATTGGCAAAGCCGCTTATTCTTTTCTTTATTGGAATGTTATTTTTTACTTTTTCAATAAATGGACTATAAAAATTTTGAACCAGCATTTCTTCATTCGAGGTCAATGGAACACTGCTGTATTTAATCTTTTGGTAAACATTTGTAAAACGATTAAAGCTTGATCCAAATCTTTTGTCTGTCTCTTCTGCAAACTGCTGAGGGCTTTGGTTCTCTCTTGCTATTCCCATTTGATTCAAATAGTACATACTGGCTGTATAAATATTGTATGCCTTTAGTCTTGCAGCAGTGTTGCTTTTTGCTTTACTATTTAGATATTGCCAGATCAACCATGGCAGCAAGAATAATAAGAGTATAAAACCGCCGATAATGGCTAAACCAATCCACAGTGCTTTTACCCAATCAAAAGGTTGCGATACTTTTGCCTGTATTTTTTGTCGCTCTTTTTTCTGTTCTTCTGTTTCCATTATCTTAATTTCATCAATAGGCGCCGGCTTTGGAAGCTTTACTATCAATGATGCAAGATTATCAGTTTCGTTAGCCATTACATTTTTCATGGCTTCGGCGTATGAGACTACTACAATATTGGTTCCTGTTTTTATATCGCTTAGTTTCCCTTCACCTGTGTCTCGGGTAACTGAGGCCATAGATACATCCATAAAAAGATCTTTAGCCTCAGGTGCAGGAATATTCTCATCGTGAAAAAGCATTTTTTTCACTTTCATTGTCACTCTTTTTGCGGCAGTGTCAATACTTACTGCTTGTCCATCTGCCACTAACAATGCCTGCTGAGTATTCATCGGGGGTGTACCATCAGGTTGGGGTGACTGTTGTGTATTCTGGTCGGGTACGGTTGTGTCAAAATCTATCCAGCCGTAACCTGGAAAATAAAGCTGCACCCACGCATGCGCCTGGTCTGCATAAAACCAATACCATCCTGGGTTTTTGCTGCTTCTGTCTACGGTTAAAAAACCAGCAGCAATACGACTTGGAATGCCTAACGAACGAAGCAGAAAAAGAGTAGCGCCGGCAAAGTACGCACAGTATCCCTTGCGGTTTTCGAACAAAAAGTAATTTAATTTGCTTGCACTCGGTAACCCTGGAATGCCCGGGTTATCACTGTACCTGAAAAGAGGTTGGCCAAATTCATCTTTCTGCGTAAAATAATTCCTTATCGCAATCATTTTATCCGCAGGAGTTTTTGCATTTTTAGTTATTTGTTGGGCAAGTTCACTTATGCGATTATACTCAGGGTTGCGAGGCATAAAAGTGTAGTAATCCATAAACTTCTTATCGAGACCGGCATACGAACTTGCCTCACGTAGCCGATCAAAACGCTGTTTCTGAAAGGCCTCCAGCTGCTTATTGCCCGCAGGATTGTAAATGAAATAAGCGCTGTTCAGATCACTTACCCACATCTTAGCCCTGTATGCGCTTTTAAATTGTGATTTGTATTCATTCTCAACAGGTAGCGGCTGGCAAAAAAAAGCGGTAGAAGGAGCAATGTATTCCTTTGGTGAAAGAATAACTCTATACACGTCTGTTGAGACAACCTTCCGGTTTAAAGTTGCCATAGTATTCCTGATAACAGCCGTATCGGTTTTGGCAAAATACAAAGGTATTTTTGATGGATCGGGACTGAAAAGATCATTGTATGGAAGCTTCTTGTCTTCCTCAAATGTTTGGGTCAGCGTATCAAATTTTGTGTAATAGGTTGATGTAAAATAAAGCGGGTTTGGAGTTTTGCCATCGGGAAAAAAATTATCGAGTTTGGCAACAAAGACCAATCGTTTATCTTTACTTAAAGACCCTGTCATTTTCATCTGGTCCTTATTGCTGAGGCTGCCATCTTTATTTTGTTTGGTCATGCTCTCTTTGCCGCCGTTATTTTTTCCTCCTTGTCCGCCCCCCCAATCCTGTTCTATACTATTAAATTCTTTTTGAAAAATCAGCAACAGCCCAAATAAAACAATAAGAGCTAAGCTGATAAAACCAACAAGACGTTTGGTGATAAACCAACCAAATTTAGTCTCGTCTTCATTCATATTCCTGATAAGCTCAGCAGTATAAATGATGTAAAAAGCATACACTAATACCGGTGCAAATGCTGATATTAAAGCCCTGGCCGTTATATCTGCAGTTTTACTCACCACAATTATTTGCAAGACAAGTAGAAAAACAGACCAGAAAATGGTGAAATACCTCGATCGTGAGAATCCATATCCGGCAAGCCAGCCTGCGGAAAACAGCAGGGCAAAAATTAGAAATTTGACAGAAATAAAGAAAGCATCAAACTCGCCAATGGTTAATTTTCCTAGAAATTTGTAAGCAATAAAATAGGCGCCAAATAATAATAAGGCAGTTGTTATAAACCTAAACCGGTATGCATAAAAAGCAAGCGATATTACGATTCCCGTTGCAAAATATATTACCTGCTCTGATGAGTTATTTTGCAGTAACGCGAAATACTCGTTTGCATTGTACAAGAGGTATAAAACCAACGCTACCGTCGGAATCGCTAATAATAGCAATTGAGCGGTAACCTTTTTCCAGCTATGTATTCTTCCGATTTGCATTTTTATAATCTTTTTAATAGCCAAGCCTCAAACTTTACAATCTCTATTTGGTACCAATTATTGCTGTTTCCGCGCCCTGGTATTTTTGTAATATTTCTGCAAGCTTTCTTTCATTTTCCTTTATTCTTACCCGCAACGGAGATAGAGCCCACCCTCTTTTATATACATCAACATCATCTTTCTGATTTTCAATAAACAGCCACTGAACCCAATCGATCACGTTCTGATTTTTAAAACTATCGGTTAATTTTATAAAGATAAAAGTAATGTCACCTCCCGCATTCTCCATTAAATCCTGCACTTCGTCGGCATCACTTAAAGAGGAAATTAATACGATAGAAGCATCATTTGTCTTTACGTAAGTCTTTAAATCTTTAACGTTGTGCCACTTACTGGTGCTGATACTGTATTTAACAGATTGTTGTTCATCTGCTGTATTGTTTTTCGCTACTTCCTGGTCAGGAACATATCTTACCTCAAATCCGCGTTTTACCAAATTTTGGTAAACAGACCAGGTAATTACTTTAAAATAATTTAAAAAAGGAACTTCCACTGCACCGTTTCCTTCTATATCGAAATGGCTGAAAAAAGAGGCGTAGAGATAAACATGAGAAGCGTAAGGATCCATTATTTCAGGAATTCTAACAACAAGTTCCTTGTTTTTAGCATAGATCTTCCAGACAATACGTCGCACGTCATCGTTGTTTTCAAAGTTTTTATAGTTAAGATATTCTCCTTCGACTTTTCTTAACTGCTCTATACGCGTATTTGTTTCTTCAGTTTTTCTTGGCAATACATTTAAATCTTTAATGCCTTTTGTAGTCGGTTGTGTAAAGAAATGACTGCTTGCAGGCAGATTTACAGCTATCGAAAAAAACTGGAAAACATCTTCGAAATATAAAACAGCTTTTTCGACGTGATATTCCTTTATTTGCGGCAATGTCCAGTGATAAGTCCCTTCAATACTCGTACTGAAAAACTTTCTTTTGCTATTTTCTAAAAGTGAAAACTTCTTTGAATAATGTTTTTGATCGTACAGTAAGCGAAGTCTTATAAATCCAAAGAACGGTTTTAAAACAGGGCTGATCGCAAGTCTTACAGTTTGTTTTTCGTTCAGTCGACTTTCTTTCACGTCAGTAGAAATGCCGAAACGAATTCCAGTTTTTCTCTTTTTATACATAAAATATAAAAACGAAATAAGAACGGGAATAAAGGCAACAGAAATGATAGCAATGGTAAACGCTAAAGCTACTTTAAGCAATAATTGAAAAATATCGGTAAATGAAGAATCTGCATTTATTTCATTATTACCAAGCATCTTGAAGCCGATAAATGCCGCAATAGCAAAAACCACAAAATAAATTGTAAAGGGAATGTAAAATGCTGCGTGCTTTAATTTATTAGTAGTTCTCGAAAAATTCATAGTCATTTCAGCGGTTAAGATAATTAAAGATAGAATGATAAAAAAAAGGATATGGGTAGTAGAGCATTTTTAACCGGCTTTTCACTTTCTTTGTGGCCCTATCATGGCTTCTAAAATTAATTATGACCATTGTTTATGTTGTGGCAGTGCTGCTATAAGCAAAGTATTTGACTGTAAAGATTATACGGTTTCAAACGAAAATTTTGAAATCTGGCAGTGCAATAGCTGTACCTTTCGGTTTACCCAAAATGCTCCTGACGAAGCTTCTGTAGGCATATATTACCAATCGGCAGACTATATTTCACACAGTGATACAAAAAAAGGATTAGTAAATCGTCTCTACCACCAGGTAAGAACTTTTACCCTTACATCGAAGCTAAACCTTTTAAAGGAAGTAACAGGACTGAAGCATGGGGTCTTGTTAGATGTTGGTGCAGGCACAGGTGCATTTGCCTTTACTATGCAACAGGCGGGTTGGAATGTAACCGGGTTGGAACCGGATGAGACAGCAAGAATTAATGCAGTGAACAATTATAAACTGCATCTGGAAGAGTTAAGCAGCCTTGCAAGTATGCATAACGAAACTTTTGATGCTATCACTCTTTGGCATGTATTAGAGCACGTGCATGATCTGCACGGATATTTGGAAAAGTTCTTTAAAATATTAAAACCAGTCGGAAGATTGATAATTGCCGTTCCGAATTATACCAGTTACGATGCCGGGTATTATAAGCAATATTGGGCAGCTTATGATGTACCAAGGCACCTCTACCATTTTTCACCAAAAAGCATGGAGATATTGCTAAAGGAAAAAGGTTTTGCAGTGGAAGCTGTTAAAACGATGTGGTTTGATAGTTTTTATGTAAGTATGCTCAGCGAGAAATACAGGCATGGCAAAGACAGGTTTATACAGGCCGCCTGGGTGGGTTTAATTTCAAACATTAAAGCTCTTTTTAATGCTAAAAGATGCAGTTCTGTTATTTATGTTATCAGGAAAAAGTAGCGTTAGGGTTTAAATTTAGGAAATCGATTATAGCCAATTGCAGGGTCATTTGATTTATATAAATTAATAAATTCCATTTCCTTTTTGGTGTATTTCTTTAGCAGTAGCGGTTTCTGACTTCCAAATGATTTCTTTTCTTATTGTAAAATCTTCTCTTTCCTCATTCGTAAAGTCTTGCTCAACATTCCTGCTTTCAACACTCCCAAAATAATGTAGCGTATTCGTCAAATCTTTGCCTATATAAATTTTATTGTTTGGATATGTAATCTTATAAATGACTTTCATTTAATAATGTCTTTGCCTTTTACGAAATAAGTATTTTTTGTAAAATTTAAAGAGGTTTTTAATGGCTAATAAATATTAGATGAAAAGCTTGCCATTTAATTTTTTTAAACAATTTAAAAAAAGATTTGGCAGGAAAAAAATAGCATTTACCTTTGTGGAGTGATTAGTCAATCTAAAATACAGGATAAGCGGAAAGAGATATGGGATGCGGCACTCAAACTATTTGTGGAATATGGTTTTCATGGAACACCAACGAGTAAAATAGCAGCCGAAGCAGGGGTTGCTAACGGAACGCTTTTTCATTATTACAAAACGAAAGAAGACTTAGTTATTGTTTTGTATAATGATATTAAAAATGAGTTAAACAGCTACATAACCTCTAAGGTCAGTTGCAATGAGTCACTTGAAACAAAGGTAAAAATCATGTTTATCAATTCCCTTTACTGGGCACTGGATAACAGGGAGAAGTTTTATTACATTCACCAGTTTCACTTCTCGCCACATTTTGCTAAAATATCACCTGAAACAATTCACCAGCAGTCCACTTGCCATATCCGACTAATTGAAGAAGGTATTAAAGCAGAGCTTTTGAAGCCCTTGCCAATTGAGTTTTTGCTAACTATTGTTAGCAGTCACGTTTTTGGCGTCTATCAGTACCTCACCAGCGAAGATTTTTCTGAGAGCCAGCAGAAAAAAGTGATCAATGATGCGTTTGGAATGTTGTGGGATATGATAGCACCATAATTTTTTTTGCAACAAACGATAGAGTGATTAGTCAATCACAAGCCACGGGAAATAGCAAAAATAAAAGCAGAGATAAGTATAAAGGATTGAGGTTTAGTAACAATTGTTTTAAAAACTACGGATGCTAATTGTAATTGTAATATTTGTATTGATCGTTGGTGTGCTACTGTTTATGCAGGGGCAACAATTTGGAAAAGCGCCCGTAGGTGAGCGTTTGGAAAGGATTAGGATCTCCCCAAATTTCCGGAATGGTAAATTTCAAAATCTTAACTATACTCCTGATTTAAAAGAAGGTGTGAGCTATTATACTGTTATGAAGGATTTCTTTTTCAGTAAAAGTAAAAGAAGCATTCCTGCTGGCATTTTACCTTCTGTAAAAACAGATTTGCTTTCACTGTCGCCCGATAAAAATGTAATGGTATGGTTTGGCCATTCTTCCTATTTCTTACAAATAGATGGCAAAAAAATATTAGTTGATCCCGTTTTTAGCGGAAATGCGTCGCCCGTAAAATTTACTACCAAAAGCTTTAAAGGCAGCGACGTGTACACGACAGACGATATTCCTGTAATAGATTATTTGTTTATCACGCACGATCATTGGGATCATCTTGACTATGAAACAATTATAAAACTTAAACCAAAAGTTAAGAAGGTTATTACTGGTTTAGGAGTAGGAGCGCACCTGGAACGCTGGGGCCTTGATGAAAATATCATTATAGAAAAAGACTGGAATGAAGAAGTAATCCTGGATCAGGGATTTATCGTAAATACAACTTCAGCAAGGCATTTTTCAGGAAGAGGATTTAAGAGAAATGGTGCGTTGTGGATGTCTTTCGTCCTTACAACTCCTACAATGAAAGTCTTCCTGGGTGGCGATAGCGGTTATGATACCCATTTTAAAAACATTGGTGAAACTTTTGGTCCTTTTGACCTGGCTATTTTAGAGTGTGGACAGTATAATGAATACTGGAAATACATTCACATGATGCCTGAAGAAGCGGTGCAGGCCGCCCTTGATTTAAAAGCGAAAGTGCTGATACCTGTCCATTGGTCAAAATTTTCGCTTGCCCTGCATGATTGGGATGACTCTATTAAAAGAGTTATCCGGGAAAGTGAAAAGAGAAATATGCCTTTGATTAACCCGATGATTGGTGAAGAAGTAGACTTGAAAGCAACTGGAACCTTTACTAGCTGGTGGGAAAAAGTAGGATAACAAAGACTTTGCTTTACCGTTTATATGTGACGTAACGAATAAGGATATTATATAAAAAGCCTTTCAGACATTCTTTATCCTTTTTTGGATTGTTTCGTTTTTATACTTGCAACGATTGCCACCATTAGAAAAGCGCTATTTATACTATTTAGGTGGATTTAATAAAAAATTTATGGAAAATAATAATTACTCAAAAAAATTGAAAAGACTAATAATATCATTTCTTTTCGTTTTATCATTTATTACTTCTTTTTCTCAAACTACTATAAAAGGTATTGTAAGAGATGCAGCTACCCAACAGCCGCTGCAATCAGTCAGCATTTATTTTAAAGGAGGTAAAGGTGTTACCAGCACTACAGATGGCAGTTACCGCTTAATTGATTATAGTAACAAATCAAACATTGTAAACTTTTCTTATGTAGGATATAAAACTATCTCAAAAACAATTGTACCCAATACCGAACAAACAATTGAAGTGGCACTTGAAGTAGCCGATGGAAATAGTGTCACCGTAAAATCAAAGAAAAGAGGTAAATATTCTAACAAAAACAATCCTGCTGTAGAGTTGATAAGAAGGGTTATAAATAATAAAGACAAAAATAAACTTACTTCTTACGATTTTGTTCAGTATGAGCAGTATGAGAAAATGGAATTGTCTCTGACCAATAAGCCTGAAAAACTGATGAACAATAAGTTGTTCAAAAATTACCGGTTTATTTTGGAAAACCAGGACACGACAAAATTGGAAGGAAAAGCATTGTTACCTGTTTTTCTTGAAGAAACTTCTTCTCAAAAATATTTTAGAAAAAATCCTGAAAAGACCAAGACATATGTCTTGGGAAATAAGAGAGTTAATTTTGGAGATTATGTTGATAACAAAGGTATCAGCAATTACCTGAACCGGCTGTACGAAAATGTTGATATTTATCAAAATAACATTTCGCTGCTCACCAACCAGTTTTTAAGTCCAATTTCTGACATGGCTCCTACATTTTACCGCTTTTATATAAGAGATACGGTGGAGAAAGAAGGCGTAAAGTTGATACGGCTCACCTTTTCTCCAAAAAACCTAAACGATTTGCTTTTTAAGGGAACCATCTTTGTCACACTCGACGGCAATTATTCGGTGCAGAAGATAAACATGAGCATAAGCAAACACGCGAATCTTAATTTTGTTCGTCAACTTGCTATCAGCCAGGATTTTGAAAAAGGACCTGACGGACGTTTTCATGTTGTTATGAGCAATACAATGGCAGAATTTGCTTTGACAAGGGCCGCAAGCGGAGGTGTTATGGGCGAACGGACAGTGTCATACAAAAACTTTGCTATAAATCAGCCTGTTAATGACAGTATTTATAAGGGAGATGCGGTGGTACAGGTAAATAATTCAGCTAATGCCGCAGACTCTTTCTGGGTTCAGCACCGTTCTCCTCAATTGACAGAAACAGAATCAAAGGTATATAGCAACATCGACAGCCTTCAAAACATGCGCTCTTATAAGAGATTTATGGATGTAGCAACATTTCTTTTGGCAGGCTATAAATCTGCTGGTCCTTATGAGGTGGGGCCCGTAAGCGCATTCTACAGCTTCAACCCGGTAGAAGGTTTTAGATTAAGACTTGGTGGGAGAAGTACACCAAAATTTAGTAAAAGTATCTATTTTGAAAATTATGTTGCGTATGGATTTAAAGACGAAAAATGGAAGTACTTTCTTTCCGGAGCTTATTCATTTAACCATAAATCTATTTACTCTTACCCGCTTAATTATTTGAAATTAAGCTACCAGCAGGATACGAAAATACCTGGACAGGAGTTACAGTTTGTGCAGGAAGATAACTTTTTACTTTCGTTCAAAAGAGGCACGAATGACAAATGGTTGTACAATAATATTTACAAAGCAGAATACGTGAGAGAATTTGCTAAAAACTTTTCCACTACGATAGGTTTCAAAAACTGGAAGCAAACGCCCGCAGGTTCTATTGTATATACAAAACAGAAAATCGCTGAACCAACAAATATACCGGATGTAACTACAACAGAATTATCTGCTGAACTAAGATGGGCTCCACACGAACAGTTTTACCAGGGTAAAGTATATCGTATTCCAATTATAAATAAATACCCCATTTTTGATTTGAAATACATTGCCGGTATCAAAGGTTTGATGAAAGGACAATATAATTACCATAATATTAATCTTAATATCCAAAAGAGATTTTATCTTTCACAGCTTGGTTATACCGATATGACAGCAGAAGGTGGTTATATTTTTGGAAAAGTTCCGTTTCCTTTGTTAACTATTCACAGGGCTAACCAAACCTATTCATACCAGGTTAACTCCTATAACCTTATGAACTTTATGGAGTTTGTTAGCGACAGGTATGCCGGGATAAATGTTGATCATTATTTCAACGGTTTCTTCTTTAATAAAATTCCTTTACTTAAACAGCTTAAGTTGCGCGAAGTAATTTCAGCTAAAGTTTTGTGGGGAGGCGTGAGAGATGAAAACAATCCTGCTGTTAATAACAATAATAATAACGATTTATTTAAATTTCCTGTTGATGCAAAAACAGGGTTGCCTGCTACCTACAGTTTAGGAAATACTCCGTATGTCGAAGTAAGCGCTGCAATTGCTAATATATTCAAAATAGCCAGGGTTGACCTTGTAAAAAGGCTCACTTACACCAATCATCCTAATATTTCACAATGGGGTATAAGAACAAGGTTCAAATTCGATTTTTAGTTCTATAAAACTTCTACACCTGCTGGTTTCCAGAGATTATTTCAAAAGAAACCTGCAGGAAAAAGAACTAGAAAGAGTTATGTAAATTACATCTTCAAAGCTTTAATACTATTCTTCTTCCTTTTTTTCCAATTCAACTTATTTGAGCATTTAATGGAATATTTTCAGCCGGTAATTCTATTTTGCTAAAGTGTTGTCTCCTTTTATAACTAGTTTTTTACCTTATAAAAACCTGAAAAGAAGAACAAATTCTTTAGAATCACTGTACCTATTTAATTATATTTATTATACAATATAAAGGTTCATGAGCAGGGAAGAGTTTTTTATGAGCGAAGCAATAAAGCTATCGGAGAAGGGAATAACACAAAACGAGGGCGGACCTTTTGGGTGCGTAATAGTAAAGGGAGATGTGATTGTCGGTCGGGGAAATAATAAGGTTACAGCGTCTAACGACCCTACAGCTCATGCAGAAGTAGTCGCTATAAGAGATGCATGTCAAAATCTGCAGACTTATCAGCTGGCCGATTGTGAAATCTATACATCCTGCGAGCCTTGTCCCATGTGCCTTGCTGCCATTTATTGGACCCGTATAAAAAAGATATATTTTGCCAATACCCGCTACGACGCAGCTGCTATTGGCTTTGATGACGCAATGATTTATAATGAAATGATTTGCGATCATAGCGCACGCAAAATTCCCATTGTTGCAATAGGTCGCCAAAAAGCTTTGGAAGTGTTTAAAGATTGGAAAAGTAAAGAAGACAGGACAATTTATTAGGAATAGCTGTTGTAGGATTTTGATTACTAGGAGTAAATCTTAAGAATTTCTTGCACTTTTTCGCGGCTTCATTTTATGAGAGTTCTTACTTACCAATCAGCACTTCTGAAAAGTTTCATTTCTTAACCTTCGCCTGTTAAAGCAACCAGATTTGTTTATTCACGTAAGACCACAACAGAAGCAACCTGCTTTTATTTCTCTATTATCGCCAACTTGTTGAAACGCGGAAACTGAGTCGAAGTATATAAGTCTCAAAAGGCTTCGCGCTATTATCTTTTCTCCTGGTACTGGCGTTTAAGTATCTAAAATCTCTTCATTATTTATACTTAATAACTAATGTTTTAACGCTGTAAAACAAACCATACGAAACGGGTAGAACATATTTGACTTTATTGTTTTTAATAGTTATTATTATTTAATTTTAGAGAAAAAATATGAGCCTACTCAAAAATATTCTAAAACCCTTTGTTGAGTTTAACCAGGAGGAAGAAAATGAGGATACTTTAAAAGAAAGTGAACTACAGCAAAAGAATTTGGGAAAAGAAAAGGTCACAAATGATAATGTAGTGTCTGCTGATAACGCAGTTGATACAGCATCTTTTAAGACTTCGCAAACAACAGCCACTAAAAAATCCGGCGCTTTAAACGATTATCACAGGTATTTTGAAAACCTCCTTGAAGAAGCCAATAACAATAACCCTATTTTCAAAGGAACGGATTTTAAAGAATTTATAGACAGCAAAGTAGACGTTGAAGCCATAGCCGATGAAGGCACAAGATACAAAACAGCTTTTAACGTACTGAGAAGAACCGGGTTTACAAAAGAGCGGCTTGTAACAACAGGGCAGGAATATATTAAACTAATTGACCAGGACCTCAAAGGTTTTGCCGATGCGTATAAGCAGCAATACACGGCGGATGTGGAACTGAAGGAACAGCTTTTGCAAAAGAAGGCTGAGGAATTACAACTGTTAAATGACAAAATATCTGCTTTGAACCAGGAGATGAAGCAATTGTCGCAGCAAATTGTACAAAACAAGGAGAAGCTTGATACCAATAAAAATGCATTTATTAATGCCGGCGAGGAAAAAAAGGAAGAAATTCAATTAGAATTGCAAAAGATCGACCAATACTTTTAATGAAAAATCAGGCATTACAAATTATTTTAAAAAAACAAAACTAATGGCAAACGAACTAATACCATCGAATTTCGAGCTTCCTAAAGGTGACCCGAAAAAAACCTGGGGAACAATAATGACGGTTATTATACTTGGAGGTCTTGCTCTGCTATTCTATATGTACGTGCTTCCTTTTCTCTTATCAGTGGTTTGGGGAACTGTGCAATTGATAATAGGTATTGCAGTGGCAATTGTGTTATTAATGATTTTAACGAACCCAAAATTCTGGAGAGGAATCAGGTACTTTTCAGAAGCTATTGCACAGGGTACGTTGGGTTGGGCGATAGAAATGAACCCCTGGAACATTTTAAACCTGCAGGTAGAGGAAGCAGAAAAAGATAGAGAACAGTTACGGATTCATGGAGAAAAACTGAAAGCGCAGGAGTCATCTCTGCAACTACAGTTGGAAGAAAATGAAAAAAACCTCAGGCAGGCGCAGGAGGAAGTGAGACTATGCCAGTCGCGGCTTCAGAAAAATCCCGACGATTTTGACACGCAGCTTGCGCTCGAAACTTCTTCAACCAATTTTAATAATTCAAAAGATTTCATAGACTCTGTAAAGCCGGTGGCAAATGATGTAAAAAACCTGGTAGTATTTGCAGATAAAGCTTACCGTAAATCAGGTGTGGCCCTTTTAAATTCAAAAAATACGATTAAAATACAAAAGGCAAAATATGATGCGGTTACAACTGCCTCAGCAACGATGGCAAAAGCGATGAAAGCATTTACAGGAAATACAGATTTAAATACCGATGCCGATACAGCCATACAAAAGATAAGGCAGGATGTTGCTAACAAAATTGGCGGCATAAGATCTGCCATTCAGATTACTTCACAGGCAATGAATGCGCAGGATTTGAAAGATGCTGCCAAAGTTTCGATTGCGGCACAAACCGCAACCCGGTTAGATGTTGATAGAACCTTCAATTATTCTGATTCAATTCAATCTTCGGCAGCTAACATTGAAAACACTTCTAATATGGACAGCCGCAATAAATATCTTGACATTTTCAATAAAAAATAATAAACAGTTCCCAACTATTAACTATTAATAATAAACAAAACAAAATGAAACTAAAGCCAGGTGGAAAGATTGCTATTTTTCTGATATTAGGCATATTAGCCTTTTTTCTTTTTAAACGTTATCTGCCTCAAAATACAAACCAGGATTCTTCGGTTACAACAACAACTGCACCTGCTGCGGACAGTGAAGGCAGGGCCAAATCAGGCGATGCCGGCTCCACTTCGGGTAATGAGCAGACAAAGTCTAATAATACCACTGCAAAGACAGAAAACAGAACTTTTGATTATACAGCCGAAAAGCCCGTAAATGGCAAACTCAAAGGCGTAGTAGAAGTTGGGGCAACCGGATTTAATTCTTTTGTAATTAATATGGATAATCAAAAAAGATGGGAAATAGTTTCAAAAGATTTTGGTGAGTCATTGGCGTACGAAGGACTTGCTACCACTGAAGATATTCGGGCAGGCCTTAAAAAATATCTTGCACAGATGTTTGAAAAAGGTGTTTCGAAAAATGATATGCATTTTGTTATTTCTTCTGGTGCACAAAAGGAACCGAAGACAGCCATCATATCTAATGAATTAAAAAAAATGGGTTATGTTGTAAACTTAGTAACGCCTGAACAGGAAGGAAAATTTGCGCTTAAAGCAACTGTACCACCATCCTTCCAGGATAATTCATTTTTGGTAGACATTGGTTCTGGTAATACAAAAGTTTCCTGGCAGGAAGGTACGAGTCTGAAAGCAATCGAATTGCCCGGAGCAAAATATTATGAAAAGGGTACATCTGATGATGCAGTTTATAATGAAGTAAAAGCCGAGGCAGCTAAAATACCTGAGGGAAAACGCAACGTTGGTTTTATACTTGGTGGCGTTCCATTTACATTAGCGAAACAAACCCGAAACGGTGATGAAAGATATACAGTGTTAAATCCTCCAAATACGTATAAAGCAGCGGATAAAAAAATGGCATCAGGACTAAATATATACAAGGGAATCGTTGACGCAACAAAGTGTGATACTTTCGTTTTTGACTGGGACGCTAACTTTACAATAGGTTTTTTACTGAGCTTACGGTAACTGCTTTTATATTTGAATGAAATATGTATAATACGTTTTTTAGGAGTTGCAATTAATGCAGCTCCTTTATTTTTGAAGTTCCTCTGTGCTTTCATAGCAACTTTTTAAAAAAATAATGATTCTAAAGCAGGAGGAATGTTTGGCAATGAACAATTCACAGATAAAGCTTTTTTAATAAAAAAGTGTCAATAATTTTTAACCCTTTTGAGAATATCTACAAAAAAAAATAAAACCTTATGAAGCGCACTTTTACTCTTTTTCTTATTTGTTTTCCCTTTCTCTTACTTGCTCAAAAGGAAGACTCGGTTTGGTTTGTACAGAATTACGAGAAAAAGGAAGTATATATTCCAATGCGTGATGGTATAAAACTTTTTACTTCCATTTATGCCCCAAAAGATACAAAAGAAAAACATCCTGTCTTGCTGACAAGAACACCTTACTCTTGCAAACCTTATGGAGAAAAAGAATACGCCGGAGAGTACTGGGATAGTTATAAAAAAAATTACGCAAAAGGCGAGTACATTTTGGTGAAACAGGATGTACGTGGAAGATGGATGAGTGAAGGTGTATTTATGAATGTAAGGCCATACAACCCAAACAAAAAAACGAAAAATGATATAGATGAATCAAGCGATACTTATGATACGATAGACTGGCTCATAAAAAATCTTGACAATAACAATGGCAATGTAGGCGTATTTGGGATTTCGTATCCCGGCTTTTATTCTACCATGGCTGCTGCCAGCAACCATCCGGCATTGAAAGCAGTCAGTCCACAGGCACCTGTTACCAACTGGTTTATCGGCGATGATTTTCATCATAACGGAGCCTTTTTTCAAATGGATGCTTTCGATTTTTATTCGGCACTAGGCTCTGGTTTTGGCCAGCCTCATCCGCGGCCAACTTCTCTGCCTGCAAGATCCGTCGGGTATTCTGTTCATGATAATTATAAATTTTACCTTGAAGCCGGTTCTCTGCCTCATCTTACCAAACTGTTAGGTGATAGTGTTCCTTTTTGGAAAGATATTATGAGTCATCCCGACTACGATAGCTGGTGGAGAGCACGTGATGCCCGTAATGCTACAAAGAGTCTGAAACCTGCAATGTTATGGGTAGGAGGTTTATTTGATGCAGAAGACAACTGGGGCGCATGGAACGCCTATAAAGCGGCGGAACAAAATAACCCGGGCAAAGAATTTAATAAATTAGTGATGGGTCCCTGGTATCACGGGCAATGGACAAGTAATGATGGTACGCACCTTGGTAATGTAGAGTTCGGCAGCAATACGGCCCAATGGTACCAGCAGAATATTGAAATTCCTTTCTTTGATCATTTTCTTAAGGAAAAAAATGATGTTTCGAAGATTGCTGAGGCAAACATTTTTATAAGTGGAGCAAATGAATGGAAAACTTTTTCTCAATGGCCGCCGGCGGAAAAAACGGAGAAAGAACTGTATTTGCAAAATGACGGCAAACTTGACTGGAGTAAACCAACAGGCAATAAAGGTTTTAGTGAATATACAAGTGACCCTTCAAAACCGGTTCCGTATACGGAAGATGTACATTTTAACAGGACGAGGAACTATATGACAGACGACCAGCGTTTTGCAGCAAGAAGGCCTGATGTCTTGGTTTTTCAAACAGATACTTTAACTGAAGATGTTACTGTAACGGGTAATGTTGTTGCAGACCTTATGACCAGCATTACAACTACTGATGCAGACTTTGTTGTGAAAATAATAGATGTTTTTCCTGATTATTTATCTTATAACGCAGTTGATATTTATGCTGATACTAATGCTGTTGTCAAGTATCCTATGGGCGGATACCAGATGTTAGTACACGGAGAGATTATGAGAGGACGATACAGAAACAGTTATGAAAAGCCATCGCCTTTTACACCCGGAAAGACGGAAAGGGTGAAATATAAGTTAGGAGATATTGCACACGCATTTAAGAAAGGTCATCGAATTATGGTCCAAATTCAAAGCACCTGGTTTCCATTGGTTGACAGAAATCCTCAGCAGTTTGTAGATATCTATCATGCAAAGGATACTGATTTTAAAAAATCTAATATCAGTATTTATCATAATCAAAACGAAGCAAGCAAAATTATTTTACCCATTTTGAAATAAACATCGAACACAGTATTTTTAATTTTATAACTGGATATTTAATTGACAAAAGCCTTTGAAAAAAGCTGCAGAGAGTGTTGCAGACAAACGGAGCGTCGCAACAAAGGTTCAATTAAAGTTGTACAGTTTGAGACAATAGATTACAAATGTTGGCAGGAACTTTTCAAAAGAATAAATCAATTATTCAACAAATAAATTTTTGTTTATGCCTTATGTAAAATCTGCTCAGAATTCTGCAACACCTATAGAAATATATTATGAAGACTGGGGATCCGGAAAGCCCGTAGTTTTTATTCACGGCTGGCCGCTCGATCACCAGATGTGGGAATACCAGGTTATGGAACTGGCCAACAAGGGCCTCAGATGCATAACCTATGACCGCCGCGGTTTTGGCAAATCTGATCAGCCCTGGCAAGGGTACGATTATAATACGATGGCGGGCGATCTAAAAGCATTGCTTGATGAACTGGATCTGCATGATGTAACATTAGTTGGATTTTCGATGGGTGGTGGAGAAATCGCACGTTATTTTGGTTTGTTTGGAGGTGCAAGAGTATCTAAGGTTGTATTGGTAAGCGCTGTAGTGCCGTATATGCTAAAAACTGATGATAATCCAGATGGGGTTCCGGGGGAAATGTTTGAAGAATTTATACAAAAGTTAAAGGAAGACCGGCCGAGCTTTCTTGACACTTTCGGTAAAGTTTTTTATGGTGTCAATTTTATAAAGCACCCCGTAAGTAGTGAATTTTTGCATTGGTCATGGAGAATATGCACATCCGGGTCGCCCAAAGCAACTATCGACTGCATTCATGCTTTTTCAAAAACTGACTTTAGAAAGGATGCTGCCGCTATACATGTGCCTACACTTATCATACACGGAGATAGCGATAAAACTGTACCCATTGATCCAACAGCCCGGCAGTCTGCGCGTCTGATCGCTAATGCTAAACTTATTGAATATGAAGGAGCGCCACACGGTCTGTGGTATACAGAAAAAGAAAGGCTGAATAAAGATCTGCTTGAATTTATTGGAGCCTAAAGTGTGAGTGTGCATAAAAAAGCCCGTTGATAAATCAGCGGGCTTTTTAGTATAAATTAATTTTAGTGCGATGATGACGGTTTGTCCACTTTGCGTTTAACTTTCACACCACTGTATTTTTTGTGCTTGCTAAAAGTATTATGTACTTTTTGTGGAATCGTAGAAGTTTTTTTCACCTTTTCTTTTTGTAAAGTTCCTTCCTGTGCAGAAGCTCCGATAGCTATACCTGCAAATAACATGATCGTCATTACGGCTTTTTTCATAATTTTTTTGCTTTTTTGTTAAAGGAGTAATTCAATAAGTATACCAATTCATTTTGCTTTGTTTTTCAATTATAATTTAACAACACTATTTCTTTTTTAAAGACATGGTAAAAATCTCTTTCTGTCTATTGAAACATGTTCAAATACTTTAGAAAGTTCTCTTTTATTATATTCATTGTAAGATTCTAAATGTCTTTATATTGCATTACATGTTTCATTTACATTGGTAATAATAGATGAATAATTCAACAAAGGTTTTAGCTAAAATTAAAAGAGTTATTAAAATTTTAGGTCCGGGATTGATAACCGGTGCCAGTGATGACGATCCTTCAGGCATTGCAACTTATTCGCAGGCGGGTTCCCAATTTGGTTATTCAACTCTCTGGACCTCACTGATCACTTTTCCGTTAATGGCTGCCATACAGGGTATGTGTGCAAGAATTGGTCTTGTAACTGCACAGGGGCTAACAGTTACATTAAAAAAAAATTATTCAAAAACGGTTCTTTATTCAATGTTATTATTTGGATTTCCTGCAATTACTCTCAACATTGGGGCCGATATACAAGGCATGGGAGCTGTTGCGCATATGATTTTTCCTAAAGTGCCAGTAGCAGTTTTTTGCGTAGGGTTTACCGCTTTGCTCTTGTACGTGATCATAAAGTATCCTTATCAAAAAATAGCAATGATTTTGAAGTGGCTTTGTATTTCATTGCTGTTATATATTGCTGTTCCTTTTATGGTAAAACAAGACTGGGCAGTTATTGCAAAAAGTACCATTATACCAACGATAAGATTTGATAAAGCGTTTTTATCCATATTGGTTGCTATTCTTGGTACCACTGTTTCTCCTTATCTTTTTTTCTGGCAGGCAACGATGGAGGTAGAAAGTAATGAGCAAAGTCACAGAAAAATAATAGTAAATAAACGTGTGCTTGATGAAATGAAACTCGACGTAAATATTGGAATGCTTTTCTCTAATATCGTTATGTTTTTTATTATTCTTACCGCCGGAACTGTTTTGTATACCGCGGGTGTAAGGCATATTGAAACAATAGACCAGGCAGCCAAAGCGCTTGAGCCAATTGCAGGAAAGATGACATATCTTGTATTTGCAATCGGAGTAATAGGCACTGGGTTATTGGCAATACCCGTTCTTGCAGGTTCGCAATCATATATGCTGGCAGAAACATTTGGTTGGGATGCAGGACTTAATAAAAAGTTTCCTGAGGCAAAGCCTTTTTATATTTCCATTATCATTTCTCTTCTCGTTGGGTTGTCCTTAGATTTTATTGGCATCAGTCCTATAAAAGCGCTTTACTATACGGCTATTTTGTATGGGTTGACCGCGCCTCCTTTAGTTGCTATTATTTTGCACATTGGTAATAACAAAAAGATAATGAAAGAGCATACAAACTCCCTGATATCAAATCTTTTTGGTGGCATAACCCTGGTTTTAATGATTGCCTCTGCAATCACTTTAATATACTTTCAGTTTAAATAGAAAATGTGCTTTTAAATAATTTATACTGTTTTTATAAAAATTAATTAGGCTTAATATATTAGCTTGCCAAAAAATTTTCCTTCTTAAAATAAAATCCGGTGTTCTAATAATCTAAGTATTTTATGTTCAAAAAAATAGCGATACTTCTTCTAATCATCATTCACTATTCTGTGGTCCGTTCTCAGGCGACGAATGATAGTATAAATAAGGATAAAAAAATTACCAGGATAAATGACGAGATGGTATATAACGTAGGCAATGGTAAATCGCTTGTTTACACCAAGCCTAGACAATTTGGTTTTATCAGAAATCTTCCGGGTGATGCTGCGGGTATTGCTTCCGCAGCTTTTAAAAAAGAAAGTGTAAAGCCGTGGCTTCTGATAGCAGGCAGTACAGGACTATTGTTGCTTTGCGACCAGGCCATTGCTGATGGGGTTATTCAATTTTCTGATAACATTCACCTCCACGCCGAAGAAAAAAATAAAAACCTTTTAAATTTTAAAATGGGTGGCAAAGATGTAAGTCTCTTTAGATTGCCTGCAAATGTAAACACAGCTTTATACCAGGTAGGGCAAGGCTTCCCAAGCCTGTTGATTGGCGCGGGGCTATACACTTATGGCAAAATAAATAAAGATTACAGAGCTTTAAGTACAGCGAGTCAATTAGCAGAAGCGTTTATACTTATGGGTGTAAGTACACAAATAGTGAAAAGAGTAACAGGCAGGCAAAGCCCAAGTGAAACTACTACACCAGGAGGGAAATGGAATTTTTTACCCTCTTTTTCACAATACCAGAATCATACGCCTAATTTTGATGCGTTTCCATCAGGTCATCTTGCTACATTAATGTCGTCAGTTACTATTTTTTCTGAAAATTATCCCGAGAAAAAATGGATTAAACCAGTAGGGTATTCTATAACAGGACTGGTTGGCTACGCTATGATTAATAATAAAGTACACTGGGCAAGTGATTACCCGCTTGCTCTTGCTATGGGATACTTGTGCGCAAAACAAGTTGTAAAAAGAAACAGGCAAGTGGTGGGTTCGGCCGCAACTGCAAAAAAAAGAGGAGAACTTACTTATACATTTAATTATTTAAATGGTGCAGTTATGCCGGGGATAATTTATAAGTTCTAAATTTTTGCGAAGGCAGACATGTCAAACTCTCTGCCGATCACCACCTTTTTAACAACTGAAACAAATAAAGCAGGTAAAGTTTTTACCGCGATTGTTATATTTTTTTTGATATTTGAATGAAATAAATCTTTTAAACAAAAATAGCCAGAATGAAGAAATCTTTGTGTTCTTTAGTTGCATTAGCAGTAAGCATGAGCATAGCTGTAGCTCAGCAAAATGGGAAGCCGGAAGATACGGAATTTTATACACCCGTACCTCCAAAAGTTACTCCGGGGCCGGTTACGAGCACGAAACCTCCTTCAGATGCCATTATTTTATTTGATGGAAAAAACCTTGATAATTGGGTAACTACTGATGACACTACCAAACCTGCTACCTGGAATGTATCGGGAGGAATAATGACGGTAAATAAAAGCGGCGGTAATATACAAACCAAACAGTCTTTCCAGGATTACCAATTGCATGTAGAATGGCGTGTACCTAAAAATATTACCGGTTCTGGCCAGGCAAGGGGCAACAGCGGTTTATTTCTTGCTTCCATAGGCAAGGGCGACGAGGGGTATGAATTGCAAATACTGGATAACTACGAAAACAAAACGTACGTGAATGGACAGGCGGGCAGTATTTACAAGCAGTTTGCTCCACTGGTAAATCCTAATCTTCCTGCGGGAGAATGGCAAAATTATGATGTTGCATGGAAAGCTCCACGTTTTAATGAAGATGGAAGTTTGCTAAGCCCTGCCCGAGTGACAGTTTATTTTAATGGTGTTCTGGTACAAAACAATACAGAGCTAAAAGGCCCTACTCAATACATTGGTCAACCCGCTTATCGCAAAAAACATGGTCCTGCACCTATAAAATTGCAGGCACATGGCGATAAAAGTGAACCAATTAGCTTCCGCAATATTTGGATCAGGCCTGCTTAAGTATTTTGATATAAATATTTATACTGCCATTGATGGATAAAAGCCTTTACAAACACAAAAATGTAAAGGCTTTTCTTATACGCTTATTTGCCGTTTATAATTTTTTCTTACTATTATTCAATAACACTTTCAATTACGTGCAATCATTAGAAAAGAATCATTAAAAGATAACCATTTAAAATTTTACTTTTACCGCTATTCGTCGAAGTTTACAAGAGTGCCGGTGCACCTAATATATTTATTTACAAATTCAGCAATATGCTATCGCGATATTTAAAGGTCTTTAAAAAAAAATATTCCTGATTATAATAACTATTGCGTTAATAATAGTTAGCTCAGTAACGAAAGGTAAAACTGCTACCATAACCAGTACATTAGCAGGCATCGCTTTGATTTACGCAGGTGTTACATATATAGTGTGGATTATAAAAACACCTACCAAAAAAGAAAAAGACGAAGCAGCTTAAATCTTCGACCTGTAGATTCTAACGTGTTTTATTTTGCTGCCTTTTACTTAAAACACAAAAAAAGCTGAATAGGAAAGTGATTGTACAAGTGAGTGACACAACAATGTTGAAAAGAGATGTACGGTCGGTAAAAAAAGCTATTATTGAAAAATAAAAGATTTTTGGACTAAATGATTAATTCTGAAATTTTCAGTTTAAATAGTAAAACTACTTCAACTGATTCGCTTAAGCATATTCTCGCAATTAAATGAAAATCCTCTAGGTCGTCTCAAACCACAGCGGCGTTTTATCGGTAGGGTCTCCGTTGTAACTGAAATATAATTCTTCTCCTTTCCTAATGTTTTTAATTGTTCTTATAGTCATTGTGGCGTTTTCATAATCCATTTCATACTCACAATTAGGCTCAAACGAATGATTGTACATGGAGACATAACCTAAAGCCATGGCAGCTTTACGCTTGCTTTTCCCCCACTCAAATATGTAGTGATATAGTTTGGTTCCTTCTATTTGCTTTCTTTCTTTTTGCGATAATTCTATCACCGGGGAAATTTCTATAACAGTGTCTGCGGGAATATTTTTGGTAGTAAAAACTCCCCTTCCACGATTTTCCGAAGGGGCAATAACAAGATTTGGTAACAGCATAAATATTTGTTGGCGGCCGAAGTTAAAGAAATTGAAAACAGTAAATAAAAATTAAGCAATCAAAATACTTAATTTGCAGCATGGCTTTAGAATTAGAAGATATAGAAGAACAAAGCATACAGGAAAAGTTTGAGCAAGTGATTGCCACTGAAGATAAACTGGCCATCAGGGAGTTTTTGGATGACCAGAATATTGCAGATGTCGCAGATCTACTATCAGACTATCCTGATTATGAAGCCCAGATAATTGCCAATTTATCAATACATCGCGCTGCCAGTACTTTTAAAATTCTTGATTTCCCTACCCAGAAACGAATAGTTTCAGAGCTTCCTTCCTTTAAAACCGCAGAGCTTTTAAACGAACTGCAGGCAGACGACAGAACAGATTTTTTGGAGGATTTGCCTAAAGAAGTTTTAAGAGACCTTATAAAACTGCTCGATCCTGAGGAAAGACTAGTAACGCTCTCGTTATTAGGTTACCCCGAAGGCAGTGTCGGTCGCCTAATGCTGCCCGATTATGTGTATGTTTACGAGCACAATACAGTAGAAGAAGTTTTTCAGATCATCCGTAAGTACGCTAAGAATACAGAAACAATAGATGTAATTTATGTAATAAATGAAAAGGGACAATTGATAGACGACCTGCGGATAAAGGAATTTATACTTGCCGCTCCAGACAGGCAAGTGCGCGAATTAATGGATGAAAGGGTGATTTCTTTAAATGTAAAAGATGACCAGGAGTACGCAAACCAGGTATTTAAAATGAATAACCGTACTGCGTTGCCTGTTGTAGATGATAACAACGTGCTGCTAGGTATAGTTACCATTGACGATATATTGTGGGTAGCACAGGAAGAGTTTAGCGAAGACATGCAAAAGATGGGTGGAACAGAAGCACTAAATGAACCATACCTGGAAATTTCTTTCTTTAAATTGATACAGAAAAGAGCAGGATGGCTGATTGTTTTGTTTTTGAGCGAGTTGTTTACCGCTACAGCTATGGCTTATTTTAATGATGAAATTTCAAAGGCTACAGTGCTTGCTATTTTTATACCACTAATTATGTCAAGCGGTGGCAACAGCGGCTCCCAGGCTTCTACATTAGTCATCCAGGCAATGGCTGTGGGTGATGTTGACCATTTAACTGATTGGTGGCGCGTTATGAGGCGGGAAATATTTTCAGGCTTAACCTTAGGAAGTATTCTTGGAGCAATTGGATTTGTCCGAATTATAGCGTGGCATTTTTTAATGCAGCATGGTGTCATTCAGAATTTGTACGGTGAACATTGGATGTTAATTGCCTGTACCATAGGCGTCTCTTTAATAGGTGTTGTCTTGTGGGGAACGCTGGCTGGCTCTATGCTTCCTATTGCATTAAAGAGGATGGGTGCGGACCCTGCAGTTTCATCCGCGCCCTTTGTCGCTACTTTGGTAGATGTCACCGGTATAGTTATATACTTTAGTGTCGCCTATCTTTTTCTTCAGAATGTATTATTATAGACTATTTTTCATAATTCTTATTTTCAATTTTTAGTCGTAATTAAGTTTATTTCAAAAAATTAATAGAAATCAATCGTTTATTTATAGAGAAACGGGTATAAGAACTTGTAAATAAATTAATATTATTTATTAATGTAATGATAAAATGATTTATTCAGGAAAAAGAAATAATTTACTCCCTAGTTACTTCATCAGCGGCCATTAACATTCTCATGGGTGGCGCTAAAATTAAAGCTTGCTAAATGAAAGAAGAAATGAGAAAAGAAACAAAAATAACAGATTCGCGTTTTGAAATCTTCGTTGAGCATATGAAGGTTAATAAAATGTATGAATTACCTGCCAATCCTCATTTCAAGTGGGCTATGATAGAACATAACGAGTATGGTTACTGCTGGACAATAGGATATAAAGGAATGTGTACCACGTTGTATTCAACCGATACAGAAAATAACATAAAGTATTGGAGCAAAGAGTCTGAGGCTAAAGCTGATTTGATTAGAAAGATTTGTACAGAAAGTTGAGCGTAACAAGAAATTTACAAACTTCTATTTATAAAAAAACGTTTCCCTTTATTATGTATTAACCCAATCCTAACGCAAATAATTTATTTATTATACATATAATTCTACTAACTGCCAGTTCAGCAACTTTTCTTTAATCATTTCCGTGATTAGCAGAGATTGTATTTTTTTGTAAAAGCCAGCCATTCAACTCACTAGCGTATAGTTAAAAGCACTAATGTGAATCAGTAGTGATGATGATGGCAATCATAAACAATGGAAAAGTGGAACAATACCTTTATTGAAACACTTTTTATGGAAAAGATATTACTAGCTATCGATAGCCAGAACGTAGATGCCAATGCAGTTCGCTTTGCCTGTTATCTTACGCGGCTCACCAATTCAAAACTTACTGGTATTTTCCTCGAAAACATTGTTATTGCAAAGGAAATAGTGATTAGTCAGACGGAAGAAACAACCTCGGTCGAATCTATTTCGATCACCGAATCCATTGAAGATAATATTGCTATTAGAGATGCAAATATTCGCCTGTTTAAGCATATGGCCGGGCAGGAAGGCGTGAAGGCTTTTGTTGAAGTTGATAATGGTATACCGGAAATTGATATTATAAGCAAAACGAGATTTGCGGATATATTGATTGTTGATGCAAGAACGTCATTTTCGGGAATGTATGAAGGTTTGCCCACACGGTTTGTAAAAGATATATTAAACAATGCTGAGTGTCCTGTAGTTATCGCTCCACAAACTTTTAGCAGTATCGACAATATAGTGTTTTGTTATAGTGGAAGTAAATCATCAGTATTTGCTATTAAACAGTTTACCTATTTATTTCCTGAGTTTAAAAACAAAAGAGTCAAGATAATTGATTTAAACGCTGAAAGCGAAATTGGCCCTGAAGAAGTGCAAACGGTTACAGCATGGCTCACATACCACTACCACGATGTTGAATTTGTCCGCCTGGAAGGAGATGTAACCGAAGCCTTTTTTAATTACCTGCTTAAAAAGAAAAATGACTTTGTTGTGATGGGCGCTTTTGGAAGAGGATTGCTTGCGTCATTTTTTGAAAATGATGCGGAGGATAATGGAAGAACTACCAGCTTGCCTGTTTTTGTTGCCCATTATTAATAAATGAATCCCCTTCGAAAAAAAATATTAAGATATTGAAAACAACTTTCATATGAAAACCGATTATTTAACACGAGAAGAATTAGTTGGAATGCAAAAGGAGAAAGGAAAAATCTGTATTTCCATTATCGTTCCCACCCACAGGCTGTCGCCTGAAAGAAGAGCAGATCCTGTAGAAGTTGAAAGAATGGTTAATAAGGCGAAAGAATATTTGCAATATAAATACGAAAAAGATGAGATAAAGCCCCTGATTGAATCACTTGATCAATTATATGGGCAAATTGATTTCGATCACAATGCGGAAGGAATCGGGTTGTTTGTTTCTCCCAACTTCAAACAACAGGTTCAGTTCTTTTTTCCGGTAGAAGAAAAGGTAATTATTACAGATTCCTTTGAGATCAGGGATTTGTTATACCAGGATTATTACTTACAACCCTATTTGGTATTGCTTTTAACCGAAAAAGAAGCAAAACTGTATAAGGGAAAGTTGAATGCTCTTGAGGAAATTAATGATGTTCATTTTCCAATGAAGCACGAAGATGATTATGAATATAACCGGCCTTCACGCGGGTCATCTTACGTTGGTAATGCTTTTACAAAGGAATTTGAAAGAGATAAATCACAACTTGAAGAAATGCGTTATGAGGATTTCTTACAACAGGCAGACGAGGTATTGAATACTTATGTTACTGATAATACTTGCCTGATAGTAGCAGGAGCGAACAAGGATGTATCTTATTTCAACAATATAACAAAGCACAAAAATATTGCAGGCGAAATGCACGGAAATTATACTTATATGCCATTAAAAGAATTGGCGGCATTAACATGGGAAGCAATGAGAGCATTCCTTGATGAAGCCAAACAGAAACTGGTCAGGGAATTTGAAGAAAAAATTGGACAACGACACGGAATTGCCGGAATTACAGACATCTGGAAAGCGGTAAAAGAGGGTAGGGGTTTAAAATTGTTAGTAGAAAAAGATTTTAGGCTCTCTGGTTTTTTAATAAAAAATGATGATTACAATTTATACCTGCATCCTGTTAGAGAAGATTATACAATACTGCCTGATGCCGTAAATACACTTATTGAAACAGCATTAGAAAAGGATGAGGAAGTAACACTAGTAGCAAATGGCGCGCTTGCCGCTCATCAACACATAGCCCTTATTACACGGTATTAAGAAGTCATTTCCGCGAACAAATTCGACCTTAAGGTGTAAGACTTTTCTTACACCTTTACTGTGCTGGTTATTTCATCAAGTAGTCTGTTTCGTATTCTTATCTGTTCATCCACTTTTTCACTTAACTCTTTGAGCGCATCGCGCACTGCTTGATCATAGCTGTCAGCCTTTCGCTCCACAATAAGCATTTCTCCATATATTGCCAGATCAATTTCGCACACTTGATAACGTGTGAGGCCGTCTGTTTGCTCATTGAAATATACCTCTGCTCTTTTAATCTCGTTATCTCGGTGATACAACTCTATTAATTCGTCTTTTACATAGTTGATTACCCATTCCTTAACCTCTCCATGAGGTGTATGAAATTCAATATTCATAACTGAAGATTTAAATTGTTAGCTAATTTTAAATAAATTTTTATTCTGCTTCCGGTCACCTTGCTCGTCGCATAAGATACTTAACAGGTTCAGAATAGGATTACCCATTACCAGAAAAAATAAGTACTTCCATTAATGACAACCTGTTTAAGTAAATCGCTTTTGATGTTTTTTATAAGACCTGATTTAGTCGTGTATGAAAAAGGGGTCATCGCTGCCTGATTTTAAGGCATAGGTTAACAGATTGCTTAAAGCTACTTCTGTTCTTTCATTAAGATGATGATAGCAATCACTGATGATTATGATATGGGTCAATAATTATTGCAGGAACACTAATCTATCTCAACCAAAACAATCAAATGGATAATAAAAGCGCATGTAGGAAAAATGAAAAAACGAATAAATTTACTTCAATGCCGGAGTCGATATGAACATCAATTATAAAAACTTATAGGATGAGTTAGAATGGAGAGTCCTTAATCAGCATTGAAGCATTAAGTTGCATAATGATGTAAATACAAATAACCAAAAAGGCAGTTAAAATACTTTAAAGCGTTCAAAACAAGCTTTTTCCAATGTTTCCCTATCTTCAGGGTGGGCGATATTAATCAGGGCTTTAGCACGCTGTCTGAGGTTTTTGCCAAATAAATAAGCAATGCCATATTCTGTTACTACGTAATGTACGTGAGCTCTTGTTGTAACTACTCCTGCACCAGGCTTTAAAGTAGCAACAATGCGGGCAATGCCTTTAGCTGTGCGCGATGGCAAGGCAATAATAGGCCTACCTCCTTCGCTTAGTGAAGCGCCTCTTATAAAATCCATTTGCCCGCCCACACCAGAAAACTGATAAGTACCAATAGAATCAGAACAAATTTGCCCTGTTATATCAATTTCAATAGCACTGTTTATAGCCACCATTTTATTATTTCGGCAAATTACATTAGGGTCATTTACATAATCAATATCTAAAAACTGGAAAAAAGGATTGTCATCCACATAATCGTATAACTTTCGCGTACCTAAAGCAAAAGCTGTTACTGCTTTGTTAGGATGAATTTTTTTATACTTATTCGTAATTACTTCCTTCTCAATTAAATCAATAACCCCATCTGAGCACATTTCTGTATGAATACCTAAGTCTTTATGATTGGTTAATGATTTTAGTACAGCGTTAGGTATCGTTCCAATGCCTGTTTGCAATGTGCTTCTGTTTTCAATTAAGCTGGCTACATACTCGCCAATCCTTAATTCCTCTTTTGTTTCTTCTATGCTTAGATTCGCTTCATAAAGCGGATCATCACAGGTAACCATCGCATAGAAGCGACTGCAGTGAATAAGACCATCGCCATGCGTTCTGGGTACATGGGGATTTACCTGTGCAATTACATATTTTGCATTGTTGACGGCCGATCGCGCAATGTCAACAGATAAACCTAAAGAGCAATAGCCATGTTTATCAGGTGGCGAAACCTGTACCAATGCAACATCTACAGGTAAAATATTTTGAGCAAAAAGATTGGGTATTTCACTTAAAAAAACAGGCACGTAATCCGCCCTTCCCTCACAAACTGCATTACGGACTGCTGCAGATACAAACAGGGAGTTAATACGAAAATTGTTTGCATATTCCGGTTTATCCACTTCGAGATCTCCATACACAGAGATGAAGACCAATTCAACATCTTTAAAACGACTTGCCCCCTTTGCAAGTTCTTTCAATAAAAAAGAGGGTGTTTGTGCACTTCCCTGTATAAACACCCTGTTTCCGGAATGAATAATAGATAAGGCATCCCAGGCATTTGTATAATTAACAGTCATTTTCATCGGCTAATACTTCTTTTGCCAAAATATTTATAATCGATAATTTCTACCCATGCTGGTAGCTTACCACTTATACGCCATCTAATACTTCTCAACCAACGGTCAAAACCAAGACTACAATAAGTTAATAATTTTTGTGTGCAATAACTATCGATAATATAGTTATCTTTTTTCATTAAGTTCTTCCTTATGTTTTCGTAACTGATGCTCTACATCGTTTATTACTTTTCGTAAGGCTTCTTCAAATGTTTCTTCGCGCTCTGTGGCAAACAGTGTTTTTTTAGGCACCAATAGCTTTGCTTCTATTTCGCAGTTTCTATCATGGTCATCATTAACTTTTCGCAGTACTACATCAATATTTTCAATTCGCTGATATAATTTGTCCAAATGTTCAAATTTTGAACGTATAAGTTCTTCAAGGCTTGTATCCGATTCGAAATGCGGAGTTTCAATATGTAAGATCATTTTCTTTTACGATTTTATTAATAAAATCATAAAGCTATCATACGTTAATTCATCTTCTTATGACACCCATCACAGGAAATACTGACCGTTGTCACTTGTCGCCTTTGTATTTTTTAAGTTAATCCTATAAATTCTGATGATCAGTTTTCAAAATAACTATTTACTCCTAATAGTTTTATGTTTATTCTACAAAATACCTGATAGGCCTTTTACCCAAGTAAGTATTGCAGAATAGTTTTATTTTTATTAGTATAAACCTTGTTATTGCTGCTGTGTAAGTAGCAAAGTGTATAAAGCAAAACGAAAATGGACGATGTCCGGCACTTATTAGATGTAGCACAACTTGCAGCACTTGAGGCGGGTAAAGTAATTATGGATGTCTACTTGTCTGAGACATTTTTAGCAGAACTGAAGCCAGATGAAACTCCTATAACAATTGCTGATAAAAGATCCCATTCCACCATACATAAACATCTTTCTAAAACAAATTTGCCGGTTTTTTCGGAAGAAGGGGTAAGTATTGACTTTGATGAAAGAAAAAACTGGGAGCACTTCTGGCTAATAGACCCACTTGATGGAACGAAAGAGTTCATTAATAAAAATGGAGAGTTTACAATTAATATTGCATTAGTAAGAAATAACAAGCCGATAGCAGGTGTAATATATGTGTCTTGCATGGATATTCTATACGTCGGTTCAAATGAAACAGGAGTGTTCAAAAAAGAAAAAGGAAAACAAATTGAGTTTAAACCGTTATCTGAAAGAAAGAAGTTTGATGAGCTGTTGCGAAAAGAACATTTAACAGCAGTAGCATCCAGGTCACATCTATCAAAAGAAACAATAGATTTTATAAATCAATTTGGAAATGTTACACTAAAGTCAATGGGCAGTGCCCTTAAGTTTATGTTGCTGCTTGAAAATCAGGCCGACATATACCCGAGATTGGGAACAACTATGGAATGGGATACCGCTGCTGCCCATGCTATTTTAAATGCTTCCAACCGGGGAGTGTATCATACAGATTTAAAAACAGAACTAGTCTATAACAAACCTGATCCTAAGAATCCATTTTTTATCGCTTTTTGATTTGTAATCATTCCTTTTGGACCTCTGTAAAACAAGCAAATGACGATGAAATTGAGTATGCATTTATTTATTTAGCCAACTTTAGTATTTTATGAAACTATTTGCACTTAACAGCAGTAAGACATTTGGAGAACTGGTAGCCAAACATCTGGGCCTTCCACTTGGCAAACATGAAGAAACAGAATTTGAAGATGGCGAGCATGAAAGCCGTCCGCTTGAGAGTGTACGAAATGAAGATGTTTATGTAATACAATCTTTGTATGCCGATAAGCACTTAAGCATAAATGACAAGCTTTGCCGTCTTCTTTTTTTTATCGGTGCTTTAAAAGATGCTTCAGCAAGAAAGGTGATCGCAGTTGTCCCTTACCTGTGTTATGCACGTAAAGACCAAAAGTCAGAACCGGGGGGACCGGTTACAACACGCTACGTAGCGGCATTGTTTGAAACGGTTGGCGCGGACCAGGTTTTAACCATAGATATACATAATATTTCCGCCTTTCAAAATGCTTTTAGATGCGCAACGGAAAATCTGGAGGCTAAAAAAATATTTATTGATCACTTGGTTCCTATTATTGCAGGGAAAGATATTGTTATTATGTCGCCAGATGTAGGTGGGGTAAAAAGAGCTGAACTTTTTCAAAAGGCACTGAACAAAAGAATACAAAAAGAATTTTCCTTAGTTTTTAAGGAAAAGTACCGAAAGGCAGGTGTAGTAACAGGTGAGACAATTGTAGGAGATGTAAAAGGTAAAACTGTTATCATTATTGATGATATGATTAGTACCGGCACTACTATTGCCCGCTCTGTCACCGCTTGCAAAAGTGCTGGGGCGAAAGGTGTAATAGCAGTAGTTACACATGGCATTTTTAGTGGCAGAGCTTGGGAAGTATTGAATGAAGAAGGTCTGGATCACATTGTTATCACCAATACCATTCCTCCTCTCAACCTCGAAAACAGGGAGCTAATGAATAAAATCACTGTTTTAGACGTCACACCATTATTTTCTGCTGCTATAGAAAGAATACAGGAGGGTGGCTCGATTACAGCGTTACTAAACGATTAAATAATATTATCCAGGCTAATTGTTATGCCAGTTGTTTAAAAAGACTATTTAAAAATACATTATGAAGAATGGGTATTGTTAGTTAGCCAGATGCAGTTAAAAGAAACCATAATGGAACAACGATGACAACTCATGAATAGTTAATAATCAAAAACGAACAAATAATACAATTTTGTTATAAAGTTAAATTCTGTAATTTTATAATCAATTGTAAAATCATCTGCTTTTAAATGGCAATGTGAGTATTGAAGTTCTATTTTTTTCAAATTCTTAATAGACTGACTTTATGATAAAAGAATATCCTCAAATAGATCAGGCTAGTTATAGGCTTTTGGTGGAAAACGTAAAGGATTATGCAATTTTTATGATTGATCCCGATGGCTATATAATTAGCTGGAATAAAGGAGCAGAACAAATTAAAGGCTATACCGAAAGTGAAATAATCGGTAAACATTTCTCGATTTTTTACACGAAGGAAGACTTCAAAAATCGGCATCACGAGCAGAACTTGAAAATGGCGAAAGAATTGGGCAAGGTTGAAGATGAGGGTTGGCGGGTTCGTAAAGACGGCTCCGTGTTTTGGGCAAATGTTGTATTCACAGCGCTAAAAGATTCGAGGGGAAAACTCATTGGATTTGGAAAGGTGACGCGTGATATGACAAGACGAAGAAAAGCGGAAGAAGAAATTAAAAGACTTAATTCAGAACTTAGGGTGCAGTTGCAGAGAAGCAAATCTGAAGTGCTGGATTATAGGCATGCAATAGATGAAGCGTCAATTGTAGCAATTACTGATCAAAAAGGAGTAATAAAATATGTCAATGACAATTTCTGTAAAATATCTAAATACGGCAAAGAGGAGTTAATCGGGCAGGACCACCGCATCATCAACTCCGGCTATCATTCTAAAGCATTTTTTCGTGATCTCTGGGAAACAATTACTACAGGCAAAGTATGGAGAGGCGAACTAAAAAACAAGGCAAAGGATGGGTCGTTTTATTGGGTAGACACTACCATCATTCCTTTTTTAGATGAAAACGAACAGCCTTACCAGTACCTGGCCATACGATCAGATATTACACAACGTAAACTTGCCGAAGAGCAAATCACGCGGATCAATGAAGGTCTTGAGAAGAAAATAAGAGAAAGAACACTCGAATTGACAGAAGCGCTGGAGCGTGAAAAGGAATTAAGTGAACTGAAATCTCGTTTTGTTTCCATGGCCTCACATGAATTCAGAACACCTTTAAGCGCTATCCTTTCAAGTGTCGGATTAGTGGAACATTATATAGACCCTGAGCACGATGAGAAACGGCGCAAGCATATAGAACGTATTAAGTCCTCGGTGAGAAACCTCACAGACATACTTAACAATTTCCTTTCATTAGACAAGCTCGAGCAAGGTAAGGTTGAAGTTAAAAGTATCAATTTTAATCTTCATGAGTTTATGGAGGATATTATTGAAGAAATGGATGGCATGTTGCAGAAGAAAAAACAGCAAATCAGGTACATGTACAATGGCCCGCCTGAAGAAGTGCTGCAGGATAAAAAAATACTTAGAAATGTATTATTAAATCTTCTTTCAAACGCAGTCAAGTATTCTCCGGAAGAAAAGGAAATTTATATTACAGTAGATAAAAAAGGCGAAAAAGTTTTTATTTCTATACGCGATGAAGGTATTGGTATTCCTTTAGAGGCTCAAAAGGATATGTTCTCCAAATTTTTCAGGGCAAACAATACAATTAATATACAAGGCACTGGGCTCGGATTAAACATTGTAAAAAAATATGTTGAACTACTGGAGGGAGATATCTATTTTTTGAGCAAAGAAAATGAAGGTTCAACTTTTACGGTCGAATTTCCCGCTCGTATAAATGCAGATTCTTCACAGGTTATTAATCCTGATATTTCGAACATTTAAGACGCTTGTTTACTTCACAAACGGGGTGAAAGCAGGCAGTACACAACTTTTCTTTCCTTAGCAATAAATGCTGCCTTTAAAAACAGCCATCAAACAATAGGATCATCCCTTAGTATAAAACGCTATATTAATTCCTGCTTATAATTATTCATCACTCTGATTAAACTCATATCTATTTTTTCATCTAACAAATAGCTTTGTTTGATAGATGGAAAAGATATTGATTATAGAAGATAATGCTGAAATAAGAGAAAATACTGAAGAGCTGCTTTTGCTAAATAACTATACTGTGCTTGTGGCAGAGAACGGAAGGGCAGGATTTGAATTGGCAAAAAGTTATCAACCCGACCTTATTCTTTGCGATATGATGATGCCTGAAACAGATGGTAGCTTTTTTTTGAAGTTGGCTAAAGAGGATGATACTGTTCGTAATATTCCTCTCATCTTTTTTTCTGCTGGTTCTTTTTGCCCAGAGGTTCAAAGAAATTTAATAAAAGGAGCGAATGAATATTTGCAAAAACCTTTTACAAAGGAAGAGCTTCTTATAACCATTAAAAAAGGATTAGATACAAAAAATAGCAATGTCAACGTAACGCCTTCATCAGTCGATTTATCTAATGAGAATGATAACATGTTGATGAAGTAATTAGAAATGTATCCTCTACTCCACAGTTCATGATGCCTTTTTTAGCTGTAATGCCTTTTTTTTCTTTGGCTAAAAATTTACCAGCAAACTTTCAAGGATTAAAGCAGTTGTGTAAACGATCATATAAATACTGATTTAACTCACCCCTCATACTGACCTCAGACGTTGCTTTATGGTGTTGTAAAAGATAGATTTGTTATCGAAAATAATTTTTTCATTTAAAACCAAAAGTTATGGCAACGAATGCATTAACAAGACCTACACGCACATTTCCATCTGTATTTGATGATTTTTTCAAACCCTGGAACGAATGGTTCGATAAAGAGAGCATCTTTCCCGGTACAGTTACCGTACCCGCTGTAAATATTGCTGAAAATGAAAAAGAATACAAAGTTTCAGTAGCGGCACCTGGTTTAAAGAAAGAAGATTTCAAAATAGACGTCGAGGGGAATATGATTGCTATCAGTTCAGAAAAGGAAGAAGAAAAAGAAGAAAAAGAGGGTAAATCTACACGTAGAGAATATAATTATTCTTCGTTCTCACGCAGCTTCACCCTGCCTGAAGATGTAAACAAAGATAGTATTGCAGCTTCTTATACTGATGGCGTATTGCAACTTATATTGCCTAAGAAAGAAGAAGTTAAAAAGACTGCATCGAATAAACAAATTGCTGTACAGTAAGCGCATCTGGTGGATTAAAAACCCCTGCTACTAAAACTGGCAGGGGTTTTTAATTGAGTTGCTTTTGCTTACGAGACCTTGTAAAATTATTTGTATGAAACTTATTTACACTATTATATTATTAATAGGAGTAACTGTGCTTCAGCGTTGTGGTGCAGGAGAAACAAAAAGAAATCAACAGCAAAAGATATCGCAGCAACCAATAATAAACCCTTCCGTTGCCAGCGTTTTTGCTATACAAAAATTAAATCAAGCGCCTGTTTTATGTTATCATAACATTCACGATGTAACCATCGGAGCCGGTTCTGATTATACAGTAAGTACAAACGCTTTTAAAGCACAGGTAAAAATACTGGCAGACAGTGGTTATCATACGATTTTGCCGGCACAATTATGGACCTATTTGATTGATGGTACACCATTGCCTCCCAAACCTATTATGTTTACTTTTGATGATACTCACAGAGAACATTATTCAATTGCAGCGCTGGAACTGGAAAAATATGGTTTTAAAGGTGTTTTTTTTATAATGACGGTATGCGTAGGAAAGCCTGGATATATGACAGCCGGGCAATTAAAAGCACTTTCGGAAAAAGGACATATTATAGGTGGTCATACATGGGATCACTTTGATCTGAGAACGTTACACGATAAGGATTGGGTAGTGCAATTAGACAAACCTAACCTTTACCTGGAGAAAATTATAGGCAAGCCGGTACAAAGCTTTGCTTACCCTTTTGGCGCGTGGAATGATGCAGCTATTGATGAATTAAAAAAGCGTGGGATAAAAGAGGCTTTTCAATTATCAGGAAAGCAAAGCGAAAAAGAACCATTATACACTATACGGCGAATACTTGTTGCAGGTAACTGGTCAACAAAACAGTTACTATCTGCAATTAAAACTTCTTTTAAATAAAGTTTTTATAAAGAAACTTCTTAAGTTTTAAAGGGTGCCATTACTGGTATTGAATATAAATAGGCTGTGGATATAGTTTTAATATTTCTTCTGGTTTCATTAACACTGGCCATTTAGGAACCTGAACATCATTTTTATAAAATAGTTTAAATCCGGTAAATTGAACAGGCTCTCCTGCAATGAAGTGTTTATACGTATCAATTTTTTTTGCCGGGTATCCAAAGCCATCCATATTCATTACTATTTGCACCTGTGGTCGGGTTTCTATTTTTGTATAATTAGTAACCATGGCTTTTGTAAAACGGTGAACTACCAGGATTTTAGGAGGCAGCTTATACTCCTGCACCAACTGCCCCAGGTAATCTGAAGCATAGTTGATATCTTCTGCATCAAAAGTTCCGATAACACTACACGGAACTTCTCCGTACTTCATAGAATATTCAGGATCTATACCTAGGTGTACATTCGGAAGTGTAAGATATTTTTTTAACAAAGGTATTTCTTGCTGCACTGTGCTATGGCCGACTTGTATATCAAGAAAGACAATAGCGTTGATTTTTTTTGCGATTTCCAAAATACGGTCTATTTGGCGAGGCGGCATACGTAAATTGTAATTGCCACTTGCTCCTGGTTTTCGTTGTGCTGTTACAGCCACATAATGTAGAGCGGGTTGTACACGTGTTAAGGTATCTGCTACTTCCCATTTTTTCACTTCACCCTGAAGCTTCGCTAGCATTTGATCGGGTGGTAATGCACCAAGTATTCCCATGCCGGCAGAATACAGGTTTCCATAATAAGCAACAATTCTTTTAAAAGGAAGTATAGCACCGGGTAGGGGATAGGCTGTTTTTACCGGCCATCCCCCATTCGGATTATTATGTGCCAGTCTCGCCACTATCCTCTTGTATAAAGCTGTGTCAAGCTTGGCTGTATCTTTATCTGTGCTATCTAAAATATGAGTTGGTTGAAAGTTGCCCCTAGTGTTTATAAAATTCTGTGTATTTACATTTATTCGTTGATTACAATAAATACAACCCATGCAAAATATTAATAGAATGAATTCTACCTTTTTGTGAATTCTGTTAAGTAAGAAAGAGATAAATATGTTTTTACTTATTTCCATATTAATAGCCGGAGGTCGATTAATAGTATTTCAACTGTTTTTTTATATGATATGTATTAATTGATGATGTCTTTCCCTAATGATATATTGCTAATTGAACTAACAAATTGAGAAAGAAAAGTCGCCACTTATTTTTTATGGCGACTCTTATGATGAAATATAAATCATATTAAATATCTATCATTAAGTTGCATATTCTATTGGTTCTTCATGTACAATATTGTTTTGTTGTTTTCTTTTCCAGTTGATGTTCAATAAAATAGCACCAAAGGCAGTACAGACTAATGCAAGCATTACCAAAGGACCAAAAAACGGAGTGTATGAAACTACTTTAAGAACTATAAACACACCGAAGGCAGTAAAGACCAAATGCCTGTATTTCCAGTTAGATTTGTAGCGGTTATTGATCCAGTTAGAAGCAACAACAGAAGTAATAACAGTTGACAGCAGAATTAGCATGATATAGGCAGATGCAAGCATAATTGCTATAGGTATTCCAATCACGGTTACCATTAATATAATTGTGGCTATAGGTACACTTATTAAAAACAATAACCCATACCCTGCAGATTTGACGGCGGTGTTAAAGACAGTTTCTGCTGATTTTTGCATTGTGCGGCTAAACAGATATTGTACAAGTGCTATCATCAACAGGGCCATACCAACGTACCATAATAAACCTATTATAGTTGCAAAACCAAAAAAATACCATTCTCCGCTTGTTACTTTTAAAGAGGGATCGAAAATAGCACTTCCGTTTTTTACTGACTGTCTAAAATCCAACGTTCCTCGCCTGTCCCAATAACGGACATCATTATTAAATGAAGCATTATTGCCAATTGCAATTTGCTGGGCAGCCAGAATGGTTTTACCCATTACTGTACCATTCATTTCTATTTGTCCTCCGCGGCAATCCAGTCCTTTTTCTGCAATCCCGTTAAAAACAATATTGCCACCAAAAGCATTGGCATTTCCCTTGATCGTGCCGTTGACAATTATATTGCCGCCACTGCTCATCAATCCTTTGTTTACAATAACATCCTTATCTATTTCTATTCTTCCACCGGTCACAAAAAGTTCTCCTCCTACATTTTTTCGTACATACATTTGACCGCCTGCGCAGCGTATGTCATCGCCTACATTTCCATTTATTGTGGCTGTGCCACCGGCCAATAAAACATCATTAGCCACACTGTCATTAATGGTAATATTTCCACCTGCTATTATCAGATCTCCATAAATGGGAGCATCTATAGTAACAGTTCCGCCTGCTACATACAGATTGTCGTAAAACGGGGTGTTAATTACTACATTATCACCTGATTTTATTTGATAAGCTTTTGCGTTACTAATTACAGTTAACAGCAAAAGGAGTGAAATTAGTTGTTTCATATCCTTCTGTTTTTTTGTGGTAGATTTTAAAATGAATTGTTTGCTGTACTATTATTCTTCTTTGGTTGCGTCGCACAACTCTTAGGCTAAATATGTATTCCGCTTTGCCAATTTTTTTATAATCCCTCATCAAAATAAGTTCATCCAGTATCCATTAGCAATGAGGAAGGTTACTTTATCGAATGACAGTCGTCATTCTTCGGTATATATGGTTTTTGCTTATTTTAGTTTTAACAAATAACCGACTGCTGCGGCAAGAGAACCGGTTTTATTTTCTCCATCTGTTTGAGGGTGTGTTTGTATATTGGTAAGACCTATAATAGCCCTGCCTTCGAAAAAAATATTTCCGTGGCCGATAGGGTATTGTAGCCCTCCACCTCCTTGTATGCCAGCATTTACAGTTTTGATACTTTCCTTAATATTTACTGTATTATTGAAAGAAACAGGTGGAAGCACATACCCATATTGCATCAGAGCAGTACTGCCAGATGGATCAAGATATAATAGGCTGTTGCCGCTGGTTTTGGTTTTGGCCTGAAGTAAAAAAGCAATGTGTGGACCAAAACAAGCGTAATATTTCAACTTCGTACCAAATGTCAGTTTGGCTAATAAAGGGATTTCCAGATAGTTTAAAATAGTTTCACTTTTAAAGCGGGCGTATAAATCGGTACCGGGAGGTAAACCGGTGCCTCTAAATGCTTCTGATGGCACTGGTTGTAAGCCTCTACGTTGTCCTCCCTGCGGAGAAAAATTGATTTCAGGCTGTAGGGAAATTAATGGTGTTAGTTTGAAGTTGACCGCTAAACCTGCATAGATTCCCCGGCGCGATGTATATCCTTTGCTTTGCTCATTGTTGCCCTTTAAGTCGGGGATGCTAATGCCTGCTTTTGCTCCAATGAATACTTGCGCATTTGATGAAAAGTAAAACGGCAGAAAAATAATTATGAATAAAATTTTGATACTGGCTCTTTTTCTTATTGATTTCGTTGCGTGCGTTGTGACGCTTTATCTCGAGGAAAAAAAATTAAGTCTAAAAAAGTTAAAGCAACGATTTCTTGGGCTTTTCCGTAATGATCGTGATCATCAAGATGTATGATGTAACGCAGTACATAAAGCATGATATAGGTTGTGCCTAAAGAGAGCGATAGTATCTAACAAAAAGCGGTTTGTTATTAAACTTACTGATATTAACCACTATTTTTTAACATCTAAAATAGATATAAGTATGCTTTTTATTTAAAATAGGTTGAAACAATGGGCTTTGAATAGGTAGTCATATTATTTATATCATAATATATACTGATGTACGTCATTCTTTTGAAAAATTTATAGATGTTTTTTTGTAAATGTAAAAGAGAAGTAATTGAGTTTTTTACTATCTCAACAACAACGGGTTTATTATTATTAATTAAAAAAAAATGTTTTTATGAAAAAGAAACTTTTAATCTGCATGTTGGTTTTAGCTTTTCCCCTGTCCGAATTGTTTTCACAGGTAAAAGATTCAATTGTTCAGTTGGCACCTGTTACAGTTACTTCTACTGCCATGGTTACTAAAGAAGTGAATAAGGCTTTTAGAAAATCATTTCCTGACGCGCAGGACCTCAAATGGTACAGGCAGGATAAAGATTACCTAGCCAAATTTATTATGAATGATATGGATCATAACGCACTTTTTAAGAAAAATGGCTACTTGAAATATGACGTCGCTTTCGGCAGTGAAAAAAATCTTCCCGATGCAATACGGCAACAGATACAATCAGCGTATGAAGAATTTAAAATTACGAGAGCTTTTAACGTAAAAGAATCTAACCGGGATATTTGGGTAGTGAACCTGGAGGGATTGAAAAACTACGTGATGGTACGGGTTGAAGACGGTGAATTAGAAGAAGTGAACAAATTTAAAAAGGCATCATAATAGCAATAAAACTATCTCATACAATCATTGACGGTTAACCCAACTATCAGTACTAAAGGGTTTTTGTACTGATAGTTTTTGTACTGATAGTTAAGTTATAAGGTTTGAAGAAATAATAATTGGAGGTACAGCGAACAAATTATGACATTCTATTAAGCCAAACATTCGGTTACATATTTTTTTAATGTAGTAATGAAAATTGAGTTTATAGGTTTTATCACCATTGTATGAGTCAGAACAGCAATAACTCTTTAAAGCCAGGCAGGCAGCAGCAAGTTCCACCAAAAAAGAAGTGGTTTAACTGGTGGGTTTATTTATTAATGCTTGCTATAATACTGCTGCCCTCAATATTAAATCCTTCTTCAGAAGGAAAAGAAATAACGTGGCAACAATTTCAAAAGGATATACTAAGCCGTAAGGCTGTCGAGAAAATTGTAGTGATAAACAACGAAAAAGCGGAAGTGTACATTAAAAAAGAATTCGCTAATGATCCTCAATTTAAAGATGCTTTTACAAGACCAGTTGGAAGTGCCTTGAATTTGGGGCCACATTATTCCTTTAATATTGGATCAGTCGAATCGTTTGAGAGAAAATTAGATGAAGCTGAAAAAAATGTTGCCGCAAACGATAAAATTGATGTGAGTTATATAAAGAAGAGGAGTTGGTTTTGGGATATTATGGGTACAATTCTTCCCTTCATCCTGCTTTTTGTACTATGGAATTTTTTACTTGGCAGGGCAAGTGGTATGGGAACCGGTGGTGGCTCTTCTATTTTCAATTTTGGAAAATCTACGGCTACTTTAATTGAAAAGGAAAAAAGCAACATAACTTTTGATGATGTAGCAGGGCTTGAAGAAGCTGAGATGGAAGTGAAGGAGATTGTCGATTTTTTAAAAAAACCTGAGTTTTTTACAAAGTTAGGGGCGAAAATTCCAAAGGGTGTGATACTGGTTGGGTTGCCGGGGACAGGGAAAACATTACTGGCAAAAGCTGTTGCGGGAGAGGCCCAGGTGCCTTTCTTTTCCATTTCAGGTTCAGAATTTATCGAAATGTTTGTAGGGGTTGGTGCATCAAGGGTTCGTGATTTATTTAAGAAAGCGAAGGAAAAGGCGCCGTGTATTATTTTTATTGATGAGATAGACGCCATTGGTAGGTCGAGAGGTAAAGGTGCTTTTATAGGAGGTGACAATGATGAAAGAGAAAGTACTTTAAATCAGTTGCTTACAGAAATGGATGGTTTTGGTACCAATAGTGGAGTAATTGTGTTGGCAGCTACAAACCGTGCTGACATGCTTGATCCGGCATTGCTAAGGCCCGGAAGGTTTGACAGGCACATTTATCTGGAGCTTCCAAACCTGAAAGAACGGGAAGAGATTTTTAAAGTTCATCTGCGCCCACTTGTACTGGATGAAACAATAGATGTCGAACTTCTTGCATCCCAAACTCCTGGTTTTTCAGGTGCTGATATTGCCAACATTTGTAACGAAGCTGCTTTAATTGCAGCGCGAAATAAAAAAGCGAAAATTGGAAAACAGGACTTTTTTGATGCAATTGACAGAGTGGTCGCGGGAGCTGAAAGGAAAAGTAAAATCATTTCGCCTGAAGAAAAGAAAATAATTGCTTATCACGAAGCCGGACATGCTGTCGTTAGCTGGTTATTGAAACAGGTTGATCCATTGGTAAAAGTATCCATCATTCCGAGAGGTAAATCTTTAGGTGCATCATGGTATTTACCAGAGGAAAAACAATTAAGGACTGAGTCTGCTTTCGTAGAGCATTTGTGTGCCACATTAGGCGGCCGGGCATCGGAAGAAGTTATGTTTGGCGAAGTGTCATCCGGAGCTTTGGATGACCTGGAAAAAGTAACAAAGGAAGCATACATGATGGTAGTGTATTATGGCTTCAATAAAAAAATTGGCAACATCAGTTTCTATGATTCTACTGGTCAGCGGGATACTGGTTTTCAAAAACCATACAGTGAAGAAACAGCAAAGCTAATTGATGAAGAAGTTCGAAAACTGGTGGAAGGAGCATATGACAGGTCAAAAGAAATATTACAGCAAAACAAAGACCTTCTAGTTGAACTGGCAGAGCTTTTAATAAAAAAAGAAGTTCTTTTTAAAGAAGACCTTGAAAATATTTTAGGTAAACGAGCCGCTGAGAAAACGACTGCGGCACAAACAATACAAAAAGTGCCAACTGCTGCCTTGCAGTAGTTTTTAAAGGGAGCTTTAATATGACCAGAATCACTTAATTGTATTATTACGGTCAATTAAATTAGCTTGCAGAGGAGGTAGTTTTGTTGTTTCTTCTCAACTAAAACTACGAAAATGGAAAATTCAATATCCCATCACTCTGACGATCTTATTTATCCGGGAGAATACGTGCCCTTGCTGAAAGAGGAGCAAATAAAGGAAGAATTAAAACGGCTGGATAAAGCTGACACATTTCTCCCGGCCGTAAACGTAGCAGAATTAGACAACGCATTTAAAGTGGAAGTGGCCATACCGGGCGTAAAAAGAGAGGAATTTCTTATACAAGCAGATGAAAATATTTTGTCTGTTTGTGTGATGCATATAGAATGCGATGTAAGTGAACCTGAAAATTTTCACTTACATGAATTTAATTATGACTGTTTTAAAAGGCAAATTACGCTACCAAAAAATGTGGATGCGGAATTTGCGGGTGCGGAGTACAGAGAAGGAATACTGCGTTTGCTTGTACCTAAAACAAGGCGGCCTGCAAAAAACATACACAAAACAATTGTAGTGTATTAATGATTTGCATTCGCAATTCATTAATACAAAGCTTCTTAAAAAATGAGTGTCTCTCTCCTAAAAGAAACAACAGCAAATGAAAGCTGTAAACAAAATAGCGATCAAAGCCAAAGAAGAGGACTAGCCTCTAAGTACAATCTAAAGGATCTGTATTGGCGAAAATCAATTTTATTAAAATATTCACCCTAAAATATTTATAACATGGATCCTCAAATGTTTTGCCAGAGCTGTACAATGCCCATTGACAATATTAATGACAGGGGTACCGAAAAAGATGGTTCAAAAAGCAGCGAGTATTGCAAGTATTGTTACCAGAATGGTGCATTTATAAATCCGGATATGACGATGGAACAAATGAAGTCATTTCTTGCTGCTCAAATGCCGAAAATGAACATTCAAGCTGATATTATTGAAAAGTCACTTAATATTCTTCCGTATTTAAAACGCTGGCAAAAAGTAAAAGCATAATATAAAACTGTAAATATAATTATTACAATACAAGATGTAAGGCAAAGTCCGTATGCTTATAACAAGTCATTTAAAAACATTTGTCATTATTTTAAAGACCCTTAGATAAGTATCATTATTTATATTAAAACGGACTTTCGAAATTGACAGAGATTATAAACACAATAAATGATAAGTATATGTCACTAGATTTTGAAAAATATGCAGCGAAAGGAAATGAGGTAGTCAAAATGCTTGCAGACGACTTGAAGGTGTCGCGGGATAAGGCTGGCCGTATATTACGTGCAGTGTTGCATGCCTTGCGTAACAGGCTTACAGTCGAAGAATCACTTCAGTTACTATCACAATTACCAATGGCATTAAAAAGTGTATACGTAGATGGTTGGAGTCCTTCTAATTCCTTTACCCGTATAAAACATTTAAAAGATTTTCTCGACGAAATACGAATGGAAGACGGTAAAACAGCGAGTTATGATTTTGGCAATGATGAGACTGCAATGCAGGCGCTAAAAGCAGTTTTACGAACCCTACATTATTTTGTAAGCGAAAGTGAGACAAATAATATGATCGCTGTGCTTCCTGAAGAGATTCAGAAATTTATTCGTGAAACACTGGGTGAAGGTCGACTGGTGTTATAAAAATTAGCGTAAAATGGAGCCTAAGAAGAAGTTTCTATCTTCCCGAAAGCAAACTGAATTGCTGTAATAAGATGAATGTAAAGTGCAAAAATGATAGAAGCATAAATACCGAAAAAATTAATGATAAAACGCCAAAAGTTGTAAAAGCTACATCATATAGGTCCTTTAATTTTTAAAAATTAAGCTGCGGTTGCTTTTTAGAAATGCTTATGAATAATTTATCAAAAAGACTAATTACCGGAGCTTTTTTAATACTTGTAATTACAGCATCTATAATTGAAGGTACTTATAGTTTCATTGCACTCTTAATCCTGATCAACTGCCTTGCCTTGCTGGAGTTTTATCATTTGTTTCATTCCAAGTTTCTTACTCCCCGAAACATTTCAGGAATGCTTCTATCATTAGTCATGTTAATCACGTTCTCATTAGTTGTATGTCATTTTTATAATTGGAAGATTTTGCTTGTTTCTATTCCGTTTGCCTTTTTAATTTTTGCAGAAGAACTTTACTTCAGATCAGCAAATCCTTTTCAAAACATAGCAATCACTTTTCTCGGTATAATTTATATAACGATTCCAGTTATTTTCTTTATTGCTATAGCTTTTTTTCCGTTTCCTCAATCCAGGTATCATCCTTACATGATGCTTTGCTATTTTTTAGTTTTATGGACAAGCGATTCGGGGGCTTACGTTGTTGGAAAGGCCATTGGTAAACACAAATTGTTTGAGCGCATTTCTCCAAACAAAACGTGGGAAGGAAGTATAGGGGGAGCTATTCTTGCTCTTCTGGTTTCATATTTTGCTACTCATTTTCTTTTAGATACCGATACCGTCGATTGGGTCATTATTACACTACTTATTGTAGTTTTCGGTACAGTTGGAGATCTTACAAAATCTTTAATGAAAAGAAGTCTTAACATTAAAGATGCCGGTACTATTTTGCCTGGTCATGGCGGTATGCTCGACCGTTTTGATTCATTGCTCGGTTCCGCTCCTTTTGTTTTTGCTTATTTGATTCTCTTTAAAGAATGAATAAGCCTGCCTATTATATCATTAATGCCATTACCCTTTACCGCTTAATTGCGGCCCCGGTCCTGTTACTCCTGCTTGTAGATAAACAGATCCATACATTTAGTTGGCTGTTAAGCCTAAGTTTCTTTACTGATTTTATTGATGGTTTTCTTGCCCGCAGATATAAAGTGACAAGTGTATTGGGCTCAAGATTAGATTCTATTGCCGATGACCTTACTGTTTTACTTGCCATTATCGGCTTATTTATGCTCAAGCCACTATTTATAAAAAGCAATTATGTCGTTATTTCTGTAATGCTGGTTTTGTATATACTTCAAGTTTCTTTATCACTTCGGCAGTATGGAAAATTAAGTAGTTTTCATACATACTTAGCAAAAATTGCAGCCATATTGCAGGGCGTGTTTTTTATATTGATGTTTTTTCTGCCACAACCCGTTTCATTATTGTTTTATACAACGGCCCTTGTTACTATCGCTGATATTATAGAAGAGATAATACTTGTTATAGTGCTACCAAAATGGCAAACGGATGTAAAGGGAGTATATTGGATATTGAAGAAAAGAAGAACTATAAAAAGCACTTCTTTGAAAAATGAAATTTGATAATTAGATAAAATATATTGGCTTGAATAATTTTTGCAACTTCTCAGTCGAATATTATTTCTGTTAGCATTTCCTTCTTTGTAATAATAAATCAGGCATCTTTTCCTTCAGGTGGTTTTTTCTAAAAATTGCAACATTTATCAATTTAGAAAGCAATCTAAAAACAAGAACTTGAAGTAGTTTTTTAAGAAAATGAACATAAAAACATTCCTATTAACGGTATCTTTAATCTCAAAAAATAAAAAAATGACGCTCTCTCAAACCTTTGATAAATTTTCAAAGAAAATAACCAAAGCTGCTGGTAGCTATTGGGCTTTTATAGCAGCATGTTTGATTGTAATTATATGGGGAATATGTGGCCCAATATTTCATTATTCTGAAAACTGGCAACTTGTAATAAACACTGGAACTACAATTATTACTTTTTTAATGGTGTTTGTCATTCAACAATCTTCAAATAAAGATACTTTAGCAATTCATATAAAACTTGATGAAATTTTGAGGGCTCAAAAAGAGGCAAGCAACGATTTTAGAAGCATAGAAGATAAAACTGAGGAAGAATTGAATCTGATAAAAAGCCAGGCGGCGGAAAACGTGAATGAATAGAAACGAATTTTAAAATTTTTATAAAAAAATGTACCTATTGTATAGAGGCTAACCCTTTGAAGTTATTATTTTAAAAAGGTTTTGAAATCATTCCGAACTCTATTAGCCCTTACTCTGCTGCCGCGCCTGGTATTAAACTTTGTTTTACCACAACATGTATTGAAAGTTGCAAAACTTTCCACAATCCTATAGCTTCCATAATTAGTTTTTGTGGATCAGTATCATAATTTATTCTGCCTTTCATCATAAAAATGCTGCTTTTAACTTTCCATCTTTATTTGCCTGTTGAATATTTTACTTCCTCACTTCAATAAGTAATTCAATACCTGCTGATGTTAAAAATAACCTTAAGAAAAGAAGGTTTTTTTAGAGTAGTTATTTGCTGACCATGATAAATTTTGAAACATGAAAAAAATAATTTTACTTATTACGGTATCTTTTTTCTTTTCTGCAAATATTTTTTCTCAAGGGGGAGAGATCGATTCTTCTTTTGGCGTTATGGGTATTGCTAAAGCCGGCTTTCCTGCCAATTCTTCTTATACAAGTATTGCTGTTCAAAATGACAAAAAAATCGTTGTAGTTGGTTCTGTAAAAGAACACTTCGCATTAGCAAGGTATAATGCTGATGGTAATTTGGACAGTACTTTTTCAAATGATGGCACAGTATTATCTAATTTTCAGTATGCTTCCGAAGCTTTATCATTAGTCATTCAGCCAGATGGTAAAATATTAGTATCGGGAAATGTTAATACAAATGACGGAACTCGATCTTTCACAATAAGATATAATACTGATGGAACTATTGACAATAGTTTTGGGACTAACGGAGAATTGTTTTATGAAGGGGCGGGATCCTCTTTAGCAATTCAAACTGATGGTAAAATTGTAGCAGCAACAGCGGGTGTAGCAGCAGGATGGCCGCTAAATCTTAACGCCCTTTTTGTATACCGGTTCAAATCGGATGGGAGACCGGATTCTACTTTTGCAGGTAATGGAAAAAGAGTTTTAGATGTATCATATTATGAATTTCCATTCCATACTTCTTTCATAGCTGTTAAAGACGATGGGAAAATAATAGTCACGAGTTCGTCGGCCCACGAGATTTTTATATTTAATGCTGATGGAACGCCTCCGGAAGAGTATTATGGGACGGTAGGATCTCCTTTCAATATTTCTTCTTTAGTTATACAAAATGATGGGAAAATAGTTACTTCCGGATCTTCTGAAAACGGGTTCTCTATTGCCAGGTATAATTCTGATTGGAGTTTGGATAATACATTTAATTCTACCGGGATACAAAATACCCAGTTTGGCCCAGGTCAGGCTACAGCATACTCAATGGCTATTCAACCAAATGGCAATATAATTATTTGCGGTAGTTATAAGGCAGAAAATACTTCTGATTTTGCTATTGCATGTTATTTTCCTGACGGTAGTCTGGATACCAATTTTTCAACCGGCGGGAAACAAATAACAGAAGTAAGCACAGGTTCTGATATAATAAAGGGCACAGTTATCTCTGGGCAGAGATTGTATGTAGTAGGCGTGGCGGATAGTAATGGAGTAATTGCAGCTTATCTGCTGGATGAGACCCCAAATCTTGCCTGCCCTTCTTCTAAAAATGTACCTGTAGATAAAGGGAAAAATACTGCCATAATCAACGGTATAGATCCTATTTTGACGGGTGGTAATTCTCTGGTTAATTATACTTTTACAGGTGCTACAATCGGCACCGGAACGGGAAGTGCCAGTGGTAAAATTTTTAATAAAGGAACGACTGTTGTTCATTATGCGTTAGCCGCTCAGCCACTAAAAAGTTGTGAATTTACCGCTACCGTTACTGCAATTCCGCCATCTGTAATTATCACCAGCCCAATAAACAATTCGGTTCACAGCACTTCTGCAACTATTGTAATTGATGTTACTGCGTCCGATACTGACGGCACAATAATTAAAGTAGAATTTTATAATGGAAAAACATTGCTGGCTACTGATGATACCAGCCCTTACTCTTTTAGCTGGAAGAATTTAAAAGCAGGCTCTTATATTATTACTGCTAAAGCTATAGATAATAGTGGCTTATCTACATCTTCATCTCAGGTTTTGATATCGGTTGTAACCAATCTGCCGCCGGTCGTACGACTTATAGGGCCAACAAATAACCAGGTTTTCCTGGCACCTATAACTATCCATTTAGAAGCTGAGGCTTTTGATGCCGACGGAAGAATTAAAAAAGTACAATTTTATAATGGGTCAGTATTATTAGCAACAAAAAAAGCATCTCCTTATCAATATACCTGGATAAACGTACCAATAGGTAATTATACTATCTCTGCTAAGGCGACCGATGATAGTGGCGCTGTTACTACAAGTGATCCCATCAGTATGTCGGTAGTGCCTAATAAAAAGCCCATTGTAAATATTACAAATCCTGTTGAATTTGCAAGTTTTGCAGCACCCGCAGTTGTTAGGATGGATGCTTTTGCATCAGACTCTGACGGAACAATAAGTAGATTAGAATTTTACAATGACTCTATATTATTAAAAACTTTCACTTTTGCTAACCATCCTTCCATTGGCAAAACCTTCATATTAAAGGATGTGCCTGCTGGAAACCATGTTTTATTGGCTAAAGCCACCGATAATCGCGGCCTTTCAACTACGTCTGCTGTCCATTTTTCTGTGGTTAACGATCCTCATAATAGCTTCCTAGACTCTTCATTTGGCACAAACGGTTATGCTAAAAACAGTTTTGATTTAAATTCAAACTTCACCAGCGGCGCTATTCAAAAAGATGGTAAAATTGTTTGCGTTGGATGGGCCAGCAGACCTATTTACAAACTTCCGGAAAACTATGTTGATTTTATAGTAACTCGTTTTAATAGAAATGGCACATTTGATACCTCTTTTCGCGGAGGAACGAAAGGCTTTCACAACGACGGTTCTTATGATCCCTTCGGATATGGTTTTGACAACACTGATGTGGCTACCAGTGTTGCTATTCAAACGGATGGAAAAATTGTAGTAGGAGGATCTACAAGTATACCTAACGGTCCATCTGGCGCTTTTTTCCTTGTTTGCTATAATTCAGATGGAAACCCAGATTCTTCGTTTGGAAAAAACGGAGAAGTGGTTTCTGACTTTGGTGTAGGGCAAATTGAAAAGATAGCCATACAGCCAGATGGAAAAATCGTAGCATTTGGGTCAAAATTTATAATGCGTTACAACAGTAATGGAACGATTGACAATTCTTTTGGAGTTGAAGGAAAAGTCTCGTTAGATTTTGATTTGAACTACCCCTATTCCCTGGTACTCCAAAAAGACGGTAAAATATTAGTTTCGGGAAACGGAGCTATTGTTCGGTACAATGTTAATGGTTCAATAGATAAATCGTTTGGCTCTGGCGGAAAGTTAATTACCAATATAATCATTATGTCAATTACCGTAGACAAGAATAATAGAATTTTGGCAGCGGGATACATAGGAAGTGCAGCGTCTTCAAGTGATGATTTTGCCGTTAGTCGTTATCTTTCCGATGGTAAGCTTGATGAGTCATTTGTAAATAAGGGTACAGTAATTACTGACTTTGATACCAACAATGATTATGCAACTTCAATTGTTACCAACGAAAATGAAAAAATATTAGTTGGAGGATATACGATAAAAACCTTTAGCTCCGATTATTTTGATTTTGCACTTGTGAAATATAATTCTGATGGCACACCTGACTCCTCTTTTGGCAAAGGAGGTAAATTGGTAACAAATTTCGATCATGCTAATCAAACTTTAAGTCGTGATCGTATCAACCAATTAGTTATAGGAGGGGATAGGGTCTATGCGATCGGCGCAAGTGATATATTAACCCCAGACAATTTTACATATACATACTTTACACAAACAGCGGTAGCGAGTTACAAATTGGGATTAAATAAACCTGCAATAGTAAAACTTACGATTGCTGATAACATTGTAAAATATACCGCGCCGGCAAGAATTAAACTAGATGCAACTGTTGCGGATGACGATGCAGCTATAAAAAAAGTAAGATTTTACCGTGATACAACTTTATTGCATACAGAGGTCGTTTCTCCCTACGGTTTCTTATGGACAAATGTTCCAGTTGGCACTTATCACCTTACTGCAAAAGCATACGATACTAAGGGCAACGTAATTACTTCTAACAGTATAGAAGTATCAGTAGTTGATTCTAATGTGCCACCGGTGGTAAGTATTGTAACTCCGGCAGATAGTTCAGTATTTAGTGCTCATGCTAAAGTTCATTTAATTGCGAAAGCAAAAGATGCCAATGACAAAATAAGTAAAGTAGAATTTTTTGTTGGAAAAACATTATTAAGAACAGAATACAGCTATCCCTATACATGCTGGTGGAGAGATGTACAACCTGGTACTTACACTGTTACAGCTAAAGCTACTGATGATAAAGGTCTCTCATCTACATCTGATCCAATAACAGTTACAGTAACCTTGCAGAATACGCCTATGGTCAGCAACAGACCATCTTTAAGAGATGGGAAAAGCAATATAAATAATTCCATAAGTTTAAAACTATATCCTAATCCTGCAAATGATATAATAAGCATTAGTACAACGGGATTGAATAAAGGTAAGCCTGCGATAATATCAGTTATATCTTCTGCTGGAGTTGTAATGAAAACTATTCAATCAAACATTTTAAATACAGTTGTACAACTTGATGTTTCGGCTTTTTCGAGTGGCGTATACACTGTAAAAATTCTAAGTGAAGACAAAATTGTTTATAAGCAATTTTCTAAGTTGTAGCGGGATGCCTATAACGAAGACCAGCATTGTTAAAGGAGCCATTTCTGATGCTGTCCTCGCATTCGCCAATTGCATGACGAATCTCTAATTGTAAATAAACACTTGCTGACGGGCAGGGATGGAACAATGACTACTGGTCGTAGCACACAGGTTAAGTTGCTGGTCAATGAGGGCGTTTCATTTATGCCCGGTAGTGTTTTGAGAAACACTACCGGGCATAGTTAGTACTGATTGACTTTTTATTTTGATCAACCGTTGGTTTTGCACTTGAGGGTTACTTAGATGAAGTACAAAAAATAACGATTATACGAAATGCCGGGCCGACATTAAAGGATTAAATATTTATAAAACGTTCGAGCCAGTAATTAGCCCAACAATTTATTTAAATAATTAAAACTATTAGTAACATTTTGTAGTGGCTGCGGGGCTTGATCCTGCTCTACAAAAAAATACTTCATGCCCGACTCTTTCGCGTTGTCAAAAATCCGTTTGAAATCAACTAATCCTGTTCCTACTTCTGCTGGATTTTTGTTGGTCTTATCCAGGTCTTTAACGTGCCACAATGGAAAACGACCAGGGTGCAGTTTGAATAGTTCAACGGGGTCCTGATTGGCTTTTGTGGCCCACGCCAGATCCAATTCCATCTTCACCATGTCTTTATCAGTGTTGGAAAGGATGTAATCAAAAGGACGATGCCCTTCCACTTGGTCAAATTCAGTAGTGTGGTTATGGTAGGCAAATTGCACACCTACTTTCTTGCAGGCTTCACCCGCCTTGCTAAACACCTCTACTGCCGTTTTGATTTCATCTAACGTATTAACAGGTATGCTCGAACATACCAAATAACTTATGCCGCCTTCGGCTGCATCATCAGCCAGTCTTTGATAATCATTTTTGAGGTTTAACATTGGAGGCATATTCTTAATCCGCTCGGCGATTTTCTGCATTCTTGCAGAGTCTGCTGCCGTCTTTGCCATTTTCATTACCTGTTCTATTGTAAAAGGAGCACCACCTACATGAGCAGAACGCCAATTCATGCCCATGTCTTTTACCATGCTTGCAAACTCTTTAGGCTTATACCCGTAAAAGTTTCCTTTTTGTGACCCCGCACTTTCTAATTCTTTATAACCGATAGCGGCTAACTTTTGTAACGTTCCTTTTGTATCAGTAGTCATTAAATCACCCAGCGTGTATAGCTGAAGGCCGATGGGTTGTACTGCCTTGTTGGACAAACTCGCATTGGCGAGACGAGGCAACAACCAACCACCCAAAGCTGCAGCACCGGTTTGTTGTAAAAATTTTCTTCTGTTTGTCATGTGTAATATTTAAGTAGTTAAATGATTGTGATCGGCTCAATTATTTTTTTACGTTTGCTTAATGCAATAGCGGAATCTGAAAATAAAGTTTTATCCCCTCCATTAAAGATCGTTTTGCTTGCCTCTTTTTAAAGATATCAAAAAACATGCTCATGAGCAGATCAATCAATTTGCTGTAATGTTTTTAATAGAATAATTTCAATGATAAAAGTATATGATTCAAGGCAGTTGGCAACAAAACGATTGCGAATGCTTTTATTGAGAAAGAAAGTGCGATATGGCATAACTGAAAAATTTTTTTAAGTAGAAGAATAGCATTGAGATTAAAAATACTCGCACCAGCAGTTTACTAGTTAAAAAAAGAGATGAACGACAAAAATGTTGAGACAAATTGGAGAACTCTGCTTTATGTGAACTTAAGGCAACTGTTAATCTGCCAACTCCTCCAATAATAAGTACTCTACCTCGCTTCATTTCCTCTTTTCGTATTCGACAATAATCATTCAGATGGCAACTGGAAGAGCGAGAAAAATATATTCTTCATGCAAACTTATTTGAACAAAATTTTTAAAATGAAATAAACGCAAAGCAATGTGATTTGAAGTATGATGTTGAATTTTTATAAGCTAAGGAGATCAAATAATTCTTTATCCATTTGCGGTTTTACTTCACATTTATTATCGAAATGCATAGTTGCCGTATTTGTTGCATTAAAGGTGGGCCAGTTAGGTAAACCTTTGTGGTTGGGGTTGCCCGTTCTTGCAAATTTAATCCAGGCTTTGCTCATTTTATCCGCCAATACATAAGCTTCTTTTTTGCCACCTGTCATCTCTTCGCAACGGGCAATATTATTGAAAACAAAAGGGAGTTCGATGCAATGCACCGCTTTATATTTTCCGTCCAGTACCGGTGATTGCCATGTAAAAAGATACATGTAAACAGGTGACATGTGGAGTGCCGATTTTTTATTCGCCTGCGCTACTGCACCAGGCCGGAACATCACGTCCACGTCAATCAAATCAGAAGGTTTTGTATCATTTGGATAGGCTTTCTTCACTGCAGCGATATAAGCATCAGCCTTACTGCCTTGTTGCTTTTTGATATAGTTCATGATTGTGTCGATAGGCGCATTGCTTATGCCGCCAAATAACGAAGGCATGAACTCGTTTTTTACAGTGCCAATTAGCAAAGGGATATTTTTAGATAATTCAAAGGCTTCCGCTGAAAAAAGCTGGTAGGGCAGATCCTCACCGTCGACGCTAGGTCCCCAACTTAAACCAAAACCACCTACAGGCTTTCCTTGCGCCTTAAATTTATCTTCAATGACTCTCAGTGCCTTTTTACCCGCCGCACTCAATTGCGCAAAGGGTATGGTCTGCAGGCTATCCACCTGGTCAGCGCCGAGATTCAATTCTTTTAATACTTCTGCGCTAATGGCTTTCGTAGTAGCTTTATCCAGCATATTCATCCTAAACGAGCCGCTTTCGTTAATGGCTTTTTGAAAGAGACCTTTTGCCGAAGGCATAGCCATCAATGTGTTTACTTTAGCTCCACCGCCCGATTGACCAAAAATCGTGACGTTGCCTGGATCACCTCCAAAATTGGCTATGTTCGTTTTTACCCATTCCAGCGCAGCCTTAATATCGAGCATGCTGACATTTGCAGAATGCCTGTATTTTTCGCCGTACGCCGAAAGATCTAAAAAGCCAAGAATATTCAAACGGTGATTGATAGAGACCACTACAACATCACCTGTTTTAGAAAGGTTTTCACCATCGTAAGAAGGTAACTCCTGCGAGGAACCGGATGTGTAACCACCACCATGTATCCAGAACATTACAGGTCTTTTCTTTCCATCGTTTATACCGGGTGTCCAAACATTAACACGCATACAATCTTCATTTGTGTAGCCCCAATCGTGATGATAAACAAACTCGCTTTCGTCCTGTACAGAGGTGGTTGGATCCATTAATGGTGCAACCGGACCATAAGTCATTGAACTGCGTATACCTGTCCAGGGTTCTGGCTTTTGTGGTGCTTCGAAGCGTTTTGCCTCTGCATATGGTATGCCTTTGTAAGTATAAATACGGTTGTGTATATATCCGCGTACTTTACCCGCGTCGGTGCTTGTTACAGCTACATTTTCTCCTGTCTCTAACTGAGCTGACGCAAAAAAACATATTAAAATAAGGTTGAGAAAGCAAATCGTTATTTTTTTCATCGGAGCTTTTTTAATGTGTTATTGTATAAATTATATTTAGAAGGAATGACTATAAAATATGTATCATAAAAACTCAACCCATTGGTGATCTTAGAATACGAAAACTTTGAAGAAATAAATGTTGCAGGTATTTTCATTGTATCATACAGGAGACAATAGTAGAAACATTTTCTTTATTCACCAAAAAATTTTTCATTTCGTATTAATACTCGCAATACAATAACAAGGGTAGATGGGACTAAATTTTATTTTGAGCGTACTTTTACAGCATTTCAATTAATACCGTACACTTTAGATTTTTATAGATAAGTGCACGCTCTATTAGCGAAAAAAATCGGTTTGGAAACCGAGGGTGCCAAATGCAATGTGTAATTCCTTAAAGAACTTAAGGCTGAACTGCCCATGCAAGACCATCAGGTACTCCGCCAACATCAATATGACGGGTAACTTCTAAAGTTTTGAGATCTACGATAGCCACATAATTATCAGCCGAGCAAGCAACAAAAGCACGTGATGCATCGCGATCCATAAGAATTCCTGCAGCGCCATGACCAAGTTTCAGTCGTTTCCTTTCAGTATGTGATTTAGCATCAAAAATGGTCAGGTCGCCTGTTTGAAGACTCGAAATAAATACTAACTTACCATCGGGCGTAAATTTGAGTCGGTTAGCACCTACAACCTTTCCATCAATTTTCGCTGCTGATTTTTTTGTTGTGAGATCAATAATGGAAATGGTTCCATCCTCACTTGATGCGGTCCATAACTCATTGCCGTCTGGTGACACATCAAATCCTTCGGAGCCCTTGGCAGTAGAAACAATGGTCTGAACCCAACCCTCCCGCGGTTTAGCGTTAGGAGGCGCCATTTTTCCGGGCTGGATTAGTGTATCTGTAAGAATACTGACAGTTCCGGAAGAGACGTTTGTCGTGTAGATCCTTTTCCCATCCTCGGTAACGTGGATCATGTGTGTCCTGTCCTGACCTGTTCCCATGCTCCAATCGAGCTTTCCTGTGGCGGGGTCATAGCGACCGACCGATTTAGAACCTTCTGCGGTAAACCATGCCTTCCCATTAACAAATGTTATATCATGTGGCCCGAAGAGTGGTCTTGTATCGAGGTTTAATAAAGGTTTTTGAGCAACAAGGTCAATTATGTTTATTTCATGTAAGGCACCGCCTCCGTAAATGCAAACATATGCAGTTCGTCCGTCTGAAGAAGCGACAACTTCGTGCGGATCTTCGCCAACAGGAATGCGAGCGATAATATTTAATGTAACGGGGTCTACAATTGCCAGCGTATGATTGGTTTTAGAAAGTGCAAGTAATGATCGCTTAGGAGTGGACTGAGCATTGCAATTATTTGTCCAACATATAAGTGTCAAAAGGAAAATATCTACCGCAATGAGCCGCATCATATAGTATTTTAAATTTTTCATATCTTAAATATTTATTGTAATTATGATTTCTTCTTGTTGCAATTTGTGTTGGATCATACAAGAGAATTGGCTTTGAACAAAATAACTTACAAACAAATAAGCTGAGAAAATTAATACCATTTATTTAGTACGATGAAAATTACAACAAAAATCTGTTTAGAAGATGTCTTCCAAAATCTAATTATCTTTTTCTGCATGAATAACCAATCTCTTAGCAGCCAATTCGAATTGTTAGGGTTTATATAATGTTGAAGCACGATTTCTATTTACATACATTTATTTCCCTTTTACGTTAATAAAGATTTCATTCACTCTTCGACTATTATTACCTGTTTTTCTCCTTTTCTTTTATACAAGTTCAATTTGAATGTTGGTGGAAAAATATTGAAATATAAAGTGCATTAAAGAAACCCAATGATGCGGAATTACCTATTTTTAAGGTAAATACATTTAGACTAAAATGAACAAAATAAAAAAAGAAGACATTAAACAAGAAGTGTTTGATCTTTATGATGACTATGCTCACAACCGGGTCAACAGGCGCGATTTTATGCAAAAGCTGTCTACATACGCAGTAGGAGGTCTTACAGTGCCGGCGCTTATGAGTTTTTTGATGCCCGATTATCAGGACGCGATTCAAATTAAACGCGATGATCCTCGTTTAAAATCAGAATACATTAATTATGAGTCACCAAAAGGTGGCGGAATGATTAAAGCGTTGTTGTCAAAGCCTGCTGATGCCAAACGCAAACTTGGTAGCATCGTAGTTGTTCATGAAAACAGGGGTTTGAATCCCCACATTGAAGATGTTGCCAGGAGAGCTGCTCTAGCAGGGTTTATCTCGATCGCTCCTGATGCATTAACTCCGTTAGGTGGCTATCCTGGTAATGACGACGCAGGTCGTGAATTGCAAAGTAAACGCAACCAAAATGAGATGTTGGAAGACTTTATTGCTGCTTACAACTACATGAGAAATCACCAGGATTGTAATGGCAAAGTGGGTGTTGTAGGTTTTTGCTTTGGCGGGGGAATTGCAAATCAGATGGCAGTGAAAATTCCGGATCTTGCTGCAGCTGTACCGTTTTACGGAGGCCAGCCTGCGAAAGAAGACGTTCCGAAAATAAAGGCGCCGCTTCTCTTACACTATGCGGCATTGGATACAAGGATAAACGAGGGATGGCCGGCGTATGAAGCTGCATTAAAAGAGAATGGCAAAGAATATACGGCTTACATATATCCTAACGTAAACCACGGCTTTCATAATGATACAACACCTCGTTACGATAAAGCGGCTGCAGAACTAGCCTGGAAGAGAACAATTGATTTTTTCAACGAGAAATTGAAGTAACAAGAAAAGAAAATCATATTTAACTCTTCCGCAAAATTATATGCGTACCCAGTTTATTCAAACTCAAATTCAGTACCCTTTACTTGCATCATTTTTATAAGTGTTTTTCTTCGACAATGACCTGATATTTCAACAAATATTTTTATTTACTCGCGTAAACGCTTAACGAAATAATCGAATAGTCTTTTATTCTTTTTTTAATTCAAAAATTGATGTTGGGGAAAGTCTATATTACTTACATTAGTAGCAAGAGGTTTTCCTGTATTGGCTTTTCAACAAAGGACAAAACTGTTAATAATATCATCAACATAACAATGTCTTTTCCAGTATATTCGGGCTGTCAAAAAAAATGTTTTACTGTAACAGCTTGAATATTCATTTTATATAATTTTTAATGTACTTGCCAACAATATTTTTATCTTGGGCATTATAAACAGTTATAGCATAGATCCTGCCCGGATTCTTTATAAACTAACTATTGTTGAAATGAACTAAAAATTGCTTGAAAGCTTTTGTAAAAACAAATGAAAGATTTTTAATTATCCATTATCAAAATAATTATTAACCCATAACAACTCCATATGAAAAGAAGAATACTAATTCTTGCCTCAAGTTTTTTATCTCTCACAGTTTTTAGTCAAACAGGTTTTAATGGTCTCAATATGAATATGGGCAACATCTACATGATGTCGGATGCAAAAACGCGTTCTATAAGTCCTGAAAACTTTACCGGTGAAAAAGGTAAAGGAGGTATGGCTACGGAAGGCACAGGAAAAAACGCTTCGCGAGATTTAGGTAAAGGATGGAAAGTAAGCCCAAGCGTCGTTATAAAAGCACATACCACTTTTAACGTTGCGGAAATTACGGGTCCCGGATCTATTCAACACATCTGGATGACTCCCACCGGAAACTGGCGTTATTCTATACTCCGTTTTTATTGGGATGACGAAACCAAACCTTCGGTAGAAGTGCCTGTAGGTGATTTTTTTGGAATGGGCTGGGGCAAATTTTCGCATCTTAATTCACTGGCAGTTAATGTAAATCCCGGCAGTGGTTTTAATTGCTACTGGCCGATGCCGTTTAGAAGAAAATGCAGAATTACCATGGAAAACATTAATAATGAGGACATGGTTTTGTATTACCAGGTCGATTATACACTAACCGATGTTCCTAAAGATGCTGCTTATTTTCATGCCCAGTTTAGAAGAGTAAACCCTTTGCCTTATAAAAAAGATTTTGTAATCGTAGATAGTATTGTAGGTAAAGGTCAATATGTAGGAACATACATGGCCTACGGCTCACACAACAACGGCTGGTGGGGCGAAGGGGAAATTAAATTTTTTATGGACGGAGATACTGATTACCCAACTATTAACGGTACCGGCACAGAAGATTATTTTAATGGCGCTTATGATTTTGATACCCGGAAAAAAAATGCAGCAGGAGTTGACGAAGTGAATTACACTGAATATTCAACACCGTATGTCGGCCTTCACCAGGTTATCAAAGGAGATGGTCATTATGAAATTGCACAACGTTTTGGCATGTACCGCTGGCACATTATGGATCCTATAAGATTTGAAAAGAATTTAAAAGTAACTATCCAGGCTTTAGGATGGCGACATGACGGGCGTTATTTGCCTCTGCAGGATGATATTGCAACCACAGCTTTTTGGTACCAGTCGGAGCCTCACAATAGTTTTCCGAAGCTGACAGATAAGGATCATCTCGAAGTGAATTAGCATTATTCAAAAGACTTGTAAAAAACATTTAAACAAAAATTTCTCAATGAGAAAAAGCTGGTTTCACATTCTTTTACTTTTTACCATGATAAATTCTTCATGCAATAATTCTGCTCCAAATGAGCAGGGTGAAAACAAAGACTCGACTTTATATAAAGAAGGGACTTTTGGTTACGACCTGCATTTTTTAAAGCAGCATGACAGTGTTGTTGTTTTAAAAGAGGGTGATAATTCGCAGATCATTGTCTCACCTAAGTACCAGGCAAAAGTATTTACGTCAACCGCAGATGGTAACGAAGGATTAAGTTTTGGATGGGTCAATTATAAAGCATTTAGCGGGCCCGTTGATGCACACATGAATGCTTACGGTGGCGAAAATCGTTTTTGGCTTGGCCCTGAAGGTGGAAGGTTTTCACTGTATTTCAAGCCAGGTTCTAAAATGGTTTTTGACAATTGGAAAACACCTGCTCCAATAGATACGGAAACATGGAACGTGACCAATAAAAGTAATAATTCGGTTTCTATGCAAAAAGAAATGAAACTGACGAACTACAAAGGCACCGAAATGCAGTTGATGGTTGATCGGACCATTAAAATGTTAGACAGCAAGCAAATTAATAATGACCTTGGAACTACATTAGATACATCCGTAAAAGTAGTAGGTTATGAGACCGTAAATGTACTTACAAACAAAGGTACTAATGCATGGACAGAATCAACAGGTATGCCCTGTATGTGGTTGTTGGATATGTTTAAACCAACACCTGCAACGGTTATTGTCGTTCCTTTTAAAAATGCCGCCGGTCAGCCATTTAGTAAAGTGGCTACAACAAATTATTTTGGTGAAATACCTGCAGATAGAATAAAACATACTGATGATGTTCTTTACTTTAAAGCAGATGGAAAAAGCAGGGGAAAACTTGGCGTTGTACCTGGCAAAGCAAAGCCGTTTGCAGGCAGTTATGATTCAGAAAACAAAGTATTAACTGCCATCATGTTTGATGTAGAACCGGGTGCTAAATATTTAAACCAGGAATGGAATACAACCAAGCCACCTTTTTCTGGTGACGCTGTGAATGCCTATAATGATGGTCCATTAGCCGATGGTTCTCAAATGGGCCCCTTTTATGAAATAGAGAGTGTGTCTCCAGCTGCATTTTTAAAGCCTAATGAAACCCTTTCTCACAAACATTCGGTTTTCCATTTTACCGGAAGCGAGCAGGCATTAGATGGTATTGCCAAAAAGCTGTTTGGCGTATCTCTCGATGACATTATAAAAGCATTTTAAATTCATTTTCAACTTGTCATATGATTCAACAAACAGATTATCCAAAAATTGGTATAAGACCTATTATTGATGGTCGTCTTGGCGGTGTAAGAGAGTCGTTGGAAGAAACGACTATGAAGATGGCTCAGAATGTAGCAGCCTTATATCAAAACGAATTACGCTATCCCAATGGAGAGCCTGTACAATGTGTAATCGCAGACCAATGTATAGGAGGTGTGCATGAAGCAAATTTGTGTGCAAAAAAGTTTGAAACAAGTAATGTTGGTGTTTCCTTATCGGTTACGCCTTGTTGGGCCTACGGAAGTGAAACAATGGATATGAATCCCACTTTGCCAAAAGCAATCTGGGGTTTTAATGGAACACAAAGACCGGGGGCAGTATACCTCGCTGCGACTTTAGCTGCTCATAACCAGTTTGGACTACCTGCTTTTGGTATTTATGGCAGAGACGTGCAGGATTTAGGAGATGAGATTATACCCGAAGATGTAAAAGAAAAACTATTAAATTTTGCGAGGGCAGGACTTGCCGTTGCTATTATGCGTGGTAAATCTTATCTCGCTATAGGTTCCGTTTCTATGGGTATTGCCGGCTCTATTGTTATTCCTGATATGTTTAGAGAGTATCTTGGAATGCGAAATGAGTATGTAGATTCTTCAGAAGTATACAGGCGAATAGAAAAGAATATTTATGATGAAGATGAGTTTCAGAAAGGCCTGGCGTGGGTAAAAGAAAATTGTAAAGAAGGCGAAGACTTCAATCCGCAGGAAAAGCAATTTTCGCGCGAACAAAAAGACAAAGACTGGGAATTTGTAGTCAAAATGACCATTATTATACGTGACCTAATGGTTGGCAATCCTAAACTGAAAGAAAAAGGTTTTGGTGAAGAAGCTTTTGGGCATGATGCTATTGTTTCCGGTTTCCAGGGGCAAAGGCAGTGGACAGATTTTTTACCTAACGGAGATTTTGCTGAAGCCATTCTTAACTCATCTTTCGACTGGAATGGCATTCGTGCTCCATTTATGGTTGCAACCGAAAACGATTCACTCAACGGTGTAAGCATGTTGTTTAATTATCTTCTTACTAACACGGCCCAGATTTTTGCCGATGTTCGAACTTACTGGAGTCCGGCTGCTGTTGAAAGAGTTGCCAATTGGAGACCTGAAGGAGCTGCTGCCAATGGTTTTATCCATCTGATCAATTCCGGTTCAGCTACACTCGATGGAAGTGGTCAGCAAACCATCGATGGCAAACCTGCAATGAAACCTTTCTGGGAAATTCAAAAAGAAGAAGCTGATGCATGTTTACAGTCAACGACCTGGTATCCTGCAAACAACGGATACTTTAGAGGAGGAGGTTATTCATCAAAGTTTGTAACCAAAGGCGGAATGCCGGTAACAATGTGTCGTCTAAATCTCGTAAAAGGTATTGGTCCCGTACTACAGATTGCAGAAGGTGAAACGATTGAAGTGCCTGAAAATGTTCATAATATATTAGACGAAAGAACAGACAGAACCTGGCCAACCACATGGTTTGTTCCGCGTCTGACAGGCAAAGGAGCATTTACAGATGTATACAACGTAATGTCTCACTGGGGAGCAAACCATGGTGCGATCAGCTATGGACATATTGGTCACTTGCTGATTTCTTTAGCATCTATGTTACGCATACCCGTTTGTATGCACAACGTGCAGGAAGAAAAGATATTCCGTCCATCTTCATGGAATGCCTTTGGTTCAGATACTGAAGGTGCAGATTATCGTGCCTGTGCTACCTACGGTGCATTATACAAATAAATTGCTGCCGAGCTATGAACAAAATTTAATATTTTAACGCTTGTTGTTTCTCTCCCTTTAGGATGGGGGTAAAATGATTTTTTAAAACGACTGACATATGAAAAATACAACTAAGAGCCTTTTTAAGGCTGCTGATGGCACAAGTTATCGAAAGCCATTTGCAATGATAACGATCTTGTTTCTACTATGGGGATTTGCTCATGGATTGCTGGATGTACTTGACAAACATTTTCAGAACACACTTCACGTATCTAAAGCAGAATCCGGTTTTGTACAGTTTTCTCTTTATATAGGTTACCTGGTAATGGCTTATCCCGCCGGATTGTTTATGAAACGGTTCGGGTACAAAAAAGGGATTATACTTGGTCTATCTTTATTTGCTTTAGGCGCTTTTTTATTTTATCCCGCTGCTAAATTCGCTGCCTTTGTTCCTTTTTTGGTTGCACTGTTTATTATAGCCTGTGGCTTATCTTGTCTTGAAACGGCTGCTAACCCTTATACTACTGTTCTTGGTCCAAAGTATGGCGCCGCCCGACGCATTAATATTGCTCAGTCCTTTAATGGACTTGGATGGATACTCGGACCTTTAATGGGCGGGCTTTTTATTTTTGGCGTAGAGAAGTCGGGCAATTCAGGCACCTTTGATTCACTGATTCAACCTTATATGTATGTTGGCAGTATAGTAGTTTTTGTAGCGCTTATATTTTCCTTCACCCGGCTACCGGCGATACAAGAGGATAATGAAGAGGGTATAGCAACAAATGCACCCACCCGCGAGTTACTTAAGCATCCATCCTTTATACTTGCAGTAATCGCCCAGTTTTTATACGTGGCAGCACAAACGGGTGTAAATTCTTTTTTTATCAATTTTGTCACCGAAACTGTTACCGGTTTACAAGAAACTATAGCAGGTATGATGCTGCACTTAGGTCTTTTTGGCCAGGTCTTCATGCCTAAAAATCCTGAACAGGCGGCTTCACTGATTCTTGCAATAGGTGGTATGGGTTCCTTTTGGATAGGCCGTTTAACAGGGTCTTATATAATGAAGTTTATATCGCCGAAGCGGTTACTTGCGGTTTATGCCATCATCAATACAGTCTTAACAGGCATCGTAGTTATGGGCTTGGGATGGGTAAGCGTAATAGCACTTTTTTCAACTTATTTCTTTATGTCAGTTATGTTTCCGACCATTTTTGCTTTAGGGATTAAGGGGCTCGGACCATTAACAAAAAAGGCAGCATCATTCCTTGTTATGGCAGTTGCAGGGGGAGCGTTTTGTCCTCCGGTAATGGGTGCCATCGCTGACCATTCAGGCATGTCTATAGCTTTTTTACTTCCTCTTTTCTGCTTTGCTTTCATTGGTTTTTATGCAATATGGGGCGTGAAAAAACACAAGGGACAGTATGCAACAGAGGAACCAATATATGCAGTTCATTAAATGGTTATTTGTTAAGAGAGGATTTAGCTGCATTATTTTAATAGAATAATTAAGAATATTATGGAAGACAATAACAATCGACGTTCGTTTTTAAAAAATATTGCAATAGGTTCTGTAGGCGCTGCCGTAGCGCCAACTTCTTTGTTACAAGCCAACGATTCTGAACAAATCAAAGCAGAAGAAAAGAAAGATGAAACTGCAGATAATCCCGGAAAAACTTCGCACAAAAGAAAGTATAACACGGCGTATAAAGATGAATATCTTAACCGGGTTGCTTTCCCGATAGGAGGCATTGGTGCGGGCATGTTTTGTCTGGAAGGTACTGGGGCGATATCTCACATGAGCGTTAGAAACAAACCTGAGATTTTTAATGAGCCTGCAATGTTTGCTGCTATTTCTGTAAAAGGAATGAAAAATGGTGCAAAGGTTTTGGAGGGACAGGTTCCTGAATGGAAATTTTTTGGTCAACGCGGAACAGGTAATGGTGCAGCAGGTACAACCTTTGGACTGCCGAGATTTAAGACTGCGGAATTTATTACAGAATTTCCTTTTTGCACCATCAATCTTCATGATTCTGATGTGCCGCTTAAAGTGCAAATTAAGGGCTGGAGTCCGTTTGTACCAACAGATGAAGATAACTCCAGCCTGCCTGTCGGAGCGATTGAATACAAGTTTGTAAACAACCGTACCGCCAGTGTAAATGCTGTATTTTCATACAATTCAAAAAATTTTTTAGCTGCTAATGAAGGAGCAACGAACAGCATAAAAAAAATAGATAATGGTTTTGTTGTTAGCCAGGATGAAACAAAAGATAAGCCACAATACAAAGGTGAGTTTGCAATATTTACAGACGATGCAAAAACGGTTGTTGATTATTGCTGGTTCCGCGGTGGTTGGTGGGACCCTTTAACAATGGCATGGAACAATGTAAGAGATGGCATTGTACAGGCAGTTGAGCCTGTAGAAAAAAATGCACCGGGAGCTTCATTGTACGTACCATTTACATTAGCGGCAGGAGCGAGCAAAACAATACGGGTAATGATGGCGTGGTATGTTCCGGAAACTGACATGCATATAGGCGAAGTAGTAAAAGACGAAAAGAAAAGTTGCGACCCTGCTTCAGGTTGTTGCGGTGGTCCGGCAGACCTTGGTGTTGCAACAGGCAAACAAAATTCCTCACCTAATTACAAGCCTTGGTATAGCAGCAAGTTCAGCAGCATTTACGAAGTTGTTGATTACTGGGCGAAAAATTATAAAGAGCTACAAAGAAAATCCAATCTTTTTAAAGAAGCCTTTTATGCAAGCACGTTACCTGCAGAAATAATAGAAGCTGTTGCTGCCAACCTCACTATCATTAAATCTCCGACAGTCCTAAGGCAATATGATGGCCGGTTATGGAGTTGGGAAGGTTGTGGTGATGATAATGGCTGTTGCCACGGCAACTGTACCCATGTATGGAATTATGCGCAAGCAATACCTCATTTGTTTCCAACACTGGAAAGAACTTTACGCAACACAGAGTTTTGCGAAAACCAGAATAAGGAAGGTCACCAGGGCTTCAGAGCAAATCTCCCTATTAGTCCTCTAAAACATGATTTTCATGCAGCAGCAGATGGGCAGTTAGGCGGCATAATGAAAGTACACCGCGAATGGCGGATAGGTGGAGACAGCAAATGGCTTTCTAACATTTATCCAATGGTTGTAAAAAGTATGGACTATTGTATTGGTATCTGGGATCCTAAAAGCAAAGGAGTGGTAGAAGAGCCACATCACAATACTTATGATATTGAATTTTGGGGGCCTGATGGTATGTGTACCAGCTTTTACCTCGGCGCTTTGACTGCGGTGATTAAAATGGGAACTTTTCTACAAAAAGATGTAAGAAAATACCAGGCATTGTACGACAAGGGCAAACAGTACATCGAAACAAAATTGTATAATGGCGAATATTTTATCCAGGATATTGAATACAAGAATTTAAATGCGCCCGACCCGGCTACAGCAAAATCTTTTGGTGGTGAATACTCAGCAGAAGCAAAAACGATTTTGCAAAAAGAAGGACCAAAATATCAATATGGAATCGGCTGCCTCAGCGATGGTGTATTAGGTGCATGGATTGGAAAAATGTGCGGGTTAGAAAATTTTATTGACAGGCAAAAAGTTCAAAGCCATTTACTATCAGTGCATAAATACAATTTGAAGAAAGACCTTACAGACCATCCTAATCCGCAAAGACCATCATATGCTTTAGGAAACGAAGGCGGGCTGTTACTATGCACATGGCCGAAAGGAGGGAAGTTATCACTGCCGTTTGTATATAGTGACGAAGTATGGACAGGCATCGAATACCAGGTAGCATCGCACTTGATGCTGATGGGAAAAGTGCAGGAAGCACTTGATATAATTCGTGCCTGTCGTGACCGTTACGACGGAAGAACAAGAAATCCATTTAATGAGTACGAATGTGGACATTGGTATGCTCGTGCTATGTCAAGCTACGGAATGATAGAAGGACTGACAGGTGTTAGATATGATGCAGTAGACAAAACATTGTATATAGATTCTAAAATCGGAGACTTTACAAGCTTTATCTCTACAGCAACAGGTTTTGGAACTGTCAGCCTGAAAGCAGGAAAACCCACTTTAAAAGTTGCGTATGGAAGTATTGAGGTAAACAAAACTATAGTAAGCGGAAAGGAAAGTAATGTGTGACGATATAAAGAAGATGACAATAAAAAATATTTGAATGCAGAGGGTTTCACCCGACATAGGTGTAATGGAATACAGCAGCTAATTATTATCTTTTTTAAAGAAGAGTTTTGTAAAGATGTAGCTATCCTTAAACTCCTTAAGTCAATTCAGCTTCTGCAAATGCGATTAGTTTTTCAGGTTAGGTTTGTATACTTATTTGGTGTTCTTTTTCTTATCATAACATTACCTATATCGATATCTTCACTTTTTTTAAACAGGTTTCAATCACTTAAGCTTTTGCTCTATCAATTATCTTGCTTTAGATAATCATCAGATGTCTAACCTTTTTTAAAAAAGACCATGCTACTATTTCTTTGTTTTTCACAAACATTATTACAATAATAATATTATTGTCGTCCATATATCTACTTGAAAAATTCTGCTTTATGGTTTAGTCAAATCTCTTCCTACAGATAATTCTACGATTTCTAATTGCTGTTGTAGCACTTTTTTATAGGGTCCAAATATCATTTGCTCTCCACCGTCAAATAGGTAATTCCTGCCAGTTAATCATTAGCGATTTTACAAGCTATTCCGCCCTACTATTTTTACTAAAGAAAGGAGGAAGCCGAAAATCCTTTACCAGAGTAGGCGCAAAAAATAAAAAAACAAATAAAATGAAAAAAGAAGTAAAAAAGCTAAGATTGAACAAAATGACAATCTCTAACCTTGATGCATCTGAAATGAACCAACGCTTTGGTGGAGCAAAGCCTAATACCCAAAACCTGGACTGTAGCGTAACACTTAATACGCTTTGCACTTGTCCAGGCACTTTCGGCTCTATATGCTGTCCGATAAACTATTAAGATAATAAGATTGCACTTCGATCTTTTATCGCCAAAAGCATCGGTTATTATTCCCTATCATAAAAATTGAAATAATGCCGGTGCTTTTCTTAATATGTACAAGCATAGAATTTTTCAGAATTTACCAAAACCGGTAATGAAATTTTAAATAATAATTTATAAAATAAAATTTACAGTTGTGTGTGCATCATTGCTTCAACAGGTTAAAATAATAGCAACTGAAATACAAAAGGGAAAAAACAAAACACATAATGTAGGGTTGCTTAGCGGAAAAGCCGGAATAACATTATTGTTTGCTTATTTATCTAAAGTATTTCCACGGGAGGAGTACGGGCAAATCACAATGGATTATTTAGATGAGTTGGCTGATTGTCTGGCAAACGATGGGCTACATTATAACATGTCCTGGGGCGTCGCCGGCATTGCATTTGTCTTTCAGCATCTGAGAAATATGGGCTTACTTGATGCTGATGATGATTTAAACCTTTCGCAACTAGATAGCTTTATTGATTGTGGGTTGGACTATGATTTTAAGTCTGGCAACTGGGACCCTTTACATGGCATCGTCGGGCTTGGTATTTATTTTCTTGAACGCAATAAAGAGACTGGTGAAAAAAAGTATCTTGAAAAGGTTGTAGATCTTCTTGCTGATATGAGCGTCCCCATTGGCAACCACTGGGTTTGGATTACTCCGGCTTACAAAAATTACCATAAAGACAATTTTAATTTTGGAATGGCTCACGGTATGCCTGGCGTTATTTCATTTCTTGCACAGGTGCACCGACTTGGAATACGTCAAGGTCAAATTGAGACAATATTGATGTCATGCATTCCATTTTTATTGCAATATGAAATTATTGATGACCCTGTTTATTGCTTTCCTGGCTCAGTTGAAGTGGGAAGAAGATGGGATAGCAGAACTGAAACGCGACTTGCATGGTGTTATGGAGATTTGGGTATGGCTAATGCTCTTATTCATTCCGGCAGAGCTTTAGAAAACGATAAGTGGAAGAATAAAGGAATTGAAATTGCTTTGAAAACCACCCTGCGAACTTTTAAAAATTCTTCATGTTCAGATGCACCGTTCTGTCATGGTTCCACTGGTATCATCCATCAATATCACCAGCTTTATAAACTTACAAAACATGATGCTTTTGAAAGTGCAACTCAACGATGGCTTGACATTACAATGAACCAGTTCTACAAGCCTGGAGAATATGTAGGAGGTTATTATTCGGCCCTGTTTAAGGAAGAGAAAAAAGGTTTTGAATTAACCTCTCAATATGGCCTTCTTGACGGAAGTGCAGGCATTGCCTTGGTTTACTTATCGTATTTCTTCAACATAAACCCCGATTGGGACTTAATATTTCTGACTAATGTTTAAAATAAAAAATCACTTTGGAGAATGGTACACACCCCATACCTCATTTGTAGTTCGCAACCCGTTATTTCCGATAGAAGTATTTTTTAAATGGAAAAGTCCAAATGGAATAAATACAGAGTCTTCAAAAGAAATCCTAAGGGAGGCACTGCGCAAATTTTATCAGCAACCGATCGCAACGGAAGCGTTATATATTGGCTCTCCAGATTTGTACGAACAACTATTACTCTGGCTTGAGAACAAAATTGAGAAGTCTGATAAGAGGGAGAAAACCGAATTGGCACTTGCAAAATATATGATCCGTATGTGTACCCGGTGCACACCTTATGGTTTGTTTGCTTCCTGTACTTTGGGAAAAATTTCCGACACAACCTCAATTAAACTTGAAGAAAAAGAGAGCCTGCAACGTTTCGGACGCCTCGACATGGATTATGTGTGCCAGCTATATTCGCATTTGCTAAAACAGAAAGAGGTATGTAACCAGCTAAAGTTTTATCCAAATTCTTCGATGTACCCTTTAGGCAACAATTTAAGATATATAGAACATCGGTTTACTGAGCAAAGCGGACGCAGTTATCATCTTGTGCAGGTAGAAAAATCACCTTACCTGGAAAAAGTATTATTGGTAGCCAGGCAAGGAGCTACACCGCTAGAACTTGCAACTGCGATTATTGATGTTACAACTTCACACGATGAAGCTATTGAATATATTTATGAATTAATTTTTGGACAGTTACTTGTAAGCGAGATGGAGCCAAGTGTAACAGGAGAGGAATATTTTACTGTTCTTCTGCAAAAACTTAAAACTCTGCAGCATCTAAATAATTACTCTACTCACCTTGAAGAAGTTAGTAAAGTATTTGCTCACTTGAAGGCAAATCCAAAAAATAAAAATAATCATAATTTATATTTAGAAATTATTCATCATCTTAAACAATTGGAAATTCCGGTTCATTTAAAAACACTCGTTCAGGTGGATAGCTACCGTCCTGCTTCGTCGGCGGTTATACATAAAAAGGTGATGGACGAGATATTATTTGGTTGCACACTAATGCAACTCGTTTCACCTAGTGTAGCACAACAAGATTCATTTGCTGATTTTAAAAATGCCTTTCTGACCCGCTATGATAGCCAGTGGATTCCGCTGGTAGAAGTACTTGATACGGAGTCTGGCATTGGCTATGGAAAATTTGCAACTAATGGAATGGAAGAATCTCCCCTGATTGACGGCCTTCCCATTGGAAACGGGTCTGCAAAAGCAAATTCAACGCAACGCGCGGAAACAGATGGTTTTAAATTGCAGCTCTACTATGACGCAGTCGCAGAAGGGAAAACTGAAATAGTACTTACTGATCAACTGCTTGAAAAATTATCAAAAAAAGAAATTAAACCGACAAGGCTTCCCGATGCAATGTGTACAATGGTACGGATCAATGCAAAATCAGCAGAAGACATTAACCAGGGAAATTATAAAATAACTCTTCAGTCCCCGTCCGGTCCTTCAGGAGGGAACTTGCTTGGAAGATTTTGTCATCTTCATCCTGAAATTGAAAACTTTACAAAAACTATTTTGCAAAAAGAGGAAGCGCATCAAAAGGACTGCCTTTTTGCTGAAATTGTTCATCTGCCTGAATCTCGAATTGGCAACATACTAATGCGTCCTGTCTTACGTAATTACGAAATTCCTTATTTAAGTGGCTCAACCTTAGATGACAAACATCAAATCCCTGTAACTGACCTCGTCGTTGGAATTGAAAACGGCAAAGTAATACTTCGTTCTCAACGCTTGAATAAGCAGGTTATTCCAAGAATGACCACCGCGCACAATTTTTCGATGAGTACCCTTCCTATTTACCAGTTTCTTTGCGATCTCCAGTATCAGCAAATCCGTACCGTGGGCTGGAACTGGGGTGCGCTTGAAAGCAGTCCATTTCTTCCACGCGTGAGTTACGGAAAATACATTCTTTCCAAGGCACGCTGGATTGTAACAAAAGAGGACATAAAAGGTTGTGATGAGAAAAATGATAATGACCTGTTTTTGGCATTTTCCAAAATTGTGAAAAAGAAAAACCTTCCGCCATATGTGCTTCTGTCTAACGGTGATAACGCACTATTGCTGCACCTTGAAAATATATTTTGCGTTAAGCTGTTATTAGCAGAAATTACTAAAAGGGGTTACATAACACTTACAGAAACGCTTGATCTTCCTGGTGATTGCTGGATTGAAAGCTCAGAAGGACACTATGCAGGCGAAATTATTGTTGCCTTTGACAAGAATAAAAGGATTGATTCTGAAACAAGAAATAAAGAATTTAACAGCGAAGTTAAACATGTAATTAAACGATATTTTCCGGTAGGCTCAGAATGGCTTTACGCAAAAATATATTGCGGCACAAAGACCGCTGAAAAAATTTTATCGGATGTTTTGAAACCTCTAACAGAAAAGTTGATTTCTGAGAAATATATCGACTCTTATTTTTTTATAAGGTATTATGATCATGGGCAGCACATAAGAATTCGTTTTCATCATTCTAATAAGAAAGACTTTTGGAAACATGTGGTGTATATGCTTCGAGTTGTTTTGCAGCCTTACGTGAATAACCATGCAGTACATAACCTTCAATTTGAAACATATAAGCGCGAGATAGAACGTTATGGACTCGATACGATGGAATTGAGCGAAAGCATTTTTTATCATCATTCAGTAGCTATTTTGAACTTTATATCTATGCTTGACGGCGATGCTGGAGAGCAGTATCGATGGCAAGTGGCGTTGAAGGCGATTGATATTATTCTGGATGATTTTTATTACAATACAGAACAAAAACGTGATCTTATAAAAATACTCCATAATAATTTTTCAAGTGAATTTAAAATAGGTCCCCAAGAGCAGAAAAAAATTTCGGAACGTTTTAGCAGCAACAAACAACTCATTCATCAATTAATGAGTGAAAATTTAGATGACAACAAGGATTTAAAAACAGCGATAGATGCATTTCGCATTAATAGCGATAATTACAGAAATACGATTGAACAAATTTTGTCTTCCTCATCTGTTTGTTACGATAAATCTCAACTACTGAGATTAATGTCAAGCTACCTTCACATGTTCGTTAACCGAATGTTTTTAAGCAAGCAGCGAATGGTAGAACTAGTCATATATGATTACCTCCTCAAATATTACGAGTCAAGAATAGCACGCGAAAAAAAGAAGACCTTAGAAGTTTTCTGACGTATTCATCTCTTTTTGGTCTTCTTTCTTTAATTCCAACGGCTTGTAGAAATTTAAACAATTTCCCAATACAGCCTTTAACCGCAAAAATGAGAAGTTATGAGATTTCCTTTTACCACTCAATTAGGGGCAAGAGATTGTGGCCCGGCATGTTTGAAAATGATGGCAGAATACTATGGGCAGGAGTACTCTTTAGATTATATTAAAAAGAAGTGTGAGGTGACGAAGGTTGGAGTTTCGCTTTTAGGACTAAGCAAAGCCGCTGAAGCAATAGGATTACATTGCATTGGGATGAAAATGCATTTGGAACAGCTAAAAGAGGCTGGGCAGGAGGCGCCCATTATATTGCATTGGAATGAAAACCATTTTGTAGTAGTGTACAAGCTACCAAAGCCAAACAAAAGGGGAACTTTTTATGTAGCCGATCCGGCTCGTGGTCTAGTAACATTTGGCGAGAAAGAATTTATGGAAAGTTGGCTTGGAAGACAACGTGAAAGCGATGAAGCTGCTTCAGTTACTGAGATAAGCCCGGAACAAAAAGGATACGCCCTGCTTCTGGAGCCTACTTCGGCGTTTTTTAATAAGGGAAATACAAAACAGTATGATAAAAAAAATGAGCTAAATTCATTATGGAAATACTTTGTTCCCCAAAAGAACATATTTATAAAACTGCTTTTCATTATGATTATTGGCAGTTTGATTATGCTTTGTACCCCCTATTTTACACGGGCCCTTGTTGATAAAGGAATCAACAGCCACAATCTCAATTTTGTTTATCTAATACTTTTCGGTCAGGTGGTCTTGTTTATCGGAAACAGTATAACTGATATTCTTCGTAGTAACTTATTATTACACATGGGATCTCGTATCAATATCGCTATGGTGTCTGACTTTCTTACCAAGATTCTGAAACTGCCTGTTTCTTTTTTTGATAAACACGTTACAGGCGACCTGATACAACGCATCGCAGATCATCACAAGATTGAAAATTTGCTAACTGTCGCCTCGCTAAATACTATTTTTTCGTTTTTAAATTTTGTAGTGCTAAGTATTGTTCTCGAAGTCTATAGCACCTTAGTTTTCTCCATATTTATATCAGGGTCTTTGCTCGGCTTTGCCTGGGCATTTTTGTTCATGCGTAAAAGAAGAAGTATTGATTACAAGCTTTTTGGATACTATTCAAAGGAGAATAGTAAAGTAATAGAGATTATGACCGGGATACAGGATATCAAAATCAGTAACAGCATGTGGCATAAAAGGTGGGAGTGGCAAAAAATCAAGTCGGGGTTATATAAACTGAAAATCAAATCTCTAACTCTCGCCCAATTGCAAAAAATAGGATCAGATATTTTTAAGCAGGGGACAACCATCACCATTACTTTCATTACTGCAAAAAGCGTTATGGATGGAAATATTAGCCTTGGAACTATGTTTGCTATAACTATGATTATTGGCCAGTTGAGCAGTCCTCTTCAGCAGTTGCAAGAACTTTTAACTTCGTGGCAGGACGCAAAGATGGGAATGGAGCGCATCTGTGATGTTATGAAACAGGAAGACGAAGATACTGAAGAACGAGGGCTTGCAGAGGAAATTCCAGATAAAGGAGATGTTGTTTTGTCGAATGTAACATTTGGTTACGGTGAACAATGCGAGCCGGTATTAAAAGATATTTCCCTCCGAATTTTTGCAGGCAAAATAACGGCTATTGTAGGTTCAAGTGGCAGTGGAAAAACAACTCTCATGAAATTACTCCTTCGCTTTTATGATCCGATTAACGGATCAGTCTCATTATCCAACCGCAACTTTAGAGATTTGCATCACGGTAGGTGGAGAGAAAAGTGCGGCGTAGTGTTGCAGGATAGCAGGCTATTCAGTGCTACAATTGCTGACAATATAGCAATGGGCCATGAGAAAAATTTTGAAGCTATTGTTAAAGCAGCAGAAATTGCAAACATCCATGAGTTTATTATTGGTTTGCCTAAAGGCTACATGACAGAAATTGGCGATGAAGGGGTATCACTCAGTTCAGGACAAACACAAAGAATTATTCTCGCCCGTGCTATTTATAAAAATCCATCTTACCTTTTTCTCGATGAAGCTACGAGCGCCCTTGATGCAAATAATGAAAAAACTGTAATTGAAAATCTTAGTGAATATTTCAAGGGAAGAACAGTAGTAGTGGTGGCGCATCGTTTAAGTACGGTCAAAAATGCAGACCAATTGATAGTACTTGAAGATGGCGAAATTGTTGAAAGAGGTTCTCATCTTCAATTAACACATAACAAAGGAGCTTATTACGAGCTTGTAAAAAACCAGTTGGAATTAGGTGATTAACGTAATTGTTTGAAAGGTCTGGGAGGCTGAAGATCGATGCAATTAATTGTAACACACAGAGCTCGGTAAGCACCTGCAGGTATTGTCGAAGGTAAAAGAATCTTATTTTTTGAGAAACTCAAAAAGGATGCCTAAGAAGGAATCGACAACCTCTCCATTAGCAATTTATTACATAATATCTTGTTCTTCTTGACTACACTGCATTTCAAAAAGCTTTTTTAGAGATTATTTCAATAGATGCAAGAGAAATCTGAAACGTCCTTTACTATTTCAAATATAAAATAAAATATATATCTTTAATAGCTGATCAAACTGTAGCAGAAATAGAATGTACTTATTCTTTCTACTGTTACTTTCTTTTTTTTATCCCCCATTTTAAAGCACAAGATCTAGTAGAAACAAAAATAAAAAATTGATGTATTAGTTGGAGGTTGCCATGCGAAAGGGTTTTAAAATTGAAACCACTGCAAGCAGCATATCACAATGATAGTCGCTACATTCATCTATTGCCGTTGTGTTTCACTGATAACTATCTGGTTTTTCTCGTAAAGCCGGTAACGAGCGGCTCGTAATTGCCTGCAGAAGGGCTTTGGACTATGGGGTGTATAATTATAAAACCATTCAGTCAATCCTTGAAAATAAGATGGACAGTTATCAGGACAGCCTCTTTGCCGAGGAACTCTCAATGCCCATTCATGATAATATAAGGGGAGAAGATTACTACAAATGAACTTTCTAAAAACAACAACTATATGAACACAAACACTCTGGACAAAATGCGCAAGATGAAGTTCTTTGACATGTTCCACGCTTTTAAAAGCAGCCTGGAAACCGGGCAGACAATTGATTACACCGCTGATGAGTTACTGGCTCATCTTGTTGATGCTGAATGGGATGACCGACAGAACAGGCGTATTGAGCGGCAACTTCTTAATGCACGCTTCCGCTATAAAGCTTCGATAGAAGACCTCTATTATCATGCTAATCGCAACATCGACCGTAACCAGATGATGCGCCTGGCAGAATGCAACTTCATTAACCGAAACGAAAACTTGCTTATAACAGGTAGCACAGGTATTGGTAAAAGCTATATCGCATCTGCTTTAGGTCACCAGGCATGCATGTTAGGCTATCGCGTACTCTATGCTAATACCCCAAAACTCTTTGCCAAGCTCAAAATGGCGAAAGCCGATGCTTCCTACATTAAAGAGATAACCAAAATAGAACGTCAACACCTGCTAATACTTGACGACTTTGGTATACAACCCTTCGATGCACAAAGCCGACAATCACTTATGGAAATTATTGAAGACAGACATGGAAAATCATCAATGATAATAACATCACAACTACC